>NZ_JAPJZH010000010.1 GCF_027889715.1 Allohoeflea poritis
ATGCACCGGAGACTGCGAGCATGGCCGCAGCGGAGCCGAGAAGAAGGCTCTTGATTTTCATTTCTGACCTCCAGTCAATTTCCTTAAACGGTCTGGGCGTTGGCTGCGAGGCAGCGTTCCCTGTCCCATCCCCAACTAAAAAGAAGATAAACGCCAATCCGTCCCTCTTCCGAGATTGAAGATACCGAACGGCTTACGCGAAGCAACGGGGATTTTGGTTTCTGCGGGCCCCGCGGGGGAGGTTGGGGTGTTGCTGTTGCACAAAAGACACGATTTCGCTCACGAAGCCGCCCAAACCCTTTACAGCCGTTAATAAATTTCACGGATTTCGGGCGAGAATCAACAGGAATCGCGGCCCTCAATCGCAACTGATCGACCGACGAATGGGCATTTTCTGAAATTGATTCGGGTTTGTGGACAGGCGCTTTGCTGTCCGCGCGGTTCGCTGTGTCATGAACAGGCGGGTGATTCACGCGCACACGCGCCCTGGCGTCCAGCACGTATCTGGGTAAACGGAAAATCCTGGCACGGGGTGGCGGAGAGGAAGGGATTCGAACCCTCGAGACGGTTTCCCGTCTACTCCCTTAGCAGGGGAGCGCCTTCGACCACTCGGCCACCTCTCCGGCAAAGCCCGAATTAGCGATAGTTCCAATGCTGTGCAAGGATTTTTCATTTCCCTTGAGGATTTTTTGCCGGCAGCACAATCATATCCGCAGCCGAATCGTCGCTTGCATCGCCGGCAAGCGCCCGCATCGCCTGGTGCTGGCTCAGAAAGACCCGGCCGGTCAGTTGCTCCAGAAAGTGCGACCGCTCCAGACGGTCCATGACCGGGCCCTTGATCTCGCTGAGGTTAAAAGTGACGCCGGTGTCATTCAGCCGTTCATTGATCGCTTCGAGCGATTCCAGCGCGCTCATGTCGATTTCGTTGACTGCCGGGCACATCAGGACGACATGTTCGAGATCCGGCCGCTGCGTCGCCTCGTCATAGATGCGGTCTTCCAGATAGCGCGCATTGGCGAAATAGAGGCTTTCATCAACGCGCAGCGTGAGGATACGCCTGTCGGTAATGACATCGTGGCGCAAAACGTTGCGATAATGCTCGGTACCCGGCACGCGTCCGACAATGGCCGTATGCGGCCTTGACGTGCGGTAGAGGTGAATGAGGATCGAGATCAGCACGCCAGCGGTCACGCCGAGTTCGACACCGAGGCCGAGCGTGATCAGGACCGTCGTGCAGACCGCGGCAAAATCAGCCTTCGAATATTTCCAGGCCTTCGGGAGAATCGAGAAGTCCACGAGCGACAATACCGCAACAATGATGGTCGCGCCGAGCGTCGCCTTGGGGAGAAAGAAAATCAGCGGCGTAAGGAAAAGTGCGGCGATTGCCAAACCGACGGCCGTATAGGCGCCGGCGGCCGGTGTTCGCGCGCCGGCGTCGAAATTGACGACCGACCGCGCGAACCCGCCGGTGACCGGATAGCCGCCTGAGAACGCCGCGCCGATATTGGCGGCGCCCAGTCCGATGAGTTCCTGGTCCGGATCAATCCGCTGACGCCGCTTGGCGGCCAGGGTCTGGGCGACGGAAACGGATTCGACGAAGCCGATCACCGAAATCAGGACGGCGGCCGCCGTGAGTTCGCCCCACAGCTGGGGCGAGAAGGATGGGAGTGTCAGCGGCGGAAGGCTTTGCGGGACACCGCCCACCGTTGCCACACCGCGATCCGCGAGACCGAAGGCCCAGACCGCCAGCGTGGACAACACAACGGCTGCGACCGGGCCGGCCTTGGCGATGACATCTGACATGCGCGGTCCGAAACCGATACGCATCAGCAACGGTTTCAGACCTCTGCGTACCCAGAAAAGAAAAGCCGTTACGGTGAGGCCGATGGCCGCCGTGAATACATTGACCTGCGAAAGACTCTGCGCGATCGACACAAGCAGTTCGAATAGGTTGTGGCCCGACGCCTCGATGCCGAGAACGTGTTTGATCTGGCTGGCGGCGATGATGATGCCCGATGCGGTTATGAAACCGGCAATCACCGGATGCGACAGGAAATTGGCGAGAAACCCCAGCCGGAACACACCGAGCAGCAGCAGGAAGCCGCCGGACAGGAACGCCAGCGTCAGGGCGGCGGCGATGTATTGATCCGTTCCCGGCTCGGCGATCTGGCCGACGGCCGCGGCTGTCATCAGCGATACGACGGCGACCGGCCCGACCGCCAGCGCACGGCTGGTACCGAAGACCGCGTAGAGGATAATCGGCGCGATCGAGGCGTAGATGCCCATCTGTGCAGGCAGGCCGGCGAGCAGCGCATAGGCGAGCGATTGCGGAATGAGCATGATCGTGACGACGACGGCGGCGACGAGGTCGTCCGCCAAGGCGTTCCGGTCGTAGGTACGACCCCAGTCGAGAAGCGGGACATATCGCCGGATGCTTGAAGCGCTCGATCTTGCCATTCGATTTTCCACTGTCGCAAAACCGGCCCCACCGCCGCCGCCGGTTGGCGGCACCGGTCTCGTCCGGCGTCAATGGGCAGACGATCAGCCGACCATTTCGGGCCTGGCCAGCCACTCCTTGCCGCGCAGCATTGCGCGCCAGTACATTGGCGGCAGGATCTTTTCTTTCAGGAACCATGCCGCGCGGGTCGGCTTTTGCCCGTTGATCAGCCATGTCGGCATGCTTGGCAGCAGCTTGCCGCCGTAGCCGAACTCTGCAAGCACGATCTTGCCGCGTTCGACGGTGAGCGGGCAGGAGCCGTAGCCGTCATAGTGGGCCACGGAGCGGGCATGCCCCATATCGTGCAATATATTGTTGGCAACTGTCGGCGCCTGTTTGCGCGCCGCCGCGGCCGTTTTGGCGTTCGGCGCATTCATTACATCGCCGATCGACCAGATATTGTCGAAATGCTTGTGCCGCAGCGTGTTCTGGTCGACATCCACCCAGCCTGCGGCATCGGCGAGCGGGCTGACCCGAATGAAATCGGGTGCCGTCTGCGGCGGCACGACATGGATCATGTCGAATTCCAGCTCCTCCTGCCGCTCATTGCCGGTTTCGTCCGTGACCGCAAACCAGGCCTTTCGGGCAGGTCCGTCGATCCCGACCAGCCGATGCCCGAACATCAGATCGGCGTGGTAGCGCTCCATGTAATCCATCAGCGCCGGTACATATTCCTTGACCCCGAACAGCACGTTGCCGGCGTTGCAGAACCTGATATCGATATTGTCGAGAACACCGGCGCGTCTCCAATGGTCCGCGGACAGATAAAGCGCCTTTTGCGGCGCACCGGCGCATTTGATCGGCATGGGCGGTTGGGTGAAAACGGCACGCCCGGCTTTCATTTCGCTGACCAGCTTCCACGTGTAGGGCGCAAGGTCGTAGCGGTAGTTCGAGGTCACGCCGTTCTTGCCGAGCGTCTCGACAAGGCCTTCGACCCCGTTCCAGTCAAGTTTGAGACCCGGCGCGACGATCAGCCGGCGGTATTTGACCACCCGGCAGCCGTCGAGGATGACGGCGTTGTTCTGCGGCTCGAAAGCCGAAACGGCGGCCTTGATCCAGTGAACATCGCGCGGGATCAGGGAAGCCATCGTCTTGGCGGTGGTCGAAGCATCGAAGATTCCGCCGCCGACCATTGTCCAGCCCGGCTGGTAGTAGTGGATGTCCGCCGGATCGATGATTGCGATATCGAGATCGCTGTCGCGGGCATGCAGGCTGGAAGCCACGGCAATGCCGGCGGCGCCGCCGCCGACGATGACGATGTCATGGCTCGCGTCGGCCGTATCGGTCGGTGTCCTGCCGCCATTGGCGATCCTTCGGACAACGCCGGACATGTCGTATCCGGCCTTGCGGGTCGTCTCCAGTATTGAGGGCAGGGGCGTGCCGCGTGCACCCTGGTCGAGTGACCACAGGGTCGCCGATCGGGTGCCCGTGCGGCAATAGGCCAGAGTCGGTTTCGGCAAGGACTGCATGGCTGCGCCGAAAGCCACGGCATCGCTGTCCTTCACCCGGCCGGCCGTCACCGGGATATACTGGCACTCAAGGCCGGCCTTGGCCGCGGCATCGCTGATTTCCTTGAATGCCGGCTGGTCGGCGCCTTCGCCGTCCGGCCGATTGCAGATGATCGAGCGGAAACCCTGATTGGCGATGGCCGCAAGGTCGGCCGGGTGGATCTGTGGGCTGACCGCCAGGGTGGCGTTGATATTCTTGATGTCCATTATGAATTCCTCCTGTGCCGCTGGCGGTCCGGGCATCTGCCGGACATGTCAGAGCGCGTTGACGGGCACTTTCAGCATCGGCCGGCCATCATCGTCCTTTGGCACTTCGCCAGCGCGCATATTGACCTGCAACGACGGGATAATGAGTTTCGGCATGTCCAGCGTTGCATCGCGCTCGGTGCGGAACTTCACGAATTCCTCGCGGGACTTGCCGCCGCCGACATGGATATTGTTGGCCTTTTCCTCGCCCACGGTGGTCTCCCACTGGATATCCCGGCCGTTGGGTCCATAGTCGTGGCACATGAACAGGCGTATTTCGTCCGGCAGGGCCAGGATCTTCTGGATCGATTCGTAAAGCGTTGCCGCATCGCCTCCGGGGAAGTCGGCGCGCGCCGAGCCGCCGTCCGGCATGAACAGCGTGTCGCCGACAAAGGCCGCATCGCCGATCACATGGGTCATGCAGGCGGGCGTATGGCCGGGCGTGTAGATCGCGAAGGCACGCATCGTGCCGATGTCGTAGGAATCGCCATCCTTGAACAGCGCATCGAATTGTGAACCGTCGCGCTGGAATTCGGTTCCCTCGTTGAAAACTTTGCCGAAGGTGTTCTGCACCACCATGATCTGGTCGCCGATACCGATCTTACCGCCGAGTTTCTCCTGGATGTAGGGTGCGGCGGACAGATGGTCGGCATGCACATGCGACTCGATGATCCACTCCAATTGCAGGTCGTTCTGCCGGATATAGTCGATGATTTCGTCGGCATGCTCATAGGTGATGCGTCCGGCGGCGTAGTCGATGTCCATGACGGAATCGACAACCGCGCAGGACTTGCTGGCCGGATCCTTGACGATATAGCTGATCGTGTTGGTGGCGGGATCGAAGAAGGCCTTGACCTCCGGTTTGACCGACATGTTGACTTGGTAGGACATGATATTCTTCCTCTTGCTGATGGACGGCCTGCGCTGGTGTCTCAGGCGCGTGCCGGCGGTGAAAGCGCATTCAGCGCAAAGCGGGTGAGGGCGATACCGGCGACCATTGCGCCGACGAACAGGACTGTGCTGCCATAACCAAGGCCAAGCGCCGGTATGGCGCCGCCGGGGCAGAAGCCTGAAATGCCCCAGCCGATGCCGAAGATTGCCGAACCGGTGATCAGGCGCTGGTCGATCATCCGGTTGGCGGGCAGATAGTAGGCAGCTTCGAGCACGGGTTCGGCCCGAGCGCCGAATACCAGCCGGTAGCCGATCGCCGTGGTCACGAGCGCGCCGCCCATGACGAAGATGAGGCTGAGATCCCAGCTTCCTGCAAAATCGAAGAAATTGAGCACCTTGGCCGGGTTGGCCATTCCGGAAATTGCGATGCCGAGGCCGAAGATCATGCCGATCAGCAGTGCGATTGCGATACGCATGACTCAGATGCCTCCCAGGATGTGGCGGACGATGAAAACCGTGGCCGCTGTCGACGCCATGAAGACCAGCGTCGCAACGATCGAGCGCGGGGACAGACGCGCCATGCCACAAACGCCATGTCCGCTGGTGCAGCCCGAGCCCAGTGTGACGCCGATGCCGACGATCAGGCCGCCGGCAACCAAGGCCGTTGCCGATATCGGAACGGAAAAGGCGATATGTCCGCCGCTTGCCGTGAAGATCAGCGGCGCCAGAACAGAACCGGCGAGGAACGCAAGGCGCCATCCCCAGTCCGCCGACAACGGCGGTATGATACCGGCCAGGATGCCCGTCATGCCGGCAATCCGGCCGTGAAAAGCCATCAGCAGGGTCGCGGCAAGCCCGATAAGAATGCCGCCGGCCAGTGAAAGAAAGGGGGTGAACTCGGTTTCCATTCTGTTTCCCTCCAGGAATTTTTGGGCCGCCCGGTTATTGGATGCTCCGGCCGGCCGTGCCCCGCCGGGCTGCGGTGATCGCGTAGATCGTGCCGGTTTTCCCACGGGGTTGGCTCTGATATATATGAGGGGAATCTAATATTCAATATTTAGAATATTAAAATATGCAAAAATTACGCTGCATAACGCGGTGCCCTGACAGTCGCCCGGCCTTGGTCAATGAATTTAATGAAAACGCGACCTGCTGCGCCTGGGCGCGGCGTTGGTCAATCGATATTCTGTCGCACCGGTTTGCAAAACAGCTCGTACATTGTCTCGATAAGGGAAGACACTTCTTTATCAGCGATACTGTAATAGATCATCCTGCCGTCGCGCCGTGCCATTACAAGGCGATCGAATCGCAGCCGTGCAAGCTGCTGGGATACGGTGGCCTGCGGCATGGACAACATGCCTTCAAGGTCCGACACGGACTTTTCGCCTTCGGTCAGGATGCACAATATCAACAGGCGCGTTTCGTGGGACAGGGCCTTCAAGAGTTCACTTGCTTTGCGCGCCTGTTCCAGCAGCGTTTTCATTTCGTCCGGACTCATGTCCGGGTTCCATTTGGGAAGTGCCATGTCCCTGTCCGATTCAGCGCCTACGATCCGGCTCACATATATAGCATCGGATATGCTGAATCCAGACAACGGATATTCACGACAAGTCACGGAAAATACAGCTGTCCTTGTGGCGCGATCAGCCGCCCAAGGAACGGGTGGCGACGCGGCGCGGCGAACCGGAGCGCCAGAACCGTTGATCGCGGCTGGAAGCTGCGCCATTTAATCCGCCAACCGGAGGAAGAACATGGGATTGATGTTGAATGGCGCTTACCTGGCGCAGGATCCACAGCCCGATACCAGGGAAGACGGTGAGTTCCAGCGTACCAAAAGCACGATCCGCAACTGGATAACCAGAAATGGCGCGGCGGGGCCGGCGGGTGAGGGCGGTTTTCGGCCTGAACCCGGACGTTATCATCTGTTTCTGGCTTGGAACTGCCCGTGGGCGCACAGGGCTTTGCTGGCGCGCCTTTTCAAGGGCCTGAACGACGACATCGGTGTCTCCTTTGCCGCACCGCGCCGCACCTCGGATGGCTGGGTCTTCGAGAAAGAAGGCGCGTTTGCCGAACCTCTGTTCGGCGCGGCGGCGCTCCATGAGATCTATGCCCGGGTTTCGCCGGCCTATACCGGCCGGGTGACCGTTCCGGTCCTGTGGGATCTCGAGCGCGGGGTGGCTGTCAGCAACGAGTCGGCCGATATCGTGCGTATGCTTGATCAGTCCTATGACAGCGGCATCCGTCTTTATCCGGATGACCTTGCCGCCGAAATCGAGCGGTGGAACGAACGCATCTACAATACGGTCAATAACGGTGTCTATCGGGCCGGATTTGCCCGGACACAGGACGCCTATGGTCGTGCCGTTGTCGAAGTGTTCGACACCCTTGACGCGATCGAGCGGCAACTCGGCAAAACACGGTATCTGACAGGCGATATGTTCACCGAGGCGGACCTGCGCCTGTTTCCGACACTGGCGCGATTTGATGTGGCCTATCACTATGCCTTCAAATGCAATATCCGGCGCTTGCAGGACTATGGGAATCTCTGGGCCTATGCGCGCGAAATCTACCAGATGACGGGAGTTGCGGACACGGTCCGTTTTGATATCTACAAACAGGGGTACTTTTCGCCCAGTCCCCTGCGCAATCCGCTTGGTATCGTCCCTGCCGGCCCTGAGGTCGATTGGTCAAGGCCTCACGGGCGAGGTTGACGGTTGCCAACAGGCATGCCTCGTCTTGACTTCAAAGCAATGTGCCGTCACACCCTTGGGTTGGGGTTTCTAAATCGGGCGGTTGATGCAGAAACGTGCATTCATCATTCATCTCGCGCGCGCCACCGGCAGGAGGCCGTTTGTGGATGAACTCGTGCGGGCGTGTCCTGTCCAGGCAGAGATCGTCGACGGCGTCGACGGCAGCACCCTTGCGCAGGACCGGATAGACAATGTGTACAGCCCTCGGCTGCACCAACCGCACTATCCGTTCAGACTTCGTCCGGCCGAAATCGGTTGTTTCCTGAGTCATCGCAAATCCTGGCGAAGGATCGTCGATGAAGATCTCGACTACGGCCTCATATTTGAGGACGATGCGGCGCTCGACGCCGCCATTGCCGAACCCGCGATCGCCTTCGCGGAAAACCACATCGCCAATGCCGGCTACATACAGATGCCTGTGAGAAGCTTGCCCGGAGAAGCGGAACTAAGCTCCGAAAGCGCTGGCTTCAGGCTCCTGTCTCCTCAGGTCACACCTCTGAGACTGTCGGGACAATTGATCAGCAAAGCCGCGGCGCGGCGGCTGCTCTATTTGACCGAGGTCTTCGACCGCCCGGTCGACACCTTGCTTCAGATGCACTGGATTACCGGTATCCGGCCGCTGGTGGTGACACCCTCCGGCCTGTCTGATCATACGCAGGCCGCCGGAGGCAGCACCATCGCGTCCGGCAAATCCGTTTTCGAAAGGGTGAGCCGGGAGATCAGGCGTTTCGCCTACCGCCGCAAGATCGAGCGGCTTTCGCGCAATCACAAAGCCCCTGCCTAGCGCGTGGTCTGTTTCAGCAAAGACTGTGCGGCGTTCTTCTCATAGTCGGTAAAGGCAAGCGCGCGTTCGCGGTTGGCTTCGATCGCAGGCAGCCTGGCCGCGTATTGTTCAGCGGTCGCCGTCTCTATCGCGGACCTGATCTCTTCGGCGGAATGGCAGACCAGCATTCCATCGGTGTCGAAAAAGCGATCGATGTCCGGCGCGCCCCAGTAAATCGGCACAGTTCGGCAGAGCAGACAGTCCACCAGCTTTTCGGTAAAGTAGCCGTGCTCGCGGCTGTTCTCGATAACGATCGAATAACGATAGGGCGAGAGACCTTCTTCCTTTGTTTCGATCCGCCTGTAGGCAAGACCCAGCAGGTCGACCTCCCAGCCGCCGCTCGCGCACCAGTCGGCGATTTCATGCCTCAGAGCGTGTCCCTCCAGTTCCCGCTTTGCCGAGGCAATCAGCGACATGTGCCGGCTCTTGTCCCGACCCGTTTCGTTGGTCGGATCGACCCAGGCGCCGCCGAACGGCATGACCAGCGCATTGCGTGTCCAGCGCGTCATCGCCGGGCGGTGTGTGATGATGCGATGGAACCGCCCTTGCAGCGCGATCGCAGCCAGATAGTTGCGCCGGTGGACGGCAAAAGGTTCCGCGATCAGCATTGAGACCCGACACGTCACGCCCGGCCTTGGATCGAGGAAATACCGCGACCGCGGATAAAGAATGAGGTGGTCGTCGCGTTCGAGGTCGCCGACGGTGCCTGAAACAGGGGATGTGCCCAATGGCCATTTCAGCTGGTCGAGCCGCACGTCGGCCAGCCTGCCGCGCAGTTTGTGTTCATAAGGCAGGATGCCGATCTTCATGCGGATAGTCTCTTCGCGCCCACGCGAAGGTTGTCATAACGGGAAATGCCGTGACTGCAAGGCCGTCGCCGCAACAAATTCGCCTGCGGTGTTCGGCGCCGGTTGTGTTTGAGGTCAACCGGCCAGCTCGCGGCTGTGACGGTTGTGCGCCGCAATGACCGGCTCCATGTCGAGCGTGGTGATGCGGCCATCCTCGACGACGGTTCTGCCGTTGATCACCGTGTGACGTGCATTTTGCGGTGCGCAGAACAGCACTGCCGCGACCGGATCGTGCAGGGCGCCGGCATAGTTGATGGTGTTGAGGTCCAGGGTAAAGAAATCCGCGCATTTTCCGGCCTCCAGTGCGCCGATATCATTGCGTCCGAGAACCGCCGCGCCGCCCAGTGTCGCCAGTTCCAGCGCCTGTCGCGCGGTCATCCATTCGTTGCTGCGCAACGGATGGGACTGAGACAAAAGGAAATGCTTGCGCGGACCCTCGGGCGGCAGCAGCCCCATCTGCAGGCGTGAAAGCAGCATGGCCTGGCGCGCTTCGAGAAGCATGTTGGACGAATCATTGCTGGCCGATCCATCGACGCCCAGGCCGACCTTGACGCCGGCGTGGAGGTATTTCTTGACCGGCGCGATTCCGGATGCGAGCCGCATGTTCGAACACGGGCAATGCGCGGCTCCGCATCCGTTTTGAGCGAATTTCGCGATTTCCTCGTCGTCGACATGGATCGCGTGGGCGAACCAGACATCATCGCCCAGCCATCCGAGATCCTCCATCCATTCGACCGGCCGCTTGCCGAAGCGCTCCAGCGTGTAGCGTTCCTCGTCGAGGGTTTCGCAAAGATGGGTGTGCAGCATCACCTTCTTGTCGCGCGCCAGCACCGCCGTCTCGCGCAACAGGTCTTCCGAGACCGAAAAGGGTGAGCAGGGGGCGAGCACGATGCGCGTCATCGCGCCGTGACCGGCATCGTGTTAGCGGTCGACGACCCGGATGCAGTCGGCGATAATGTCGTCCTCCTCTTCGACGCAATCGTCCGGCGGCAGGCCGCCCTTCGATTCGCCCAGCGACATCGAGCCGCGGCTCGCATGGAAACGTACGCCGAGATCGGTCGCGGCCTCGATCAGGAAATCGACCTTGTTGCCGCTGCGGAACAGATAGGAGTGGTCGAAGACGGTGGTACAGCCGGAAAGGACCAGTTCGCCAAGGCCGACCAGGGCGCTGGTGCGGGATGCTTCCGGATGGGTCTTTGCCCAGATGCGGTAATGCGCCTGCAGCCAGGCAAACAGATTGTTGTCCTGTGCGGCAGGCAGGTTGCGCGTCAGCGTCTGATTGAGATGGTGGTGGGTGTTGACGAAGCCGGGCAGCACGATTTGCCCGCATGCATCGATGATGCGGTCCGCATCGGCTGGAAGCGTGTCGCTCGGGCCGACCGCCCTGATGATGCCGTCCTCCGCATAAAGGCCGCCCCCCGGCAGTTCCCGCCGGTCTTGGTCCATGGTCACCAGCATGTCGGCGTTCTTTACAAGCAGTGAGGCCATGGGTGTCTCCGTCCGGAAGGAGTGGAACGATGATTGCCATGCAATCCTAGCGGCTCGAACGGCCCGTTCCACCGCAATTGTCGCGAAACACTTTCAGTTCACTGGTTTCATTAAATGGGATCGTATCTCTTTATTCGAAATATTTGCTGGCACCGGAAATTCTGGATAGGTAAAGGAAGGCATGCAAACCCAATGGAGCGCGCAATGAGCAATGGCGGCGAAGGTATGAAGCGAAGGTTGCGGTCACGCGAGTGGTTCGACAATCCCGACAATCCGGACATGACGGCGCTTTATCTGGAACGCTATCTTAATTACGGGCTGACACGCGAGGAACTGCAGTCCGGAAAACCCATCATCGGCATCGCCCAGACCGGCTCGGATCTGTCGCCCTGCAACAGGCCGCATCTTGAGCTGGCAAAACGCGTGCGCGAGGGCATACGCGAAGCCGGAGGCATTGCCATCGAGTTTCCGGTTCATCCGATACAGGAGACGGGCAAGCGGCCGACCGCCTCGCTCGATCGCAATCTTGCCTATCTCGGCCTGGTCGAGGTGCTTTACGGTTATCCGCTGGACGGTGTCGTGCTGACCACGGGCTGCGACAAGACGACACCGGCCTGCCTGATGGCGGCGGCAACCGTCGATCTTCCGGCCATCGTGCTGACGGGCGGGCCGATGCTCAATGGCTGGTTCCACGGCGAGAGGGTCGGTTCGGGGACGGTTGTCTGGAAGGCGCGGGAACTGCTGTCGGAAGACAAGATCGACTACGACACCTTTATTGAGATGGTGTCCGATTCCGCGCCTTCGATCGGCTATTGCAACACCATGGGCACCGCGACGACGATGAATACGCTCGCCGAGGCGCTGGGCATGTCGCTGCCGGGTTGCGCGTCGATACCGGCCCCGTATCGCGAACGCGGCCAGATTGCCTATCGGACCGGAAAACGCATTGTCGACATGGTCCACGAGGACCTGAAACCGTCTGACATCATGACCCGTGAGGCGTTCGAGAACGTCATAACCGTCAACTCGGCGATCGGAGGATCGACGAACGCTCCGATCCACATCAACGCCATTGCCCGGCATGTCGGCGTGCCGCTCTCCCTCGATGACTGGGAAAGCCGCGGGCTCGACGTGCCGCTCATCGTCAATCTGCAGCCGGCCGGCGAATATCTCGGCGAGGACTTCCACCGCGCCGGCGGCGCACCCGCCGTAATTGGCGAACTGATGCGCCACGGTCTCATCCACGAACGCGCGGTCACCGCCAACGGCAGGTCGATCGGCGACAATTGTCGCGACGTCGTGAGCGAGAATGGCGACGTCATTCGTGACTTTGACAGTGCCCTGAAAAAACAGGCCGGTTTCAAGGTCATGCGCGGCAACATATTCGATGGCGCCGTCATGAAGCTGAGCGTGATCTCCGACGCTTTCCGGGAACGCTACCTGTCGGACCCGGATCATCCCCAGCAATTCGAGGGCAGGGCGGTCGTGTTCGACGGGCCGGAGGACTACCATCACCGCATCGACGATCCCGCGCTGGGCATTGATGAGAACTGCGTCCTGTTCATGCGCGGCGCCGGGCCGATCGGCTATCCGGGCGCCGCCGAGGTCGTCAACATGCGCGCGCCGGCTTATCTCCTGAAACGGGGCATTCGCGAACTGCCTTGCATCGGCGACGGGCGCCAGTCGGGAACCTCGGGTTCTCCGTCCATTCTGAACGCTTCGCCGGAAGCTGCCGCCGGCGGCAATCTGGCGCTGTTGAAGACCGACGACCGTGTGCGCATCGACCTTTCGGCGGGCACGGTCGACATGCTGGTTGACGGCGCCGAGATCGAGCGCCGCCGTTCCGAACTTCAGGATGCCGGCGGATATCAGTATCCGGCCTCCCAGACGCCGTGGCAGGAAATGCAACGCGGCGATGTCGACCAGTTGTCGGATGGAATGGTGCTCAAAAGCGCGGTGAAGTATCAGCGCATTGCCTCGAAGGGGCTGCCCCGCGACAACCATTGACGCGTTTTCAGCCTTTCTCGGCGTCGCGCAGAAACGCCGAGATGACCTTTGGAAGGTCGCCGACATGCAGCAGGGGCGCATGGCCCTGACCGGATGCGATGTAGCGCTGCATATCCGGGTTTCGGCTGGCCATTTCATCCAGCGTTTTTTGTGACAGGAGCGATGAGTTTTCACCGCGGATCGTCAGCAGCGGAATATTGCGCAGGCCGTCGAACTGCGGCCATAGGGTCGGCAAGGGCACGTTCAGGTCGATCGCGTGCAGCATGTCAATCAGCGCCGGATCGAACCGGCCGACGACCTTCCCGTCCTTTTCCTCGAAGCTGGCGGCAGCAAGGTCGCGCCAGTCCTGGTTGGACAGGGCGCTGAAACTGGCGCCTTGCAGCGTTTGCAGGGTCTCGGCCACGGCCAGTACGTTGGATGGTTGCTTGATGCGATCGTGATGGGCCATGATCTGCGCCAGTCCGGCTCCCTCCACCACCGGTCCGGCGTCGTTGAGGATGGCCGCAGACATGATGCCCGGCCGCATCGCGGCAAGCGCATGAATGATCAGCGCCCCGCGGGAGGTTCCCACAAAGACTGCATGTTTGACGGCCAGCGCCGCACAGCCGGACAGAACATCGTCCGTCTCTGTCTGGATGTTGTAGTTGGATTTGTCCTTGTCCCAGTCGGACAGGCCGCGGCCGCGATAGTCGAAACTCACGACACGCCGCGGCGCCGCCTCGCTCCGCGACAATATCAGGGCCAGATCGTGAAAGTCGGCACTGTTGCGCGTAAGGCCAGGCAGGCACACGACCGTGGCGTGGTCATCCGCTCCGGCTTGTCCGCGCCCGTAGTCGCGCGCCGCAAGCCTTAGACCGTCGCTCGCGGAATAAAAGACCTGCTCGAAACCGGGTTCGGCACGTGTTGCAACGGTATCGTCCATGACTGACCTTCCGGCATTATCCCCCACCGGTGGTCAGATACGGCATCCGGACGGCAAAGCAAAGCCGTGGTGCTTCAATTACCGATACGCTTGGACATCGGCATTTAGCTGTAACGGGTGGATCGGAGGATCCGGAAAGCCGCCGCGGTCAGCGGCGGCCGTAACGCAGATCCGCAACGATATTGGCGTTCTGACCCAGCCTGACCTTGTAGACCTGATAATTCTCCATCACCCGCTGCACGTAGTTGCGCGTCTCGGTAAAGGGGATGTTCTCCACCCAGTCGACGACAAAGTCGATCGACTTGCCGCGCGGGTCGCCATATTTCTCGATCCACTGCCGCGAGCGGCTTGCGCCGGCATTGTAGGCGATGAAGGTCAGGACGTAGGAACCGTTGAAGTCCGAGATGTGCTGACCGAGATAGTGAGCGCCCAGCGTTGCATTGTAGGCTGCGTCCCGGGTCAGCTTTGATTTGGAATAGGCGATGCCGTGTTTCCTTGCGACCGATTTTGCCGTGGTCGGCAAAAGCTGCAGCAGGCCCCTGGCATTGGCCTTCGAAACAGCCGCCTTGTCGAAGGCGCTTTCCTGCCGGGCGATCGCGTAGGCCAGTGCCTTGCCGGATCCCGAGATGTTTGCGTTCTGTGGAATGACCCCGGTCGGGAAGGCCAGCGCCGCGACGTCGAGGCCGCGATGGTAAGCGATCTTTCCGACCTGCAGCGAAAGGCGGTGCTCGCCCTTCTTTTCGGCCATGGCCGCCAGGATGGCGAGTTCGCCCGGACTGGTCAGCTCTCGGGCAAGCGCGATATAGAGCGCCTTGGCGCGGTGCGCGTGGCCGGCTTCCGTCAGGCGGTGAATGGCGCGCACCGCATGGCGTCCGGCAAAGTGGGTGCGCTCCGTCGCGGTCGGCGACGGGTAGCGCACATTGATTCCCTTCCTGTTGATCCGCGCGGCGGCCAGCTGCCCGTAATAAGTGGCGGAAAATCTCGCGGCCTGCGCGAAATAATCGGTCGCCTTTCCTGGGCCGCCGGCTTCCGCTGCGCGTCCGAGCCAGTAATAGCCGCGTGAAAGGGAGAGCGGCCGTGTCGCGGTCTTCAGCACCCGTTGAAAATGTGTCGCCGCCGTCTTGCCGTCATTGGAAAGCCGCAATGCGTACCAGCCTGCGTGCCACTCGGCCTCGATAATGTCCTTGGGCCGCGAGGAGGCATGGCGAGCCGCCAGCCGGTAGGCGGTCTTCAGGTCTCCTTCATCCGCGAGCGCCCTGGAGATGATGCGGGATTCGACCCACCATTCATGGGTGTTGACGAGGGCATCCGGATTGCGCGGCGCCTGCAGCAGCAGCTTGGCCGCGGTATCGTAATTCTTCTTGCGTCTGTGGTAGGAGATGCGCGCAAACAGGTAACCCGGATCCTTTTGCCAGCTTGGATGCACGGCCTTGATCAGTTGCGCGGCCTTTGAACTTTTGCGGATGACGGCAGCGCGCGCCTTGAACAGCGATTGTGCATTGGCAAGCGCATCCACTCGGTCGGCCTGCGTGATGCGGTCGCGGTAAAGGAGCATGTCCATGCGGCGCTTGTGATCCGCACGCGTCAGCAGATCCGAAAACGCCTTGAGCACCTGGGATTCCAGCCGCTTGTCCAGAACCTGCTCGCGCCACACCGGTGCAATGACCGCCGCCGCCTTCGATTTCCGGCCGGTCGCCGACAGCGCCCGTGCCAGCGCAATCGCGCCTTCGATCGTCTCGGGCTTCGTGGTGCCGAAAGCGGTGATCACCTGTTGCGGCGTTGCGCCTTCGCGCGACAGCGCCCGCTCCGATTTTTGCCGAAGAGCGCCGAGACCGGGCCAGTGGGAAAGTTCGCTGGCGGCAGCGGCGATTTCGGATGAGGGAACGCCGCGCGCTCCGGAGATCGCAATGGCCCAGGTCAGCACTTCCCGGTCGAGGGAGCCGCGCGGCAGGCTGTCGCGAATGGAGCGCGCCGTTTTGATTTCGTCGTCCGAGAGCGCATCGAGACCGCGCTTGAGCTGGCCGGATTTGACGGACGGGTTGTTGATCCGGTGAACGGAAGACGTCACGTCGCGCGGGGCAACGGTGTTGTTGGCGATTTGCTGCTGTCCGGGACGCCACTTCGGCACAGGTACCTTGGACAGACTGATCTCCGCGCCGGCCGTGTGGGCCGCGCTGAAACACAAGGACGAAGCCAGCAGTGTCGTTAACGCCAGTCTGATCATCAGAACATTATCCCTTCAATTTGGGCGGAAATCAGCCCGCATATCGTTTTCGTCACGCCTGCATGGCCGTCATTCAGAGTGACAAAGATCGGTGAAAAGAGCGTTAAGCGGAGGTTATTGCGGCCAATTGTAATAAAATGTGTCAGGACCGGCGCGGGCATGGAATTTGTCGCACAGCGGCGCTTGCGGCGAAGATGCGCCGGGACTATGGTGCAGCGCTTTTTGCCGCCGGCGCAGTCGGTTATTCTGCGTGCGATGATATGTCAATGCGGGCCAGCGCGCTGGTCTTGTCAGGAGTTAGCATGTTCAAGGGGTCTCTTCCGGCGTTGGTGACACCGTTCAACGACGCCGGTGAATTCGACGAGCCGGCCTTCCGCAACTTTGTGGAATGGCAGATTTCGGAAGGAAGCAATGGTCTGGTGCCGGTCGGCACGACCGGCGAATCCCCAACCCTTTCGCACGCCGAACACAAACGGGTTGTCGAGCTTTGCATCGAAACCGCCGACAGGCGGGTTCCGGTCATCGCCGGCGCGGGCTCCAACAATACCAGCGAAGCAATCGATCTGGCACGGCATGCGGAAAAGGCCGGTGCCGATGCGGTGCTCGTTGTCACGCCCTATTACAACAAGCCCAACCAGCGCGGTCTGTATGCCCACTACGCGTCGATTGCAGCTGCGATTTCGTTGCCGGTCTTCATCTACAACATTCCTGGGCGCTCAATAATCGACATGAGCGTCGAGACGATGGCGGCACTGGCCGGCGATTTCGACAACATCGTCGGCACGAAGGACGCAACCGCCAAGCTGGACCGCGTATCCGAGCAGCGGCAGGCCTGCGGCGCTGATTTTATCCAGCTGTCGGGAGAGGACGGCACGGCGCTTGCTTTCAATGCCCATGGCGGCGTCGGGTGCATTTCGGTGACGGCCAATGTCGCGCCGCGGCTTTGCGCCGAGTTCCAGGATGCCATGGCCCGCGGTGATTACGCGGTGGCACTGGAGTATCAGGACCGTTTGATGCCGCTTCACAAGGCGCTGTTTCTGGAACCCAATCCCGGGGGTGCGAAATACGCGCTCAGCAAGCTCGGCCAGATGACCGAGACCCAGCGGCTTCCGATGGTTCCGATCGAGGCGCAGACACGCTCCGCGATTGACGAAGCCATGCGCCACGCCGGCATCGTGAATTAGGAAATGACGGCAGAAGCGGTTGAATATCATGTCGAAGGCCGGTTCAAAGCCAGCAAGACGCACCGTTGCGGAAAACCGTAAGGCGCGTTTCAACTACGAGATCGTCGACACGTTCGAGGCAGGCCTCGTGCTGACCGGCACCGAGGTGAAATCCTTGCGCGAGGGCAAGGCCAATATCGCGGAGTCCTATGCCACCGAGGAAGGCGGCGAGATCTGGCTGATCAACTCCTATCTGCCCGAATATCTTCAGGCCAACCGCTTCAATCATGAAACGCGCCGCAGGCGCAAGCTGCTGCTCAACAAGCGCGAGGTGCGCAAGCTGATCGGTGCCGTTCAGCGCGAGGGCATGTCGCTGGTGCCGTTGAAGATCTATTTCAACGACCGCGGCCGGGCGAAGCTCGAAATCGCACTGGCGAAAGGCAAGAAGCTGCACGACAAGCGCGAGACCGAGAAGAAGCGCGACTGGGAGCGCCAGAAGGCGCGTCTCATGCGCGAGAAGGGCTGACGGGCGTCGCCTATTTTTGTTTAAGAAAGTCCGCTACGTTCTTAAAAACACTCGTGAACATTTCTTCTGTCAACCGGCCTGTATTGGTGTTGTAGCGCGAGCAGTGATAGCTGGAAAAAACGGTCAGTTCCCCGGCCTGTGTCATGCCGCCATGGCGGAACGGATGGGCGGCGACGCGTTCACCAAGGGTCCGTATCGTCGAATCATGGGCGATCTTGCCAAGCGTGAGGACCGCGCGCAGGTTCGGCATGGCCGCGATGGACGCGGACAGAAACCGCCGGCAGGTATTGATCTCTGCGCCGACAGGTTTGTTTTCCGGCGGAACGCAGCGCACTGCATTGGTGATCGCCGTGTCGACCAGGGTGACGCCGTCATCGGGTCTGGCATCAAATGTGCCGCGCGAAAATCCGTAACGTGAAAGCGTGCCATAGAGCAGGTCGCCGGCAAAATCGCCCGTGAATGGCCGGCCGGTTCTGTTTGCGCCGCGCAATCCGGGGGCAAGGCCGACAATGAGGAACCGGACCGCGCCGGCGCCGTCTTGCGGGTAGAATGTATGAACAGGGGCGTTGTGCCAGTCCGCATGTGCTTCGCGCTGTGCGGCGATGAAGGCATGCAAACGCGGGCAAAGGGCGCAATCCCGCTCGGGCTCTGTCGGGTCGGTCATGCCGCCCGGCATATACCAAAGCCACTAATGATTGAAGTCGTATTCCTCTTCTTCCTCCATGCGCGGCTGGCGCGCTTGCGGCTTGTCCGATTCGGCGCGTCCGATCTCCGACTTCAGCGATGCGAGATCAATAAAGTTGTCCGCCTGCCTGCGCAGGCAGTCGGCGATCATCGACGGCTGGGTCGCGAGCGTCGAGACGACAGATACTTTCCGGCCGCGGCGCTGCAGTGCCGCCACGAGGCTCTTGAAATCGCCGTCGCCCGAGAAAATCACCAGGTGATCGACGGTTTCGGACTGCTCCATCGCGTCGACGGCAAGCTCGATATCCATGTTGCCTTTGATCTTGCGCCGACCGCCGGAGTCGGTGAATTCCTTCGCCGGCTTGGTAACGACCCGGTATCCATTATAGTCCAGCCAGTCGATGAGCGGGCGGATCGATGAATATTCCTGATCCTCGATAAGGGCGGTATAGTAATACGCGCGCAGCAGGTAGCCGCGGCCCTGAAACGCTGTCAGTAGTTTCCGATAGTCGATATCAAACCCAAGACTCTTTGCTGTTGCATAGAGATTCGCACCATCTATGAACAAGGATATCTTTTCCCTCGGATCGAACATTATTTCACCTATGGATTATTTGTTTATGCGGGCGCTACAAAGAAGGAATATAATACACGTATTAACCAATCATCACCGAACAAAATAGCTTTCCCATCGATGCAATTTTATTGCATACACTGAGTAAGTAAACAATGTAAATCGGTCTCAACAATGGCCGCACAACAAATTGTGAACCGTTTTATTTTTGCAGCCAGTACACAAGGGAAATTGAAAGAATTCGCGCCTGCCGTCACTTTGCCGAGTAACGGATTTCACGGATCATCCCGGCTTTGCGGCGATCAGGCGAACGGACAATGGCAAGTGGCGCTGACGCGCCGCAATATCCGATTGCAACCAGTGCCTGATGACCGCTGAACTTGGACGTGGCGTAGTGCGGCGGCCCTTCGCATAAGCTGCAGTCCAGCCATAAGATGATCCCGATCCGGCTCCTCACCGGCGAAAAACGCCATTTACGCTTGAATTGTTGTGCTTTTGGGGGTATCGCCAACCCAATCACGAAATTTTCGCGAATATAAAGGACAGGCCATGGCCCGTGTCACAGTAGAAGATTGCATCGACAAGGTCGACAATAGGTTTGATTTGGTATTGCTCGCCAGCCACCGCGCGCGTCAGGTCTCGCAGGGTGCGATGATCACGGTCGATCGTGACAACGACAAGAACCCCGTGGTTGCGCTGCGCGAAATCGCTGACGAGACACTGTCGCCTGGCGATCTGAAGGAAGACCTCATCCACTCGCTGCAGAAGCATGTCGAGGTGGACGAGCCCGAACCCGATCCCGCGACCCTGCTTTCGGCCGAGCAGACCGAGGAAACCGTCATCGTTACCGGAGAGGTTCCGGCCGAGCCGGAAGGCGAGGGCGTCTCCTTCGACCGTATGTCCGAAGAAGAGCTGCTTGCCGGCATCGAAGGGCTGGTTCCGCCGGAAAAAAGCGACGATTATTGAGCGGCCGCAAAAGAACCAATACCGTTTCTGTCAGGACGCGCCGGGTCGGATGGCCTGGCGCGTTTTTTGTTTTGACGAAAGACTTTGACTGGCAGGATAATGTACCGAGGTCGGTCAAAGTCGAAGGAGTGAGTTTTACATGATGCGCCAGTACGAGCTCGTAGAGCACGTGCACAAATACAAGCCGGACGTCAACGAGGCCTTGCTGAACAAGGCCTATGTCTACGCCATGCAAAAACACGGCAAGCAGACGCGGGCCAATGGCGATCCCTATATCTCCCATCCGCTGGAAGTGGCGGCCATCCTGACCGACATGCGGCTGGACGAGGCGACGATCGCGGTTGCGCTGCTGCACGACACGATCGAAGACACGTCGGCGACGCGAGATGAGATCGATGAGTTGTTCGGCGAGGAAATCGGCGGCCTCGTCGAGGGGCTGACCAAACTCAAGAAACTTGATCTCGTTTCCAAACGGGCCAAACAGGCGGAGAACCTGCGCAAGCTGCTGCTTGCGATTTCGGACGATGTGCGCGTTCTGCTCGTCAAGCTGGCGGACCGGCTGCACAATATGCGCACGCTCGACTTCGTTCCGCCGGAAAAACGGGCGCGCATCGCTGAAGAAACGATGGAGATCTACGCGCCGCTGGCCGGCCGCATGGGTATGCAGGACATGCGCGACGAGCTCGAGGAGCTCTCTTTCCGGCACCTGAATGCGGAGGCCTATGAAACGGTCACCAACCGGCTGAAGGGGCTGTCGAAGAAAAACAGCGGCATCATTCGCAAGATCGAGACCGAGCTTGGCGACCTGTTCGAGGAGCACGGGCTGAACGCCACCGTGACGGGGCGGCAGAAAAAGCCCTATTCGGTGTTCCGGAAGATGCAGTCCAAATCGCTGTCATTCGAGCAGCTTTCGGACATTTACGGATTTCGCATCATCGTCAACAGCATCGGCGACTGCTATCGCGCCCTCGGCATCGTGCATATGCGCTGGTCGGTGGTTCCGGGCCGCTTCAAGGACTACATCTCTACCCCGAAGCAGAACGATTACCGGTCCATCCACACGACGATCATCGGTCCGTCCCGCCAGCGTGTCGAGCTTCAGATCCGCACCCTTCGCATGCACGAAATCGCAGAATACGGTGTCGCCGCGCACGCCATCTACAAGGATGGCGGCGAAAGGGAAAACGGGATCCTGCCGCAGGATTCCAATGCCTATTCCTGGCTGCGCCGCACCATCGAGCAACTGGCGATGGGCGACAATCCGGAAGAGTTTCTGGAACACACGAAACTCGAGCTCTTCCACGATCAGGTGTTCTGTTTCACGCCGAAGGGCCAGCTTATCGCGCTGCCGCGCGGTGCCACGCCCATCGATTTCGCCTATGCGGTGCACACGGATATCGGCGATACCTGCGTCGGCGCCAAGATCAACGGCCGGATCATGCCGCTCGTCACGCAACTCAACAATGGCGACGAGGTGGAAATCATACGCTCCGGCGTCCAGGTGCCGCCGGCGGCGTGGGAGGAAATCGTCGTCACCGGCAAGGCGCGGGCGGCAATCCGGCGGGCCACCCGGGCTGCCGTGCGCAAGCAATATTCCGGTCTCGGCTATCGGATACTGGAGCGCGCCTTCAATCGCGCCGGCAAGAATTTCGGCCGCGACCAACTCGAACCGGTGCTTCATCGCCTGGGCTTCAAGGACATCGAGGACGCGATCGCCGCCGTGGGGCGCGGGGAACTGTCTTCAAAGGATGTTCTGACCGCCGTACATCCCGACCATCAGCACGAGCGGGTGGCCGTCAAGCAGTCGACCGCCGACGAGGGCTGGTTCAATCTGCGCAGCGCCGCCGGCATGATCTTCCGCATACCCGGTCGTTCGAAACAGGCGAAGAACAGGCGCGAACAGAGATCCGTAAACGGTGCTGATGCGTTGCCGATCCGCGGAACGGGTGACGATATGCCGGTATCGTTCGGAACCGGCGGCGCCGTTCCGGGCGATCGTATCATCGGCATCATGGAGCCCGGAAAGGGCATCACGATCTATCCGATCCAGTCGCCCATGCTGACGCAGTTCGATGACGAGCCAGAGCGCTGGATCGATGTGCGCTGGGATATCGACGAGGCCGGCAGCAAGCGTTTCCATTCGCGCATATCGCTCAATGCCATCAACGAGCCGGGGACGCTGGCCGAGGTTGCCCAGACCATTGCCGCAAGCGATACGAATATCCAGACCCTCTCCATGGTCCGCGTCGCCGATGACTTCACCGAGATGGTGGTCGATCTTGAAGTCTGGGACCTGAAACACCTCAACAAGCTGATCGGCGCCCTCAAGAAACTGTCCTGCATCAGCACGGTATCGCGGCTTTACGAATAGGGTTGCGGCACCATGGCAACCGCGCTCATTGCAAGTCACGATGCGATGGATGGAGCGGTGCGCTCACCATGGCAAACCGAAGCCATTGAAACTGTCGTCTGAAAAGTAATATTTAACAACATCCGTTATATTGTGTGCGGATGAACTGTTTCGAAGAATGAAGAATAAAGGTCCCGCATGCTCTTTCGTCGTCGCAAGCCAGCCGGATTTTTGGAAAAGATCCGGGTTTTCCTTTGGCCGCGACGGTCGTTTTCGCGATCGTTCCAGTATTTCGGCAAGCGCATCCTTCGTCTGACGGCGACCCCCCACGCGATTGCCGCCGGTGTTGCTGCCGGCGTGATGGCCTCCTGGACACCGTTTATCGGGCTTCATTTCGTCATCGCGGCCGCGCTCGCCATGCTCCTGGCCGGAAATGTCCTCGCTTCCGCGCTTGGAACGGCTTTCGGCAATCCGTTGACATTTCCCTTTATCTGGACAGCGACCTACAAGCTCGGCAAATACCTGACCATCGATGATTTTGACGGCAGGGTTCCGCCAATCGACCTCAGCGGCTGCCTTGAGCGGCTTGGCTGGCACCAGGTGTGGGATGCGATTCAGAACCTCTGGGAGCCCATACTCAAGCCGATGGCTATCGGCTGTATTCCGTTTATGCTGGTTTTCGGACTGCTTTTTTATGTCGTGACCTATTTCAGCGTGTCCACCTTTCAGAATCAGCGCCGCCGCAGGCTCATGAAGCGGCGCCGCGTCGACCTGAGCGGCGAGCAGACCGTCTGAACGCGGCCGACAGGGACAATTGGCGCGATGATAATCGGAATTGGCAGCGACCTGATAGACATTACCCGTATCGAACGGTCCATCGACCGTTTCGGGGACCGCTTCACACACAGGATTTTTACCGACGTCGAACGGCAGAAGTCAGACGGTCGCACGGCGCGCGCCGCGAGCTATGCGAAGCGCTTTGCGGCGAAGGAAGCCTGTGCGAAAGCACTTGGAACCGGCGTGGCGCAAGGTGTCTTCTGGCGCGACATGGGCGTGGTCAACGATGCGGGCGGCAAACCCACCATGCAACTGACCGGAGGGGCCGGCGCGCGGCTTGACTCCATGGTGCCGGAAGGATACAGGCCGGCCATTCACCTGACCATAACGGACGATTTTCCGCTGGCGCAGGCATTCGTAGTCATTGAAGCACTGCCGGTTGACGCCTGATGCGGGTCCGCCATCTAATTGGGCGGTTCCACAAACGCTTCAAATACTCTAGTAAGCTGGGCTGATCGTCACACCAGGAAGGTTTCAAGCGTGTCCGAGAAGGTAGAAAAAAAAGAATCGACCTTTGGCGAAACTGTGAAGGTTATTGTCCAGGCACTGCTTCTGGCGCTGGTCATCCGCAGTTTCCTGTTCCAGCCGTTCTCAATCCCCTCCGGTTCGATGATGCCGACACTGCTGGTCGGCGACTATCTGTTCGTTTCGAAGTATGCCTACGGCTATTCGCGCTATTCGTTTCCGTTCTCGCCGAACCTCTTCTCCGGGCGCATCTGGTCGGGCGAGCCCAAGCGCGGTGACATAGCCGTTTTCCGCCTGCCGAGCGATCCGAGGGTCGACTATATCAAGCGCGTCGTCGGTCTTCCCGGGGATCGCATCCAGATGATCAACAGCGTGCTCCACATCAATGGCGAGCCGGTCAAGCGCGAGCGCATAGGCACTTTCAGCGCGGACGGCAATTACGAGACCAAGGTCAACAATGCACCCGTCTACCGCGAGACGCTGCCCAACGGTGTGACCTACGAAACGCTTGATGCGGTGCCGAATTCCGCCACTGACAATACGCGCGTTTTCCAGGTTCCCGAGGGCCACTACTTCATGATGGGCGACAATCGGGACAACTCCGCCGACAGCCGGCTGAGCGTGGGCTATGTTCCGCTCGAGAATTTTGTCGGACGGGCCGAGATGATCTTCTTCTCGATCGGCGACAACACATCGCCGCTGGAAATCTGGAAATGGCCGAGCGAACTGCGCTTCGGGCGGCTGTTTGAGATGACTGAATGAAGCAGAAGAGTGCACTGTCCGAGGCGGATCACGCCCGTCTGGAAACAATTATCGGGCACTCTTTCACCAACAAAAAGCGCCTTGAACGGGCCTTGACTCATTCCAGTGCCCACCGCAGCGGGCAGGGCAATTACGAGCGCCTGGAATTTCTCGGAGATCGTGTCTTGGGCCTTGTGGTCGCCGAACTGCTTTTCTCGCTTTTTCCGACCGCCAAGGAAGGCGATTTGTCGGTGCGTCTCAACCAGTTGGTCAGCGCGGAAACCTGCGCCGCGGTGGCCGACGAGTTGCAACTCCACAAGTTCATCCGGACCGGCACGGATATCAAGACGCTGACCGGCAAGCGCATGTTGAACGTGCGCGCCGATGTCATGGAATCCCTGATTGCAGCCATCTATCTCGATGCCGGTCTGGAAGCGGCGCGCCGGTTCGTCCTGCAAAACTGGGAAGACCGGGCAAAGGCCTCGGCCGAGGCCAGGCGGGACGCAAAGACGGAACTGCAGGAATGGTCGCACAGCCGGACAGGCGAGGCGCCATCCTATGCCATCGTCGAGCGAACCGGTCCCGATCACGATCCGCTGTTTACCGTCCGTGTCGTCGTCAAGGGCCACGGTGAGGAAGTCGGCAGCGGTCGCTCGCGTCGCGCCGCCGAACAAAGCGCCGCAACAAAACTGCTCGAAAGCCAGGGCGTGTGGAGACCATCGTGACGGAACATACCGAGCCCGATACCGGTACGGAAACGCGATCCGGATTTGTCGCCCTCATCGGTGCGCCCAATGCCGGCAAGTCGACACTGCTCAACCATCTGGTCGGCGCCAAGGTGTCGATTGTCAGTCACAAGGTCCAGACGACACGCGCGCTGGTGCGCGGGATCGTCATTCACAAGCAGGCGCAGATCGTCTTCGTCGATACGCCCGGCATATTCAAGCCGCGCCGCCGCCTGGACAGGGCAATGGTCACATCCGCCTGGGGCGGTGCCCACGATGCCGATGTGATCTTCTTTCTCGTCGATGCAGAACGCGGCCTTGTCGGCGATGCCGAGAATATCCTGGATGGTCTCAAGGACGTCACCCGCAAGAAGGTGCTGCTGATCAACAAGGTCGACCGCGTCAAGCCTGAAACACTTCTGGCGCTCACCGCCAAGGCCAATGAGGCGGTCGAATTCGAGCGGACCTTCATGATCTCGGCGCTCAAGGGATCCGGCTGCGACGACGTTCTGGATTACCTTGCCGAAACGTTGCCGAACGGGCCCTGGTATTATCCGGAAGATCAGATTTCCGATCTGCCGATGCGCCAGCTGGCCGCTGAAATCACCCGCGAGAAGCTCTATCTGCGCCTGCACCAGGAACTTCCCTACGCCTCCCACGTGGAGACCGAGAAATGGGAGGAGCGCAAGGACGGCAGCGTTCGTATCGAACAGGTTATCTATGTCCAGCGCGACAGCCAGAAAAAGATCGTGCTCGGCAAGGGCGGTGAAACCATCAAGAACATCAGCCGCACGGCGCGCAAGGAACTGGCGCAGATCCTCGAGCAGCCCGTGCACCTGTTTCTCTTTGTCAAAGTGCGCGATAATTGGGGCGACGATCCGGAACGTTATCGCGAGATCGGGCTCGATTTTCCCTCCTGACGGATGAGATCGCCGGTATGGAATGGCAGGATGAAGGCATAGTTCTGGGAGCACGCCGCCACGGAGAAAGCAGCGTCATCGCCGAAATCATGACAAGGCAACGCGGACGCCATCTCGGCCTTGTGCGCGGCGGCCGTTCGCGCCGCATGCAGCCGGTGCTGCAGCCGGGAAACAGCGTCCAGGTCACCTGGCGCGCCCGTCTGGACCAGCATCTGGGCACTTATCAGGTCGAGCCGACGGCCCTGAGGGCGGCCGCATTGATGGAATCGGCAACGGCGGTCTATGGCGTTCAGGCTCTGGCCGCGCTTCTTCGGCTGCTGCCGGAGCGCGATCCGCATCCGCATCTTTATGAAGCGCTCGGCATCATCCTGGAAAACCTCCAGGACCCGCAAAGTGCCGGTGAGCTGTTCATCCGCTTTGAACTCGCCATGCTGGAAGATCTCGGTTTCGGCCTCGATCTCACAAGCTGTGCTGCGACGGGCACCCGTGAAGAATTGTGTTACGTCTCGCCCAAATCAGGCCGCGCCGTCAGCCGCGAGGCAGGACGCCCATGGGCCGACAAGATGTTGTCTTTGCCCGAGTTCCTTGCCGAAGGCAGCCGCAAATCGGCCGAGGGGGACAGCCTCTCGGCAGCCTTCGACCTGACCGGCTTCTTCCTGCGGCGTCATGTTTACGAGCCGCGCGGCATGGAGGTTCCCGACGCGCGGTCCGGCTTTGTCAATGCAGCACTGAAAGCGCTCGCCGCAAATAACTGATTTGTCTTTCTACGCCGCCGGTGCGGCGGCGGCACGGGGCACGGCCTGCTCGCGGATGGGCCAGTGCACGATGGCGGCGAAAAGGCCGAGCAGCACGCCAATCCACCAGACGGGATTGTAGGAGCCGAAGACATCGTACAGATAGCCGCCCATCCACACGCCGAGGAATGAGCCTATCTGGTGCGACAGGAACACGATGCCGCCCAGCATACCGAGATGGCGGGTGCCGAACATGACCGCGACCAGCGCATTGGTCGGCGGCACGGTCGAAAGCCACAGGAAACCCAGCGCGACCGAGAAGAGGATGACCGATGTGCCGGTCTGCGGCAAAATGAGAAACAGGGCGATCGCCACCGATCGGCACAGGTAAAGCACGACAAGAAACATCGGCTTGGAGTGGCGCTGTCCGATCACGCCGGCGGCCAGCGAGCCGATTATGTTGAGAAAACCGATCAGTGCGACACCGATGACCGCATATCGCGCCGCCACCCCGATGTCGCTCACATAGGCCGGGAAATGCGCTGCAACGAAGGCCACCTGAAAGCCGCAGACAAAAAAACCGGCGGTCAGCAGCAGATAGTCGCCATAGCCGAGAGCCTCGCGCAGGGCTTGCCGCGCCGTCTGGTCGATCTCGTTTGCCGATTGCGTGCCCGATTGCGCATTGCCGCGTAGGGAAACGGCAAGGACCGGTACGATCAGCATCGCGACCGCAAAATAGACCAGCGTGTCGGACCAGCCCACGGCATCGATCAGGCCCTGGGTTATCGGTGCGAAGATGAACATGCCGGCCGAACCCGCTGCCGTGCCGAGGCCGAAGGCGAAGGAGCGGCTGTCCGCGTCAACATTGCGGGCAAAGGCCGCCAGAATGATACCGAAAGAGCCGGCGGCAACCCCGAGACCGACCAGAACACCGCCCCCGATGTGCAGCCAGATCGGCGCGTCCGCCACCGCCATCATATAGAGGCCGCCGGCGTAGAGCAGGGCGGAGAGCGCCAGAACGCGCCATGTCCCGTAGCGGTCGGCGATCGCGCCGAACACCGGCTGGCCGAGACCCCAGAAGAGATTCTGCAACGCCATTGCGAGACCGAACGTCGTCCGGTCCCAGCCGGTATCGGCGAGCATCGGCAACTGGAAGAAGCCGATTGCCGAGCGCGGTCCGAATGTCAGCGCGGCAATGACGCACCCGCTGGCGATAATCAGCCACGGAAATCCGGCCCTGGCGGTACTGGTTGTCATGGTCGCCCCTTTCGGATGTCAACTATAGGGCGCGGGAAACGCCTGGAAAGATTGCGGCTGGTGCTGTCGCGCTGCTTGACGGACATGCCGAAGATAGCGGGAATTTACGGAAGATCGGGACAGGCTGTCAAAGCAGCAATTTTGAGCAATTCATCAAGAAAACTGATCAAACGGTCAAGTTGTATTCGCAAGCATTAATTGTCGCACCTGGCGCGATGCCGCTTGCAAATTCGGTTTCCGGGTCCTATGTAAGGACTGTCCGGCGCTGCCGGGTTTTCTTTCGACCTGCTTATGCTCATATTGAGCAAAAGCAGGAAATGGCAGGGGAGAGGCGCGATGAACATGCTCCAGACAGCCACCAACGATTGGAATGCACAGCCGGAAGCAGGGGCGCTTGAGCGCTTTGGTGCTGTCGATATGCCGGGCCTTGAATTCACGCCCGCAGTGGCGCGCGAAACCGAGCATCTATATGCACGGGTCAAGGATCATATCCCGGCCATCGAGTGGCCGGTCTTCGCACCCTATATCCACGCCATCAACCGGCTCAAGAAAGAGCGCGGCGCCGTTATCCTGGCGCATAATTATCAGACGCCGGAGATTTTCCACTGTGTGTCCGACATTGTCGGCGACAGCCTCCAGCTTGCCCGCGAGGCCGGCACGGTGGACGCCGAAATCATCGTCCAGTGCGGTGTGCATTTCATGGCCGAGACGTCCAAGCTGCTCAATCCGGACAAAACGGTTCTGATCCCCGATCTCAAGGCCGGGTGCTCATTGTCCGAATCGATCACCGGAGCCGACGTGCGCCGCCTCAAGGCCGCCAATCCCGGCGTTCCGGTGGTCACCTATGTCAACACATCGGCCGATGTGAAGGCGGAAACCGACATCTGCTGCACCTCGTCCAACGCACTCGCCATTGTCGAGAGTCTCGAAGAGGACACGGTGCTGTGCATTCCCGATGAATATCTGGCGATGAACATCGCCAGGCAGACATCGAAGAAGATCCTGACCTGGAAGGGCCATTGCGAGGTGCATGAGCGCTTCACCGCCGACGAATTGCTCGCCTACAAGCAGACCGATCCGAACATTCAGATCATCGGCCACCCGGAATGCCATCCCGACGTCATCGCCGTGTGCGATTTCTCCGGCTCGACCTCCGGCATGATCAACTATGTCAAGGAAGAACGGCCGCAGAAAGTGCTGCTGGTGACGGAGTGCTCCATGGCGTCCAATGTCGAGGCCGAAACGCCCGGCGTTGAATTCGTCAAGCCGTGCAACCTTTGCCCGCACATGAAGCGCATCACGCTGCCGAAGATCCTCGACAGCCTCGTTTTCATGAAAGATGAGGTCACCATCGATCCGCTGATCGCCGACCGCGCCCGCCTTGCGGTCGAGCGCATGGTCAATCTGGGAAAATGAGCAGCACAACGGTCTTTTCTCCGCGTAGCTGGGCCGGCATTGACGATGTGGTTATCGTCGGCGGTGGCCTGGCCGGCCTTTTCTGCGCGCTGAAGCTCGCGCCACGGCCGGTCTCCGTGCTGGCTGCGGCGCCGATCGGGCAGGGAGCATCCTCCGCCTGGGCACAGGCCGGCATCGCCGCCGCCATCAGCGAGGGCGACACGACCGAAAAGCACCTCCAGGACACCGTGGCGGCGGGTGCCGGCATTGTTGATGAGAAGATCGCCCGCGCCATGATTGACGAGGGCCCCGATCGCATCGACGATCTGCTGCGCTATGGCGTTCCCTTCGATCGCGATCTGGAAGGCCGCCTGGCCGTATCCCGCGAGGCCGCGCATCGCGAGAGCCGCGTTGTCGGCGTGCGCGGCGACATGGCGGGCAAGGCCATCATGGAAGCGCTCATTGCCGAGGTCCGCAAAACGCCGTCAATCCGTCTGCTCGAGGGCTATGTGGTCGAAACGCTGATGACCGAAGGGCGCTATGTGACCGGGGTGGTGGCGCGCCCGGAGTGCGGCAAGTCGAAAACCCGCCTGGCGTTTCCGACCCGGGCGGTCGTCCTGTGTTCGGGCGGGATCGGTCATCTCTACGCGGCGACCACCAATCCCGGCCAGGCGAGCGGCGGCGGCACCGGCATGGCGGCACGGGCCGGTGCGGTGATCGCCGATCCGGAATTCGTCCAGTTTCACCCCACCTCGATCGATGTCGGGCGCGACCCGGCGCCGCTTGCCACCGAGGCTTTGCGCGGTGACGGCGCGACGCTCATCAATGGTTTGGGCCACCGGTTCATGACCGATCTTCACCAGGACGCGGAACTCGCTCCGCGCGATATCGTCGCGCGCGGCATCTATGCCGAGGTTCAGGCCGGGCGCGGCGCGTTTCTCGACTGCACGCGCGCGATCGGGGCACAATTCGCGGACCGGTTCCCCACGGTTCACGCCTATTGCCGCAAGGCCGGGATTGATCCGGTCCGGGAGCCGATCCCGGTTGTCCCGGCGGCCCATTATCACATGGGCGGCGTTCTGGTGGATGCCGACGGGCGGACCTCGCTTGACGGTTTGTGGGCCGCCGGTGAAGTCACTTCCACGGGCGCCCATGGTGCAAACCGCCTTGCGTCCAATTCGCTGCTTGAGGCCGTCGTGTTCGCCGGGCGCATCGCCGAGGATATCCAGGGGTTGCTGCCTGCACCGAAATGCGACAATTGGGCAAGCCCGGCCGACGAATCCGACGATATCGTTACGGAAAGCGATAGTCCGGAATTGCAGCTTCTGCGGCGCACGATGAGCGATTGCGCTGGCGTCATCCGCGACCGGGACGGGCTGACGAGGGCGGCGCGCCTCATTGCAGAACTGGAAGCCAAAAATCGCAAGGCGCGTTTCGGAAACATGCTGATCACCGCGAAATTAGTCGTGGCCGGTGCGCTGTTGCGAGAGGAAAGCCGCGGCGCGCATTTTCGCTCCGATAGACCCGCCCCAGATCCTCAGTGGAAAAAACGCACCTATCTGACCCTCCCCGAGGCCGACGACATTGTCGGCAGCGCAGCCGAAATGGTCGCGGCATGACGGACCTTTCCGCCCTGTCACCCCTCCTTGTGGAACGGTGCGCCCGCGCCGCGCTTGAGGAGGATCTCGGCCGTGCCGGCGACATCACCAGCCAGGCAACGATCGGCGCCGACGCGACCGCCAGGGCTGTTATCGCCACCAGGCAGGACGGTGTGGTGGCCGGAATGCCGCTTGTGGCGAGCGCATTCCGGATTATCGATCCCGGCATGTCCGTCCGATGCGAGGTTGCGGATGGCGCGCATTGCTCTGCCGGCGGCGTTCTTGCACGCGTCGAGGGCAACGCCCGAAGCATGTTGGCCGCCGAGCGCGTCGCGTTGAATTTCCTCATGCATCTGTCCGGCATCGCGACGCTGACCGCAGCCTATGCCGACAAGATCGCCCATACCGATGCACGGGTCTGCTGCACACGCAAGACCATCCCGGGCTTGCGCGTTCTTGAGAAATATGCGGTGCGCTGCGGCGGAGGCCGCAACCACCGTTTCGGCCTCGACGATGCCGTGCTCATCAAGGACAACCACATCGCCGTCTCCGGCGGCGTTGCGAAGGCCATCGAGGTGGCCCGTTCCCACTGCGGCCACATGGTCACGATCGAGGTCGAGGTGGATACGCTGGCGCAGTTGGAGGAGGCTCTGACCGCGTCGCCGGATGCCGTGCTGCTCGACAACATGTCGCCCGAAACGCTGACCGAGGCGGTTCGTGTCAATGCCGGGCGCGCGGTGCTGGAAGCATCGGGCAATATCGATCTGGCAACCATCGCCGCTGTGGCCGAGACCGGCGTCGACTACATCTCCACGTCGAAGATCACCATGGCGGCACCGCCGCTCGATGTCGGCCTTGACATCTTTGTCTAACGCCCGCCGACCTTGATGCCAGGCGCCGGGCGTTCCTCCAGAACCTCCCTGCGGAATCGGTAGAGTGCTGCGGGGCGCCCGCCCGTCGCCGTGCTGGTTGCGCCCGTGGTCTCGACCAGCTTGGCGCCTTCGACCAGCCGGCGGAAATTCTGCTTGTGCAGGTGGCGGCCGGAGATCGCTTCGACAGTCGATTGAAGCGCGGTGAGGGTGAATTCCGTTGGCATCAGTTCGAAGATGACGGGCCGGTATTTCAGCTTGCCGCGCAGCCGCGCCATGGCCGTTGCCAGGATGCGCCGGTGATCGAGCCGCATCTGGCGTCCAAGCGGTGCCGGCAGGCCGGTCGATCCGGTTCGGCGGTCGGCCACGGCCTCATCGACGAGGCCTGCCTCGTAAAGAAGCTCGTAGCGTTCAAGCACCCGTTCCTCGTCCCACGGGAAATCATCGTCGCCAAAGGCAAGGCGCAACCGCGAGCGCCGGTTGGGCAGTTTGCCGTGGCTTTCCTCCAGCGGACGGTCGGCCCAGGCCTTGAGTGCCGGCAGGATCGTGTCGTCGAGGATACCGGGCCGCCCGGCGCGCCAGTCCTCCCATGGCAGGTACCCGTACCAGTTGCGCCATTGCGCACCGCTGCTTTGAAGCGCGCCCGTCTGCTCGCCGTCATTTCGGGTGAGCGCCAGATAGCCGACGGAAACGATATGAAGATCGACATCGTCCGGCTGCTTGTGCCTGCCACGGTCACCGAATGTGTAGAGTTGTTCGACATAGCCGAGATGCAGTGCTGTCTGCTGTTCGACAGAGGCGCGCAAGCCGGTTTCGAACGTACGGTGCGACAGCGGATCGAATGAACCCAGCGGCAACCCGTCCGGCACCGCCTTTCCGTCTTCGTCCCGCGTGACGACGAGGATTTTGGGATCATTGCCCTCGACTGAGACGATGGCGGCGTTGAGCCCGATTTCGACGGCTGTTGAATCAGAAGCCATCGGATCTGATCTCCAGTGGCAGGATAAAGGGTTTTCCCTCTGCGGCTTCCGCGCCACGCCCGATCCGGGCGATCGCTTCGATCATGCGTCCGTCCCGGCCGAGCGCCGCGTCCGCCAGCTGGATCAGGCGGGCATTGGGTGTCGCCGAGGGCGATCGCCGCCTGAGTTCCAGCGCAAGCTGCATCGCGTCCAGATCCGGATTGAGTGCCAGGGCGACGCTATAGGCCGCGGCGGTGGATCGCGAGATGCCCATCCAGCAGTGGATGAGAAGGGGGGCGGAACGGTCCCATTCCCGTGCGAAATCGATCAGACGGGAAACATGGTGCCCTTCCGGCGGGCGCAAGCCTTCGATATTCGCGCTGATGTCATTCATGTCGAGGCGAAGATGGCGCTCCGCCAGGATGCCGGGAGGGCGTCGGACTTCGTGTTCGTTGGAGATCAGCGTGATCATCTCGCGCGCCTGATGCGCCCGGGCGGTGGCGGGAAGCTTCGAAAGCGAGCAGACGACAATATGTGTCATAGTGAAGACTCAGGCGCGTTTCTTGTCGTGTCCGCGCAGTGCCTCTATTGCCTCGAAGCGCCGCACGAATTCCCCTTGCACGTGCGTGGCCGGCAGCGGATCGAGCGAGACCATATCACGGCTTACTCCGCGCGGTCGCCCGAAAAGCTTCTCAGCCTCGCTCTCGGAAAATCCCGCCAGCTCCGTCGCTTCGAAAAATGCGGATATGCGGTCGGCGCGCTTGATGAGTGCCTTCAACGCCTTGGGCATCGCGGGCGCAAGCCCGAACCTGAGATGCACCGCTTCCTCAAGTCTCTTTTCGACCTTCTTGTAGTCGCCGCCCATGATTGCCTTGAACGGCGAGATCATGTCGCCGATGACATATTCCGGCGCGTCGTGCAGCAGAGCGACCAGGCATTCGTCTGCGCTGGCGGACGGCCGCAGGCGCCGGAAAATCTCTTCCACGACCACAGAATGCTGCGCCACCGAAAAGGCGTGGTTACCGGTCGTCTGACCGTTCCAGCGCGCAACACGGGCAAGACCATGGGCTATGTCGCCGATTTCGATATCCAGCGGCGAGGGATCGATGAGATCGAGCCGGCGGCCGGACAGCATGCGCTGCCAGGCGCGCGGCGACGTGGAAGCTGCCGGCATTCCTCAAGCCTCGCCGGCAGCGTCAGCCGTGGGAAAGGAAAGGCCGGTCCAGGCCGGCAGAGTGGCCTCCACGGGAACGTCACCGGCAAGAAGCGGCGTGTTGCTGTCGCGTGCCGCCGCGACCTTGTCGATCCGGACAAGCGCCAGGCCGCGATTGCCCGCAACCGTCCCGAGCAATCCGACAGCGCGGCCGCCGGCGGTGAGCGAGGACCCGGTTTCGGGGAGGGGGGCTTGCCCCTCGACGATGACGACGCGCCGTCTTGCGGTGGAGCGGTGCTGCATCCGCGATACGACTTCCTGCCCGACAAAACAGCCCTTTTTGAACGAAACACCGCCGTTCAGATCGAACGAGATGTCGTGCGGGAAAGCATCGGACAGAGCATAGTCGGCGCCGGCTTCGGCAACCCCGTTCTCAACCCGAAGGTGATCATAATCCTCATGTGAGGCGGTTTGCGAGGGCGAGGCGCCGTAAATCCTGTAAACGTTGGCCTCGTTCCGGAAGCGGTCGTCCAGCAGCCAGCCATCCTGCTGCTCTCCACCCCACGCCGCGTGGACCGAAACATCGTCGACGGGCGCAATCTCGGCCTTGGCGCGCAAGCGGTACATCATCATGCGTTGCACAAATCCCCCGACCTTCGCCCTGGGAAGATCCAAAAGAAAACGGTCCGCCCCGTCGCGTGATATCAGAAACTCAAACAGGATCTTGCCCTGGGGCGTCAGTAATGCACCCGGCCGCGCCACACCGTCGGGAAGATTTTCAACCTCGCAGGAGATCACATCCTGCAGCAGCATCTGCGCGTCGTCTCCGGAGATGCCGACCAGAGCCCGGTCGGTGAGTGCGGCACAGTGCATGATGACCCCATATTCCGATTGTTCAGCAGGACCTTAGGTAGTCTGCCAAACGTGAATGGACAAGAGGTCCGCTAGTCACCTGCCACGAAGAATTTCCAATCGCCCTCGGGTCCGATGCCGGTCCGGTAGAAGATATAGGCGCCAAACGCCTTCATGTCCTCATAGTCGCCCGCGGTGACAATACGGTAGAGTTCCACCATCTGGCGCTCGTCGAGGCCATCGAGTGGCAGGGCATAGAAATAGGGCCACAGATAGATCTCGGTGGGCTCGCCCGCGTCGAGATGCACATAACCTGAGCTGAAGATATCGAGCAGGATGGCCAGCAGTTCCTGTCCTTCGCCGTCACCGGAGTTTTCCTTGAGATACTCGATCGGATCGCCCTCATAGCCGCTAATGGACAGCTGCGTTTGGGTGATGCCGGTGCCGAGAAGTGGCCGAAGCCCCTCCACGCGGCCCTTTGACGCCGCCTCGATGATCAGTTCGCGCATGCGCTGCACCGGCGCCGGCAGCCTGTCGATGTCATAGCGAACCACGACCGCTTCGCCGGGAACGGCAGGCGCTTCATCGATCGTCACATCGGTCTCAAACGTATCGCCCGGCTCTGTCTCTGTATCGATCGGGATACCCGGCCTGTCATCACCCGCCCTCGGCCCGTCCGCCGTATCCGCGTCGGAACTGCCGATTCCGCTCAGCGCCAGCGCATCGTTGACAATGACTGTGCGATCACTGTGATGGGTATCGGATTTCGCGGCCGACAGGGCGAGGCCCATCGAAAGCGGGTTCAACAACATGAATGCCGTGATCCCGCCGACAACGCATCCGGTTCCCCGCGTTTTCTGCATGCCTGCAGCCGCTCCCAGTGCACCGCCGTCCGGTCTGAATTACTGTATCAGACGCTCCGGCGAAAATTCTCCAGTCAGCATGCGCCGCTTCAGATCTTCGAGCATCGCCTCGGTGGCGTCCTCGCCGAATAGTTTGACCGTCTCGCGCATGACCGTCACAAAAGCGGCGTCTGCGATAATTTCCGGTTCGATTCCGTCCGCAACGCCCTCCGCCCAGGCCTCTGTCTGATGCTCAAGGGCGGTTTGCATTTTTTCGTAGACGATCATTTCGTCTATTTCGGACAAACTTGTTTCTGTCATATCACCACCTGGAGACCAAATCTCCACTACTTCCCGACCTTAAGGTAACACGCAAATCACGGCAGAAACGGCGCAGTGAAAGATCAGGTTAACAAAGTACTAATTTCCGTAGCGCGCTATGATCTCCGATGCAAGCTCAAGCCCCTGCTTGCGATAGAGTTCTTCCGCCTCAATGGCGACGCTGTTGCATTTTCGATGCACCGAGGCGAACGAACGGTACCCCTTGTTGAAGGCGGCGACAAAGCGCGCGCGCCGTGCCGGATCGGTTGCCTCGATGTCGATAAGGGCCTGCATCCTGTTGCGCCATCCTTCTTCGGAACCCAGGCACAGCTTGCGCAAATAGTGCACCGAGCCGACGATCTCGGAAAGCTGGATCAGTCTTTGCTCATAGGGCGGCTCAGCGTTCTGCGCCGCTGCTGGCGATACAGCGATCAGAGACAGCATTGTGGAGAGCGCGGCAGCGCGGCAAAAACGTTTCATGGCCATGATTTAGCATGGAAACGAAAAGCCGCGAAAGCGGCATTGTGCGATAAGCCTTAACGGCGTTTTGAGGCACGTTTCCGAGTGAGGAACGGGCCTATTCACTGGCCGCCTTCTCGATCTTCGTTTCCGGCATGAAGGCGTGGGCGACAAAGGCGAAAGTGATGTCATAGGGCACATCCTTGCCGTCGCGCTGCACAGTGATGTTTCCGACTTCGCGGCCATCGCCGATGTCGCCCGTGTCGAGCGCAGATGCCTGTCCTTCTTCCCAGGCGATGGTAAGGCCGCGCCGCTCGAGCGGACCTTCCTCGCGGACCTTGAGCATCGTCACGGCGATCGGATCGCCGCCGTCGCGCACCAGCACCACCCGTGCCATCGCCGGGATATCCTCGGGCAACTCGCCCCGGTAGAGGAACGGACGATCCCGCGTATCGTAGCGCTCATAGGGATTGCGGCCGTAGTCGCGCATGCCCGGATTGTTGGGAACAAGCACCTTTCCGTCCGGGTGGCGGGTCTTGAAATTCTTCCAGGACTCCAGCCGCGAAGGAATGAGTTCCAGCTTCATGCCCGTCAGTTCTCCAGCAATTGCCTCGCCGGTGAATTGCTGCCACCAGCTTTCGGTGCGCCGGTCATACATGACGAGATCGGAGTTCCGAAGCTTGCCGGTCGTACCGAACGTGTCGGCCGCGCCGCCGATCCGGCGATCAAAGACCAGTGCCGCATTGCAGAGGGGGCAATAGGTCACGGTAACGGGCAAGCCGCCGACCGTGTCGTTGACAATCTCGTGCCACATGAGGATGCGCAACGGATAAGCGCGCGCGTCGCCATTGATCTCCAGACCCATCACCGGTTCCCGGTCGATAAGGTCCTCCACCTCCGATACTGCCGTGAAGCTGGGATTATCGATTGATGGAATCCCGTCCTTCGGCGGCCCGCCGGACATGATTTCGCTGTATGCGATCGCGTGCCTGGAGAAATCGGTCGACCAGCCCTCGCGCTCCCACCGGTCCGGATCGGACCATGCGGTGCCGGGTAGAAGCAGCATCCCCGCCAGCAGCAGGGCAGTGAGCCGGATGAGTGAATGCGCGCTGGCCATCGGTCGGTCTCCGGATTGTGTCAGGGGCAACCTAGCAAGCCCATCAAGCGTGCAGCCACTCAAGGGTCCTCACATTTTTTTGATGTCAGGCTTCCATCGACAGAACGCGCGGCTCCGGCTCATGGCCGTGCATGTCGATATACTCAACGCATTCCAGGACGCTTGGCGGCGTTGGCAGCGACCGGATTTCCTCGATCGTGAACCAGCCGGCATCCGCCGCATCGTCGGCGGCGACCGCCTCCTGGCCATCCGCTGCCTCAACAAGATGAACCGCCAGCACATAGTGGCTTTCCAGCACACCGTCATCGCCATGCGCAATCAGATCGTACAGCCGGAAAAACCGCGCATGATCGCCCCGTATCCCGGTTTCCTCACGAAGTTCGCGCAGGGCGGCGATGTCCAGCCGTTCGCCGGGCTCCACCTTGCCGCCCGGAAACGCGTACTGGCCCTGCGACTGGCCTTTGCCGCGCAGCACCAGGAGGTAGCGGTTCTCGCGCCGCAATATCGCGGACACAGCAATCCGGGGATAAGCCATAATCGAAACTTCCTTGCCGTGTCTTCCTTGTTATCCTGCGGGCCGGTATTTCGCCGCGATTCATCCTATTGAATAATCGACAAGGAAAACAGCCAGACAGGACCGCCATGCGCTCATCAAGACTGTCCGCAATGATCTGGATTCTCGCCGCGCCCCTGGTGTTGTCGGCCTGCGCCACGCTGAACGAGGCCGAGTGCCAGACCGCGAACTGGCGCGATCTGGGTCAGCGCAACGGCCAGGAGGGCAGGGCATCATCCTATATCGTCGAGCATGAGAAGGCCTGTTCGCGTTACGGCACGCCGGTTGACGCGGCCTCCTGGCGCGCCGGCTGGGAAGTCGGCATCCGGCAGTATTGCCGACCGCAGAACGGCCTGATTGTCGGACGCGAGGGCAAATATTACGCGCAGTCGTGCCCGGCCGATGTCGCGCCCGGTTTCCTGAGAACCTACGCGATCGGCAAGCGTGTCTATGATGCCCGTCAGGAGCGTGACCGGGTGCGCGGCGAAATCGACGATCTCACGAGCAAGATTGCGGAAGCCGGCGACGAAGGCGAACGCGCGCGCCTGGCAACGCAGTTGTCGTTCAAACAGAACGATCTGTTCCGTGCCCAGGAGCGGCTGCGCGACGCCGAGATCGATGCGGATCGCGTCACCTTCTAGGAACGATTGCCTATGTGCGGACGATTTTCCCTGACCCAGTCGGCGGACGCACTTGCGGCCTTCTTCGAATTGTCGGAAATCGAACGGCACGAGCCGCGTTACAATATTGCGCCCACACAGCCGATCCTGATGATTGCGGCCGGCGACGGCGCGGGCCGCCCGCCGGGCACCAATCTGCCGGACCGCCGCGCCTTTCTGGTGCGCTGGGGCCTTCTGCCCGCGTGGATCAAGGATCCGAAGGATTTCCCGCTGATCATCAACGGGCGCTCCGAAACGGTCCTGCAGAAGGCCTCCTTCCGCGGGCCGATGCGGCACTGGAGGACACTGGTTCCGGCGTCAGGGTTTTATGAGTGGCGGCGCCAGGGCAGGCGACGGCCCCAGGCCTATTGGGTGCGTCCGCGCGATGGCGGAATTGTTGCCTTCGCCGGAGTGATGGATTCGCTGCTCGCGGCCGACGGATCGGAGATCGACACCGGCGCGATCTTGACGACGACCGCAAACAAGACGCTGGAGCACATCCACCATCGCATGCCGGTCGTCATCCATCCCGAGGATTTCAGCCGCTGGCTCGACTGCAAGACGCAGGAGCCGCGCCATGTGACCGATCTTCTCGTGCCGGCGAATGAGGATTTCTTCGAAGCCGTCCCTGTCTCGGACAAGGTCAACAAGGTCGCCAATATGGGACCGGACATACAGGAACCCGTTGACATCGCCGGCGAAACGCCTGAATTAGCGGCCGAAGATCCCGAAGACGGCAATCAATTGTCGCTCTTCTAGCGGGCAGCGCTTACACAACGTCACGGGAGAAGAATGTTCGACCATCCGATCACCGGAGCGGCGATGGCCGGATTTCTGCTTGGCGGCTCGCTGATCATCGCCATCGGCGCCCAGAATGCCTTCATCCTGCGTCAGGGCCTTGTGCGTTCGCATGTTTTCGTCGTCTGCCTGATTGCCGCGATTTCCGACGCCCTGCTGATTGCAGCGGGCGTCGCCGGTCTCGGAACCGTTGTCGCCCGCTCGCCCGTCCTCATCAGTGTCGTCACGCTTGGCGGCGCCCTGTTTTTGTTCGGCTATGCCGTGCTGGCCTTCAGGCGCGCACTGCACCCGCACGGCCTGGAAGCGTCCAGCAAAACCGCAGCGGGCTTCTGGGCGGCGGTCACCACCTGCTTGGCGCTGACTTTCCTCAATCCGCATGTCTATCTCGACACGGTCCTGCTGATCGGCGGCCTGTCCGGAGGCTATGAGGGCTCAGCCCGTCTTGCCTTCGGTATCGGCGCGGGCATCGCTTCCTTTGTGTGGTTCTTCGGCCTCGGATACGGAGCGCGGCTGCTTGCGCCGATCTTCGTGCGGCCCGTGGCCTGGCGCATTTTGGACATCATCATCGGGCTGATCATGGCTGGACTGGCCGTCGGCCTTTTGCTGCGATACGTCAATTCATGATCGTTTAATGATCGCTGCAGGCATGACTTGACGGCGCGCCCGCGAACGGCGATAAGTTGCGCCATGAAAACGCTTCGCGGCTCCGCCGCAATTTGCATCATCTGCATCATTATCAGCTAGCCATCCGCTGGCCTGGCCGTTTTCGTCTCAAATCCGTGCAAAGACAAACGCCCTGGCCAGAGGCACAAGGGAGTTTGACCTATGGGCGACCGACGCCTTCAACTGCACAACACGCTGACGCGCGAAAAGGAAGATTTTGCCCCGATCGACCCGACGAATGTGCGTATGTATGTTTGCGGTCCGACGGTCTACGACTTCGCGCATATCGGCAATGCGCGCCCGGTCATCGTGTTCGATCTCCTTTTCCGGCTGCTGCGGCACCATTTCGGCGCGGAAAACGTCACCTATGTGCGCAACATCACCGATGTCGACGACAAGATAAATGCCCGCGCCGCCCGGGATCATCCGGACAAGCCGCTCAACGATGCGATTGCGCTGGTAACGGCCAAGACGGCCGATCAGTTCCACGCCGATGTCGGACAGCTCGGTTGCCTCGAGCCGGATTTCGAACCGCGGGCGACGGACAACATCCCGCAGATGATCGAGATGATCGGCGTGCTTCTGGAGAAGGGCCACGCCTACGAGGCGGGCGGCGAGGTTCTTTTCGACGTCACATCGACACCGAAATATGGCGAACTTTCGCATCGCAAGCTGGAGGATCAGCAAGCCGGCGCACGCATAGCCGTTGAGGACCACAAAAGGAATCCCGGCGACTTCGTCCTGTGGAAGCAGTCGGCGGAAGATGAGCCCGGCTGGCCTTCACCCTGGGGCGTTGGCCGCCCGGGCTGGCATATCGAGTGCTCGGCCATGAGCGAGCGCTATCTGGGAAAGGTCTTTGACATTCATGGCGGCGGCCTCGATCTGATTTTCCCGCACCATGAGAACGAGATCGCCCAGTCTTGCTGCGCCAATGGCACCGAGCGCATGGCGAATATCTGGATGCACAACGGCTTCCTCCAGGTGGAGGGTCAGAAGATGTCCAAGAGCCTTGGTAACTTCGTCACCATCCACGAATTGCTGGCCGGCGACACATTCGGCGCACGAAGCTGGCCGGGCGAGGTGCTGCGGCTGGCTATGCTGATGACCCATTATCGCGAGCCGATCGACTTCTCGAAGCGCAAGCTCGAAGAGGCCGAGCGGCTTTTGGAGAAATTCGCCCGCCGCGCCGGGGATGCGGCCGACGACGGGCTGCCGGACGCCGAAGTGATCGACGCGCTGTCCGACGATCTCAATTTTCCCGGTGTGCTGGCACGATTGAGCGCGCTCGACGGAGCGGCGCTGGCATCGACACTCAGGATGCTCGGCTTTTCCGCCTACAGGCAGGCGAAGACGACCGATGTCGATGAGGCGGTGATTGCGGAGCGCATCGCCACCCGGCTCGCCTTCATTCGCGACAAGGACTGGGCGAGCGCCGATGCTATCCGCGATGAACTGGCCTCGAGCGGCATCCAGCTCAAGGACGGCAAGGATCCGGAGACCGGAGACCGCGTAACCACATGGGAAGTGCTTTAGCGGCCGCCCGGAAGGCCGTCCGAACGATGAACAGGCGAACGAGACAATGAGTCAGCGCGAGAAGATCTACCTATTCGACACCACATTGCGGGACGGGCAGCAGACGCCCGGCATCGATTTCGGCGTCGAGGACAAGATTGCCATCGCCAAGCTGCTCGATGAGTTCGGCGTCGATTATGTGGAGGGCGGCTATCCGGGCGCCAATCCGACCGACACCGCCTTCTTCGAGAAGAACCGCATGAAGAGTGCCTCCTTTGTCGCCTTCGGCATGACAAAGCGGGCAGGCGTATCCGCCTCCAACGATCCGGGTGTATCGGCGCTGCTGCAGTCGCGGAGCGACGCCGTGTGTTTCGTGGCCAAGAGCTGGGACTACCATGTCGACGTAGCGCTTGGCATCACCAATGAGGAGAACCTCGAGGGGATCACGGCGTCCGTCGAGGCGACGGTTGCCGCCGGCAAGGAGGCAATGGTCGACTGCGAGCATTTCTTCGACGGCTACAAGGCCAATGCCGACTATGCGCTGGCCTGCGCGCGGGCGGCCTATGATGCCGGCGCGCGCTGGGTGGTGCTTTGCGACACCAATGGCGGCACGCAGCCGGCGGAAGTTGCGAAGATTGTCAGTGCGGTTATCGCTGCCGGCATCCCGGGGGATCATCTCGGCATTCACGCGCACAACGACACAGGGCAGGCCGTCGCCAATTCGCTGGCGGCCGTCGATGCCGGCGTACGTCAGGTGCAGGGAACGCTCAACGGCATCGGCGAGCGCTGCGGCAATGCCAATCTTGTGACTCTGATCCCGACGCTGGTGCTGAAGCCGCTTTGGAACAGCCGGTTCATGACCGAGATCGATGCGGACAAGCTCAAGCAGTTGACGCGCATCTCCCATGCCTTCGATGAACTGCTGAACCGGTCTCCCGAGCCGCAGTCTCCCTATGTCGGCGCTTCCTCCTTCGCCACCAAGGCCGGCATCCACGCCTCGGCGCTCCTGAAGGATCCGCGCACCTATGAGCATGTGGAGCCGGATGCCGTGGGCAACCAGCGCAAGGTCATGGTCTCCGACCAGGGCGGAAAGTCCAATTTCATCAACGAGTTGAACCGGCGTGGCATCGAGGTCTCCAAGGACAATCCGCGCCTCGACCGGCTGATCTCCATCGTCAAGGAACACGAGGCCGCCGGCTATGCCTATGAGGGCGCCGATGCCAGTTTCGAACTGCTGGCGCGGCGCACGCTTGGCCGGGTGCCGGAGTTCTTCAAGGTGGACAGTTTCCGCGTCATGGTGGAGCGCCGTTTCGACGCCAACGGAAATCTGAAGACCATTTCGGAAGCCATCGTCAAGGTGGAGATCGACGGCGAGACCAAGATGTCCGTATCCGAGGGTCATGGTCCGGTCAACGCGCTCGATATCGCCCTGCGCAAGGATCTCGGCAAATACCAGGCCGAAATCGAGGATCTCGAACTGACGGACTACAAGGTGCGAATCCTCAATGGCGGCACGGAAGCGATCACACGGGTGCTTATCGAGTCGCGCGACCAGAGCGGCGAGCGCTGGTGGACCGTCGGCGTATCGCACAACATCATTGATGCGTCCTTCCAGGCGTTGATGGATTCGGTGACCTACAAACTGCTCAAAATGCGCAAGGATGGATGAACCTGCTTGCCATTATTTTGTGCATGTGATTGCGTGATGCGCCGGCCTGGTGCCGGTCACGCGATCATGGGGATATTCACGGCCGCTTGATTCATTTTATCCGCCTGATATTCCAAGCTTTTGAATCTGAATAGAAATGGCATGGCCATGAACGGCACGGAGCCAGACAATACGGCAGCACGCGGATTTGCCTTCGGGATCAGCGCCTATCTGATGTGGGGCCTTCTGCCGTTCTACATGAAGGCTGTCGATCACGTGCCGGCGATTGAGGTCGTTGCATACCGCATTCTGTGGTCAATCCCGGTCGCCGGTCTGATCATCCTTTGGATGGGCCGCACGGCCGATCTGAAACATGCCGTCAGGAACCCGAGAGTGCTGGCGATGGCCGGGCTGACGGCGACCCTGATCGCCATCAACTGGGGCATTTACACCTGGGCGGTCGCCAATGAGCGCACGGTTGAGACGGCCCTCGGCTATTACATCAATCCGATCGTCAGCATCATGCTCGGCGCGCTGTTCCTGGGCGAACGCTTCACGAAGCCGCAACTGGCGGCCATCTTCCTGGCGGTCCTCGCGGTTGCCGTGTTGACCTATGATGCCGGCGGGCTCCCCTGGGTGTCGCTTTCCCTTGCGTTCAGCTTCGGTATCTACGGTTATTTCCGCAAGACGATGCCGATCGGGCCGTCCCAGGGCTTTTTCCTTGAAGTCGTGCTTTTGAGCCTGCCGTCGCTGTTCATTCTGCTGGCGCTGGACATCGAGGGGATGGGTCATTTCATGGCGGGCAACACCTTTGACACGATGCTCATGATGTTTGCCGGTCCGGCCACGGCGCTGCCGCTGATCAGTTATGCGCTGGGCGCCAGGATGCTGCGGCTCTCCACCATGGGGCTGATGCAATATGTGGCGCCGACCCTTATTTTTCTCATTGCCGTCTTCGTCTTCCGCGAGCCGTTTTCATCATGGCAGCTGCTGGCCTTCGTGCTGATCTGGTCGGCGCTGGCGCTCTATAGCTGGTCGAGCATCCGCGATATCCGTGAACGGGCACGGACGGAAAAGGCGCATGCGGCAGGAGAGTAGGTCCATGGCAAAGGTGGCGGTCATAACCGGGGCAGGGCGCGGCATTGGCGCAGCAACGGCGATCCTTGCCGCGCAACACGGTTACGATGTCTGCGTCAACTATGCCGCCAATGCCGAAGCGGCTGAGCAGACCGCTGACGCGTGCAGGAAACACGGTGCGAAGGCGATTGCCATGCGGGCAGATGTCGCGTCTCCGGAAGAAGTGACGCATTTGTTCGAGCGCTGCGACAGCGAACTCGGATCGCCGGCTTTGCTCGTCAACAATGCCGGGGTGATCGGTGGCGCGACGACGGTTGAAAATCTTGCCAGTGAGGTTCTGCGGCGCACCTTCGCCGTCAATGTCGAAGGCGCATTCTACTGTGCGCGAGAAGCCTTAAGGCGCATGTCGAACCGGAACGGCGGCAGCGGCGGCGTTATCGTCAACATCTCCTCGATCGCCGCGACGCTCGGCAGTCCCGGCGAATATGTGCACTACGCGGCCTCGAAAGCGGCTCTCGACACAATGACCGTCGGTCTTGCCAAGGAGGTCGGGCCGCTCGGCATCCGGGTCAATGCGATACAGGCCGGTACGGTCGATACGGACATCCACAAGACCGGCGGCAATCCGGATAGGCCGGCAAATGTGGCCAGGGCATCGCCACTCGGCCGGGTTGCGACGCCCATGGATATCGCCGAGGCCGTTCTGTGGCTTGCCTCCGAAAAGGCTGGCTATGCGACCGGAACGATTCTGCGTCTCGGTGGAGGGCTTTAGGTCGCAGTGACAATTTCAACATTCGCTGTTCCCAATGAGGCACCTGCACAATCGCAGCGTGATCCGATATCTTCGGCGATCTCAAATTGGCAGCGGGTTCGAGGAGTACAAAGCCATGGAGACAAACCGGCCCGGAAGCATAAGGGAAAATCCCGGGCATAGCAGAACCTGCAGGTCCTGGATCGGTGTTGCGGCTTGCGTGTTTGTTTTTCTGCCGTTGTTCGGCGCTCCTGCGACGGCCAGCGACAGTGCAGCCGATACAAGCGAAAACAAGAAGGCCGAACTTCCGCGCGTTGCAATCGTGACAACCGGCGGAACGATTGCCGAAAAGGTCGGATGCGGCTCCGCAGGCGCGGTGCCTGCGGTATCGGGAAGCGCACTTGTTCAATCGGTTCCGGGCCTCTCCGATATTGCGCGTATCGAGGTAACGGACCTCATGAACGAAGATTCTTCGCAGATGAAGCCGTCGGACTGGCTGCATCTCCACTGCATCGTGAGGCACATATTGGACCGCGAGGAAATATCGGGTGTGGTCGTCACCCACGGCACGGATACGATGGCCGAGGCAGCCTTTCTGCTGGACGTGCTTTTGACATCGAACAAGCCGGTGGTCTTTACCGGCGCCATGCGCACCGCATCGGATGCCGGCTCGGACGGTCCCGGAAATCTGCTCAATGCCGTCCGTCAGGTCCTGTTGTCCTCTGACAGGAACTGGGGCGTCACCGTCACCTTGAACGGCTACATCAATGCCGCGCGCAGTGCGCGCAAGACGCAGACAACCAATGTTCAGACCTTCACATCCGGCGAAAAAGGCTATCTAGGCTATCTGTATGATGGCCAGCTTGTTCAGTTCAACCAGCCAGCCCAACGGGTGCAGGTGGAGCTGACCGGCAATCATTCGGCCACTCCGCCATATATTCCGATCCTGAAGGACTATTCCGGCTCGGACGGACGCTTTATCCGACACGCGCTCGAAACCGGAGCGCAGGGCATCGTGGTCGAAGGCGTCGGAGCCGGCAATGTCAATCGGGAGACCTACCAGGCCATGCTGGAGGCCAAAAAGCGCGGGCTGCCGGTTGTGATCGCGACCCGCGTGCCGAACGGTTCAGTGGAGCCCGTCTATGGTGACGAGGGCGGCGGCGCGGCACTCAAGAAGGCCGGTGTGATCCTGGCCGGCGATCTGCCGGCGGAAAAGGCGCGTCTGCTTCTGATGGTCGGCCTCATGCGATACGGGAACGATCCGGGTAAGCTGAACGCCCTTTTCGGGGAATTGTATCGATGACTGCCCGCCGAAACAGGGCAGGCAAGCCGTGATGCAGAACATCGTGAAGCTTTGACTCTGTGTTCGATTTTCCGCAATTGAATCATAGTCTTTCGCCAGACACGCCTGCCCCGGACATCAAGCATTCCTGACCCATATCGGAAAACGGACCTTGAGGCACAACGCGCGAACGGCCGGAGAGAGCCAATGCTGTAAGTTCGTTGAGAAGCAACGAATGGTGACTTTCGCCGAATTCGCCCAATCTGCTTGTCATCTTCGATGATAATCCCGCGCCCGCATCAATAAACGCGGCCAAGCGATGGTGTCGCGCTCTAAGACCGACCGCAATCGGGTCACCGCGCCGATCTTCCTGCTAGTCTCGCGGGTCAAACTGTCGAAGCGGCTAGATCTGGATCGCGATGCCGAACGTGCGCTAGACAGTGTACCGAGGTTGATCGTGGCGAACTGGATGGAGGGGAAACTCAGTTAGGATCGGAATTGCCAAAGATCATCGCCGGTAAGTTGAAAGGTCCACAACTTTGTCACATCGTTCTCCGAACAGCTCAACGGCGTGATCGACAGCCGTATCGCTCGCCAAAACCTCGGCGTCTGAGAACACGTCAATGCATGTTTGAAGCCTTCTATCATCTCTGGCACGTCCATCATCAAACAACTGGCGCTTCTTGGCTCCCATTCCAAACCCGAGAAAAAGCACAACGACAAACGCTCCTAAGAGAAATGGTGTGATCTTTGCTGGCTGCCGTTCTAGGCCAAAAAAATACAAGACCGCACCGCTTAGAAAGGCGAGTACGGCTGGTATGACATCGCCAACCACCCCATCTCTGCTGTTGCCGCCTGCGTAGCCGGTGAGCCCACCAAGTAATGCGACCGCAAGTATCATCCAAAAAGCGACGAGCGCCTCGACCCTGTTGTTTGGCTTGTGGGAGATTGCGCACAAAATCCAAAAGACAATGCCCACTCCTAAAGAAACAATAAAGAAGTTGAAGAATACTCGAAAGGCAGACAGGTATATTTCGGAACCAAAGAAAATATCAGTCATCAGTGCCGATCAGACTCCCTGCGAAGATAGTAGTATACCAGATTGCCATTTGCGATTGCTCTTTCAATCCAGGGCTCACGCTGTGCCAAGTACCTCATGTCATCCGGCACGCCATAGGAGTAGTTGTCCTCTAACGACGGGATACGCCTGCGTTCACCGTAACCTCCGTAGTAATCATCGAGAATGTCCGCGTACTCCAGAATCCGTCTGATCTCGGACTCGTGATTGTCACTAAGTCGTGAGATTGAAACGCCCCATTCACCCATGGAGATAATTGCACTGAATGGCGGCGCTGGGAGCCATGTGGGATCATCATCGTCACAGCAATCGTCGCCCTCGCAATCGTCGGCCATAACGCCGGGGACACCATTTTGATTGAAGCTAAGGATTGCAGAGCAGATTCGTTCAACCGCCCTTTCTCCTTCAAAGCCGGAATAAATGATCGGGCAGCTCTGCGCATAAGCTTGAGTGGCCATAGCCGCTGTTGCGCAAGCGCTCAATAATAAAGCAAAGATACGCATGCAGTATCTCCCTAAACGTTGGCAGTTGCTTTGAAAGCGTAGCACAACCTTAAGAATATGGCGATAACTCGCGAAACCACCGTCACCCACCTACGCGATGTGCTCCGGCTCGGTGCTCGATCAGCTGGTTTGGCAGATGCAGCGTTGGTAACCTTGGATCAGCTTTGTCACATCCCCGATAGCGGCCACTGGGGCTAGCGCAACAAAAGTCCACTTCGTCCGCACTCCAAACATTGAGGCAAAACGCGGCGGTGGCCGCTCTGGGTCAGTTTTGACGCAAAGGTCAAAGTTGTCTGACGTTCGACACGCGAAATGATCTCGCCGACTGAGTTTGAGTCCAACGGTCCGGACGCATCATGTTTCAGGTGCCTGTGAAATCGCTTCCTTTGACCGGTGGAATGGTTCTCATCGGTGGTTCGGTGCTGTGGGTGCTGATCACAGCCCTCAGGTCTTTGCGATGCGAAGCTGAGCGAGGAAATGATGCGGGATTTCGGCGATGCCGCGGCGTTGTCGCCGTACTTGGAAGGCGATGAGGCAGATCCGAAACAGGATTCGGATAGGGCTCGAGGTGGCCGGCTTGCCTAATTGGTTGGCCGCATGCACCATGTAAAGCGCGAATGCAGCCATTGGCGTGTGACATTATGAGTGACCGACCGCTGACCAATCTGGACTTTTTCGACGGTGGACCGGGTGCCGGCGCCTGTTTTCGCTCCGATCAGCCGGCGGTTGCGCAAAACATCATGAGCGAGCGCTACAAGGCGCATCATCTGACCTGTCTTGCCGGCGAGCATGATTTCGATTTCTTCCATGTCGGGGCCGAAGTGCCGGTCGGATCGTTCAACGTCCTGCGCTACGGTTCCCATGTCGAGATCGAGCCGGGCGCCTTCAAGGACTTCTTCATGCTGGAGATGCCTGTCGCGGGCGGCGCGCGGGTGCAGCAGGGCGGCATGCATCTGGGTTCCAGCTACGATACGGCCCTGTTCCTTTCGCCGGACCAGCGCATTCACTCCGTATGGACCAGCGGCACAACCCAGCTCATGCTCAAGATCAAACGCTCGGAACTCATTACCCGTTGGCAGAAACGGCTTGATGACCCGGTGGCGGAGTTGCCGGACGTGTCGCCCGAAATCGACCTGAACAGGCCCGCCGGATGGCGCATAAGGCGGTTGATGCATCTGCTCTATGAGGAGCTCGAACGAAGCCTCAGGTTCGAAGACGAGAGCGTGACGCAAACGCCCCTGGCGGCGGCCGTCATCGACAATGTGTTCGAATATTGGGCGCAAGCCCACAGCCACCTTCTCGAAGGCCCCACCTTCAGAATATTGCCGGTCCACATCAAGCGCAGCGTCGCCTATATCGACAGCCACCTTTCGAAGGACCTGAAAGTGTCGACGCTTGCCCGCATCGGCAATGTCAGCGAGCGCGCCATCTATGACGGCTTCCTCAAATTTCTGAAGCGATCGCCCAAGCAGTATATTCTCGAGCGCCGTCTGCACTGCGCGCGCCAGGATCTGATAGCCGGAAAGGGCTCGGTCGCCGGCGTGGCCCGCAAATACGGCATCAACCATCTCGGGCGTTTTTCCCAGTATTACCGGCTCAGATACGGCGAAAACCCCTCGGAGACCTTGCTCCAAGGGTAAAGGTGCCCGGCGTCGGCTTTGCTGCAGTTTCCGGATAGTGATGCGCGCTGCGGAGTTGCGGGCAATTCGTACGCGTGCACACTGCTCCGATGAACGGCGGCGGCACGGCACTTTTCGATCGCATGGCGAGCACTGGCACAAAGCTGCTGGCTGCGTATTTTCCGGTCGCCGATCCGCTGGTTCCTCTGGAGCTTCTCGATGTTTACGGCGATGAGCGGGTCGACCTGATCGAACTCGGCATCAGGGCACCGGATCCGCATCTGGAAGGCGATACGATCAGGCGATCCATGCTGCGTTCGACCGGGTCTGGACGTGTTGCCGATGCCGGCGAAGCACTGCAACGGATGGCCGGATTTTCGTCCGGTTCCCAAAGTGTGATCTTTGCCTATCCGCATCCTGAATTGGTGGCGGGCACCGAAGATTGGGATGGAGCGGATATCCTGCTCTGTGCGGGGCCTTATACGAGCACACGCGATCATATCGTTTCGGGCGCGAGGGCCGCGGATGTCTCGATCGCCGAGTTTGTTCCCTACCGGATCGAGGATGCCGACCTTGAACGGGCCTCCACCGCGTCATCTTATGTCATGCTGCAATACGCCCCCGGCAAAACCGGAATTCGGGACGGGTTCGACCGGTCGGCAAGGGCCCGATTACAGCAGCTTCGCCAGCACGGTATCGCCGCGCCCATTCTGCTCGGCGTGGGCATTTCAACGTCAGATCAGTGCAGGCATGCGCTGGATTGCGGTGCGGACGGCATTGTAGTCGGATCGAAAACGGTGATGATGGCGGAAAAGGGCAGGGCGGCTTTGACGGACTATCTTGGTGAAATCAGGCGGGTGATGGATGGACGGTGACCTGGTCATTGGCATCGATGTCGGAACGACGGCAGTCAAGGCGGGCCTGTTGGATTCGGGCGGTACGCTCATCGACGACTACGCCGCGCCGTATCCGACCAACCGTCCCGACAGCGCCCTCGTGGAGCAGGATCCGGAGAGCTGGGTTTCGCTGGTATCGGCTTCGCTGGAGCGGCTTGCGGCAAATGGCCTGCCGATTGCGGCCCTCGGCATCTGCTCGCAGGTCAACACCCACGTTTTCGTCGGTGCCGACGGCGCACCGCTTTTCCCGGCCATCGTCTGGCAGGATGGCAGGGCCAGTTCTGAGGCCGCCGAACTCGATGCGCGCGTGACCGACGAGCAGCGGATGGCGTGGTGGGGTGCGCCCCTGCCGATCGACGCCAGCAACGTGCTGGCCCGGATGCTGTGGATGGCGCGCCACAGGTCCGACATCTGGGAAGAGACAAAGCATGTGATGCTGCCCAAGGACTACTGCATTTTCCGGCTGACGGGTGAATTGACCGCCGATCCCCTGTCGAATATCGGCCTTGTGGGGAAATCCCTGGATTATATCCCCGAAGTCCTGGATCTGGTGCCGGGCGCTGCCGAGCGCCTTGTTCCGCCAAGCGATATGAGATCAATTGTCGGCCGCGTGCGTCACGGGCCGGCGAGCGGCGTTCCGGTGGCGAACGGAACCATGGATGCCTGGACGGGACTGCTCGGTTGCGGAGGGCATGCGGACGGAACCACCGTCTATCTCAGCGGCACCAGCGAAATCCTCGGCATCACAAGCCGGACGGTGTCGGCGACCCCCGGCATCGTTGTCTTTCCCGAATATCAGGGTATTCGCCTGCATGCCGGGCCGACCCAGTCCGGCGGCGCGTCGCAGATGTGGTATTGCGGCTTGCAGGATTTGCGGCCGGAGCAGATGGCGGCTTTGGCGGCCCGTTCCGACTATGCGCGCCCGGCGCCGATTTTCCTGCCGCACCTGCATGGCGAGCGGGCGCCGATCTGGAATGCGGATGCCCGCGCGCTCTTTCTAGGGATCGAGGAACGCACCTGCGCCGCCGACATGGCCCGGTCTGTCTATGAGGGGGTGGCCTTTTCCGCCAGGCACCTTTTGCAGAGCCTGGAAGCGTCTGCCGGTGTCCGAAACGACGTGATCAATTGCGGTGGCGGCGGTTTTCAGACGGATATCTGGAACCAGATCCGCGCCAATGTGCTGGCGCGCCAGTGCCGCCGGCTGGCCGTCAAGGATCCCGGCGTGCTCGGTGCCGCCGGGCTGGCGGGATGGGCAATAGAAATGCACCCGGACCTTTCGGCGGTCTTCAGGCAGATCACCCGGTTCGACCGCACATACGAGCCGGATGCAAAGATGGTTGCGCTTTATGAACAGCTCTTTCCGATCTATGTCGATGCCATTTCGGCCAATGCCGAGCTTTGCAGGGCATGGCTGAATGTGGATGCGAGACACCCTTGATGCCATGCGATTATCCAAAAACTGCGATATTCGACGGGAGCAGTACCCGACTCGACCGAAAACGGTTCTTCATCGCGGGGCGCGCGCCTATTCTTTCGCAAACACCTATAAAACCGGGAGGGAAATGATGTTTTTTGCTGGAACGATTGCAAGAGGACTTGCGGCGCTGCTCGTGCTCACCGGCGTGGCGATGGCGCAGAACGTCACCGTTGTCACACCTTATCTGGCGCAACCCGGAACGCAGATGTATCTCGAAGGTTTCGAGGCAGAGGCTGCCGGCAAAGGCTGGAATGTCAACGTCATTGACACGGCCGGAGATGTTGCCGCCGTCATCAGCCGCATCGAGGACGCTGTCACGCAGAAGGTCGACGCCATCGTCATCAATGTCGATCCGGCGCAGGTCGCGGCCGGCCTGGAGGCGGCTGCGGCGGCTTCGATCCCGGTGATCGGAATGGACAGCGGGGCCGATCCGCTCGTCGTCACCAACGTCACGTCGAACGGTTATGCGATGGCGGCCGAGACTTCCGTCTATGTCGCCAACCGCATCGAGGGCAAGGGCCGCATCGTCATGTTCGTGTTCGACGCTTTTCCGCCGGTGCAGATTCGCGGCGTGATCGCCGACGCGGTATTCGGCAACTATCCCGATATCGAGGTCATCGACCGCATCACGCCCGATGTGCAGGATGGCGGCATCGCGGACAGCCGCGCCAAGATGGAGGCCCTGCTGGCCGCCAATCCGGAGAAGGGAAGCATATCGGCCGTCTGGGCGGCATGGGACCAGCCGGCCCTCGGAGCGCTGCAGGCGATCGAAGATGCGGGACGCGCCGATGAGGGCATCGTCATCGTCGGAATCGACGCCAATCCGCAGGCGCGCGACGCCATCGCGGCAGGCGGCAATTTCGAAGCGTCGATCGCACAGGATTTCATCGGCATTGGCAAGGCCACGGCGGATGCCGTGGCGCGGGCTATTTCCGGCGAGGAGATCCGGGAGAGGGTGACATACGTTCCGACGGTTCTGGTCACGAAGTCGAACGTGAACAACTAGTGGCCCGGCGGAAACCGGCAGGCCCCCGAACGGGGCCTGCAATTTTCTGAGAACCGGCGAATGAACGCACTCTCCATCCGCAACCTGTCAAAATCCTTCGCCGGATCGCCCGCACTGTCTGACGTGGCTCTCGAACTGCGCGGCGGCGAGATCCATGCCCTGATGGGAGAAAACGGCGCTGGAAAGAGCACGCTGATCCGGATCCTGGCCGGCGTCGAGACAGCCGATGCGCTGGTGCTTGAGAAGGACGGCCGGGCCCTGCCGCTCAGCAATGCCCAGAACGCCCACGACGCCGGGTTCCGTTTCATTCACCAGGAACTCAACATCGTGCCGCAACTGTCAGCGGCGGAGAACATCTCGCTGGGCTTGCCTTATCCGCGCCGCCTCGGGCTTGCCGTTGACTGGAAGGAACTGAACAGCCGGGCAGGGATGGCGCTGTCGCGCCTCGGCGTCGATCACATCGATCCGGCAATGCAGGCGGCACGGTTCGATACCGGTGACCAGATGCTCATCAAGATCGCAAGCTGCCTGGTCGACGCCGAGGGAAGGACGGCCGATCTCTACGTCTTCGACGAGCCGACAGCGGCGCTGACCGGCGAGGAGTCGGAAAAGCTGTTTGCCGTGATTTCCGGATTGAAAGACAGCGGTGCGGCCGTTCTCTATGTCTCTCACCGCATGAACGAGGTGATGCGCCTGTGCGATCGCGTCACGGTGCTTCGCGACGGCCGCAATGTCCTGAGCGCTCCGATTTCCGAAACGAGCAAGGAGGAGATCATCACCGCGATGACGGGACGCTCGGTCGCCGAAATCTATCCGCCGCGCTCCAGCGACGTGGGCGAGGCCGTGGTTTATGCTGCCTCCGGCGTTTCGACGGACGAGGTCTCAAGGATCGAGTTCAAGTTGCGCGCCGGTGAGATACTTGGTGTTGCCGGTCTGGCCAATGCTGGCCAAAGCGGCGTCCTGCGCATCGTCATGGGGCTGGCGGAGCCGGGGAAAGGACGGATCGAATTCGGATCAGAGCCTGCGCCGAAAACGCCGTCCGAAGCCTGGGCGCGGGGCATTGCCTATATTCCACGGGAACGCCGCCGCGAAGGCCTGATGCTCCAGATGCCGGTGTGCGACAATGCCGTGCTGCCGCACCTCGATCGCTTGCGGCGGCTTCTATTCATGGCGAACCGGCGCGGTGAACGCGCAATGGCGACACGCACGGCCGATGATGTGCGCCTCAAGGCCGCCGGACTTTCGCAGCCCGTCTATCAGCTTTCCGGCGGCAATCAGCAGAAGGTCCTGTTCGCGCGGGCCCTCGGCAGGCAACCGGCGATCCTGGTGCTCGACGAGCCGACGCGTGGTGTCGATATCGGCGCGAAATACGACATCTATGCGCTGGTCCGGGAACTGAGCGAGGCGGGATGCCCGGTCATCATGACTTCGACCGATCTGTCGGAGACGCTGGGCATGTGCGATCGCGTATTGATCATGCGGGATGGCGCGCAGCAGGCAATCATCGATGCAGCGGGCCTGACACCGGCCGACCTTCTGAGCCGGATCTACGCGTCATGAGACGGGCGACGGGGGATTCATGCTAAGAATACTCAGAATCTACGGCACCCTGATCGGCTTTGCGCTGATCGTCGTGCTCTTTTCGGTCCTCCTGCCGGGCACGTTTTTCACCTCCGGCAATCTCATCAATATCTCGCAGCAGATCAGCATGCTGGCCGTCGTCGCGTTCACCATGACGATCGTCATGGTCATGAACGATTTCGATCTCTCGGTCGGTTCCATGGCGAGCCTTGCCGGCGTGACGGCGGCGGTTCTGTTTTCGCTGGGATACCCGGTCTATGTCGGTGTCGGTGCTGCATTGCTGGTCGGCCTGCTGGGCGGTGTGTTCAACGGTGTTCTCGTTTCCCTTGTCGGTATCCTGCCATTCGTCGCGACGCTCGGAACGCTCACCATGTTCAGCGGACTGGCCTTCCTGGTCAGCGGCGGCCGGACCATATTCGGGCGCGATATTCCAAGCGAATTCTCAGGCTTCGCGCGCGGCGGCATCCCGCTTGATTTTATCGGTCTCGATGGGCAGAAGCTGCCCTTTCTCAGCCTTGTCGCGCTCCTTGTGCTCGCCGTCGTCTGGTTCGTCCTTGAACAGACGACCTATGGGCGGCGCCTCTACGCGATCGGCGGCAACAAGGAGGCTGCCCGGCTGGCCGGCGTGCGGGTCAAGTCGCTGCGCCTGTCGGCCTTTGCCCTGACAGGACTTGGCGCAGCCATTGCCGGCCTGATGTATTCAAGCCGCGTGGCATCGGCGAATCCCACACAGGGAAGCGGTCTCATGCTCGACGCGATCGCGGCCGTCTTTCTGGGCATGACGATGAGCGAGGAGGGCGAGCCGCGCGTGCTCTATACGCTGGTCGGGGTCTTGATCCTGGGCGTTTTGGACAACGGCCTCACCCAGCTCAGTGTCGACAGCTACATCCGCGAAATCATGGTCGGCGCCATCGTCGTCAGCGCCGTGGCGTTCTCCAGCATCACCAAGCAGAGCCGCTAGATCTAGAGCCCCATGCAATTGGCGTAGAAGGTTGTCGTTGCCGGCCAGTCGGAAAAGACGCCGATGACGCCGACCTGCCGGGCCAGCACATCCAGAAGCACCAGCGTGTCACCGTCGTTTTTGGTGATGTCGCCGATGGTCTGGTGGTACCAGCCGCCGCCGGATGCGAGCGGGCCGGAGCGTTCAACCGTCCATGCAATGATGTCGAGACCGGCATCCTTTGCGGCCTTGGCGTAGGCGGATGGCACCGGTTTGCCGTTGTCGCCTGTCGTCACGAGGACCCAGAGCGGCGGCGCGATGATCCGGACGCCGCTTGCCTTCAGTTCTTCCATGGACGGTTTCCAGGTCTTCGCATCCTGCGGGTCGAAGCCCCCACGGCTGAACCGGCCCTCCAGCAATACGGCCTGCTTGCCGAATTCCGGCTCGTTCTTGATCCAGTAGGCGATATCCGCCGGATTGAAGGATTGTACGAAGACGTGGCTTGCCGGAACATTCGCCTGCTTGTAGGCATCGATCATCTTCTGGGCATATTGTTCCTGGGTGAAGTCGCCCTCATAGGGCATGTCCACTGCCGGCGATTTGAGTTCTGGCGTGTGTTTCAGGCCGAGTTCCTCGAAAAGCTCGATCGAATCCGCCAGTGTCATCAACCGCCCGCCGGTTGAATAAAGATCCGTCCGCCAACTCGCCAGCCCGCCGACATAGTCCTCGACCGTTGTGGCGTTCTTGTCGGACGAATCCATCTTGCCCGTCAGTTGGCGGAACTGTTCGAGCGTGATGTCGGATGTGCAGCACTTGGCCTGCGCCGGCTTTCCGGCCGCGGAATCGGCAGGCGAGAACGGCACGGAGCAGCTTGCGGCGATTTCCGGCTTCAGCAATATGTCGGTGGTCGTATGCAGGTCGCATTGCGAATGGCGGCACACCAGTTCGCGGTCCTTGGTAAAGGTCACATCGCATTCCATGATACCGGCGCCCATTCGCGCTGCCGCACGGTAGGACTGTTCGGTATGTTCGGGAAACTGCAGCGGCGCACCGCGGTGACCGATGGAAAAATCGCTCTTGAAGAAGGGCCCTTTCTCGCAGGCCTTGAGCGCTTCCTTGAGTTCGCCGTCATTCAGGCTGTCGAGCAGGTAGAACGGGCGCGGGCCGAGTTGCACCGACTGATCGTCGGCGGCGGCGATCGTCGGCATGATGAACTGTATGAGCAGGGCGGACAGCAGTCCGGCGAACATGGCGGGAATTTTCATGGGCGGTCCTTCAGCGGATTTCGGACAATAGATACCGTCGGTGAATGTCTCTTCAATATCCACACTATGCACGCTTTGCGACGGTTCGATAAAGACGGGCGGTTCAAGTCTTCCAGACGACCGAGTAAAGGTCGGGCCGGCGGTCGGAAAGGTTCCGGACAGAGCCCTCGCGCCGCGCCCAGTCGAGGGTTTCGAGATCCAGATCGGCGAAGATGACCGTCTCGATGTTCTCGCTTGCCTCGGCCGCAATGCCGTCACGCGCGAAGGGAAGGTCGCTGGGTGTCAGGATCGCCGATTTGGCGAAGGAACCGAATTGTTCCGGCACATTGACCATCTGCCCGGCCATACCCGCGGTCGCGACATAACACTGGTTCTCGATTGTCCGCGCCGCGCAGCAGTGCCGCACCCGCAGATGGCCGTGCACCGTGTCGGTCAGATAGGGCACGAAGAGCATCATGGCGCCCTGGTCGATCAGGTGCCTGGCAAGTTCGGGAAACTCGCTGTCATAACAGATCATGACGCCGATGGGCCCGCGATCCGTCTCGATCACGTCGGCGGAATAGCCGCCCTCGACCGCCCAGGCACCGGCCTCTGTCGGCGTCGGATGCAGCTTGTCGCGTGTGTGGACGGTTCCGTCGCGCAGGAACACGAAGGCCGTGTTGCGCGCTGTACCGCCGTCATCGACCGTCAGGTGCGATCCGGCAATGATATTGATCCCGTGTTCGCGGGCCAGCTTTTGGCCGAATTCGCCGAATTCCCTTGTATGTGCGTGCGATCGTGCCGCGACGTCGCGCGGCTCGATCGGCTCCTCCGCCGAAAGCAGGCACAGCGTGAAAAGCTCGGGGAAGATCACGAAGTCCGATTGATAATCCGCCGCGGCGCGCACGTAGTATTCGAGGCGTGTATAGAATTGCGCCGGTTCGGCCGTGCCGTCGGCGCGCCACTGCACCGATGCGATCCGGACCTTGGCTGTATTTGCGCTCATATCACTCGCTCCCCTCGGAAGGATGCGCTCACATCTTGTCGATGACCGCGCGGTCGCCGGCGTCCGTGCCGCCAGCTTCCCATTGGGCGGCGATCAGGGGAACGATTTCGGCCGCATCGGAAACCACCAACGGTTTGGCGAGGTGGGCCGAGTGCAGGAAACCTGACGTGCCCATATGGTTGAGCAGTTCCAGCAGCGGGTTCCAGAAACCGTCGATGTTGGCCAGCACCATCGGCCGGTTGTGTCGGCCGAGCTGCGACCATGTCATGATCTCGATGATCTCCTCCAGCGTGCCGATACCGCCGGGCAGGGCGACGAAGGCACCCGATTTATCGAACATGGCGTGCTTTCGCTCGTGCATGTCACGGGTGACGATCAACTCGTCGAAGGCGAGCTGCTTTCCGTTTCCGGCCTCCCGGCTTTGCAGGAATTCCGGGATGATGCCCGTCACCTGTCCGCCGCCGTTGAGAACCGCCTCGGCGACCGCGCCCATGATGCCGCCGGTGCCGCCGCCATAGACCAGCCGAATGCCGCTGTCGGCAATGGCTTTGCCGAGCACGCGTGCGGCGGCCTCGAATGCGGGATGATTGCCCGGTTGCGAGCCGCAATAGACGCAGATTGACCGATTCTCCACCATCTTGTCGAACAAGCATGGCCGGCCCGGACTGGTCAAGCCGTTGCCGCAAACGCACAGCTGGCGCTTTTTTGTCGATAACCGGTGCGATCTGGCCGCCAACGGCGCTCAAAACACCGCAAATGCTTGTTTGGGTCAGGCAAAAGTTCTAATTTGGCGGCGATTTCCGGGAACCTGCGCTACGCACGTCGTGCACGTGGCAGGAAAACCGATATTGATGCGGAAGGGCGCGATCCGCAGGTGTGCTGCATGTTTTATGCTGCGCCGACTGGAGTATGAAATGAAGAACAATAAGTCCCTGATATGGGCACTTGCCGGATTGCTGATCATCATCATCGTCGGGGTCTACGTCTACCAGACCGACCCGTTTGCCGAACCGGACGCAACGGAGACGGCACAGCAGGGCGAGACCGGTTCCGAGCCTGCCGCAACGGGCGATGAAGAAAAGACGGCCGCGGCGCAACCGGACAACAATGAAAGCGGCAGTGAATCCGCTTCCGGCGACGAGACTGAGGTCAGTGCGCCGACCTTCGATGTCGTGCGGGTCGAACCCGATGGCTCGACGTTGATTGCCGGCCAGACGACGCCGGGAACACAGGTCGAAATCGTCAGCGGCGGGCAGGTCATCGCCAAGGCGGACGCCGGAGCCAGCGGCGATTTCGTCGCCGTCGTCGAAGAAGCGCTTAAGCCGGGTGACCACGAAATCGTGCTGCGCGCGGTCGGCGAGGGCAATGCCTCCACGCAATCCGAGGAGGTCGCGACGATCAGCGTGCCGAAGGATGATCCTGCCGAACTGCTCGTCATGGTGACCAAGCCGGGCGAAGCCAGCCGCATACTGGCGAAGCCAGAAACGGACGCTGCCGGTCAGGAGACGGTCGTGGCCGCTGCCGAGAGTGAAAAGACGCAGCAGGATGGTGACGCCGGGACCGGTGTTGCCGAAAAGCCGGCGCAAAGTCAGTCGGAAACACAGGCTGCGTCCGAAGAGCCGAAGCAGGAGCCGGAAACCAAGACGGCGATGGCAGAGGAAACCGCAGATGCCGCGCCTGCCGGCGACGTGTCTGAGCAGGAGGGCGGCGAACAGAAGGTTCCCGCCGCGCAATCCGATGACGGTGCGGTGCAATCGGATGGAGAACAGACGGCCGTTGCTGCATCCGCCGAAGACGGAAATGCCCAGACCGCAGCGTCCGCTGAGACCGGCGATGCGCCGAAGGCCGAACCCGAAACAGCTGCATCTGACAAGGCTGAGACCGAAGTCGCCATGGCGCCGGCCGAGGCCGCTGCCGATGAAAATGAAACGGAAAAGTCCGGCGCTGTTGCCGCCCTTCCGCAGACAACGCTGCGCATCGACGCGGTGGAGATCGAGGGCGGGCGGATTTTCGTCGCGGGCTCTTCGACGCCGGGTGGCGAGGTGCGTGTTTACGCAGACGGCGAACCGATCGGTTCGAGCACGGTCAGTGAATCCGGACGTTTCCTGGTCGAAGCCGACAAGGACCTTGCCGTGGGCGACCACATTATCGGCGCCGACCTGATCATGCAGGCGGGGGATGCGCCCTCCCTGCGTGTCGCCGTTCCTTTCACGCGGCCAGAAGGTCAGATGGTTGCCGCGGTAGCGTCCGAAGAGCCTGAGGAAAACACCAGCGCTGCCGGACAGGCTTCCGCTGCCACCGGGGAAGCGACCGACAGCGCGGCGGTTGAAGCCGCCGACACGCCGTCGGCTGCGCCAGCGGAAGAAACCGGATCGGCATCCGCAGATGAATCGGCGGAAAAGTCGAACAATCAGCAGGTTGCGGAGACAAGTTCAAGTTCGGATCAACAGGCTGAGACGGCAAATAATGCCACTACCGAAACCGAGGAAACCGTGGCGCAAGCCGAAGCGGCGCCCGCCACGGACACCGCACAGGCCGACGCGCAATCGCAGGTGATCGAACAGGGCTCGGCGGATGATTCCACGGCTGACGCCTCTGAAAGCACCGATCAGCCCACCGTCATTGCCAGCGCGGAGGCGCAGGATGATGCGGCGCCGACGGTCGTTCAGCCGGCTCTGGAGCCGCGTGACAGCTCGGTTATCATACGCCGCGGCGATACGCTCTGGCAGATTTCGCGGCGCATATACGGACGCGGCGTGCGGTACACGACAATCTATCTGGCCAATGCCGATCAGATCCGCAATCCGGACAAGATCGAACCCGGGCAGATCTTCATGGTGCCGGACGAACCGCTGGAAAATTCCGAGGAACTGCACCGTCAGCGGATCCGGAGCAGGTAGGTCGATGCCGGCCACCGTTGCTTGACGGTGAAACTCTGGAACCTATCTAAACAATGGGCGGCGATCGCGGAACATCGCCGCCTTTTCCGTCGGAGATACCGTCCGGCGCATGGGGGCGTTCCGAACACGCTTTAATAGGCATATTCTTGTCAGACCAGAACAAAACCGTCGCTTCCGACACCGCCAATCCGCTGCATACGCTGCGCAATCTGTGGCCCTACATGTGGCCGTCGGACCGGGCGGACCTGAAACGGCGCGTCATGATTGCCGCGGCGTTCCTCGTTCTCGCAAAGCTGTCGCAGGTGGTGGTGCCCTATTTCTTCAAATGGGCGACGGACGCGCTGAACGGCAATCATGACGGGCTCGATTTCCTGCCGGCCTTGCTGATCGCGCCGATCATGCTGGTCATCGCCTACAACGTCGCCCGGATCGTTCAACTCGGTTTCAACCAGCTCCGCGATGCGCTGTTTGCCAAGGTCGGACAGCACGCCGTCCACCAGCTTGCCTATAAGACATTCGTTCACATGCATCGGCTGTCCCTGCGCTTTCATCTGGAGCGGCGCACGGGCGGGCTGTCGCGGATCATAGAGCGCGGCGTCAAGGGTATCGAGGCGATCGTGCGTTTCACGATCCTCAACACGCTGCCGACCCTGCTGGAATTCGCCCTGGTCGCGGTGATCTTCGGTTTCGCTTATGGCTGGTCCTACGTCGCGGTCACCGCCATTGTCATCTGGCTCTATATCTGGTTCACGGTGCGTGCCAGCGATTGGCGCATCGCCATCCGCCGGGACATGAACGAATCCGATACCGATGCCAACACCAAGGCCATCGACTCGCTGCTCAATTTCGAAACCGTCAAATATTTCGGCAACGAGGACATGGAGGCCGCGCGCTACGACCGTTCCATGGCGCGCTATGAGGTGGCGGCGACGCGTATCTGGACATCGCTCGGCTGGCTGAACCTGGGGCAGGGGCTGATCTTCGGCGCCGGCATGGCGGCGATGATGGTAATGTCGGCCATGGCCGTGCAACGGGGCGAGCAGACCATCGGCGACTTCGTCTTCATCAATGTCATGCTGATGCAGCTTTCAATCCCGCTCAATTTCATCGGCTTCGTCTATCGCGAAATTCGCCAGGGTCTGACCGACATCGAGAACATGTTCGACCTGCTCGATATCGATGAAGAGGTCGTCGACAAGCCCGGCGCCAGGCCGCTGGAGCTGAAAAGCGGTGCCATACGCTTCGACGATGTGTATTTCCGCTACGAGCAGGACCGGCCGATCCTCAAGGGCATCTCATTCGAAGTGCCCGACGGCAAGACCGTTGCCGTTGTCGGGCCGTCCGGTGCAGGCAAGTCGACGCTCTCGCGTCTTCTCTTTCGCTTCTATGACGTTCAGGAAGGCGAGATCACCATCGATGGACAGGATATTCGCGGTGTGACCCAGAAATCGCTGCGCGAGGCGATCGGCATGGTTCCGCAGGACACGGTGCTTTTCAATGACACGCTCGCCTACAATATCCGCTACGGCCGGATCGAGGCGAGCGATGAGGAAGTCCGTCAGGCGGCCGACATGGCGCAGATCGGCGGCTTCATCGACACGCTTCCGCAGGGCCTCGACACCATGGTCGGCGAGCGCGGGCTGAAGCTTTCCGGTGGCGAGAAGCAGCGCGTTGCCATTGCCCGCACGATCCTCAAGGCGCCGCCGATCCTCATACTCGACGAGGCGACATCGGCGCTTGATTCAGCCACCGAGCAGGAAATCCAGTCGGCGCTCGATTATGTCAGCCGCGGCCGCACGACACTGGTGATTGCCCACCGCCTTTCGACCGTTATCGGCGCCGACGAGATCATCGTCCTTCAGGATGGCGTGATCGCCGAACGCGGCACGCACCAGCAGCTGCTGGAGCACAAGGGCCTTTACCTCGATATGTGGAACCGCCAGCTTGAGGCCCGGGAGACGGAGCAAAAGCTCAAGGATTTCCGCGAGCACGACGAACTCGGTGTTATCGTGCGCAAGCGGCCTTACGATTACGTCGAGTCGGCAGACCCATTGCCTGAGGACTGAGTCAATCGGTTGTTCAAGTCCGGCGCCAATCCGTCTATATAGGCGCGGTCCGTTTTCCGCAGGTCGCGGGCCGCACACGCCACGGAGTTGTCGATGAGTCTCTACGATACGGTGACAAGCACATTGGTGCCGGTTCACAAGGAAGGCTACAAATTCGTGCTCGCCTTTCTGGCTGCCTCCCTGGTCCTCGGCTGGATCTGGGATCCTCTGTTCTGGATCGGCCTGCTGCTGACCGCCTGGTGCGCCTATTTCTTCCGCGATCCGGAGCGTGTGACGCCGCTTGACGACGATCTCGTCATCAGCCCCGCGGATGGACGCGTATCATCCATCGTGTCTGTCGCTCCGCCAAGGGAACTCGGCCTCGGCGAAGACGAAATGCTGCGCATCTCCGTCTTCATGAACGTTTTCAACTGCCACGTGAACCGCGCGCCGATGGCGGGCAGCGTCCGCGAAGTGGTCCACAAGCCCGGCCAGTTCCTGAACGCGGAACTGGACAAGGCCAGCGAGGAAAACGAGCGCAACGGTCTGGTCATCGATACGGCCAAGGGGCCCATCGGCGTCGTGCAGATCGCCGGGCTGGTGGCCCGCCGCATTGTCTGCTGGACATCGGCCAACGATCACCTTGACGCCGGAGAACGCTTCGGCCTGATCCGTTTCGGCTCGCGGCTCGACGTATTCCTGCCTGCAAACGCCACACCGCGCGTAACGGTCGGGCAGACGGCGATTGCCGGCGAGACCGTCCTCGCCGAATTCGACGCGGCCAAGGGTAAAACCGTCTCCCGCAAGGCTTAGAGCGTGTCTGGCTTGGTTTGAAGCATTTGATGGTGGAAAATCGGTCCAGTCGGCTAGGCGCGTTGCGCAGCGCGATGTGGTGCATCGGGCAAGCGGCGCAACGACGCCGATGGGCCGATTTTCCCCACCCTTGAAAGGAAAGAAGATGTTAAAACGCACAGATGAATGGGCCGGGCGATTTTGGCCCCTGGCGTCGTTGGCTCGCGCTTGTGGTGGGGTGGCACCACGGCGCGCAACCCGCCTAGCCAGAGACCAAAATCGCCGCGGTCAAATGTTTCAAACTAAGCCAGACACGCTCTAGCACCATGGATTCCGGTTTTTCACCCTTCGATCCAAACGGCTCCGCAAAGGACGACGAGAGCAGGGGACCGCGCCTGCGCGATATCTCGTTGCGCATGATGGTGCCGACCATCATTACGGCACTGGCCATCTGTGCGGGCCTCACGGGCATTCGTCTGGCCTTCGAGCAACGTTTCGAACTGGCCGTGGCCATGCTGTTGCTCGCGGCGCTGCTGGACGCCGTCGACGGGCGCGCGGCCCGTCTGCTGAAAACCTCGACCAAATTCGGCGCTCACATGGATTCACTTGCCGATATCGTCAATTTCGGCGTGGCGCCGGCGCTGGTGCTCTATGCCTATCTGCTCGACCAGATAACCTCCCTGGGATGGATCGCGGCGATGATCTACGCCATTGCCGCCGGCCTTCGCCTGGCTCGATTCAACGTCATGGAGGACAGGATCGACAAGGCAAGCTGGCAGGCCGACTATTTCCTCGGCATACCGGCGCCCGGTGGCGCAATACTTGTGCTTTTGCCGGTCTATCTTGGCTTCCTGGGTGTCGAACCGGATCCGGTTGTTGCCTATGTCGCGGCTGTCTACACGCTGCTGATCGCTTTTCTGCTGGTCAGCCGCGTTCCGGTCTATTCCGGCAAATCGCTTGGCCAGCGAATCCGCCGTGATCTGGTTTTCCCGCTGCTGCTGGTAATTGTGCTTTACGTGGCCCTGTTGATGACCTTCACCTGGCAGACCATGACAGCCAGCACCTTGCTCTACCTGTTCTCGCTCCCGTTCGGCGCCCGCGCCTGGCGCAAGCGCTACGGTGCCGAGAACACGACCGGCAAACCGGACGACCTTGAAGGCTGAAGCAGGTCCGCATCACTCCAGTGTAAAGACCTCGATCTGGCGGTCCATGCCGCGAATGGCCTGCGCACCAAGTGATCGGGTGGTCATGTGGTGCCGAACCTTTTCCTGCGTCGCCCCGTCGAACAGGACCGTCTTCTTCAGCACCTTTGCAAGGCTCTCGAGCCGTGCGGCAAGGTTCACGACTTCGCCATAGACGGTAAAGGCCTGCCTTTGCGAAGAGCCGACATTGCCTGAGGCGACATTGCCCGAGGCAATACCGATACGGACCCTGTAATCGGTTGTTTCCGCCAGACGCGCAAGATCAACCGCCGCCTGCACGGCGCTCACCTCAGGCGCCTGGATTTCCATCGGCGTGTTGAATGTCGCGAGCAGCCCGTCGCCGGTAAAGCTGATGACGATCCCGTCTTGGCTGCTGACAATGTCTGTTGCTGCCGCGAGAAAGGAATCCAGCGCCTCGATCACCTCCTGCGGATCGCGATTGGCGGCGAATTTGGAGAAATCGGCAATGTCCAGAACGAGCACCGTTGCGTGGCGGACCTGCGGCTTCAGCGCTTCGGGTTCATTTATGAGCCTTTCGGCAATGGCCTGGGGCACGTAACGTCCGAGCATATTGGAAATGCGTTCGCGCGCCCGCCGCTCGGTGTCCTGCCGAACCTCGGCTGCAATCTGGGCAAAGAAAACCCTGCGGGCGCGGAACACCGCCAGCGCCATGATCAGGGCGCCCGCCAGGAGGAAACCGGTTTCCTCGATGCGGTTGCCCCTGCCGATGAAATCGATCGAAAGAAACACGGTCTCGTAGTCGTTTTTGTTCGCGTTGGGCGGAAGGTCGCCCCATGACAGGACGTTCTCCATGCCGTTGATGACCCAGAAGAAGGCAAGCCACCAGCCGGCGACCGCAACGGTGCCGGCCCAGATAACGAGACGCCAGGACAGTGACAGCGTCGCAAGCGCGATGATCGGAAACAGGTAATAGATGCCGTAGGCGCGAAAGGCGATAATCTGCGGCACGTCGCCGGTCCGGCTGATCGGGATGAGCGCGAAAAGCGCGCAGATGCCGAGCGTGTCGAGGGTGTAGATCGCGTATTTCAGCCACCACCGGTCAAACCGGGTTCCGATAACCGCGAGGTGCGCAATGCCGAAGGCCGCAAAGAAAAAGAGGACCACAAGTCCCGCGAAGCGTGGCTCTGAATCCGTGGCAAAAGTCGCTCCCGCATACCAGATGACAGCGGCCACGATGACCGCCGTGCGGCATGTGATCGCCAGGCGGAGACCGTTCTCCTCGGTCTGTTTCAGGCGTTCAAGCGCATGTTCGCGTATGCGTTCAGACATGTGAGCCCCTTTGTCCAGCGCAGGAGACAGTTTTCGCCGTGTTCCGCCACGGAGTCCATCGCCAATGCATTTCACTTATTGTCGAGGAAGATTCGCATGCGTCATTGCGCTATGTTGTCGGCGTTGAGGAGATCTTATGAAACACAATCCGCATCATCCGATGAAGTCTACAGAGGGAATGGTCGACTATGACCGCAACTCTGCCGCCCAGCAGCAGATGGTCAATACACAGGCCGGGCGATTGAGTGATCTGGTGTCGGCTCTTGCACCGGCCGGCCCTGAAATGACGATCGTGGACTATGGCTGCGGTCCGGGCTCAAGCGCCATTGAGGCGGTGCGGCCGTCGATCGAGGCCAGCCGCGCGCATTTCCCGCAGCTTCCCGTCTCCGTCATTCACGCCGACCAGCCCGGCAACGACTGGAATGCCCTTTTTCAGCTCGTTTCCGGGCCGTCCGGCTATCAGGCCGGCCCGGGGGAAATCCGCACCAGTGCCGCCGTCGGTTCGTTCTACACGCAGATGGTCCCTGCCAACTCGGTCGATGCGGCCACATGTTTTGCCGCCAGCCATTGGCTCAGCCGGGCGCTGGAACTTGATGCGCCGGGTTCGGTCTGGTTCGCCGATCTCGAAGGCGAGGCGAGGGCGCAGATGTGGGCGCAGGCCCGTGAGGATTGGGTGACGTTTCTGCGATGCCGGGCGGCGGAAATCCGCAGCGGCGGGTTCCTGCTCGTCGGGACCCTGGGTTCCGTCCCAGACGAGACCGAGGTCAATGGCGCCGCAGCCTCCGGGCGGGGAATTTACCGGGCTCTGCAGGTGGTCGCCCAATCGATGGTGGATGATGGGCTGATCGGCAAGGCTGTCCTCGACCGATTTGTCTTCTCACTGTGGTTCATGACCGGGCAGGACGCCAGGGGACCGATCGAGGAGGATGCACAATTGATGGAGGCGTTCGCTATCGAGGAAATCAGCGTGACGCCCGCGCCCGGCAATTACCGCGACGTCTTTGGCGCCTATGCGGGCGATCCCGACGACTACGCCAGACGCTATCGCGGCTATATTCGTGCCTTTGCGGATTCGACACTGCGCAAGCAGCTGTTCGAGCCTGCCGCCGCCGATGCCGCCGGCGCGGACAAGCTGGCGGACGAATATTTCGACCGGCTGGAGGAACTCTACCGGACCCAGACCGTCAAATATGCCTTCGAGCTCTGGCACCTTCTGGCTGTCCTGAGGAAGAAGTAAAGGACATGGCAGCCGCTTCGGCCTATGCTTGTTGATTATCAATCAGGAAAACGAAGGGAGCGTTGGAATGACTTCAACGGTTGGCTGGTTCATCCAGGCTGAGATCAGGAGTGGCAAGCTGGATGCGCTGAAAGACCTGATCTCCGAGATGTGCGCGCGCTCACGGGATAACGAGCCGGGCACGATCGCCTATGAATGGTTGATCAGCGCGGACGGCACCACAGGACACCTCCATGAGCGGTACGCGGATTCAGATGCCGCACTGACGCATCTGGCATCGTTTGGCGAGAACTTTGCCGAGCGCTTCATGCCGCTTGTCGGCGCTCTGAACATGAGTGTTTACGGATCACCGAGCGAAGCGCTCAGCCGGGAACTGGCCGACATGGAGCCTGTCTATTTCGAAAAAGTGGACGGTTTCGCCCGATAGGCGGCGTGCCTTTTTCAAAGCCGGAGCGCATAAAAAGACAATGGCCGGCCCAAGGACCGGCCATTGTTTGTCGATCTGCCCTATGCCGCCTTCTTCCCGTATTTCTGCAGCACCTGGTCTGCCTGCTTGCCGGTCACCTCGGCCAGATGATCGAAGGCCTTGCGGAAGCTGGCGACGCCGGCGGTCGCCGAACGCAATTCGATGATCAGGTCCTGGATTTCCGATTCCGGCATGATGGCGTTGACCGCGTCCCAGCCTTCCCAGCCCGGGCGGGCGTCAAAGCCCAGCAATTGCCCGCGCCGTCCCGACACGATGGCATTGATGCGGGCCGTTGCGTCATTCGGGCAGAAGATCTCCACCTTGCACATGGGTTCCAGCAGCACCGGTTTGCAGTTCGGCATGCCCTCGCGCATTGCGAGCTGGCCGGCCATCCGGAAGGCCTGGTCGGACGAATCTACCGTATGGTAGGAGCCGTCGGCCAGATTGACGGAGACGTCGACCACCGGGAAGCCAAGCGGACCCTCTTGCAGATAGTCGCGAATGCCCTCGCGCACGGACGGAATATACTGCTTGGGAACCACGCCGCCCGTGATCGTATCCGTGAAGACGAAACCTTCACCGCGCGGCAGCGGTTTGATGTCCAAAACGACGTCGCCGAACTGGCCGTGGCCACCGCTCTGTTTCTTGTGGCGCCCGCGCACATTCGTCGATTGCCTGATCGTCTCCTTGTAGGGCAGGGTCGGATTGCCGGTCTCGGCCGTGATGCCGTATTTGCCGGTCAGCCGTTCAAGCGCAACCCGCAGATGCATCTCGCCCTGTCCCTCGAGCAGCGTCTCGCCGGTATCCTGAATATGCGTGAAACGCAGCGACGGATCCTCTTCGACGGAGCGCTGCAGCGCAGCCGAGAGCTTCACCTCATCCTTGCGCTCTGTCGGCGCGACGCGTTTGGCGATGACCGGGTCGGGTATATCGAGCTCGCAGAGATTTTCCGGCGGCTTGCCGTTGGCCGAAAGGGTTTCGCCCGTCAGGACGCCCTCGACCTTGTTGAGCGCAACGGTTTCGCCAATACCGGCCTCGCCGCGCCGCTTGCTCTGCTGGCCAACCAGATCGAGCACGCTTGACACCCTTGCTTCCGAGCCGTCCGGACGGGTGACCGTGTCGCCCTCCGAAATCGTGCCGGAAAGCACCCGGGCAATCGAGAGTTTGCCGCCATGCTCGGAATAAACGGTCTTCAGAACCTGCAGCAGCGGCTCCTTGCCGGCTTCCGTGGCAAGGCCTAGGCGCTCGCGGGTCCGGGATATGCCGGGTGCCTCATGTCGCAGGGCCTTCAACAGCCGCCAGACACCGTTTCCATGCGATGCCGACCCGATGAATACCGGGCAGATCTCGCCCGTCTGCATTTCCTTGACGAGATCGCCGAAGACCAGATCGCGCTCCGGGTTGATATCCTCAAGAAGCTGCTCCATCAGCACGTCGTCATAGTCGGCGATCTGTTCCAGCATCTCGAAACGGGCCTCGACCTCGCGCGCCTGTTCCTCGTCCGGAATGTCGATAACCTCGCTCGTGGCGTGCTCCTTGTAGACATAGGCCCGCTCAAGGGCGAGATCGATAAAGCCTGTCGCGATCCCGTTCTGCCAGATGGGAATCTGGCGAACGACCAATGGCGCCTTCGAGGCCGGCTGCACGGCCTTCAGAAGATTGCGGATACTGCCCTGGAACTTGTCGATCTTGTTGATGAAGAGCATGTGCGGAATGCCGCGGTCTTCCAGTGACCGCAAGATGATCTGCAGTGCCGGGAGCTTCTTTTCATCGGCCTCCGCCACGATGATCGCCAGATCCGCGCCGCCGAAAACGCCATTCGCTTCGCTGAGAAATTCCACCGATCCGGGACAGTCAATGAATGTGTAGCGGTCGCCCAGATAATCGGTGCTTGCTACATTCGCCTCCACGCTCATCGAGTGCGCCCGTGCCTCGGGCGATGCGTCGCCGACCGTGTTGCCCTGATCCACACTGCCTTGTCTGGCTATGGCCCCCGCGCGCGCCAGGACGGCTTCCAAAAGGGTTGTCTTACCGCTTCCAAAAGGTCCGACCAGCGCAATGCACCGGGGCCCTGCTTCTCTGCCGCCTGCGGTTCCTCCGTCACCGTCACCCATTTTCACCTCCCTGTTCGAATTAGTACCTCGCTACAGCCTTACCGCCGATGGCGGCGTAATCTTACCATCGTCCGACGTCGCTCGGTGTTTTGTCAAATTCTTTTGGAGGGCGGTGGAGAATTTCCGCTACTGCGGATTGGTCCGAATGGCGATCACACCCTCCGTTCTTGCCCGGATTTCCGGTGTCGCAAGGCAGGTTGCGACCGCTTCGTATCCCGGCGCGCCCGGATAGGCGGTGACAGGGGTCGGCGGGCTGTGATTGGCCGGACAGAGGATGATGCTCTCATGGACGCCGACGCGATCAAGGTCCAGGATCGCGCTTGACCGGGTTATGATGAACAGCGGTTTTGTGTTCGCTCTCCGGCCACGCAGATACGCAATCAGCGCCCGTTGGGAGGGCCGGTGGAGTCCCTGTTCTATCAGATCGATGACCGGAATTTCCTCACAGTCCCGCTCAAGGACCGCCAGCAGCGAGAGCAGTGCATCCGATCGCTCCGCGCCATTTGCCGCAAGTTCGGTAAGGGCCTCTTCGACCCGCGCAGATAGCCCAGGGTCTTTTGCCAGTTGCGTCTTGGTTTTTGCGGCGCCGTCTGCCAGCCGGTCGAGGCCGATGAAGACGCCACCGGGCAGCGTTTCGGCAAGCCGATGGGCAAGCCTGGTCTTTCCGCTGCCCAACGGGCCGATCACATAATTCAGCGGATGAATGTCGAGCAGCTCGAAACGCTCGCCGCCCCAGGGCCAGGGCAGCTCGAATACGACGGCCGGCGGAGCAGGTGTCGGAGATGTGCGCGTCTCATCTGCGGTTTCCTCCGGCTGGCGGCGCGCAATATGGCTGCGCCGCTGCCTTACCCGCTCGGCCTTTTCGGCAATCTGGCGCATCTGGCCTTCGAGCAAGGACTGATGCGCGGCGAGGAGGGCGTCGAGGTCGACATCTTCCTGGCCAAGCGCGTTTGCGATCTGCGCGAGGCTCAGGCCCATGGCGCGAAGCGCAACGATCTCGCTTGCGCGGTCCATCGCCTTTGGTCCGTAGGTGCGCCAGCCTGCCTCCGTGCGGGTGGGTTCGATCAGGCCGCGCTGCTCGTAGATGCGCAGCGCCTTGACGGACACGCCGAGTTTCCGTGCGGCTTCGGTCGGGTTCAGATATTCGGTCGGAGCGTTCATGAATCACCTCGCGATTCGTTGGGACGCATCCCTTATAGGAGCGGCCGCAGGGGCCGGGTCAACCGTGACGCTCTTGCGCGTTGTGATCGCGTGCTGCCGCCAGAAGCGAGAACACTTCGGCGTCCTCGATATCGAGCGCGGTCAGGTGCTCTGCGAGGTTCTCGACATATTCAAGGCTTGAGCCGAGAACGCCTGCGCCGGTTGCGATATAGCGCACCTGCTCATCTCGGGTCAGGTCGCTGCGGATGCGGCTGGCCTCATGATTTGCGACGAAAGTGACGGCCGGCAGGGGCCCCACCTCGGAAACCGCCTCCACGAAGGTGGCGATATAGACACCGGTCGCCATTTCGCGGCGCCACAGGATGGCCGTCTCCTCCTCGACGCAGGCGCCGTCAATGCGGAAGGCCAGCCCCGTGCAGCCGGTTCCCCGGTCAAGCGCCGCCATCAGGCCCGGTGCGTCGCGGGTGCCCCGCGCGCCCAGCTCATCCTTCAGGCAGAACGAGCGTGCATAGCCGTCAACATGCGCCTTGCGGACCTCGACGAATTTGAAGCCCGGATCCCACATGAGCGAACCGTAGGCGAAAACCCACAGGTCGCCCTCGGGCCGATCCGCGAGAACGCGTTTGCGCATCGCCTCGCGCTCTTCATCGCTCAGCCGCCAGTGCGGCGGCAGGCCGAGCGCCTTCATGCGTCCGTCGAAATCGGAAGGTTTGAAGTTCCGGAAAAAGGAGTCCGCTGGATCGACGATCTTGCCGCGCAACTCGGGATGATGTGTGAAAGGATCGTGCTCAGCGCTCATGAGATGCGATCCTAATGTCCATGCGCGTTTTCACAACGGATAAATGGATCGCGGCAGCCGCCGCGCAAAGAAAAAAGGCACCGCCGCGGGGCAGTGCCTTTTTGTCGGAGGCCTATTCGGCCGCGTCGGGTCGCGTAACCGGCAGATCGTCATTGTCCGCCCGTTTGTGCTGTTCCTCGTCATCGGCTGCCACGGTCTTGTTTTCGGAGCCTTCGGGCTCCGCCCGGGTGCCGTCTTCGACGCGTTTCGCCTTGCCGCCCCACAGATCCCGAACATTGGTCGGAAGCGCCAGCATTGACGGGATCAGGACCAGCGTCAGCATGGTCGAGAACGCCAGGCCGAAGATGATCGCCGTCGAAAGCTGGACCCACCAGATCGAGGTGATGCCGCCGACGGAGATCGTCTGGGTGAAGAAGTTCATGTTGATCTGCAGTGCCATCGGAATGAGGCCGAGGATCGTCGTGATCGTCGTCAGCATGATCGGACGCAGCCGCTGGGCGGCGGTCTTCAAGGCCGCCTGGCGAATGTCCGTCACGCCCTCGGCCCGCATGCGGTTGAACGTGTCGATCAAGACGATCGCATTGTTCACCACGATACCCGCCAGCGCGACGATCCCGGTTCCTGTCATGATGATCGAGAAACGCTGTCCGGTCACGGCCATACCGACCAGGACACCCGACACCGCCAATATGACGGTCGAGAGCGTCAGAACCGTCTGGTAGAACGAGTTGAACTGGGTCAGCAGAATGATGAACATCATGAACAGGGCGGCGATCGCCGCGCGGCCAAGAAAGGCGCTCGATTCCTGCTGCTCTTCATCCGCGCCGCGGAATTTGAGGAAGACGTTCTCCGGCCATTCCTGCGTGTCTAGCCAGGCCTGAACCTCGCGCACAGCGTCATCCGGCGTCGCCGCCCGACCATCGACCGTCGCTCCGTCGGCAACACTTGCCTTGACGTCCATCGCATAGAGTCCGTCGCGCCGTGTGATCGACGAAACTTTCGGCTGCGGGGTGCGCTCGATGAAGTTGGACAGCGGCACCTGGCCATTGGCGGTCCGCAGCTTCAGCAGCTCGAACTGGTCGAGGGTCCGCTGATCCTCCGGCAAGCGCACGCGAATATCGACCTCGTCCTCGGAATCGTTGGGACGGTATGTGCCGATCAGCACGCCATTGGTGACGAGCTGGACCATCGATCCCACGCCGACGATGCCGGCATTGTAACGGCCCGCCTGTTCGCGGTCGACGTCGATCTGCCATTCGATGCCGGGCAGGGGACGGCCGTCTTCCTGGTCGGAAAGGATATCGACGGTGTCGACGAATGCGCGGATGCGGTCCACGGCAGCGACCATGGTGTCATAGTCGGTCGATTTGACTTCAAGCTGCAGGTCCTTGCCCGTGGGCGGTCCGCCCTCGATCTTTCGGACTTCGACCTTGATGCCGGCCATGTCTGCAGTGCGTTGGCGAATGTCCTCGAAGATCTCGACGGCCTTGCGCCGGCAGCAGTAGTCCGCCAGTTCGATCTGCAGTTCGCCGACGACATCCGCCGGCTTGTCCTGGACGCCACCCAGCACATCCGGGCCGCCGCCGCCGGCCGCCGATGCGGACATCACGACATTGTCGATGCCCTGCACCTGCAGTACCTCGGCTTCCACTTCGCCGACCAGATCGCGGATTTCAGCTGCGGACATGTTGCCGCGTGCGGAGACCATCACAATGGCGACATCCGGTTCTTCATCGACGAAGAACTCGACGCCCTTGTTGTTAGCGGCAAAGAACATGAAGCTTGCAACAGTCATGCCCAGAATGACCACGATGACGAGGATGTTGCCCCAAAGCGTGCCGGCAGCGTAGCGCAGGAAGCGCAGATAACCGCCGGTGATGCCCGGAACCTTCTTGACGTCAAGCTCGGCACGGGACGAAAGCATCAGCGCCACTTCGTCGGCCTGGTCTTCTTCGGCCGGCTTGCTCTCGCGACGCGAGTTGATGAAGCCGGTGGCGTAGTAGCTCAGTGCAAAGGCGAGCAAAGCCGTCCCAAGGGCACCGCCCAGACGAAGCGATGCATCAAGGCCCGCCAGCGGCGCCGCATAGGCGAACACACCGGCAATCGCGCCGACGAACAGTCCGGTTGTCCTTTGCGAGTTCCTTGCCGCGAACGCAGCGATCCGCGCGAAAGCGGTGCCCGTCACGGGCAGGAAAACCAGAGCCGTCAACAGCGATGCAGTCAGGACGATGATGACCATCCTGGGCAGATAGCTCATGAACTCGCCCGGAACGCCCGGCCACAGAAGCAACGGAAGGAAGGCGGCAAGCGTCGTGGCAGTCGAGGAAACGACCGGCCAGAACATCAGTTTCGATGCGCGCTTGTAGGCGTCCGCTGCGTTCATGCCTTCCGAGATCTTCCGGTCCGCATACTCGGTGACGACGATGGCACCGTCGACGAGCATGCCGACCGTCAGAACCATGCCGAACATGACCATCATGTTGACCGTCATGCCGAGGCCGGCCAGGATCAGGAAGGCGAGCATGAAGGAGCCCGGAATAGCGAGGCCGACCAGCAGGCCGGAGCGAACGCCGAGGGTTCCGACGACCGAAATCATGACCAGAACGATGGCGGTCATGATCGACGATTGCAGCGATCCCAGAACCTCGAAGATGAAGCTCGACTGATCGAGAAGGTAGTTCACCTTGATCGATTGCGGCCAGTCCTTGGTAAAGTCCTGCACGACGGCCCGTACTTCATCGTTGTTCTCGATGATGTTGGTGCCGATGCGCTTGGTCACCTCGATGGCGATGGCCGGCTGGCCGTTGACGCGCGTGAAGGCGGAGGGGTCCTTGTAGGTCCGCCGGATCTCCGCCACTTCGCCAAGCGTCACAACGCCTTCACCGCTCTGCTTGATCGGGATCTCGTAGACATCCTGCGCCGTTTCGACGAGGCCCGGAACCTTGACGTTGAAGCGGCCGTTTCCATCGTCGATGAAGCCGGCGGCGACGAGCTGGTTGTTCTGTGTCAGCGCATTGAGAAGCTCGTCCTGCGTGATGTCGTAGGATTCCATCTTCATCAGATCGAGCACGACCTCGAGCAGCTCCTCGCGGTTGCCGCCAAGACTCGCCTCGCGCACCGATGATATGGCCTCGATCTCGTCCTTGAGCCGGCGCGCATGCGTCGTCAGCGTGCGTTCGGGAACGTCGCCCGAAAGCGTCACAATGATTGTCGGCTGCAGGGCGAAGTTGGTTTCCGTGATCGTCGGCTCGTCCGCCTCGTCGGGCAGTTCGGCCTTGGCCTCGTCGACCTTGTCGCGCACGTCGGCGAGCACCTGGTCGCTGTCTGTCTCGATATTGAATTCCAGAACGATGCCGGCATGGCCCTCGGAGGCGATCGCCGTCAGTTCCTTCAGCCCGTCAATGCCTCGAAGCGAGGTCTCCATCGGTCTGATAAGAAGGCGCTCTGCATCGCGCGGGGAAATGCCCTGCTGACCGATCGACACATAGTAGATCGGCACGTCAATGTCCGGATTGGCTTCTTTCGGAACGCTGATATAGGACATGATGCCCGCAGCGATCATGAAGACCATCAATGTGAGGACGGTCTTCGGCCGTGAGATTATGGTTTGAAGCGCGGAAGTCATGAGCGGACGTCATCCTTGCTCGTATTTGCGGCGATATCGGCCGCGACAGGCTCGACTGTCTGGCCGGCGGTCACATAATCCTGGCCGACCGAAATGACCTTGGTGCCCGGCTCCAGTCCGGTCACCCACATCGTTTCCTGTGTGTGGGCGACAATGTTGAGCGGCCTGAACGCCACTGCGTCGTTTTCCTCGACCACCCGCACGCCGATGGAGCCATCGTCGCTGAGGGTCAGCCAGGAGGGCTTGATCCGGTAGGCTTCGGCACCGTCCAGTTCGATTTGCGCAGCGGCGGTCACACCGTCACGCAGGACATTGCCCGGATTGGGCATTTCGACCTCGATGAGGAATGTGCGCGTCGCCGCATCGGCCGACGGTGCGATGTAGCGGATATTGCCCGTCACGGTTTCGCCGGTAATTGGCTGGACAACCACGCCATCACCGACATCGATACGGCCGATCTGACGTTCGGAAACCTGACCGACAAACAGCATCGGATCGGTATTGATCAGCGTAACGCAGACATCGCCGCTGGACAGGTTGTCGCCAACCTCGGCAATCGGGTCCTGAACGACGCCGCTGGCCGTTGCGGTGATGTCGGTATAGGAAAGCTCGTGGCGCGCCTCGTCCAGCGTCGCCGATGCACTGTCCATCGCCGCCTTCAGCGCTTTCAGGCGCGTTTCGGAGGCAAAACCCTTCTCACGCAGCGCAACGGCACCCTCATAATCGAACACCGCCTGGTCATGGGCCGCGAGCGCCCGGTCGACGGCGCGTTCACGCACGCCGCGGTCAAGCTGGCAGACAAGCTCGCCGGCCTCGACACGGTCACCCTTCGATACAAGGCGTTTTTCGATCGTGCCTCCTGTTTCGGCGCGCACCGGAACGATGGCATCGGCCTGGGTGCGTCCGCGCACGAGCAGGACATCCGGACGCACTTCCGGATTGACGGTCACATAGCGGACCTTGAACAGCGCGTCTTCATTGCTCTGCCTTTCGGCAGGCGGTGGAGTCGCATTGGCCGAATTGGCCTGGCCGCCGACGACAATGTTGCCGGTGCCCATCCACCCTATGACCGCGCCCGCTATGACCAGTGCGGCAATGTGAGATCCCTTGATGCGAAATGCCATGATCTGGCTCTCCTGTCGTCGTTCTATTCAGCCGCTTCGCTGGCGGGGTTGGGAGCCCGCGTCAGCGCTTCCAGCTTGTCCCTGTTTTCCAAAAGATATTTGAGGCTGGCCTCGTGCACGCAGCGGCCGTATTCGGCCACCCATCCCAAGCCCGGCGGGCCGCTTTCCGCACAGGTTTCGGCCTCATCGAACATCTCAAGATCAGATCTTAAGTCTTTGATTCTTTTGTCTATAGCGCGCGTAATCGTCTCACCATCCAGAAGCCCGGCGCAAAGCGCAATCAGCAGGAACTCGGATTTGAACGTGTCCGGCCGCGGCAGCACCTGGAGCGATTCAATCAGCTCCGCGCGTCCCTTGTCGGTAATCGAATAGATTTTTCGCGGTGGCTTGCCCGATTCATACTCTTCGCGCACGGTAACGCAGCCATCATCCTGCAGCCGCGAGAGCGCAGGGTAAATCGAGCCGAAACTGGCGTCGACAAAATAGGAGAAACGCTCCTCGGTCGACATCTTCTTGATCTCGTAACCGGTGGCGTCCGAAAACTGCAGAATGGCCAAGCATACTGTGCGTACGTTCATGAGCATATCCCTTGCTCTGCGTCCTCCCGATACGCACCGGTCAGCCGGCTGGATCAGGGCGCAATGATATTTTTGATGAGCATATAGTCACTCAATATATATCAAACAAGAATATGACGTAAAATAATATGAACAAAATTCATAAAGCTGACGCGGCGTGTTTTTACGCTCCGCAGGCGTTGATGTCGGGCCATCGAAACGGGGCCGCACTGAATGGGAGTTCGAAATGCGAAAATATCTGGCAGACCTGTTCGCCGTCGGTGCGCTGTTCCTGGCGGCCCTGTCATCGACCGGAACCGCTGCCGATACCGAATTGGACCGCAAGCTGAAACAAGCGCACGCTGCGGGAGAACTGGTTGGCCTGCATGGGGTCCTTATCGTTCACAAGGGCGATGTGATCGCCGAAGCCTATTTTGACGGCAATGACGAGCGGTGGGGAACACCGCTGCCCGATGTCGAACACGGCGCGGCGACGCTTCACGATCTGCGTTCTGTTACCAAGTCCGTTGTCGGTCTGCTTTACGGGATTGCGCTGGATGAGGGGATCGTACCGCCGGTCGACGCGCCGCTGATCGCGCAATTTCCGCAATATGCCGATCTGGCAGGCGACCCGCAACGTGACCGGATATTGGTTCAGCACGCGCTGTCCATGAGAATGGGTACCGAGTGGAACGAGGATCTTCCCTACACCGACCCGCGCAACAGCGAGATCGCCATGGAAAATGCGCCTGACCGTTACCGCTTCGTTCTTGATCGGCCGATGGTCGCCGACCCTGGAGAGGAATGGCGCTATAACGGCGGTGCGACGGCCATTATTGCCAAATTGATCGCCGACGGGGCGGGCATGCCGATTGATCAATATGCCCGCCAAAAGCTGTTCGAGCCGCTCGGCATCGAGAATTTCGAGTGGGTCAGGGGCAGGGGCGGCGTTCCCTCGGCGGCGTCGGGACTGAGGCTGGCCCTCCCGGATCTCGTCAAAATCGGACAACTCATCCTTGATGACGGCGTCTACAATGGCACGCGTGTCGTTTCCCGGGAATGGCTGCGGGAGTCCTTCAAGCCGCGCGCCGAGCTCAACCAGTTGCGCTACGGATACCAGTGGTGGCTGGCATCCTGGGGCGATCCGCCAAGCTGGGTAGCGGGTTTCGGCAATGGCGGCCAGCGTCTGACGGTGCAGCCGGAACACGATCTGATCGTCGCGGTCTTTGCCGGCAACTACAATCGGCCGGATGCCTGGAAGCTGCCGGTCAGGATCATCGAGGAGTTCATGGTCCCGGCTGTAAGGGCCAGAACGAATAAATAGGGCGCCTCACTCCGGGTGCCGGAAATGCTTCCAGCGGTCGTCAGGAACATCGTAGAGCATGCCGGTTTCCTGCAGCGCCGGATCGGCAAGCTTGACGATTTTGGCGGCGACCTCCGACGGGTGCGGCACGGTCATCGGATCCTCGCCCGGCATGGCAAGCGCCCGCATGGCGGTGCGGGTGCGGCCGGGATTAACGCAATTGACCTTCAACGGCGTGTTGGCGGTTTCCGCTGCCCAACAGCGCGCGAGTGCCTCCAGCGCCGCCTTGCTCGCCGCATAGGCGCCCCAGAACGCCCGGCAATTATGCGCGGCGCCTGATGAAAGGATGATCGCTCTTCCCGCGTCGGATTTCTGAAGCAGCGGCTCGACCGAGCGGATGACCCGCCAGGTTGAGGTCACATTCTTGGTCATCACCTTCTCGAAGGCCCTGGCCTCGAAATGGCCGACGGGCGAGAGCGGCCCGAGGATGCCGGAATTGGCGACAAGGATGTCGAGCTTCTGCCAGCGCTCGTTGATCGCGGCGCCCAGCTTGTCGATGGCTTTCATGTCCATCAGGTCCTGGGGCACCAGCGTTGCCGTACCGCCCGCTTCGCCTATGGCATCGTCGAGCTCTTCCAGCCCGCCCACGGTTCGGGCGACGGCAATGACATGTGCGCCGGCACGGGCCAGTTCCAATGCGGTGAAATAGCCGATGCCGCGCGATGCGCCGGTCACCAGCGCGATGCGGCCGTTTAGGTCTAACATTCCAACTATCCGTGTTTGGCGAGCAAAGAGAGGGTGCGTGTGGTCTCCGTGCCGTCCCGGTCCGTCAGGGCGGTCGGGTAGTCGCCTGTAAAGCAGGCGTCGCAGAATTGCGGGCAGGCATTGTCGCGTCCGGGCTCGCTGACAGCCCGGTAGAGACCGTCGATGGACAGGAAGGCGAGGGAATCGACCTTGATATAGTCCCTCATGTCCTCGATCGACATGCGCGAGGCGAGAAGTTTCGACGTCTCCGGCGTATCGACGCCGTAGAAACAGGACGCCGCCGTTGGCGGCGATGCAATGCGCATATGCACTTCCGCGGCGCCCGCATCGCGCACCATCTGCACGATTTTCTGCGATGTCGTGCCGCGCACGATGGAATCGTCGACCAGCACGACGCGTTTGCCCTCGATCGCCTTGCGGTTGGCGTTGTGCTTCAGCTTGACGCCCATATGGCGGATCGAGGCGGTCGGCTGGATGAAGGTACGCCCAACATAATGGTTGCGGATGATGCCGAGATCGAAGGGAAGGCCAGCCTGTTGCGCAAAGCCGATGGCCGCCGGCGTTCCTGAATCCGGCACCGGTACCACCATGTCCGCATCGACCGGGCTTTCCCTGGCAAGCTGTTCGCCGATCATCTTCCGGGTCTCGTAGACGTTCCGGCCTTCGAGATTTGAATCCGGACGGGCGAAATAGACATATTCGAAGATGCAGAAGCGTGGCTTCAGTTCTCCCCAGGGGAAATAGCTGCGCAAGCCTTCATTGGTAATGACCAGCACTTCGCCCGGTTTGAGGTCGCGTACGTAATGTGCGCCGATAATGTCGAGCGCGCATGTTTCGGATGCCAGGATATAGGCGCCGTCGAGATCGCCGAGCACGAGCGGGCGGATGCCGAGCGGATCGCGCGCGCCGATCATCTTCTTGCCCGACAGGCCGACCAGCGAGAAGGCACCCTCGAGCTGTGTGACGGCATCGATGAACTTGTCGATGAACAATTCCCGCTCGCTCATGGCGATAAGGTGGAGCAGCGTCTCGGTGTCGGATGTCGACGAGAAGATCGCGCCGCGCTTCTGCAACTCCCGCTGCTTGGTCAGCGCGTTGGTAATGTTGCCATTGTGCGAGATGGCGAACCCGCCGCCGGCGAACTCGGCAAAGAACGGTTGCACATTGCGCAGGCCTTCGCCGCCGGTGGTCGAATAGCGGGTATGGCCGATGGCCCGGCTGCCCGGCAGGCGCGCCAGAACCGAAGGCTTCGTGAAGGTATCGCCGATCAGCCCGACATGGCGTTCGACCGAGAACTGGCTGCCGTCATAAGAGACGATGCCGGCGGCTTCCTGTCCGCGATGCTGGAGCGCATGCAGGCCGAGCGTGACGACTGCCGAAGCGTCGGCCTTGCCGAAAATCCCGAAGACGCCGCATTCGTCGCGAAAGGCGTCGGCTTCACCGTCAAGATCGGTGCTGGTGAACTCTGTCACGGAGACGGGCCTCCTGATCGCTGCCTGCGTTTTCGCCGCCCAAGCCTTTAAGCCGGTCCAGGATGGTCGCGTCCGCGTCCTCCGGCAGGATGTTGACGAGCTGCTCGCCGATGGAATCGAGCAGTGGCTTCGATTTCGCATCCGCCACCCAGGTCGGCTGCTGCGGTCCGGCGACGAGCCAGTTGAAAAACAGCATGGCCACGGCGACAAGCAGTATACCGCGCGCGGCGCCGAATACGAAGCCGAGTGTGCGGTCGAGCGCGCCGATGCGGCTGTCGATGACGAAATCCGCGATCCGCATGGTCAGAACCGACACGACGATCAGCGCCACGAGGAAGATGATGCCGGCGGAGACCACCATCGCAATGGTTTCGCGCTCGGTATATTCGAGAATATAGGGCACGAGCAGCGGATAGAAGTAATAGGCGGCTGCCGCCGCCGCGATCCAGGATGCAACCGAAAGCACCTCGCGCGAAAAGCCGCGGACCATCGCAAGAACCGCTGAAAACAGGGTGACGCCGATGAGTATTCCATCAAGTATGGTGATTGGCATTGTGACTGAACCTCGGGGATGCCGGATAGAACGGGCCGGCCTACCATATTTCTATTCGTCTTCGCCTTGCGTTAGCCGGGCTTTGGAGCCGGCAATCTTCACAACAAGATCGGCCAGAGCATCGACCGTATTCCAAGTCCCACTGGCGTTCTTCGGCATGTCCGATGATCCTTTCGGCAACACGGCTTGTCCGAAACCCAATTTCTCAGCTTCTTTAAGGCGCTGCGCGGTGTGCGCGACGGGCCGCACGGCGCCAGACAGGCTGATCTCGCCGAAATAGACGCAATCCGCAGGAAGAGCAAGACCGGCAAGTGATGAAACCAGTGCAGAAGCGACGGCAAGGTCCGCGGCCGGCTCTGAAATCCTGTAACCGCCTGCAACATTGAGATAGACGTCGTGTTGGCCGAGGCGCACGCCGCAATGGGCTTCGAGCACGGCCAGGATCATCGAAAGGCGCGCCGAATCCCAGCCGACGACCGCGCGCCGGGGTGTGCCGAGCGGCGAGGGCGCCACCAGTGCCTGGACCTCGACGAGGACGGGGCGCGTGCCCTCCATGCCGGCAAACACCGACGCGCCGGGCGCCTTGTCGTTGCGTTCGCCGAGAAACAGCTCCGAAGGATTGGCGACCTCGCCGAGCCCGCCATCGGACATCTCGAACACGCCGATTTCATCGGTCGGGCCGAAGCGGTTCTTGACCGTGCGCAGGATGCGGTAGTGGTGGCCACGATCGCCCTCGAAATAGAGCACCGCGTCGACCATGTGCTCGACGACGCGCGGTCCTGCGATCTGGCCTTCCTTTGTGACATGCCCGACCAGCACCACGGCGGCGCCCGTTTTCTTGGCGAACCGGATCATCGCCTGCGCGCCGGTGCGCACCTGCGTGACTGTGCCCGGTGCCGATTCGGCGACATCGCTCCATAGCGTCTGGATGGAGTCGATAATGACGAGGTCCGGCCGCTTTTCCTGCGCAAGGGTCGCCAGGATATCCTCGACATTGGTCTCGGCGGCGAGCTTGACGTCGGTATCGGCGGCGCCGAGGCGCTGCGCCCGCAGCCGGATCTGCGCCACCGCCTCTTCGCCGGATACATAGATGATGGTATTGCCCTGGCGGGCAAGGGCCGCCGCCGCCTGCATCAGCAATGTCGACTTGCCGATGCCCGGATCGCCGCCGACAAGCAGCGCCGATCCGCGCACGAAACCGCCGCCGGTCACCCGGTCGAGTTCGGAAATGCCGGTCCTGATGCGCGGTGCGTCCTCGATATCGCCGGAGAGCGAAGTGAGCGCAACGGGCTTGCCCTTGCTGCGCGGTTTGCCCGGGCCGCTGGCAATGCCGCCGGCCTCGTTTTCCTCGACCAGCGTGTTCCACGCCCCGCATCCGTCGCATTTGCCCGCCCAGCGCGAGTGAACGGTGCCGCAGTTCTGACAGACGAATTGGGCCTTGGCGCGTGCCATGCTGTCTCCCGTTATCCGCTCTTCCCGGCCGGCAGGTAGTGCCTGCGATAGCGCGAACCCAACAGCGTCAAAAGCTCGTAGCCGATGGTGCCGGCCGTTGCAGCGACATCGTCCAGCGGAACGTTTTTCCCGAACAGCTCGATGAAATCGCCGGCCTTCAGCGAGCCCGCCGGAAGGTCGGTAATATCGAATGCCGTCATATCCATCGTTACCCGTCCGAGAACGGGCAGTTTGTGCCCGCAGGCAAAGCCGTGGCCGCCTTCGGGGTGGTGGCCGCGCAGCGTCACGCCGGTGCCTGACAGGGCGCGCATATAGCCGTCGGCGTAACCGATCGAGCAGATGGCGATGCGGCTGTCGCGCCTCAGCGTCATCGTGCCGCCATAGCTGACCGTCTCGCCGCGCTTTGCTTCCCGTACGGTGATGATCCGCGCCTCCGCCGAGACCACCGGGTCGGTCAGGGGGCGGACGTGGTCGCCGACGGCGCCGCCGAACAGCGCGATGCCGGGACGCGTCAGGTCAAACCGGTACGCATCGCCGAGCATGATCCCCGCCGAGTTGGCCAGGCTCGCCTCGACGCCGCCGAAGGCTTCGGCGATATCTCGGAACGCGGCGAGCTGCTGGTCGTTGAGCGGGTGCTCCGGCTCGTCCGCGCAGGCAAGATGGCTCATGACAAGCACCGGCGAGAAGCCGGGCGGACGCGTCACGTCGTCGGCCAGCGCCGCCGCCTCGTCGATTGAAAGGCCCAGCCGGTTCATGCCGGTGTCCACCTGCAACGCGCAGGGGTGCTCGCCATTGTCGATGCAGGCCTGGGTCCACAGCGCCACATGCTCCATCGACGCAAGGACCGGCACCAGTTCGGCAACCCGGCAGGTTTCTTCGATGCCAGGCAGGATGCAGTTCATGACGAAGATACGGGCATCGGGCGCGTGCTGGCGCACGACGGCACCCTCGCGCGCCGTGGCGACGAAGAAATCGCGGCAGCCAGCGTCATAGAGCGACGTTGCGACCGGCTCGGCCCCAAGGCCGTATCCGTTGGCCTTGATGACGGCCGAACAGCGGGCAGGGGACGAGTGCTCGCGCATCTTTCGCCAATTATCGGCAAGCGCCTGCAGATCGATCGTCAGGCGCGCGCCGAAGCCCTCGTCGATATCCGATTCAGCGATGTCGTGCGGTTCGTTCAATGAGCCGGTCTGTTCCGTTGACGCAATCACTCATGGCTGTATTGCAGGTAGGAGTTATCCGCAAGGTCGGAGAAGCGCGTGTACTCCGCCTGGAAGCCGAGCGTGACGGTTCCGGTCGGGCCGTGACGCTGCTTGGCGATGATAACGTCCGCCATGCCGCGCACCTTGGTCATCTTCTCCTCCCAGCGCATATATTCCTCGGTCTTGATGTCGTTGGCGACCTCTTCCGGAGAGCGGCGCGGCTCGGTGTTCTTGACGTAATATTCTTCGCGGTAGACGAACAGCACGACGTCGGCATCCTGCTCGATGGAGCCGGATTCACGGAGGTCGGAGAGCTGCGGCCGCTTGTCGTCGCGGTTCTCCACCTGACGCGAAAGCTGGGACAAGGCGATGATTGGCACGTTGAGTTCCTTGCCCAGCGCCTTCAGTCCGGTGGTGATCTCGGTGATTTCCTGGACCCGGTTGTCGCCGGCCTTCTTTGAACCGGTCATCAGCTGGACATAGTCGACGACCAGAAGGTCGAGCCCGCGCTGGCGTTTGAGCCGCCGCGCCCTTGCCGCAAGCTGAGCGATCGAAATGCCGCCGGTCTGGTCGATATAGAACGGAATCTTCTGCATTTCCTGGGAACAGCCGACGAGCAGTTCGAAATCCGCTTCTGTGATTTCGCCCCGGCGGATCTTGGAAGAGGAGATCTCGGTCTGCTCCGAGATGATACGTGTCGCCAGCTGCTCGGACGACATTTCGAGCGAGTAGAAGCCGACCACGCCGCCATTGACGGCCTTGGCGGTGCCATCCGCCTGAACTTCCGACTGATAGGCCTTGGCGATGTTGTAGGCGATGTTCGTCGCCAGCGACGTCTTGCCCATGCCGGGCCGGCCGGCAAGGATGATAAGGTCCGAGGGCTGCAGCCCGCCCATGCGCGCATCCAGCGACGTAATGCCGGTCGAAATGCCGGAAAGCCCGCCGTCGCGCTGATAGGCGGCCCCCGCCATATCGATGGCGAGTGCCACCGCGTCGTTGAATGCCTGGAAGCCGCCATCGTAGCGCCCGGTTTCCGCCAGTTCGAAGAGCCGCCGCTCCGCGTCCTCGATCTGGTTCTGCGGCGGCATGTCGAGCGGCGCGTCATAGGCGATGTTGACCATGTCCTCGCCGATGGTGATCAGCGAGCGGCGCAGCGCAAGATCGTAGATGGCGCGGCCATAGTCTTCCGCGTTGATAATGGTGACGGCCTCGGCGGCGAGACGGGCGAGATATTGCGCCACGGTCATGTCGCCGACCTTCTCGTCGGCCGGCAGGAAGGTCTTGATGGTCACCGGATTGGCGGTCTTGCCCATGCGGATGATGTCGCCGGCCACTTCGAAAATCTTGCGGTGAAGCGGCTCGTGCAGATGGCCGGGCTTCAGGAAGTCCGAAACGCGATAATAGGCGTCGTTGTTGACGAGGATAGCGCCGAGCAGGGCCTGTTCGGCTTCTATGTTTCCGGGTGCTTCCCGATAAAGTCCACTGCCTTCCTTGCCGATTGCATCGTCTATCGGTCTCGCCGGATCGCTCATTTCGTTCTTCTTCTTCGTTACGTGACGGTCTTCTTCGTGCCGGGCAGATATAACGCCTGCTGCATAGCGCGGTGTGTAATTCGCGCGGCCATGCTCAATGTCCACAACACACAATGTGGAAAAATGAATCTTAACTGATTCTGTTTGACTTCCGAACGGGAATCAAATTGCGGGCCGCGAAAACTACTTCGCTTTGGCCTCGCGTTTCTTGCGTGCCGATTCGTTTGCCTTTTTTACCCGGTGCGGCGCACGGTCGCTTCGGCCGATATAGTCGCGGGTCAGCGGCACGGCATCCGGCCGATGGGCGAGCTGGAGCTGGAAGACGACGAGATCCTGCCAGCGGAACGCGGCCTCGCAGGAGGCGAGGTAAAAGTCCCACATGCGGCAGAACCGTTCGTCGTAAAGCTCTGCGGCCTTGTCCCAGTTCTCCAGGAAACGGGCCCGCCAGGCCTTGAGCGTTTCCGCATAATGCAGCCGCAGCACTTCCACGTCGGTGATGACGAGACCGGAACGCTCGACCGCCAAGACGATCTCGGACAGTGATGGAATGTAGCCGCCCGGGAATATGTGCTTCTTGATGAACGGATTGGTCGGCGTCGGCGGTTCCGACTGGCCGATCGTGTGAAGCAGCATGACCCCGTCATCGGCCAGCATCTCGGCGCATTTATCGAAATAGGTGCCGAAATGCCTGCGTCCGACATGCTCGAACATGCCCACCGAAACGATGCGGTTGAAGGTCTGGTCGAGCTTGCGGTAATCGAGCAGTTTGAACTCGACCTGGCCGGCAAAGCCGTCTTCCCGCGCCCGTTGCTTGGAAACCGCGTGCTGTTCGTCCGACAGCGTCACGCCGGTGACCCTGGCATTGAACTGACGCGCCAGATGCAGGCCCATGCCGCCCCATCCCGAGCCGATGTCGAGAACCTTGAGGCCTTCGCGGTCCATGATCAGCTTGGAAGCGATGTGACGCTTCTTTGCCATCTGCGCCTGCTCGAGATCCATCGACGGATCCTCGAAATAGGCGCAGGAATACTGGCGGTCCGGATCCAGGAACAGGTCGTAGAGTTCGCCGGACAGATCGTAGTGATGCTTCACGTTCGAGCGCGACCGGCCGAGCGTGTTCCACTCCAGCAGGTGGGCGGGAATGCGCCGCAACTGCTCGATCAGCTTCACCCATTTTGTCGGTGCGGTGCTGTTCAGCTGAATGTTCTTGAAGAGGATCTCCAGCAGACGGTAGATGTCGCCATCGGGCAGGTCGATCTCGCCGTCCATATAGCATTCGCCGAGCTTGAGATTAGGATCGAGAGCGACCGCCCGTTCGGCCCGCGCGCTGTTGAACCGCAAAGTGACCGGTTCGCCGGTTCCATCGCCGAGGCGCAGGTCACTGCCGTCGGCAAATTTGATTGTCAGATCGCCGGTCTTGATGAGCCGGCGCACGAGGTGGCTCAAAAAACGGTTCACGATCAAAATCCTCAACGACCAAAGGACAGGCGAAGGCTGCATCGCTGACAGAAAAGTGTAGCAGCCTTTGCAAAATAGTCCAGTATGTTGTTTTTGCTGAGGAAAACAAGAATTATAACCCCCGGATTTAAGGGGCTTTGGCATGGCGGTCGGTTCGGCGGACTGCCTTGAGCGACCTTCGCAAACGAAAAAGCCCGGCGCATCAGCCGGGCTTTTACTCAGGATCGGTTCTCGATCAGGCCTTGGTTTCATCCTCGGCGGCCGTATCGCCTTCGGCCTCTTCCGAAGCTTCCGCTTCCGCTTCCGCTTCCGCTTCAACTTCGGCTTCCGCGGCTTCCTCGTTTGCCAGTTCCTCGGTCTCGAACTCGACACCCTCGTCGAAGAGATCCTCCGCGTTCACCTCTTCTTCCGCTTCTTCGGTGCCGTATATCGCGTCGGCCGAGGTCAGATCCTCGCCCTTGGCCTGGCGTTCGGCTTCATCGACCGAGCGGGCGACATTGAGCTGAATGGCCACTTCGACTTCGGCATGAAGGGAAATGATGACTTCATGCATGCCGATCGCCTTGATCGGCGTGCGCAGCTCGATCTGGCTGCGGCCGACGGAAAAACCCTCTTCTTCCAGGATGGTGACCACGTCGCGGGCAGCGACCGAACCGTAGAGCTGGCCGGTTTCCCCGGCAGCGCGCACGACGATGAAGGACTTGCCCTCCAGCTTGTCTGCCACCTGCTGGGCTTCGCCGCGGCGTTCGAGGTTGCGGGCCTCAAGCTGCGAGCGCTCGTTTTCGAAGCGCGCCTTGTTGGCGTCGTTCGCACGCAGCGCCTTTCCCTTCGGCAGAAGATAGTTGCGCGCAAAGCCGTCACGGACTTTGACGACATCGCCCATCTGTCCAAGCTTGGCGACGCGTTCAAGAAGAATGACATCCATTGTGGTTTCCTTTCGTGAATTTCAGTTCGTTTGATTGTTGGAGTTCGATGAATCGCCGGGGTCGTCCGGTGGGTTGCCGGAGGTCGACAGCGGCGCCGTTCGCGCCGTATCGAAAAGGCCTGCGAACAGGAAAACGATCAACGGCAGCGGAAACAGGATGAAGATCGCCATATAGGAGAACCACAGTGCCACGAACCGCCATGCCCGCCCCACGGTGCGGTGATGAAGCATCGCAAGGCCGGCCAGCATGAAACCGCCCGCGAAAGCGCCGGAAATGGCCGACCCGATCAGACCCGCCGTGCCGCCGATGAAGCTCAGAGCAAGTCCGGCGCCGAAGATCAGCAGGGCGAGCCGCGACATGCGCAGCGCAGCCGGAATGAAATCGGCCGGACGTTTGCCGCGCCCGGACACGCGAACGATGCCGCAGGCCAGATACCAGGTCGTGAAAAGGATGATTACCCACATCGCCGATTGCAGCGCCGGCAGGACACGGGTCATGAATGTGACCATCTCGGCGGTGACTTCCGCGTCCAACTGGCTCTGCGGGTTCTGTTCGGCGAGGATGGTAAAGACGTCGTCGAGGACTGGCCGGACGAGTTCCTCGCCATAGCCGACAGCGTAGCCCAGAATGATCAGGGAGAGCGACACCAGGCCGCAAATGTGCAGCATGATGTCCGACAGCGGGTACCATGCGAGCTTGCCTTGCGGCCCGCCGATCTCCTCCGCCGGACGGGCAAGGTTGCTCAGATGTGCGATCCACGCGGCGGGCAACAGTGTTGTGACGGCGACCATCAGCGCGCCGAGCGGCGATATGACCGCTGCGATGATAACGGTGCCCGTTATCACAGACACGGCGCCAGCGAAGTTCGACCAGCCGAGACCGGCAATCAGAATGGGCAGTACCGCACAGGCAGACAGCAGCACGGACAGGGGCGAAAGGTTGCCCGGACCCATGATAAGAAGGGCCGAGGCGACGCCGCCGACCAGTCCCACCAACAATGATTGCGTCCTGCTGTTCATAGGTTTCGCTGTCCTGCTTGCCGAAGCAGTTAGGGGTGTCGCGGACAATCCGCCTGCTCACCCCAACTCGGGATTTTCATTGAGCCGCACCGTGCCCATCACGGCGGGAAGCGGCCGGGTTTTCCCGACCGCGATCTTCGCGGACCTGTGCCTACTTGACGAGGTAGGGAAGCAGTCCGAGGAAGCGGGCGCGCTTGATGGCGCGCGCAAGCTCACGCTGCTTCTTCTGGCTCACGGCCGTGATGCGTGACGGAACGATCTTCCCGCGCTCGGAAATGTAGCGCTGCAGGAGACGCACGTCCTTGTAATCGATCTTCGGCGCGTTGGCGCCCGAAAACGGACAGGTCTTGCGGCGGCGGTGGAACGGGCGCCGGGTCGGAATCTGATTAATGTCAACCATGACTGGGCTCCCTATTTGCGGTCTTCGCGCGGACGGCGCGGACGGTCATCGCGGTCGCCGCGGCGCGGACGGTCATCGCGGTCGCGCTTTTGCATCATGACCGACGGGCCTTCCTCGTGCTCGTCGACGCGGATCGTCATGTAACGCAGAACGTCCTCATTGATGCGCATCTGGCGTTCCATCTCCTGCACGGCATTGGCCGGTGCATCGATGTCCATCAGCGTGTAGTGCGCCTTGCGGTTCTTGTTCATGCGGTAGGAAAGGGACTTCAGTCCCCAGTTTTCAACACGCCCGACCGATCCGCCATTGGATTCGAGGATACCCTTGAACTGCTCGACAAGGGCCTCGACCTGCTGGCTGGATACGTCCTGCCGGGCAAGGAAAACATGTTCATATAGAGCCATGGTAAGCTTGCCTTTCTTGGTCACACATCGTTCTGACACCACGGCTTCCGGCGGCTAAGCCTCAACAACCCTCTTTTCGCCGCACGGCGGCGTTCAAGAAAGGCGTTGGATACGAGACGGTCGAGAGCGGAGACACGGGAGGCCGGAAATCTCTATTTCCTGTCGCCGGATGGCGGCCCTCCGTTCAGCCCCCAGCCAGATGACCGGGCGTTTCGAACAGCGCGCTTATACGCCATTTTCATGCCGATGCAAGAGAATTCGCGCCGATCACGGGCGGGACGCTACAGGCGGGCGTCTACTGCCGGCGGTAAAGAAGCCAGTCCTTGAATGCCTTGCCGTTGCCGGGCGGAATCTCGGAGAAGCGGGTGACACGGTTTCGGCCGCTGTTCTTCGAGGCGTAAAGCGCCTGGTCCGTCTTGCGGAACAGATCGGTCGCGTCATCGGCTTCTGAGCCCATGCACACGCCGAGCGACAAGGTCACAGGCCCGTAATCGACGCCGGATTTGTTGTTGACGAATTTCTTGTCTTCGACCGCTGCGCGCAATTCCTCGGCAACCTGGCAGGCCATTTTTTCCGTGGTATCCGTGTGCGCGATGGCAAATTCCTCGCCACCGATACGCGCGACGAAGGCCTCTTCGCCGCAGGTCTTGCTCAATATGCCGGCGACATAGGAGAGGATCTTGTCGCCGATAATGTGGCCATAGGCGTCGTTGATGCGCTTGAAGTGATCGATATCGGCAAAGATGAGGCTCGAATACATGGCGCCTTTCTTGTCGCCATGGACTTCCGCGATATGGGAGTCGAAGGCGCGCCGGTTGGCAAGTTTCGTCAGCGGATCGGTATTGGCAAGTTTTTTGTAGCGCTCGAGTTCGTTGTTGATTTTCTTGATTTCCGCCGATTTCTCATTCATCGAGACGGCGACTTTCTTTCCGTGATCCAATGTCGAATGGGTCGCCTCGGACAGCAGATTGACGATCTGTGTGAGAAGGACGGTGTCTCTGCCCTGCGGTTCGCCCATCCGGACCGTCGTGTCGCCAAGCACCTTGCCGTAGTTTTGCAATGACGTCTGCTCTTCCCGCAACAGGGCAAGAACTTCCTTGATTTGCCTCGCAATACGCGTCTGCGCTTCCTCGAATACGCCGTGGCCGTGATGATGGGCCAGGTAGCGCCGTCCCAGCTTGTCCAGGTCCTCCTGCGATATCCGATTGCCGAGTCTGGCCAGTTCCTTGCTCAGTTCCTGGTTGGTGCCGGTGACAGATTCATAAAAGAGTTCGTAGTTGCGCGGCAGGCCCGCAACGCCCTGCTCACCCATCATCATGACTATTTTTTTGGCGATATCTGTCATTGGCGAAGTAATTCCGGTGCCGCCGCCGCATGGCGAACGTATTTGCTTTGCCGTTCCTATTATGGGGTATTGAGTAAATATTTCGCAAAAATTGAACAGTTGTACGGAACCGAAGTACAACTTGCGCGAAGGCATGAGCGTGCCTTGCCTGCCAAGGCTCCATGAAATTTGTTGATTGTCAGGTCGGCGCCGCTTGTGTGATTTCTGATCAAGTATTAATAAATATAAAGAGCATTGTAATTTAAAATTTTATTCAAATTTATTTCATTGGCCTGTATACCTAAAAATTAACGTTAACTTAACGAACGATTTGATCGCGCGTTAAATATTCATTAGCTATTTTCCAGGGCGAGAACCGAAAGCCCGAATGTGATCGGATTCATAAATTCCCGATAACTAGGTGCTGTGAGAATAAAAACTGGTGATGTGGTGGTGACCAGTATTCACCGAGGAGAGCAACGAATGAACGCAACGTCTACAACCAGCAACGTGATCCGGGCGGCACGCTCCGTTGATCGCGCAGAGAATATAGGGCGTCCGGTCGACACCGCTGAAAAGGCGGTTGTCAGCAGCCTGAATGACGTCGTCGAACGCATGATGACAACAAATCGCACCATGCCGACCAGCAAGTCCGACCACGCCGTCAATCTTTACGATGCGGCCATTCGCGACGCTGTCGCCGATATCGAGCGCATGGAAGCCGAGAGGGAAGCCGCGCAGCAGGTTCTCGAAGAAAGCTTCACCGAGCGCGAAAGCAAAGTGCGCAACGACATCGTGTTCCACGAGCAGGGTCTCGAAGCGGCGCGCGAAGAGCTGAAGCAGCTCGGCGCCGAGCACAAGCAGCAGGGCGAGGAACTGATTGCCCGTTACGACAGTCAGATCGCCGCCGCGATGCGCATGAAGGAGGCCAACAAGGCCGCACGCGACATCCTGCTGGGGGACATTTAGGACGGGCCCGCCAGGCGATTGCCGGCAACAAACCCCTCCGACAGATCGGAACGGGCGCAGTATCTGCGCCCGTTTTTCTTTGCCCTGATATGTTTCACAAGCTGCGCGCTGCCGCACCGATTTCACTTTCCCGCATTTGCAAACAGCGTCGGCGTCCGGTAAAGCGCGTCGCAAACTTGACTTGCAGCCTGTTCGGTGGTGAGAGGCGGCAAAGCAGATGGGGATTTTCGCATGAGCATTGCTTTCACATTTCCGGGGCAGGGCAGCCAAAGCGTCGGAATGGGCAGGGACCTTGCCGAGGCCTTCCCCGAAGCCCGTGCCGTATTCGACGAGGTCGACGATGCGCTCGGAGAAAAGCTGTCCGCGCTGATGTGGGACGGGCCGGAGGAGGAACTGACCCTGACCGCCAATGCGCAGCCGGCCCTGATGGCGGTATCGCTTGCCGCATTGCGGGCGCTCGAGGCCGGCGGGCTGGCGCTTCCGGAAAAGGTTGCGTTCGTGGCCGGACACTCACTTGGTGAATATTCGGCGCTGGCGGCAGCCGGCGCGCTTTCCGTCGCGGATACTGCGCGGCTGCTGCGTGTCCGCGGCAACGCCATGCAGGAGGCCGTTCCGGTCGGCGAGGGGGCCATGGCAGCAATCATCGGTCTTGATGAGGCCGATGTGGAAGCCGTATGCACGGAATGCGCACAGGACGGCGTGTGCCAGATTGCCAACGACAATGGCGGTGGCCAGTTGGTCATCTCCGGCTCGCGCGCCAACGTCGAAAGGGCTGCCGGCCTGGCCGGGGAGAAAGGCTCGCGCAGGGCGCTGTTACTGCCGGTCTCAGCGCCGTTTCACTCTGAGCTCATGCAACCGGCTGCCGATATCATGCGTCAGGCGCTCGAGACCGTGGATTTCAAAACGCCGGTGGCGCCGCTGGTTGCCAATGTACTTGCCGGCCCCGTCACCGATCCGTCCGAGATCAAGGCGTTGCTGGTCAAGCAGGTGACCGGCCGCGTCCGTTGGCGCGAGACCATATCCTGGTTTGCCGCCAATGGCGTAACGGAGGTCTGTGAACTCGGCGCCGGGAAGGTCCTGACGGGACTGGCCCGCCGTATCGACCGGTCGATTGCGGCCAAGGCCATCAATACGCCACAGGATATTGAGACCTACCTGCAGGGTTGATTGCAAGCTTCATACAATTTCAATCATAGGAACTGAGATGTTTGAACTGACTGGCCGCAAGGCACTGATAACCGGCGCATCCGGAGGCATAGGCGAGGCGATCGCACGGGTTCTGCACGCAAACGGCGCCATTGTCGGTCTTCACGGAACCCGCGTTGAGAAGCTCGAAAGCCTTGCCGGCGAACTCGGCGGCAATACGCACATATTCCCGGCCAATCTTGCCGATGCCGATGACGTCAAGGCGCTCGCCGAGAAGGCTGAGACCGAGCTTGAGGGCGTCGAGATCCTGGTCAACAATGCCGGCATCACGAAGGACGGGCTGTTTGTGCGGATGTCGGACGAGGACTGGCAATCGGTCATCGACATCAATCTGACGGCGGTCTTCCAGCTGACGCGCCAGCTGACGCATCCGATGATGCGCCGGCGGCATGGCCGCATCATCAACATCACATCCGTCGTGGGTGTCACCGGCAATCCCGGCCAGGCGAACTACTGCGCGGCAAAGGCGGGCATGATCGGTTTCTCGAAATCTTTGGCCCAGGAGATCGCGACGCGAAATGTCACGGTCAATTGCGTGGCGCCCGGCTTTATCGAATCGGCGATGACCGACAAGCTCAACGACAAGCAGAAGGACGCCATCATGAACGCCATTCCCATGCGCCGCATGGGAACCGGCGCTGAAGTCGCGTCGGCGGTGTCCTATCTTGCGTCCGATGAGGCGGCCTATGTGACGGGCCAGACCATCCACGTCAACGGTGGCATGGCAATGATCTGAACCGGGCCTGCTGTCACGGTAAGCCGGGGAATTTGGTGTTTATCGGCAACTTTGGCCGACGAAGACACTTTACCGGAAAATTCGGGCTTTGCGGTTGACATAAACCGTGATAAGGCCCGCAGCCAATGCTGACAACGGCCAGCTGGCGTTGCGGCATGCCCGGTCAAACCGGGAAATCCACAGGCCCGTTTTTTGACGGGGCATGTGCGCCTGATTATAAGGCGCTTGAACTTGATTGAGTGACTGCATGCCGCTATCCAAGGCATTGCAAAAGGATAAGGGTCGAGGATAACGACATGAGCGATATCGCAGAACGCGTTAAGAATATTGTTGTCGAGCATCTTGGCGTCGACGCCGAGAAAGTAACGGAAGGCGCCAGCTTCATCGATGATCTGGGTGCCGATTCTCTCGACACTGTTGAACTTGTCATGGCGTTCGAGGAAGAATTCGGTGTCGAGATCCCGGACGACGCCGCAGACACGATCCTGACCGTTGGCGATGCGGTCAAATATATTGAAAAGTCGCAAAACTAAGTTCAATCTGCGGGGCGGCATGAGTCCCGCATTGCCGTTTTGGCTTGTGGACTTTCGATCATAAAACGATACGTGCCAGCCCGGGAAATTTCCGGGCTGTATAATTGTTGCGGCACTGTTTCGCCGATGTTCGGATACATCCAGGTTTCGCAGTGCAGATAACGCCGAGTGCAGGCATTAGGATGGGAACACCATGAGGCGTGTAGTAATCACGGGAACCGGCATGGTTTCCCCCCTCGGCAACAGTACCGAGGTGACGTGGAAAAGGCTGCTGGCCAGCGCCAACGCGGCCGACAGGATACGCGAGTTCGAGACCGAGGATCTGGCAGCGAAGATTGCCTGTCGCATTCCGGTCGGTGACGGCAGTGACGGAACGTTCAATGCCGACGACTATATGGAACCGAAGGAACAGCGTAAGGTCGATCCCTTCATAACCTATGCCATGGCCGCGGCAGACCAGGCGCTTGAGGATTCGGGCTGGAAGCCGGAGAGCGACGAGGACCAGATCGCCACCGGCGTTTTGATCGGCTCCGGCATCGGTGGACTGCAAGGCATCATTGACGCCGGCGATACGCTGCGCGAGCGCGGTCCGCGAAGGGTTTCCCCGTTCTTCATTCCCGGGCGGCTGATCAATCTCGCCGCCGGCCAGGTCTCGATCCGTCACAATCTTCGCGGCCCGAACCACTCGGTTGTAACAGCCTGCTCGACAGGCGCACACGCCATCGGCGATGCCAGCCGCCTGATTATGCTCGGTGATGCCGAAGTCATGGTCGCCGGCGGTACCGAATCGCCGATCTGCCGTATCGCAATGGCCGGCTTTGCAGCCTGCAAGGCGCTTTCGACGAGTTACAATGACGATCCCAAGAGCGCCTCGCGTCCCTATGACGAGGCCCGTGACGGCTTCGTCATGGGCGAGGGCGCCGGTGTCGTTGTTCTTGAGGAACTGGAGCACGCAAAGGCCCGCGGTGCGAAGATCTACGGCGAGGTCATCGGCTACGGCCTGTCGGGCGATGCCTACCATATTACGGCACCGTCGGAGGACGGGGACGGCGCCTATCGCTGCATGCGCTCTGCCATGAAACGCGCCGGCGTGACGGCACACGATATCGACTACATCAACGCCCACGGCACATCGACCATGGCCGATACGATTGAACTTGCGGCGGTCGAGAGGCTCGTCGGCGATGCCGCCCCGGGGCTGTCCATGTCTTCGACGAAATCCGCCATTGGCCACCTGCTCGGGGCGGCGGGTGCTGTCGAGGCGATCTTCTCGCTCCTGGCGATCCGGGACAATGTCGCACCGCCGACACTGAACCTGGACAATCCGTCGGTCGAAACTCCCATTGACCTCGTCCCGAAGGTCGCCCGCGAGCGCGAGATCAACGTCGCGCTGTCCAATTCATTCGGATTTGGCGGCACGAACGCCTCGCTGGTACTGCGGCGATTTGACGGATAAAATATTTCGGATATGAACCGGGCTGCCATCTGTTGCCATATTCGTGTTCATAGTGGCATGTCTGACATGGGTGATTACCGGTATTGGGGATAGATTGTGAGTGACGGCAATATGTCTGACGATCAGGGCGGCTTCGGACGCTCCAGGTCCAACGGGCCGATAGTTCCTCAATCCGCCAGACAGGCGCTCAAGCCGGAAGAGGCGCCACAGCCGCCCAAGCGGTCGGAACGGGCACGCAGCCAGTTCGTGGTCTTCCTTAATTTCATGCTGTCCCTGGTCGTTTTTCTGATGTTGGCGGCGGGCGGCGCCGTTTATTTCGGCAAGATCCAGTTCGACGGACAAGGGCCGCTGGAACGCAACACCTACGTTCTGGTGCCTGAAGGCGCAGGCCTGAACTGGATCGCCAACATGCTCCAGCGCCGCGAGGTCATTTCAAGCGCCACGATCTTCAAGTTCGGGGTCACCGCCTATATGGCCGACGACTCGCTGAAAGCGGGCGAGTACGAGGTCAAGGCCGGCGCGTCGATGCGCGATGTTATGGATCTGCTGCGGTCCGGAAAGTCGATCCTGCACTCCGTGACCATTGCCGAGGGACTGACCGTTGAGCAGATATTCTCTCGCTTGTCGGCCAATGGGGAACTGACCGGCGATCTGCCCGAGGAACTGCCGCCGGAAGGTTCTCTGCGTCCGGAAACCTATAAATTTACCCGTGGTACGACGCGTGCGGATATCATAGATCAGATGCGCGCGGCGCAGACTGCGCTGATCGACGAGATCTGGGAGGACCGCCGCGACGGCCTGCCGATCAAGACAAAGGAAGAATTCGTCACCCTGGCTTCCATTGTTGAAAAGGAAACGGGCAGGGCCGATGAGCGGTCGCTGGTCGCTTCGGTCTTTTTGAACCGTATCGAACGCGGAATGCGCCTGCAGAGCGACCCGACGATCATCTACGGTCTGTTCGGCGGCAAGGGCAAACCTTCCGACCGGCCGATCTATCAATCCGACATCAGAAAACCGACGCCCTACAACACCTATGTCATAGACGGACTGCCGCCGACACCGATCGCCAATCCCGGCCGGGCCGCGCTCGAAGCCGTTGCTAATCCCTCCCAGACGAATAATGTGTTCTTTGTGGCGGATGGCACAGGCGGTCATGTGTTTGCCGAAACGCTTGAACAGCACAACCGCAACGTCCGCCGCTGGCGCCAGATCGAAGCCGAGCGCGCCAAGCAGGATGAAAAGGCGGCCGAGTAGAACCGGCCGCGGCGGCGGCCATGCGGCTGCCCGGAGGGTGCTGGCATGACCTTGCAATCGATGACCGGCTACGCCCATCAGGACGGTAACCTTGGCGCGCTGCGCTGGACATGGGAGTTGCGGAGCGTAAACGGCCGTGGTCTGGATACGCGCGTTCGCGTTCCGGCTGGTTATGAGCGGCTGGAACAGGACATCAAGAAAAGGCTTTCGACAGCATTCAGGCGCGGCAGCATTCAGGTGACGCTCAGCGCCGTTCGCGAAACGAAACAGATCGAAGCCGTCGTCAATCAGGATGTGCTCGATGCGGCGCTTGCGCTTGCCAAGCGGCTCGGCGACGAAATCGATGCGGAACCGCCGCGCATCGACGGAATACTCAACATTCGCGGCGTGCTGGAATTCAACGAACCCGTGCCGGATGACAGGACCGTTACGGCGGAGCACGCGGCCATACTTGAGAGCCTTGATGGCGCCATAGCCGCGCTGGCCGCCATGCGCCAGGCGGAAGGCGAGAAAATCGGCAGCTTCATCAAAAGCCAGATCGACGGGATTGAAACGCTTGCGCGCAAGGCGGATGAAGACCCGTCGACGGAACCCGGCAGCATCGCCGAAAGGCTGGGCATGCAGGTCAGGATGCTCCTTGAGACGGGTGTCGAACTTGATGAGGACCGGTTGCACATGGAAGCCGCGATCCTTGCCGCCAAGGCCGATATCCGAGAAGAAATCGACCGGCTGTTCACCCATGTCGCCGCATGCCGCGCGCTTGTCGAGGAGGGCGGCGCCGTCGGCCGCAGACTGGATTTTTTAGCGCAGGAATTTAACCGGGAATCGAATACGATCTGTTCGAAGTCCAACGCCTCGTCGGTGACTGCCGTCGGCTTGGAGCTCAAGGTGCTGATCGATCAGTTCCGCGAGCAGATACAGAATTTGGAATAGGAGTTGCGTTGGCCGACATGCCGTCAACAAATGTCAAACGCAGGGGCCTCATGCTGGTGCTCTCGTCACCTTCAGGCGCAGGTAAATCGACGATTGCCCGTAACCTTCTGGAAAATGACAACGATCTGAACCTGTCGGTCAGCGTTACGACCCGGAAGCGACGGGGCAGCGAGATCGATGGCGTCCACTATCACTTTCTCACCGATGTCGATTTTCAGCGGTTGCGTGATACCGATGCGCTGCTCGAGTGGGCTGAAGTGCACGGCAATTTCTACGGAACGCCGCGCGAGCCCGTGGAGCGCAGCATGGCGGAGGGTCACGACATGCTGTTCGACATCGATTGGCAGGGCGCGCTTCAACTGCAGGAAAAAATGCCCGCCGACGTGGTTTCGGTATTCATATTGCCGCCGTCGCTTGCCGAGCTGAAGTCACGTCTGCACCGCCGGGCCGAAGACAGCGACGAGGTTATCGAACAGCGGCTGGAAAACTCCAGGGAAGAGATGCAGCACTGGCGCGACTATGATTACGTCGTCATCAACGACGATCTGGACCGCGCCTATTCTGCAGTTCGCTCGATTGTGCTGGCCGAACGGCTTCGCCGTGACCGCAGGCCCGGACTGTTCGACTTCGTCTCCGGCCTGCTCGACGAAAAGCTCCGATAGCTCGATTGCTCAGGATCCGGTTGCCTTGACGGCTTCCGCAATCAGGCGATCTGATCGACGGCCTGCAAGTGGCCCCGCTCAAGCAGAAGAGGATCGTCCGTGAGCACGGATTCCACGCCCGAGCGCAGGAGATATTTTGCCCGCAACGGATCGTTGACGGTGGCCACTCCGAATTCCGTTGCTGAAGCGCGAACGATCTCCAGGGCTTCGTCGTCCACGAACTTGTCCTGCACGTGAATGATCTGCACCCCATGCTCCTCGGCATAGGCATCCGGATCGTCCGGAACGCAGATCAGGGCGATTGCGCGCGGAACATCCGGCATTTTCTCGGCGATGCGCCGCATGCAGCGTGCTGAAAAGCCCGAGACGAACAGTTTCCGTTCGCCGAAGGGCCACAGTTCCGCAAGCGCGTCGCAGGCCCGGTCCGACAAATGATACTCGCGGCCGGCAAGCTCCTTGAGCTCGAGCTGAAGGTTGAGGCCATTGTCGACGACGCAGCCGATGAACTCCTCGAGGGTCGGAACCTTGCAGTGCCCGAAGCCGTGTCCGAACCAGCTTCCTGCGTCGAGATCCCGTATTTCGTCCAATGTATGGTGTGCGACGAAACCGGACCCATTCGTCGTCCGGTCCAGTTCCAGGTCATGAATGATCACGAGTTCATCGTCAGCCGTCAGCTGCACGTCCGTCTCGATCCACTTGGCACCCATCTCGGCTGCGCGCTGAACGGCCTGCAATGTGTTTTCGGGCGCGTAAAGCGAGGCGCCCCTGTGTGCCAGCAACGGAGCGTCCACGATCGGCGAGGCATGTGGCATTCGGTCTTCCTCTTTTCATACGGTTGCTGGGGCCGGCCACGTTCCCGAAGCCCGGATCCGTTTCGGTGGGTCAACAGCGATCCGGGACACGCCCGTCGAATCAAGGACAGGTTAGCGGTTCTTTGTGACAAGCGCGATAGGCCGGCCATTCAATCCGCCTTCGCATTGTTTCACCGCTCTCGGCCCGACAGTCGTTTACAGCCCGGTCATTAGACGGCTTTCTTCATGCAATAAGTGCAATGCAAATGTTGTTTTCCGGCAAAGTGGCGATGTGCAGTAACGCGCTAACAATTTGTTGGTTCAAGCGCTATGGGACTTGGAAATACTATGGGCAGGGCGCTAGTCTTGATCGCGGAATCAGGGATATGTGCATTATGGACATGGCCGGCGAATCAGAAAGACTTGTGCTGTCGGACAGTGAGCGCGAAGTCATGAATGTCGTTCGCCGGCGCGGTTCGATCTCGCGTGCCGATATCACCGACTTCACCGATCTCTCTCAGCAATCGGTTCACCGCCTGGTCGACAATCTGCTCCAATACAAGCTGCTGAAAACGGAAAAGGCCATCGTCAAGGGGCGCGGTAAACCGAGCCCGCAGATCACGTTTGACACCGAAGCCACGACTTCGCTCGGTGTGTCCGTGAGCACCAATGCGATCGAATACACCGCAGTCGATCTTTCCGGAACGCCGATTTGTAGCGGGGAATTGAAAGCCCTTCCGAACGATCGTGATGCGGTGATGGCTGAAATGGCCGAGCTGGTTGCGGCACTTCAGTCGCATGGTGTCCTGTCAAAGCGCCGTTTCATCGGTGTCGGTGTTGCGATGCAGGGCCTGCGCGTCACCCACCACAATCAATTCACGACACCCTGGCCACTCGATAACTGGGCGCGTATTCCGATTGATGAATTGTTCCAAGCCGCATTGGGTGAGCCTGCATATGTTGAGAACAACGCGACAAGCGCGGCGATTGCGGAGCTCTTCTGCGGCGGTGGCTCGGGACATCGCTGTTTCGGATATCTTTCCTTCAACCATGGCTTCGGTGGCGGTCTGATGTGGAACGAGGCGCCGGTCTTCGGCGGACATGGCAACGCGGGCGAGATTGGCTCGATCTTCAAGTGGTCGGAATTGCCTCACAGGCCGGCATTGGAGCAACTGCTGATCCGGCTGTCGGATCGCGGAATTGTCGCGTCCTACCCGCAGCTCCTCGCCGAGTTCGATCCGAGCTGGGAAGGCGTTGCCGAGTGGATTGCCGAGGTCAAACCCAGTCTTGACCTTGCCATCCGGGCGCTTTCGGCCGTCATCGATCCGAATGCGATCTTTTTCGGCGGAGAGGCGCCGGCAGCGCTCCGCAAGATGCTGATAGAAGCCTGTGAGCCGCCGGATACGGATCGCCTCGGAACGCCGAAACCCTATCCGCAATTGCTGCCCAGTGCCATTGACGGTGATGCGGCAACGCTCGGAGCGGCGATGCTGCCGCTCCAGCAAACCATCTTTCGCAGCCGGTCATAGGCTGCAGTAATCGAAGCGATGTCTTTTCAATACACCGCTTGTGCCAATCTGCAGAATTCCTCCACCGAGAGTGTTTCGGCGCGGCGTTGCGGATCGATTCCGGCACCGACGAGCAGCCCTTCGCCGCCCAGGGCCTTGAGACTTTGGCGGAGCATCTTTCGGCGCTGACCAAAAGCTGCCTGCGTGACCTTGGCAAGACTGGATGCGGCGCAGGCGAGGGGCGTTTCCCGCGGGGTCAGGTGCACGACCGAGGATGTGACTTTCGGCGGCGGCGTAAATGCCTGGCGCGGCACGTCGAAAACGAGTTCGGCCTCCATCCGCCACCCGGCCAGAACGCTGAGGCGTCCATAGGCGCTGGTGCCTGGCCGGGCGACAATACGCTGTGCGACCTCCTTCTGGAACATCAGCGTGAGCGATGCGAAATAAGGCGGCCAGGGTTCGGTGAGCAGCCAGCTCACGAGAAGCGGCGTGCCGATATTGTAAGGCAGGTTCGCGACGATCTTTATCGTATCGCCGGCCGCGAGGGCGGCAAAATCCACCTCAAGCGCGTCGCCTTCAACGATTTGCAGGCGTTGGGGGTAGTGCCCGGCGATCTCCTGCAAAGCGGGCATGCACCGCGCGTCCCTTTCCACGGCGATGACCTTCCGTGCGCCGCAGGCAAGCAGGGCCCGGGTCAGCCCTCCGGGTCCGGGACCGACTTCGAGAATGACTGCGCCGTCGAGATTGCCGGCCGCCCGCGCGATCTTTTGCGTCAGGTTGAGGTCGAGCAGGAAATTCTGACCGAGTGTCTTTTTGGCGTTCAGACCGTATCGGGCGATCACATCGCGCAGGGGAGGAAGCCCGTCGATCGCCGCCATCAGCAATTCTCCCGGGTACGCGCCATGACCATCGTGTCCGCCAGCCTGACGGCGGCGATCAGACTGTCCGGCCGGGCTGTCCCGGTGCCGGCGATATCGAACGCCGTTCCATGGTCAGGCGATGTCCGGATGAAAGGCAGTCCAAGCGTTGTGTTCACCGTATCGTCGAAACCGAGCACCTTTGCAGGAATGAGCGCCTGGTCGTGATACATGCAGATGGCTGCATCGTACCCGCTTCGCGCGGCGTCGTGGAACATGGTGTCCGCCGGAAGCGGCCCGAAAGCGTTGATGCCGGCTGCCTTCAGCTTTGAGACCGCCGGTCGGACGATATCGCCATCCTCGCTGCCGAGCGCCCCGTCCTCGCCTGCATGCGGATTGAGGCCGGCCACTGCCAGCGCCGGTTCGGCGATACCGAACCGTGCCTTGAGATCAGATGCGGTGATCATCGCCGTTTCGACAATGAGTTCCGTGGAGAGCGTGCCGGGAACCGAATGGAGCGGAATATGAACGGTTACGGGCACGGCTTTGAGCTTGGGGCCCGCCAGCATCATGACGGGCCTGCACTGCATCTTGAAGTGCCGTTGTGCGAGTTCGGCCAGAAACTCGGTGTGGCCGGGAAAGGAAAAGCCAGCCGCATACAGCACGGATTTTGCGATCGGATTGGTGACGATGGCGCCGGCTTTCCCGGCAGCAGTCAGTGACACGGCCCGCTCGATGGATTCGATGATTGCCGGCGCATTCTCGGAGGCCGGTGTGCCGGGACGGGCAAGAACGGGATTGTCGAGCGCAAGGACCGGCAAGGCATCACCGCATGACCACGCCTCCGATATATCGCCTATCTCCGCAAGTGATACGTCAATGCCGAGCGTTTCGGCCCTTTGCACAAGCATGGCCGGGCAGGCGATAGCCACCAATGACGGAAGGTCCAGCGTCTTGCGTCGGCCCCACATGTTAAGTGTGATATCAGGACCGATCCCCGCGGGATCGCCCATCGTCAAAACCAGGGGAGCGGCATTCCGGGTCTGTGGCATGGTTGATCGGAACGTTGGATCACTTGTAGATGACCCGGGCCCTCTCGCGCAGTTCCTTGAGATATTTTTCGCTGTTCTTGTTCTGGCTGCTCGAGTCGGAAGACTGCTCCGACCTGAAGACCATTTCCGCCGCGAGGTCGTCCGAGACCTCCTTGCTGGAACAGACCGCGATGAACTCCACGCCGCGATCCGTCACCCTCGTCGCCGTTGTTTTGCCGGAGGCTGTTTTCTCGACCAGCGCCTTCCAGTCCGGCGGCAGTGCCGGTTGCATGACACGGCCGAGGTCCCTGACCGATACGTCCTTCAGCCCCTTCGCGAATTCGCGCGTGCTGTTGCAGCTCACAAACCGTCCGCGCATCGACTCGGCCTCGCGCTTGCGGCTGTTCAGGATGGATTTGCGTTTCGAGGCCGGGACAACGAAGATCACCTGCTGCAGGATATACTCGGTCGTCGTCGGCTTTTCGCCGCCGCGCTCGAGCATTTTGGCCACGAGGTCCTCTGTGCTCATGCGTCCGCCCGAATTGTACCGCGCGCTGACGACGCGGGGCCATGACATCTGCACCCGGATAAACTCCTTGAAGTGACTGGCACCGACGCCAGCCTGGCTGAGCATTTGCGACAGCTGCTTGCTGGACAGCTTGTTGGCAGAGGCAAAGCGGCCGAATGACTGATTGACCTGAGCGTCACTGACGCCGGCGCGAAGGCGCGATACCTCCGACATTTTGATCGCTTCCTCGACCAGCTGCTCCCGCGCTTTCTTTTTCAAATCGCCACGTTCGCGCTGCAACTGCAGCAGCTTGACGCGTCTTTGAACATCGCCCGACGTGATCGCTTTCCCATTCACGATGATGGAGATCTTGCCGGCTGCGAAGGCCGGAGTGTTGAAGGTGGCTGCCGCCGCGATGACCAGCGCCAGTGCCAACACGGCTCTCATCATCACTGGATACGACAATCTGGCAAACCCGCTGCTCATTCCTTTGGTTCCTCGTTCCCCCTCAGGTGGATATTTTCGCAAAACTAGGCGTCGCGGTAAATCCCAACGTTATTTTGGCGAAATAAAGGCTCTTGTCCTGCTGAACGTGGAGATACACCGCCCGATCAACTAGTTGTTATTCAGGAATCCGTCCAACGAAGCAGAGCCGAAGTTAACGTCGCCCAAGGTACGCAGGCTGATCTTTGCGCCGACGCTCCAGTCGATTGCCTCGTCGGCATCGCGCTGTTGGGTATAGGAAAGCGTGATGGCGAAACATTCGTCGGCATAGCCGAAGCCGATTGTATTGTCGGCCATGAATTTGTTCTCGATGTCATAGCTCACGGAGCCGAATGCCTTCCAGTACTCGGTGAACTGTATCGAGGCGGCGCCCTTCAATTCGTTACGACTGGTTGTCGATCCATAGCCGGGCTGCGGCTTCACGGTCGTATGCGCGAATGCGGTGCTTATGATCTTTCCACTGTAGGAAACACCCACATCCGAGCGTTCAAGGTTGAATGACGTCTCGTCGAAGCGGCCCTCGGCGGTCATCGAGAAGCCGTTTGGAAGGTCCACGCCGACACTTCCCACAAAGTCGGACCGATCGGTCTCCAGTCCGGAGAACGCGCCGACATTGACGAGGTCAGGTGTTGCGAAGGAATTCAGTCCGGCAATCTGGTAGGACTGGCCGAATATGCCGCGCAATGAAACGCCATTGCGGAAGGTGCCGGTATAACGAACACCGAGATTCGCACGCGTTCCGCCTTCCATGCGGTCATAGCCTGAGAACTTGTCGCGCTCGAAAAGCGTGCTGGCGTCGAACACGAAGCTCTGCGCATCCTCGTTGGGAAGACCGCCGGCCAGTTGCTCGTCGTTGCGCGCAAATATCTGACCGATCGGTTCCACGACATGCGATACGGAGGCGGTGGCGATCTGGATCGGGTAGCGCGCCTCGACGCCTGCCGTCAGAAGGCCCCGCGCCGGCGTCGTCTGCGTTGTGAACGGGCCGGTATAGCCCATCGGCGCATCGACATCGAGATAATACAGATCGCCTCTGGCAGCGGCGATCGGCGTGATCAGCAGTCCCTGATCGGTGACAATGGTGCGTTTCCACTCCAGTTCGGTCGTCAGACGGGTGCTCGTTCCCTCGACACCGGGATATTTGTCGTTGGCGGCGTCAATCTCGGCCTCGTCGCGCGTCAGGCTGAGCAGGTTGGAATTGAACGTCAACTCGCCGCCGGCAACCGGCCGATCGAAGATCCGCGTATAATCCAGCGACGGATGCACGATCGGCTGCTCTTCCTCATCGGTGCTGGCCGGGTTGGTCGACTGAATGTCGAAATAGAAGCCGCGCAGGTCGAAGAAGTTGCGCCCGGAAAGGCCGGTCAGATAGATCTGGGACGTCTCCGTTATCTCGTTGTAGCCGCCGATGTCATAGGTGTTGGAGAAACTGTTGTCGCTCTGCACCATGACGTCCCAGCCGAACGTCCAGCGCGGGTTGATCTGGAACTCGCCGCGCGAGGCGATCATGCCGCGGTTATCGACACCCGCGTCCACCGTTCCCGCGTCGAACGCATTCGGCGAAAGCTGATGAATCCCGGCGATTTTCAAGACATGCTTGCCGCTCTCGAACTGCTGGCGGAACTCGGCTTCACCGAGGAACCCCTGCCGCGTATAGCCGGAAACGGTTACCGTCAGATCATAGTGCGGGTTCAGCGCGAAGTAATATGGAACACCGACCTTGGCGCCCAGTTGCTTGCTATAGCTGAATGACGGGATAAGAAAGCCGCTTTTGCGCTTGACCGTATGGTCCGGCACCACGAGGAAGGGAAGATAGGCGATCGGCCTGCCGAACAGTTCGAATTGCGCGCCTTCCAGGCGTATGGTCTTCGTCTTGCCGTCCTGTGTGACCCGTCTTGCCTTGATCTGCCACAGAGGCGGTTTGCTCGGGTCTTCCTCACAAATCTCGCATGCCGTGTAGACACCATTGTTCAGCGTCGTGCGCTCTCCGTCGAAACGCTGCGCGCTGTCAGCTACAATCCGCGTGTTGTCCGGGCGCTCAATGCGCAGCGCATTGACAAATCCGTCACCGAAATCGTCCGTAACGTCGAGTTCCTGAGCGTAGATGATGTTACCGTCCGGCTCGATCATCTCGATGTCGCCATAGGCTTTCAGCCGACCGGTCCGCTGATGGTATTCGAGCCGCCGCGCAACCATCCGGTATCCGTCATAGTCGACCTGGACGGCACCCGTCGCGATAACGGTCTGGGTGTCCTGGTTGAAGACGAGTTCGTTGGCTGTCAGCAACAGCTGGGCGTCCGGTGACGCCTGGAAGTTGATGTCGGTGCCGTTAATGCCTTGTGCCTGGGCCGACGAGACGAGGGCGTCGGGCGCCGTGCTTGCCGCAAGGACAGCGAAAAGGCCTGCGATACGCAATATTTTATTTTTGCAGATCGCTGCCGATCCCACTACCCATCCTCCTTGTGGAGAAGCACCGTAATCCCCAATGCCGACGCTACGATTGCAGGCAACCACGCAGCCACGAAAGGCGGCACGGCACCGGCAGTCCCGAACGATTTCGCCAACACTGACACGACATAAAGCAGAAAGCCGGCCAATATGCCAGATAAAATCACCGCTCCGGACTGTCCAAATCGAACAAATTTCAGAGACACCGTTGCAGCAATAAGTGTCATTGCGATCAGGAGCATCGGCAGAGCAAGAAGCGATTGATATTGCATTGCAAACGCATTGGCGCCCAGGCCGTAGGACCGGGCGACCTCGATTTTCCGCGGCAACTCGAAAAATGAGATCGATTGTGGCGATGCCAGCGTCTCCTCGACAAACTCCGGCCGCAGGTTGGTCTTCACCGTCGTCTCGGCGACATTTACAGGCTTTTCCCCGCGGTCGATTCGCGTTGTATTCCGAAGAATCCAGTGACCGTCTTCCAAAACCGCGGTCTCCGCGTCCAAACGCGAGGCGATCCCGCCTTCATTGTCGAATCGAAGAAATGTTGCGCCGCCGAGCAACAGCCCGCGGCGCGCAACGGAGTCGGCGCCGATGATCGTTACCCCGTCCGCCGTGCGTTGCCGCAGCCAGGGTGGGCGCTCGATTGTGCCGACGGTTCCGCGCTTGATGCCGAGGCCCAGTTCCAGTTCCTGCACCTTGGAAAGCGCATAGGAAGAAAATGGGTTGACCACGGCGACCATGATCACACCGATAAGGAAACTGGCGGCGCAAAGCGGGGTCAGGAACTGCCATGCCGAGATGCCTGCCGACCGGGCAACCACGAGCTCATATTTCCTGTTGAGAATCAGCAGCACCGATATCGATGAAAACAGGATAACGAAGGGGACCGTCTCCTGGATGATATTCGGCAGGCGCAGCAGGGACAGAAGCGCGCCAAGACCGAGCGTGTAGCCGGGAAGACGCGAGGCGCGGCTGGAAAACTCAGTGAAATCAACCATGTATATTATGGCGAGAACGCCGAGGATGAACCAGATCGTCATCACGACATAACGCCGGAAGAGATAACGCCAGAGCGTGAAGCCGATCATTGCGCGCTCCTCTTGCCGCTTCCCGTCAGGTCTGACATCCAGTTGCGCAGATGGACCAGGAAGGGTTGGTCCTCTGAACTCAATCGGCTCGACAGATCGGTCAGATAGCGCGGCGTTCTGTAAGTCCAGTTCGTGATCATGAAAAGGCTGCAGATCCCGATCGCGCCAAGAGGGACAGCGTAGCACAAAATGCTGAAGATGCGGCTGCTGGAGGATTCGTCCACAGAATAGAACCCGAAGCCGCGCAGCAGAAACGCAATCGACGCGGCTGTAACCACGCTCCAGACCTGCTCATGACGGTTGGAATGGGCTTTCCCCAGGAAAAACACGGTAATGAAGCCAAAAGTGAGCGGGTAAAGCCATTCCGACAATCGTTTGTTTATGCGTTTGATGAAGTCGCGGGGGTTGCGCTCGTAATAGGGATCGCTCGTGTCCGGGTTGAACAGATAGCTGGTCGGTCTTTCCTTTGGAGGCGGTGCGCCGGTACGCCCGGACGAACCGCCGATCAGGCTGAGATCCAGCGCATAGGTGGCAAAGCGGATGATCGAAACATTGCCGCTGCCATTATCCTTGCGGTGAAGCTCGCCGTCCGACAGAATCAGCAGATCGCGTCCGCCGCCTTCCGTGAAGACCCCGTGTTTCGCGTGGTAGAGCAGATCGACATCCTTGTCGCGCTCATCCGCCAGGAAAATGCCGCCGAGTTGCCCGCCGGGAAGTTTCTCGGCGACACTGACATAAAGACCGTCCTCGACCTTGTGAAACGCGCCCGACTGGACCGCAGCGGAAAAAAGATCGGCGGATGCCTGGCTGACCAGGATCTTTATCTGCTTGTTTATCCAGGGTTCGACGAAATTGCTTTCGGCCAGGCTGAGCAGCGACATCAATGTCGCGACCAGCAGGATGGGGCGCGCGATCAAGGCGCGCGATCCCCCGGATGCCTCGATCACCGCGAGCTCTGAATCCGTGTTCATGGTGCTCAACGTCTGGGCCGCGCCGATCATGAGCGCAAAGGGCATGACGATGACCATCATGGTCGGCATGACAAGCCCGGCCAGCTTGAGAAAGGCAAGCAGCGATTGCCCGGTGGAGCTCAGGAGGTCCACACGAAGCAGAACCTGCGTTGTCATTGCGATGGTGGCCGTCGCGAGCATCGTGCCGACGGAAAGGATCAGCACTCTGCTGAGTATGTATCGTTCAATGAGCTTCATTCAGCACAATAATCCGGCAGACCATCAACCGGCTGCGAATTGCCGCGACCGGATTTACCCACTATTTGCTTATACCTAACACGCGGTGAGCTGCGATAGTAAACACTTCATTAACACATGTTCGCACGCTGCATTGTGTGACAAATCGGTACCCATAATCCTGTAACGCCTTTGTCGGTGCGCCGCCGATTCCGGCGCATGCCGGATCTGTGTACTTGTCATTGCGCTTGAAAAGGCCAACATGTTGCTTTGACTGTTGTCGTTCCTCGTTCGGACCAGCGTCCGATATACCCACTGAAATTGCGGAGCTTTTATGTCGCGGAAAATCAACTTTACCTTCTCCAGATCTTCGACGGCCAATGACGGATTGATCGTCCTTTTATGCCCGAAGGGTGGGGAATTGCCCGAAAGTGCCTCGATCGCCGACCCCGAGGGTGTACTGAAGAAGGCAATGCAGGTTGCCGAATTTGAAGGAAAGAAATTCTCCGCTCTTGACGTCCTCGCGCCGCAGGGAAGTCCCGCGGACCGTATCGTGGTCGTTGGCATCGGCGATGCTGCTGATTTGAACGGCAATGACTGGCTGCGAATAGGCGGTGCGATCTTCGGTCAGGTCAAGAAGTCGCGAAAGGTGGTCGTCTATGCCGATGCCGGCGCGTTGGAGATTCCGGCGGACGACATCGCAAACATGGCGCTTGGCATCATGCTGCGCAGCTACGAGTTCGATGCCTACAAGACGAAGAAGAAAAACAATGGTGGCGCCGGGAAGGACAAGGACTTTGCCGTGAAGCTGGTCAGCGGCAATGCGGCCACGGCGAAAAAATCCTTCGCGGCGGCGCAGGCCGTCGCCGACGGCGTCATGCTCGCACGCGATCTTGTCAATGAGCCGGCCAATATCCTCGGACCCGTCGAATTCGCCAAGAAGGCGAGCGCGCTCGAAAAACTCGGTGTGGAGGTCGAAATTCTTACCGAGAAAGAGATGAAGAAGCTGGGCATGCGTGCGCTTCTGGGCGTTGCACAGGGCTCGGTTCGGCCGCCGCGCCTTGCAATCATGCATTGGAAGGGCGGCAAGCAGAAACAAAAGCCGATCGCCTTCGTCGGCAAGGGCGTCGTGTTCGATACCGGCGGCATTTCTCTCAAACCCGGCGCCGGAATGGAGGACATGAAGGGAGACATGGGCGGAGCCGCCGCGGTGCTCGGTCTGATGCATACGCTGGCTGCGCGCAAGGCCAAGGCCAATGTGGTCGGCATTCTCGGGCTCGTCGAGAACATGCCGGACGGCAATGCCCAGCGGCCCGGCGACATCGTAACCTCGATGTCCGGCCAGACAATCGAGGTGATCAATACGGATGCCGAAGGACGCCTGGTTCTTGGCGATGCGCTCTGGTACTGCCAGGACCGGTTCGATCCGCAGTTCATGATCAATCTCGCGACCCTGACCGGAGCGGTGATCGTGGCGCTCGGCCATCATCACGCGGGCCTTTTCTCCAATGATGATGAATTGTGCGAGCGCCTCGCGGAGGCCGGAAAGGTGACCGGCGAGCATGTCTGGCGCATGCCGCTGGCGCCGGAATACGACAAGATGATCGATTCCAAATTTGCCGATATGAAGAATGTCGGCGGCCGCTGGGCGGGTTCGATTACGGCAGGCCAGTTCCTGCAGCGATTCGTCAACGACACGCCCTGGGCGCATCTCGACATCGCCGGCACCGCAATGGGTTCGCCGCAGACCGAAATCAACCGTTCCTGGGCTTCCGGTTTCGGTGTGCGGTTGCTCGACGAGCTCGTGCGCGCCCATTACGAGCGGTAATCGCCAACTTGGCGGTTGTCCGTTCATGGTCTCTGCGTGTAGCTTCCGGGCGATGACGGACGTGCTTTTCTATCACCTGACCGAGTCGCGGCTCGAGGACGCGCTGCCGCCGCTGCTGGAGAAAAGTCTGGAGCGCGGGTGGCGCGTGGTGGTTCAGACAGGCAGCGAAGAACGCCGCGATGCCCTGGACCAGCATTTGTGGACCTATCGCGATGAAAGTTTCCTGCCCCACGGCACGGACGTGTCGCAGCAGCCCGACCGGCAGCCCGTTCTTGTCTGCGCGACACCGGGAAATGCCAATTCGGCGCAGGTACGGTTTCTGGTCGACGGCGCGGAACCGGCGGAGCTCGCGGACTATGAGCGTGCCGTGTTCATGTTCGATGGGCATGACCAGGGTCAGGTCGAGGCGGCGCGGTCCCACTGGAAGGTCCTGAAAGACGCCGGGCACGAACTGACATACTGGCAGCAGACGCCTGACAGGCGTTGGGAGAAGAAGGCTTGACGGAAATGATCCGGCAGGACCGTCTGCCGGTCGCCTTCGTCCTGCTGCTCTTGGCTTACTTCCTGGTTCAGACCCTGACTTTCTCGCTTTTCAAGAGCGGGGCCGATATCGATACGACGGAACTGATGATGTACAACCAGTTCTGGTCGCTGGGATATTGGGGAAGCCAGCCGCCGCTCTACAATTGGATGACGCATCTGGCCGCGGATGTTTTCGGCACGTCGATCATCGTCTATTCGGCGGTAAAGTTTTTTCTCTTGTTCGCGGCCCTGGTTTTCGTATTCCTGAGCGCGAGGGAGCTGGGTTTTTCCACGCGCGCTGCTGTCGCGTCGGCGTTGGGCGTCTTTGCGGTGCCGGAAATCTCCTGGGAGACCCAAAGGGCTTTATCTCACAGCGCCGCGGTCAATGCTTTCTGTGCGATGAGCCTTTTTGCGTTCGTGCGTCTGCGCAGGACGGGCGAGCTGGCAGATTACGGGTTCTTCGGCCTTGCTGCCGCGGCGGCTGCTTTGTCCAAATATAACGGCGTCTTCTTCCTTTCGGCGATCGTGTTGGCCGCCTCACTGACGCGCGGCTTTGCCGGTGCAATTCTGAACCGGAAAATAGTCGTTTCGGTTGCCGTATTCGCGGTTGCCGTCCTGCCGCATCTCTTGTGGGCGCTGGACAATACCGAGATCGTTTTCCACCGGCAGGTAAAATTCGGCGTCGGTGAGGGCACTGGTGCCGCTGGAAATCTGCTGTCGGCCGTTCTTTCCTGGACAAAGGCGAATGTCCTGACCGCGATCCTTGTCGTCGTCGCTGTATTGGCCACATATCTTGTGGACCGGGCTCGCGCGCGCCGGTGGACCATCAGCGTCGGGGAGACCGGCAGATTTTTGGTCCTCACGATTCTGTTTTTTGAGCTCATTTTGCTGGGCCTGTTGCTGTTTTACGGCGCCACAAGAATGGAAAACCGTTGGCTCCAGCCCGTTTTGCTGATCCTCCCGCTGACGATTCTGTCGCTGTTTGAGTGCGGTTCGCGGGTCGATGCCGATCGACGCCCACCCGGCAACCCGGGACTGACCAGGACGTTTTCCACAATGGGGCTGATCATCATGGCCGCGACACTCGTCGCCTTGCCCTTGTCCGAGGTGGTCATGGGCCGGATGAAGGCAAATGAGACCCACTTTGCCTATGACGTTTTGCTGGAAGATCTTGAAAAAGGGGCGTCCGGACGCGTCGGCACGGTCGTTTCGAACGAGTCGGACGTGTTCGGCAATCTGTTGCTTTATGACCCCGACATGCGATTCTACAGCACCAACCTGATCCGGGCCGGGCACGACATCCCGGTTCCGGCGGTCTTGATCTGGTCGGGGCACGGCAATGTTCCGCACTATCTGTCGGAGATCGCGAAGGCTGTGGGGTGGCCGGTCGACGACATTAAGGTTCACAGGTCGACCATGCCGGTAAACGGCAATACCAGGCGTGTTCGCTACAGCTACTTGGTCGTGCATGAGCCAGTACACCAGGACACGACCGGTCCTGATACGCATTGACGGGACCGCCGCTGCCGATTGCGATTTAAATCCTGTTCCATTCCTGCTAAGAGCCCCTTCGGGAAGTAATGATTGGTTTGGGCTGAGCCTGTTTGTCCAATATCAAACGCGCCGATAGGGGCAAGGCAGGCTCAATTCGAACGGGCGAAACCAGTTCAGGTGCTTTTTGAGGAGAGGCCGGCTGACGGGAGGTCAGCCTGCAGCGTCGTCTTTTCGTCAAAAATCGCTTGAAACTGGCTATGTCAAACCAGCCGTTAACTCCCGAAAGGGCTCCAAGAGCCGATCAGATTCGAAGACAGCCAGGCAACGTTCGTGCACGCCATTCTCAGTCCACTGAAAAACCAAGAACTCGACCCGGCATCGCAAGACTGGATGAAGGCGGGAATTGCAGCCTGTGCGATCCTTACTCTCTATCGCGTTATTCTTTTCCTTTTCGACCAGACCGACCTGTTCGTGGACGAATCGCAGTATTGGCTTTGGAGTCAGGATCTTGACTTCGGTTATTACTCGAAGCCGCCGCTGATCGCCTGGACGATCCGCCTCTTCACGGAGATCGGGCAGAGCGATTCGATTTTCTGGGTGCGGCTGCCGGTTCCGCTTTTCCATTTCGCGACCGCTCTGATCCTGGGTTCGCTCGGCAAATATCTCTACGATGCGCGCACCGCCTGCTGGGCGATGATCTCCTACATCACCATGCCGGCCGTGACTCTCGGCAGCGCCGTCATTTCGACCGACACGATCATGGCGCCGTTCTTCTCTCTGGCGCTGCTGTTCTATTTCCGGCTGCTGCACGAGGGCCATGCCCGATTTGCGCTGCTCGCCGGTGCCATGGCGGGGCTTGCTTTTCTTGCCAAATATGCGGGCATCTATTTCATCATATGCGTGGTACTGGCGGCCGTCTTCATGTCCAAGGCGCGGCCATCGTGGCGCAACGCGCTTCTGGTTCTGGTGACATTCGCGGTCGTCGCCATGCCGAACCTCGTCTGGAACTATTTCAACGACCTGACGACCTTCGAACATACGATGGACAATGCGGACTGGGTTCGCAGGAACTCCAGCGAACTGGACCTGAAATATCTCAAACTCGCCGAGTTCTTCTTCAGCCAGTTCGGCGTTTTCGGTCCGATCCTGTTCGGGTCCCTGATCGCCAGTGTTTACAAGGCGCGCGAAGCGGATTCGCGTATCCTTCTGTTCTTTTCTGTGCCTGTTATCCTCATCGTGTGCGTTCAGGCATTGCTGTCCAAAGCCTATGCGAACTGGGCGGTCGCCGCCTATTTTGGTGGCACGGTGCTCGTCGTGGCGGGACTTCTGCAGGAGCGCTACTACCGGTTGCTCAGACTTTCCGTCTGGATCGGCGTTGTCATAGCCATCGGCCTGCCGTTCCTGACGGCCATTGCCTATCATGTAAGCATTGACGGCGAAAAACCCGCTCTCAAACGCATACTGGGAAGGGAAAGACTAAGCCAGGACATCATTGACGCGGCGAAAGCGAACAATGCCGACTTCATCCTGGTGGGTGGGCGCGATATCCTTGCTGATCTCTTCTATACCGGGCGCGATTCCGGCGTGGTCATCCGCTCGATAAGACCGCGCGGCCGGGCGCAGAATTACTACCAGCAAAATTTCTCCCTGGATGAGAACACACCCGGAAAGGCTGTACTTTGGGTCGCCGGCCGGCCGACCGTGGAGTGCGACGGGGAAATAATCCAGCCCGTGGCAACCCTGACGACGCAGGGCGGCGCGTATCATGGCGGTGAGATGTTCGCCTTCCTGATGGACCGTGGGTGTTTCGATGGCTGATCCGGATCATGGTCAACTCACCGAGGAGGTCCTGCTGGGGCTCGGGCTTCTCTTCCTGCTGTTCAACATATTTCCGGGCATCGACCTCTGGGTGTCGGGGTTTTTCTACGACAGCGTCACCGGAGGGTGGACGGCACAAAACGCCTTCTTCAACGCCTATCGCGGCGCATTCAACGTCGCCAGCATCGGGCTGGCCGTAACCTGTCTTGCGCTTTGGGTCGTGTCGATCTGGCGCGGGCCCGTCTTCAAGGTGCCACAGCCTGTCTGGGGTTTCGTTCCGCTTCTCTACATTCTCGGACCGGGCATTCTTGTGAACGCAGTCCTGAAGAACATGTGGGGAAGGGCCCGCCCTGGCGACGTGGCCGAATTCGGCGGCGAAAGGTCGTTTTCGCCTGCTTTCATCATATCCGACCAGTGTGACGGCAACTGCTCATTCGTATCGGGCGAGGGCTCCGGAGCGACCGCCTTTTTCATCTCCGTGCTGGTCTTGAGCGCTTACATACCCAACAAGGCATTGCGCAATTGCATTTTGGCTTTGGCGCTGGCATGCGCATCGCTTGCCGCGCTGCTGCGGGTCCTGAAGGGTCGGCACTTCCTTTCCGACACCCTTGGATCGGTTTTGTTCGTGTCATTGGTCGCCGTTCTGCTGCACTGGCTTCTGGTCGGAAAAGCGGCTGGCAAGCAAAGGGATCCAGCGCAAAAGGCATGACGGCTATGCGGATTTCGGCTTGCCTGCGCGTTTTTTCTTGGGCGCGGCCGGACGTTTCGCCTTTGCTTTGTTCTTGAAGCCACGCGGTTTTCGACCGTTTTCCGGGCGCTTGTGTTTTTTCCCGCGGCTCTTCCGTGGATTATCCGGTCGGCGATTGTTTTCAACGTCGGATTCGTCCGGTTGATATTCGCCGATATGCTCGATCGTCAGATCGGGCTCGACACACCCGTCGTCGCTGATCTTCTTCCAGAACGCGACCACGCAGTCCGGATCGATCTCGAAGAGCGTGTAAGAATTCCTGATCTGGATCGATCCGACAGAGCGGCGCGTGATGCCGCCGGAGCGGCATATGATCGGCAGGAGCCGCCTCGGCTCCGCTTTCTGCTTCCTGCCCGTGCTGATGCGGAACCAGACCCCGTCCTGGAATTCCCGTGTCTTTTTCGGTTCGCTTTCGTCTTGAGCAACGACCGAGATTTCTTCGGCCGCCGGAAGGAAGGACCGGTGCATACGGCAGAAGGCGGCCGCGATCTGCTCAGCCGTGTATCTTTGGAGCAGGGTGCCGGCAAGGTCCCGTTCGCCGTCATCCGGATCGCCGCTCAAATATGCGCTGTTCAAAAGCCTGTCGTCATCGCGCTCGGTGATCTGATCGAGGCTGGGTGCCGGGATCCAGGTCAGCTTTATCTTTGCGCCGCGCACCAGGCGCTCGGCGCTGCGCTTCCGGTCGCCGCCTACCACCACGGCGCAAACGCCCTTGCGTCCGGCGCGGCCCGTGCGGCCGCTTCTGTGCAGCAGTGTTTCCGGATCGTTCGGAAGATCGGCGTGGACCACGAGATCGAGCTCCGGCAGGTCGATGCCGCGCGCCGCGACGTCGGTGGCCACACAAACCCGGGCGCGCCCGTCGCGGATCGACTGCAATGCATGCGACCGTTCGCTCTGGCTCAGTTCACCTGAAAGCGCGACCGCGGAAAAACCGCGATTTGCCAGGCGGCTGGACAGGCGTTTGACCTCGCCACGGGTACCGCAGAATACGATGGACCGGGGCGCATCATGGAAGCGCAGGAGGTTGATGACCGCGTTTTCGCGCTCGTTCGGGGCCACCACATGGGCGAAATAGGTGATATCGGCGTGATGGCTTCGTTCTCCATGGACCGATATGCTTTCCGCGTCCCGCTGATAGCGTTTCGCCAATGCGGTTACCGTGCGCGGCAGGGTGGCCGAGAACATCAGCGTGCGGCGGTCCTGCGGCGCGGCATCGAGAATGAACTCCAGATCCTCGCGAAATCCGAGGTCGAGCATCTCATCCGCTTCATCGAGCACAACCGTTCGCAGCTCTGTTGTGTCGAGCGAGCCGCGTGTGATGTGATCGCGAAGCCGCCCCGGCGTTCCGACGACAATGTCCACGCCGCGCTCAAGGGCACGCCGTTCGCTGCGCGGATCCATGCCGCCGACGCAGGAGGAAACACGCAAACCGGTCCGTTCGAACAGCCATTCGAATTCACGGCGCACCTGCAATGCAAGCTCGCGTGTCGGCGCGACGATAAGCGCGAGGGGCGACGCGCCTTCCGCATCGTTTCGGGCATCGATCACACCGCGCGAAATCGCAAGGCCGAAAGCCACCGTCTTGCCCGAGCCGGTCTGGGCGGAGACGAGAAGATCGCCGTGATCCTTATCCAGAACGGCGGACTGAACGGGTGTGAATTCGGTAAAGCCGCGTTGGTTCAACGCGGCGGCAAGCGCCGGATCGACGCGCTCGAAGGCAGACATATGAGCAGAACTTTCGTGAAGGCGCTTTGAGTTGCCGCGCCGCTTGGCCGCCTGACTGTTCAGGCAGGTTCCGCGCTGCTCTACAGCCTGACGCCCGGAACGTCAATCCGACCAGTTGTTGGTCACGACAATGAAATCCGTGCCCTTGTGGGCTTCGTCGTTGATGCCTCCGTCGGCAATGACGATCGAGGAACCGGCGACGGTCATGACAAGAAGGCGCGAGCGCACATATTGCGGCAGGTGAACGCGGTCGAGCGTGGCATGGACCCCTGACGCGCGGATGGCGCTGTATTCGTCCAGTTCGAGCAGTGGCGAAGTGGCCACGCTATCCGCGAGCTGCATATGCTGCCATTGAAGCTTGTCAGGCTCCATGCGGTGGGCAATCGCCGACAGGAAATGCGTGCCGAGGGGCTGGGTCGGGTTGTCTATGAAGACCGGCGCGTCGAAGAGCGGCCGGAAGCCCTGGCGAACATAGATATGCCCGGTGGAGAAGCCGCCACGGCCGGTGTCCTGCGACAGCTCGCGGGCCAGAGCCACCGAAACCGCCCCGGTCGGCTCCAGCTCCCGGTCCCTCTGGTAGCGCAGGATCGCATCGCCCATCTCGCTGCCGATCAGACCGTCTTCGCTGCCGGCCTCGAAGCCGAGCTGATTGAGCATGGACTGGATGTCGCGAACGAGCTCGCGGCCCGTCCTCTGGGTGATCAGAATGCGAATGGGATCGCGCGATGACGGCATGACAAAACCGTCATCGGCATCAACGAGTTCCATATGCGCGTCAAAGCTGCTGCGAAGCTCGAGATTGTCGGAGGTTGTGTCCGCGTCGCTGCCCGATTCGGCATTGCCTGATCCGAACACCACCATCGAACCGGTGGACTTGCGGTTCATCGGCTTGACCACCACCGGCGTGATGGCCGCAGACCGCGCCACGGTCTGAGCGGGTTTGCCGCCCGGATAGAACAGCTTGTTGTGGGCGATGGGGCGCGGCAGGCGCTCATCTTCCGTAATCAGCACATGTGCCCCGGTTCCGGTAAAGCCGAAAAGCTGTTTCGCAAATGCGCCCGGCATTCGAATGCAGCCATGCGATGCCGGATAATCGGGAACGTGATCGGATTCGTGCAGCGCGATGCCCGACCAGGTCAGGCGCTGCATGAAGGGCATGGGCGCCTGGCTATAGATGTTGGATTTGTGATGACGCCGTTTTTCCAGGATGCTGAAGATGCCCGTCGGTGTTCTGTGACCTTGTTTTCCGGTCGATACATGGGTGCGCGCGACAATTTCGTCGCCGACGATGACCCGCATGGACTGATTGTCCAGCGAAACAAGCATCAGTACCGGCTCGACCGGCCGTTCATTCGGAAGAATGGACGGTATGGCGCCCGAATCCCTGACATGGACGCTGGCCGCCTGTGCCGGCCCATCGGCAAAGAGCGCGGTCGTCGAAATCGCGAGCGTGATGCCTATCGAAGACAGAATACGCATGACAAGGGCTGCCTCCCGTTTGCAGCCTGACCATACGGCCACAGGATTAGAAATCCGTAAACCGGTTTTGCTGCAAGGAAGCGCCCCGCACAAGCAGCCATTAGGTAAGGGAACTCCATTGCCTTTTACGTAAACGTTATTTATCCCTTGTGGACGCTGTCGAGGCGCGGCGCTTGATGTCGCCGCCGAAGGTTACCGTCCAGGAGGTTGGAATTGTCCAAAACCATTGATTTTTATTATGATTTCGTAAGCAGTGCATCCTATATCGCCTACAAGCGGCTGCCTGAGATGATCGAGAAGGCCGGCGGCAAGATCAATTGGAAACCGATGGTTCTGGGCGGTGTGTTCAAGGCGGTCGGCAATAGCGGACCCGCCAATATCCCGGCCAAGGGCAAGTGGATGTTCGACGACATGATGCGGATCAGCGGCAAGCACGGCTTCAAATTTTCCGTCAACCCGAAATTTCCTCTCAACACGATCATGGTCCTGCGTGGAGCCGTGGCGGCGGAAAAGTTCGGCGACGATGTCCTCAAGAAATATATGGATGTCATGTTCGATGGCGCCTGGGCCAATGACGACGATATTTCCGACCCCGCGGTGGTCATGGAGCTGATGGACAAGGCCGGCCTGCCCGCGCAGGAGATCGCCAACATGGTGCAGGACCAGGCCATCAAGGACGAGCTTCGCGCCAATACGGAAGAAGCGGTCGAGCGCGGCGCATTCGGGGCCCCGACGTTCTTCGTCAACGGCGAGATGCATTGGGGACAGGACCGGATTGACGATGTCATGGAGGCTTTCCACAAGGAAAGCTGAGGCAGCATTGACCGGGGATTGCAGCAGTCCGTAACGTCTTGATCCTGGTTGCGGAGGAAAAGGATGCGGGCCCATGTTTGACCTGATGGCGCCGATTCTGTTGCTGGCGGCGCTGCTGGTCGTCGGCCCGATCCTGGGAACCATAGCTTTTTTCAAGGTGCGGACCCTGCAACGGGAAGTCGACAAGCTGCGTGCAAGCCTGGCCGGTTCAGCGCCGGATGTATCGGCAGCGGTGTCGGTCCCGTCCGTCGGGTCCAGGTCCGAGGCTCCTGAGCGGCAGCCGGAAGAAGACGATATCAGGGCCGATGAACCGGCGGCGTCCGAAGAGCCGGCCGATGACGACGGCGATAAGGACGCACCACCCGAAGCGCCCGCTGCGCAGCCGGATACGGGAGGACGGGGCCTCGAAGAAACCGTCGGCGCCAAATGGGCCGTCTGGGTCGGAGGGCTGGCGCTGGCGCTCGGCGCCGTTTTCATGGTCCGCTACTCCATCGAGCAGGGTATTCTCGGGCCGGGCGCCCGTATCCTTGCCGGCCTGTTCTTTTCAGCCGCGCTCATCGCCGTCGGCGAGTGGACACGCGGGCGCGGCGCAGCCTACTCCGTCGGCGGTTTCGAGAGCGCCAATGTTCCGGCGATCCTGACCGCGGCGGGAACACTCGGAGCATTTGCGACCATATACGCGGCTTACCAGCTTTATGGCTTCCTCGCGCCCGGTATGGCCTTCATCGCGCTCGGGCTTGTCGCGGTTGCAACGATGATTGCCGCACTGCTGCACGGGCCGCTGCTTGCAGCAATCGGCATTGTCGGCAGTTACGTCGTTCCCTTCCTGGTCAGTTCGCAGGAGCCGAATACGGCCGGTCTTGGCCTTTACGCATTCGCGGTCTCTATTGCCGCCTTCGGTGTCGGTCGCCTTCGCCTCTGGCGATGGCTGGCGGTGATCGCCGCGCTTGGGCTCGTCTTCTTCGGCGCCCTGATGTTTATCCTTGCAACGCAAGGTGAAAAGCCGATTGTCGGCATTTATATTCTCGCCACCTGGGCAGCCGTCTTCTACGTCTTTGTCTCCAGCCTCTATCAACGGTCGATATCGGAATGTCCGGTCAATGACCGGATTGCCGTTCTGATGCTGTCTCTGGTGCTTGTGTTGGCGCTGGGCTTCGTGGTCACCGATACCGATGCCGCCACCGTAGTCGGCCTGCTGTTGCTGGTCTTCATTCCTTTCGCTTCCGCCTTCTTTTATCCGGCGATCCGCCTGATTGTTCCGGTTGCCAGCCTGGTTGTCGTGCTCGGCTATGCGGGTTGGGAACTCACGGCCGATAGCTGGGCGCCGCTCGCCTATGGTCCCGATGCGCCGGGTTCGATCAATCCGAACATCCTCCCGGGTTATCAGCAGAAGGTGCTGTCGCTCTTCGGCGGCTTGGGCTTTGCGATCGCGGCGCTGGCCGGTGCCATAGGCCTCTTCGGAGCGTTGCGATCGGCCGCCCGGGTGCCGCTCGCCTTTGGCGGCGCGTTCGTGCCGCCGCTGATCCTCGCAGTCTGTTATGCGCGCACCGACTTTCTTGACGTATCCGTGCGTCTCGGCGTCATTGCGCTGGTCTTGAGCATCGCGCTTTACGCGGTGGCGCAATATGCCGATCGCCGGCTGTCGGATACGAGCGCGGGCAGGGCGGGCGTTGCCGCCAACTATATGATCGCGGCTCTTTCGACCTTGACGCTCGGTCTGTGCATGGTCCTCGAACGCGGCGCACTCACGGTCTCGCTTGCGCTGATGGCACCGGCCACCGCTTATATCTACAGTCGCAACCCGCTGGCGGCGCTGCGGCCGCTGGCGCTGGTTCCGGCGGTGCTCTGGGCGGCGCGCATTGCCTGGGATCCGGCCATCGTGGGCGGGTCGCTGGGCGACACACCGGTCTTCAACTGGCTGCTTTACGGTTATGGAATTCCGGCAATCGGTTTCGTTGCGGCCGCCTGGCTGCTCGCCCGCCACGGCCGCGACCGCTGGCTTGACGTGATGGAGGCCGTGGCCGTGGCGACGGTGACGGCGGCTCCTGCGATTGTCGGCTTGCACGCGCTCGATCCCGAGGCCGTTTTCACACCGATCGACACGCTGCCCGAAGCGGCTCTGCTGGTGCTCGTTGGTGGAGGGGTGGCCCTCGGCATCCTGCAGTTGCGGCTGGCAGGCGTCAGCGCGACACTGCGCGTGGCCACCGATATCCTGGGCTATGCCGGCATGATTGTCGCGGTCTTGTGCCTCATCGGAATTTACAATCCGTTGTTGACCGGCGCCACCATCGGAAAAAGCTGGTTCTTCAACATTCTGGCCTTCAGCTATCTGTTGCCCGGTTTACTTTATGGCGTCCTTGGTCTCCGGAGCGCTGCAGTTCGGCCCGTCTATGCGATTGGAGCCTACAGCGTCAGCGGCGTCCTGCTCTTTGCCTGGATCAGCCTTTCCATCCGCCACTGGTTCCATCCGGTCGCCCTTGATGTCGGTCCGACGAGCGATCCGGAGCTGTACACCTATTCGGCGGCGTGGCTGGCCATCGGCATCGCGACGCTTGCGGCAGGCATGATAGGCGGCGTCCGGACGTTGCGCCTGCTTTCCGGTGTCATCATCGTGGTTGTCGTCGCCAAGGTTTTCGTGGTCGATATGTCGAGCCTGACGGGTTTCCTGCGGGCGTTGTCATTCATCGGCCTCGGCGCCGTGCTCGTCGCGATCGGACTTGTCTATCAGCGGCTGTTGCGCCGGCATGCTTAGCCCTTTGACGCATCCTCGTATTCGCCGGACAGAAGCAGCCACTGCTCCTCGGCTTCGGCCAGTTGCGCCTGCGCATTGCTGCGCTCCTTGGCCTTGAGCGCTGCCCTGTCCGGTGACTTTTCGTAGATTTGCGGGTCCGCCAGCTCCGCATCGAGCTGTTGAATCAGCGCCTCAAGACGCCCCGTCAAGGCTTCAATTTCATTGATCTTTTTCTTCAAAGGCGCCAGTTCCTTGCGTCGGTCGGCGGCGGCCCGGCGCTGTTCCGCCTTCGACGCTCCGCCCGGAACGTCCTTTTGCCGGCTCTGCCCGCGCGATCCGCTCACCACAATGCTGCGGTATTCCTCCAGATCGCCTTCGAAACTCTGGACGGTTCCGTCCTTGACCAGCCACAGCCGGTCCGCCGTCGCCTCGATCAGGTGCTGGTCATGCGAAATCAGGATAACCGCGCCATCGAAGGTATTGAGCGCATCGATCAGCGCCGACCGGCTGTCGATATCCAGATGGTTGGTCGGCTCGTCGAGGATCATGAGATGCGGCCCCTCGAATGTCGCGAGACCCATGAGGAGGCGGGCTTTCTCGCCGCCGGAAAGATCGCGGGCAGGGGTGTCCATCTTTTCCGTCGATAGCCCCATCTGCGCCACACGCGAGCGCACCTCGGCTTCCGGCGCATCCGGCAGCCGTTTGCGCACATGTTCATAGGCGCTGGCGGTTGGCACGAGGTCGTCGATCTGGTGTTGCGCGAAATAGCCGATCTTGAGGTTCGGCGCGCGGGTCATGACGCCGCTACCCGGTTGCAGTTTTTCCGATATCAGCTTCGCGAAGGTGGATTTGCCGTTGCCGTTGGCGCCAAGCAGGGCAATGCGGTCGTCATTGTCGATGCGCAGGTTCAGCCTGCTGAGCACCGAATCGCCCGGATTGTATCCGACCGAGACCCCTTCAAGCTTGATGATGGGGGAGGCGGGCTGTTTCTTCGGTGCCTGAAAGGCAAAGCCCTGCACATGCTCCTCGACAACCGCTGAAATGTCGCCGAGGCGTTCGATCGCCTTGAGGCGCGACTGGGCCTGGCGCGCTTTCGAGGCCTTGTAGCGGAAGCGCTCGACAAAGGCTTCCATGTGCTTGCGCCTGGCCTGCTGCTTCTCGCGCGCCTTCATCTGCAACTCGCGCGCGGCGGCGCGCTGGCGCTCGAACTGGTCGAACGGGCCGCGATAGAACACAAGCTTCTTGCGCTCCAGATGCACGATGGAATTGACGGCCCGGTTTAGCAGGTCGCGGTCGTGGCTGATGATGATTACCGTGTGCGGGTATCGCCGCACATAATCCTCAAGCCACAGCGTGCCTTCCAGGTCGAGATAGTTCGTCGGCTCGTCAAGCAGCAGCAGATCGGGTTGCGCGAACAGCACGGCGGCAAGGGCCACGCGCATGCGCCACCCGCCGGAAAAACTCGAAGCCGGGCGCTTCTGTGCCTCGTTGTCGAAGCCGAGCCCGGAGAGAATGCTGGCGGCGCGCGACTCCGCCGAATGCGCACCGATATCGGTCAGCCGGGTCTGAATCTCGGCAATACGGTGCGGGTCCGTTGCCGTCTCGGCTTCCTGCAACAGGGCGACGCGCTCGGTATCGGCCTCGAGAACGATGTCGATCAGCGGCTCCTCGGTTCCCGGCGCTTCCTGCGCGACCTGGCCGATGCGGCAGTTCCTTGGCAGGCTGACCGTGCCGGTTTCGGCGGTAAGATCGCCGCAGATGACGCGAAACAGGGTCGATTTGCCGGCGCCGTTGCGGCCGACCAGACCGGCCTTGGTTCCTTCCGGCAGAGTCAGGGAGGCGTGATCGATCAGCAGGCGTCCGGCGATGCGGGCCGAGATGTCGGACAGGGTCAGCATGCCCGCTTATTGGATCGGCGGCTGCCCGATGGCAAGCGGAAAGTTGCCGTCAAGCGCTGGTGCGCGTGGCAAATTCGGACGCGTAGTGATCGCGCTGCAACCGCGCCGCCGTTACCGAATTCTTCAAAAGGGTCGCCACCGTGACGGGGCCGACACCACCGGGCACCGGGGTGATCCAGCCGGCGACATCCGCGCAGCTTTCGAAATCGGCATCACCGACAACCTTCGGGCCGTCGGCCGTATCGATCTGGTTGATGCCGATATCGATTAGGACCGCGCCGGGTTTGAGCATGGCGCCGGTCACGAGGCCCGGCTTGCCGACGGCGACGAAGACGGCATCCGCCGAGCGCGAATGCATGGCAATGTTGCGCGTCTCGTGATGACAGACCGTAACGGTCGCGCCCTGCGCCATCAGCAGAAAGGCGATCGGCTTGCCGACAATGGCCGAATGGCCGATAACCGTGACCTCCAGGCCTTCCAGATTGACGCCCGTCGACTTGAGCAGCTCCACGGCGGCCACCGCGGTGCAGGGCCCCATCTTCAGGTCGTTGTAAACGATGTCGCCGATATTCGACGGGTGCATGCCCTCGACATCCTTGAGTGGATGCACCGTTCGTTGCAGTCGCCGCTCGGTTAGATGCTTCGGGGTCGGGCGCTGGATGATGATGCCGGTGACGCGCGGATCCGTATTAAGACCCTGGATGATGCCGAGCAGTTCGTCACGGCCGATTTCCGCCGGATAGTGGCGTGCCTCGAAGGCGATGCCTGTTTTCTCGGCTGCTTTCTGCTGGTTGCGGACATAAAGTGCCGACGCCTCCACATCGCCCATGGAAATCGAGACCAGTTTCACCGGCCAGCCTTCCGTCTTGAGCGTTTCCACCTCGGACGCGACATCCTTGCGGATCTGTGCGGCTATCGCCCTGCCATTGAGCAGCTTGTACGAATTGGGCATCGTTTCGCCTCCCTCATTACGGCGCGATCATAGTGTGGGTAAGGCCTGACGATACAGCCCCAAATGCGGCGCATGATGGAGCCAATGCGTCAGCGGTTTACAGCATACTATCAAATTAAGGTGACACGGGAGTGCCGGCTCGCGAAGCTGTTGAAACGCCGGGCAAAAACGGCACAATGCCGCAAAACGCATCCAAGGCAACCATCGCGGAGTATTTCATGACCATCATGCTTTACGAACTGGCCGGCCGTGACGCGGCGCGGCCCTTCAGCCCCCATTGCTGGAAGACCGTCATGTCGCTGGCACACAAGGGTCTGGAATTTGAGCGTTCGGCGGTTCCCTTTACCGGCGTGCCGGAGGTCGAAAACCGTTTCGGCAAGACCGTTCCGGTGCTGCGCGACGGCGACAAGGTCATATCCGACTCCTTCGACATCGCGCTTTACCTTGAGGAGACCTATCCCGACCGGCCGACGCTCTTTGGCGGCGAGGGCGGCGTCGCGCTTTCCCGCTTCATGGAAGCCTGGTCTGCATCGCAAATTCACACGACGATCGGCGGCCGGCTGCTGCTCGACATCCACGCCATGCTGGAGCCGCAGGACCAGGCCTATTTCCGCGAGAGCCGCGAAGCGCGCTTCGGAAGGCCGTTGGAGGATGTTGTCGAGGCCGGCGCTGAGCGGATCAGGGAGTTCGGCGCCAAGCTCGAACCTCTGCGCCTGATGCTCAAGCGACAGCCCTTCATCGGCGGTGAGGGACCGCTTTTTGCCGACTACATTGTCTTCGGCGCTTTCCAATGGGCGCGTGTCTGCTCAGCCGAAGAGTTGCTGGAACCGGACGATCCGGTGTCGCTCTGGTTCGATCGCTGCCTCGATCTTCACGCCGGCATTGGCCGTTCCGTCGCGGCCGCGGCCTGAAGGCAGGGTAATTCCGCAAAGAGCGATACCGGCTGCCTATACGGTGCGCCGAGCCCTTGTCTTGCCAGCCCCGCAAGGCTATAGAGCGCGCAAATCTCCCGCAAACCGATGCAAGGACAAGAATTTCATGGCGATCGAACGCACCTTTTCGATGATCAAACCCGATGCCACAAAGCGCAATCTGACCGGCGAAATTACCAGGATGTTCGAGGATGCCGGCCTGCGGGTCGTCGCCTCGAAGCGGGTCTGGATGAGCCTGCGCGAAGCCGAAGGTTTCTATGCCGTCCACAAGGAGCGTCCCTTCTTCGGTGAACTGACGGAGTTCATGTCGTCCGGCCCGACGATCGTCCAGGTGCTTGAAGGCGAAAACGCTATCGCCAAGAACCGCGAGATCATGGGTGCGACCAATCCGGCCGACGCCGACGAAGGCACGATCCGCAAGAAATATGCGCTGTCCATCGGCGAAAACTCCGTGCACGGTTCCGATGCGCCCGAAACGGCTGCCGAGGAAATCGCCTACTGGTTCTCCGGCACCGAGATCGTCGGATAATTTCCCGACCGTATTCGAGATAAGCCGCCGCCCGCCCGGGCGGCGGTTTTTATTGCCAGCGCTCCAGCGCGTCGTGATCGGTGTCGCGTGCGTCCACCCAGGCGCCTTCACTGCCATCCTTGCGGATTTCGCGTTTCCAGAACGGCGCTTTCGATTTCATGAAATCCATGAGGAAGGCAGCGCTGTCGAAAGCGGCCTGGCGGTGACGTGAGGCGGTCACCACCAGGACGATATTGTCTCCCGGCGCGATCTTGCCGAAGCGGTGGACGACCGTGACGCCGTCGAGTGGCCAGCGTTCGCACGCCTCATCGGCGATACGGCGCATCTGCGCTTCGGCCATGCCCGGATAATGCTCCAGTTCCAGCGCCGCCAGCGTGCCTGCCTCGTCGCGGCACAGCCCGGTGAAGCTGACGACCGCGCCGATATCGCATTTGCCGGCCGTCAAGGCGTTGATCTCTTCCTGCTGGTCGAAATCCTCGGCCTGGACGCGTATCGTCGGAGCGGCAGGCATGGTTCAGCCTCCGGTCATGGGCGGGAACAATGCGATCTCGCGCGCGCCGCTAACGGGATCGCTGTGCTGACGGTGTTCCTGGTTGATCGCCACATGCACGACCTCCGGCACCTGCAGCGCCAGCGCATATTCTTCACCGCGCGTTCTCAGATGGCCGATCAGATCGGCGATCGTCTCCACGTCGTCCGGCAGTTCGATCTCTTCCTCGCTCTTGCCGATGCGTTCGCGGATCCAGGCGAAATAGACCAGTTTGACCATCACTCTTCCACCACATGTTTGAGGCCGGCGCGGAAGTAGTCGTAACCCGTATAGATCGTGATCAGCGCGGCGATCCACAAAAGGCCGATCCCGATAGCTGTTGTGTGCGGAACATAGGCCTCGCCCGCGGGACCGGCCAGCAGGAAACCGATGGCGATCATCTGCACGGCGGTCTTCCACTTGGCGATCCAGGTGACCGGAACGGATACTTTCAGTTCCGCCAGATATTCGCGCAGGCCCGACACCAGGATTTCCCGGCAAAGGATGATGATCGCTGCCCAGATGGTCCAGCCGGCGATCGTTCCGTCCGCCGCCAGCAGAAGCAGGATCGACGAAACCAGCAGCTTGTCGGCGATCGGATCGAGCATCCGGCCGATATTGGAGGTCTGGTTCCAGATACGCGCCAGATAGCCATCGAGGAAATCGGTGATCGAGGCGACGATATAGAGCGCAAGCGCGCTCCACCGCGCCAGGTCCGATCCGTGAAGGCGTCCCTCGACGAAGAAGCAAAGCACGATGAGCGGCACCGCGGCTATGCGTCCGTAGGTCAAAAGGTTTGGAATATTATAGGTATGCGATGCCATGGGGCCTCATTTGCTCGGATTTGACACCATACAAATAGCGCTGTCGCCACCGCGTCAACAATCAATCTGGAGAAAGGCCGGTCCGGCCTATCCGGACGGATCTTCGTGGAAATGATCGTAGATCAGTTGAGCCATGGCTTCCGAGATGCCTTCGACGCTTCGAAGATCCTCGATCCCGGCACGCGATACGGCCTTTGCGGTTCCGAAATGATGCAGAAGCGACCGTTTCCGTGTGGGGCCGATCCCGGCGATCTCGTCGAGCGGATTCGCGGTCATTTCCTTCTTTCGCCGGGCACGGTGGGTGCCGATCGCGAAGCGATGCGCCTCGTCGCGCATTCGCTGGATGAAGTAAAGCACCGGATCGCGCGGCGGCAGCGAGAACGCCTTGCGGCCTGCGGCGAAGAAACGCTCGCGGCCGGCATCCCGGTCGACGCCCTTTGCGACGCCGATGACGGCAACACTGCCAGACAGGCCGAGTTCCTCGAGCACCGTGTTGACCGCCGACAATTGACCTTGGCCGCCATCGATGAGCAGCACGTCGGGCCAGGGAGGAACGGCTGTGTCGGATTTGTCCTCGGCTTCGCCGGGCTCCGGTTTTCCGTGTTCCTTTACCAGGCGCGAGAACCGCCGCTCGATGACCTCGCGCATCATGCCGAAATCGTCTCCCGGCGTCAGGTCCTTGGATTTGATGTTGAATTTCCGGTACTGGTTTTTGACGAAGCCCTCCGGTCCTGCAACGATCATGCCGCCGACCGCGTTCGTACCCATGATGTGCGAGTTGTCGTAGACTTCGATGCGGCGCGGCGTTTCCTCGAGTTCAAAGACATCGGCGAAACCCTTCAGCAGGCTTGCCTGGGTCGATGTTTCGGCCAGCCGCCGGTTGTGCGCGTCCTTGGCATTGGCCCGCGCGTGGTCCATGAGATCGCGCTTTTCGCCGCGCTTCGGCACGCTGATCGATACCTTGTGGCCGGCCCGGATCGAAAGCGCCTCCGACAACAGGTCGAGTTCCGAAATGCTCTCCGAGATCAGGATCTGCCGGGGGCAGGGCTTGTCGTCGTAAAACTGCGACAGGAAAGCTTCCAGCACCTCCGCAGACGACAAAGAGGCATCGGCCTTCGGAAAATAGGCCCGGTTGCCCCAGTTCTGTCCCGTGCGGAAGAAGAACACCTGAATGCAGCTCATGCCGCCTTCCTGGTGGATGGCAAAGACGTCCGCCTCTTCGACCGTGTTGGGGTTGATGCCCTGATGGGCCTGCACATGCGACAGCGCCGCCAGTCGGTCGCGATAGATCGCGGCGCGCTCGAAATCCAGCGCCTCGGACGCTTCCTGCATGGCGCCGGACATGGCGGCTTTGACCTTCTGGCTCTTTCCGGAGAGAAAGTCCTTCGCTTCCGCGATCATCGCCGCATAGTCGTCTTCGGTGACTTCCCCCGTGCAGGGCGCTGCGCAGCGTTTGATCTGGTAGAGCAGGCACGGCCGGGTGCGGCTCTCATAAACGGAATCGGTGCAGGTGCGCAGCAGAAACGCCCGCTGCAGCGAATTGATGGTCCGGTCGACGGCCTGCGCGGAGGCGAAGGGGCCGAAATAGGATCCCTTGCGGGACCGCGCGCCGCGGTGCTTGTAGATGCCCGAGGGCAGCCCGTCTTCCGTCAGCAGGATGTAGGGAAAGGACTTGTCGTCCCGCAGGAGCACGTTGAAGCGCGGCCGCAGACGCTTGATGAGGTTGGCCTCAAGCAGCAGCGCTTCGGTTTCGGTGCGGGTGGTGATGAACTCCATGCTCGTGGTGGCGCGCACCATGCCGGCGATACGGTTCGTGTGCCCGCGCCCCTGGGCGTAGGCCGTGACCCGCTTCTTCAGGCTGCGCGCCTTGCCGACATAAAGCACGTCGCCCTTCTCGTTCAGCATCCTGTAGACACCCGGCGCGTTGGGCAGGATCTTCACGAGGTCCTGGATCAGTTCGGCGCCCCTGAGGCCGGAGCCCGTGCGTCCGCCGTCCTCCCAGCCGTCAACGCCGGCCGTCCGGTCTTTCGCATTGTCGCGATCCGCATGGGCAACGCCGTCCGGCGCGGTTTGATCCGCTTTCGCCATCAGTTCCTTCCAGGGGTTACAATGTCATTATGTGATGCCGGGGCCGCGGACTGTCAAATGCGGCACCGGTCAACGGCAAGGTGTTCCACACCGTTTTGGCTGACGGGACCGGGGAGCTCTAGAAAACCGCCGCCACGTAGGTAACGAAGAGCGCAAGCATGATGAAACCGCCCAAGCGGCTGATCGAGCGCGACGTCAGCGCCAGGACGATGACCAGAGCCGTAACGGCGGCCATGATCCACATGTCGACCATCGTTATGCGCGCCGGGACATAGAGTGGATGCAAAAGGCTGGTGATGCCCAGTATCGCGCCGATATTGAAAATGTTCGAACCGACCGCGTTGCCGATGGCAACCGCGCCGCTGCCGCGCCAGGCGGCCATGACGGTCGTGACGAGTTCCGGAAGCGATGTGCCGATCGCAACGATCGTCAGCCCGATGATCGTGTCGGAAACGCCGAACAGGCTCGCAATATCCACGGCACCGTTGACGGTAAGTTTGGCGCCGATCGGCAGACCGATCAGGCCGAAGAGAAGATAGGCGACGATCCGCGAGTTCTCGGCTGGCAGTTCGTCGAGATCGTCGTGATAGTCGCCGCCCAGCGTTGCCGATGCGCGGTCCTTGCGGGCGTGCACGAATTGCCAGCCGAGGAAAATGACGAGAAGCCCCAGCAGGGCGAGACCGTCGAGATGGGTCAAAACGCCGGACCCCATCATGATCATCAGCACGATGGTCATCGTGGCCATGACCAGGAGGCTGAAACCGATTCCGCCCTCCCTGCAGGCGATCGGCGCGATCAGTGCCGGCGCGCCAAGAACCAGCAGCACATTGGCGATGTTCGAACCCACCACATTGCCGATGGCGATGCCGTACACACCCGTGAACGCGGCATTCAGCGAGACGAACAGCTCCGGAGCGGAGGTGCCGAGCGCGACGATGGTCAATCCGATGATCAGCGGGTTTATACCCAGTTTTTCGGCCAGCGCGACAGCACCTCGAACCAGGTAGTCGCCTGCAAAAATCAGCAGCGTCAACCCGGCTATCAAAATGAGGAAACTGATCATATAGGTGCAGAGTCCGGGCTTCAGGGATTGGCGTGTCGCAATGGAGTGCGGTTCCCTGCATATAGGTTCAAGTGGTTGAAACGCAATGCTGTGTTTGCGAACTATCGTCCGGCTTTTTGCTTGTTTTCGTCAGCCTTTCGACTTGTAGTCATCGTATTCCGGAAAGAACTTCGCGAATTTTCCAGGCCAGTTTTTCAGTTTCGGTCTGCCGCGTTCCCATTGTCCGTCGAAGCGAAGCGCCAGATAACCGATCAGGCCCGCCAGCGCAAAGTGCCCGCCATGCAGCTTCTTGGTCGTTCTCGGCAGATTGTCGTTGAGATAATCCAGCGAACGCTCGATTTTCGACCACTGCCGGTCGAGCCAGGGCTGGTGGACCTTTTCCAGCGGGCGGAAGCGGTTCTCGTAGACCATGGCCAGAAGACAGTCGGTGATGCCGTCGCAAAGCGCCTCCAGCACCTCGGCTTCCGTTCTCTTCTGCGCATTGCGCGGATAAAGGAGCTTGCCGCTCTTGCGATCGAGATACTGCATGATTGCTCGGCTGTCATAGACCGTCATGCCGTCATCGATCAGTGTCGGAATTTTACCCAGCGGGTTTGCATCGACGAGTTCGTCCGGATCGGCGTTGGTATCGACGGGTACGGATTGCGCCTCGAGACCGCAATAACGGGCCGCCATGCGGACCTTTGCCGAATAGGGTGAAGCGGGCGCAAAGAGTATTTTCATCGGGCGAATCCTCTGACTGAACGGTTCGAAAAAGCTGTCGGATCACCGGCCGCGTGCCGGCGGCATGACGATCGATCGGCGATTGCAGGCGCGGCGATCGACCTGCGGGCATGATCGATACTCCAAATCGGCCGTCATGCAAATACGCACCTCGCGCAGCCGGTGCCGATCGCAGGTCACCGCGATGTGGTCTTCGCCAAGACCCGGATTCGACTGCATAAAGGCCCGTTCGACTTCCGCCGGCGAGACGGAACGGTATTGTCCTGCCTCGGGTGCGATGGGCGGAATCGTCACGCGCTCCCGCGCCGCGCGGACCTTATCGAAATAGGTGTCCTGCGAGAGACCTGAACAGGTGCCGTGTTTCTTCCATTGATGCCGGATCAGCCCGCGGCTCGGCATGATGTCCAGCATCCTGCTCTCAAGACGCGTTTCGGTTCGCAGAACATTCGCGTCGCAAAACTCCGGGTAGCCGTCCTCGAATTGCGGCCAGAGTCCATGAACGATGAAATGATAGGGACGGGCGCTGTCGCACTGCTGGCGATTGGCGCGTTCGCCCTCGGCTTCGCAGTAGCTGGGCGACCAGGACAGAGCCAGTACGAAAAAATCGAAGCCATCAGCTTGCGAAGCTTGTGTTGGCTGGTCGCATCCACAAAGCGCCAATAGCCCGGCCAGGGCCAGGAAACGCAGACATCTGAATATACTGGCTACCCCTATCGGACTGACCGGCAATTGGCGCCGTAGATATGCCAGGAGTCCAGCCCGGAGATGCAGAATTCGACATTGTCGCCGATACCGGCAAAACCCTGGCCGCTCTCGATCAGGTACCAGATCGTCCGGGTGTGGCCGTCGCTCATGGCGACCTGGCCGTGACAGTAGCGCCGTTCGATGAATTCGGTGTCCGTGCGCGGCGTGTAGCGATTCTGGTGGATGTTGAAATAGTCCTCGATGGCAATGCCCATATGGAGGACGTTCCGGTCAGCGATACCGAAACGGTGCGTAATGGTGCGCAGCACCGCCGGGCTGTCGCAGCTCTTGAAGGCGTGCAGCCCGAAGGCCTGAGCCGGTGCAACCGCGCCGGCAAACAGGCCGGGCAGGGCTATGGCTGCGGCGATTGCTATTCGCAGAGCGAAGGTGCGGAGCATGAAAATCGGTCCCCTCATTGCTTGGCCGGCCATTGGGCCGGGAACTGCCATCTGGCTCTCCTGCAAAGAGGATGATCGCCCTCCGGCCATGCGTCAAGTCTCGTCGGCGACTGTTATGCGTGTTCGCGGGATATTTGTCGTTCGCCGGCGACCCGGAAGATGGAGCATCCCGAGCGCGGCGTCCGGGCAAGGCTCGTCTCCAGGACCGGCAGCAGCGCCGCCAGTTCCTTTTCCAGCTTCGCCGGCGCGTTGACGAGGATGATCCCGGAACCGGCGAGGCCGTCGGTTTCCGTTCCGTCGCACACACGCAATTCCGCACACAGGATCTTCGGGATGCCGAGTGCCCTGAGCTTTCCATGAAAATCGGCAACCGGCGCCCCCGCCATGACCGGATAGGACAGGCAATAAAGGCCCGACGGCCAGAGCGAATAGGCCCTGGCCAGCCCGTCGACCAGTCGATCATATGCGCCTTCAATTTCAAACGGCGGATCGACGAGGACGACGCCGCGCCGCTCTTTCGGTGGCAGATGGGCGCCGAGCGCAAGCCAGCCGTCAAGTGTGGTCACCCGCGTCTGGTAGTCGCCCTCGAAGAGATCTCTCAGCGCTTCGCTCTGCTGCTTGTGTGATTCGATCGCCGACAGACGGTCCTGTTTGCGGAGCAATGCCCGCGCCAGCTTGGGCGAGCCCGGGTATCGGGAAAGGCTGTCGCCGGGATTGAGCGCCCTGACGACGGAAAGATAGGGCTCAAGCAACCGGTCGGCGTCTTCCGGTAGGCGCGCGCTCAAAAGCCGCCCGATTCCGTCCTGCCACCCGCCGGATCTCCCGGCCTCCTGCAAGGCAAGGTCGTAAATGCCGGCTCCGGCATGTGTATCGATGACACGGATGGCGGCGTCACTGGTTTGAAGTTGAGAGATGATCCGCGCCAGGACCGCATGCTTCAGCACATCCGCGAAATTGCCTGCGTGATGGATATGCTGGTATTGCAACTGTCCTCGCGCCCCGTGTTTGTTGTACAAGGGTAATCTCGAGGCACCCTTGTCGATGCAACGGCGATCACGGCGTGCCATCGGTGCAGTTACCGCTTGTCCGATTCGGTTTCGCACAAACCACCAGTGCTCTATATCCCTCATAACGTGTCAAAATTAGGGTTTTGAATGAACGAACTGGCGCCAGAACGAACCGGCTACACGGCCTGCCCGCATGATTGTCCGTCGACCTGCGCGTTGGAGGTCGAGTTGCTGGACGGGCATACGATCGGCCGCGTGCGTGGCGCGCGCGACAACAGCTATACGGCCGGTGTGATCTGCGCCAAGGTCGCGCGCTATGCCGAACGTGTTCACCACCCGGACCGCCTTTTGAAACCGCTTCGCCGCGTCGGTGCAAAGGGTGAGGGCAGGTGGCAGGAGCTGTCCTGGGACGATGCCCTCGATCTGGCCGCAGAGCGATTCCTGGCAGCCGAGCAGCGCCTCGGTTCCGAAACCGTATGGCCATACTACTATGCCGGCACGATGGGTCTGGTACAGCGCGACTCGATCAACAAGCTGTGTCACGCCAAGGACTATTCGAGGCAGTTCGACAGCATCTGCACCAACGCCGCGTGGACCGGCTTCTTCCTCGGAACGGGCACGGTGGCCGGCCCGGACCCGCGCGAGATGGCCAAATCGGATTGTGTCGTCATATGGGGCACCAATGCCGTGTCGACGCAGGTCAATGTCATGACTCACGCCATCCGCGCGCGCCGGGAGCGCGGCGCCAAAATTGTCGTTGTCGATATCTATGACAATCCGACCGCCAAACAGGCCGATGTCAAACTGATCCTGAAACCCGGAACGGACGGCGCGCTGGCCTGCGCCGTGATGCATGTGCTCTTCCGTGACGGTCTCGCGGACCGGGATTACCTGCAAAGCCATGCCGACGACGCGGCTGGCCTGGAGAAGCACCTGAAAAGCCGGGGACCGGATTGGGCTGCGCCGATTACCGGCCTTTCAGTCGCCGAGATCGAGGCATTCGCGCATCTTGTCGGCGGAACGAAACGGACATTTTTCCGGCTCGGCTACGGCTTTACCCGGCAGCGCAACGGCGTGATCAACATGCATGCGGCATCGTGCATCGCCACCGTCACCGGCGCCTGGAAATATGAGGGCGGCGGTGCCTTCCATTCCAACCATGCGATCTTCGGCCTCGACAAGTCCGAAATCACGGGAACGGCGTTCAGCAATCCCGGCATACGTCACCTCGACCAGTCGCAGATCGGCCGCGTGCTGACGGGGGATGCTGCGGCGCTGCGCGGCGGCCCTGAGGTCACGGCGCTGTTCGTCCAGAACACCAATCCGGTCAATGTCGCGCCGGAGCAGCGCAAGGTGATGGAAGGTTTCGCCCGGCAGGACCTTTTTACGGTGGTGCATGAGCAGTTCATGACCGAAACGGCGGCGATGGCCGATATCGTCCTGCCGGCGACCATGTTCCTTGAGCACGACGATATCTACCGCGGCGGCGGCAACCAGTTCATCGTGCTGGGTCCCAAGCTCATTGAACCGCCGGAGGGCCCACGCCCCAACCTGTTTGTCGTGAACGAGCTGGCCAGGCGTCTCGGAGTGCCGGATCCATCGGAATTCGAAGCCGAGGCGGACACATTGATCAACAATATGCTGCAACGCAGCGGACACGGTGATCTGGCGACATTGAAGGAAAACCGCTGGATCGATTGCCAGCCCGATTTCGAGACCGCGCACTTCGTGCACGGCTTCGCGTGGCCGGACGGCAAATTCCGCTTTCGGCTCGACTGGCAAGGCGCGAATGCGCCGAACCGGCCGCCCGATTCCATGGGTCCGCAAGGCCCGCATGACCGGCTGCCGCCGTTCCCGGACCATATCGACCTTATCGAAGCCGCCGATGACCGGCATCCGTTCAGGCTTGCGACCAGCCCGGCGCGAACGTTCCTGAATTCGACCTTCAGCGAAACCGAATCGTCGCGCAAGCGGGAAGGGCGGCCGGAACTCATGATTGGCCATGACGATGCGCTGGCATTGGGGATCGCGGATGGCGATCTGGTGACGATCGGCAATGACCGCGGCAGTGTCCGGCTGCATGCGCGCCTTGTCGGCGGACTTCGGGCGGGTGTGCTGATTTCCGAGGGCCTTTGGCCCAATGACGCCTTTGTCGATGGCGAGGGCATCAATGTGCTAACCGGCGCGGACAGCATCGCGCCGTTCGGCGGCGCCGCATTCCATGACAATCGGGTCTGGCTGAGACGCTGATCTCTATTCGTCGCCGATTGTGTGTGAATAAAGCACCGCATCCCCGTCGGCTTCCGGATAATCCCGGAAGAGAACCGTACCGCTGTCGGTGATCCTGACCTTGCCTTCGGCGACCAGGCGCAGGGCGGAAGGATAGAGCTTGTGTTCGGCCTTGAGCACACGGGCGGCAAGGGAATCGGCATCGTCGTCGGGAAGGACGGGAACAGCCGCCTGCGCGATAAGCGGGCCTTCATCCATGCCCTCGGTCACAAAATGCACGCTGCATCCGTGCAGTCTGACCTGATGCGACAGGACACGCTGGTGAGTATCGAGGCCGGTGAAGCTCGGCAGCAGGGAAGGGTGGATGTTGATCATGGAGCCCATCCACCGGGAGACGAAGTCACCGGAAAGAAGGCGCATGTAACCCGCAAGGCAAACCATATCCGGCCGCATCGTTTCGAGCACGGCCTGGATCGCATCCTCATGTGCCGCACGGTCCGCGTGATCCTTGCGCTCGACCACGTGTGTTTCGATGTCGTAGTCGGCGGCAAGCTGGAGGCCCGCCGCGTCCAGCCTGTCGGAGACGACACCGACAATGCGGCAGGGATAGTCACTCGCCATGCTGGCCGAGATCAAAGCACCCAGATTGGAGCCGCGTCCGGAAATCATCACGGCAACGCGCTTGTGGCCGGTGTCAGCGGCGCTCATAGCGAAAGCGAGCCCTTGTAGCGGACGCCCGGGTCGTTTTCCCGCGCCTCCAATCGGCCGAGCTCGATCACACTCTCGCCGGCAGCTGTCAGTGCCTCGCTGACCGCGTTGGCGCGCTCGGCGCCGACGATAGCAACCATGCCGATCCCGCAATTGAATGTCCGCAGCATCTCGGTGGTCTCGACCCCTCCGGTTCGCGCCAGCCATCCGAAAACGGGCGATGGGCTGATGCTGTCCAGATCCAGCTCCGCACAAACCCCGTCAGGCAGAACGCGCGGGATATTCTCGGGGAAGCCGCCGCCGGTGATGTGCACGAGTCCCTTGATCGCGCCTGTCTCGCGAATGGCCTTCAGAACGGGGCGTACATAGATCCGCGTCGGTACCAGCAACGCCTCCGCCAGTGTCATGTCGGCATCGAATGGCGCCGGTGCATCCCACGCAAGGTCCGCGGTTTCGACGATGCGCCGCACCAGCGAGAAACCGTTCGAATGCACACCGGATGAAGCAAGTCCAAGCAGCACGTCACCGGCGCCGATATCGCCGGATGGCAGCAAGGCCCCGCGTTCCGCTGCCCCGACGGCAAATCCCGCCAGATCATAGTCTCCGCCGGAATACATGCCCGGCATTTCGGCCGTCTCGCCACCGATCAGGGCGCAGCCGGCGTCGACGCAACCCCTGGCGATGCCTGCGACGATGGCTTCACCCTGGTCGACGTCGAGTTTGCCGGTCGCCAGGTAATCGAGGAAGAACAGCGGTTCCGCTCCCTGCACCAGCAGATCGTTGACGCACATGGCGACAAGATCGATGCCCACAGTGTCGTGAAGGCCGGCCTCAATGGCGACCTTAAGCTTGGTTCCTACGCCGTCATTGGCGGCAACGAGCACCGGGTCTTCAAAACCGGCCGCGCGCAGGTCGAACAGCCCGCCAAAGCCGCCGATTTCGCCATCGGCGCCGGCCCGCCGGGTCGCGCGGATATGCGGTTTGATGCGATCGACAAGGCGGTTGCCCGCATCGATATCGACACCGGCATCACTGTATTTCAGCCCGTTCCTGCGCTCGTTCATGCGCGTCCTCTGGCTTGGCGTTCGGTTTCCGGGCGGAATGACATGTCCTGTTCTGAGAGGCAAGGCTCATCTTGCCCTGGGCCGACAAATACCGCCGGGCTGTTGATAGCCATCAGCGCCAGAAACGATGCAAATGGACCTCATTATGTTGTAAACCCTTGTTCATACGCTGAATTTGTGGATGGACAATGCGCCACATTGGGAATATTCGCCGAAAGCAGGCTGATCCGGCCTGGCTCCTGCCGCACCGGATCCAGTCGCATTTCGGTCACAACAGTCCAGGCGATCCTGACGCATGACGATACCGAATATCATTACCGTGCTGCGTTTCCTGATGGTGCCTGCGGTGGTCTATTCGCTGCTGGTCGGCGCGATGATGCCGGCTTTCGTTATCTTCGTCATCGCTGGCATATCCGACGGCGTGGACGGCTTTATCGCGCGACACTACGACCAGCAGACCGAGTTGGGCGCCTATCTCGATCCGATCGCGGACAAGCTACTGCTCGTGACCGTATTCATCATGCTGGCGATTCTCAATCACCTGCCGCATTGGCTCGTCGTCCTTGTCGTGTCGCGTGATATTCTGATCGTCATCGCCGTCATATTGTCGAGCGTCATGTCTCAGCCGCTCGACATGAACCCGATCCTGGTTTCGAAGGCAAACACGGCTTTCCAGATCGCCCTGGCGGCGGTGGTCCTTGCCGAACTCGCTTTCGGTGTAACATTTGGAGACCTTCGACTGATTCTGATCTATCTGGTGGCGGCCTTGACCATCCTTTCGGCAGCGGCCTATCTCAGGGTCTGGATCGATCATATGGCCGGCTCGGACGGTCGATAGAACAAGTCAGACAAACATCGGCGGGATAAGCCATGGTAACGCAGATCAGCAGAGCTTCGCTACGCAGACAGGCCGTTTTCTGGTTGTCCGCCTTGTTGTTTTTCGGCCTTTTCCTCTACGTCTTCCGCGGCATACTCCTGCCATTCGTGGCCGGCATGGCGCTGGCCTATTTCCTGGACCCGGTTGCAGACAAGCTGGAAAGCTGGGGGGTGTCGCGGCTGATCGCGACAGTGCTGATCCTCATCGCGTTCCTGCTGATATTCATCATTGCGCTGATGATCGTCGTGCCGGTTCTCGCCAGTCAGGCGAGCGGCCTCATCTCCAAACTGCCCGACTATGTTTCCCAGCTCCAGTCGCTGATCGCATCGGTCAATCTGCAATGGCTGGACAACTGGATCGGCAAGGAACTGCCGGATCTGAAAACAGCATTTGGCGATTTGTTGTCACAGGGGGCAGGGCTTGTCGGTCAGTTGTTCCTGCAGGTCTGGAACTCAGGCAAGGCGCTGGCCGACATCGCCTCGTTGTTTGTCGTAACACCGGTGGTGGCCTTCTACCTGCTGCTCGACTGGGATCACATGATCGAATCCGTCGACAAATGGGTGCCGCGCCGGCATCACGATTCGGTGCGCGAGATTTCGCAAGACATGAACAAGGCGATCGCCGGTTTCGTGCGCGGCCAGGGCAGTGTCTGCATCATCCTCGGCATCTACTACGCCGTCGGGCTGACGCTCACCGGCCTTAATTTCGGGCTGCTCATCGGGCTGTTCGCCGGTCTGATCAGCTTCATCCCCTATGTCGGCTCGATCGTCGGCCTGGTCCTGGCGCTGGGCGTCGCTCTTGTTCAATTCTGGCCGGATTATGTCTGGATCGCGGTCGTCGCGGCCGTTTTCTTTTCGGGCCAGTTCATCGAGGGCAACATTTTGCAGCCGCGCCTTGTCGGTCGCAGTGTCGGGCTGCATCCCGTTTGGCTGATGTTTGCCTTGTTTGCCTTCGGCTCGCTTTTCGGATTTGTCGGTCTGCTTGTTGCTGTTCCCGCTTCCGCGGCGCTCGCGGTGCTTGTGCGCTTTGCGCTGAAGCGATATCTGGAAAGTGACCTCTATGACGACGGACCCCCGCGGGCGGGCGTTCAGGACGATGCAAAAAAAGACAACGCGCAGTAGCGGCGAGAAAACGTCCGATCCTTCGGGCGGCCAATTGCCGCTTGAGTTCAAACACAGCCCCAGCAGCAGCCGGGACGATCTTGTCGTATCCGACCGGTTGAGCGCGGCCGTCGGCCTTGTCGATTTGTGGCCGCACTGGCCGTCGCCCGTGGTCATCCTTGCCGGGCCGACGGGCGCCGGAAAGACCCACCTGGCAAATATCTGGACCGGCCGGTCCGGAGCCGTTCCCATTTCTGCAACCGCCGTTTCGGGCGATGCGCTGGAACTCGCCGGCCGTGGCCCGGTGCTGATCGAGGATATCGACCGGTGCGGATTTGACGACACGAAGCTCTTTCACCTGATAAACGCCGTGCGCGAGCATGACACGGGCATGATGATCACCACGCGCATCTGGCCGGCAGCCTGGCCCGTGGAGTTGCCCGATCTGCGCTCTCGGTTGCGTGCGGCCACGACCGTCGAGATCGGTGAGCCCGACGATGATCTGCTTGCCCAGGTCATAGAAAAACTCTTTGCGGACAGGCAGATCGTTGTCGATCCTAAAGTGATTTCCTATCTGGTGCAGCGCATGGAGCGCTCGCTAAACGCCGCGCAGGCGATCGTCGCACGCATGGATCGCCTTGCCCTTGCGCGGCGAGGCAAAATAACGCGTTCCCTCGCGTCGGAAGTGCTCGCCGAGATGGATGCGAACGGTTATGACTCGGAAATTACATAGACTTTTGGCGGCGTGGCCTTATCAATGTCCGCGATATAGGATTGATCCGGAACGGAATCGCATATGGACGATCGGACAACCATAAACCCGTCGGGTGAGCCGGATGCGCCGGACAAGTCTCCGGAAGCGCTGATGAACAGTCCGGAGCGTTTCGTCAACCGTGAGTTCTCCTGGCTTCAGTTCAATCGTCGTGTGCTGGAGGAGACACAGAACAACGCCCATCCGCTATTGGAGCGGGTTCGGTTTCTGTCGATTTCGGCCGCCAATCTGGACGAGTTCTTCATGGTCCGTGTCGCAGGCCTTGAGGGACAGGTCCGCGAGGGCATCACCAGCCGCTCAGCCGACGGCCGCACGCCGCTGCGCCAGCTCAATGAGGCGCTCGAGGAAATCGGCAAATTGCAGCTCGAGCAGCAGGCCTCCCTGGCCGTGCTGCAGCAATATCTCGCTGAGGAAGATATCCTGATCGTTCGCCCGGCCGATCTGGATCAGGAAGATCTTGGCTGGCTCAAGCAGGAATTCCTGTCGTCCATCTTCCCGGTGCTGACGCCGCTGTCGATCGATCCGGCCCACCCGTTTCCGTTTATTCCCAATCTCGGCTTCTCGATTGTGCTGAAACTGTTCAGCCGCAAGAAGAGCGAGCAGATGACCGCGCTGCTGCGCCTGCCGGTGGCGCTCAACCGGTTCGTGCGGCTGCCCGACCGGGACGGTCGAATACGCTACATCACGCTCGAGGACGTGGTGGGACAGTTCATAGAAACGCTCTTTCCGGGCTACAGCGTGCAGGGCGCCGGCACTTTCCGCATCATCCGCGACAGCGACATCGAGGTGGAGGAAGAAGCGGAGGACCTGGTGCGCTTTTTCGAGCGCGCGCTCAAACGCCGGCGTCGCGGCTCGGTCATCCGTATCGAATTCGATTCCGAAATGCCGCAATCGCTGCGTACATTCGTTGCCACCGAGCTTAATGTTCCGGACGATCGCATCGCCGTGCTGCCCGGCCTGCTGGCCCTGTCCACCATATCCGAGATCGTCGACACGCCGCGCGAAGATCTGAAGTTCGAGCCCTACAACGCCCGTTTCCCCGAGCGCATTCGCGAACACGCCGGAGATTGCCTTGCGGCGATCCACGAAAAGGACATCGTCATCCACCACCCCTACGAATCCTTCGATGTGGTGGTGCAATTTCTGCGCCAGGCGGCGCGCGATCCGGACGTGCTGGCGATCAAGCAGACCCTTTACCGCACCTCCAACAACAGCCCCATCGTGCGCGCCCTGATCGACGCCGCGGAAGAGGGAAAATCGGTGACGGCCCTTGTGGAACTTAGGGCGCGGTTCGACGAGGAAGCGAACATTCGCTGGGCGCGCGACCTGGAACGCGCCGGCGTTCAAGTGGTCTTCGGCTTCATCGAACTCAAGACCCACGCCAAGATGTCGCTCGTGGTGCGCCGCGAGGAGGGCAGGCTGGCAAGTTATTGTCATCTCGGGACCGGCAATTACCATCCGGTGACCGCCAAGATCTACACGGACCTTTCGTTCTTCACCTGCAATCCCGACATCGCCCACGATGTGGCGCATGTCTTTAATTTCATAACCGGATACAGCCAGCCGACGGAGGAAATGAAGCTGCTGGTCTCGCCGGAAACCATGCGCTCGCGCCTGCTCGAGCATATCGAGGACGAGATCGAGCACGCCCGCAACGGCAAGCCTGCGGCGATCTGGATGAAGGCAAACTCGCTTGTCGATCCGGCGACGATCGATGCGTTGTACCGCGCAAGCCAGGCCGGCGTGGAGATCGATCTGGTCATTCGCGGGATCTGTTGCCTGCGCCCGCAGGTCGAGGGTCTGTCCGAGCACATCCGGGTAAAATCCATTGTCGGCCGGTTCCTGGAACACAGCCGCATATTCTGTTTCGGCAATGGCAGGGGGCTGCCAAGCGTCGATTCCATCGTCTATATCGGATCGGCCGACATCATGCCGCGCAATCTGGACCGCCGCGTCGAAACGCTGGTTCCGCTGGAGAACCCGACCGTGAAGGAGCAGGTGCAGTCGCAGATCATGCTCGGCAACCTGATCGACAATCAGCAGAGCTACGAGATTCTTGCGGATGGAACATCGCGCAGGATGGATGTGCGCGAAGGGGAGGAGCCATTCAACGCACAGCACTATTTCATGACCAATCCCAGCCTGTCGGGACGGGGCGGAGCGCTGGCATCAAGCGCGCCCAAGCTGATCGCGGGAGTGGTTTCGCAGCAGAAAAGTCAAAGCTAAGAACGCTGTATGGTTGAATCGGAAGCCCAGGGCCGGCTCCCCGGCATCGCACCGGTATCGGTTGTCGACATTGGTTCGAACTCGGTGCGCCTTGTCATCTATGAAGGACCGAACCGCACGCCGACGGTTCTGTTCAACGAGAAGATCCTGTGCGGTCTCGGCAAGGGGATTGCCGCGACGGGGCTGCTGAATATCGAAGGCGTCGAACGGGCTCTCAAGGCACTTCGCCGCTTTCGTGCCTTGTCCGAACAGGCGCGCGCCACCCACCTTCACGTGCTTGCGACCGCCGCCGCGCGCGAGGCCGCCAACGGGCCTGACTTTATCCAGGAAGCGGAAGGCATACTGGGCCAGCAGATCCATGTTCTGAGCGGGCGTCAGGAAGCCTATTATTCTGCGCTTGGTGTGATCGGCAGCTACTTCGAACCGGACGGCATTGTCGGTGACCTGGGCGGCGGCTCCCTGGAACTGGTCGATATTGTCGGCACGGAAATCGGTGATGGCATCACACTTCCAATCGGCGGGCTGAGGCTCTCGGAAGCCGCGGACGGATCGCTGAGCAAGGCGCGCAAGATCGTGCGCACGAACCTGGAAGCGGCGACGCTTCTGAAGAGCGGCCGTGACCGGACGTTCTACGCGGTCGGCGGAACCTGGCGAAACCTTGCCAAGCTCCATATGGAACTGACCGATTACCCGTTGCACATGACACAGGGCTACGAAATTCCGGTTGAGGAAGCGATCGATTTTCTCGCCGGTATCGAGAAGAATGGCGCCGCAAAGGGCAATGCGATGCGGGCCGTATCGCGCAACCGCCGCAGCCTTCTGCCTTTCGGAGCCGTGGCGATGGCGGAAATCCTGCGCGCCATGCATCCGCGGAATGTGAGTTTCTCGGCGCTCGGCGTGCGCGAGGGCTTTCTTTACTCGTTGCTCAGTGACGAGGAAAAGGCGCTGGACCCACTGATCAGCGCCGCCAACGAACTGGCGCTGCTGCGTGCCCGCTCGCCCGAACATGCGCGGGAACTGACGGGCTGGACGGAAAAGGCCTTCAAGGCTTTTGGGGTGATGGAGACGCGCGAGGAGGCGCGCTACCGCTGCGCCGCCTGCCTGCTTGCCGACATCAGTTGGCGCGCACATCCCGACTATCGCGGCTCGCAGTCGCTCAACCTCATCTCCAACGGCACGTTCGGCGGCATCACCCACGCAGGCCGGGCCTATATCGCGCTGGCCAACTATTATCGCTTCGAGGGTCTGCGGGACGACGGGCTGAGCGAAGCCATTGCCGCAGTTGCAACACCCCGTTTGCTGCAATTTGCCAAACTGCTCGGCGGCCTGCTGCGGATAAGCTACCTGTTTTCGGCCTCGATGCCCGGCGTCACACCGTCGATCCGCTTCGAGCCGACAGGTCCCGACGAGCTTGTGCTAATGATACCGGGCCACCTGAGGGAATTCGCCGGCGAGCGCCTTGAGGGCCGCCTTTTGCAGCTCTCGCGCCTCACCGGCAAGACGGTCTATTTCGAAATCGAGGAATGACTAAAATCGGGCAACCGCCTCGTCGCAGTTCATCAGATCCGCATACTTCTGACCCATGTCAAAGAGATTTGCATCATGCGGGCCGAGTGCGCGGTCGCCGACACAGTCCGCAACCACGATGGGTCGAAAATTGTAGCTTACGGCATCGACGACACTGGCCCGGACACAGCCGCTTGTCGTGCAACCGGCAACGAGCACCGTATCAACGCCTTTGGCGATCAGATTGGGCGCGAGGCTGGTGCCGAAAAACGCGGACGCCTGTGTTTTGCGTACAATCAGCTCACCGGACTGCGGCGCCAGCAGGTCGGTTACCTGGCCGACCTCAGCATTTTCGGTCAACAGGCTGAGGCGCGTGGCCTTCCGGCAGAACATGCCTATATCGGAGCCGTCTTCGGCATAAACCACCCGGGTGAATATGACCGGGATATCAGCCTTGCGTGCCGCCGCAAGCAGCTGGGTTGTTTTCTGCGCTGCCTCGACAATGTTGCCGCCACCGAATTGTTCGGGGTCGAGAAATCCGTTGACGAAATCGACGATGAGCAAAGCCGGTGAATTCCCGAAACCCACGGTTCCGCCGTAGCCCTGGCGTTCATAGACCCTCTGTTCGCTCATTGTCGCCTCCAACAATGTCTTGGTGCCGGTCAGTCCTGCAGCTCGACGACCTCGACCTTACGATCAACGAAACGCAGCGCCATCTCGCCGCGCAGAAGCTTGAGTGCCTTTTCGCCGAACAGCTCCCTCCGCCAGCCGGCAAGTGCGCCGACCTCGGCATCCTCGCCATCGGCGGCAATGCGCTCCAGATCATCGGTGTTGGCAATCACTTTCGGCGCGACCCCGTGCTTCTCGGTCGTCAGCTTCAGCAGCACCTTGAGAAGTTCGCTGGCGGCGGCCGCGCCCTCCGGCGGCTGCGAAGGCCGATTTATGCGCGGCAGGTCATCCTTGGGTGTGGCAAGCGCCTTGTCGACCGCCGCAAGCACGGCGCCCCCCGCCTGAGAGCGCTCCCAGCCCTTGGGAATCGTCCGCAGACGCGCCAGGGCCGCCGCGTCCCGCGGCTGTTGCTGCGCGATCTCGTAGATCGCCTCGTCCTTGAGCACCCGGCGGCGCGGCACATTGCGTTCGCGCGCGTCGCGTTCGCGCCACGCCGCAACATGTTTCATGATTTCAAGCTCCATCGGCTTGCGCACCCGCATGCGCAGCCTCCGCCACGCGTCGTCCGGGTGCAGGTCGTAGGTGGAGGCCGATTCCAGCACATCCATTTCTTCCTTCACCCAGTGCTCCCGCCCGTCCTTCTCAAGGCGCGATCTCAGCAGTTTGTAGACATCCCTGAGATGCGTCACATCAGCGAGCGCATAGCGAAGCTGCTTGTCCGAAAGCGGCCTCCGTCGCCAGTCGGTAAAGCGCGATGACTTGTCGATCTGCGCGCCGACGGTTCTTTGCACGAGTTGGTCATAGGACACCGAATCCCCGAAGCCGCAGACCATTGCGGCCACCTGCGTGTCGAAGATCGGATGCGGGATCAGATTGCCCAGGTGATAGACAATCTCGATATCCTGGCGTGCCGCGTGGAAAACCTTGACCACCGAAGTGTCGGCCATCAGTTCGAAGAACGGTTGCAGGTCAATGCCGTCGGCCAGCGGATCGACGATCACGGCGAGATCGTCGGACGCCATCTGGATGAGGCACAGTTCCGGCCAGAACGTCGTCTCGCGGATGAATTCGGTGTCGATTGTAAGGTAATCTGATTGGGAGAGACTGTTACAGGCGGCTTCGAGGCCGCCGGTCGTACTGATGATATCCATGAAGGCTCTTTACCTAATTATCATTGCCTTGTCTTCCCTTACCTGAGCCTTCGTCGCGCGCCCGCCGGCCCTCCTTGCTGGCCATGCGATTGAACGACAAGGACGTCCTGAGCAGCGCGTGGTAGCGGCTGCGCGCGCCACGTGGCACAGCCGCTCTGACCCGCATGCGCCAGAGCGTGATGACGATCAGCGCGCCATGCACGAAACTGGTGAATGTGAACAGGACAGACGGCCCGTAGCCCTGCATGAGCGCCGAGGAGATAAACGGTCCGAGGATCGCGCCGATCGACCAGAAGAAGAGCAGGCCCGCCGCGACGTGCACATATTGCTCTTCGGTCGCATGGTCATTGGCATGGGCGGCGGCAAGCGAAAAGAGGGGCAGGGAGAAAGCGCCGAAGACGAAGATGCCGATATAGTTCAGCATCGCGTCCGTGCCCGCGATGCCGTTGATGAACATGCCGGCAAGCGTGGCGCCCGCCGTCGCGATCAACAGGATGATGCGCCGGTCGTATCGGTCGGAGAGTATGCCGAAGGGATATTGCAGGACCGCCCCGCCCAGAATGCCGGCGCCCATGAAGGTGGCGATGGCCGTGAGCGGCAGGCCGATCGACTGCGCATAGATCGGTCCGATCATGCGGAAGGTCGCATTCGTAAGGCCGATGGCGACGCAACTGATGCAGGCAATGGGTGACAGTTTCCAGATCAGTGTCGGGCTGAAGGAGAAGCTGCGCGGCGGCTTCGGATTGGAGCGGTCGGCCAGCGAGATCGGCACCAGCGACATGCAGATCATGATCGCCAGGATCGCGAAGATGGCAAAGCTCGATGCCCCGAAGACAGGGATGAGATATTGCGACGCCGTGACGACCACCATGTCGATCAACCGGTACATCGACAGCACGCGGGCCCGGTTCTCGTTGGTCACGCCTGAATTCAGCCAACTGTCGACGGTTGTGAAGAGCGACGCGAAGCAAAGGCCGATCATGAATCGCAGGACCATCCAGGCGATCGGATCGACGATCAGCACCAGCAGCAGCGTGCCGCTGGCGGCGATGGCGCACAGCGCGGAGAAGGCCCGGATATGGCCGACGGCGCGCAGGATGCGCGGCACGATGAAACAGCCGCCCATGAAGCCGGCAAAATAGGCCGCGCCGATAATGCCGATCATCAGGGTCGAGAAACCTTCGTCCGCGCCGCGCAGTGCGATCAGCGTTCCCTGCAAACCGTTTCCGGCGAGCAGGATGGCGGCTGCCGCGAACAGCGGCACAAGCGGCTTTATGGAGTTCATCGTCTGAGCGTCACGCTATCGAACAGGAAAAGACCATAGCATCGTCATCATATTTGTCTGCTTCAAATCGCGCCGATTCAGGCGATATTTCGAGCCGCTGCTTGACAAATCACGCCGGTCATGCGCTTGTCCGCGCGGCTTTCACGGTGACTTGCGGCCGCAGCCGGCGCGCAGTCATTTCAAGTTCAGAAAAACAATCAGGAAAGACCGATGCATCGCTATCGCAGCCATAACTGCGCCGCCCTTCGCAAATCCGATGTCGGAAACACCGTCAGACTGTCTGGCTGGGTCCATCGCGTGCGCGACCATGGCGGCGTGCTGTTCATCGATCTGCGCGACCATTACGGCGTGACGCAGGTTGTGGCGGATCCCGATTCGGCGGCCTTCAGCCTTGCTGAAACGGTTCGCGGTGAATGGGTGATCCGCATTGACGGCGAGGTCAAGGCGCGTTCGGACGATACGGTCAATGCCAACCTGCCGACCGGCGAAGTCGAGGTCTATGCCCGCGAGATCGAAGTGCTTTCGGCCGCGAAGGAACTGCCTTTGCCGGTTTTCGGAGAGCCGGAATATCCCGAGGACGTGCGTCTGAAATACCGCTTCCTCGACCTGCGGCGCGAGACGCTGCACCGGAACATCGTGCGCCGCACCGAGATCATCGCCGCGATGCGCGAATTGATGAACGGTGTGGGCTTCACCGAGTATTCGACGCCGATCCTGACGGCGTCCTCGCCCGAGGGCGCGCGTGATTTCCTGGTGCCGAGCCGCATTCACCCGGGCAATTTCTACGCATTGCCGCAGGCGCCGCAGCAATACAAGCAGCTGATCATGGCGTCCGGCTTCGACCGTTATTTCCAGATTGCGCCGTGCTTTCGCGATGAGGACCCGCGCGCCGACAGGCTGCCCGGCGAGTTCTACCAGCTCGATCTGGAAATGAGTTTCGTCGAGCAGGAGGACATCCTGACGGCGATGGAGCCGGTGATCCGCTCCGTGTTCGAGAAATTCGCCGACGGAAAACCGGTGACGCAGGAATTCCCGCGCATCCCCTATGCCGAAGCGATCCGCAAATACGGCTCCGACAAGCCGGACCTTCGCAACCCCATCGAGATGCAGGCCGTGACCGAGCATTTCGCCGGTTCCGGCTTCAAGGTCTTCGCCAACATGATCGCCAACGATGCGAAGGTCGAGGTCTGGGCGATTCCGGCCAAGACCGGCGGCAGCCGCGCATTCTGCGACCGGATGAACTCATGGGCGCAAGGGGAAGGCCAGCCAGGGCTGGGATACATCTTCTGGCGCGAAGAGGAAGGCGCTGTTGCCGGCGCCGGACCGCTCGCAAAGAATATCGGCCCTGAGCGCACCGATGCCATCCGCGGCCAGCTTGGCCTCGAAGCCGGGGATGCCTGCTTCTTCGTCGCCGGTGTTCCCGAGAAATTCGTCGGCTTTGCCGGCGATGCACGCACGCGCGTCGGCGAGGAACTCGAACTGATCGATAAGGAGCGTTTCGATCTGTGCTGGATCGTCGATTTTCCTTTCTACGAGTGGAACGACGAGGAGAACCGGCTCGACTTCTCCCACAACCCGTTCTCGATGCCGCAGGGCGGTCTGGAAGCGCTGGAATCGCAGGATCCGAAATCAATCCTGGCCTACCAGTACGACATCGTCTGCAACGGTTTTGAGATCGGCTCGGGCGGTATCCGCAACCACGTGCCGGAACTCATGGTCAAGGCGTTCGGCCTGGTGGGCTTCGACGCCGCCGTGGTCGAGGAGCAATTCGGCGGGCTTTACCGGGCGTTTCAGTACGGTGTTCCGCCCCATGGCGGCATGGCCGCCGGCATCGACCGGATCGTCATGCTTCTCCTCGGCGCGAAGAACCTGCGCGAGGTGACCATGTTCCCCATGAACCAGCAGGCTCAGGACCTGCTGATGGGTGCGCCGGGCGAGGCGGATGCCGCGCAACTGCGCGAACTCAACCTGCGGGTCATCCCGGTCGTCAAGGACGATTAGTCAGCCAAAAAAGACCCGCCGCGAGGCGGGTCCTTGTCGTCAGTTCTGGTTTGCGGTGACCGAAACGTTCATCACCTGAGGCAGCGTCTGCGGCGCGCCCATCGCCGATCCGGCGATCGAAGCGAAGGGCAGGGGCGCTTCCGGCTTCGCGCTGATCTCGATGCTCTTCGGATCGGACAGGTAAAGGCTGACGGCTTCCGTCACCTGTTTCTGGAAATCGGGGTTCTGCAACTGAGCAAGCACCAGCGGCAGCATGCCTTGCAGGCCCTGGACCATCTGGTCGCGGCTCATGCCCTGCTGGCTGGCCACCATGTCGAGGATCTTGTTGGTGAGTGATGCATCGTCGAAGCGGATCGACATGCTGTTGAATGTCAACTGCTGCATCATGCCCATCATGGCAAGTCCCATGGCCTGCTGGCCCTTGGCATCGTCGCTCTGACTGGCCATCTGCTCCTGCATCTGCTGCAGGCCCTTGATGAAGTCGAGCGTGTAGCCGGAGATCGAGAACTGCAGGTCGAGGCGGCCGACATCGTCGAGCGTCAAGGCGTATTCCGACAGTGTGATCTCGCCCGTGGGCACGGCCCAATAGCCGTTGATGACGATATCGCCGCTGAGGTTCTGGTAACCCATGCCGTCGATGGCCTGCCGGGCCTGCGCGTCGTCTACGGCGCTGAGATCGACATTCAGACCGTCGACGCGTGCGGCGACGTCAACACGCGTATTGTCGGAACTCTTCGAGGTCTTGGTTTCGGACCGTGAGGCCTGGAAAACGTCGTTGCCTTCGACATTCAGCACAATCGGTCCAGTCGTCACCGAATCGTAGAACAGGAGGTCGTCGAGCGTATCGCCACCCGTCTGGGCGGGCACATATAGGTTTTCCACTTTCAGATCGCTGACCGAGAAGCTGACATCCTCTTCCGAGAACTCGATCTTGTCCTTTGAAAGCGATGCGGCTTTGTAGCCGCCCGAGCCGTCCTCCGAAACGCCATCGAAGCTCAGGTCACCGAAATTCAGACCTTCCTCTTCGCCTGGCACTTCCATCTTCACGTTCTTGATCGTAACCGTGTCTCCCTGACCGGAAGCGCTGTCATAGGTGATCTCGGCACCTTGCGCGGCATATGCGGCAGCGAATTTCTTGGCAAAATCGTCCGCATCCAGGGCCGCGGCCCATTGGGTGGTAACCAGCAGGGCAACCCCCGCGGCTAATCCGGTTTTGAAAGACTGGGCGCGCATATCTTTTCCTTCCTGGTCGGTGAAATCTGTACAGGTGCCGGCGCGGTTGCCGCGGCAAGTGCTGTTCAGGCGTGTCTGGTCCTTGAGCAACAGCTTATACGTTCTTTTTTCGGACAGGGAACCTCTCCAAACAGATACATGGTTGCTGGAGCGTTATTGTTCAACAGTGCGACCGTATTGCGGCCCGCGCCAAGCCTTGCCGCGAATCAGCGCATCGGTTAAGTGCAGATCATGGGAAAAAGCCTTGTTCCGCCGGGAAACGGCGACGACAGATCGGAACCTGTCGACCTCAAATCGGCGCTTGAAGAGCGCTATCTCGCCTATGCCTTGTCGACCATCATGCACAGGGCCCTGCCGGATGTGCGCGACGGTCTGAAACCGGTCCACCGCCGCATCGTCTACGCGATGAGCGACATGGGCCTGCGCTCGAATGGCGGCTTCAAGAAATCGGCCAAGATCGTCGGCGAGGTGATGGGTAATTTCCACCCGCATGGCGACCAGGCGATCTACGACGCGCTGGTGCGGCTCGCACAGGATTTCGCCGTGCGCTATCCGCTGGTCAACGGGCAGGGCAATTTCGGCAATATCGACGGCGATAACGCCGCCGCCATGCGCTACACCGAATCCAAGATGACTTCGGTGGCCGAGCTGTTGCTGCGCGGCATTGACGAGGACGCTGTCGATTTCCGCTCGACCTATGACGAGGAGAACGAGGAGCCGGTCGTCCTGCCGGGCGCCTTTCCGAACCTGCTCGCCAATGGCGCGACCGGTATCGCCGTCGGCATGGCGACGTCGATCCCGCCGCACAATGCCGCCGAGCTGTGCGATGCGGCCCTGCATCTCATCAAGCACCCGAACGCGCGGCTGGAGAAGATCGTGGAATTTGTTCCCGGTCCCGACTTGCCGACCGGCGGGATCATCGTCGAGGACGGCGCCTCGATCCTCGACGCCTACCGGACCGGCCGCGGCGGCTTTCGCGTGCGCGCCCGCTGGGAGAAGGAGGATGCCGGCCGTGGCGGTTATGTGATCGTCGTCACCGAGATCCCCTACCAGGTGCAGAAATCGCGGATGATCGAGAAGATCGCCGAACTGCTTCTGGCGCGAAAACTGCCGCTGCTCGACGATATCCGCGACGAATCGGCCGAGGACATCCGCTTGGTACTCGTGCCCAAGAGCCGCAGCGTCGATCCGACCCTGCTGATGGAGTCGCTGTTCAAGCTGACTGATCTGGAGTCCCGCGTCTCGCTCAATCTCAACGTCCTGTCGAAGGGCAGGGTGCCGAAGGTCATGTCGCTGCCCGACGTGCTGCTCGAATGGCTGGAGCACCGCAAGGAGGTTCTGCAGCGGCGCTCGCGGCACCGTCTTGCCGCCATCGAGCGGCGGCTGGAGATCCTCGGCGGCTATCTGATTGCCTATCTCAATATCGACGAGGTGATCCGGATCATCCGTGAAGAGGATGATCCGAAGGCCGAGTTGATGCGCCGCTATGAGCTGACGGACCTTCAGGCCGAGTCGATCCTCAATATGCGCCTGCGTTCCTTGCGCAAGCTCGAGGAGTTCGAGATCCGCAAGGAATTCGACGGCCTTACCGCCGAAAAAGCCGAGATCGAGGCGTTGCTCGCATCGGACGAGCAACAGTGGAAGACGGTCGCCTGGGAGATCGGCGAGGTCAAGAAGAGCTTCGGCAAGGATACGGAAATCGGCAAGCGCCGCACCGGCTTCGACGAAGCGCCGGAGACCGATCTCGAGGCCATCCAGCAGGCGATGATCGAGAAGGAACCGGTGACGGTGGTCGTCTCGCAGAAGGGCTGGATCCGGGCGATGAAGGGCCATTTGGCCGATCATTCGGGCCTCTCCTTCAAGGAAGGCGACAGGCTGAAATTCGCCTTTCCGGCGCATACCACCGACAAGATCATCCTGTTCACCACGGGCGGCAAGTTCTACACGCTCGGCTGCGACCGGCTGCCGGGCGGGCGCGGCCATGGCGAGCCGGTGCGCATCATGGTCGACATGGACAACGACCAGGACATCGTCTCGGCCTTCGTGCACGATCCGGAGCAGAAACTGCTGCTGGCCTCGACGGTGGGCAACGGCTTCATCGTGCCGCAGTCGGAAATCACCGCCAATACCCGCAAGGGCAAGCAGGTAATGAACGTGAAGCTGCCGGTCGAGGCAACGCTGTGCGTTCCGGTCGGCGGCGACAGCGTCGCGGTGATCGGCGAGAACAAGAAGCTGCTGGTCTTCCCGCTCACGCAACTGCCGGAAATGACCCGGGGCAAGGGCGTGCGCCTGCAGCGCTACAAGGATGGCGGCATTGCCGATGTGAAGACCTTTACGATGGAAGAAGGCCTTTCCTGGCAGGATTCGGCCGGGCGCACCCACACCAAGCCGAAGGCCGAACTGACCGAGTGGCTCGGCGACCGCGCCCAGGCCGGCCGCATCGCGCCGCGCGGCTTCCCGCGGTCGGGGCGGTTCGGGGGGTGACGAACCTGCGCGCCGCTGGATGGTTTAATTCCCATGTGTTTTGAGAAACAAAAGGCAATCACTGAATGGGGACTCTCCAGCCAGTTTCTTGACCTCTTCTTGCCGCAACGCTGTGGCTGAAATATCTGACAGCCCGTACTTTTCAGGTGCGTCGTCTCCAAACAGATTTTCGTATGCTTGGCTGTCCAAGGTCTCGACAAATCTGGCGCAGATTGCCTTCAGATCAGAAGTAAGTTCTGATTCTCCGCTTTGCACGAGTTCGCACCGTAGGACGGACTGCAGCAAGTCACCGTCGTAGAAATCACCGGATGCAAACGGATTCCCGCGGATTACATCCATGGCCGGTGGGAGCAAATGAACCAGGCCGATATTCTGACCGATCATGATCCGCAGATCCTCGACAGAGAACTGATCGATCGGTTTGTGTCGCAATGCATGACAGGTCTGAACAAGATAGGAGTCATACTCGGCTTCACCCCAGTAATCATCCTCAAGTTCCTCTAGCGTCTTACTCATCTTTCTTTCCTGAAGCGCACCTTGTCGTTTAGTTGGGGACTCATGTAATATCGCTACAAAGCTCACCAAATATCAAATGCCACCATTTGTAGCATCCTGCCGACAGGAGCAGAATCCATGGATTCGCGCGAGGTCGCCGTTCATTGGGAAAACAATGCCGAGACATGGACGCGGACCACGCGCGCCGGTCACGATGTCTATCGGGACGCGTTGAACACACCGGCCTTTCTGGCGATGCTGCCGCCGGTCGAAGGCCTTGAGGGCCTCGATGTCGGCTGCGGGGAGGGCACCAATACCCGCAGGATCGCGGAGCTGGGCGCCCGCATGACCGGCATCGACATCGCGCCGACCTTCATCCGCCATGCGAGGCAGGCCGAAACCGAACGGCCTCTTGGTATCGCGTACCGGGAAGCCGACGCGCTGGCGCTTTCCTTCGGCGATGCAAGTTTCGATTTCGCCACGGCCTTCATGTCCCTCATGGACATGCCGCACCAGGACAGGGCGCTTGCCGAAATACTCCGCGTGCTGCGTCCGGGCGGATTCCTGCAGTTCTCCATCCTGCATCCCTGTTTCGTGCCGCCCCGGCGGCGCAATGTACGGGACGAGAACGGCGCGGCAGTGGCGGTCGAGGTCGCCGACTACTTCAATGAGGTGGACGGCCAGGTGGAGACCTGGATGTTCTCGGACATTCCGGAAGAAGAGCGCGCGCGGCTCGACCCGTTCAGCGTGCCGCGTTTCCACCGCACGCTGTCAAGCTGGGTTGCGATGATCTGCAACGCGGGCTTTGTCATCCAGCAACTCGGCGAACCGCGCGCATCCGATGAAACGGCCCGGCGACACCCGGTCGTGGCCGACACACAGGTCGCGCCAATCTTTCTGCATGTTCGGGCCGGAAAGCCTGCTTGATGTCCCTGGAAGAGGTCTGCCTACAAGCCGCAGTTTAGGCTTTGCAGACAAAAGAGCGCTCATCCTTTGCAGCATTGTTGTCCGAGGCGTTCGTTTCCATGGACCGCGGTCCCGGTATCCGCCTACAATCCTGCAGGCCGGTTCGGGCCTGTCCGATTCGGGAGGACATCATGCGGGATCTGCGCATTTGCTTTGTCGGCGACAGCTACATCAACGGGTCCGGCGATGAGCAGTGCCTTGGCTGGATCGGGCGCCTTTGCAAGGCGCGGTTCAACCGGCAATTCCGGCTGACCTTCTATGATCTCGGTATTCGCGGCGCCACCACCGACGAGATCCGCGGACGATGGGTGGCCGAATGCGCGGCGCGTTTTCCGGACGGCGCGGACAATCGCGTGGTGCTTCAGTTCGGCATCAATGATGTCGCCGAGATTGTCGGCTCCGGCCGGCGCGTGGAAGAGGAAGCTTCGGTTGCCAATGCCGAAGCGATCGCGCGCGAAGCGGCATCACGCTATCCGACGCTGTGGGTGGGTGTCCCGCCGGCCAATGTCGCATGCTCGCCCATGCGGCCAAGCGAGGGGCTGGAAATCGATTTCTCGCAGGAAACGGCAATCGCGCTCAACCGGCGTTATGCCGAACTGGCTGCAAAGCTTGGCGTTCCCTACCTCGATATTCAGACGCCGCTTCTGGCGGACAAACGCTACATGGACAGTCTCACAAAGGGTGACCGCATGCATTGCGACGGCTCGGGATACGCTATCATGGCCGATCTCGTCGACAAATGGGACGCCTGGGCGGATTGGTTTTAGATCCGGGGCCTTGGGGAGGCGGCGGTTCGGGTGTATGGTGGCAGGTTGATCTCGCGCCAGGGAAGAAGCGGTGTCCAGCCCTTGCGTCGCCGCGCCCTGCGTTTCGCCTCGAAGCTGCGCAGAAGATGTTTGACATCCAACCGCTGCAAAGGGGACATGTCCTCAATGTGGCTATGCTTGCGGTTTCTCCTCGCCCAGCCATTTCAGCAAGGCTTTCAAGAAGCGGTTTGAGGGAGATTTCATCGCTGCGGAAAGCATCGTGGAACAAATGTTACATGGCTGCGACACTTGTGATGCGCCCGTCTATTGCGGTGGGCCGAATGCCGGCTAAACTTCCTCCTGCTCCCGAAATCGATCGGAATTGGAAGGAACGGTCATGCCCCGCACAAAGCAGTTCTACGCCCTGATTGTTTCCCTGAGTGCTATACTCTTTTTTGCCAGCCCGGCGCTCGCAGCTGACGCTCCGGCACCGTCCGGCGCAGAAAAGGTCAGCGAACAACCCCGCCGAGGCGGAACACACACGCTTTATCGGAGTTCGAAATCAGCGACTGAGATTGTCCAGGCCTACCAGACAACTCTTGAATCGGACGGCTGGACCATCCAGAGCAGCGGCAGTGGTGGCGGGTCGTATGGCGGTGGCGGCGGTCTGACGGCGTCCAAGGATAGCCAATACCTTGTCATGACCGCCGGTGGACAGGCCGGCGCAACAAACATTGACCTCTGCGTATGGCCGTCAAAGCCGTCCAATGACGATTGCTAGTGCATATTCTGGAATCATACTTCCGAGGCTTCCGTTGATGCGGCGTCCAACCTGACCATCCGTCATGAATGGCTTGCCAATGCGACACCGCTGCAGAAGAAGGATTCTGGGACGCGAGCCGCTTTTCGGCCTGTTATCGCCGTCACTTTGGCGAGTTGCCTTCTGTAACACGGAGCAGGTTGGCCGAGCGGCTTCCAGTGGTTGCCTGCCAATCTAACGTCACTGGTGTCCAGCTCTTGCGCCGGCGTGCCCTGCGTTCCGCCTCGGTCTCGTTGTCATAGTTTGCCGCAACGGGGTCGGCTGTGAAACTGTCGCGGCTGTCCAGGCTGTTGACGACAACGAGCGCCCGCTCCGGTTCATCCACGGTTATCGCCGCGACATAGACACCGCAAATACGGCAGATCAGATATTCGGCGGTGCCGAGGCCAAAGCGGTAGCGGTTCACCTCCGCCTTGTCGCCGATCCTTATTTCGAGGTGCCCCTCGGGATCAGCGACGGCCAGCACATTGTGCTTTCGGCAGAAGGCGCATTGGCAGGCAACCGGCCTGATGCGGTCCGGCGCGATTTTCGTGCTGAAGGTGATGGCGATATTGCCGCAGTGGCAGCCGCCCGTGTGTTCCATTCGTGCCTCCTCAATCCTGCGCCGGGCGGTGAATCGCAATGCCGGTCATCACCAGCGCAATACCCGCAATATCGCGCATTGTCGGGATCTGTGCCAATATGATTGCCGCGATGATGGTCGCCGTTGCCGGCAGCAGTGCCAGCATCAGGGCGAAACTGGCGCGGGGCAGGCGGGACATGGCGAGTTGATCGCAGATATAGGGAACCACCGACGAGCAGATCCCGACCGCAATGCCTGCAAGCACGAGTTCCGCGTGGCCGAAAACCCGAAGCGCCTCGGCAAAGCCGACCGGCATCAGGAACAAAAACGCGAGCAGCATCGCCGCGCCGAGGATTTCGACGCCGCCGCTTGCACCTTGCGCCGCCGCCCTATGGCCGAGGATGATGTAGCCGACGAAGAGCACCGCGTTGAGTGCCGCGAAGGCGAGCCCGAGCGGATCGGTTGACCAAGTCGCGTCGATCAGGATGTAGACACCGGTAGCGGCAATAACGAGTGCCAGCACGTTGCGCCGCGTACGCAAACCATAAAGCGCGACGGCAATCGTGCCGATGAACTCCATCGCGGCGACCAGGCTCATCGGCAGGCGGTCGAGCGCCAGATAAAAGGATGTGTTCATCACCGCCAGGCAAAGTCCGAGGCCGACGAGCAGAAGGCGCACGCGCCCGTCTGCCTTCCGGATGGTCCGCCAGGGCCGGGTCAGCGGCGCGAGAACAAGCGCGGCCGAGGCCATGCGGAACCAGGCGACGCCGAGCACCCCGACGGCGGGAAAAAGAAGCACGGCGAAGGACGGGCCGAGATAGTGGAATATGGCGCTGATGCCGAACCAGATCTGGGGAGGGACCGCTTTGGAGGCCCGGTTCAGGATCGTTCTATTGGCGGACATATAGGCTCCTTGTCGCTTAAGGATAGCAAGCCTATTGTGCAATCTGAATGAGTGGTTCTCGGACCAGATGCGAATATGGATTTGAAAAACAGGATTTTCCGGTGAAACGCCTTCGATATGAAAACAGCGACCTGGACCGGATCGACGCGGCCATCCTCAAGTTTCTGATCGAGGACGCGCGAACGAGCGTGGCCGAGTTGGCACGGAGGGTCGAACTGTCCGCGCCAAGCGTCTCGGAACGCATCAGGCGGCTCGAGGAGGCAGGCGTCATACGCGGCTACACACTCGACATCGACCCCGCGGCCATCGGACTGCCGCTGACGGTCTGGATACGGATACGGCCGTTGCCGGGCGCCCTGAGCCGCGTCGCCGAAATTCTCAGGGCCCGCCCGGAAATCGTCGAATGCGACCGGATCACCGGCGACGACTGCTATGTTGCGCGCGCCCATGTGTCGGATGTCGCGGCACTCGAGGTCCTGATAGACACATTCGCCGATTGCGCATCGACCAACACATCCGTCGTCCAGTCTTCGCCCGTCGCCAGGCGGCTTCCGCCGGTGACCGGCGGGCAGGGGTGAGGATATTCTGACCGGCGTGGCGCGAGACCGTCAGGGATGCATCTTTGCGCCCTTCGTGATCTTGTCGACGATCTTCCGGTCGTCGCGAAGTGCCAGGCCGACGAGATTCAATTCGTAGGTCGGGAACTGCTTCACGGCAGCCCGGTTGGCTGCATCGTGGCCGGTGGCAAACATCTCCTCGATATAGATTGCCATTTCGGCCCCGCGTCCCAGCGCCCGCGCGTGAATCCTGGCAAGGCCGGCCGCGTCGGCGGCAAGCACGATCATCGGCTGGATCATCAGCGGGCTGTAGGTCTTGCCGCTTGCATCCTCGTAACGCTCGCCCAGGAGATCGGCGTTGGCGCCGAGAACGCCGCTCGTCAGGAAGGCGGTCACATTGAGCTTCTGCCAGACCAGGAGGTCATCCCGCACGATGATGGCGATCTTTGTTTCGAACACGATATTGCCTCATATTGTTCGATATTTTCGGAAAATTGGGAGCCATAATTTCTTCAATTGTCAAAAATGAAATATATTATTCGGAATGCATGCAGGCAAACGAATCTCATTCGGAGGAATGGTTGAAATGGCGTCCCTGGACCGAACAGATCACAGAATTCTGGCGCTTTTGTCGAAGAATGCACGGATGAGCAACAAGGAACTCGCCCATGCGGTGGACCTGTCGCCCTCAAGCGTTCACGAACGGACCCGGCGTCTGTTCGAAAACGGCGTGCTGGCGGGTGCGCATGCGGATGTGCGTCTGGACCGGTTAGGTCTGGCGCTGAGAGCGCTCTTGTTTGTCCAGATGTCCGAGCACGAGAAAACCAATCTCGACGCCTTCGTGAAGGGCGTGCTGCAGATCCCCGAGGTGCAGGCCGCCTGGATGATCAGCGGCCGGTTTGACGCGGTCGTCGAACTTGTCACCCGGAATACGGACCATCTTCATCGGATCGTCGTGGAAAAATTCTCGTCGCGCGATGAAATTCACCGCATCGAGACATCGATCATTTTCGAGAATGCAAGGCAGAACGATCTGTCGGCCACGCTGGAACTCGCGCAGTGAAAGGCACGCGGCCTTCCCATGGCTGACGCCGCCATGCGCCGGCATCGGCTATAGAAAACGCTCCAGATAGTCGTCCGAATAATCGACCTCAAGCTCAATCCAGATGGGCAGGTGGTCTGACATTTCGAACGTGGTCCATTGACGGTAACTGCGCGGAAAATTGGTGTAGGGGTCCTTCTTGTTCGCCTTGCGCTGTGCGTCGCAGACCGGCTTGTAATGCGCCAGCATGTCCTTGTGCGAAATCCGCCGTGTCGGACCTTTCTTCTCCGCCTCGGGCAATTCATCGAATTCCTTTTCGGGGTAGGGCCCGAAAATGGCTCTGCGCCAGTCGAAGAGGCCGTGGCGGATCAGCTTTGTCTTGCGGGTGGCCGCGCCCTTGTCGGTGAATGCCATCTGGTCGTAGAGCTTGTCGCCGCCCAGATTGGCGGCCGGAAACTGCGGCACCACCATCTTGCTGTCCCGCAGCGCCTTCATGATTTTTCCGTCGGCGGATTCGATGTTCATGTCGCCGAGGAAGATGTAGACCTGATCTTCCTTCTTCGCGCGCTGGATCAGCAGTTTCGTGATTGCCGTGATCTCATCGGCCCGCATCTTCTTCTCCTTGGCGGAATCGCCGCCGAATACGATGTGGGTGGAACACAGGCAGAAGCGGAACCAGCCGGCCTGGAAGGCCGCGAAGAACGGCGAGCGCGCCAGCTGATCGCTGTTTTCGAGATCGTCGGGATCGACCACCAGCTCGCCGATCAGCCGGCGGAAGAAAACACGATCGGTGTTGTACACGAAAGCCATGCGCTCATTGTTGCCGCCTTTGTGGGTCGACACGTCGGAGACGAAATATTCCCAATTCGGTCCCAGCAGCTTGCGAAGACGTTCGAGCGGGGCGAGGTCGCTCTTGACCTCTTGTATTGCGCAGATGTCGAAATTGCTGATGATCTCCGCGATGTAATGATAGCTCTCGTCGAGCCGCTCCGCGCCGTCATCGAAAGCGCGTATGTTCCAGCTTCCGACGATCAGCGAGCGCGGCTGGCGTTTGCTGGTGATCGTTTCTGCGAGGTCCTTGCGCAGTGTGAGCAGGCGGCTGGCGATCCAGTTCTTCTTGCCCTTGTAGTCAGGAAACTTGCCGGCATCCGGCCCATCCTCATATGACTTCAGCCCATGGTAAAACGGCATTGGTCGCTCCCCTTTTGTTCCGGATCCCGATATGGCGCGGTGCCCGGGCCGGCAAACCGCATCATCGGCAGGTTAGGCGCGTGTACGCTTCGATTATGTAGCGAATGCCACGTTTGCGTCGCCCGGGGCGGAGCCAGCCGTGCCGGCAATGCGAAGTGTGGTGTCGGCGGGCATCGGCGCTGAGCGTCATTCCTTTTCCACTTCCGCGCGAATGATGCGCCATTCTTCCCCGACCGATCCCGGATGGCGCGTGCGGCCCGCCCGCCGGTACCAGTAGGCGGCGTTCGCGTCGTCGCCCTCGATCCGGTGCACCAGCGCGTGGATCCAGTCATGGAGCGGATCGCCCTCATGCGCCTGGGTGATGGTGTGTGCCTCCTCCATCTCGGTGCCGGGTTGGAGGTTTCCGCGTTCCAGCCAGTCGAGTGCTGATAGCAGATCTGCCTTGGACATCGCATTTGCCTCGTTCTTCTTGTGCCGCGCATGACGCCGTCACCGGAAGGATAGCGATTCCGCAAGCAATTGCTAAGCCCCGACCGCAGTTGCGGTCTCCGGCCTGACCGAACGGAGACTTTCTCTAAGGGTTGGCTGGCCGCTGCGTTGTGCAGCCACGGATTTCGCCATACGTGCGCACCAGCGACACGGCGAGCTTTTCGAGCGTTTTCTGCGAAATGTCGAACTGGCCCGTCGAAATCCTGTCCAGATCGCCGGCAATGCGCGAAAGGTCGTCCCGCACCGCCCGGATGTCTTCTTTCGTCTGGCTGTCCAGCAGCGATTGGGGGTCGCCGAGAATGCCCGCAACCTGCTGCTCCAGCCGCTCGAACTCCGCATAGGCGGCGTCGATTTCCTGAAAGAGGCGTTTTGCATCCTCGTCGATCTCGTGCAGCACGCCGGATTTCACCTCCGTCATGGTGTCGTCCACGAGGGAGCGGGTGGAATTCACCAGCGTGAGCCCGGCAATGGCCGCAATCGCAGCCAAAAGCAGCGTCGCATTGAGCAGCGGCCGCAGGACGGACCACGTGGCCGCAGCCCCGCGCAGGAGACGTTCCTTCCAGATCGGGTTCATTGCTCAACCGCCCTCGGCTGCGGCGGCCGGCCGGCAATTGTCCGGTACATTGCTGCCCGAGACCTTGAAGTCGTAACAGGTCAGGAAACGCGGATGATGGACGCCGATCTCGTAGCCGGCGAGCGCGATAAGGCCTGTGATCGCGAAGACACCGATGCGCAGGCGCGGATGGGTCAGCCGGTCGATATCGGGCACGGCCACCAGGATCAGCACATAGAGAAGATAGGGCAGGGTGACTGCGATGATCGCCATGTTGAGGCCCCAGACCAGCCAGTCGCCCTGTTCGGAGGTGGCAAGATCCGTTCCTTGCAGGGCCGTCGTGACCATCAGGACGCTGGGCAGGATAAGGACGAACCGGCCCCGCCAGGACATGAATTTGGGCAGCGCATCGATGGGCGGCACGAAGAGGCTTGCAATCAGCGCCACGGTGGAGGCGACCCAGACATAGAAGAGCTGGTCGAAGAACACCGTGCCGAAGACGCCGTACCAGAACGCGACGCCGAAAACGCCGGTCGACAGGACGATGGCCGAAAGCACGAAGGCCCGTGCCTCCTCCGGCCGGACAATGTTTGGTGAACGGACAGCTGCTTCCATTTTGTGATCCCTTGCTTGCGCGTTGTCGGGATCACACTGTCAGGCGCGCGGTATCAGAAGGAGTTAGTCACGGTGAATCCGGCGGGTCGAACACAAGGATGAGCCCGGCCTTGCGCCAGTCGTCGAGCATCTTTTTCTGCAACGCTTCCGGCAGGTGCCATAATCTGAAGCTCCACTTTACGAACCCGGTATAGTGGGGCAGGTCCTCGAGAATCTTCTCCGACAGCAATATCGCATCGCCATCCCGGCCCATCTGGCCGAGGATCATCAATTCGAACAGGCCCTGCCGATCCCAGAGGCTGTCTCCCATGAGCCGGGCTTCGGCAAGGGCGGCCTCGTAATCGCCGCGGCGATAGTGATCGAGCACAAGCGCTGCGCGGTACCAGCCGGGCGGGTTGGGGCTGAGGTCGATGGCCCGCTCGAGCAGCGCGAGACCGGTCTCCCAGTCGCCCGACAGCGCTCGGCAGGAGCCGAGATCGGCAAGCATGTCGGGATAGTAGGGGTTGAGCTGCAGTGCCTTCTTCGCCGCCGCCTCGAAGAGCTCGAATTCGCCGCGGTGAAAACGGGTCAGGAACAGCGCGTAATGGCCGGTGGCGTTGGCCGGGTCCAGATCGACGGCCCTTTGCGCCGCCTCCAGTGCCCGATCCAGCGCTGGCCGGCCGGGTTTCAGGTTGAAGCCGGCGCGCGCCTCGTCACCATAGACGATGCCGAGCATTGCCCAGGCGCCGGCATAGTCGGGATCGATGGCGACGGCCCGCTCCAGCAGCCCGACGACCCGCTTATGGTCTTCGGCAGTCGGTGCGCGCCAGTATTCCGACGCCAGCAGCCGGCACTCATAGGCATCAAGCGCCTGTGTGCCGGCCCGCTGTCCGGAACCGATGCGGTGAATGACCCCGAACGGTTCGCCGATCTCGGCGGCAATCTGCGCTGCGATCTCCTGCTGGATGTCGAAGAGACTCTGAGCGCTCATCTCGCGGTCATAGGCATCGCTCGACAGCTGCTCGCCGCTGGCAGCCTCCACCAGCCGCGCGGTTATGCGCAGCTGGTCCTCCCAGCGCCGCACGCTGCCCTCCAGAAGGAAGCGCACACCCAGATCCTGCGCCAACTCGCGCGGGTCCACCGGCCGGTTCTTGTAGCGGAAGGTCGCGTGGCGCGAGACGACGCGGATTTCCCGGAACCGCGACAGCGCGTCGATGATCTCCTCGGTGAACCCGTCGGCCAGGAATTCCTGGGCCGGGTCGCCGGACAGATTGTCGAACGGCATCACGGCGACGGAGGCGCGCCTGGCTGTTGCCGGATCGGTTTTCGCCGGCGCGGTTCCACCGCTCATCTCGGGATCGAGCGCCAGCTCGAAGACGGGCACGTAAGAGCCTTTCGGAATGACGATACGCAGCGGATCGTCACGGCCTTCGCCGGCATAGAAGAGATCCAGCCTGCTGCGCAGCTTTCCGGCCTGTACGCGCACGATAGTGTCGATGGACGGGTCGAAATCCTCGTCCTTGTCGAAGACGTCGAGACCGATGGCGTAGCCCTTCAGGCCCTCCGCATTGCCGTCCAGCGCCTGGCGCACGACGTAGTCGAGGAAACGCGCAAGGCGGGTGGTCTCGGAGAACTGGCTGCTGGCGAGCACCCGTTCAAGCTGCTTTTCGACAATGCCCCGTTCGATGGGCGCCGTGGCTGTCATAGGCCTTTGCCCTTCACCGTGACTCACTGATCTTTCCGGCCGGCTCGTGCGAATTTCGGCCCATCGCAGTCACATTGTTGAAATCCAACCAAAAGGAGCACGTTATGGCAACAGCACCAAGCTTTATGGAACAGGCGAAGATGCATCTCGACCGGGTCGGCGAGGAGCTTTCCGAAGTCGAAAAGAAACTCGCCACCGCGAGCGACGACGCCGACAATTGGACCACCGAGCAGGCCGAGAAGCTCAAAGCTGACTGGAACCGGGCACGCGAAGAGATGGATTCGATCGCCAAGCGCATCGAATCGGAAGGCGAAGAGGCCGTCAACGACGCGAAGGCCAAGGCCGAGCGACACTGGGATGCGCTCAAATCCGCCGTCAAGACCTATCGCGACCACGTCGAGCGTGCCATCTCCTGACATATTTTCGCCCCTTGCTCTAACTCGGCGCGCGGCCGGCTGCGCCTTCATGAGGCGCGGCCGGTTTGTGGTGCCGGACATGCTTTAGCCGGGCATTCCTGCCGCCCGCATGTCAGTAAGCCATCTTTGGAGTGTCCCCTCTGGCTGCCAGTTGGCGGGATTCAGTTTGATCTCGTCTTCGATCGAATAACCGGGCCGCTCCTTGAGGAAGACTTTCATCGCTTCTTCGGCTTTCCCGGTTTGACCGGTACACGCATAAAGCGCCGCCAGCATCGTGTAGGACGCGTTGGGCGGCAAGGCCATGCTCAGCATGGTTTCCAGGCCCTCATCGCATTCTTCGTTTTGCCAGTAGGCCCACCCCAACTGCCACAGGAGCCAGTCGCCATGCAGCGGATCGACCGACCTCGCCTGCAGCAGAACGTCGATTGCACGCTCGTTGTGGCCCGCAAAGAGCAACGGCAGCGACATGCCGATCAGCACCACCGAGTCGGAAGGGTTGAGCTCGATCGCGCGCTCGAAATGCAGGATCGATTCCGCATATTCCTTTCTCGACGTGAGCACCCTGGCGATCGCGTAATGGGCCATGTAGTTTTCCGGAGCAATGGAAAGGGCTTTTTGCGCCAACTCGGCCGCCTGTTTCAGAACCGCATCTTTCGGACGGTCGATCCAGCCCTGAAAGGATCCGTTCACCAGCATGATGGACGTGCCGATATAGCCCCAGGGTGAACCCGGATCTTCCAGCATCGACGTTCTCTCAAGCGCGGACGCCTTTTCCCAGTTTTCTCTTGTCGCATTGCTCATCAACCTCCTTGCCTTGAGGCTGCGCAACAGGGAATCCACTTCTTTCGGGGAACGCTTCGCGGGATAGTCGGTCAGGACCGTTCCGCCGACGGTGGATGCGACATGTCTGACAATGCGGTCCTGCACCTTGAACAGATCGTCCAGATCCTGTTCGATCGTATCGGAGGAGACGTGGGTCCCGGTCGCCGCTTCGATGAGCTGGATGGTGACCCGAAGCTTCTCGCCGTCATATTGCTGGCTGCCCTCCACGACGTAGTCAGCGCCAAGGATTCGGCCGATCCTGCGAACATCCGTGGGCCTATCCCTGAACTGGAAGCTCGAATTGCGGGCGATGACCTTGAAATGCGGAAACTTCGCCAGCTCCGCGATGATTCCTTCGCTCAGCGCATCGCTGAGATGGCCACGATGGGCTGAAACGCTTAGATCATCCAACGGCAGGACGGCGACCGCCGCCGTCTGCGGCTCGCCCGCCATCCGGCTGAAATTCATGAACCCTAATACACCCAGGGTCGCCACCAGAACGAGGACCACCCCGGCAAGGATCGCACGGCGCGGCGCTGATCGCACGGCCGGCTTTTCGGCCATCAACCGGTAGCCGACCTGCGGCACGGTCACGACAAGCCGCTTGTCACCGTCCCCCAGCGCCCGCCTTATATCCGCGATACACTGGGTCAGGCTGTCCTCGCTCACGGTGGTCTGCGGCCAGACCGCCTCGATAATCTCCTGCCGGCTCATGTCCGTGCCCGGCCGTGTTGCCAGGAATATCAATACGCTCATCGAGCGATGGCGCAATTCGACCGGATTGCCGTCCTGATCAAGCAACGTGCGGCGCGATACATCCAGTGTCGCCGTGCCAATTTGTATTTCAGAAGATTTCATAAGATTTCGTTTGATTGCCAGCCATTCCACGCGACCAATAAACCATCATACAGCATTGTTTTGTCCGGTAAAAACTTCGGATGGTCGGCGACATGAATAGGCGAATTCGAAAATACGTAACCGCTTCAGCGGTTTTGCTTCTCTTCAATGGCGCTGCATTGGCAGCGGCGGACAAGACGGCGCAATTCGAAGCATGCATTGATGCGGCTTTGGAGGATCTGGTTTCGACCAGAAGCGAGGTCTTTACGAGCCCTCAATACCGTCTGATGTGCAATCCGGGCCGCAAGTTCGACGGATCCATCGCTGCGGACTGCAAGAAGCAGGAACGAACCCGTTCGTACACCTATGACGCCGGACCGGGGTTTCGAATTGACGGGGCGCAGTTTCAGGTTGCCGTTCAAACCGACCGGACAAGTTTCAGCGAAGTCGTCGCGGAAGGACCGCGCGCGAAAATCGACCTGGAGTGTTACAGCGAATGCGGAGACAAGGGGCACATGATCCTGGCCGGTAACCTGACCGGCCGTCTCGTTTATGTGCCGACTATCGAAGACGGCAAGACAATCGCAAGCACCTGCCTGAAGCAGATCCTCGATTGAGTATCGGTCCCGTTCGTTACGCGTGAAACTGGCGGGCGGCGCAGCATCGCCGACAGGATGTGGCTGCCGCGAAAGGCAGATGCAATGAAACCGCTCAACCGGAAAGGTGAGGCCCGGAATGGAATCGGCTGGAACCGTCTCGTTCATCGCCGCGCTGTCGATCTTGGTGGCGACAGGTGCAGGAACTGCAGCGCATGCATCGGACTGCGATGCCATGTCGGACCTCGTCGATTTTGTCGCCGAGGAGACGGGGCGGCACCGGCTTGAATTTTGTCCGCAGGTCTCGGTTACGACAAGCACAGCGCTCCGGGAGATGTTTGCGGAGGCATCGGCACATGGCGAGGTGCCGATGGCCGCGTTCGTGCCAAAGCAGCACCGGATATTGCTGGGCCCTGAAATCGATCTCGCCACGGTGCTCGGGCGCAGCTATCTGGTTCACGAAATTGTCCATGCCGCGCAGGCCGCCGATCCGCATCCGCATGTTCTGTCCTGTGCCGGACTGAATGAAAGCGAGGCCTATTGGGTGCAGGCGAGCTATCTGCACAACCATGGCATGGCCAAGGCCGCGCGGGGTTTCGAGCTTATGAGCGTGATGAGCGCCGCCTGTCCTCAACCATACTGATCCCCGCTTTTTGTCCGGCTGCTTCACCTGTATGCTGCCGGGCGCGGCGGCCGGGCTGATGAAGGCGTCGAGATGGGGATTATCATGTCAAATTTCAGCGGGTTATCCGCAAACAGCGGTCTGAGCGATGTTCTGAGCAGATTTCAGAAAAACACCGCCGCGCTGCTTCAATTGCTCAATTCCATCATGTGTGCTGACGGAGAACTGGCGCGCGGGGAGCGGGAGGCGATCGCCGCCTATGTTTCCGGGCTGAACAATGTTCCGTACTGCATTTTCTACCATACGATGTTCTCGGAGGTTTTTTCGGGCCCGATCGAAGCCACCAACGCGCGGATATCACCGTTGACCGAATATGCCCGCTGCCTGTGCGAAGGAACGCAAAGCGAGTTGAATGATGCCTTCACGGCGGCCCTTGATGCCGGATGGAGCGAACAGGCGGTCTACGAAGTGGTCGAAATCTGCGGTGTGTTCAATTTCGTCAACGGCATTGTCCGGGCGGCTGATTTGGCGAAACCAGCGGCTGCGCCGGACCCCCGGCCAACCGCGGAAGGGCTGAAGGATTCATATCTGGCCATGGCTGGAAATATCGAGCGCGGCTAAATCCTCACCGCTTCATGTCCCGGCGCGCTGCGGCCGACCACACTTTCAGATCGACGATCACCTTCACCGTCGCCCCGACGACAAGCGCGCACAGCGCCACCTTGGACACTGTTTCCATCGTGCCCTCGATCAGCAGGGCGTGGACGACGCTGCCGACCACGACGATGAGTGCGAGCGACGTGTGTACGCGGCGCCAGATACGCGGCCGCCAGGAAAGGCGCGTGCGCAGCGCGGCGACCAGCGCCGCCGCGAAGAGCGCCCACATGGCGATCGCGCCCCACACGGAAAATGGCGTTGGCGATCGGAAAAGCAGGACATCGATCACATCCGGAGGGCTGGTGACCCACAACGCCGCAACATGGATGACCACAGCAGAGACCAGCGCGCCGCCGACAAACCGGTGCAGGCGCCTTGCCCGATAGGCCGAAAGCCCGGGCAGGAGGCCGCCGGCGGCCAGGGGCTGCAGGAGCAGCATCGCCATGGCGATGACGCCGGCAAATCCTGCGGCGATATAAACCGGGCTGCGCCATGCGAGCAGGGGGCTTGCCGCCGCGGCGGCAATGGGCACGGCAATGACTGCGACAAGCACGGCCCAGATCATGATGCTGCGGATATTGCTGTCGGCTTTCGAACTCAATGCGGTCAGACCGGCTGAAGGACGAAATGTGCCTCCAGGCTTTTGTCTTTCGAGCTTCCCATGATGGGACGCAGGAAGACGGTCTCGAACTCGCCGCTGTCATAGGCGAGGTGGCCGTGCGGCTGGCCGAAGGCGGGCACGATCTGCGGCATCTCCAGACGGAACACGCCATTGGCGTCGGTGAGCGTCGCCCCGTGGCTGTGCCAGTCCCGCTCGTGGCCTTCGGTCGTATGCGCCCAGATCTGGATCCGCTGGCCGGCAAGCGGCGCACCGTCACCGGCGCGGCGCACCGTACCGCTCATCCAGAAGCCACCGCCGCCGATCCGCTCGACGATCGGCGCGTCCGGCCTGTAATTGTTGGACCCGCCCCGCATCGAGCGCGTCGGCGCGAGACCCGCGGCACGGGCCGGAACAACGAGCCCGGACAAACCGGCGGCTGCCACGGCGCCGCCGGTGGCAAGAAGGGTTCGGCGGGTGATGCGATCAGTCGTCATGGAAGTGTCTCCTGCCAGGCGCCCCCCGCCTGCCAAATGGGTTCCGACATGTTCAGTGCGGAATTATAGCGCGATTGCGGCAATTTCCGAGGCCGGGCAGGGGCGGTGCGCGAAAAACAGCGCTCACTGTTTCGTGAAGGAAGGGCCGGAAAGAGCCGGCAATGGCAAATCTCTTGCCCACAGGAGTGAAATTCCCCCGCCTTGCCATGCCGTATTCGGTATTTTAAGCTTGAAGTATGGCCAGGCCCAATCCGTACAGACCGTTCACGCCCGACCCCGAGTTCGTGGCACTTTTGCCGGAAAAGAAGGGCTGTGCGACGATCGGCCTGGGGGAGACGGAAGTACGTCCTCCGACCATGGTCTGGTGGGCGCCGGATATGGATGCGGTCGATTTCGGTGACGCGCAGAAATGGTTTTATCAGCACGAGCCGCCAGATCCGGTCCTGATGGAGAAACGGGCCGAGCGGCGCGCCATACTCAACGCGCCCTTGCCGGAGCTCGCGCTGACCCCGGCCCAGAGGACGCCGCGGGAATGGACGGATGCGCTGAACCGGTTCGTCGCCGACGGTCTCTGCGAGATGGTCGGCGCGACGGCGATGAGGCCCGAATGGGTGTTCGATCACCAGGAAACGGAGTTTGGAACCGTTGTCATGCTGGGCGTTCAGCATGACTATGACGAATTGAAACATGTGCCGGAAACCCGTGGCGGCATCGAGGTGACACGGCAATATTGCCGGGCAGCGGCGGCCGCGAAGGCCGTTGCAGGATGGCTGCGTGAAGAGGGCTGGGATGCGGCCCCGGTGACCGGTCCGATGGTTGGTGAGATATTGATGATCCCGCCGGCGCTCGAATGCGGCTTCGGTGAGCTCGGAAAGCACGGCTCGCTGATCAACCGGGAATTCGGCTCTGCGTTCCGGCTGGGCGCCGTGTTGACGGATGCGCCTTTCGCGCACACGCCCAAACGGACATTCGGTGTCGACGATTTCTGCACGCGATGCCGGGTCTGCGAGGATGCCTGTCCGCCCTTTGCGATCGGGCCGGAGAAACAGATGGTTCGCGGCGTCGAGAAGTGGTTTGTCGATTTCGACAAATGCATCCCGTTCTTTGCCGAGACATCCGGCTGCGCCATCTGCATTGCGGTCTGTCCGTGGTCGCGTCCGGGCGTCGGAATGAACCTTGCCGAGAAGCTGGCAAGGCGAAGCGATCGGGAACAGGCTGACGAATAGCTGATCCGGCCGCCGCCGGCTATTTCTCCGGTGCCGGCCTCTCCGCCTCATCCTCGAAGTGCAGCGGCGGCGATTTCTCCGGCAGGATCCCGGCGCGGAATTTCTGCAGCACATATTGCAGGAGCAGGCCGACCAGCAGCATGCGGATGAAGGACGACCGCGTGGCCCATTCGGGCGGCAGGCGGTTGGTGAAGATTTCCGTCACGGACCACAGCGCCCAGATGCCGAGCGCGCCGACAATGGCGCCGCGGTTGTTGCCGGAGCCGCCGGCCATCAGCATGACCCAGACGAGGAAGGTCACCAGCAGCGGGTCGGTGGCGGAGGGCGACAGGAAGCGGAAATAATGTGCCGACAGGGCGCCGGCGACGCCCATGAATGCGCAGCCGATGACAAATGTCTGCGTGCGGAACCGCTCGACATTCTTGCCCGCCGCGGCGGCGGACGCCTCGTTGTCGCGGATGGCGCGCAGGCTGCGTCCCCACGGGCTGTTGTAGAGCCGGGTCGCCACTAGATAGACGATGAGCACGATCAGCCACACATAGGCCAGGAACACGAGGTCGGCCGGGCGGCCCGCAGTGTATTCACCGAAGGGGCGGGGAATGCCCGAAATGCCGAGACTGCCGTTGGTCAGCCAGCTTTCGTTGACGATGACGAGGCGCAGGATCTCTGCAATGCCGATGGAGGCCATCGCCAGATAGTCGCTTTTCAGGCGCACGCATATGCGTGCGACGGCCCAACCCGTCACCCCGGCAATGATCGCGGCGCCGATCAGCCCGGCAAAAATGGGCAACTCGAACCCGCCCAGATGCTTGGCCGTTTCGGGCGTGGTCAGGATCGCCGACGTATAGGCGCCGATGGCAAAAAAGCCGACGATGCCGGCGTTGAACAGGCCGCCCATGCCCCACTGGATGTTGAGCGCCAGGCACAAGAGCGCATAGATGCCGCCGGCGATCAGCACGCTGACAAGATAGAAGAAAAGGCCGGACAGCTCGGTCACAGCAGCCTCCCCTTGAACAGGCCCTGCGGCCGCACGATCAGCAGGACGATCATGATGACGAAGGCGACGGCGGTTTTGTAGGAAGGCGAAATCAGTGCCTGGTCGCCGATCCAGGGATAGGAGGACAGCTCCTCGGCAAGGCCGATGATGAAGCCGCCCGCCATCGCGCCCATCGGCTTGCCGATGCCGCCCAGAATGGCCGCCGCGAACATCGGCAGCAACAGGTTCCAGCCGAGATTGGGATGGGCGCTCGTATCCATGCCGGCGAAGAGGCCCGCCACTGCCGCAAGCGCCGCGCCGATGATCCAGGTCCAGCGCACGACCTTTTCCGTGTCGAGGCCGGCCACCTGCGCAAGCTCGGGATCGTCGGAAACCGCGCGCATCGACCGGCCGGTCTTTGTTCGCGACAGGAAAAAATGCAGGCAAAGCGCGATGACCGCGGTTGCGACAATCGCCTGGACATGCAGCGCCGACACGCGGATCGCATCGAAAAAGATCAGCGGCGGGCGCACGCCGCCGGAGCCGTACACCTGGTTCTGCGATCCCCATACCAGTTGCACCAGCGAGCGGAAGATCAGCGCAACGCCGAAGGACGATATGACGGTGTAGATGGTCGGAAGCTGGCGCAGCGGCTGGTAGAAGATCTTGTCGACCAGAAGCGCCGCGACAATCGCCAGGACGATGCCGAAGGGCAGCAGCAGTACCGAGTTGAAAGGCAGGACCGCGGCGGCGGCGAGAACGCCATAGGCGCCGAGCGTCATCAGGTCGCCATGGGCAAAATGGGCAAAGCGCAGGATGCCGAAGATCATCGAGATGCCGACGGCTCCAAGGGCGTAGACCGAGCCGATGGCGAGAGCCGGGAACAGGTAGAAATTGATGAAATCGATCATGCGGCCGCGCCTCCGAGGAACGACCGGCGGACGTTCTCGTCCGCCAGCAGCGCCTTGCCGGTTCCCGAGGCGAAGTTGCGCCCGTTCACCAGCACATGGCCGTGATCGGCGATCTGCAGCGCCTGGCGCGCATTCTGCTCGACCAGCAAAATGGTCACGCCGGTCTTGCGGATATCGAGAAGCAGGTCGAAGATCCGTTCCAGATAGGCGGGCGACAGGCCAGCGGTCGGCTCATCCAGCAGCATCAGCTTCGGCTCGCACATGAGGGCGCGTCCGAGCGCCACCATCTGGCGCTGACCGCCGGAAAGCTCACCGGCCGGCTGTTTCAGCTTGGCGCGCAGGTCCGGAAAGAGTTCGAGCACGTTTTCGCGTGTCGCCGCCGGATCGGCCGGCGGTGCGGCATAGGTGCCGACATCGAGATTCTCGTCGACGCTCAGATGCGGAAAGATGTTCCGGCTCTGCGGAACGGCCGATATGCCGATCGTCACCAGGGTCGATGTCTTGCGGCCGACGAGGCTCGTGCCGTGGAAATCAATCGCTCCGCCGGTGACGCTGGTCAGCGCGAAGATTGTCTTCAGCACCGTCGATTTGCCAGCCCCGTTGGGGCCGAGGATGACCGCGATCTCGTTTTCTTCCACGTCGAAGGAAACATCCTCGATAATGGGCGGTCCGCCATAGCCCGCCGAAAGGCCGCGCACGGAAAGCAGGGCGCTCATAGATGCGCCTCGTATTTGCCGCCGCCGAAATAGGCTTCGATGACCCGCTCGTCGTTGCGCACCGCGTCGACAGTGCCCTCGGTCAGCAGTTCGCCCTGCGCCATGACCAGGACGTGGCTGCACAGCCGCGAAACATAGTCCAGATCGTGTTCGATCAGGCAGAAGGTCAGACCCTTCTCCTCGTTCAGCGCGCTGATCTTGTCGGCAAGCTTGGATAAGAGCGTGCGGTTGATGCCCGCGCCGATCTCGTCGAGCAGGATGATCTTCGGATCGCGCATCAGCGCGCGCCCGAGTTCGACCAGTTTCTTCTGGCCGCCGGAAAGGTTCCCGGCCTTTTCGTCGCGCACGTGATCGAGTTCAAGGAACCGGATCGTCTCGCGCGCATGGTCGTAGATGGCGCGTTCCTCCGCGCCGAAACTCCTGCGCCGGAAGACCACGTTGAAGACGTTCTCGCCCTCGGGCGCCGATGCCGCCGCCATCAGGTTCTCCAGCACCGTCAGCCGGTAGAATTCATGCGGGATCTGGAAGGTCCGCGCCAGCCCGCGCTGCGCGCGCTGATAGGGTTTCAGGCCGGTGATGTCCTCGCCGTCGAACAGGACCCGCCCGGCAGTCGGCCGGACGGCGCCCGCAATGACGTTGAAGGCCGTGGTCTTGCCGGCCCCGTTGGGGCCGATAAGACCGGTGATCGCGCCTGCGCCGACGTCGAAGCTGACATGGTCGATGGCACGCAGGCCGCCGAAGTCGACGCAGATTCCCTCAAGACGGATCATCTCAAAGCAGACGCGGCTGCTTACTCGAAGATCGCGATCTGCTTGTATCCGTCACCGTCGACGACGAATTTGCCGATCAGCCCGCTGACATCGCCATTGGCGTCGAAATTGTAGCTTCCGCCGGCGCCGTCATAATCGATGTCCTTGCCTTCCTTGAGCAGTGCCTTGGCCTTGGCCCATTCGCCGGGGCCGACTTTTTCGCCGGGCGAGGAAGCGACGTCGCGCAGCGCCGCGGCCATGGCGCCACGATCGGCCGAACCTGCCTTCTCGATGGCGAGCAGGGTCAGGAAGGTCGCGTCATAGGTCTGGTCGACGAAGGCTTTGTCCGCGCCCTCGCCATATTCGGCGTTGAAGGCGTCATGCAGCGTCTTCTGGGCCGGATTGTCGGCGGGCGAGGTGGGCGATGAGAAGAAGGACGTCTTCAGCGCCTCGGCGCCCACATCCTTGATCAGCAATTCGTCGCGCAGGCCGTCCGTGCCGACGAAATTCGAGAACAGGCCGCCCTCGATCGACTGCTTGACGATCTTGCCGCCGGAATCGCCCGCATAGGCGATGACCACAAGATGGTCCGCGCCGCCCTTGGCAAGGGTCGCGAGTTCCGAACGGTAGGAGTTCTTCTTCTCCTCGTGCTTGACCTCGGCGACGATCTCGCCGCCTGCCGCGCGATAGGCGTCCATGAAGGTCTGGCCGATGCCGACGCCGTAGTCATTGTTCACATAGGTGACGGCGACCTTCTCGATGCCCTGGTCGAGAACCATCTGGGCAAGCACCTGGCCCTGGAAATTGTCGGACGGAACGATGCGGTAGACGAGATCGTTATCCTTCATGTCGGTCATGGCCGGCGAGGTGGCCGTCGGCGAGATCTGGACGATGCCGGACGGGATGAACACCGCCTCGGCGGCGGCGATGGTCGTGCCGGACATCAGCGCGCCCATGACGATGGGCACGTTCTCGACATTGGCGAGTTTCTGCGCGGCGTCGACCGCGCCCTGAGCCGAGCCCGTCGTGTCGCCATAAATGGCAACCGCCTTGCCGTCCAGCAGGCCGCCCTGGTCGTTGACCTGCTTGACCGCCAGATTGGCGGCGTTCTGAAGCGGCGGGATGAAGCTTGCGATCGGACCGGTGATGTCCATAAGCACGCCGACCTTGGTGTCGTCGGCCTGCGCCAGCGCGGTGCTGCCCAAGAGCGCCGCTGCCGCAATCAATGTCATGCACTTTTTCATGGAAATTTCTCCCCTGGTTGATTTGCGTTTTTGTTTGGTCTTGCCCTGCTTGTGTTTTGCCGCACCCGGATGCCTTCAAAGGATTGTCGTGTCGAATGTGCCCGGCAGGCTGACTTCCAGCAACTCGAGATCCGGCGTCGGATCGGCGAAACGTGTCGCCATATCCGGCGGAATGACGAATGCATCGCCGGCCGTCAGCCTGTATGGATCCTTGCCTTCGCCCTCCAGCGTCATTTCCCCCGACATCACGAAATTGAAGACTATATCGCAATTATGTTTCGTCCAAGGTGACGTTTGGCCGGCAATAGGTCTTGAGACCATCACCGAGGCGACGCCCTTGGTGTTTTCATTGATCGTCGTGTCGCGCGCCTCGAAGCCCGGCACGCGGAAAGGCTTGAAGACGCCGTCCCTGGCGAGGTTGTGAACGAAACGCTGGCCGTCCCATTCACGCTCCGGCCGCTCGACCGGCGTCGGCAACTCCATGTCGTGATCGATCTCGGTGATGTGCTCGGCCGGCACGCCGATCTCGATCACCTCGATGCCCTCGGCGGCATGCATGACCCGGTGGCGGATGCGTGGCGGCTGGATGAAGCAGTCGCCGGCATGCAGGCGGCGCATGCCGCCCTGGTCCTCATAGAGCACGTCGACCCAGCCGCGGATGCAGAAGATCAGTTGAAAGCCGACCTTGTGGAAATGCACCATGTCGGGCACCGGCCCGTCGGGAACGCGGATATGCGAGGCGATGATCGCGCCGCCGAGCCGGGTCGGCACAAGGTCGCGATAGGCCATGCCGGCGCGCCCGACGATCCACGGCGCCTGGTCGGCCAGCCGGCGCACGACGAAAGCGTGCTCGGTCGGCGGCAGGACGAGGGGCGGGTTCAGTTCGTCGATCTCGATGCGCGTGCCGTTCGGTGCGGTGAGTTCGCGCTTGCCGTCCGCGAAGCCATCAGGGTCGTCGGTGAGGATGCGCAGCGTTCCGGGCGCTTCGGGCGCGCCCTTTTCGATGCGCACACGCAGGCCATGACCGGACAGGACGGCGATTTCCGGATTGTCGGCCGGGTAGATCATGTCGAGCCGCATGCCGAGGACCTTGGTGTAGAACGGCAGGTCCTCACTCAGATTGCCCGTCGGCAACCGTATTTCGGCGCGTGTCTCGCTCATCGTGCCTCCCGTTGGCCCCGTTTCCTGTTCATGCGGATTTCGCCGGCTGCTGCGGCTGCGACCGCTCGGCGCTGACCGCTTTCAGATAGGCCGTCTCGCCCTTGTGGATGAAGCTCAGGATCGTGTCGGCCGCCGCCACCGCGTCGCGCCGTGCGAAGGCGGTGTAAAGATTGGTGTTGCCGTCGACGATCAGCGGATGGTTGACGCGGTCGTCGAAGGTCATCATCCGCACCACCTGGATCGGCGTCATGTAGCGCTGGATGACCTTGCGCAGCGAATGGTTGGGAATGACCGCGATCCAGCCATTGCGGAAACGCTCGCTCGCCTTGAACATCAGCTCCGAATTGCCCGACTGCATGGCCTTGCGCGCGGCAATGACGGTCTCTTCGAGTTCGGCCAACTGGCCGCTGTCGATCGTCTGCGCCACCAGCGAGACGGCGCGCGGCTCGACCAGCCGCCGCAGGTCGAAGATCTCCAGGATTTCGGTGTGGGTCACGCGCGGCAGGACAAAACCGCGCGTCGTCGCCTCCAGATAGCCGCCATGGGAAAGCCGCATGAGCGCATCGCGCGCCGGCATGCGCGAGACGCCGAACTCGGCGGCGACGGAGGTGTCGACCAGCCGGTCCTCCGGCCCGATCTCGCCGCGCTGCAGGCGGCCCATCAGCACATCGTGAATGATTTGCGCCTGGCTTTGCTGACCCCTGGCGCGGCCGGGTTCGAGCAGCGCGCTCATGGCCGGTCCACGCGAGGATGAGGGAAGAGGGCGCGCTGAATATCGTATACGAAAAAGCAGCATTTCCCGACGACCGGCCTGCCGAGAGCGTTTCTTTTTCGCATATGCGAAATCCTTTAAGCTTGAAGCACTTTAAAATCTGTATACGATACGCCCGCAAACGCGTCAACTGAGATCGCGGCCGCGCGCAGCGGAAAACAGGGGCCGCCGGCACGTTCGAGGCGTCGGTTCCGAAAGCCTGAAAGAGTGCCCATGTCCAACCCCTCCATGTCCGCAAACGACGGATATTTCCTCTACCATTCGATCGGCCAGTATCCTGACAAGGAAGCCGAGCTGGCGGCGGCCATGGCGGATTTCGCCAGGGTCTGGGGCGCGGCGAACGACCGGCAATGGGACTATCTGCTCGGCCAGCGCGCCCTGTTCCTGGAGCTGTGGGGCGACATCATCGGCGCCGCCAGGGGAACCGTGACGACCTGCGAGAATGTCACGCAGGGCCTGCACATGCTGATGACGGCCCTGCCGAAGGATCTTCTGCGCGGCAAGCGCGTTCTCGTCGCCGAGGATTGTTTCCCCTCCAACCATTTCCTGCTCACCGGCCTGCAGGAGCGGCTGGGCTTCACGCTGGACACGGTGGAAAAGCGCCAGGGCGCGTCCTGGGTCGCCGACGAAGACATGATCGACCGCTGGGACCGCGACGTCGCGCTGGCGCTGGTGACATGGGTCAGCTCCACCTCGTCGCGCCGCGCGGATGTGGAGGCACTGACGGCCCATGCCCGCGCCATGGGCAGCCTTGTCGGCGTCGACATCACCCAGGCGGCGGGCCTGTTGCCCTATTCGGTGGACGCGCCGGTGGTCGATTTCGCCGTCTCGACGAGCCTGAAATGGATGTGCGGCACGCCGGGCGCAGGCATCCTTTACGTGCATCCGGGCCTTGTCAGTGAATGCCGGCCGGAGCTGCGCGGCTGGTTCAGCCAGGAAAACCCGTTCAACTGGGCCCTCGACCGGTTCGAGCTTGCGCCCGACATCAGGCGTTTCGACAACGGCACCCCGGCCATCGTCTCCGCCGCCGCCACCGTGCCGGCGCTGCGCTGGCATGCGCAGATCGACAGGGACGCCGTGCTCGCCGCCAACCGCGAACTGACGCAGCGCCTCATCGACGCGGCCGACGATCTCGGCCTACACCTCGTAACCCCGCGCCCCGAGAACGAGCGCGGCGGCAGCGTCATGCTGAAACTGGCCTCGGACGCGGTCGCGGCCCAAACCCTCGAAACCCTGCGCCAGCAAGACATCCACGCCGACACCAGAGGCCCCATCCTGCGCCTCTCGCCGGGGGTGATGACGAGCGCCGAGGCGATGGAGCGGGTGATTGGGGTTTTGGGGAGTGGCGGTCGATTTGAGTCGTATCACTGACGGTGCCTCGCTGAGCGGATACACTCAACTCAGCATTCTGACCAATAGTAACGTCCGATGTATAACGCTTGGCGTCTCTTGCATTTCGTTTTTTTGGTTTTGATATGTCCGCGCTTTAAAATACTAGTGAATACAACCGTTGATAGTCGATAGCTGACCTTGAACCAATGGATAGAATTGGCAATATGGTTTTCCGACGGTGCCAGACTCCGATGTCTGACGTAGTGTCAATTCAGTGCGCGGTTTTCCATGCCGATACTTGATCCCATAGTTCTTAGCGAAGTCAAAAAATTCAACGAAACCGAAGTTCGTTTTCATGTGGTTGATCCGATAATTCGTGCTTTAGGGTACCCTGTCCGCGAGGGCACATTTCTGAGACTCGAAGAGAAGCTTGAGTACCCTTACTATCACATTGGCCATAAATCGAAGAAAGACTTGCCGCTTGGCTTCCCAGACTACCGAGCGGGAGTCAAAGGTCGCCGAGGTTGTTTTGTAATCGAAGCTAAAGCCGGCGGCCACACGTTATCGAAAACTGACGTGGAGCAAGTACATTCATATGCTGCTCACGCCTTGGTCGGTGCGAACTATTTTGTTTTGTGCAATGGTGAATTGTTTCAAATATTTCAAACTCTTTCAGGGTCGAATAGTGCCCCTATTTTGGAGTTGTATGTAAGTGATATTGAGGAGAATTTTTTCAAAATTGAAAATATTTTAAGCCCAGAGAAGTTGGTTGAAAATTGCCATGTGGATCACGATACGAAACTAAAGCTCGCCGATGGACTCGGCTCTGAGGCAAATGTTGTTTCGGGAAAACACGACGCCGCAGCCATGCATTACAGGATAATGGTTGGCGGCAACGATATTACCGAAATCGCTAAATCAATGGTTCCCCAAATATCTGAATTTGATGACCTAATTGAGCAATTAAAGGGTTATCAATACGCAATCGAACGGGGCAGTATCCTAAGAAATTACGAGGGAAGAATTATTGCTGAACTTCAGTTTAGCCCAATTACCAAGAATAATGCAGTAAACATGAAGATGTTGGGAGTTGAGCGAATGGAGTTCATGAGTTCAGATGAATTTCTCTCAACCCGTCCAGAAACTCCGTCTATCTTTGAATCAGAGGCTGGTTTTCAGCTATCGAAGGGGACGCCAATTTTCCCACTTTTCGGTGAGGCGACGCCTATAACTGATGACTTAAGTGTGGATGTATTCGTTTCAGCTCGAATGTATCTAGCCGATAAAACAATAAGAGGATTTTACGCGGCATACGCAATTTATTCTATGGATGTTTCACCCGTCGGTTTGGTCAATTTTGAGCTTGAGGTCATGGGTGAATTCGAAGGTCTTCTTATCTGATCTCTGTACTAGTATGTAATCTTGTCGATGAATTTCTGAATTCTGAGAATGCCACTAGCTGCTCAGATAATATTTGGCGACCTTTTATAAGTGCTGGCTTGGGAAGTGACCCAGATTGCACATAAAGCCTCTACACTTGACTCTCGCTACTCATCTAATTGAGCACAAATTCCGCCTGCACCATGTGCCAAATATCGCATCAGTTGTGCGGCAAAACAATTTTGCTGTAGTCATCATTTCCCTGACCTCGTTTGGCGTTTTGGTGGCCGACGGATCACCGTGCGCTATAGAATTTCTGGTTTCGATTATTCCATTCAAATTTGTCAGCGTTGTTTGTGCATCTCGTCCAAGTGTTCGAAAAAAATCTTTACGAAATCCTGTATACCCGAACCTCCCGAAATAGGCCTTTACTTTGTCAAAGGTCGGATTGGAAAAGCCTTTGTTGAAGACCATGGACGAAATGGGTGCTGGAAATGGTTTTGTTCGGCCCCAATAAGAACCCTCTTTGTCTATGAAGTTCTGCATATGTTCGGCTATTTGCTCCGCTTGGGATGTATTCCGAATTGGTTCGATAGACTCCTTCGAAACATGATAAAAAAACTGCGGTGCCAAATTGCTTCTACACACGGCTTTCGTGTGAAGCGCATCAAGGGTGTGCTCTCTAAGTTCCTTCACATATGCTTCCACATGGCTTGAAAGAAGTACGACTGCTCCACGGCACAAAGCGCTAATTTCGGCGCCGTGTCGAAATGAATCTTTAGAACGCTGGCGTTCCGCCGCTCTTTTTCGCAGTAAATCTACCTCGTCTAACCGTTCGGCAAAGTCTCGATACGTAGCGGTATATCTCGGCATTATAGTCCGATCTCGGCCATCTTTTGGTTCCAGATATCGAACCGCTTTTCAGTTCTGCTCTTGTGGTCTACTGCCCGACTAATGAGATCCTGAAAATACTCATCGGCAACAATAGTGTTGTAAACCTCCAAAAACTCGGTGCGGCGAGCCAACGCAGTTTTTTCATCTGCGGTTGTTGCTGTCCTCATAACTAGGTCGAATAACGCGCGATTAATCGCCTTCGATTCAGGGCGTCTAAAGCAACGGTTTGGTTCAAACCAATGCAGCGAATTTGACAACGCGATATTCCATTTTTCTCCGAGTGATTGAATTATGTTGTCAGGCAGTTTCCGCCCCATGCGAGCGGTTTCATTAAGCCATGTCTTTAGTGGTGTTTTATAGTTCTTAATATCTTGAATTTGAAAAGAAAAATACCGGAGTATCATTTCCTCATCGGCGAGCCTTTTGTCAGGCGACTTACGCCCGCGTATCTGCAGCCATCGCTCGCCGAACGACAATTCTGCCAATAGGTTATTTAGAGACCCACGAGATACACAGTTTCGGAGTTCTTGTGCGTTAAGCGGTATAGTATTGGTATTTAAGCGTTCAAATACATCGAATTTGATTTCAGGATGCGATTCGTTGGTTATTACAACGCAACGCAACGTGTGAGTTTTAATTTTCCTTTGCTCTTTGCCTGGGAGTTCAAAGAAATGGAGGCCATTATATTCCGTAAGTGCTTCAAGAGCGCTAAGTTTGAACTGATTTTCTAGAAAGCGATACAGCGAATAGATGCGCTGCTGGCCATCAATGACATCTAGCTCACAGTCTTCGTTTTCAGACAAGTAACACGGTGGGATCGGAACATTAAGTAAAACAGATTCAACAAGTTTTGAAGCCAGCCTGTCTGACCAAACATATTGCCTCTGGAACTTTGGCCGATCGCTCAATGGCCTTAAAAAGAGGATATTTGACTTTACTTGTCCGACTATTGAATCAATTCCTAAGTCATACGGCTGAGTGATAACTTTCCGATCTCGAATCGGTGTAGCGTCTGGGTCTCGTTCGTCGCTTGTGTCCAACTCATAGAATGGCTTGTCGGTGTTCATGTATGGCCTCGAAATTTTAGCCTACAGCGTCAAAACAATTTTGGCTTGTTTTCACATATTTATACACAATATAAGTGTGCGTACGTCAGTCAATCTCACTTGGGATTTATTGTCGTTGGCTTCGGATAGGAAGCACATTATTAGCTCCCAGCTTTTCGCGCTCGTTTCACAAGTGTTTGATCTGGTTACTAGGCGTAAAAGGGGTGCGGCGACGATCTCGCTCCACTTCGACTTGAAGCCCCTGCCTCGTTAGGTTATGCAGAGATGGTATGCCACCAGCCATTTCATTCCGCCCCACACATCCCAATAATCTTAGAAATCACCTACCCACCATCCAATATCTCTGCTCCGTCTTGTACGGCACACCCCACAATTCAAACTCAAGAGAACAAACCCGTGCCGATCAACAACAGATATGTCGGCATTCGCCAAAGCGCCTCTCGTTCGAAAACCGGTTAAGGCACAACACCCAAAAAACCTCAGCCACCATCCTGCTTCAGGCGGTCGAGCAGGCGTGTGACGGCGTTTTCCCGTTTTGACGTTGCGGCAAGGTAGTTCGCATGGGCGGTGCATGCCTGCTTCAGGGACTCCCGCCGCCGGGCGGCCAGCCGCTCTTCGGTGCAGCGCCTGTGCGCCATTTGCCAGAACGGCCACCAGGGCGCGGTCACGTCGCGCCATGACCAGGCCATGACGGCCTGCCGGTTTTCCTGGCCGATTTGCGCGGCCGTTTCGGGGTGCTTGTTGAGTTTTTCGATGGCGTCGGCGAAGCTGGCCGGATCGTGGTCGCGGACAATGAATGCCGATTGACGCGGGCCGAAAACCTCGGGGACGATGCCGACATCGGTCGAGACGACGGGAAGTCCCATGGCCATCGCCTCCAGCACCGGATTGGGCGTGCCCTCGGCCGCCGAGGTGCATGCCAGAAGGTCGATGGAGCGATAGAATTGCGGCATCTCGGCAAAGGGGATCCGCTTGACCTGCGGGTCGGCCAGCGCCAGCTCCACCTGCCAGCCACGATCCTTCAGAACCGCGATGGCCGGCTGCAGCAGCCGGTGGAAGCCCTTGGGGTCGCCGCCGACGGATTCGCCCCAGCGGCTGTTGCCGACCCAGCCGATGCGGATCGCCTGGCCGGGCTCGCGCCGCGCGCCGGCGCCACCCGGGGTAAAGTGGTCGACATCGACGCCATCGGTGATCAGCGCGTCCGGGTCCGGAATGCCGGGCAGCGAAACATAGATATCGTGCAGCCGTTTCGAGCACACGCTGTAACCGTCGATCTGATGGTAGACGCTCGACCGTTCGGCAAGCGCGTCCTCGCTCAGATGCAGGTGGTCGTAGACCGACGTCGTCAGCGCGCAACCGCCGATCATGTCGACGATATCGGGTGGCGTAACGCCCAGCTTGCCGGCCGCGTCGATCAGCGTTTCCGGCCGCAGCAAGGCAAACAGGTCCTCGCGCCAGAAAAGATGCAGCACATCGATGTTCTCGACGACGATCCGCTCATAGATTTGAGCAAGGTCCCGCGTGCCCGGCCGACCCATATAGTGTATCGCGATCGAAAGATGCGCCGGTGCGTAGCGCCTGATGTTCCGGGCGATGTTGTCGAAGGCCCAGTCCGGCTGGTCCGGGCACAGCAGCACGCGCAGCGGCCGGCCGGCGGGATCGGGATTTTGCGGAACGTTTACCATTTCAGCCGGCTTCGATCACGGATGGCCGCGAAGCGTGTTCGCGCCCGGCAATCCGGTTTGTCGTCCATGGTTTCGCGTGCAAGGCAAACGGCCCGTCACCCCTGTTCCAATCCCCCATTTTTTGCGATTATCGGCCCCGTGTTCAAACTCGGGAAAAAAGGCGCGGCTCAGCGCGCCCCGGCGGAACAGGGCGGGTTTGCCGAGCAGCTTGTCCTCATCGTCTGGGATTCGCGCGACGCCTATTCCGAAAAGACCTACCGCAATGCGTGCGCCGCCCTCGAATACGCGCATGTGCGCTGTGCCGGGTTCGACCTGGGAGGCAGCCGCCACGCCCCGTCGCTTTCGGACTATTCGTGCGTGTTTCTTTGCGCCGAAAGGCTCCAGCAATGCAGTTGGCCCCTGTTGCAGGAGCTGCGGCGGCTGGTGTCGTCGGGCGGCGGGCTGGCGGTGCTCTTTCGCGGCTGGAACAGGCACTTGTCCGATATTCTCGGCGTGGATTGCGACGATGAATGGCCGGTCTTCCGGCAAGGCGCGCCGGGCGGCCTGAAATTCGTCAGCGATCTTCTTCCCGCGTTGAACGGGCTTGAGTTGTCCGACGACGACGTGTCCGGGCACACGCCCTATGATTTCGCGCCGGGCGAGGACGCGACGGTCCTTGTCCGGGATTCGGCGGATCGCCCGCTGGCCTGGCTGAGCGCCTTCCAGAAGGGCAGGGCCGTTTTCTGGAACACATCCGTCCTGGCCCACAAGGACATGCGCGGGCTCATCGTCCAGTCGCTCGCGCTGGTTCAGTCGGTATCCGTCACCGCTTCGGTCAATGTCGGCTTGATCCAGGTCGATGACTTTCCGCCGCCCCTGATGTCGGAGCTTCCTGCCGCTTTCGCCGAGGCCAATCCGGGGCTGACGCCAATCGCCTTTTACCGGGATGTCTGGCTTGCGGACATGATCGAACTGGCGCATCGCCACGCGCTTCGCTACAGCTGCTTTGCCATAGACGACTATGACGCCGGCATTGATACGGGGCGGAACGGCGGCCATTCCGATGAAGCCGAAGGCAGGCTCGGCAAAAGGCTGGCTCGCTATTCCGAAAGCCTCGCCGGCGCCGAAGGCGCAATCGCCGAGATCGGTCTGCACGGCCATAACCACACACCGCCGCTGCTGTCCAACTGGAAAACGCGCGATGCGATGCTGGCCGGCTTCAAGGCATGTCGCGCGCAATGGCAGGCCCATGCGGGGCTTGAGCCGCCGGTCAGCTATGTGCCCCCGAACAATGAATATGACCGGGACGGGTTGGAGGCGCTTTGCGCTGCCTTTCCGGAAATCGAAGCCGTGTGCGGCCTTTATACGGCCGGCCGTTTTGAAGCCGGCGGGGATCGCGAGTTCGGGCCGGAGCCCTGGAATCATCGTCTCTTCTGCATCCCGCGCATGAGCAGCGGCTTTGACATGCCGGCCTTCACGCGGTTTCAGGCGATCTCCCAGCTTTTGACGATGGGTGCGTGGACGCATTTTTTCCATCCGGACGACGTGTTCGATGTCGAAGACGATTCCGAGGCGCGCGAAGGGCTGCGCAATGTTGACAACCGCCCGTGGCGCGCCAATCCGGAATGCGGCGAACAGGGGCTCTTCGATCGGTTTTCCGACTGGCTGCATGCGCTCAGGGCGCAGTTTCCGTGGCTCCGGTTCTGCTCCACCCGCGAAGCCTTGGAGCGGTTCAGGGCCTTCCAGGACGCAAGGATGACAGTTCACTTCGGCCCGTCGGGTGTTGCTGCATCGTGCACGGGTCCCTTGCTGGTGCATCTGCGAGTGAACGATCTGCGGCAGGTCAATCCCGTCAGCGTCGAGAACGCGGAAATCGTGCACATATCGAAAGGCGCGGATTTCACGACCTACACGCTGCAGACAAGCGATGCCGGCCCGGTCAAAATCGAACTGATGTGACAGTCCGACGGCGCTGGCCGTCTGCGCCCCGAACTGCCGCGGCGGTTCCGGGCTCAATCGCCATAGGCGGCCACCTCGTCGGAGAGGCCATCGATCATGCGGGTCGGCAGCAGATGCGAACGGAATGTATCGCGGCGGTGCTTGTCCTTGAGTGTCGTCGATGGTCCGAAATAGAGCCGCACGCCGGCGAATGCGCGCGCATATCCGCTGTCGCCGAACGAGCCGTCGGCAAACACCGAAAGCCCGGGCAGGGCCTCGATGCCGGGGCGGTACTCGACGCCCACCCGGCCGAGCAGGTCATGCTGCGGATTGGTCTCCGCGCCGATCGCCAGCATCAGGTCGTCATGGGAGTACCATTCGACATCGAGTCGGCCGAGCACGCCATCGTCGTTCGGCCCGTTGCCGGACTGGTAGCCGACCATGCCCGACACGGTAACGTCCTCGAAATAGCCCTCGGCCTGCCCGGCGATGACCCAGATATCCTGCGTCGAGGTGAACAATGTGTCGGCATTGGAATGCACGTAGCCGCCTGCCACTCCGACCAGGCCGACCTCCGGATCCCTCCAGAAAAAATGTCCCGCTCCGCCGACCACAAGTTCGCCGTCAATGCTGCCGAACACTCCGTCAAAGCGGGCGCCGAACTGGTCGCCCAGCGGTACCACGGCGGCGCCCTCGAGAGCGACGGCGCCGTCGCCGTCCCGCACGCCGCCGAGAATGGCAAGCTCACCGTTCGGAGCGGAGACGGCGGGGTCCTGCGCCCGGGCGGCGGCAACAGAACCCACACCGAAGGTGGCGGCGAGAAACGCCGCATAAAGTCGTTTCCGGGTGCGGTTCAGTTGACCGCGCAGTGTCCGTATCGACTGGTCGTCGACCGGCGTTGTCGCCACCAATGGCCGCCGGTCCCCGACCCGGATGCGCACGACCGGCGCGCTGTCGCCGCCGGTTTCGGCGGCCAGTGCCGCGCTCATCGTGTTCTCAACGCGTTCAATGACGGCGCATCGATCGTATCCGCCGGCCGACAGCCGATCGTCATTGACGACGACAAACAAGGTCGCGGTCCGGCTGTGCCAGAGGAACTGATTTGCAATATCACCGCAGCATTCCCGCGCCGCCAGGGACAGCGACACCAGCGTCCTTGCCCGCGAAAACACGCCGGTCGGATCGTAGACGACGGCGCCTTTGGTGAACGGTGCCAGGAATGACTGGAGCGATTGCGCGCGGGCAAGCGTTCTTGAGCTGTGCCGTTTCACGCAAAACCGGTATCCCTCGATCCGCTCGCGCAAGGTCTTGGCGAGGATGCGCGCCTGCGATCGGGACATTGCGGAGCAGGACGCGTGAACCGTTACACGCGGGCGGCTTGTGCCATTCGGGAATTCAACGCCGGCGAAGAACGGGCGGCCAGGCGTTGCGTTGATTGCGTCCGCTATTTGAGCGGCGAGGTCCCCACCTTTATGCATTCACGTCACCCACCTTGTTCAAACCACGTGCCGATACATTGTCGGGCTGGCACGATTGCCCCGTTTTTACATCACCCCTCGTGCGGCGCGCTATTGTCGAAACCTGCAACGGCCGCCGGATTCCGTTGGATTACCGAAGCCTATCGGGCCGGGTTCCGGCGCTATTCGATCAGGCCCTCTCTGATCGCTGTCGCGACCACATGCGGACGCGTTCGGCACTCCAGCTTCTCTTTCGCCTTGCTGACATGGTGGAGAACCGTGCGTTCCGTGATGCCGATGCGCTTGGCGATCGCCGAATCCGTCAGGCCCTCCGCCGCGAGTCGCAGCACTTCGATTTCCCGGTCCGTCAGATGTCCCACCTGTGCCCCCAATACCGGGTGTCCCAGTCCCGATGGCTGCGGGTATTACATCAAGGAATGCAACTGCTTTCAATGCCGCAAGCAAATTTTCTATTTGAAAATAAGTGTGGATTGGCGTTATCTGGTCGCAAAGAGCAGTCTTTGGAATAATTGTTTAAAAACAGGGTGTTTTCGGCGTGATCTTACAAATCGCCTTGTGCGTCGGCGAGCATGAAAATGCGGAGCGCGGGAAATGCCGTTTTCGATTCGAAAAGCCATTTGCCATTTCGGCAAGCCGGTGCTGAAAATAAGCCGGACTCGGAAATGGGGGCACCACGGAGAGGAGTGACGCATGGCAAGGGAAATTGGCGACATCCGGCGCGATGAGATTGTCGAGGCCGCTTATGCCGCGGTTGAAGAACACGGCGTGCAGATGCCGAGCTTCGATCACATCGCCCGCGCCGGCAACATGTCGCGGCAGCTGGTGCGCCATTACTTCTCCGATCCCGAGGAACTTGCCGATCGCCTGTGTGACGCGCTGGCCGCAGCCTACAAGGACTGCCTGATGAAGGGGATCATCATGGCCGACGACAGCAGAAGGCTGACGGTGTTCCTCGATTTCTACTTCAATTTCCTCTCAGAAAAGGGGCTGCCCAAACCCGCCGACGATGTCGTCTACGACGCCATGTTTGCCCTGGCCTCGACAAGCGAGAAAATACGCAACAATCTCAAGGCGCAATACACGCTATTGCAGATGACGCTCGCTCATGAGATCCAGATCAGCCACCCGGAACTCAGGCAGTCCGATTGCGCGGAGCTCGGTTATCTGATCGTCATTGTCATGTACGGACACTGGAAGATGGTCGCTTCTCTCGGTTTTGACGAGGCGTATAACCAGGTCTCCCGGCTGGCGCTGGACCGGCTTATCGCGTCATACGTAAAGGACCGCGAGGCATCGGAATAAGGGCGCGGTACAGCAACCATCGTGTGTCAGGCGGCTGGACCCGGGACAGGCAGCGGATGGTATAACGCTGCCGCTACCCGGTTTTCATATAGCTGGCCCGGCAAAGCTTGGCCGATGTCAGGATGTGGAAGATGGACCAGCAGCAGATACCGATGAATTTTGCTCCATCCTCCAGGACAAAATGAAGGTTGCTGGTGCTTGGGTGCGCGACATCGACGACAAGGCTCAAAAACAGAAAGCCCAGGCCGAAGGCAAAGAGCACAACATCCGATGACAGGATAACGCGCCAGCACCGCAACAAATAGGCGACGGCGAATCCGGCGATCGCAAGAAGCACTGCATTCTGGGGAATCCCGATTTTCGGCGCTATGTTCTCATGGAAAAGAAAGGCGTCATCGAGCGCCAGCCATGCCGTCAGCAGCCCTGCGAAGAGCGCAAACTCGAAGGCCTTTCGGTCGGTTTGCGTCGTAAAGAGAATATAGGCGGCGAACAGGCAGGTTGCCGCCGTTATGAACCAGAGGAACACGCCCAGATTGGAAATGATGCCCAGATAGGTCTGACAGCAATTGTCTGTCACCGTCGCCGCGACAAGCGGATCAAGAAAGAGCAGCTTTGCTGGCACGAGCGGCTGAACATAGGCCGCGAGCGCTATCGCCGCCGGAACCAATACGACGACGAAGTGCAGCCAGTTCACTGATAAAGCACGCATAATGAGCTCATTTTTATTGTCTGGAACAGTCAAGGTTACCCGTGCCTTCGAAAGATTGTCTTACGATTCCGGGATCCGTTGCCGCTTTTTTTCAGCATGGTTATCCCGGTGCTAATGCATCGAGACGCCAATCAACGAATTTTAACCCCGTGCCGCCAGTTCGCGGCGATGCCGTTCTCGGGCTTTCGGTTGCCGCGATTGGTCGCGCAAGGATCAATGAGGGTTTGCAAATGCCGGTTCGCCATGCAGTATCGCGATGATTCCACCCGGTAGTCGCGTGAGCGACAATTGAAAACGAGAGAGCAAGCCCGTGCCGATCAAGAACAGATATGCCGAAATGCTGGACGAGATCACCGGCTGGCGGCGTGATTTTCATGCCCACCCGGAGTTGCTGTTCGAGGTGCACCGCACCGCAGGCAAGGTCGCCGAAATGCTGCGCGGCTTCGGCTGTGACGAGGTCGTCGAGGGGATCGGGCGGACCGGCGTCGTCGGCGTCATCAAGGGCAGGACGAATGACAACGGCAGGGTGATCGGCCTGCGCGCCGACATGGATGCGTTGCCCATCAACGAGGCGACGGACCTCGAATACGCCTCCAATACGCCCGGAATGATGCATGCCTGCGGCCATGACGGGCATACGGCGATGCTGCTGGGGGCGGCGAAATATCTTTCCGAGACGCGCAATTTCGACGGCACGGCCATCGTGGTCTTCCAGCCGGCGGAGGAGGGCGGCGCGGGCGGCCTCGAAATGTGCCGCGACGGGCTGATGGACCGCTTCGGCATCCAGGAGATTTACGGCCTGCACAATGCGCCGGGCCTGCCGGTGGGCCATTTCGCGATCCGGCCGGGTGCGCTGCTGGCCTCGTCCGATGAGTTCGAGATCGTGGTCACGGGCAAGGGCGGCCATGCGGCCGAGCCGCACAAATCCGTCGACACCACGCTGGTCGCCGCGCAGATCCTGATTTCCCTGCAGACGATCGTGTCGCGCAATATCGACCCGCTGCACCGCGTGGTCGTCACCGTCGGCGCGTTCCAGACCGACAGCGAGGCAAGCAACGTCATCGCCAACCAGGTCAGAATGGCGGGAACGGTCCGCACGCTGGACGCGGAAAACCGCGCATTCGCCGAACAGCGCATCCGCGAAGTTGCCGAGGGAACGGCCTCGGCCATGGGCGCGAGCGTCGAGATCAAATGGGAGCGCGGCTACCCGGTCACCATGAACACACCGGAGAACACCGTCTTTGCGGCGGATGTCGCACGCTCGATCACCGGCAATGTGATCGACAATGTCGATCCGATCATGCCGGCCGAGGATTTCAGCTACATGCTGGAAGAACGGCCCGGGGCCTATATATTCGTCGGCAACGGCGACAGCGCCGTGTGTCATCACCCCGAATACAATTTCAACGACGAGGCCATCCCCTTCGGGTCGAGCTGGTTGTCCGGGATGATCGAGGCCCGCATGCCGGTCGCGGAGTGACCGGGACTGCTATCCCTCGAACCGCTCCCACCCACCGGCCATGAGGTGCTCCTGCGGCAGGAAGCGGGTCTTGTAGTCCATCTTGCGCGAGCCGTTGACCCAGTAGCCGAGATAGACATGGGGCAGGCCGCGGTCCTGGGCGCGGCGGATATGATCGAGGATCATGTAGCTACCAAGCGAGCGGTCGGAATAGTCCGGGTCGAAGAAAGAGTAGACCATCGAGAGCCCGTCGCCCATCAGGTCGCTGAGCGCCACGGCAATCAGCCGGCCACGCCCGTCATCGTCCTTGCCGATGCTGTCGCCGGCGAGCCGGTACTCGATAATGCGCGTCGGCACATGGGTGTCCTCGACCATCATCGCATAGTCGAGCACGGTCATGTCCGACATGCCGCCTTCCTGGTGGCGCGCGTCGAGATAGCCGCGGAAGAGGGAATATTGCTCGCTGGACGGCTCGGCCGGAAACTCCGTTGCGACAACATCCTTGTTGCGCACCAGGATACGCTTCATCGAGCGGTTCGGCTTGTATTCGCCGGCCAGGATGCGTACCGAAATGCAGGCCCGGCAGCTCTCACAGGCCGGCCGGTAGGCGATGTTCTGCGAGCGGCGGAAGCCGCCCTGTGTCAAAAGGTCGTTCAAGTCCGCCGCCTTGTCGCCCACCAGATGGGTGAACACTTTCCGCTCGAACTGCCCTTCAAGATAAGGGCACGGGGAGGGGGCCGTCAGGAAGAACTGCGGAGACTGGACGGGCTGGTTCATCATCGATCGGTGCGTGATTCCTTTTGCACAGGCTGGCGGGAATTATAGTCCATAATACCACGGCGCAATAAAGGAAAATGTCAACCAGATGATCACAACAAGGGGAAGGCCGGCTTTCAGATAGTCGCGGAAGCTGTAGTGGCCGGGGCCCATGACAAGCAGGTTCGTCTGGTAGCCGATGGGCGTGGCGAAACTGGCATTGGCGGCAAAGATCACAGCCGCGATAAAGGCCTCCTGTGGCGCGCCGAGACGCGTTGCGATGCCGAGCGCGATGGGAATGAACAGCACCGCCGTCGCGTTGTTGCTGAGAATATTGGTGACGACCGCCATCACCACGAAGAGCACCGACAGCACCACCGGCACGGGCGCGCCCCGCAGCGCCATGACGGTGGCTTCGGCGATCAGCGCGGCGCCGCCCGTCGCCTGCAGCGCCGTCGCCAGCGCGATCGACGATCCGACGAGCAGGAAGACCTGCCGGTCGAAGGCGCGCGCCGCCTGGTAGATGGTCAGGCACCCGAAGGCGAGCATCAGCGCGGCGCCCGTTATGGCGCTGACGACAATGGGCAGGATGTTGAAGGCCGAGAACACGATGATGGCAAGGAAGATCGAGATGGCGATCATCGCCTTGCGGCTCTGCGGCACCGGTTCGGCGGAATGTTCGAGGAGCAGAAGATCGTGGTCGCCGCGCAACTGCATGATCTGCTCGTAATTGCCGCCGAGCAGCAGCGTGTCGCCCGGCTCCAGCCGGATCTCCGACAGCGGCATGCGCGCCATGCGGCTCTTGCGCTGTACGCCGAAGACGGAAACGCCGTGGCGGGCGCGGATGCCGGATAGCTGGATGGTGCGCCCGGCAAAGCGCGAGCCCGGCGCGACCACGGCTTCGACGAGATGATAGTCGGGGCCGGGGCGTTGCCGGTCGTCGCCGGCTTCCTCGCGCTCGCCGCCGCTTTCGGCCGTCTCGTCAGGCTCGGCTACGGCGCTGCCCAGCGCCAGCGCCCGCGAGAAAGCGCGCCGCGTACCGGTGACCACCAGCGTATCGCCAGCCGAGATGGTGATGTCTTCAAAGGGCGGCAGGATCGGCACGTCCCGACGGTGCATCAGCCGTGGCGTCAGGTCGATAATGCCCGGAAACATGCCGGCTTTCGACTTGATGCCGATATAGGGATGGCCGGCGCCAACCGGAATTTCACCGATGAACTGCGCGCCCTGTGCCGTATTATCCCGCGTCATGACGGAGGGCCGCTCGCGCATCATCGATGGCATCACAAAGAGCACGTATAGCCCGCCGACGAGGGCGAGGATCGAGCCCATGCCGGTCAGATCAAAGAAATTGACCGTGACGCCGTAATCCTGCGCGACGCCAGCCGCGATCAAGTTGGTCGAGGAGCCGAGCAGCGTCGTCATGCCGCCGAGGATGCACATGAAGGAGAGCGGCATGAACGCCCGAAAACCCGGATAGTTGCGCTGCGCCGCGATCACCGTGAGGATCGGAATGAAGATGACGACGACCGGCGTGTTGTTCAGAAAGGCGCTCAAAATGCCCGCCGCGATGACGACGAGGAAGATGGCGCGCCGTCCGCTGGTCCCGCCGAGGCGACCGATATTGCGCGCCGGCTCGTCCACCGCATCGGTCGCGAAGAGGCCTTGGCCAACGATCAGCAGCGCGATCACGGTGGCGAGCGCCGGGTCGGAAAAGCCGGCAAGCAGCCGTCCCGGAGTCAGCTCCGCGCCGCTTCCGCTCGCATAGGGAAAAAGGCCGAAAAAGATGAGCAGGACGGAAAGGCTTCCAAGCGAAACCGCTTCCATCGAAAATCGTTCAGAGGCATAGGCGATGATCGTCGCACCAATGATGACGAAGGTCGCCCACAGATGGAAATCCTGCATGCCCTGCCTTTGGTTTTCTGCGCCGGGCTGGGATTCTATCCGTCGGGCTGCCGCGATCAAAGCGGCATATTGCCTTTATGCGTGTAATTTTGGCGGGGCTTTGCCGAAGATGCGCCTGTGCCGGAAAAGCGTTCTAACGGGGCAATGCGGCCTCAGATATCGTCTCGGATCACATACACACCCAGAAGCAGGTCGTGCAGAAGCTGCTTGCGCGGCGTGAACAGGCAGATCAGCAGGATCGGGATGAAGACGACGTTGCCGATCCAGAACAGCACCGCGTGCACCATGGCAAGCATCGGATCGACCAGCTGCCCATCGGTGCGCACCATATGGACGCCCATGATCTGCATGCCGGGCGTTGCCTGCCGGATGCCGCCCATCGTGAAGCCGACATAGGGCAGGGCGACGACGGCGAAAAGCACGGAATAAAGCATCCAGCCAAGGCCGAAGCTGAAAACACCGATGAAAAAGATCAGGATGGCGACGGGAATGCAGAGCACCAGCACCAGCGCGTAGTCGATGAAGAAAGCCAGAATGCGCCGCGAGCGCACGCCCGAATAGAGCTTCCAGGAATCGTGGCTGTCTTCCATTTCCTTCACCTTAAAGATCCGATTGAAGCCCCGTTGGCCCGCATTGGATTCAGCTTTGAGTTGACGCGATACTAGAATGACTAAAGCAGATTCAGGCCGGTTTATCACGCCTGTTTGCAATATGGTCTGTGGACCGATCGCGCTTCTTTTCGTGTACCATCACCGGTTATATCGGTATCGTCGATGCCACATGCAACAAGGGGACCGCGCGATGAACATGCGGATAAATCTGGCTCGGTCATCGAGCCTCTATGATATCGACCCGGAGGTTATTCCGGCATCGCTTCGATCCGATATTCTGGACTGTATCCGCGCGCAAAAGAATGCCGCAAAAGAAGAGATGGAGCGTTTTGAGCCTGCCGCCGATGCCGCCGAGCACGTATCGCGTGCGGCACTTGAGAGCATCCTCAAAACCGGCCGCGACGTACACGGCATCGCCAGCGAAAGCGAAATCTCGAATGTCATCCACTTCAGTGCCAGTCACATTGAGGGCTCGGTACATGACAAGACGGTCAAACGTCTGCGCAGTCATGTGGATGACCAGATGGGCGGTCTTTTGAAGACACTGTTCAAATCGGGCCACAAAATGAAAGCCCGGACCAGCGGACATTTCTGGTATCCACCAGGATCTTTCATGTCCTGGCACACGAACAGCAAGGCGCCCGGATGGCGTGTCTATATAAATTATGCAGAGACGGAAGGTGATTCCTTTTTTCGCTACTTCCAGCAGGACACGGGTGAAGTTGTCACGCTTGAAGACCGGCATTGGAACCTGCGCGTGTTCCCGGTCAGCCAGAAAACGCCGTTTTGGCATTGCGTCCATTCCCAGACACACCGTTTCAGCCTCGGATACTTGTTGGTGGATTACTCCCTGATACCGCGATTGAAGCGCAACGTTCGGCGAATGTTCACTTGACCTCACCCTGCTCCAAAAAGCGGCGCCCGCGGCAGTTGGGGGCCGCGGGCGTTGGGGGAGGTCTTGCGTATTGGGTGTTTGGTAAAACTTGAGGTGGGGATTGCTTCGCGCCCGTTCAAGGGCTTGCTGTGAATTTGCCGTTCATGGTCGGCGCAGCAGCTTCGCCGCTTCCAGCGCGAAATAGGTCAGGATCCCGTCGCAGCCGGCGCGTTTGAAGGCAAGCAGGCTTTCCATCATGGTGCGTTCGCCGTCGAGCCAGCCATTATGCGCCGCCGCCTTGATCATCGAATATTCGCCCGACACCTGGTAGGCGAGGGTCGGCATGCCGAAGGTCTCTTTCAACCGCCAGACAATGTCGAGATAGGGAAGGCCGGGCTTGACCATCAGCATGTCGGCGCCTTCCTCGACATCGAGCGCCGCGTCGCGCACCGCCTCGTCCGTGTTGGCCGGATCGATATAGTAGCTGCGCTTGTCGCCTTTCAGCAGGTCCTGCGTGCCGATCGCCTCACGATAGGGCCCGTAAAAGGCCGAGGCGTATTTGGTGGCGTAGGAGATGATGCCGACATCGCTGAAGCCGGCCTCGTTGAGCGCGTCGCGGATGGCGCCGATCCGTCCGTCCATCATGTCGGATGGTGCGATCATGTCGGCGCCTGCCTCGGCCTGTAGCACGGCCGCCTGCGCCAGTTGCGCCACGGTCTCGTCGTTGACGATCACGCCATCGCGCAAGATGCCGTCATGGCCGTGGCTGGTGAACGGATCGAGCGCCACGTCCGTGATGACCCCGATCTGAGGCACCGCCTTCTTGATTGCCCGCGTTGCCTCATTGATCAGATTATCAGCAGACAGCACGTTGGAGCCGGTCTCGTCACGCAGCGCGATATCGATGTTCGGGAAGGTGGCGATTGCCGGAATGCCGAGCTCGGCTGCCTCTTCCGCCTGTTTGGCGGCAAGGTCCGGCGTGACGCGCTGAACGCCCGGCATCGCCGCGATGTCCTCTCTGCGGTTTTCTCCCGGAATGAGGAAAATCGGCCAGATCAGGTCGTCGACGGTGAGCGTGTTCTCGCGCACCAGGCGCTGGCTCCAGTCGAATCGCCGGTTGCGGCGCATGCGGCGATTGCCGGTAATTTCGTCAACGGTCCTGCCTGTCAGCACGGATTTGTCGATGCGACGGTTCATTTTTCCAACGCCTGTCACTGCCTCGATAATGCGCAGAACACTTATCACGCTGGCGCGCGGCTTTCAAAGCCGCCGATCACCCGGCGGCGCGTCATGTGCGAAACTGTCCACGCCATTGACCAATGGCAAGGCTCTGCTTAGAGCATAGGAAATCGCAACCGGGGGAATAGATGAGTTTTGGCGGCGAAGGCGATATTGAATTCGAGGTGCGGGGAAGTGCCGGCGTCATAACCATGACGCGTCCCAAGGCCCTCAACGCCATCAACGACCGCATGGTGCTTGCCATCGATGCGGCGCTTGACGCCTGGCAGTCGGATGCGCGCGTCCGCCACATCGTGCTGAAGGGCGAGGGACGTGCCTTCAGCGCCGGTGGCGACCTGCTGGCCCTCTACGAGATGGCGAAATCCGGTCACCCCCACTACGACTTCTTTCGCGACGAGTACGCGCTCAATGCCCGCCTGGGCAATTTCGAAAAACCGATCGTCGCGCTGATCAATGGCATTATCATGGGCGGTGGGGTTGGCGTCGCAGTTCACGGCCGCTACCGGGTGATGAGCGAGAACGCGGTCTTTGCCATGCCGGAAGTCGGCATAGGCTTTTTCCCCGATGTCGGCGGCAGCCATTTCCTGCCGCGCCTGCCAAACAATTTCGGCATGTATCTGGCCTTGACCGGCTCGCGCATCCGGGTCGGCGACGCGCTTGCCTGCGGCATCGCCACCCATGGCGTGGCGGCGGACAATCTGGGTGACCTTGAAGAGGCGTTATGCGCTTCCGAAGATGCGGCCGCGGTGCTCGACCGCTTCGACGAGCGGGGTGCACTGCCGCCAGCAAAACTTGATCATGAAGCGATCGGCCGGCTGTTTTCAGCGAACTCGATCGCCGGCATCATCGCCGATCTCGAGGCGGCAAAGGACGGCAGCGAGCTTGCAAACGCTGCGCTCGAGGCCATGCGGACAAAATCTCCGACAAGCATGTCGGTGGCCTTTCGCCAGCTTCAGGAGGGAAAGAAGCTCAACCTCGCCGATTGCATGCGCATGGAATTCCGAATTCTTGTGCGCATGCTGCGCGGCCATGAATTCGTCGAAGGCATCCGTGCCGTCATCGTGGACAAGAGCAACGATCCGACATGGCATCCGGCGTCGCTGGACGAGGTCACTGCCGAGGCCGTCGACGCCTATTTTCAGCCGCTCGGTGATGATGAGCTGACCGCGTTTGCGGGCAAGACATGAGCGACATGCGCGAACACGGCGCTCCGCATCAGACGACACTGGAGCTGGCCTTCGATGTTTTCCATCGGATTATCGCGATCGTTTGCCTGATCGCAGGTCTGCGCTATTGGGCGCTGCTGATCGGCATCGCCGACGCCGGTGCCTGGCGTTTCGATTTGCTGCCGGTGCACTGGAAGATCGCCGCCGCGAGCCTGGCGGTGCTGTGGCCCGTGGCCGGCATCGGATTGTGGATGGTTGTCTCCTGGGGTCCGGTGGTCTGGCTGGTGGCCGCCGCCACGGAGATTATCATGCACGGGTTCTTCTCAGATCTGTATGGAAGCAACTGGCTTCTCATTGCCGCTCATGTCGCGGTGGTGCTGCTTTATTCCGGCTTTCGCGTGGCGATATACTTTGCCCGGCGCGTGGACGAGCAGACCGAGTAACCAAAGATTCACTTTGAATCCGCGTTTATTCGGGTAACCTATTATTAATATTGCATTTTAAGTCCAATTTTAGACGTATTCGATAGTGTGTGCCTCAAGGTGGCGCAAAAAAGCCACCACAACTGACAGTGATGAGGCATAGTGATGGAAAATAGTTTGCGCGCGGAGTCCGCTCCGCCGGAACAGGACAAGGATGCACTGCGTTCTTTGTATATGGAGTGTCTGCAACTGGTGGAACGGTTGCATCGCCGGCTGCTGGACGTCATCAAGGATGAGTTCGACCGCAATGGCAGAAGCGATATCAACGCCATTCAGGCACTTCTGTTGTTCAATATCGGCAATGCGGAGCTGACGGCTGGCGAACTGCGTTCGCGCGGCTACTATCTCGGCTCCAACGTGTCCTACAACCTCAAGAAGCTGGTCGATCTCGGCTTCATCAACCATCAGCGCTCGCGCGTTGACCGCCGTTCGGTCCGCATCAGCCTGACGGAAAAGGGCAATGAGGTTGCCGACATCGTCGCACGCCTTTACGAGCGGCATATCGGCTCGATCGAGCAGGTCGGCGGCATCGACGTTGCCGAGTTCCAGCACATGAACAAGGCGCTGCAGCGTCTCGACCGCTTCTGGAACGACCAGATTCTCTATCGCCTGTAAGTTCCGCGAGGAACTTGCCGCGCATAGTCAGCGTACCGTCGGCATATTCCGTGCCGGCGGTCGCTTTGTTTTGGTGTCCGATAATCTTACGCAACCATCCACATCGCAGATTGACGCCTTGTGCCCATTGTGTTCGGCTAAGCGCTTCACGGGGAGGCGGGCATAGCCATGAATGCAGATTTTCCGGTTTTCGATCTCGGTGCGTTTGAGGACGCGGACCCGGCCATAAAAGCCGAACAGGGCCGGCAGGTGGACCGGATATGCCGCGAGACCGGTTTCCTGGCGGTTACCAATCATGGCGTGCCGGCACAGGTGATCGAGAGTGTCTGGCAGGCGGCGCAGGAATTTTTCGATCTGCCGGCGGATGTCAAACAGCGTGCCAAGGCACCCTATGACGGCTATCCCTATGGGTATCTCGGGCCTGAACTTGAGGCGCTTGCCAAGTCGCGCGGCGTCGATACGCCGCCCGATCTCAAGGAAAGCTTCAACGGCGGTCCGGCATCCGCGCCGCCGGGGATGGACGATCCCGAAGCGCTTGAATTCTGTTATGCCAAGACCATCTGGCCGGACGCGCCTGCCGGTTTTGTCGAAGCCTGGAGGACCTATTACGGTTCCATGGAAGCACTGGCGGCGCGGGTCATGCGTGTCTTTGCCGTTGCGCTGGAACTGCCGGAAAACCATTTCGAAGCCTTCATCGATGCGCCCATCAGCGCGCTGCGGGCGCTGAACTATCCGCGGCAGACATCCGCGCCCCGGCCCGGACAGCTCCGCGCCGGCGCGCATACCGATTATGGCAGCCTGACCATCCTTCTGCCGCAGGAAGGTTCGCGCGGACTGGAGATCATGGCGCCGGACGGAAACTGGCTGAGCGTGCCGCCGGTTCCCGGCGCCTTCGTGATCAATATCGGCGATCTCATGGCCCGCTGGACCAATGACCGCTGGGTCTCGACCCTGCACCGCGTGGTCAACCCGCCGCCGGAAGAGGGCGGCATGGAGCGGCGTCAGAGCCTGGCTTTCTTCCACCAGCCAAACTGGCATGCCCGTATCGAGTGCCTGCCGTCATGCCTGCCGGCGGGCAAGACGCCGAAATACGAACCGGTGTTGTCCGGGCCTTATCTGATGGCCAAATTCCGGGCGACGACCGTTCCGGCGGCCTCATAGTCGTTATTCGGCAGCCAGCCGCAATTTCTCCTCGAAAACGGACTTGGCGGCCTGCCATTCCTCGCCGTCGTCGAAACGCTTGAGCACGGGGGCGAACTGGCTGGAGAAATCCTCCGAGGCTTCGAGCGGCACCAGCGAGGGCAGATTGTCGATGGCCGTCAGTTCAACGGTCCGGCCGAGACCATTATGGCCGATTTCGATGAACGGGCGGTCCAAGCTCGTCGGCGCATCATAGACCGGCAGCGGATTATAGTCGCTCAGCGGATCGCATGAGACATCCGAGATTGTCGCAATCGCCGTTCCGGGTTTGTCAAGATTCGATCTGTTGAGCAGCAGCAGGCCTGGCCCCGTCATCAGCACGCAATTGACCAGCAGCTCGTGCGAGAGCAGGCATGCGCGGTCGAGATCGGCCGTTTCTTCCATGTCCCATTCCGTGACCACGCAGCCGATTGATTTCAAGGCGTCCGTGGCGCCGGTTCCGGAGCGGCCTTTTGCGCCGACGACAAGGCAGCGGGGCAGGGCATCTGTCACCGCCGCCAGCTTCTCGATTTCTGCGACCACGGCGTCGCGTCCCGCAAAACTCTGCAGCGGCAGCGCCGGCTCGGCGCGGCCCTGTTCGCGGACGAGATGCCGCCAAAGGGCGAGTGCCGCTCCCATCCAGCCGGCCCAATAGCCGAAGGCAGCAGCGCGCCGGCCCTGGCTGTCGACGAGGAATTCGATGTCGTAAAGCGTGCCGCCGCCCCGGCGAAAGCGTTCAATCTCGTCGCGCCAGCCGAACTGGTCCTTGAAGATATGCGCGAAGTGGATCATCGGATTGGCCAGCGCAGGCGGCTTTGGCGGCAACTCCTTCAGGCCGAGGATGATGGTTTCGGGCGTTGCGGAGACCCAGCTTCCGGCTGCGACGATTTCGCAGCCCGCATGCCGGTAGTCCGAATCGGCAAATATGCGCTTGGTGCTTTGTTCCACCGATATGGACCACCCGGAGCGGACCAGTCCCTCGGCGTCGGAAGGCGTGATCGGCGTTCTTCGCTCGCTCGCGCGCGCTTCATCGCGCAAATGCAGGTGCATATTCAGCTCCGCTGTCCTATATCAGGCCTCAAGGGCCGCTTTGGCAGCCCGCGAAGCAGGCTGTATGGCGCATGGCGAACAGAATGTTAACCTTGAATTGGCCATATTGATGTGAAAATCGACGCTTGGAGATGCATAACAATTCAGCCGATCCAAAGGGGTTTTTGGGGACTCGCAAAAACGTGACAACCGCTTAAGGATCTGGCTGTTATAGTTGTGTTTCAACGGGATGACGACCTTCGACGCATAGTTGCGATTTGAATGAATTGGCTTGACGGTAGTAGCTGATGTCAAAGAAGAAATACTCTGAACCGGTTTCGCGCAGGGCATTCCTCGGAAGCGCCGTTGCGGCGGGTGCTACTGTCGCCACGGGGGCGGCATCGGCACAGACGCTGACCCAGACGACGATCGAAAGCATCATCAACGCGCCGCGCCGCGGCACGTGGGACGATCAGTTCGATGCCCAGGCCTCGCGCAACGCCGAGAAGGTCAATTCGCGTGTGCCGGTTCTCAGCGCCGACACCGTGAATTATGTCGAGACCGAAATCGCCGCCTACCAGGAAATCGTCTATAGCGGCGGCTGGCCTGTCGTGCCGTCGTCAAAGAAGCTGAGACTCGGCGTCGACGACCCGTCCGTTGCAACGCTTCGCAAGAGACTGATCATTTCGGGGGATCTTGCGAGATCGGCAGGAACGTCGACCGCGTTCGATACCTATGTCGATGGCGCGGTCAAACGGTTCCAGGCTCGCCACGGGCTTCCCGTCGACGGTGTTCTGGGCCGCTATTCTTATGCCGCGTTGAATGTTTCAGCCGCCGTGCGCCTCGGCCAACTGGAAACCAATCTCATCCGACTGCGGTCCATGTCCGGCTATCTCGGCGACCGTTATGTGATGGTCAATATTCCCGCAGCCCAGATCGAGGCGGTTGAGGGCGACAAGGTGGCGCTGCGCCACACGGCCATCGTCGGCAAGATCAGCCGGCAGACGCCGATCCTCAATTCCAAGATCCACGAGGTCATCCTCAATCCCTATTGGACGGCGCCGCGCTCGATCATCGAAAAAGACATCATGCCGCTGATGCGCAAGGACCCGACATACCTGACGCGCAACGCCATCCGCCTGTTCGACGGCAAGGGCAACGAGGTCGACCCGCAAACCATCGACTGGAACGCCGCCGAGGCGCCGAAGCTGATGTTCCGGCAGGATCCCGGCAAGATCAACGCGATGTCGTCGACCAAGATCAATTTCCACAACCCGCATGCGGTCTATATGCACGATACGCCTCAGCAGAGCCTGTTCGGCAAGCTCCTGCGTTTCGAGAGCTCGGGTTGCGTGCGCGTCCAGAATGTCCGGGATCTTTCGACCTGGCTGTTGCGTGATACGGCCGGCTGGGACAGGCAGACCATGGAACAGGTGATCGCCAGCGGCGTCAGCACGCCGATCGCGCTTGCCGAGCCCGTTCCGGTCTATTTCACCTATATCACGGCATGGTCGACCGCCGATGGCGTGGCTCAGTTCCGCGATGACATCTATCGCAGGGACGGTGTCGAGGAACTGGCGCTGCAATAGCCCGCATTCCGCGCCGGACCGCGGCCGGTCCGATGCCTTTTGCCGCAAACAGTGTGGATCGAGTTCGCTGCCGGGGGATATCCGGCACCGAACCTTGTTTAATTTCCCTCGCAGCATTATGACACGCCCGTGGCCGCGCTGACGGATTGACCAAGGCCCGGTCCGGTATTGCCCGGAACAAAGCGCCAGCTTCGAGGAAGCTGCCCTTACAGCAGGATAGACGACCAATGTCCGACCCCCTAGCCACCGCGGACCGCCCGGCGGACGCGTTTTTCAACAATTCACTGAGCGACTCCGATTCGGCTGTCTTCGGCGCCATCCAGCAGGAGCTTGGCCGCCAGAGGCAGGAGATCGAGCTGATCGCCTCCGAGAACATCGTCTCGCGCGCCGTGCTCGAGGCGCAGGGTTCGATCATGACCAACAAATATGCGGAGGGCTATCCGGGGCGCCGCTACTATGGCGGCTGTCAGTATGTCGACATCGCCGAGCAACTGGCCATCGATCGCGTGACCAAGCTGTTCGACTGCGCATTCGCCAATGTCCAGCCGAACTCGGGCAGCCAGGCCAACCAGTCGGTCATGCTGGCCCTTGCCAAGCCGGGCGATACGATTTTGGGCATGAGCCTCGATGCTGGCGGCCACCTGACCCACGGCGCACGCCCCAACATGTCGGGTAAGTGGTTCCACGCCGTCCAGTATGGTGTCGTCGCGGAGACCGGTCTCATCGACTACGACCAGGTCGAGGCGCTGGCGCGCGAACACAAGCCCGCCATCATCATCGCCGGTGGTTCGGCCTATTCGCGCAATATCGACTTTGCAAGGTTCCGTGAAATCGCCGACCAGGTCGATGCTTATCTGTGGGTCGACATGGCGCATTTCGCCGGCCTCGTCGCCGGCGGCGTCAATCCGAGCCCGTTCCCGCATGCCCATGTGGTGACCTCGACAACCCACAAGACGCTGCGCGGCCCGCGCGGCGGGCTGGTTCTCACCAACGATGCGGATATCGCCAAGAAGATCAATTCGGCCGTCTTCCCCGGCCTCCAGGGTGGGCCGCTGATGCATGTCATTGCCGCCAAAGCCGTCGCCTTCGGCGAAGCACTGACGCCGGAATTTGCCGCATACACGGGTCAAGTCGTTGAAAATGCGAAAGTTCTCGCTTCCACGCTTGTCGAGGGCGGACTTGAGATCGTCTCGGGGGGCACAGACACCCACCTGATCCTGGTCGACCTGCGGCCCAAGCAACTCACCGGCAACGTGACCGAAGCCGCCTTGGGGCGGGCCTTCATCACCTGCAACAAGAACGGTGTGCCGAACGATCCGGAAAAGCCGACGATCACATCCGGCGTTCGCCTCGGCACACCCGCCGCCACGACCCGTGGCTTCGGACCGGCCGAGTTCCGCGAAGTGGGCAAGCTGATCATCGAGGTGCTGGACGGCCTTCGTTCCGCTGGCTCACCGGAGGACAATGCCGAGGTCGAGCAGGCCGTGAAGAAGAAGGTCATCGCGCTGACCGATCGCTTCCCGATCTATCCGGGACTGTAGCCCGCATACATAACCCATGCAGAGCCCGGTGAAGCACAGCTTCGCCGGGTTTTGTTTTTTCCCGGGCTTTTTGTCTGTGCCGTTTCCATGCGCCAGACGGTTCTGCTATGAAGATTCGCATTGCCGCACCTGTGCGGGACGGCATTTGAGCCATGGTCGAATAGCCAGTGTTTGTGGGGTTTTATGCGCTGTCCCTATTGCAATTCCGAAGACACTCAGGTGAAGGATTCGCGTCCCGCCGAGGACGGCACGGCGATCCGCAGGCGCAGGGTGTGTCCTGATTGCGGCGGTCGCTTCACGACCTTTGAGCGGGTGCAGTTGCGCGATCTCCAGGTGATCAAGAAAACCGGCCGCAAGGTGCCCTTCGATCGCGACAAGCTCATGCGCTCCTTCGAAATCGCATTGCGCAAGCGGCCGGTGGAACGCGAGCGGGTCGAGCGCGCGGTGTCCGGCATCGTGCGCCGGCTGGAAAGCTCGGGCGAAACCGATGTCCATTCGGACAAGATTGGCCTGATGGTGATCGAGGCGCTGAAGGCGATCGATGACGTGGCGTTCGTGCGCTACGCCTCGGTCTATCGCGATTTCAGGGACCCGAAAGATTTCGAGAACGTTATCAACGAGTTGAGCGCCCAGATAAATGGCGGCGGCGGGCAGGAGGACTGACCGTCATGGCCGTCAGCGCTTTCGACCGGCGAATGATGGCGGCGGCGATCCGCTACAGCTGGCGCAATCTTGGGCGCACGGGCACGAACCCTTCCGTCGCGACCGTCCTGGTCCGCGATAATGGCGATGTTCCCGTCATCATCGGAAGGGGAATAACCGCCATTGGCGGACGCCCCCATGCCGAAACCGAGGCCATTGCCGAAGCGGGCGATCTGGCGCGCGGCGCGACCGCCTATGTAACGCTGGAGCCCTGCGCCCATCACGGCAGCACGCCGCCCTGTGCGGAAGCGCTGGTACGGGCCGGGGTCAGGCGCGTCGTATCGGCAACCACGGATCCTGACGGACGGGTCTCTGGCCGCGGCTACAGGATCCTCGAGGATGGCGGCATTGAGGTCGAGGCGGACGTGCTGGCGCCCGAGGCGCAATATGCGATGTCCGGTTACCTCACACAGCGCGAGATCGGCCGCCCGCATGTGACGCTCAAACTCGCCGTCTCGGCCGATGGCAGGATCGGCAGGCGCGGGGCAGGGCAGGTGGCCATCACCGGGCCTGAGAGCAATGCCGCAAGCCACCTACTGCGCGCGACAAGCGATGTCATCATTGTCGGCATCGGCACCGCGCTGGAAGACGACCCGGCGCTGACCTGCCGTCTGCCCGGCATGGAGGATTGCTCTCCGGCACGGCTGGTGCTTGATCGCGAACTGCGGCTGCCGCTCGATTGCAAGCTGGTGCGGACGGCGCGTCAGAGCCCTGTCATCGTCGCCACGACGGTTTTGCCGAACGATGAGCGTTACCGGCACCTTTCCGAAGCCGGCTGCATCCTGATGGCCTGTGAGGACAGCGGTGACGGGATTGCCTTGCCGGAACTGCTCGATGACCTTGCAGCGCAAGGTCACGCCACAGTCATGGTCGAGGGCGGCGCGGCGGTTGCGCGCTCGTTCCTCGATGCCCATCTTGTCGACAGGATTCGGCTTTATGTGGGGCCGGAACCAATCGGTGAAGACGGTGTCGATGCGCCACTGACACCCGAAAGGATGCCGGACGGCTTCGCGCTGAAACGCACCGATGTCTTTGGAGCGGATCGTCGCCTGGAATATGAAAGGTCACGCTGATGTTCACCGGCATTGTCACGGATGTGGGCACGATCGAGTCGGTCACGCCGATGAACGAGGGCGTACGCCTGCGGGTCCGCACGGCTTACGATCCCGCCGGCATCGATATCGGCGCATCGATCGCCTGTTCGGGCACATGTCTTACGGTCACCGGCCTGCCGCGCGACGGCGACAACGGAAAATGGTTCGAGGTCGAGGCCTGGGAGGAAGCGTTGCGGCTGACGACAATCGGCGGCTGGAAAGAGGACACGCGGATCAATCTGGAGCGCTCCCTCAAGATCGGCGACGAGCTTGGCGGTCATCTTGTCTCGGGCCATGTCGATGGGCTGGCTGAAATCGTCTCCGTGACCGATGAGGGCGATGCGAGGCGGTTCCGCGTGCGCGCGCCGGATGAGCTGGCGCGGTTCATTGCGCCCAAGGGTTCCGTTGCGCTCGACGGCACATCGCTGACGGTCAATGCGGTCGAGGGAAGCGAGTTCGACGTGCTTTTGATCCGGCATTCGCTGGAGGTCACCACCTGGTCGGATCGTGTCGCCGGTGACAGCATCAATCTCGAAATCGACCAGATGGCCCGCTATGCCGAGCGCCTTATCGGTTTTCGGTCCGAAGACCGGTAGCGACCGCAACACTCGACCGGAATTCGCCGCAAGGCGCGAAAACCGCTTGCCAAGAGAGCGGCGGCGTGGTTTTACGCCCGCACATTTCGCAAATCAAAGGAACGCCACCATGAGCGGTTCACCGCATCTCCTGATCGTCGAGGCGCGCTTCTACGATGACCTGGCCGATACCTTGCTGGAAGGCGCGACCGACGCGCTGAAGGAAGCCGGCGCGAGCTGGGATGTGATCACGGTTCCGGGCGCTCTGGAAATTCCGGCGGTCATCTCCATGGCGCTTGACGGCATGGATGATGGCGCAACCGAATATGACGGCTTTGTCGCCCTCGGCGCCGTCATTCGCGGCGAGACCTATCACTTCGACATCGTCGCCAATGAATCGAGCCGTGCCATCATGGAACTTTCGATCAGCGAGTCGCTGGCCATCGGCAACGGCATCCTGACGGTCGAGAACCAGGAACAGGCCTGGACCCGCGCGCGCCGGCACGACGGGCCCGGCGAGAAGGACAAGGGCGGCTTCGCGGCGCGCGCCGCACTGACCATGATCGAGGTCAAGAAGAAGCTGGGCGCCGCCAAGTGAGCAAGGACGCCTCGAAACCGAAACAGGCCAACCAGCGCGGAGCCGCAAGGCTCGCGGCGGTGCAGGCGCTCTATCAGATGGATGTGGGCGGCACCGGCGTTCTGGAGGTCGTATCGGAATATGAAATGCACCGGCTCGGAAAGGAGCTGGACGGCGATCTCTACCGAAAGGCCGATCCCGCCTGGTTCCGTTCCATTGTCTCCGGCGTTGTCGAGCAGCAACGCACGCTCGACCCGCTGATCCGCACCTCGTTGACCGAGGACTGGCCGCTGTCGCGTCTCGATTCGACCCTGCGCGCCATATTGCGGGCCGGGGCCTACGAAATCTCCAATCGCAAGGATGTGCCGGTTGCCGTGATCGTCACCGAATATGTCGACATCGGCCAGGCGTTTTTCGAAGACGACGAGCCGAAACTGATCAATGCCGTCCTGGACCGCATCGCCAAGCGTCTGCGCGGCGAAGAAAAGCAGCAATAACAAGGCGCGGCAGCTATGGCCGGAGTGCCAGCATGTCGCTTGTAAGCATGGCCGATATGCCGCCGTCGATCACGATGTCTTGTCCCTTGATCCAGCGGCTTTCCGGTGACGCCAGGAAGACGATGACATCGGCGATCTCGTCCGCCTCGCCGGCTCGTCCGGCGCGGGCGATTGCCTTCTGGGCCCGTTCGCCGAAGGCATTCAGGAAATCGTCGAGGATCCCCGTGGACACCGCCGCCGGACTGACTGAATTCATCCGCAGCTTCCGCGCGATCATGTCTTCGGTGCCGGCAATGGTCAGCGCTATCACGGCTTCCTTGGAAAGATTGTAGGCCCGGACGGCGTCGATATCCTGTGCGGCGACAAAGGCCGGCACTTTATCCATCGAACCAAGCGCCATCAGCGCTTTGACCTGCTCGATATTGTCCCGCCACATGGCGCCGGCGCGCGACGCCGTATTCACGATGGCCGCGTTGGGTGACAGCCTGGCGAGCATGCCATCCATGAACGTCCGCAATCCGATATAATTTACCTTCAGGATCAGCGCTTCCAGGCCGTCCCTGGGCGGCAGGCCGGCATTGTTGATCAGCGCATCGAATGGACCTTCGGCAGCCTCCGTCGCGGCGGCAATCGAGGCAGGATTGCCAAGATCGGTCTCGATCCAGCGGTCGACATTGTCCTGAGGTTCATTGAGGTCGAAGGCCGTCACATGCGCGCCCCGCGCCTTCAGTTTCGCCGCAACCGAAGCGCCGATCCCGGTCGCTCCGCCCGTCAATGCTACCCGCATCCCGATCCTCCCCTAGTTTTCTACGTTGTAATACACAGACCCGAAAGAACAAAGCGGGTTGCCGCTAGCCGACTTCCACCACGACGATTTCCGGCGGCATGCCAAATCGTATTGGCAGACCGCTGCAGCCGAGGCCGCCTGAAACAATCAGGTGCCGGCTTTTCTCGGTGAACTGACCATAGGCGTAGCGCTGACCGTATCTGGACGGCACGAATGGCGCGCCGATAAACGGCAGGCGCACCTGCCCGCCATGGGTATGCCCGCTCAGCATGACGTCGATCCTGGCCGGGATGTCGGGAAAAAGATCCGGCTCATGGGCGAGCAGGACAACCGGTTCCGTATCGCCGGTTATCTCTGCCAGGGCCGCATCAAGATCGTCTTCACCGCGATAGTTTTTCCGGTCGAGCTTCTGAGCCCTTTGCGAGCCCACACCGGCGAGCCAGAACCGGGCGCCGGCCTCCGTCCGCAACTGCACGGCCGCATTGTGCAGGACGGCAATGCCGGCGTCTTCCAGATGGCGCTGCACATCTGCGCCGCCGCGCCAGCAGTCGTGATTGCCCAGCACCGCATAGGTTCCGAGCGGCGCAGACAGGCCGGCCAGCGCCTGGCTCCAGTCTGCCATGGGCAGTTCCATCCAGCGGCCGAGCGGCTCCATTCCGCTGACGTAATCGCCCAGCAGCACGATGAGATCGGGTTTCAGCGCATTGGCCTGTTCGACGATTGCATGCATGCGCGCTGGCGTCATCCAGAACCGGCAGGCATGCAGGTCGGCAAGCGCCGCAACGCGCAGTCCCGTCAGATTGACGTGCCGAAAAAAGTCCAGGCGGTCTGAACGGACGCGGTACCGGACGATCCTGGGTTTCATCAGCGGTGCGTATCCGATCGCGTATCCGCCCAACGCGCCCGCCGCGACACCACCGCCGATCAGGGATTCCATCAGCATGGCGGAGTTTCATATCCCGTTGCATTGAAAGCCGGGCCGAATGAAACGCGACGGCAGTTCATGATTCTCTTACGCAACAAACACCTCTAACCGGCTTCAATGATTAGGATTTCCGGCGGAACGCCGAATCGGACGGGCAGTATGGAGCACCCCAGCCCGGCCGATACGATCAACTGCCGGTTGTCTTCGACGATGTGCCCATGCGCATATCGCTGGCCGTAACGGGACGGCACCAGAGGCGCGCCGATGAAGGGCAGGTGAACCTGTCCGCCATGGGTGTGACCGCTCAGCGTCAGGTCGACGCGGGCCGGCACCTGAGGAAAGATGTCCGGTTCATGCGCGAGAAGGATGACCGGGCTGTTGCCCTCTGCGACCTGCGCCATCGTTCCTTCAAGGTCGTCGACGCCGCGAAACCGGCCATTGCCTTGAGGAATGGCGAGCTGATCGCCAAGCCCGGCAAGCCAGAAACTGCCGCCTCCCGGGCGCTCGATGAGCGCTGCCCTGTTTTCGAGTACCGGAATGCCGACGGAAACGAGCCGCTCGGTGACCGCCGGCGCATCCACCCACCAGTCGTGATTGCCCAAAATCGCATGTGTCCCAAGCGGCGCATCAAGACCGGCAAGGGCGGACGCCCAGGCTTGCATCGGCACGAGATCGGTGCGGAACCGTTTCAGCCCGGCGACAAAATCTCCGAGCAGGACGATAATGTCGGGCTTGAGCGCATTCGTGCGTTGGACGATGTGCTCGATCCGCGATAGCGGCATCCATGGCTCGCACGCATGCAGGTCGGCCAGGACAGCGATCCGCAAGGAACGGCCCGATTTGTCTGCAAGCGCCCGCAGGCGCGGCGTGCTGACGCGATGGCGCGTTTCGACCAGCCTGAAACGGGGCTCGAAGCCGAATGCATAGCCGCCAAGCGAGCCGGCGAGCACCACACCGCCCGCCATTGCCTTCAGGAACGACCGTCGTGAAATCATGCGCGACCTCCTCATCGTTCCTTAGGCGGCAATGGTGTCCCGACAAAGGCACCCGTCGGCCCTCGTTCTCCGGCGGGCGTGTGAATCCACAACCGGATGCGCGAAAATCGGACAGACAGTGCGAAATGTCCGCTTGCGCGACTTTCGTGCATGCTCCTAGAACAAGACCAATTGGTTCAATTCGCTCAAGGGGATCGAGACATGCAAAGTCACGCAAGGGCCGTAGTGATCGGGGGTGGTGTCGTTGGCTGCTCGGTCCTGTTTCATCTGGCGCGCGCCGGCTGGAAGGACCTGCTGCTGATCGAGCGGTCCGAATTGACATCCGGTTCCTCCTGGCACGCGGCCGGCGGCTTTCACACGCTCAACGGCGATCCCAATGTCGCGAAACTTCAGGCCTACACGGTCTCGCTCTACGAGGAACTCGAGCAGCTGTCCGGCCAGCAATGCGGGCTGCATCTGACCGGCGGCGTCATGATGGCCGATAGCGAGGAGCGCATGAATTTTCTGCGCTATACGCACGCCATCGGCCGGGCGCTCGGCATGGAAACCGAGATCATTACGCCCTCGGAGGCCAAATCGATGTTCCCGCTGATGGACGAGACGAATTTCGTCGGCGCGCTGTGGGACCCGGTGGAGGGCCATCTCGATCCGTCCGGCACCACCCACGCCTATGCCAAGGCGGCGCAGAAACTGGGCGCAAGGATCGAATTGCGCAATCCGGTCATCGAGATCACGCAGGATCCGGACGGCACATGGAATGTCGTCACCGAAAACGGCACCGTGAAAGCCGAGCATGTTGTCAATGCGGGCGGGTTGTGGGCGCGCGAAGTCGGCCGCATGGTCGGCGTGGAACTGCCTGTTCTGGCCATGGAGCACATGTACCTGCTTACCGAAACCATGCCGGACGTCCTGGAATTCAACGAGACTTCCGGCCGGGAACTGGTCGGCGTTATCGATTTCAAGGGTGAGATCTATACCCGCCAGGAACGCGACGGCTTGCTGCTTGGCACCTACGAGAAGGCCTGCGTGCCCTGGTCGCCTGTCAAGACGCCCTGGGATTTCGGCCACGAGCTGTTGCAGCCGGACCTCGACCGCATCGCCCCTTCGCTGGAAATAGGTTTCCGCCATTTTCCCGCATTCGCCGAAGCCGGCATCAAGCAGGTGGTCAATGGTCCCTTTACATTCGCGCCGGACGGCAACCCGCTGGTCGGACCTGTGCAGGGGCTGACGAATTTCTGGTCGGCCTGCGCGGTCATGGCCGGCTTCTCGCAGGGCGGTGGTGTCGGTCTCGCGCTTGCCAACTGGATGGTCGATGGCGATCCGGGGCACGATATCTTCGGCATGGATGTCGCCCGCTACGGCGATTTCACGTCTCTGCGCTACACCAACGCAAAGGTTCGGGAAAACTATTCGCGGCGCTTTTCAATCCGCTTTCCCAACGAGGAACTGCCGGCCGCCCGTCCGCAGCAGACAACCCCGCTCTACGACATCATGGTGCGCGACAACAACGCCGTCATGGGGGACAGCTGGGGCCTGGAGACCCCGCTCTGGTTCGCGCCACAGGGAACCGAGGCACGGGACGAGTTGTCATTCCACCGCTCCAACGATTTCGAGCATGTCGGCAATGAAGTGCGCGCCGTGCGCGATAGCGTCGGCGTGACCGAGATTGCCAACTTCGCCAAATACGAGATCACGGGCGAGGGGGCCGAAGCGTGGCTCTCCCGGCTGATGACCAACACCATGCCGCGGACCGGCAGGCTGGTTCTCACGCCGATGCTGAACGAAAACGGCAAGCTCATCGGCGACTTCACCATCGCCAAGGCGGCCGACAACCGCTTTATGGTCTGGGGATCGAGCGGTGCGCAGATCTATCACATGCGCTGGTTCGAACAACATCTTCCAACCGATGGGTCGGTGCGCATACACCGCTTCGGCCAGACGCTGGTCGGCCTGTCGATTGCCGGGCCGAAGTCCCGCGCGGTCCTGGAAGCGCTCGCCGATATTGACGTCTCCAATGAGACTTTCCGCTTCATGGACTATCGTGAGATGGACGTGGCGGGTTGCCCCTGCCGCGTTAACCGCATTTCCTATACCGGCGATCTTGGCTACGAGATCTGGATGGAGCCGGCCTATGAGCGCACCGTCTATCACGCCATCAAGACGGCTGGCGCGGACCACGGCATCGTCGATTTCGGCATGCGGGCGTTGTTGTCCATGCGTCTTGAAAAGAACTTTCCGACATGGTTTGCCGAACTGCGTCCGATCTACGGCCCCTATGAGGGCTCGATGGAGCGCTTCATCAAACTGTCGAAAAACGATTTCATCGGTCGCGATGCGGCGGCAAGCGAACACGAGCAGGGGCCGAAATCACGCCGCGTTTCCCTGATCATCGAAGCGGACGACACCGACGTCATGGGCGACGAGCCCATCTGGGCGCGGGTCGGTGACCATGACTACGGCCTTGTATCGCCGCCGCACGGCTATGGGGCGCCGCGTTTCGATGCGGACGGCGCCGAGACAGCCAAACCCGAACCGCAGCGCGATGGCGAGTGGCGCGTTGTCGGCTGGGTGACATCCGGCGGCTACGGCCATCACGTCCGGATGTCGCTGGCGCAGGGTTACGTGCCGTCGGAACTAGCCGACACGGGTGAAGAGGGGCTTTTCCAGGTCGAGATCCTTGGCCGTCGTTTCCCCGCCCGTATCGCCGTCGCGCCGCCCTTCGATCCGTCCGGTGCGCGCATGCGCGGCTAGAAATTGTGATAATGTGCGTCAATCGGTCGATTGAATTTCACGATTGTCTAACATATCAAGGTCAGGCCCGATCAACAGATTCTGCCCGAGGGCGGAACATGACCCCGGCATATGAGAACGTTCCGGACCGCCGCACAGGCGGCCGTTTCCGTCTGGCTCATGTGCCGGCAGACAGGAAACTCGATGAGCGTCAGCCAGGCAACAGGCACAACAGGTTCCGATGATGCGCTTGTACTTGCGCGGCGCAATGCCTTCATTCTTGCTGCCGCCAGCGCATTTCTGAGTGCCTGCGCGCCGATTGCGATTTCGCTCGGCGGCATTGTCGGCGACTATCTGCTTGACGAGGACAAATCACTGGCGACCGCACCGGTGACGGGGTTCAATATCGGCGTCGCGGTGGGCGCCTTGCCGGCGGCCTGGCTGATGCGGCTGGTCGGCCGCCGTTATGGCTTCATGGGTGGCGCCGTGATCAGCGGAATTGGCGGGCTGGTGGCGGCTGCGGCCCTGTTCCAGTCGCATTTCTGGCTGTTCGCCGTGGGGCTTGCCATCATAGGTGTCGGAGGGGCGTTCGTTCAGCAGTTTCGCTTTGCCGCCACGGACAACGCCCCGGAGAGTTTCAAGGCGCAGGCGATCTCCTGGGTCCTGGTCGGTGGCATATTCGCGGCCATCATCGGTCCTCAAACCGTCATTTTTGCCCGCGACCTGTTCGCGCCGGTGCAATTTGCCGGGGCCTATGCCGCGGTGATCGGGCTGGCGCTGATCGGATTGGTCATCCTCTCCTTCCTGCGCATCCACGAAAACACGATCCTGCTCGAACATGAGAGCGAGGCGCCGGCGCGCCCACTGCTCGAGATTATCAGCCAGCCGCGCTTTCTGACGGCACTCGCCTGCGGCGTTGTCTCCTTCGCGCTGATGTCGTTCATGATGACGGGTGCGCCGCTCGCCATGATCGGCTGTGGCTTTTCGACCGATACCGCGACGCTCGGCATTCAGTGGCATGTGCTTGCCATGTTCGGGCCGAGCTTCTTCACGGGCAAGTTGATCGCCCGGTTCGGACGCGAGACAATCGTCGCCACCGGTCTGGTCATTCTGATCGGCTGCGCGATCATTGCCAGCATGGGGATCGAATTGTGGAACTTCTGGCTGGCGCTGATCCTGCTCGGCGTCGGCTGGAATTTCGGGTTCATCGGCGCGACCGCCATGGTCACCACCACCTACAGGCCTTCGGAGAAGAACAAGGTTCAGGGCGTTCATGACGTCATTTTGTTCAGCACGGTCGCCTTCAGCTCACTGATGGCCGGTCAGGTGCTCAACACGTTCGGCTGGGATGGAATCAACATGATCATGTGGCCGATCGCGCTTGCCTGCTTGCTTTTGCTCGGCCTTCAAGTGCGCGCCGACCGCAAAAACCGCGCGGCTGTACACTGATTGGCGCCCAAATATCCCACTTTCGGCTGAAACCCGGTGGGATTCGGCAACAAATCCTTGACGGATGGGGGTGCGATGGACAACAAACGCGCCGATGCGGCGGCCGGGTTGTTCCGGCCTCATGCCGCGTGTCTTAACAGCCGGGCTTTTGGGGTACCTGTCCGGCGAACTGGAGGGAATGGCATTGTCAATTCTATTTGCTGTCATCGCCTGTGGTCTGCTCTCGATCGTCTTTGCAATCTGGGCGACACAGTCGGTGCTTGCAGCCGATCAGGGAAATGAGCGGATGCAGGAGATCGCCGGTGCGATCCGCGAGGGGGCGCAGGCTTATCTGAACCGCCAATACACGACCATCGCGATCGTCGGCGCAGTTGTTTTCATCATCACCTGGCTTCTCCTTAACTCGCTCGCCGCGATCGGATTTCTGATCGGCGCGGTCCTTTCAGGCGCCGCCGGCTATATCGGCATGCACGTTTCCGTCCGGGCCAATGTACGCACCGCGCAGGCGGCTTCAGACAGCCTGGCGTCGGGCCTTGATATCGCATTCAAATCCGGTGCGATCACCGGCATGCTCGTCGCCGGCCTCGCACTGCTCGGCGTGTCGATCTACTATTACGTTCTGACCGGACCGATGGGCTACGGGGTCGCTGACCGTGCTGTCATCGACGCGCTTGTCGCACTTGGCTTCGGTGCCTCGCTGATCTCCATCTTCGCCCGTCTCGGCGGTGGTATCTTCACCAAGGGTGCCGATGTGGGCGGCGATCTCGTCGGCAAGGTCGAAGCCGGAATTCCGGAAGACGATCCGCGCAACCCGGCCACCATCGCCGACAATGTGGGCGACAATGTCGGTGACTGTGCCGGCATGGCCGCCGACCTGTTCGAGACCTATGCCGTGACCGTTGTCGCGACCATGGTTCTGGCCGCGATCTTCTTTGCCGGATCGGCGGTGCTTGAATCGGTGATGATCTATCCGCTTGCCATCTGTGCGACCTGTATCGTCACATCCATCGTCGGCGTCTTCTTCGTCAAGCTCGGATCGAACGGCTCCATCATGGGCGCGCTCTACAAGGGACTGGTCGCGACCGGCATCCTGTCGGTCGTGGGCCTTGCCATCGCGACGCAGTTCACCATCGGTTGGGGACCGGTTGCAGATACCGGCTTTTCGGGGCTCAGCCTTTTCCTTTGCGGCATCGTCGGCCTGATCGTGACCGGTCTGATTGTGTGGATCACCGAGTACTACACCGGCACGGACAAGCGTCCGGTCAACTCGATCGCACAGGCATCGGTCACCGGCCACGGAACCAATGTCATCCAGGGTCTAGCCGTTTCGCTTGAGGCAACGGCGCTTCCGGCCATCGTCATCATTGCCGGCATCATCGCCACGTTCCAGCTTGGCGGCCTGTTCGGCATGGGCATCGCGGTCACGGCCATGCTTGGCATCGCCGGCATGATCGTCGCGCTCGATGCCTTCGGTCCGGTAACCGACAACGCCGGCGGCATTGCCGAGATGGCGGGTCTGCCTGCCGAGGTCCGCAAGTCGACGGACGCGCTCGACGCGGTCGGCAACACGACCAAGGCGGTCACCAAGGGCTATGCGATCGGCTCAGCCGGCCTCGGCGCCCTGGTGCTGTTCGCGGCCTATTCGAACGACCTGACCTTCTTCGTGGATAACCCGACGAACTTCCCGTACTTCTCGGATGTCGGCGAAATCTCGTTCAGCCTGTCCAACCCTTACGTGGTTGCCGGCCTGATCTTCGGCGGTCTGATCCCGTATCTGTTCGGCGGCATCGCCATGACGGCCGTCGGCCGGGCAGGGGGCACGGTGGTGCAGGAAGTGCGCCGTCAGTTCCGCGAGAAGCCGGGCATTCTGGAAGGAACGGACCGTCCCGACTACGCACGGGCGGTTGACCTGCTAACGCGTGCGGCGATCAAGGAGATGATTGTTCCATCGCTCCTGCCGGTGCTTGCGCCGCTGGTTGTCTATTTCGGTATCCTCTTTATCTCCGGCTCCAAGGCGTCGGCCTTCGCGGCGCTCGGTGCTTCGCTTCTCGGCGTTATCGTCAACGGCCTCTTCGTTGCCGTTTCGATGACCTCGGGCGGTGGTGCCTGGGACAACGCCAAGAAGTCCTTCGAGGACGGGTTCGTCGACGCCGACGGCATCCGCCATGAAAAGGGCAGCGAGGCGCACAAGGCCTCGGTCACCGGCGATACGGTGGGCGATCCCTACAAGGACACTGCCGGACCGGCCGTGAACCCGGCAATCAAGATCACCAACATCGTGGCGCTTCTGCTGCTTGCGGTGCTGGCGCACTCCTGATCGGCTGGATCATCCGAACAACGAAAAACCCCGCGCTCCGCGCGGGGTTTTTTTCATCAGCGGATGCGGCGAACCGAACGCCTAGGCTGAATCGACATTCATCGCATCCATAGGATTGCGGCGGCGATATGTATGAAGCTGAGGAAATGGCTTGCGCG
>NZ_JAPJZH010000011.1 GCF_027889715.1 Allohoeflea poritis
AAACAGATCGTCCATCAAAGCCTCCAAAAAGGACTTTGAATCATAATCAAGCGCAGATTAATAGGTCCTGAGCCTAGTCCTCGCCTTCCTGAAAGAGGTTGATCTGCTGCTGCGCGAGATCCTTCGGCACGTCGAGGCCGAGATGCCGCCAGGCATTGGCGGTGAGCAGCCGTCCGCGCGGCGTGCGCTGGATCAACCCCTGCTGGATGAGATAAGGCTCGATGATGTCCTCGATTGCATCGCGCGGTTCGGAAAGCCCTGCGGCGATCGTCTCGACACCCACTGGGCCGCCGCCGAAATTCATCGCGATCATGGTCAGGTAGCGCGAGTCGAGCTGGTCGAGGCCGCGATTGTCGACCGAAAGGCGGGTCAGCGCTTCATCTGCAATCTTCTGCGTCACCGAATCCGCCTTCGCCACCTCCGCGAAATCGCGCACCCGCCGCAGCAGCCTTCCGGCAATGCGCGGCGTTCCGCGCGCGCGCCGGGCGATCTCCTGCGCACCGTCATCGGTCATCGACAGGCCGAGGAGCCGCGCGCCACGCCGGACGATGTCCTCAAGCTCTTCGACCGAATAGAAATTCAGCCGCACCGGGATGCCGAACCGGTCCCTGAGCGGGGTTGTCAGAAGGCCGAGCCGTGTCGTCGCCGCGACCAGCGTGAAACGGGCAAGGTCGATCTTGACGGAGCGTGCCGCCGGCCCCTCGCCGATGATCAGGTCGAGCTGATAGTCCTCCATCGCCGGATAGAGGATTTCCTCCACTGCCGGGTTGAGCCGGTGGATCTCGTCGATGAACAGGACATCGCGTTCCTCGAGATTGGTCAAAAGCGCGGCCAGATCGCCGGCCTTGGCAATCACCGGTCCGGATGTCGAGCGAAAATTGACGCCCAGTTCCTTGGCCATGATCTGCGCCAGCGTCGTCTTGCCGAGACCGGGCGGTCCGACGAAAAGCACGTGGTCGAGCGCATCGCCGCGGCCCTTCGCCGCCTCGATGAAGATCTTGAGGTTCGAACGCGCCTCGGCCTGGCCCGTGAACTCGTCAAGGCTTTGCGGGCGCAGGCTGGCATCGGCATCTTCGCCGCGCGGGTCAGCGGATATGATCCTGTCATGCTCGCTCATGGCCTACACCCGTAAACCGCAATCGCTCATTGCGCCAGCTCCTTGAGGCCGAGCCGGATCAGCGTCGCCGAGTCGGCCGTCTCACCGGCCGATTTCATTGCCGCCGCCACCGCGTTGGCAGCCTGGTCCCGTGAATAGCCGAGGTTGGAAAGCGCCGATACCGCATCGCTGACAGGCCCCGCTGCGACACCGTCGCCCAGTTCCTGCTTGAGGCCAATCGCCGTGCCGGCCTCGCCGCCCAGCGACGGCGCCTTGCTCTTCAGTTCCGTGACAATCCTTTGCGCGACCTTCGGCCCGATACCGGGCGTGCGGGCGATCATCGCCTTGTCCTGCAGCGCGATGGCATTGGCGATATCCGCCGCCGAAAGCGTCGACAGCACCGCCAGCGCAACCTTGGCGCCGACCCCCTGCACGCTCTGCAGAAGCCGGAACCATTCGCGCTCCACAGCACTGGCAAATCCGTAGAGCTTCAGCTGGTCTTCGCGGACGAATGTCTCGATATGCAGCACCACCGCTTCGCCGGGGCTTCCCAGCCCCGCCAGCGTGCGCGCCGCGCAGTGGGCCACATAGCACACGCCGTGGACATCGATCAGGACGTGATCCTCGCCGATCTCGTCGATCGTGCCTTTCAGTTTGCCGATCATGCCGACGCCGCCTTTTCTGCAAGACGCATCCGCCCGGCCACGCTTTGCCTGTGATGGGCGTGACAGATGGCGATTGCCAGCGCATCGGCCGCATCGTCCGTATCGAACTGCGCCTTCGGCAGCAGCACCTTGACCATCATGTGGATCTGTTTCTTGTCGCCATGCCCGACGCCGATGACAGACTTCTTCACTGCATTCGGCGCATATTCCGATACAGGCAGCCCGGCAAGGGCCGGCACCAGCATGGCGATGCCCCGCGCCTGTCCAAGCTTCAGCGTGGCGGTCGCGTCCTTGTTGACGAAGGTCGCTTCGACCGCCGCCTCATGCGGCCGGTATTCATGGAGGATTTCGGACAATCCGTCATGCAATTCGCAAAGGCGCGATGCCAGATCGCGCTTGCCGTCCGATCGGACCGTGCCGGATCCCACGAAGCGCAAGGAATTGCCGAGACTTTCAACCAGTCCCCAGCCGGTCCTGCGCAAGCCCGGATCGATGCCGATAATGCGTGTGATTTCTGCCTGCATCACACCCCCGTCTTGTTTCCGCCGCGAAAAACTTATCGCACAGAAATGCGAACAAAACAAAAACATTTCGCTAATGCCAACAAAAAACCCGGATCACTGACCCGGGTTTTCGGCATTACAAACGAAAAAGCCTCAAGCGTCCGCCAGCTTGGCCATCACATCGTCGGAAATGTCGAAATTGGCATAGACGTTCTGGACATCGTCATCGTCTTCCAGCGCGTCGATCAGTTTCATCAGCGTGCCGGCCTTTTCCTCGTCGACCTCGGTGCCGGTCTGCGGCTTCCAGACCGGCTTGACCGATTCCGGCTCACCGAGCGTTGCCTCGAGCGCACTCGACACATCGCCGATCGATTCGAAGGCGCAGGTGATCGTGTGCCCTTCCTCGCCGGACTGGACATCGTCGGCGCCCGCCTCGATGGCGGCTTCCATGACGGCATCCTCGTCGCCGGCTTCGGCCTTGTAGACGATCTCCCCGACACGGTCGAACATGAAGCCCACGGAACCCGTCTCGCCGAGCGCGCCGCCGTTCTTTGAAAAACAAGCGCGCACATTCGAGGCCGACCGATTGCGGTTGTCCGTCAGCACCTCGACGATGATCGCGACGCCGCCGGGCCCGTATCCCTCGTAGCGGATTTCCTCGTAATCCTCGCTGTCGCCGCCGGCGCCCTTGTTGATGGCGCGCTGAATATTGTCCTTCGGCATGGACTGGCCCTTGGCGTTCTGGACCGCGAGCCGCAATCTCGGATTTCCCTCGATATCCGGACCGCCCATCTTCGCCGCGACGGTCAGTTCCTTGGACAGCTTGGAAAACAGCTTCGAGCGCACCGCGTCCTGGCGTCCCTTGCGGTGCATGATGTTCTTGAATTTGGAATGGCCTGCCATGGCACTCGCCCACGTCTTACTCGGTTTCCTGAATGCGCCGCCTTATAGGAAAGTCGATGCTGGTCGTCCAGCAACATCTGCACAAGAACCGCAAGTTCAACCACAGATCGGTTTGCCGCCGGCCTCTTCTTGTGGCATTGAAATATATGACTGCGTTTCAGTGAATGCCGGCAATCGGCCAGTGATTTTTTTTGCAAGTAGCGGCCACAGGCTCTTCGCCTAAGCTAGGCCGCAGTTTTTTGGTATCGGTCGATACATACGATTTTTTTGGACCCGACAGGGCGGGGCCGTTTTTGATTTAACGAATTACGAGATGGGACTGGCGATATGAGAATACACTGGGGAATCGTGACCTTGGTCGCGGCCCTGCCGGCGATGGTGGGCATCGCGGGGGGGTTCAGCATCGGAACCGGAGGAACCTCCGAACCTAGTCTTGTAAACGATGACAACCAGCCGCGTCCGGTTTCTCAGTGCCAGGCTGTCGCATCAGTGCCGGACCGCGCCACCGTCAGGCTGGCATCCGCCGAACCTTTGACGCGCGAACAGGTCCGGATCTCTTTCATCGGCCATTCCACCTATATGATCGAGACGCCTGACGGTGTCACGATCGCCACCGACTACAACGGTTATGTGGGCAACCGGGAAGCACCGGCTGTCGTTACCATGAACAAGGCGCATTCGAGCCATTTCACGCTGCAGCCAGATCCGGCGATCGAAACCGTGCTTCCTGGATGGAACCCCAATGGCGGTCCCATCGATCACGACGTCGTTGTCGGCGATACCTATATCCGCAACGTCACCACCGATATCCGGTCCGGCTTCGGCGGCCGCGAGCCTGACGCCAACTCGATCTTCATTTTCGAGGTCGCGGGCCTTTGCATCGGTCACCTCGGGCATCTGCACCACGAGTTGGAGGACCGCCATATCGCCGAAATCGGCAGGCTCGATGTGGTCATGGTACCGATTGATGGCGGCCTGACGGTCGGCCACGAGAAGATGCGCGACATCGTCAAGCGGCTGCGGGCATCGGTGGTCCTTCCAATGCATCGCCGCGGCATGTCGATCAATTCGTTCCTGGACCTTTTCGACGGCGATTTCGCGCATGAATTCCGCCCGGAAGACAATCTGACGGTCACTCTGAGAGATCTGCCCAAGCAACCGACGATCATCGTTCTGCGCGGTGTATGAGCCTGGAACAAATCTGCATTAAAACGACGGCAGCGATTCCTCGAGCCTGGGCCCGAGCCGCAAAGGCTGAATTGACTCGGCAAGGCCCGTGCGGTCCGAAATCTGGACGGCGACGCCGCACAGCGTCGCCGGACCTGTCGCCGCTTCGAAACGCCCCTTCGGGATTTTGGAGACGAACCGGTTCATCGGCTCTTCCTTGTCCATGCCGAGCGACGAATCGTAGTCGCCGCACATACCGGCATCGGATATGTAGGCGGTTCCGCCATTGAGAACCTGATGGTCGGCGGTCGGAATATGCGTGTGCGTTCCGACCACGAGGCTGGCGCGTCCGTCTACGAAATGGCCGAAACACTGCTTCTCGCTGGTCGCTTCGGCATGAAAATCGATGATCACGGCATCCGCCTGTTCACCGAGCGGACACGCCGCAAGCTCGCGTTCGGCGGTCATGAACGGATCGTCAAGATCGGGATGCATGAAGATCCGGCCCATGATGTTGGTGACCAGTATGCGGGCGCCGTTGCGCGCCACATAGACCCCGGACCCGCGGCCCGGCGTGCCGTTCGGAAAATTGGCCGGTCTGATGAACCTGTCCTGCCTTTCGCAAAAGCTCAAGGCTTCGCGCTGGTCCCAGACATGATTTCCCGTGGTCACCACGTCGGCGCCGGCGTCGATCGTCTTGAGAAAAATCTCTTCGGTAATTCCGAAACCGCCCGCCGCGTTCTCGCCATTGACGGCAACGAAATCGAATCCGTATTCCTCGATGAGACCCGGCAGTTTCTCCCATACGACCGTCCGGCCCGAACGGCCGACCATATCACCGAGAAAGAGCAGTCTCATTCATCACCGGTTTCGGGCATCGCACGCAGCCCCCTTTCCGTCAGGATCGCCGCCAGGGCGACATCGTGGCCCTGATTGGGAACCCGTTCGACCTCCTGAACGTCGAACGCCACGCCAATGAGATGCGGTTCTATTCCTTTTTCGTGCAGTCTTGCAATCGCCCGGTCGTAGTGACCGGCGCCATAACCGATGCGATGGCCGGCCCGATCGAAGGCGGCGAGCGGAACCAGCATCAGGTCCGGATCGAGGATCTGCGCGTCCGGCCCCGGCCCCGCGGTTCCGAAGCCGGTGTCGACCATCGGCACACCGCGCACCAGCTCGCGAAAGACGATTTTGGTCCTGTCGACCACGGCCGGAAGGCAAAGCCGCGCACCTTTTTCTCTCAATGAGAACATCAGCGGCCGGATATCGACCTCCGAGCGGATCGGCCAGAAGCCGGAGACGATCATGCCCGGCTCTACTGCAATTTCGCTCGCGCCGATCGCGTCGACCTGCAGGCTTGCCTCGATGCGTTCTTCAGCGCTCATGGCGTCGCGAACCGCAAGCGCCTGTCGTCTTAGTTCGTTTTTCAGGTGTTTTTCGGACATGGCGCTACTGTTTGACGGGAGCGATCCGCGGCAACCGGCGGAAGTTTTACGATCCCGGGAACCTACAAAGTAGGTGGGCGCCGTGTGTAAAAACCCACGGGTCTAAACAGGGACAGCTCCCTTTGGATCGATTAAGGCCCCGGGGATTGTGTTTCCTGCCGAGAGGCGCAGACCGCCGCGGGAATATAGTGGCGCCCGTTGCAAAGCGCCAGTCCCAAAAACGGCGCGCGGTGCCGTATACCAATTTCGTGTTTCAGGCTTTTTCGAGTTTCTCGGCGATGCGCTCGACCTTGTCGGCGATATTCGAGATCGTATCGGCCAGGCTCGCATCGGCATCGTCGACGCGCGCGAGTGCCGTGTCGCGTGTCTTCTTCAGGCTGCCGACCTCGCTCTCAAGGCCATCGAGCTTGCGTTGCGCTTCGCTCAATTCATCCATGACAAGAATGCCGGCCATGACGGTCAGGCGCAAATCTCCGATTTCGCCGAACTCGCCCTTCAGGTGGCCGACATAGCGGTCGAACTTGTTCGCAAGTTCCGTCAGATGCGCTTCCTGCCCCTCCTCGCAGGCCATTCTGTAAGCCTTGCCGTCGATGTTTACCGTCACCTGAGCCATGGTCTATCGATCCAGAACAGCCCGGATCGTCTCCATTGCCGTGACCAGCCTGCGTGAAACCTCGCGATTGGCCTCTTCAAGCCGGGCTGCGCGATCCTCAGACTGGTCGAGTTCCTGCGCCAGCCGGGACCGGTCGGAATTAAGGCGCTGGACCTCCTCCTCGGCTTCGCTGAAGTCGCGCTCTTTCTCGACGCGCCCATCGACCGCATTCTCGAGTCTGGAGAGCACCTTGTTGAGGCTCTCGATTGCTGTTTTTGCTGTCTTGTCGCCTGACATTGCCGCTTCACTTGCCTTCGAGTTCACAAATCGATTGATTCTCGGGCACTTACAGTTCGAAGATTATGCGTTGCGAAAACCGGGCGTCAAATTATGTCGTCGATATGACGCAATTCGTTTGGGGATAACCCCATACACCGCTTCATCCGGCACGATTTTGGGCCGGGGCCCCGCGGATTGAACGGATTCGGCGCGGGTCGCTGCATAAATTCCAAAGGCCGACTCAATCGGCGGTCCTCATTTATTGACTCCGCGTCGGCACCTGCTATGTGTCACCTGCTTTCAACGGGCGGCAGCGAGACACCGCCTCCGGATATCCTGATTAAGCTGAAAATGTCATGATCCCACGCGAAAAACACGAACGGATGGCAAACGCGATCCGCTTTCTTTCCATGGATGCCGTGGAAAAGGCAAAGTCCGGACACCCCGGCCTTCCGATGGGCGCGGCCGACATCGCGACGGTCCTGTTCACGAAGTTCATGACCTTTGATCCGAAGCGGCCCGACTGGCCGAACCGCGACCGTTTTGTCCTGTCGGCCGGCCACGGTTCCATGCTCGTTTACGCGCTCCTGTACCTGCTCGGATACGAGGATATCACGCTCGAAGAGATCAAGAATTTCCGCCAGTTGGGATACAAGACCGCCGGCCATCCGGAATACGGTCATGCTGCCGGCATCGAAACGACGACGGGGCCGCTTGGCCAGGGCCTGGCGAATGCCGTCGGCATGGCCATTGCCGAGCGCAAGCTCGCGCAGGAGTTCGGCGGCGAACTGATCGACCACCATACCTATGTGCTGGCGGGCGACGGCTGCCTGATGGAGGGCATCAGCCAGGAGGCGATCGCCCTTGCCGGACATCTCAAGCTCAACAAGCTGATCGTCTTTTGGGACGACAATGGCATCTCCATCGACGGATCCATCGATCTGTCCGACTCGACCGATCAGGTCGCCCGTTTCCGCGCCAGCGGATGGAACACGATCGAGATCGACGGGCACGATCCCGAGGCCATTGCCGACGCGATTGTTGCGGCCAGGTCGTCGGACCAGCCGACCATGATCGCCAGCAAGACGACCATCGGTTACGGCGCGCCCAACAAGGCCGGAACGGCGAAGGCGCACGGATCTCCGCTCGGCGCCGATGAGATCGCCGGTGTCCGCGAGGCGCTGGACTGGCCGCACGAACCCTTCGAAATTCCGTCAGATGTGCTTGATTGCTGGCGTCTTGCCGGCCTGCGCTCGACCAAGGAACGCAAAGCCTGGGAAGAGCGCGTCGAAGCGACCGAAGCTGGAAGGCGGGCCGCTTTTACCCGCCGCATGGCCGGCGAACTGCCGGGCGGCTTCGACACGGCGATCGACGAATACAAGAAGAAGCTGGCCGAAGACAAACCGACCCTTGCGACCCGCAAGGCTTCCGAAGCGGCGCTCCAGGTCATCAACGGCGTCATTCCCGAAACGCTCGGTGGCTCCGCCGACCTGACCGGCTCCAACAACACCAAGACAGACCACATGGATGCGATAACGCCGGACGACTTTTCCGGACGGTATATCCACTACGGCATCCGTGAACACGGCATGGCGGCGGCCATGAACGGCATTGCCCTGCATGGTGGCCTGATCCCCTATTCAGGCGGCTTTCTGATCTTTTCCGACTATTGCCGCCCGTCCATCCGGTTGGCGGCCATCATGGGCATCCGCGTCATCCATGTGCTGACGCACGATTCCATCGGTCTTGGAGAGGACGGCCCGACCCACCAGCCGGTCGAGCATCTGGCCTCGCTGCGGGCAATGCCCAATCTGCTGATGTTCCGGCCCGCCGATGCGACCGAGACGGCCGAATGCTGGCAACTGGCGCTTGAGTCGGAAGCACGTCCGTCCGGCATCGCGCTGACACGGCAGAATCTGCCGGCAGTGCGCACTACCTATATCGAGGACAATATGTGCGCCTTCGGCGCCTACGATCTGCTTCCGGCCAGCGATGCGGACGTGACGATCTTCGCTTCCGGATCGGAAGTTGAAATCGCGCTTGAAACCGCCGGGAAGATTGACGCTGCCGGTCACACCGCGCGGGTCGTTTCCGTGCCGAGCTTCGAGCTGTTTGAAGAGCAGTCCGAGGAATACAAGGATGCGATCCTGGGCAATTCTCCCGTGAAGATCGCGATCGAAGCCGGTGTCCGCCAGGGTTGGGACCGGTTTATCGGCAATGACGGCATCTTCATCGGCATGAGCACGTTCGGCGCTTCGGCCCCGTACAAGGAGCTCTACAGTCATTTCGGCATTACCGCAGACGTGGCCTTCGAGGCCGTGGAGGCAAAGTTGAACAGCCTGGCAGGTCAGGCCGCCTGACACATGGCGGCGGTATCCCAGGATATCGCCGCCCCTGCCATAACCGCACATCAGATGGGAGTAGATCCATGACCGTGAAAGTCGCCATCAACGGATTTGGCCGCATCGGCCGCAATGTCCTTCGCGCCATCATCGAATCGGGCCGCACCGACATCGAGGTCGTCGCCATCAACGATCTCGGCCCGGTCGAGACCAATGCGCATCTGATACGCTATGACAGCGTCCACGGCCGCTTTCCCGGCACCGTCACCGTCGAAGGCGACACGATCGATGTCGGCCGCGGCCCGATCAAGGTAACTGCCATCCGCGATCCGAAGGAACTGCCCTGGGGCGACGTCGACATTGCGCTTGAATGCACCGGCATCTTCACCGCGCGCGACAAGGCCGCCCTGCATCTGGAAAACGGCTCCAAGCGGGTCCTGGTCTCGGCGCCCGCCTCGGGTGCCGACAAGACGATCGTCTATGGTGTCAATGACAGCGAACTGACCGCCGAGGACCTTGTCGTCTCCAACGCGTCCTGCACGACCAACTGCCTTTCGCCGGTCGCCTATGTGCTCAACAACGCCATCGGCATCGAGAAAGGCTTCATGACGACCATCCACGCCTATACGGGCGACCAGCCGACGCTCGATACGATGCACAAGGATCTCTACCGCGGGCGCGCCGCCGCGATGTCGATGATCCCGACATCGACCGGTGCCGCCAAGGCCGTCGGCTTGGTTCTGCCGGAACTCAACGGCAAGCTCGACGGTGTCGCCATCCGCGTGCCGACGCCGAATGTCTCGGTCGTCGATCTCAACTTCATCGCATCGCGCGAAACCAGCGTCGAGGAAGTCAACGCCGCCATTCGCTCCGCCGCGGACGGCGAACTGAAGGGCATTCTCGGCTACACGGACGAAAAGCTCGTGTCGGTTGATTTCAACCACGATCCCCACTCGTCGCTCTTCCACATGGATCAGACCAAGGTGATGGACGGCACCTTCGTGCGCATCCTGACCTGGTATGACAATGAATGGGGCTTCTCCAACCGCATGTCCGACACGGCGGTCGCCATGGGCAAGCTCATCTGACGGGCCCCGGGCGCATGCTGCAGCTGAGACCGAACTGCGAATATTGCGACATCGATCTCCCCGCGCATGCGCCCGATGCCATGATCTGCACCTATGAGTGCACCTTCTGCGCCGATTGCGCGCAGAACATCCTGCGCAATGTCTGCCCCAATTGCGGCGGCGGCTTCGAGAGGCGGCCGATAAGGCCGAAAACCGCGCACCGGCCGGGCGTCGGACTTGCCCATGCGCCGGCTTCGGACAAACGCGTCCGTCTCAAGCACGATCGCCGCGCCCTAGGAGACTTCGTCGAGAAACTTCGCCATATTCCGCCACGGGAGCGTTGATCATGACCCAGTTCAAGACACTCGATTCGCTGAACGACATTGCCGGAAAGAGGGTGCTGGTGCGTGTGGACCTGAACGTGCCGGTCAAGGACGGCGTCGTCAGCGACACCACGCGGATCGAACGCGTGGCGCCGACCATCCGCGAACTTTCGGAAAAGGGCGCCAAGGTTATTCTGCTCGCGCATTTCGGCCGGCCCAAGGGCCAGGTGGTCGACAGCATGTCGCTCAAACCCATCGCACACACGGTCGAGGAAGTGCTCGATCACCGTGTGCCCTTTGCGTCGGATTGCGTCGGCGCAGCGGCTGCGGAGGCCGTGGCCGAAATGGCCAATGGCGATATATTGCTGATGGAAAATGTCCGCTTCCATCCGGGCGAAGAAAGCAACGATCCGGCCTTCGCGAAACAGCTCGCCGAAAACGGCGATCTTTATGTGGACGACGCCTTCTCCGCCGCCCATCGTGCCCACGCCTCCACAGAGGGCCTCGCACACCTGCTGCCAGCCTATGCGGGCCGCACCATGCAGGCCGAGTTGGAAGCGCTGGAGAAGGGCCTCGGCAACCCGGCACGACCGGTCGTCGCCATTGTCGGCGGCGCCAAGGTTTCCACCAAGCTCGATCTGCTGATGAATCTCGTATCGAAGGTCGACGCACTCGTTATCGGCGGCGGCATGGCCAACACATTCCTGGCCGCCAAGGGCACCGATGTCGGCAAGTCGCTGTGCGAACACGACCTCGCGGCCACGGCCAAGCAGATCATGATCGAAGCCGCATCGAACAAATGCGCAATCGTTCTGCCGGTCGACGGCGTGGTCGCAAAGGAATTCGCCGCCAATGCCGAGAGCGAAACCGTCGACATTGGCAACGTTCCCGCCGACGGCATGATACTGGATGTCGGTCCGAAATCCGTATCGGCGGTCAATGAGTGGATCGGCAAGGCCAGCACACTGGTCTGGAACGGGCCGCTCGGCGCCTTTGAGATCGAACCTTTCGACGCCGCCACCGTGGCTGCCGCAAAGTTCGCGGCCTCTTGTACCAGCAAAGGCACGTTGACTTCGGTTGCTGGCGGCGGCGATACGGTCGCGGCGCTCAACCATGCCGGCGTCGCCGGGAACTTCACCTATGTCTCCACCGCCGGCGGCGCGTTCCTCGAATGGATGGAAGGCAAACCGCTGCCCGGCGTCGACGCCTTGAAGAACTGACGAGACTCAGGCCGATTGTTCAGCACTGCCCGCAGTATTAGAGCAATTCTGAGTTAGATTGGAACATTTGATGGAGGAAAATCGGTTCACTCGGCTAGGCGCGTCGCGCAGCGCGATGCAGCGCATCGGGCAAGCGGCGCAACAACGCCGATGGGCTGATTTTCCCCACCCTCGAATGGATTATCGTATTGAAAATCAAAGATGAATGGGCCGGGCGATTTTGGCCCCTGGCGTCGTTGGCTCGCGCTTGTGGTGGGGTAGCACCACGGCGCGCAATCCGCCTAACCAGCGACCAAAATCGCCACGGTCAAATGATCCAATCTAACTCAGAATTGCTCTAGCCTTGTAGGGCGCATCACGGCCGGAATTCCGGATCTGCAGCGCAAAGACACTGATCGGCCGTTTGCGTCCGCGCAGCATATGCGAGCCGGCGGGAACAAGATCGGACGGATCGCCGGCTGAAATTCTGCATTGCGATGAAATCAGGACGCAAACGCTGCGGTCTTCGATCATTTCCTTGCCCAGTTGCTCGAGCCGCGAGGCTACGTTCACGATATCGCCGACAACCGTGTAGTTCTGACGGTCGGAGCCGCCGATGTTTCCAATGACGGCCCTGCCGGTGTGAATGCCGACCCTCAGTTTGAGAGGCTCGAGACCCTGACCTTCCCGGGTGCGGTTTTCCGCGTCGAATGCCTCCATGATGCCGCGCGCAGCTTCTATGGCATTTCTCGCATGATCCGGATCGGCTTCCGGCGCACCCCAGAATGCCATCAGACCGTCGCCCATGAACTTGTCGACCGTACCCGAATGTTTGCTGATCTGCCCGCAGAGCGTTTCAAAATGCTCGTTGAGGACCTTGACGACATCGCCGGCGCCCATGTGCTCGGACATGGCGGTAAAGCCCGCAACATCGGTAAACATGACCGTTATCTCGCGCTCGACCGAGCGTGTGGCCTGCGTGCCCGACTGCATCAGCCGTCTGACGAGTTCCTTTGGAACATACTGGCCGAATTGCGAAAGCGCCGTGTGCATGGCGTTCATCGCCCGCGCCTGACCGTCGATTTCGCGAACGCGCGAGACCGGCAATTGCTTGTGGGAAGCAAGATCGAGGCGGGCGAAACGCGAGGCCGCGTCGGCGACCCGCGTGAGCGGCTTCGACAAGCGATTGCCGAAGAATACCGCCATGGCAACCGCAAGGACAAACGCGACCAGCCCGACGATAGCAGCGATCCGCGCCCGTTCCAGTTCACTGCTGAGATTGGCAGCATCGAAAAAAGCGGCAAGCACATAGGGTTGCTCGGACATGGCCGCGACCGCCTTGGTCATGACAATGTACTCCCGCGAACCTTCGTCCAACGTTTCCGTAATGCGGAAACTATCCGCTTCCGCCCGGTCGCGCAGGCCCAGTTCCAGGATCTTCGCCGCGATGATCCGCGTCGTCGGGTCCGCAATGTCCTTGATACCGATCGACGCCTTGCCTCGGAAAAGTTCCGGCTGCGTGGAATGTGCGATCAGTTCGTAGTCATGGTTCAGGATAATGGTCTTGCTGTTGCTGTCCGAGCCGATGCCACGAACGATTCGGTTCAGGCTGAACGGTCCGACGGCGGCGCTGACCATGCCTACAATCTTGCCGTTCCGGGTTAATGGGTGAATCACGCTGTGAAACAGGATGCCATCGCGCTTCAACGGCTTGGTCCACCGCGTTTCGCTATTCTTCTTGAACAGATCCTTTGGCGGAGCGGCACGCTTGCCGGGTGGCGTCTTTGCTTCCAGCAGTTCCTCATGGCGTGGGTGCCGGATCAGACCGGTCATGACGCCCTCATTGCTGATGATGACGAGATTTTCGATCACCGGTTCGCTGAGAAGCAGAGGCCTGAGGATCAGCGCCTCGGACTCCCGGTCATTCAGCTCGAATGCACCTTGTTCATAGAGCGCGCCTACAGCCTGAACGGAGCGTTCGGCTTCCTCGGCATCGCTGACGAAAGTCCGCTCCATAGCTTCAATCGTCAGGTCCGCCTGGCGGTTCAGCAGCGAATGCGTGTTGGCGAAATTGGCATAGACGGAAAGCGCCAGCACACCTCCGACCGACAGGGCGACCAGCCCGCCGAAACCGAAGATCAGGAGAAGACGGAGCGAGACGGTCCTTCGTTTCTTCTCGCGCGGAAGATCCTCCGCTGACCTGAGCGCCATGGTCCCTTCATCCCGTGATGATCAGGCACCGTCCCGATGCCCGACAGCTTCGCCCGCCGGCGCCAGCTTATACGGATTTCGCCTCCAAGCCCAAGGCGCACATGGATCAGGCATGCAAATCATCTGAGGATTTCAATCGGTTTAAGGACTTTCAATCGTTTCAATACCGCTACACACCATTTTCCTCACCACACACTTCTGATATCGCCATGGAAAATTTCTGCGCCCTTCGCTTCAGGCGTCGCACGCGAGCGGTCCCCGGTGGTATCATCGCGGCCGAAAGAAGTATAAGGGCGCCACCGGACAAAGGAGAACGACCCCATGAGCGAACGTTTGGAAGATATTGCAGCTGCAATGGTGACGAGCGGAAAGGGCATACTGGCCGCCGATGAATCATCCGGCACGATCAAAAAACGTTTCGACTCGATCAACGTTGATTCGACGGAAGAAAACCGCCGCGATTACCGCGAGATGCTGTTCCGCTCGACCGAGGCCATGAGCAACTATATCTCAGGCGTCATCCTGTTCGACGAGACGCTGCGCCAGAAGGCGGCCGACGGAACGCCGCTCGTCGAGGTCATCAAGGCCGCGGGCGCGGTTCCGGGCATCAAGGTCGATGGCGGCGCCAAGCCGATGGCGGCACACCCGGGCGAAAAGATCACCGAAGGTCTCGACGGGCTGCGCGAAAGGCTTGCCGAGTATTACGGCCTGGGCGCACGCTTCGCCAAGTGGCGCGGCGTGATATCCATTTCCGACGACCTGCCCAGCGGCAGCGCCGTGCGCGCCAACGCACAGGCCCTGGCCCGCTATGCGGCGCTCTGCCAGGAAGCCGGTATCGTGCCGATCGTCGAGCCCGAAATCCTGATGGACGGAGAGCCGGGAGATCATTCCATCGACCGCTGCTATACCGTAACAGAAACGGTGCTCCGCACGGTCTTCGCGGAGCTTTACGATGCCCGCGTCGCGCTTGAGGGTATGGTGCTGAAACCGAACATGGTGATCGACGGCAAGAACACCCGCAACGCTTCCGTCGACGAAGTTGCCGAAAAAACCGTACGCTGCCTCAAGGCAACGGTTCCGGCGGCGGTACCGGGCATCGCCTTCCTGTCCGGCGGACAATCCGACGAAGAGGCGACAGCGCATCTTTCGGCAATGAACAAAGGCTACGATTTGCCCTGGCAATTGACCTTCTCCTACGGCCGCGCACTGCAGGCGGCCTGCCTGAAGGCCTGGGGCGGCAAGCCGGAGAATGTGGCTGCCGGACAGCGCGCATTCGCGCACCGCGCACGGATGAACGGTCTTGCCGCGACCGGAAACTGGACCAGTGACATGGAAAAGGCGGCCTGAGGCGGTCTTGACAGGACCTGACCGCTAGCGCGAGATGCGTCATCCGGCACGGTCGGATGGAAACCTGAAACAGCGCAGCGGTCTGCGACAAATGAAATACCTGTTCTACGGCATTGCGAGCTGGTTGTTGATGCCCGTTGCGCTCTTCGAGGGCATCAAGCTGCGTGCCCGCACGCAGCGCCTGCACCCGCCTGACGGACAGTCCCATGGCATTGTCGGCGATGACCGGGAACCGGATTACCGGATCCTCGTCCTCGGCGATTCATCGGCCGCCGGCGTCGGCGCCGACCGGCTCGAGGACACGATCGGCCCGCAGATCGCCGCCGTTCTGCATGAACGCACGGGAGCTACCGTCGCCTGGCACCGGGCCGGTTCGAACTCCGCCATATGCGAGCAATTGCGCGATCTCGTCGTGCCGAACCTGGAACGCCACGACTATACGCATGTGATCATCGCCGCCGGCACCAACGACGCAAAGAACTTTCTGACCGCGCGGCGTTTCAAGAGAGGCTTCGGCGGCCTGCTCTACGCCGTGAAGGCGAAATGGCCTGAGGCAACGATCATCTGGTCACCGGTTATCGATATGCGCACGGTTCCGGCCCTGCCGCCCCTGCTTGCTCAAATTCTTGAAATGCGCGTGCGGATCATCAATCGTGTCGGGCGCCAATTGTGCCCGGAACGGTTCGCGATCGCAGCGCCGCGCCTGCAGCCGCCGGATTCGTCAGGCTTTTCATCCGACGGCTTCCATGCCGGTGCCAGCGGCTACCGCTACTGGGCCGAACTGCTCGCACAGACCGTCATTGAACAGCGCGAACCTGCCGGAGAGCCCCATCCCGGTCAGGCGAAGGCCGCCGAATAGCCCGTCACAGCTGCTGCAGCACGATCACCACCATGATCGCCAGAAAGGCGAACACCGCGATTTTCCAGAAATCGGAACGCTTGCGCAGCCCCGGCAATCCGAGTGGCTTGATGATGTGGACAATCATCGCCAGCAACAGGACGATTGCGATCGCTTTGGTCAATTTGCCTGCTCCGACCTATGCAACATCGAGGACGATCTTGCCGATGTGATCGCCTTCCTCCATGCGGCTGTGCGCCGCCGATGCCCGTTCAAGCGGAAACAGCGTATCCATCACCGGAGCGACGGACCGCTTCGCCAGCAGCGGCCAGACCCTGCGTCTGAGCTCGGAGGCAATGTCGGACTTGAAGACCACGGACCGGGCTCTGAGCGTCGATCCGGTGTGAACCAGCCGTTTCATCATCAGGAGGGAAAAATCCGCCTCCGTCTTGCGGCCGCGCAGAAAGGCGATCTGGACGATGCGACCCTCAACGGCAGCGGCCTCGTAATTGCGGGTAATATAGTCGCCGCCGACCATGTCCAGGATCAGGTTGGCGCCATCGCCGTCGGTTTCCTGCTTCACGGCTTTGACGAAATCGTCCGTGCGATAGTTGATCGCCAGATCCGCGCCAAGATCGCGGCAAGCCTGGCATTTTTCTTCCGATCCCGCAGTGACGATGACTTTCGATCCGAACGCTTTGGCGAGCTGGATGGCCGTCGTTCCGATACCGGATGATCCGCCATGCACGAGCAGCACTTCTCCGGGTTTCAGCGCGCCGCGCTGAAACACATTGTGCCACACGGTGAAGTATGTTTCCGGTATCGCCGCCGCCTCGCTGAAGCTGAAGCCGCTCGGAACCGGCAGGGCATTGGTCGCATGGACCGTGCAGTATTCGGCATAGCCGCCACCCGGCACCAGCGCACAGACACGGTCGCCCGGCTCAAAATCCCGAACGGCCGAGCCGACCGCTTCGACCTCACCTGCCACCTCCAGGCCCGGTATATCCGGCGCCCCCGGCGGCGGCGGATAGGCACCCATGCGTTGAAGGCAGTCCGGCCGGTTGACGCCCGCCGCCCTGACAGCGATCAGCAACTCCCCGTCAGCCGGCTCCGGTTTCGGTCTGTCAGTGAGCTGCAGCACTTCCGGCCCGCCCGGTTCGCGTATTTCAACAGCCTTCATTCGTTCTCCCCGATTTGCACGGCAATGAGCGTTGTTGGAATTTCCCTTGTATTTCCCATATCATTCAAGGTCGGCAATGCCCAAGGAGGAAAGCATGTCCATTTTTGAGGACGACGCGGAAAAAAAGCCCGTTGCGCACGAAATCGGTAGCGATCTTTCACTGATATCGGTCGATGAACTGGACGACCGGATTGCCATTCTCCGGCAGGAGATTGCCCGACTCGAGGAGGAAAAGTCATCGAAACAGAAAAGCAAGAATGACGCGGAATCGCTGTTTCGCTAGCCGGCACGGCCTGAAAGGCCGGAAAATGGTAAACATTGAATAAAAAAATTGCCTTTTAGGAGCCGCGTTAACCCTCGGTTAAGCTTTACGAGTCATTATTGGGCATATCCAGTTCTTCTGGATTTCGGACCGGATGACCAAGCGTCATTCTGTTTGATGCCTCCCTGTTAAACTTCTGAGAGCCGCTATGCGGCTCTTTTTTTGTTTTCTGCCCGTTTTTCGGGATATCAGCACTGCTGACGAACCGTTGGTTACCAACGTGTCAAACCCATTAACCCTTCCTTAAGAATTACCTTGCGTTACAGGCGCCGAGCCATCACTTTACCCCAATGTCGCGCGAGGGGGACAGGCGGCAGCGCGACTTGATGGCTGCATAAGCAGGTGTATAGTTAAGAAAAACGAGGCTTCGGGGCATGGCAGATTCACACAAGAACACGATCCGGTTTGCGGAGCGCATCACCTCCTCCGCGTCCTTCAAGACGCTCTATTCTGAAGGAATGGGGCTGGTTGAAGAAACCGCCGGCTATCTGGACGGAACCGGACGTGTGGCAGCCAAGGCGCTGCCGCGGATGGCCTCGGTCCTCTATGCGGCCGAATCCATGCGTCTGACGACCCGCCTCATGCAGATGGCGTCGTGGCTGCTTCTCCAACGCGCTGTCAACAATGGCGAAATGACCCATGAGCAGGTGATCGCCGAGAAGACGAAGGTCCGTCTGGACGGCTTTGCCTGCGACAAGTCGGCACCCGGCTGGGACGACCTGCCGGAAGCATTCCGCGATCTGGTGGAACGGTCGCTGCGCCTGCAGGCGCGCGTCGCATTGCTCGACAAGGAAATCTACCAGAACAACGGCAACAGGAAGGTACCGGCCAATCCGGACAACGAAAATTCCGTAAAGGCGCAGATTTCACTGCTGCAAACGGCATTCGGGGGCAACTGACAGAATTCCGGAACGAAACAAAAAGACTGCCGGTAAAGAAAACCCCGCTCCAAGGAGCGGGGTTTTTCTTGTTCGAAACGGAAGGTGCCGGGGCGCTAGAGGCCGAGCCCTTCGAAACGCTTCTTGAACTTCGACACGCGGCCGCCGCGGTCGAGCAGATGCTGGTGTCCGCCGGTCCAGGCCGGATGGGCCTTGGGATCGATCTCCAGCGTCATGGTGTCGCCCTCCGAGCCCCATGTAGAGCGCGTCATATATTCTGTACCGTCTGTCATGACCACTTTGATCATGTGGTAGTCGGGATGGATATCAGCCTTCATTGTACTGTCCTGCGTCCGTTGGGCCTGACCGCGCCAGCGTAGTGCGACAAACCGGCCCATCTCACAAACAAAGCCGCACACCCGAAAGGTCACGGCTTCCCAATTCGATGGCGAGCCTATACATGAAGGGCGGGAAAGTGACAAGAGGCGAGCCCCGTTTTTGCCGCCGGATTTGATGGGACGCAAAGTTGGCCGATAAACGTCGAGGAACCGATAGTCGTATGCATGCACTGCGGCCGCTGGCCAGGCTGTTTCCCTATGCGCTGCGATATCGCCGTCTCGTTGCCGGAGCGGTCGTCGCTCTGCTGCTCGCCGCGGGCGCCACGCTGGTTTTGCCGCTCGCTGTACGGCGTATGATCGACAATGGTTTCACCGACGCCGATGTCGGCTTCATCAACAACTATTTCACCATGCTGCTGGTGATTGCCGGCGTTTTGGCGCTGGCGAGCGCCATGCGCTACTACTTCGTGATCACCATCGGCGAGCGGGTGGTTTCCGACCTTCGGCGGGATGTTTTCAGCCATGTGACGTCGCTGTCGCCGTCCTTTTTCGACACCAACAAATCCGGCGAAATCGTCTCCCGTCTGAGCGCCGACACGACGCAGATCAAATCCGCCGTCGGGGCGACCGCCTCAATGGCGCTGCGCAATACGATCCTGTGCCTCGGCGCGGTGATCATGATGATCGTCACCAGCCCGGAACTCTCCGGCCTGGTGCTCCTTGCCATTCCAGTCATCGTGTTCCCGCTTGTCGGTTTCGGACGCTCGGTCCGCGGCCGCTCACGCGAGGCGCAGGACACATTGGCCGAGGCCACGGCCTATGCCAGCGAAGCCATATCGGCGTCCCGCACGGTGCAGGCCTTCAACGGGGAGCCGACAGCCAACCGTCGGTATTCCGATGCCGTCGAGACGGCGTTCGGCGCGGCGCGCAACGCCGTGCGGGCGCGGGCGCTGCTGACCGGCTTTGCGATATTGATGATCTTCGGAAGCGTCATCGCGATTCTCTGGTTCGGTGCCCACAAGGTCCTTGTCGGCAACATGTCGGCCGGAACGCTCGGCCAGTTCCTGCTCTATTCGCTCCTCGCAGCAGGCAGCCTCGGCACGCTTTCGGAAGTCTGGGGCGAGATCTCGCAGGCGGCTGGTGCCGCAGAGAGGCTGACCGAACTCATCGACGAAGTTCCCGTCATCGCCCCGCCCGCACACCCGAAACCCCTCCCGCAGCCACCGGTCGGTTCGGTATCGCTTACGGATGTTGTATTCTCCTATCCGGCACGGCCCGACGAGCCGATCCTGAACGGGCTTTCATTCGAGGTGAAACCGGGTGAGACCCTCGCCATCGTTGGCCCGTCCGGAGCCGGCAAGAGCACGCTGTTTTCGCTGATCAGCCGTTTCTACGACCCCGAAAAGGGTGTGGTGCGCCTCGACGGCGTCGATGTGCGCGACGCGGACCCGTCCGCCGTGCGCCACCGGCTGGCCAGCGTGCCGCAGGATGTCGCGATCTTCGCCACATCCATACGCGACAACATCGCCTTTGGCCGCCCCGATGCCACCGGCGCGGAGATCGTCGAGGCGGCGAAGGCCGCGCAGGCCGATCCCTTCATCAGCCGCATGGAAGACGGATACGAAACACGGGTCGGCGAGCGCGGCATTACCCTTTCCGGCGGCCAGCGCCAGCGCATTGCCATCGCACGCGCGGTCCTGAAAGACGCGCCCGTGCTGCTTCTCGACGAAGCGACATCGGCACTCGACGCGGAAAGCGAGACGCTGGTTCAAAAGGCGCTGAACGGCCTCATGCAGGGCCGCACGACGCTGGTCATCGCCCACCGGCTGGCGACGGTCAAGAAGGCCGACCGCATCCTTGTCATGGACCATGGCCGCATCGTCGAGGAAGGCACGCATGCAAGCCTCGTTAAAAAGGGCGGCCTCTATGCCCGCCTCGCCCGCCTCCAGTTCCACGACGACGAGCCGCGCGAATCCGAAGCGGCCCAATAGGGGCAATCGATGCAGGCCGGTGTGTTTGAAGACACGCTCAGGAACATTGCGCGTGCCGCGCCCGCGGGACGCAACGACTGGTGGATCGTCGGCAGTGGCGCGCTGATGCTGTGCGGGATCGATGTCGGCACCATACGCGACGTCGATGTGATGGCAAGCCGCGAAACGGCGCGTGGCTTTCTGGCAAACTGGAATGTTCCGGCCCCGCCGCCGCAGCCGGATCCGTTCTTCCGCTCCAATCCTTTCGCGCAGATCAGGCGGCCGGATCTGCTGCCGATCGACCTGCTCGGCGATCTGCACCTTTTCGAGGAGGGACGCTGGAACCCGGTCACCTTCAGCAGCCGGATTCCTGCCGAAATCGGCCAGGTACAGGTCTTCGTGCCGTCGCTTGAGGAGCAAAGATCGCTGTTGCTGCGCTTCGGCCGACCGAAAGACCTGGTGCGGGCCGAACAGGTTGAAACCGCGCTGAAGCGCTAAACGGCCTCCTTTGCCGCCCGTCCCGCCATACGGCCCGAGAAGATGCATCCGCCAAGGAACGTGCCCTCAAGCGCATTGTAGCCATGCATGCCGCCGCCGCCGAAACCCGCTGCCTCACCGGCCGCGTAGAGGTCCTCGACGACGTTGCCCGAAGCATCGAGCCCGCGCGCGGAGAGGTCGGTGTGGATGCCGCCCAGCGTCTTGCGCGTCAATATGTTGAGCCGCACGGCAATCAGAGGACCGTGCTTTTCGTCGAGGATGCGGTGCGGCTTTGCCGTGCGGATCAGCCGGTCGCCGATGAAATTGCGGGCGCCGCGGATCGCCGTGACCTGCAGGTCCTTGGTATATTTGTTTTCGATCTCGCGGTCGCGCGCCTCGATTTGAGCGCGCAGGTGATCAAGGCCAATGCGGTTTTCGCCGGTCAGCGCGTTCATGCCCTCGACCAGCGCCTCGAGCGTGTCGCGCACGACGAAATCCGCGCCCTTTTCCTTGAAGGCTTCAACGGGCGGCGGGGCGCCCTTGCCGACCCTTTGCAGCACCTTGCGGATGCTCTTTTCGGTCAGGTCCGGATTCTGTTCGGACCCGGAAAGCGCGAACTCCTTTTCGATGATCGACTGAGTCAGGACGAACCAGCTGTAGTCGTGGCCGCTGCGCATGATGTGGGCAAGCGTCGACAGCGTATCGAACCCCGGCAGGCACGGCACCGGCATGCGGTTGCCCTTCGCGTCGCACCAGAACGAGGAGGGGCCCGGCAGGATGCGTATGCCGTGTTTCGGCCAGATCGGATCCCAGTTCCTGACCCCTTCCGTGTAGTGCCACATGCGATCGGAATTGATGATCGAGGCGCCGGCCTTTTCCGATATCGCCAGCATACGCCCGTCCACATGGTGCGGAACGCCGGAAATCATGTTCTCCGGCGGTGCGCCGAGCCGCTCGCGCGGCCAATTGCGGCGCACCAGGTCATGATTGCCGCCAATGCCGCCCGAACTGACGATGACGGCACCTGCCGAGAAAGAGAATTCACCGGCAGCCTTACGCGACGACTGGACAGCGCGCGCGGCATCGCTCTCTTCAAGCAGCGTCCCGCGCACGCCGCTGACGCGCCCGTCCGTGGTGACAACCTCGTCCACCTGGTGGCGAAAACACAGCCGGACATTGCCCCGCGCGACACCTTCGCGCACCCGCCGCTCAAACGGTACGATCAGTCCGGGGCCGGTGCCCCAGGTAATGTGGAAGCGCGGCACGGAATTGCCGTGCCCGTCCGCCAGCGCGCCGCCGCGTTCGGCCCAGCCGACGATCGGAAACCAGCGCACGCCCTGCTGATGCAGCCAGCTCCGTTTCTCGCCGGATGCGAAATCGACATAGGCTTCGGCCCATTTTCTCGGCCAGTAATCCTCATCGCGATCGAATGCCGCCGAGCCGAGCCAGTCCTGCCACGCCAGATCCCGGCTGTCACGGATGCCGAGACGGCGCTGTTCCGGGGAATCGACGAACAACAGACCGCCGAACGACCAGAAGGCCTGGCCGCCGATATTGTTCTCGTTTTCCTGGTCGACAATGATGACCGATTTGCCCGCATCCGAGAGTTCGGCCGCGGCGACGAGCCCGGCAAGCCCGGCGCCCACCACTATGACATCGCAGTCCATCGATCCTCCCTGCCCGCCGTTTCCGGACCCTGTTCCTAGCGTTCCGTGAGCTTCAGCTCGATACGGCGGTTGGTGGCGCGTGCCTCCGGTGAATTGCCCACCTCGATCGGCTGGAATTCGCCGAAGCCGGCGGCGACCAGGCGGTTGGCCGGAACGCCCTCATTTATGAGATATTTGACGACCGAGGTTGCGCGCGCCGACGACAGTTCCCAGTTGTCGGAAAAACGGCCAGTGCCCGACAGCGGCACATTGTCCGTATGGCCATCGACCCGCAGCACCCAGTTGATATCCGTCGGGATTTCGCGGGCAAGGTCCTGGAGCGCATCGGCAAGCTTGCTCATCTCCTGCTGGCCTTCGACATTGAGCTGATCGCTGCCCGACGGAAACAGGACCTCCGACTGGAAGACGAAGCGGTCGCCGACGATGCGGATATTCTCGCGGTCGGAAAGGATCTCGCGCAGCCGCCCGAAGAAGTCGGAACGGTAGCGGTTGAGCTCCTGCACACGCTGTGCCAGCGCAACGTTCAGCCGCCGGCCGAGATCGGCGATCTTGGTCTGCGATTCACGGTCCTTCTGCTCGGAAACCTCCAGCGCCGCCTCAAGCGCGCCGATCTGCCGCCGCAGCGCGGCAATCTGCTGGTTCAGGAGTTCCACCTGGGACAGCGCCCGCTGGCTGATCTGGCGCTCCTCGTCCAGCGATTTGGACAGTTCCCCGATCTCGGCTTCGGCCGCGCTTGACGCACCGGCGCCCCGCGCCAGAAGGTCCTGAAGCCGCGAGCGCTCGCTCTCCGCCTCCGAAAGGGTCGCCTGCAGGTTGGCAAGCGCATCTTCGAGATCCTGTTTGCCGGACTGTTCGAGCGCCAGCAACTGGGTCAGCTCGTTGATCTGCGAGTTGAGGCGATTGAGCACCTCGTCGCGGCCGCTGATCTCGCGGCTCAGAAGGAACTGGGCGATCACGAAGACCGACAGCAGGAACATGATGGCAAGCAGCAGCGTCGAAAGCGCATCGACGAAACCCGGCCAGAAGTCGACCCCGCGGTCTCCGCGACGGTTCCTCGCCAGAGCCACCGGCTAGCTCCCCTTTGACTTCTTGCTGTTGCCGCCGTCGAGTTTGCCGATCTCGGATCCCAGCGAGTCGAGCGTCTGGCGCATCGCCCGCGATTCCGATTGCTGCGCCTCGATCCAGTCGCGCAGCATCTGCTGCTCGTTGCGCATGTTTTTCACAAGCCCCTGGATGCCTTCGGCAAGATTGGCCATGGCGGCGGTCGAGCGCTGGTTGATGCCCCCTCCGGCCTGCGCCATCGTCTGCACGGTTTCCGACAGCCGGCGAATGTCCTCGGACGATTCCGCGCCGGTGGCGATTTCCGGAGCCGCGATGTCGAAATCCGGATCGGTCACGGTCGAGAGCCAGTTTTCAAGCTCGGTATAGAAACGGTTTTGCGCGCGTCCCGCCTGCAGGTCGAGAAAACCCAGAACGAGCGAACCGGCAAGGCCGAAAAGCGATGACGAAAACGCCGTTCCCATGCCTGCAAGCGGCGCTTCCAGCCCGTCCTTGAGCTCCTGCAGGATGTCATTGGTATTGCCCGATCCCGGATCGAGCGATTGAATCACCGTGTTGATCGAGCCGATGGTCTGCAAAAGGCCCCAGAAGGTTCCGAGCAGTCCCAGGAACACGAGCAGGCCGATCATGTAGCGCGATGTATCGCGCGATTCGTCGAGCCTTGTCGCAATCGAATCAAGAATCGACCGCAGCGCCGTGGTCGAAAGCGACATGGACTGCTTGCGACTGAGCAGCACCCGCATCGGCGCAAGCAGTGTCGGGCTGCGCGATCCGCGCATCCGGTCGCTGCCCTGGCGGAAGGAATTGACCCAGCTGACTTCCGGTCGAAGCCGCAGCACCTGGTTGACCGCCAGCAGCACGCCGATGGCAAGGACGAAGAGGATCAGTCCGTTGAGGCCCGGATTGGCGAAAAAAGCCGCCGATATCTGCCGGTACAAGATAGCGGCCAGAAAGCCGGTCATGATCAGGAAGATCACCTGGCTCCAGAAAAACACTAGCGGACTCGACAGCCGGTGCGGCTCGACGCCCAGATCCTGTTCCGACAAGCCCCACCCCGAGAGTCTTAGCTTTGCCATAGGCTGCGTACCCTACTCTTTATCCGCTGCGCCCCGCCGCCATCCGATTCCCCGACAGCCCGATCCGCTTCCCTGGCCGGGCAACTCATCACGGTTCATCCGGCGATTTGCTCCGAGTCCCTTTTGTCCCGCCTCCATTAAGGCCTTATGAAACTAAACAAAAACCACCGCGAATGGAAAGACCGGATGACAAGATTAGCACTTAGAAAAGAAATTGGACGCTATTAAGCCGGTCGTTTAAGCGCCGCCGACAGGTCTTTATGGATACGCTCATTGCCGGCGATAACGTTGTTCTTGTCGAACATCTTGCTGCCCCCTTCCCGGTCCGACACGAAGCCGCCCGCCTCGCGAATCATCACGATCCCGGCAGCCATGTCCCAGGGCGACAGCCTCTCCTCCCAGAAGCCGTCAAGCCGACCGGCCGCTACATAGGCCAAGTCGAGCGCCGCCGCTCCCATGCGCCTGATGCCCGAGACCTCGCCCATGACATTGCGCAGCTCGACCAGATATTTTCCGTGTTCGCCGCGTCCGAGATGCGGAACGCCGGTTCCGATCACGCAGTCTGTCAGCGCGCGCCGCCCGGCGACCCGCATACGGCGATCGTTGAGGAAGGCGCCATTGCCGCGTTCGGCGGTGAACAACTCGTCCATCGCCGGATTGTAGATGACACCGGCAACAATCTCGCCCTGGCGTTCAAGCGCGATGGAAACGGCAAACAACGGGATGCCGTGCAGGAAATTCGTCGTTCCGTCGAGCGGATCGACAATCCAGCGGTGCATGCCGTCGGTACCCTTGCGCGCGCCGCTCTCCTCGGCAAGCACGCTATAGGTCGGCCGCGCCCGCCCAAGCTCGCCAAGGATGATCTCCTCGGCCTTGCGGTCCGCCTGGCTGACATAGTCGCCCGGCCCCTTCAGCGACACCTGAAGGTTCTGCACCTCCCCGAAATCGCGCGCAAGCGACCGTCCGGCCTTCATAGCGGCCTGGACCATGACATTGAGTAGCGCTGAGCGGGCCATATTGTTCGCCTTGATAAAGTGATCCGTTGCGGTCGGTCAGTCGGCCCGGCGGATATAGGTGATCTCGTTGGTGTCGACGAGGATGCGCTCTCCGGCCTCGATGAAAGGCGGCACCATCACGCGCACGCCGTTTTCCATCACTGCCGGCTTGTAGGATGAAGCCGCGGTCTGCCCCTTAACCACCGGATCGGCCTCCGTGATGGTCAGCGTCACCTGATCGGGCAGCGAAATGCCGATCGGCTTTTCCTCGTAAAGCTCCACCGTCACCATCATGCCGTCCTGCAGGAACTTGGCACGATCGCCGACGAACTCCTGGGCAAGTTCCAGTTGATCGTAGGTCTCATTGTCCATGAAGACCAGCATGTCGCCCTGCTCGAAGAGATACTGGAAATCCTTCTGCTCCAGCCGCACGCGCTCAACGGTCTCTGAAGCGCGGAACCGCTCATTGAGCTTGGTTCCGTCGATCAGGTTCTTCAACTCGACCTGGTTGAACGCGCCGCCCTTGCCAGGTTTGACCGCATTGGTCTTCACCGCCACCCACAGGCCGCCATTGTGCTCGATCACATTGCCCGGGCGAATTTCGTTTCCGTTGATTTTCATGGGAGCCATTCCGGTAATACTGTCAAATCGGCGCCTCAAGAACACAATTGCGGCCGACATGCAAGCCCGCCGTCCCGTTCGCTCGCCGGGAGCACGATCCGGTGAGGGCGGTCAGCGGGACCTGAAATTGTTGGCGGCTTCAATGCCCGCCTTCTGCTCTTCCGCAGTCAGACCCTGAAAGAAATCCTCAAGGCCGCGATCCTCGAGCCCGGCCCGGCGCGACAGAATATACCATTTGGCCGCCTCGATCGGGTCCGGCCGCGTGCCGATGGCGTGGATGTAGAGATGCGAAAGCCGGTTCTGCGCCATAACGTTACCGGTGTTGGCGGCACGCCGCATCCATCCGAACCCAGCTTCGTAGTCAACCTTCCCGCCGATTCCGTCAATCAGCCAGACGGCCAGATCAAGCTGCGCCGTGTCGAAGCCCGAACGCGCGGCCCGGATCATCCACATACGCGCGATCTGCGGATCCGCCTCCAGACCGGTGCCATAAGCGTAGATCTGCGCGAGCGCGAACTGGGCATCGGCGATGCCGCTCTCTGCCGCACTGGTCATATATGGCAGTGCTTTGTCGATGCCTTCCTTGCCCGGCTGATCGGTAATCAGCAGTTGTCCGTAGTTGAACTGGGCGGAGGAGTTTCCGGCATCGGCTGCCAGTTTCATCAATTCGAGCGCCTTGTCGCGATCGCCATCCACATGGCGTCCCTCAAGCAGCATCAACGCATATTTGAGCTGCGCGGCCGTGTCGCCGCCTTCAGCGGCATTGCCGTACCAGAAGGCCGCTTCCTTCATATCCCTGGGCACGCCGAGGCCGCGCGAATAGATCTCGGCAACCAGGGTTTGCGCCGCCGGATCGCCGAGCTTGGCCAGCGGCAAGGCCAGATTGAAAGCCGTCAGATAGTGGCCGCGCTGGAACGCGCCATAGGCGGCATCGCCTTCCTTGCCGGCCTCGGCAGGCTGCTGCAATGCATCGTCCTGCCCGGACGGTTCCGCCTGTAGCCCGTCGACGGCTTCTGCGGCGGGATCCTGCGCCGCCGCAATCGCAGCGGCGGGCAGCAACGTCAGGCAGGAGCCGATCATGATCGCGGAAACGAATTTGCTCATTCGGTCTTCTAATCCTCAAACCGTGGCGCTTTTTCGTCGAGCAGCGCATTGGCTTCGGCAACGGCCATGGCCGCCTTGCCCGGGTCGGCGAATACCGCGCCGCGCAGTGCAACGAACTCGGCGCCGCTGCCCGCGACGGCAACGACCGATCCGATCGATTGCCCGCCCATTATCATACATGGGATTTCCACCATCGATGCCCACCATTGGCCGAGTTCCAGATTCTTCGGGTGCGGATCGGGCTTGATATCGCCTTCAAGCTTACCAAGGAATATATAGTCCGGCCGCAATTCGCCCAGCTCCAGCGCCGAGTGACGGTCCTTGGCACGGCCGCCGCCGACAATCATATCAGGCGTAAAGCGTTCCATTGCCTCGGCAACGGCATCAAGCCCGCCGGCAATATGCAGCCCGTCGGCTCTTGAACGGGCGGCCACGCGCGTGTCGCCCGCGATCAGCGCCGCCGCACCGCCGTCCTGTATGACAGGCACAAGAGCTTCGGCACGTTTCTGGAACGCGCGCTCGTCCTGACCGTATTGCGGCACGATGACCGAAGCGACATCGCCGCCGCGCAGCGCATCGCCGACCGCACGGCGCGCTTCGTCATCTTCCGGCATGTCCGGCGCGATCAGGACGATCCGGCACCTGTGTTCAACATCTGACATTTGATCCCGCGCTGATTTGGCAATGCCCGCTTTTTGGTGCGGGCCACTCGCTTTTTTCACCAAGTCCCGATAGACCACACGCCACAAAGGATCAACTGCTTCATATGCCAACCGATTTGCTGTTCTACGCGGCGGCCGTGCCCGCCGTTATCCTCGTCGGCCTGTCGAAGGGCGGACTTGGCGGCGCATTCGCGCTGATGGGCGTACCGATCATGGCGCTGGTCATGCCGCCGGTCCAGGCGGCCGCCATCATGCTGCCGATCATGATCGTCATGGACATGTTCAGCCTCTGGGTCTGGCGCAAGCACTGGGATCCGGCCACCCTCTGGGTCATGCTCCCGGGTGCGGTGATCGGCGTAGGCATCGGCTGGCTCACCGCATCGATGGTTTCGGCAGGCCTTATCCGGCTGGTGGTCGGCATCATCGCGATCCTGTTTGTCTGCCGCTTCGCCTATGACCGTTACCGCACCCACAAGGGAAACCTGGCGCCGCCACAGCCGCAGAACCGCGTGAAAGGCACATTCTGGGCAACGATTTCAGGCTTCACCAGCTTCGTCACCCATGCGGGCGGGCCGCCATTCCAAGTCTACACATTGCCCCTGCGGCTCGATCCGAAAACCTATACCGGAACCAGCACGCGCTATTTCGCCATCGTCAACGCCATCAAGCTCGTGCCCTATTTCGCGCTTGGCCAGTTCGACGCCAGCAATCTGAAGACATCCGCACTGCTGCTGCCGCTCGCGCCGCTGGCGACGCTCTCGGGGGCCTGGGTGATCAAGCGCATGCATCCGGAGATCTTCTATCCGCTGATGTACCTTATGATCACCGTCACCTCGATCAAGCTTGTTGCAGACGGCATAAATGCGTTAATGGGCTAAGAGCCCGCCTGTCGCCATCCGGGGGAGGAACATGACAGCAGATCCGTTCGAAACCGGTCTCGACCGCAATCCAGCCAATTACCAGCCGCTGACACCGCTCTCGCACCTCGCCCGCGCCGCGAGCGTGTACCCGGACCACACCGCCGTGATCCACGGCGACCTGCGAATGGACTACCGGACCTTCTATGCCCGGTCCCGGCAACTTGCCTCAAGCCTGGCGGCGCGTGGCATCGGCAAGGGCGATACGGTTTCCGTGATGCTTTCGAACACGCCGGCCATGCTCGAGGCGCATCACGGCGTGCCGATGACCGGCGCCGTCCTGCATTCCCTTAATACGCGCCTTGACGCCGCCATCATCGCCTTCCAGTTGGATCATGCCGATACCAGTATCCTCATCGTCGACCGCGAGTTCTCCGCAGTCATGAAACAGGCGCTGGAAATCGCCAAGGTATCGCCGCTGGTAATCGATTATGACGACCCCGATTTCGGAACCGACACGCCGTTCCCGAAGGGCGAGTGCATCGGCACGGAAGACTATGAGGAATTCCTGTCCTCCGGCGATCCCGAATTCGATTGGCACAGGCCGGACGACGAGTGGGATTCGATCTCGCTCAATTACACATCCGGCACGACGGGCAATCCGAAAGGTGTTGTCTACCACCATCGCGGCGCCGCCCTGATGGGATATGCCAATGTCATCGCCTCCGGCATGGGGCGGCATCCGGTCTATCTGTGGACCCTGCCGATGTTTCATTGCAACGGCTGGTGTTTTCCCTGGACGCTCGGCGTGGTCGCCGGCACCCATGTGTGCCTGCGCTGGGTCCGCGCCGGCGCCATGTATGACGCCATAGCGCAACACCGCGTGACCCATCTGTGCGGCGCGCCGATCGTCATGGCCACGCTGCTCAACGCTCCGGACGGGGAAAAACGCGCTTTCGATCAGGCCGTCTCGTTCAATACGGCCGCGGCGCCGCCGCCCGAATCGGTGCTGGCGCAAATGTCGGAGGCCGGCTTCGAGGTCGTCCATCTCTACGGGCTAACCGAGACCTATGGACCTGCCGTCGTCAATGAATGGCACAGCGCCTGGGACGATCTCGATCCGCAGAGCCGCGTCGCGATGAAGGCGCGGCAAGGCGTGCGCTACACCGCGCTCGAAGGCCTGTCGGTGCGCGATCCGCAAACCATGGAACCGGTACCGGCGGATGGCGAGACCATCGGCGAGGTGATGTTCCAGGGCAATATCGTCATGAAGGGCTATCTGAAGAACGAGGAGGCCAGCGCCGAGGCCTTCGCCGGCGGCTGGTTCCATTCCGGCGATCTCGGCGTCATGCATCCGGACGGCTACATCCAGTTGAAGGACCGCTCGAAGGACATCATCATTTCCGGCGGCGAGAACATTTCATCGATCGAGGTGGAAGATGCGCTTTACAAGCATCCGGCTGTCCAGGCGGCCGCCGTGGTGGCTAGGCCGGACGACAAATGGGGCGAGACGCCCTGCGCCTTCGTCGAGCTGAAACCGGGTCAAACGGCAAGCGAAGACGAGATGATCGAGCACTGCAGAACGCTTCTTGCGCGGTTCAAATGCCCGCGCCATGTCGTTTTCCAGGATCTTCCCAAGACATCGACCGGAAAGATCCAGAAATTCGTGCTGCGCGAGCAGGCAAAAAGCGCTGCCTGATCGCCAGATTACAAAAAAGGAAATTTGCGGAGCTGCTTTATGGGCGGTCAAACCGCCTCGGCAGTTCCTCCTGCTAAGCCCGTATGTGCGATCGCCCGTTGCGAACGATCAGACCGGTCCCGTCTTGGCTCTAGTTGAGCTCCAGACTATCGGCGCCTGACATTTCCACGCGCAACCGTTCGATTTCATCTTTCACACGCAATTTACGCCGCTTGATTTCGCTGATTATCGCATCGTCGGATGAGGGATGACTTAGGGCCGAATGGAGTTCCTCTTCCAGAGCGCCGTGCTTTTTTTCCAGCGTTTCAAGACGAGCTTGGATTGCCATCAAACAACTCCTTTTCTTTGCCTGTCGCGCCGCCGATGGAGGCGGCGACTAAAGATTGTGCCATTAAAATATGGGTATTGTCGAAGATATTTTTCAAGCTGGTGGATAACTTTGTGATGTTTCCTGTTTTGCGACCCTTCACAAAGTGGTAGAGCATGCGACAGGTCCCTTGTAAGGCCCGGCCTCAGGTGCCGGAGGCACACGCTGACAACGAGGAGATGGCATGTCGGATCAGGAACAGGCCGAGCTGCGCCTAAAGGCCGCACGCTTGCGCCAGGAGCACGAAGATTACGACGCCGCGATCAACGCGATGATAAAGGTTGGCTGCGACGCCCTGCAGATTCAGCGCATGAAAAAGAAAAAACTCGCGATCAAGGATAAAATTGCCAAAGTCGAAGACCAGATCATCCCTGATATCATTGCCTGAAGGGGGAATTCGGTCATGACCACGCCTAATCCGGTCGCCGTCATCATGGGCAGCCAGTCCGACTGGCCGACGATGAAATTTGCCGCCGACACGCTGGACGCGCTCGACATCGGCTACGACGCGCTGATTATTTCGGCGCACCGCACACCGGACCGCATGGCCGAATTCGCCAGGGGCGCGCGCGACAAGGGGTATAAGACAATCATCGCCGGTGCGGGAGGGGCAGCGCATCTGCCCGGAATGACGGCATCCATGACACCACTGCCCGTCTTTGGCGTGCCTGTCCGGTCGAAGGCACTTTCGGGGCAGGACAGCCTGCTTTCGATTGTCCAGATGCCGGCCGGGATCCCCGTCGGAACGCTGGCGATCGGAGAAGCGGGCGCTGTCAACGCGGCTCTTCTTGCCGCCGCCGTTCTGGCGCTTTCGGACGAGGGCATCGCCGCGAGGCTCGATGAATGGCGCACCAGTCGTTCGAACTCCGTGGCTCTGGAACCGAAAGACGAGGCCTGAACATGTCCCATCACACCGTCGGCATCGTCGGCGGCGGGCAGCTTGGGCGCATGCTCGCCATGGCCGCCGCCCGTCTTGGACTTCACACGATCATTCTCGAGCCGCAGGACAAATGCCCGGCATCGCAGGTGGCCGGCAGCCAGATAACTGCTGCATATGACGACGCCGACGCACTCGATACGCTCGCGGTCCTCAGCGACGTCATCACCTACGAGTTCGAGAATGTGCCTGTGGAAGCGGCGCGGACGCTGGCCGAGAAGAAACCGGTCTTCCCGCCTCCCGCGGCGCTGGAGATTTCGCAGGACCGTCTGACGGAAAAGACGTTCCTGCGCGATTGCGGCATACCCACCGCCGATTTTGTCGCCGTGGACAGCCAGCTGGAGATCGACGAGGCGCTGACACGTCTCGGCGGCAGCGGCGTTCTGAAGACGCGGCGCCTCGGCTATGACGGCAAAGGCCAGCGCATCTTTCGGAGCCCAGAAGCCGATACGGCACATGCATTCGCCGAGCTCGGCTCCGTACCGCTGATCCTGGAAAGCCTCGTGCCGTTTGTGGCTGAGATCTCGGTCATCGCCGCCCGGTCGCCCAACGGCGCGATCGTCAGCTACGAACCCAGCCGCAACCACCATGCAGACGGTATATTGCGGCGCTCCACGGTACCGGCGGGTTTGCCGCAAACGACGCTGGAAACGGCCAGGAGCCATGCCGCATCCGTTCTCGAACGGCTTGACTATGTCGGCGTTGCCGGCGTCGAATTCTTCGTGCTCGAAGATGGCGCCGTACTTGCGAATGAATTTGCGCCGCGGGTGCACAATTCCGGACACTGGACCGAGGCGGCCTGCGCCGTATCGCAGTTCGAACAGCATATGCGGGCGGTCTGCGGCCTGCCGCTGGGTTCCTGCGAGCGGCACAGCGACTGCGAAATGGAAAATCTGATCGGCGAGGACATCGACCGCCTCGACAGCTTTCTTCAGCAGCCGGATACGGTCGTTCAGGTCTATGGAAAAACCGAAACCCGGCCGGGACGGAAGATGGGGCACGTCACGCGGCTGATAAAGTCGTAAACGCCGCGCCGGCGGTTGACAGATTTCCGTGTTGCGTTTAAACGCATGCGCAACGAATTGAGCGCGTCGAATGGCGCGCTTTTGGTTGTTTATGAGCTCGAAGGTTTGTCCAGCCAGACGGGCGCTGGCCAAGGATCCGGAACAATGAAAATCAAGAACTCGCTTAAAGCGCTCAAATCACGCCATCGCGCAAACCGTCTGGTGCGCCGCAAGGGCCGTGTTTACATCATCAACAAGCAGAACCCCCGTTTCAAGGCACGGCAGGGCTGACTTGCCGCGAGGGCCGTTGTTTCAACAGCTCACCAAAATTTGCCTTTGACCATCGGCGCGTGCGTCATATCTTTATGGCATGCGCCGAATTCATTTGACGAAGACACCGACAAGAACTCTGGCGATTGCGCTTGTCGCAATGGTCGGATGCAACGCATCTGTCGCGCAGGAAAACTCCGCCGCAACCGATGAGGCGGAACCGGCGGTGGTTCAATCAAGGACCGAGCGCCTTGATGGCTACTTCCTGGAACTCAAGCGCGAGGCCGAACCGTCGAGTGCAAGACGCATCGCCGACCGGATCTGGGCCGAATGGCGCATATCCGAAAGCGCGACGGCCAACCAGCTCATGGAATGGGCCAACGACGCCATCCGCGACAAGCGCTATTTCACCGCGCTTGACCTGCTGGATCAGGTGACAGTCCTCATGCCGGAATTCGCCGAGGGCTGGAACCGCAGGGCGACGCTGCATTACATCATGGACAACCACGCCAAATCGATGGCCGATATCAACATCGTCCTGCAGCTGGAGCCACGCCACTTCGGCGCGTTGATGGGAATGGCGTCCATTCTTTCGGCGGCAGGAAGCGATGAAGCCGCTCTCGGCACCTATCTCAAGGTGCTTGAAGTTTATCCGGCAATGCGCGAGGCTCAGGAGCACGTCGGGCAGCTGTCCGAAGAGCTTTCCGGCGACGAAATATAGCCTTTGCACGATATCGGGTTTGTAGCTTCGGGTTGGCCGCCGTGACAGTAACCATCTTGATCGCCCTCGGGACTGCAGTCGCCGGACTGATTCTTTACGCCTTGCTGCAAAGCCGGCGCATCGAAAGACTCTATCCGCCCATCGGTGAGTTCGTCGATGTGGGCGGCTATCGCCTTCACGCGATGCATATACCTGCCGAAGACGGCGCCGATCTGCCGCCAATCGTCTTTCTGCACGGTGCCAGCGGGAATTTGCGCGATCAGGTTTCCGCCTTTCGCGACCGTCTTGAAGGGCGTGCCGAAATGCTTTTCGTCGACCGGCCGGGCCATGGCTGGTCGGAGCGCGGCGGCCCGGAAAACGCTTTTCCCGACGGTCAGGCTCGTGCGGTCGCCGAACTCATGAACCGCAAAGGCATTGCACAAGCACTGATCGTCGGGCATTCCTTCGGCGGCGTTATCGCCGCCAACATGGCGCTGGAGCGGCCGCACAAAGTATCGGGCCTGCTGTTTCTCGCAACGGCCTCGCATCCATGGCCGGGCGGGATCGACTGGCACTACCACGCCGCGACCGCGCCAGTTGTCGGTCGCCTTGCAACATGGCTGCTTGCCATGCCTGCCGGCCTTCTGCGGATCGACATGGCCGCCCGAAACGTCTTCAGTCCGAACAGATACCCGCCGGACTACCTCGCGCGTTCGGGCACGGCTCTGATCCTCCGGCCCTGGACATTCCGTTACAATGCCTATGACGTCGCGAACCTCTATGACCATGTCGTCAAGGTCTCGCCGCGCTACCGGGAAATAGAAACACCGACCATCATCGTCACCGGAGACAACGACTATGTCGTATCACCGGACATTCATTCCGCCGCGCTTTCTGAGGCGATCGACGGCTCCGAACTCGTGCGCATAAAGGGCGTCGGCCACAAGCCTGATTACATTGCGACGGATCTGTGTGTTGCGGCGATGGAAAAACTCAGCGGCGTGGATAAGGACCTTGAAGCCATGGCGCGCGCACTGGAAGAAACACTCGCTTCGAATAGGGAAACGTCCAATCCGCCGCCGGCCGGCCGCAGGCGGCCGCTTGCAACCGATCAGATGCCGGTCATGCCGTCGGACCCGATATAGGCGATCCGCAGCATATTTGTCGCGCCCGGCGTTCCAAGCGGCACACCGGCCGAAATGATGATCCTGTCGCCCGGCTTGCCGAACTCTTCCTTGAAGGCAATGCGGCAGGCGCGGTCGACCATATCATCGAGATCGCGCGCGTCCTCCGTCACAACACAGTGCAGCCCCCACACGACCGACAAGCGGCGCGCCGTCTCGATGACCGGCGACAGCGCGATGATCGGCACCTGCGGGCGTTCACGCGAAGCGCGCATGCCGGTGGTGCCTGACGAGGTGTAACAGACGATCGCCGAAAGGTTCAGCGTTTCCGCGATCTGCCGCGCCGCGAGCGAAATCGCATCCGCGCCGGTAGCCTCCGGCTCGGAGCGCTGGGCGTAGATAATCCCTGTATAATTGGGGTCGCGCTCGACCTTGCGGGCGATGGCAGCCATCGTTCTGACGGCTTCGGCCGGATAGTCGCCGGCCGCCGACTCCGCCGACAGCATCACCGCGTCCGCGCCCTCGAAGACAGCGGTCGCGACATCGGACACCTCGGCCCTTGTCGGCACCGGCGCCGAAATCATCGATTCCAGCATCTGCGTCGCGACAACCACCGGCTTGCCCGCCTTGCGGCAGGCGCGGATTAGTTGCTTCTGCAGCCCCGGCACGGCTTCGATCGGCATTTCGACGCCGAGATCGCCGCGGGCGACCATCAGGGCGTCGGACAGTTCGATGATTTCGTCGATCCGCTCGATCGCCTGGGGTTTTTCGATCTTCGCCATCAGCCCGACCCGCGAGCGCGCCACCTTGCGCACATCCGCCAGGTCCTCGGGCCGCTGAATGAAGGACAGCGCAACCCAGTCGACATCCTCCGTTGCAAGCACAGCGTCGAGATCGCGGCGGTCCTTTTCGGTCAGCGCCCCGACACCGAGCGTCGTATCGGGAAGGCTGACGCCCTTGCGATCCGAGATCTTCGTCCCGGAAACGACCTTGCAGATAATGCTATCACCGTCGCAGGTCTCGGCCTTGAGCTGCAGCCTGCCGTCGTCAATCAGCAGACGATGGCCGGGCTCGACTGCCGCGAAGATCTCCGGATGCGGCAGATGCACGCGCATGGCATCGCCCGCACTGTCATCCTTGTCGAGAGTGAATGTCTGCCCCGGCAGCAACTCCACCGCCCCGTCGGCGAACTTCCCGACGCGCAGTTTCGGCCCCTGCAGATCGGCCAGTATGCCAATGGGCCGTCCACAACGTTTCTCGACCTTGCGGATGCGCTCGATGAGCGTGCGCATGAGGTCGTGGCTCGCATGGCTCATATTGATACGGAAAAGGTCTGCGCCGGCTTCATGCAGTTTCTGGATCATGTCCTCCTCAGAGGAGGCGGGTCCCAGAGTTGCAAGTATTTTCACTTTGCGCAGACGCTTCATTAATTGTCTTCCCCGTTTTCCGCTGAATCGGAAAGCTGTACCATCCAACTTGATTGTTGACCGGTATCATATTCTTTGAAGCCCATGCGCAAAAATCCGCGCGTGAAGCAATTTTTCACATCAACGATTTTGAATTCGTCTTCCGCCACGCACATGTCAACATTGCCGCCCCACCGACCGCCGCGCGCCGCATCCTCGGCGTAGAGGTAGTAGAACCGGGACGCCAGCGGTCCCTCGATCAGCGTTGCACAGGATGTTGCCGATATCTGCCACCACCCCTCCGACACCCATCCTTCGTCGCTGCGGTAGCCGATAGCGACACCGACCAGGTTTTGTGTACCATTGCAGACACGAAAGTCCGCTCGTGCCTCCTGCCCCGACCACAGGCATCCTAAAAGTACCAGCGCACCCAGCGCGCCCCGCCAGCACGAATTGCCTTGACCATCCATCGCTTACCCAAATTCCCTGCTTGAAATACGGCATTATGTTCTTTGCCGCATCTGCATTCAATATGTCAAAAAAACGTTGCATCGCCTAAAATAATTGTCGCTCAAGGGTCCGGTCCGGATGGATAATCCTCCGTAGCAGCGCTATGTGAGAGCTGTGTGATTAGGCGACCACCGGAGTTCGGCATGACACAACTGACAAAACAGCAACGCACGGAATTCGAAGCAGCGGCTTTTCGCACGCTGGTCGAGCATCTGCGGCGCCGCACGGATGTACAGAACATCGATCTGATGAATCTGGGCGGCTTTTGCCGAAACTGCCTCTCGAACTGGTACCAGGATGCAGCCAACGAAGCCGGTGTCGAACTCTCGAAGTCCGAGGCGCGGGAAATCGTCTACGGCATGCCCTATGGCGAGTGGAAAGACCGCTATCAGACCGAAGCGAGCGACGAACAGAAGGCGGCTTTCGCGCGATCCCATCCGGATCACTAGGGCGTAGCTGTCGCTGTCCACACACATCGCAAAACAATTTCGCCGACCCACTTGACGACGGGCCGAGGACGGGGCACCTGTCCGCCTCGTTCAATTCAGTTCAGGAGTCGCCCATGTCCGAAGCCCATGGTGTAGCCAGAGATCAGTTGCGTGCGTTTGTCGAGCGGATCGAAAGGCTGGAAGAGGAAAAGAAAACCATCGCCGAAGACATCAAGGAGGTCTATGGCGAGGCGAAATCCATGGGATTCGACACCAAGGTCCTGCGCAAGGTCATCTCGATCCGCAAACAGGATCAGAATGAGCGCATGGAACAGGAAGCCGTGCTCGACACCTATCTGCACGCACTGGGCATGGTCGAGGCGCCGCCGGACGCCTGAGGCACAGGAAAATCAGGATTACCGGGCTACTGGCTGCGGGTTTCAAACCGGGCGACGGTCATGAAATTGACCGCCCGGCCGCTGAACGCGTCCGCGCTGGCCACCTGGTTTTCTCTCGAAAAGCCCGAAACATGCACCGTGTCCGGTGCAGATCGCATGTGGCTCGACACGAATTGCGGCGCCCGGACCGGAGCGTCCATGGTGGCGACACGATGCGATGACAAGGCATTGTGCGTGATCGTGTTCGGCGCAAGAACCGGAGCGCCGCGGATGGCGCCACGGCGGTCTTGTGCCGCGTCACGCGCGCTCGGCCGTCCGCGCTTTGCGCTTGATATCTCGGGCTGCGGCGCGAAGGCATCGATACGCCCCGACGCATTGCCAAGCCCGCCATTGGCCGGCGCCAGTGCAACTTGCACCGGCGGCAGTGCGACCATTTCGTCGCCACGCGGCGACCCGAACGGAGAAGGCCTGGGAACGGGAATGCCGGCAGTCGTCTCGTTGGACGGCCGTGCAGGCACGCCGTTTTCGAAAACAGCCGCGATGGCCTGGGCCTCGGGAGAACCGAATTCCGGACGCTGCCCGGGAAGCGGCACATAGGCAAGCTGCGGAACACGGCTGTCATTGGTCAAGGGCGTGCTCTGGCCGAGACCGAGTTCCTCACGCGAAATCCGTGCGGAGGCCGTACCGGTCATGACCGGATCGGCAAGCATCGATCCAATCGCATCGCCACTCTGCGGCACAACACCGAGCGAAGCCGTATGGACGGCCGTATTGCCGCCGGCGCGCAAGCCGGTACCGGGCAGGGCGTTGTCGCCTGCGCCGAGGAACGATCCACCCGGCACATCCTGCGGCGGACGCGGCGGCGCAAGCGCCACGACCACTGGCCGGTTGTCCTCTTGCGGTAGATTGCCCGCCGGAACGGAAAGGTCGTTTTCAGGCAGACGCGGTCTGAACGCCGCGGTAATGGCCTCCGGGCTCAGCTCTTCGCGCGCCGATGCGAGCGCGATCTGTACACCGTCCTCGGATGGTGAGGCCGGTCGCAGGCGCGGCGTCGGTACGATCGACAGATCCGGTTCAAGTGCGGCTTCCGCTGCATCGACGCCCGGCAGGGCGGAAGCCGCAGTCGGCGCCGAGGCCACGACGGTCCGTCTTGTCCCGTTCTGTTGCGGCTCGTCCTTGTCCTTGCCGCCGCCAAACAGGCCGGCCAACAGATTTCCGCCGCCGCCACTGTTGTTGTCGTTGTTGTTTCTGGACGGTGCACGGATCGACCGCCGGCCCGCAACCTGGATGCTGTTGGACTTGACCCGCTTCTTGTAGTCGGCCAGCGCCTGATCGTAGCCGGGAAGCGGTTTGCCGTCGCTCGGCAGGTGCAGTGTCTTGCCTTTCGGGAAGACACGACTCAGTTCATTGCGGTTCATGCGCGGCCAGGACCGCACGCTGCCGACGTCAAGATGCACGAAGGGGGAACCGGATTTCGGATAGTATCCGACGCCGCCGACCTGGAACTGCATGCCGATGCGCCGCAGCTTCTTGACCGGCACGTCCGGAATGTAGAAGTCGATCGCCTTGCCCGCCATGTGCTGGCTCTTCTTGGCAACGCCTCGAGAGCGCTTGCGCAGCATCGCGTTGGTCTTCGGCGAACGGTAGGCGGACACCACATGAATGTGATCTTTGGAACCGCTGGCGCGATAGACTTCCCACAGAAGATCGAAGAGGCGCGGATCCATCTTGGTGGCTTCCTTCTGCCGCCAGTCGCGCAGGAACCGGTTCAGCTTCTTGAGGCCGCCGGGAATGTAGCGCCCGTTCTTCTTGTAGGTGATCGTCGCCCGTTCCTTGGTGTGGATGAAATAGAGTTTGAGGGAACGCGTTTCGGCCTGCGCCGGCGCGGCGATCAGCACGCACACGAACGCGAACAGCACGACCGCCAGCACCCGGCTGCGTCCATTGACCGCTTCGGCTATTTTTTGAGACTGACTCAACAAGTTCCCAAAAATCTCAAACGTCCCCACCAAGTCCCTCGATAATTCTGCCTAACTTCGTCTCGGTCAACCGTATCATATTGGTTTTCCGACGAATCCAGGCACAATTCGCCGTCAGGGCAGCCCTGTACGAGAATTGCGGTAAGAGCAAGGCAAAGTACTCACACTCCGTTTCAAATGACATTTATAGTGAACAAAGTTCTAACAAGGTGTGAATTTAACCAGTTTTCTTAATCTCGAATCATGTCAGAGTAAGATGGATTGTGAACACAACTGATTTCCTTGCCCACCCCTCGCCCCCTGGGGCATCCGTCTGGAGAACCGAAACTCGAACCCTAAATGTGGGGTCGAGAAAAGACCCGTGAGGCCCCGAATGCCCCAATTTCAGCCGTTTTTGACAATTTTCAGACAACCTTTCGCATCCGCGGCGGAGCCGGCCTCGGAAAGGGGCGCGCTCGGCCGGCTGCCTGAATGGGACCTGTCGGACCTCTATGCCGCCATGGATGCGCCGCAGCTTGCCGCCGACCTGCAAAAGGCCGCGGACGACAGCAAGGCATTCGAAACGCGCTGGAAGGGCGGACTGGAAGTCGCCGCCCGTACCGACGGCGACGAGGGACTGGGCGCAGCGCTGCGTCAATTTGAAGCCCTCGAGGAAATCATGGGGCGCATCGTGTCCTACGCAGGTCTCACCTACTTCTCCGACACCACCGATCCGGCCCGCGCCAAGTTCTACGGCGATATCCAGTCGAAGATCACCGATGTCGGAAGCCGGCTGCTTTTTTTCCCGCTCGAACTCAACCGGATCGACGACAGCGTCATCGATGCGGCGATCGGCAACGACCCTGCAACCGCCCACTACAGTCCCTGGCTTGTCGATCTGCGCAAGGACAAGCCCTATCAGCTCGAAGACCGCATCGAGCAATTATTCCACGAAAAGTCGGTGACCGGCCATGGCGCGTGGAACCGGCTGTTCGACGAGACCATGGCCGCTTTGCGGTTCACCGTCGACGGCGAGGTGCTGACACTCGAGCCGACGCTCAACAAGCTGCAATCGCCCGATGGCAGCGAGCGGCGCACTGCCGCCCAGGCTCTGTCAAAGACATTCGAAGAGAACATCCGCACATTCACGCTGATCACCAACACGCTGGCCAAGGACAAGGAAATTTCCGATCGCTGGCGCGGCTTTGAGGACATTGCCGACAGCCGCCATCTTGCCAACCGGGTCGAGCGCGAGGTTGTCGACGCGCTGTCCGATGCGGTCTCGCAGGCCTATCCGCGCCTGTCGCACCGCTACTATGCAATGAAGGCCCGATGGCTCGGCATGGAGGTCATGGACTACTGGGACCGCAACGCGCCGCTTCCCGAAACGCCGCAGAAACTAATCACCTGGGAGGCCGCGCGGGAGACCGTGTTGAACGCCTATGGCGATTTCGATCCGCGCATGGCCGACATTGCGAGCCGTTTCTTCAACCGCAACTGGATCGATGCGCCGGTTCGGGCCGGCAAGGCGCCGGGCGCGTTCTCCCACCCGACCGTCCCGTCCGCGCATCCTTATGTACTGCTCAATTATCTCGGCAAGCCGCGCGACGTGATGACACTGGCGCATGAACTCGGGCACGGGGTCCATCAGGTGCTTGCCGGCGAACAGGGCGCACTGATGGCGCCGACGCCGCTGACACTCGCCGAAACCGCCTCCGTCTTCGGCGAGATGCTGACCTTCAGAACACTGCTCGACGCCACCGGCGATCCGCGCGAACGCAAGGCCATGCTGGCCCAGAAGGTCGAGGACATGATCAACACGGTCGTGCGCCAGATCGCCTTCTACCAGTTCGAGCGCAAGGTCCACACGGCGCGCCGAGAGGGCGAACTGACATCGGACCGGATCGGCGAATTGTGGATTTCGGTGCAAGGCGAGAGCCTCGGCCCGGCGATCCGCATCTCGGAAGGCTACGAGACCTTCTGGGCCTATATTCCGCACTTCATCCATTCGCCCTTCTATGTCTACGCCTATGCGTTCGGCGACTGTCTGGTGAATTCGCTCTACGCCGTCTACCAGAACGCCGAAGAAGGCTTTCAGGAGCGCTATTTCGACATGCTGCGCGCCGGCGGCACGAAACATCACTCGGAACTGCTGGCGCCGTTCGGCCTCGATGCGAGCGATCCCTCCTTCTGGAGCCGTGGCCTTTCGATGATCGAAGGGCTGATCGACGAACTGGAGACGCTGGACAAGCAACTCTGATCCGAATGCGGCACGCCGCGTGTCAGGCGGAACATTGCCACAGCCCGGTATGGGCTATACAGCTTGACCGGGAAAGCGGCCGCGTGATGCAGGCTGATTGTCCCGCGACGCCACAGGAAAGCGGCCCAGGAAAAAGTCCTCCAGAGCGATGCACGACCAGTTCGTCCTCTTCCGGAACGATTTCACCGGAGAGAATCTGTTTTTCTCCGATGCGCTGTATATGGTCACGGCGTGGTCCATGGACGAGGTCGAACCGGCGCTCGCCGAGCTGCAGGACGCCCGGCAGCGCGGCCTCTGGTCGGCCGGCTACATATCCTACGAGGCCGGCATTGCCCTTGAACCGGCGCTCAGAAATCGGCTTGCACCAAGGAAAGGGCAGCGCGCCTGCCCGCTGCTGAGCTTCGGCATATTCAAGGAACCCAAACCGCCGCAGGCCGCCCGGGAACTGCTGCAACGCGGTGACAACGCCGCCGTTCTGGCGCGGCCCCGCCCCCGCTGGCAATTCGATGCTTATCGCGCCCGCTTCGATCGCCTGCGCGCGCATCTGCATGCCGGGGACTGTTTTCAGGCGAATCTGACATTCGAGATCGCCGCGCACTATGCGTCCGGTTCCGTGCCCTTGTTCAACACGCTTCGCGCCCGGCAGGCCGTTGCCCATGGCGCCCTGGTCCGGCTCGACGGGCCGGAGATCGTTTCACGCTCGCCGGAACTCTTCTTCCGGGTCGGACGTGACCGCCGGATCGAGAGCAAGCCGATGAAAGGCACCGCGCCCCGCGGCCGGACACCCGAGGAAGACCGGTATTTCAAGCATCAGCTCGAAAACGATCCCAAATGCCGAAGTGAAAATCTGATGATCGTCGACCTTTTGCGCAATGATCTTTCGAGAATCTGTGCTGCCGGCAGCGTCGACGTTCCGCAGCTCTATCACGTCGAGAGCTTCGCCACGGTTCACCAGATGGTCAGCCGAGTGCGCGGCCGGCTGCATCCCGATATCGCCATTGCCGATATCTTCCGCGCCATCTTCCCCTGCGGATCGATCACCGGCGCCCCGAAGATCCGCGCCATGGAGATCATCCACGAACTGGAGGACACGGACCGCAACGCCTATTGCGGCTCGATCGGCTGGGTCTCGCCGGGCGGTCCCATGGAATTCAACGTGGCGATCCGCACCATCAGCCTCTACCCCGATGGCGAAGCGGTGTTCAATGTCGGCGGCGGCATTATCTTCGATTCCAACGCCCGGTCCGAATATGAGGAATGCCTGGTCAAGGCGCGCTATGCGCTGAGCGAAGAGGCCTTGCTGGCGGGAGAACCGACGTGACCGGGCCCGGGCTCATCGAGACGATGCGCCGGCGCTCGGGCGGCAAAGTCGACCGGCTGCCGCTGCATCTTGAGCGCCTTCAAGGATCGGCCGCCGCGCTGGGGATTCCTTGCGACCGGCAAGAACTGACAGCGGCAATCGAAAGCCTGCCTTCAAGCGATCATGAACAACGCCTTCGCCTCGAACTCACGCCGGATGGCGGCCTTCATGTCGAGACCCACCCCTGCCCGGCATCGGATCCCGACAAGATCTGGAGACTGGCTGTTGCCAGGACACGCCTTGATTCCACCGAGCCGCTGCTGCGGCACAAGACCACGTTCCGGAACATCTATGTCCGCGCGAGGCGGGAATTTCCGACGGCCGAAATCGACGAAATATTGCTGCGCAACGAGCGCGACGAACTGTGCGAGGGCACCATCACCAGCCTGTTCCTGCAGATGCGGGAAAACGAGCCGCTGCTGACGCCGGCGCTCGACTGCGGCCTGCTGCGCGGCGTGCTGCGCCAGGAACTGCTCGACGCCGGGAAGGCACGGGAGGCGGTCCTGACACTGGCCGATCTTCGCGCGGCCGACCGAATCTATGTCGGCAATTCGCTCCGCGGCCTGATGCCCGCAGCCCTGCGCGCATGACCGTCCTCGCCTTTTGCCACTTCCATCGCCCGCACGTTTGTGCTTAGAGCGGCGACAATAACAGGGCGCTGGGATTTATTGTTGAAAGGAACCAAAATGGCCAATGCCGATTATCCAGTCTACGGCAAGATCGACGGCCCGATCGTCATGATCGGCTTCGGCTCCATCGGCCGCGGAACGCTGCCGCTGATCGAGCGCCATTTCGACTATGACAAGAGCCGGATGGTCGTCATTGACCCGCGCGACGACGATGCCGATCTGATGCGCGAGCACGGCGTGCGTCACGTTCAGGAGGCGCTCACGCCCGATAATTACCGCGACCTGCTCGGCACCCTGTTGACCGAGGGCGAGGGCCAGGGCTTCTGCGTCAATCTTTCAGTCGACACCTCGTCCCTGGAACTGATGACGTTCTGCCGGGAAATCGGCGTTCCCTATATCGACACGGTGGTCGAGCCGTGGCTGGGCTTCTATTTCGACGACTCGCTCGACAATGCCGCGCGGACCAACTACGCGCTACGCGAAACGGTGCGCCGTGAGAAGCGCGCCAGCCCCGGCGGCACCACCGCCGTTTCCTGCTGCGGCGCAAATCCGGGCATGGTCTCATGGTTCGTCAAGCAGGCGCTCGTCAACCTGGCGAACGACTTGGGTCTCGAATTCCAGCCCCCCGGCCAGGGCGACCGCGAAGGCTGGGCCGCGCTCATGCAAAGGGTCGGCGTCAAGGGCATACACATTGCCGAGCGCGACACGCAACGCGCCAAAAAGCCGAAGCCGCTCGACGTCTTCTGGAACACCTGGTCAGCGGAAGGCTTCATATCCGAGGGTCTGCAGCCTTCCGAACTCGGCTGGGGAACGCATGAGAAGTGGAAGCCGGGCAATGCCCACAGCCATCCCGACGGCTGTCAGGCGGCAATTTATCTGGACCAGCCAGGCGCCAATACCCGCGTGCGCACCTGGTGCCCGACGCCGGGGCCGCAATACGGCTTCCTGGTCACCCACAATGAATCCATTTCCATCGCCGATTTCTTCACGCTGAAAGATGAAAACGGCAATGTCGTCTTCAGGCCGACCTGCCATTACGCCTACCATCCAGCCAACGATGCCGTGCTGTCGCTGCACGAGATGTTCGGCAATGGCGGCAAGCAGCAGCCGGAGCTGCACGTGCTCGACGAGCATGAACTGGTCGACGGGATCGACGAACTTGGCGTGCTTCTCTACGGCCACGGCAAGAACGCCTACTGGTACGGCTCGCGCCTGTCGGTCGAGGAGACCCGGGAACTTGCGCCCTATCAGAACGCCACCGGGTTGCAGGTCACGTCGGCCGTCCTTGCCGGCATGGTCTGGGCACTGGAAAATCCGAATGCGGGCATCGTCGAAACCGACGAGATGGACTTCCGCCGCTGCCTTGAGGTCCAGCTGCCTTATCTCGGCCCCGTCGAGGGACACTACACCGACTGGACCCCGCTCACGGACCGGCCGGGCCTGTTTCCAGAGGATCTCGATGAATCCGATCCGTGGCAATTCCGCAACGTGCTTGTTCATTAATCCGCGTTGAGATTCCTGTCCCATTTCCTTCATGTTGCAGGAATAGGCTGGCCGATGGTATCAGTGTTACCGACTTGGATCGGACAAGGGGACATGTCCGAACCGGCTATCCCGCCACCGGTCCAACCAAGCAACGCGGAGGCGAATATGCGGCAATGGATCAGGCTCGCGACACTTGCAGCGATGGCGGCGGGGTTGGCGGCCTGCCAATCCGGTTACGGGCCCGGATACGGAGGAGATCCGAATTCGATCGAGGGGCTATGGCTGGATCCGAACGGCATTCAGTCGAGTTTCTCGGCCGGGCGGTTCGAAACCAGGACCACCGATACCAATACGCTGCTGGCGACCGGCAAATATACCTACATCAATCCACGGCTGGTGCAGGTTGATATCCGGTCGCTGGTGCGCAACACCAATGCGCGGGTCAACTGTTCGCTCGTGTCGCCGACCAGGCTCAACTGCACGTCAAATGAAGGCGGTCAGTTCTCGTTGCAGCGCCGGCTCGGATAAACAACAAAGACCGGCACAATGTCCGGTGCTGCGGCGGGCTCCAGCGGGTTCCGCCCGGCACCTGTTTGATTGAAATGAAGTAAGGATGAGTACACTGTGACCGCTTATTTTGACGACCTGGAAACACGCGACCCGCAACAGCGGGAAGCCGAACTGTTTGCGGCCCTTCCGGAATTCCTTGCAAAGGCCATGGGCAAGGCCGAAGGCCTGCGCAGCTGGCTCGGCGACATCGATCCGATGAAAATCAACAATCGCGAGGCGCTGGCAACACTTCCGGTTCTGCGCAAACCCGAGCTGATGGAATTGCAGGCCGCCAACCCGCCCTTCGGCGGCCTGGCCGATCCCGATGCGCTCACCGGCAACCACGTCTTCATGTCGCCCGGCCCCGTCTGGGAGCCGCAGGGTTTCGGCGCCGATCCCTGGCAGTCGGCACGCGGTCTCTTTGCCGCCGGCATCCGTTCCGGCGACATCATCCACAATACTTTTTCCTATCACATGACGCCCGGCGCATTCGTCCTCGACGAGGGCGCGCGGGCGCTCGGCTGCCTCGTTTTTCCGGCCGGTGTCGGCAATACGGAAGCCCAGATCGAGGCCGCTTCGTCGCTCAAGCCGTCCGCCTACACAGGAACGCCCGACTATCTGAAGGTGTTGCTCGACAAGGCCGAGGAGGCAGGCTGCGACATCTCATCCATCAAGCGGGCCATGGTTTCCGGCGGGGCTCTGTTTCCCTCGCTGCGCGAGGAGTATCGCGAGCGCGGCATCAAGGTGATGCAGTCCTACGCGACCGCGGACGTCGGCATCATCGCCTATGAGAGCGCCGACAAGGATGGCAATCCGCATCCGGGCATGATCCTCAACGAGAACATGATCGTCGAGATCGTCCGGCCCGGCACCGGCGATCCGGTGACCGACGGGGAAGTCGGCGAGATCGTCGTCACCTCCCTTAACCCGGCCTATCCGCTGATCCGGTTCGGCACCGGCGATATGACGGCCGTTATGGACGGCCGCTCTCCGTGCGGGCGCACGGGCATCCGCATCAAGGGATGGATGGGTCGCGCCGATCAGCGCACCAAGGTCAAGGGCATGTTCGTCGATCCAAAGCAGATCGCCGCCCTGGTCCAGCGGCACGGAGACGTCGCCCGGGCGCGCCTCGTCGTCGCCCGCAACGGCGATCAGGACGCGATGACGCTGCATGTGGAGCCCTCCGCGGGCGCGACGCCGGACGCGCAGGCTCTGGCCGCCACGCTTGCCGATATCACCAAGCTCAAAGGCGATGTGGTTGTGGCCGAGCAAGGCAGCCTGCCGAACGACGGCAAGGTCATTGCCGACGAGCGCAACTACGACGCATAGCCACGAAACCGCCGCACGAACGGTCCGCTACGGGTTGCGGCGCAACCTTTATGGTGGGACGATGAACCTCCGCAACGGTCGGCGCAATGCAGGGCATTGCCCAAGCGGGACGCGACCGGATCTGGCGGGCTTTCGCGTGCCGCATCAGTCATGGAGCTTAGAATGCGAAAATTCCTGCAACGCATGACAGTCACACTTGCCGCGCTGGCGGCATCGACGGCCATTGCATTGGCCGATTTCGAGCTGAACGTGCTGCATTTCAACGACTTCCACAGCCGCATCCAGCCGATCAACAAATATGATTCGACCTGCTCGGCCGAGGACGAGACCGACGGCAAGTGCTTCGGCGGCGTCGCCCGGCTGAAGACAGCCATCGACGCGCGCCGCAACGCGCTGAACAACGTCCTCGTCCTGTCGGCGGGCGACAATTTCCAGGGGTCCGTGTTCTACTCGGTCTACAAGGGCAAGGCCGAAGCCGAGTTCCTCGATCTTCTTGGTCTGGATGCCAATGTTCTGGGAAATCATGAATTCGACGATGGCGACGAGGCGCTCGCCTCGTTTCTCGACAACACCAATTTCCCGACCATCTACGGCAACGCGCTGATCGGCGCCAACAGCCCGCTGGCCGGCAAGATGGTCGAGCATGTCATCAAGGAGTTCGGCGACGTGAAGGTCGGCATTGTCGGCGCGGTGACCACCGACACGGTCGAAACGTCGTCGCCGAGCGAGGCCGTGCTCTTCATGGACCCGGTGCTGTACCTCAATGACGCCGTCAAGGCGGTCCGTGCCGCGGGGGCCACGAAAGTGATCGCCCTCACCCATGTCGGCATCGAAGAAGACAAGAAGATCGCCGCGCAGGTTGACGGGATCGACCTCATCGTCGGTGGCCATTCCAACACGCTGCTGTCGAACACCGCCGACAAGGCCGAGGGGCCCTATCCGTTGATGCTGACGGGTCCGTCCGGCAAGCAGGTGGCAATGGTTTCGGCCTATGCCTATTCGAAATATCTCGGCGAGGTGAAAATCGTCTTCGACGATGACGGCAACATCAAGAGCGCCTCGGGCGAGCCGATCCTGCTCGATTCAAGCTTCAAGCCGAACGAGGCCATGGTGGCCCGCATTTCCGAACTCGCCAAACCGATCGAGGAGGAGATGAAGCGGGTTATCGCGGTCGCGGCGGCGCCGATCGACGGCAATCGCGCAAGCTGCCGGGCCAGGGAATGCGAGATGGGCAATCTGGTGACCGATGCCATGCTGGACCGTGTTTCCGGCCAGGGCATTTCCATCGCCATCCAGAACGGCGGCGGATTGCGCGCCTCGATCGATGCCGGCGATATCACCGCCGGCGAGGTACTGACCGTCCTTCCGTTCCAGAACACCCTGGCGACCTTCAAACTGATCGGATCGGATGTCGTTGCGGCACTGGAAAACGGCGTCAGCCAGGTTGAAGAGGGCGCCGGGCGCTTTCCGCAGGTGGCCGGCCTGAAATACAGTTTCGACCTGTCACTGCCGCCGGGCAGCCGCACGTCGAATGTCATGGTCGAGGACAACGGCCAGTACAAGCCGATCGATCTCAACGCCACTTACGGGATCGTTTCCAACAACTTCATGCGCGCCGGCGGCGACGGCTACAAGGTTTTCGCCACCAAGGGCACCGATGCCTATGACTACGGCCCGGGCCTGGAAGACGTGGTGTCGGCCTACCTGACGCAGAAATCACCCTACCAGCCCTATGTTGGCGACCGCATCACCGAGGTCACGCCCAATCAGAAGTCGGCGACCAAGGACGACGGCACCGTCACCGAGGAGGTGAAGGCCTTGCAGACCACGGCAAGCGAGACCGGCAAGCATGTGGTCGAAACGGGTGACAATCTTTGGAAACTGGCCGAGAAGTATCTCGGCGATCCGTTCCGATGGGGCGATATCGCCAAGGCCAATCCCGATCAGGATCCGCACAAGCTGGACGTCGGCCAGCAGCTCAACATCCCGGCCAAGCAGAACCAGTAGGCAAGACCGCTATCCTGAGCAAGGCGCGCTCCCTCTCAGGGGGCGCACCTTGTCTTCAATGACGGCCGTCAGAAAGGCACGCATACCGCAAAGCCGGGCACAGTGTTGCATCGATTGTGCTTGAAAAAACCCTGCTGCCACATATGTTCCGGTCAAACATTTGAACGGATCAAACATGAAACACGCCGACAGCACCGATCTGAAAACCGTGGCCTCCCCCCTGCCCTCCGGCCATCCGGGTGTCGCCTTCGGCAAGGTCGGCGTCCTGCTCGTCAATCTGGGTACGCCCGACGGTACGGACTACACCTCGATGCGGCGCTATCTGCGCGAGTTCCTGACCGACAAGCGGGTGATCGAATGGCCGCGCGCGCTCTGGTATCCGATCCTCTTCGGCATCGTGCTCAATACGCGGCCCGGAAAGGTCGGCAAGGCCTATGAGAGCATCTGGAACAAGGAACTGGACGAAAGTTATCTGCGCACCTATACGCGCAACCAGTCCGACCGGTTGGCCGAAACATTCGCTGCACACCCCGATGTCGTTGTCGACTGGGCGATGCGCTACGGCCAGCCGTCGATTCCGGACCGCCTGACTGCCCTGAAAGAAGCCGGATGCGAACGCATCCTGCTGTTCCCGCTCTATCCGCAATATGCCGCCAGCACCACGGCAACGGTCAATGACAAGGCCTTCGAGACGCTGATGGCGATGCGCTGGCAGCCGGCGCTGCGCACCGTGCCGCCCTATCATGACGATCCAGCCTATATCGGGGCGATCGCCGATTCGATCACCAGCCACCTGTCCACGCTGGACTGGGAACCGGAACTGGTCGTCGCATCCTTCCATGGCATACCGCAATCCTATTTCAAGAACGGCGATCCCTATCACTGCCATTGCATGAAGACGGCGCGCCTCGTGCGCGAACGGCTGGGCTGGGACGATGGCAAGCTGATGACCACATTCCAGTCCCGCTTCGGCCCTGAGGAGTGGCTGCAGCCCTATACGGATGAAACGGTCGAGAAACTGGCCAAGGACGGCGTCAAGCGTCTTGCCGTCATCAATCCGGGCTTTGTTTCCGACTGTCTGGAAACGCTTGAGGAGATTGCCGGCGAAGCCGGCGAAATCTTCCACGAGAATGGCGGCGAGCAATTCACCCACATTCCCTGCCTCAACGACGGGCCCGCAGGCATGGCGGTCATCGAAACTGTCGTGCGGCGCGAATTGCAGGGCTGGCTGTAAACGGGCCCCGTTTTCGCACGGCAATCCACACGCAAACCGCGACATGTTTGCAACTTTTCCGGCTTACACCCATTTTAGGTCCGGGGGCCGGGGACATGCGAACTGATTCGCCTTCGTTCCAGTTTGCCCGGATCGGCGGATTACAACGGGAGACAAAATATGCCTTTCAGCGGATTCGACATTGCGGTTCTCGTCTTTGTCGTTCTTGTCGTTCTTGTCCTCTTTGCCGGAATCAAGACGATACCCCAGGGTTTCAACTACACGGTCGAAAGGTTCGGCCGCTATACGAAGACGCTCGAACCGGGCCTCAATCTCATCATCCCCTTTGTCGACCGCGTCGGCGCGCGCATGAACATGATGGAGCAGGTTCTCGACGTGCCGACCCAGGAAGTGATCACCAAGGACAACGCGTCGGTGGCCGCCGATGCCGTTGCCTTCTACCAGGTCCTCAACGCACCGCAGGCGGCTTACCAGGTCAACAATCTGGAAACGGCGCTCCTCAACCTGACCATGACGAATATCCGTTCGGTCATGGGTTCGATGGATCTCGACGAGCTCCTGTCCAACCGCGACGCCATCAATGACCGGCTGCTGCGCGTTGTCGACGAGGCCGCAAGCCCCTGGGGAATCAAGATCACCCGCGTCGAGATCAAGGACATCAACCCGCCCAACGATCTTGTCGACGCGATGGCCCGTCAGATGAAGGCCGAGCGCGACAAGCGCGCCGAGGTGCTTGAGGCCGAAGGCTCGCGAAACGCCCAGATCCTGCGCGCCGAGGGCGCGAAGCAGGCAGCCATCCTGGAAGCCGAAGGCACACGCGAGGCGGCATTCCGCGAAGCCGAGGCCCGTGAGCGACTGGCCGAGGCCGAAGCCAAGGCGACCAAGGTGGTTTCGGACGCCATTGCCGTCGGCGATGTCCAGGCCATCAACTACTTCGTCGCCCAGAAATACACCGAGGCGATCCAGTCGATCGGAACCGCCCGCAACCAGAAGATCGTGCTGATGCCCATGGAGGCCTCGTCGCTGATCGGCTCGCTCGGCGGCATCGGCGCAATCGCCAAGGAGGTCTTCGGCGAAGGCGGTCAGCCGGCCTCCGGCTCGACACAACGGCGCGGCTCCGTTCCATCGGCCGGCTTCCGGGATGACGAGACATGATCCAGCGCATCGTCCTCGAGCTCGGTCCCTGGAGCTGGTGGGTCCTGGGTCTTGTTCTTTTGGCCGCCGAGATCCTCATGCCGGGCGTGTTCCTGATCTGGATCGGCATCGCCGCGATCATTGTCGGCTGCCTTTCGCTGCTGTTCTGGTCCGATCCGTTCTGGGTCTGGCAGGTGCAGATCCTCGTCTTCGCGGTGCTGGCCGTGGCGGCGGCGATTGTCGGGCGGCGCATCATGGCCCGCAGCGGCAAGTCCGACGAGCCATTGCTCAACAAGCGCGGCGCCAGTCTTGTCGGCCGCACCGCGACACTGTCCGAGCCGATCAGCGAAGGCCGGGGTCGCATCCGCATCGATGACACCACCTGGGTGGTGAACGGCCCGGACCTGCCCATCGGCACACAGGTGCGCGTCGTCGAAAGCACCGGACGGGAGCTGAGGGTCGAGGCCGCCTGAGCCTCGTTTCACGCGCCCCATTCGCGCAGGCGCGTAAAGGAAGCCTTAACCACGACGCTTTACGGTTTGACAAGATTTCAAACCGGTTCAGGCCACCCGCCCATGGCGTCGCGTAAACGCATTGTCACAACATTCGGGTTTTCTGCATCCCCGCCGCGGGCGGGGTTGTTTCTTCTGGTGACCGCCGCATGCCTGGCGCACCCTGACGCGGCGCGCACCCAGACGATCAGCAACGAAGATCTCCTGCTGCGCGGCATCACCGATGACGACGGTCTCAGCAGCACAGAGCGCCGGCGGCTGTTTCGCGCCGCCGAGCGCATTGTCGAGGATCCGGAAGAAGACGAGGCTGTTGAGGAACCGCCGCTGATTATCGAGCCCATCGAACCCGTGCAGGATGGCGACACCATCAATCCCCGCACCGAACCTGTTGCCACGCAGGTGAACCGGCTCGACGATCCCGATCCTTTCGCGCCGGTCGGCATTCGTGTCGGCACCTTCGTGATGCGCCCGTCGGTGACCCAGCAGATCGCCTATGAGCACGAGACGGACGGAACGGCGACCGTATCGCGGACCTACAGCCGGACGGTGCTCGATACGGAGATCGAATCCGACTGGTCACGGCATCAACTGATCATCGGCGCCGAGCAGGTGATCGACAAGACGATCAGCGGCGCCGGATCGGAAGACCCGCAAACCACGGTCAATGCGGATCTGCGGCTCGATATCTCCTCGACCACCACAGCCAATCTCAGCTTCGACTACCAGTTCGGCCGCGAGAACCAGACCGACGCCAACGCCATAACGGACGCCATCGCCCAGGCGGAAGTCCACACGTTCGATGCCTCCGCTTCGCTCACCCACCTGTTCGGCACCTGGCGTGGCACCGCCACCATCGATGGCGGACGCACCACCTTTGGCAGCGCCGAACTGTCGGGCGGCACATTCGAATCGCTATCCGACCGCGATGAAAACAACTACACCGTCACGCTGCGCGCCGGCCTGGAGACAGGATCCGCTCACCGCCCGTTCATCGAGGGCGATTTTGGCCAGATCATCTATGACGACACGCTGGATTCCTCTGGGTTCGACCGCTCGTCGCGCACCTATGGGCTGAGGGCGGGCGTCGCCACGGATTTCGGCGAAAAGCTGACCGGCGAAATCGCCGTCGGTTATGCCCAGCGCGATATCGACGACAGCCGGCTTGAGCCGATCAAGGCGTTCACGGTTGACGGTTTCGCGACCTGGTCGCCACGGCGTGGCACCGATGTGCTGATGGGGCTGTCCACCGCCCTCGAGGACTCCACGACCGCGGATGAATCCGGTTCCGTCTATTATGCCGCGACCGCCGAGGTGACGCACAGGCTGCGCACCACCGTCGAGGTCAGTGCCAGCGGATTCATCGGCTGGCGGGACTATGTCGGCACGACGCCCAACCAGATCCTGGCGGGCGCCGGCGCCGGCATGACATGGTGGCTCAACCGCTATTTCGCAATCGATGGCGGCGTCACCTATCAGCGGACCTTCAATGACGGCGGCACCGAAGAGGACGATCTTTTCGTCGGCGTCGGCGTCAAGATGCAGCGCTAACGCAGCTTTTAAAGCGAATCGACCATGCGCCGCAGGTCGTCCGCGACCTTGTCGCGGATATCGTCGCGCGTCAGGGCAAAAGACACATTGGCCTTGATGAAGCCTTCCTTGGAACCGCAATCGAACGTGTTTCCACGGAAACGGTAAGCCGAAAAGCTCTGCTGCTCGGCGAGTTTCAACATCGCGTCGGTGATCTGGATTTCGTTTCCGGCACCTCTTTCCTGGGTCTCGAGGATGCTGAAGATTTCGGGCTGAAGGATATAGCGGCCGTTGATGAAATAATTGGAGGGCGCCGTTCCAGGCGTCGGCTTTTCGACCATCGCATTGATGCGGAATCCGTCCTCGCCGATATCCTCGCCGACGCCGACAATGCCATAGCGATGGGTCTCCTCATCCGGGACCTCCTCGACCGAGATGACGTTGCCGCCCACCTGGCCGTAAAGGTCGACCATGCCGGCAAGGCATCCGCGCGTGTCCTGCATCACCATATCGGGCAACAGCAGTGCGAAAGGCTCGTCGCCGACCAGTTCGCGCGCGCACCACACGGCATGGCCGAGGCCGAGCGGCTCCTGCTGGCGCGTAAAGCTCGTCTGGCCTGGCTTCGGCTGCAGCGCCTGAAGGTTGTTCAATTCGTCCGTTTTGCCGCGACTCCGCAGCGTATCGTAAAGCTCCACCTGGATGTCGAAATGGTCTTCGATGACAGCCTTGTTGCGTCCGGTGACGAAGATGAAATGCTCGATGCCGGCGGCGCGCGCCTCGTCGACGACATATTGGATGACCGGCTTGTCGACGACGGTCAGCATCTCTTTCGGGATCGCCTTGGTCGCCGGCAGAAACCGCGTGCCGAGACCGGCCACCGGAAAGACCGCTTTTCTGACCTTGCCCTGCTGCGTCATGGAATTGTGCCTTTCCTGTTCGCCTTGCCGCCGCGTGTCGCGGATATCAGCCGGACCGGCAGTGTGCACACGGACCGTCGACATGCGCATCCTTATGGTTAAGAGATTATTGATGCGTCAACGCTATTTTGGCCAGACAGTGTTGAAAACCGTCCCGAGGCGGCCATTTTTATGCCTTGGCACACAGCTAGAGTTGTCAGCGATGTCTGAAATGACAGCAAATATTCTTCTTTCCCGCGCCGCAAAGGCCGGCATGACGGCTTTTTTGACCGCGATGCTCGTTTGCGTGGCGATTCTGGTTCAGATGCCGCAGGCATCGGCCGACGCCGGTTTCCGCAAGTGGATAAACGATTTCTACCCGGTCGCAGCCAAGTCCGGCATCAAGAAGTCGACCTATCAGAAAGCCTTCCGGGGTGTACGCGAGCCCGATCCCGACGTGCTGCGCAAGGCGCGCCACCAGCCGGAGTTCAAGGAAAGCGCGTGGAGCTATATCGATACACGCGTCCACTTCACCACGATCCAGACCGGCCAGGAAATGGCCAAGCGATACGACCGGGTGCTGACGGAGATCGAACGGCGCTACGGCGTGCACCGCTCGGTCGTCCTGGCCATATGGTCGGTCGAATCGAGCTACGGCAACGTCTTCAACTATCCCGACCGGCTGCACTATGTGCCAAGAGCGCTGGCAACGCTTGCCTATGCCGACCGCCGGCGCGCCAAATTTGCCCGCCAGCAGCTGATCGCGGCGCTGAAAATCCTGCAATCGGGCAAGATCACCCGCAACCAGCTCAATGGCTCCTGGGCCGGCGCGATGGGCCATACCCAGTTCATTCCGACAAGTTATCTCGCCTTTGCCGTCGATCATGATGGCGACGGGCGCAAGGATATCTGGAATTCGGTTCCCGACGCGCTGGCGACAGCAGCGAACCTGTTGAAAAAGAACGGCTGGAAAACGGGCAAGACCTGGGGATACGAGGTGCGCGCGCCACGCGGCGCCTCGAAGTACAAGGGCAAGTCGAAAACGCTGGCGCAATGGGCCAGGCTCGGTTTCAAGCGCCCGAACGGAAAGGGCTTTCCGCGCCCCGGCGAAAAGGCTGTGCTCAAAATGCCGGCCGGCGCCAATGGCCCGGCCTTCCTGATGCTGCGCAACTTCTTCATGATCAAGCGCTACAACAATTCCGACAGCTATGCCCTGGCCGTCGGCCTGCTGGCCGACAGGATCGCAGGCTATGGCGGCGTGCAGCAGAAATGGCCGAGGCCCAAAGGTGTCCTGTCCATGGACGAGCGGCGCGAAATCCAGGTTCATCTCAAGACCCTGGGCTATTATCGCGGCGAAATCGACGGCAATATCGGTTCCGGCTCCCAGTTAGCCATAAAAACCTTCCAGTCGCGTTCCGGCTTGACGCCGGATGGTGTTCCGTCGCAAAAACTACTGAACACACTCAGGCGGTGACAGGAGACCATCTTGGTCACATGGATGAACCGGCACGTGCCGCACCTGATCGTGCTGCCGTTTTTGGCCGCTTTCGCGATGGCGATTTCGGTCATGGTTTCCGCTACGCCGGCCTTTGCCCAGAAATATGAGCGCCGCTCGGTGATCGACCGCCTGTTCGGCCCGCGCAAGATCCGGCCGGAAAAGACCAACAGGCAGCGGCCGCGCGCGACCATAAAGCGCAAGAATTCCCAAAGCCGCCGCACCCCGAAGAAACGCAAGAAATCAACGACAAGCGTGAGCACGGTCCAGAAGCTGGAGAATGCGCGCAAGATCCTTGTGGTCGGCGACTTCATGGCCAAGTCGCTGTCGGAAGGCCTGCAGACGGCCTTCACGCAGGCGCCGGGCGTTGCGGTGGTGCGCAAGACCAACGGCTCGTCCGGCCTGGTTCGCGACGACTACTACAACTGGAACCGGAAACTGCCCGGCTTTCTGGACGAAGTCCAGCCATCGCTCGTCATCGTCATGATCGGCTCGAACGACCGCCAGCAGATGAGGCAGGGGCGCAAGCGCATCGCCGTGCGATCCGAAGAGTGGGTGAGCGAATATACCGAGCGCGTCGACCTCATGGCCCGTGCCGTGCGCGCCCGCAACATACCGCTGATCTGGGTCGGGGCGCCACCCTACAAATCCTCGTCCATGTCGACGGATATTCTCGCCTTCAACAACATCTACAAGACCGTCGTCGAGGACATCAACGGCCAATATATCGACATCTGGGACGGTTTCGTCGATGCGGACGGCAAGTTCGTCTATACCGGTTCCGACATTATCGGCCAGCAGGTGCGGTTGCGCACGTCCGACGGCATACGCATGACCAAGGCCGGACGCCGCAAGCTGGCATTCTATGTCGAAAAGTCCGTACGCCGCCTCCTCGGCAACGATGCCAGCGAGGGCGTTGCCAAGCTGACCGATGAAAACCTGCCGGAGCTTCTCGTGCTGCATCCGGATACCGGATCGGCCATTGTGCGCACCAGCCCGATCAGCATGGACGATCCGGGACTCGACGGCTCGGACCAGCTTCTCGGCGCCACCGAGCCGCGCACCTCGCTGACCCGCACGCCGCGCGACGACCTGCTGTTTGACGGCAAGATCAGCACGCCGCCGCCGGGCCGGGCCGACTATTTTGTCTGGCCACGCAAGCAGGACAAGACACAGCTTGATGGAGCAACGGCGCGAGCGCCGCAGGGTTAGAACAGGGCTATCTCGGCAGGTCTGTCGAGCCCATCAACTGCTTGTCGACATCATGGGCCGCCTGCCGGCCTTCGCGGATTGCCCAGACAACCAGCGACTGACCGCGGCGCACATCGCCGGCCGCCCACAGGCCCTCGACGGAAGTCCGGTAATCGTCCTCATTGGCGCGCACATTCGTCGAGCTGCGACCGTCCACGTCAATGTCCAGCCTGTCGCCCAGATCCTTCAGAACGCCATTCTCGAACGGCCCGCGGAAGCCGATCGCGATAAAGGCGAGATCGGCCTTGATGATGAACTCCGTTCCGGCAACCGGCTGCCGTTTCTCGTCGACCTGACAGCATTTGACGCCGGCCAGAACGCCGCTTTCGCCTACGAATTCGAGGGTGCCGACCTGGAATTCACGCACGGCACCCTCGGCCTGCGAGGACGATGTCCGCATTTTTGTCGCCCAGTAGGGCCAGACCGCCATCTTGTCTTCGCGCACCGGCGGTTGCGGCCGAATGTCGAGCTGCGTGACCTTGACCGCGCCCTGCCGGAAGGCCGTGCCGATACAGTCGGACGCGGTATCGCCGCCGCCCACGACAACCACATGCCTGCCGCTGGCGAGAATCGGCTCGGACGGCCAGCCGACGGATTCGACCGCCTCACCCGCGACACGCTTGTTCTGCTGGACGAGATAGGGCATCGCGTCATGCACACCGACGAATTCGACGCCCGGAATTCCGGCATCGCGCGGCTTTTCCGAACCGCCGCAATAGATCACCGCATCATGCGCATCGCGCAATTCGTCCACCGTCTTGTCGACGCCGACATGCACATTGTAGTGGAAGGTCACGCCCTCGCCTTCCATCTGCTCGACGCGCCTGTCGATGAAGTGCTTTTCCATCTTGAAGTCCGGAATGCCGTAGCGCATCAGCCCGCCGGCCCGGCTCTCGCGCTCATAGACATGGACATCATGCCCGGCGCGACCCAACTGCTGCGCCGCCGCCATGCCGGCAGGCCCCGAACCGATGACGCCGACGGATTTGCCGGTCTTTCTTTCCGGCGGCTGCGGCACGACATAGCCCATTTCGTAAGCCTTGTCCGCCAGAGCCTGCTCGACCGTCTTGATGGCGACGGGAATGTCTTCAAGGTTGAGCGTGCACGCTTCCTCGCAGGGCGCGGGACAGATCCGTCCGGTGAACTCCGGAAAATTATTCGTCGAATGGAGGTTGCGGATCGCCTCTTCCCAATTGTCATTGTAGACGAGGTCGTTCCAGTCCGGGATCTGGTTGTGGATCGGGCAACCGGTCGGGCCATGGCAGAACGGGATGCCGCAATCCATGCAGCGGGCCGCCTGTTTGACGACCTCCGAATCCGACATCGGGATAGTGAATTCCTTGAAATGCCGCACCCGGTCGGACGCGGGCTGATATTTCGCGACCTGACGGTCGATCTCCAGAAATCCCGTAACCTTACCCATACTCGTTCCTATTCTCTAAACCCGTCGCCACGCCACCGGTGCAGCCTATTCGGCGGCAACGCCCATGCGCATGCGTTCCATTTCCTCAAGCGCACGCCGGTATTCGACCGGCATGACCTTGCGGAACTTCGGACGGAAATCAGCCCAGTTTTCGAGGATATCTCGGCCGCGCTCCGACCCGGTGTAGTGCACATGGTTGGAGATCAGCTGGAACAGCCGCTCCTCGTCATGGCGGGTCATGTCGCCCGATACATCGACCCGGCCCTTGTGCGCCAGGTCGCCGCCGTGGTGATGCAGCTCTTCCAGGATGTCGTCCTCTTCCGGAACCGGTTCGAGTTCCACCATCGCCATGTTGCAGCGCCGCGCGAAATCGCCGGCCTCGTCAAGCACATAGGCAACACCCCCCGACATGCCGGCGGCAAAGTTGCGGCCTGTCTGCCCGATGACGACGACAATGCCGCCGGTCATATATTCGCAGCCATGGTCGCCAACGCCTTCGACAACGGCGATCGCCCCGGAATTGCGGACGGCGAAACGTTCGCCGGCAACGCCGCGGAAATAGCACTCGCCCTCGACCGCGCCATAGAGCACGGTGTTGCCGACGATAATCGATTCCTCCGGCACGATATTGCTCTCGGACGGCGGGCGCACGATGATCCGGCCACCGCAAAGGCCCTTGCCGACATAGTCATTGCCGTCGCCGACGAGATCGAAGGTGATGCCGCGCGACAGGAACGCGCCGAAGGACTGGCCGGCGGTCCCGTGCAGCTTCACGGCGATCGTGTCGTCCGCCAGCCCCTTGTGGCCGTAGCGCTTTGCCACCTCGCCCGACAGCATCGCACCGGTGGAGCGATCGACATTGCGGATCTCCGTCTTGATCGAAACCGGCGTCTTGTCGTCCAGCGCCGGCGCCGCCTCGGCGATCAGCTTGCGGTCGAGAATATCGTCGATCGGATGATCCTGCCGCTGCGTCCAGTAGGTCTCCTCCTTGGCCGCCTCGGGCTTGTGGAACATGTTGGAGAAGTCCAGCCCCTTGGCCTTCCAGTGGCTGATCATCGTGTCTTTCTCCAGAAGATCGGACTGGCCGATGATATCATTCAGCTTGCGGAAGCCCATTTGCGCCAGCAATTCGCGCACCTCTTCGGCCACGAAGAAGAAATAGTTGATGACGTGCTCGGGCGTTCCCTTGAAACGCTGGCGGAGCACCGGATCCTGCGTGGCGATGCCCACCGGGCAGGTGTTGAGATGGCATTTGCGCATCATCAGGCAGCCGGCCGCGATCAGCGGTGCTGTCGAGAAACCGAACTCGTCGGCGCCAAGCAGCGCGCCGATGACCACATCGCGCCCGGTGCGCAGGCCGCCATCGACCTGCAGCGGCACGCGCGAGCGCAGGCCGTTCAGCACCAGCGTCTGGTGCGTTTCCGCTAGCCCCATTTCCCAGGGCGAGCCGGCATGTTTGAGCGAGGTAAGCGGCGATGCGCCCGTGCCGCCGTCATAGCCGGCAATGGTGATGTGATCGGCACGCGCCTTGGCGACACCCGCTGCGACCGTTCCAACGCCGACCTCGGAGACCAGCTTGACCGAGATGTCGGCATCGCTGTTGACGTTCTTCAGATCGTAGATGAGCTGCGCCAGATCCTCGATCGAATAGATGTCATGGTGCGGCGGCGGCGAGATCAGGCCGACACCGGGCGTCGAATGGCGGGTCTTGGCGATCGTCGCATCGACCTTGTGGCCGGGCAACTGTCCGCCCTCGCCGGGCTTGGCGCCCTGCGCGACCTTAATCTGGATCATGTCCGAATTGACGAGATACTCCGTCGTCACGCCGAACCGGCCCGACGCCACCTGCTTGATCGCCGAGCGCTCGGGGTTCATCGACCCGTCGAGCATCGGCGCATAGCGGTCCGGCTCCTCGCCGCCCTCGCCCGTATTGGACTTGCCGCCGATGCGGTTCATGGCGATTGCCAGCGTCGTGTGCGCCTCGCGGCTGATCGAGCCGAAGGACATGGCGCCGGTCGAAAAGCGCCGCACGATTTCCGCCGCCGGCTCGACTTCGTCAAGCGGCACCGGCTCGCGCTCGTCCTCTTCAGCGTTGATAATCCTGAAGAGGCCGCGGATCGTGTTCAGACCTTCCGCGTGCTCGTTCACCATGCGGGCAAACTCACGATACTGGTCCTGCGCATTGCCGCGCACCGCGTGCTGCAGAAGCGCCACGGAATCGGGCGACCAGACATGGTTCTCGCCGCGCATGCGGTAAAGATATTCACCGCCCACATCGAGCGCAGTGCGCAACACCGGATCGTTGCCGAAGGCGAGCGCATGACGGGCATGCGTCTCGATGGCGATCTCGTCGAGGCCGATGCCCTCGATCGTCGTCGCCGTGCCGAAGAAATACTTGTTGACGAATTCCGTCGACAGGCCGACCGCATCGAAGATCTGCGCGCCGCAATAGGACTGGTAGGTGGAGATGCCCATCTTGGACATCACCTTCAAGAGACCCTTGTCGATGGCCTTGATGTAGCGGTGAACCACTTCATAGGGATCGACCGCCGCCGGGAACTCGCCATTCTTGTGCATGTCCGCGAGTGTGTCGAAGGCGAGATAAGGGTTGATCGCCTCGGCTCCGTAACCGGCCAGCACCGCGAAATGATGCACCTCGCGCGGCTCGCCCGACTCGACCACCAGACCCACCGAGGTGCGCAGCCCCTTGCGGATGAGATGATGATGGACGGCGGCCGTCGCCAGCAGCGCCGGGATCGCGATACGCTCGGCCGAAAGGTGCCGGTCGGACAGGATGATGATGTTGTAGCCGTCGATCACGGCCCGCTCGGCCCGCGAGCAGACCTGCCGCAACACCTCTTCCAGATGGTCGGCGCCCCGGCTCTCCCGGTAGGTGATGTCCAGCGTCTTGGTCTGGAACTGGTTGTCGGAAATGTCGCCGATGGCGCGGATCTTCTCCAGGTCCTCATTGGTGAGGATCGGCTGGCGCACCTCGAGCCGGCGCTGCTCGGCAAGGCCTTCGAGATCGAAGAGATTGGGCCGGGGACCGATGAACGAGACAAGGCTCATCACCGATTCCTCACGGATCGGATCGATCGGCGGGTTGGTTACCTGCGCGAAATTCTGCTTGAAATAGGTATAGAGCAGCTTGGACTTGTCCGACATCGCCGAAATCGGCGTATCGGTGCCCATGGAGCCAAGCGCCTCCTGGCCGGTGGTCGCCATCGGCGCCATCAGGATCTTCAGGTCCTCCTGGCTGTAGCCGAAGGCCTGCTGCTGATCCAGCAGCGATGCGCTGGACCGGCTGGTCGAATGTCCGGAAACCGGCATGTCCTCGAGCACGATCTGCGTGCGGTCGAGCCACTCCTGATAGGGGTGGGCGTTGGCCAGTTCGACCTTGATCTGCGCATCGGAGATGATCGCGCCCTCTTCCATGTCGATCAGCAGCATCTTGCCGGGCTGCAGCCGCCACTTGCGCACGATCTTTTCTTCCGCGACCGGCAATACGCCGGCCTCCGACGCCATGATGATCCGGTCGTCGTCGGTCACGATATAGCGGGCCGGACGCAGGCCGTTGCGGTCCAGCGTCGCGCCGATCTGCCGCCCATCGGTAAACGCAACCGCGGCCGGGCCGTCCCACGGCTCCATCAGCGCCGCGTGATATTCGTAGAACGCCTTGCGGTCGTCGTGCATCAGCTTGTTGCCGGCCCAGGCCTCCGGGATCAGCATCATCACCGCATGCGGCAGCGAATAGCCGCCCTGAACCAGGAATTCGAGCGCATTGTCGAAACAGGCGGTGTCGGACTGGCCCTCATAGGAGATCGGCCAAAGCTTGTTGATGTCGTCGCCGAACAGCGGCGAGGAAACGGATGCCTGGCGCGCCGCCATCCAGTTGACATTGCCGCGCAGCGTGTTGATCTCGCCATTATGGGCGACCATCCGGTAGGGGTGTGCCAGCTTCCACGACGGGAAAGTGTTCGTGGAGAAACGCTGGTGGACAAGTGCCACGGCCGAGCGGAACCGCTCGTCCTTCAGGTCCTTGTAGTAGGCGCCCACCTGATAGGCCAGGAACATGCCCTTGTAGACGATGGTCCTGGCGGAAAGCGACACGACATAAAAGCCGTTGTCGCGCCCGTCCGTCTCCTCGAAAATGCGGTTGGAGATCACCTTGCGCAGAATGAACAGGCGGCGTTCGAAGTCGTCGTCGCTCTCGGTGCCGCTGCCGCGACCGATGAAGACCTGGCGATGAAACGGCTCGGTGGCGACGATATCGGGTGCCTTGGACAGCGAGGAATTGTCGACCGGCACATCGCGGTAGCCGAGCAGCACCTGGCCCTCGGCCTCGACCACCTCCTCGATGATCTCCTCGATATGCGCGCGCAGCTCCGCGTCATGGGGCATGAACAGGTAACCGACGGCATACTGTCCCATCTCGGGCAGCGCCACGTCCTGCCTGGCCATTTCCTCGACAAAAAGATCATGCGGAATCTGCACCAGCATGCCGGCACCGTCGCCCATCAGCGGGTCGGCACCGACCGCGCCGCGATGCGTCAGGTTCTCCAGCATGAACAGGCCGTCCTCAATGATCTGGTGCGACCGCTCGCCGCGCATATGGGCGACAAACCCGACACCGCAGGCGTCGTGCTCATTGCGCGGATCATAGAGTCCCTGTTTCTCCGGAAGGCCGGACATACGGGCACGTTTCACCGCCAGAGCCTGCGTATCACCGCACGAAGCTGCTGCCTGTGATGGCGTTTTTTCCGTCATCCGTGTTCCTCCTGTCATGGCCGTCGGAAACCTTTGCGGTTTCTTGGGGCGACCTGATCATCCGTGCCGGTTATATACAATCCGGTACAGTTTTATCACGCGGCAAATTCAAGCGATTAGCCGTTTTCGCCATTCTTCGGCCCGATCAGCTCCGGCCTCGGAATGTCGTCCGCACCGGCCGGTCGAAATTTCATCAGAAAATTCCGTCGCTTGGCCTGCGCGATAATGCGGATATGCGAACCCGGACCGGGCGCCCATCCCTTTGCGGCCGTCGGTGCAGCCGGGCGGATACCAAAGCCGGTCGTCGGCCCTGAACATCCAATTAGGACAGCCATACTGTCCTATTTTTAACCCTGTATGCCAGAAACGGGCACGGGGGGCAAGATGGCGGGGCCATTTTTGTGAGCCGCCAGGTCAGCAAATTGCCGCGCCGACGTGTTTGAAGACATAATATTGCACGGCGATGACAGATCCGCTTGCAATATGTCCTCCATAGTTAGATGGCCCGCTTTGCAGGCCGGAAATTCCGTGCCATGTATGCGCCGGCAACCATATGCACGACCAGCGGCAAGGGATCATCATGCAGTTTTCCTCAGACAACTGGGCCGGCGCGCATCCGCGCGTTGCAGAAGCGCTGACACGCCACGCCTCCGGATTTGCCGCCGCCTATGGGCTCAGCGACCTGGATCGCAGGATCGGGCAGAAATTCAACGACATCTTCGAGCGCGAGGTGGCGGTATTCTTCGTCGGCACCGGAACGGCGGCAAATTCCCTTTCCATGGCGGCACTCAGCAGACCTGGCGGTGTCGCCTTCTGCCACCGCGAGGCCCATCTGATCGAGGACGAAGGCGGCGCACCGCAATTCCTGGCCAACGGGATCCGCCTCGAGCCGGTCGACGGCAATCTGGGAAAGATCGATCCGCAGGAACTCGATGCGGCCATCCGCCGCTTCCCGCCGGAATTCGTTCACGCCGGCCAGCCGATGGCTGTCAGCATCTCCCAATCGACCGAGATCGGCACGGTCTATGAAGCCGGCGAGATCGAACGGATCGTTGAAACCTGCCGCCGTCACAGACTGCCGCTGCATATGGATGGCGCACGCTTTGCCAATGCCATGGCGGCTGTCGGACAAAGCCCGGCCGAGATGACCTGGCGGCGCGGCGTCGACATTCTTTCATTCGGCGCGACAAAGAACGGCTGCTGGTGCGCCGAGGTTCTGGTGGTCTTCGACCCGGACAAGGCGGTCGATCTGCCGTATCTGCGCAAGCGCTCGGCACATCTCTTCTCGAAAAGCCGCTTCATCTCGGCCCAGCTCGAGGCCTATTTCGCGGATGATCTGTGGATAGAGACAGCCGCGCATGCCAACGCCATGGCGGCCGAACTGCAATCGGTCTTTGAAGCTGCAGAAGGCACGCGCCTTGCCTGGCGCAGCCAGGCCAACGAGGTTTTTGCCATCCTCGACCGCGACCGGTTCAAGGCATTGCTCGAAAAAGGCGCGCACTTTTACGAATGGAAAACGCCGCGCTTTGCGGCCGGACTGGTCGGCGAAAACGAGGTAATCACACGACTCGTTACCGGATTCGCCACGACACCGGAGCACATCGCCGAATTCGCCGCCTTGCTGGAAAAGACCTGAGATACTAGTCTTGCACGGGTTGATTGCAACCGGGCATGGTGCGGGCCGGATGACGTCCGGCTCGTATGGAAGCGGTTGAAAACATTCAACATTGGGCCCGGGCACAACTCCCGTCACGGGAATGTAACGCAATAGCGACAGGAGATAACACGCTGTTGATTTCCAATTTATCCGTGTTTTTCAGAAACTCCGCTCGACCCGGCGACAACCGGGCTATGATTAGTGTCACGATCTGAATTCGGAATTCCCAAGGAGAACCTCATGTCCAAGAAAACACTTATTGGCGCTTCCGCCGTTGCCGGTGCCGTCGCTATGGCCCTTTCCGGCGCGACCCTCGTTGCATCGACGACCGGCGCCTCCGCCAAGGAAAAGTGCTACGGCGTATCGCTGGCCGGCAAGAATGACTGCGCGGCCGGTCCCGGAACCACATGCGCCGGCACATCGACTGTCGACTATCAGGGCAATGCTTGGACTCTGGTGGAAAACGGCACCTGCACGACCATGGAACTGCCGGGCGGACGCGTCGGATCGCTCGAGCCGCTTGACCGCGACCTGCCTGCATAAGGTTCGCTGAATTCCGGCCGGCTGCCCGACGTTGCGGGCGGCCGGCCCCATTTTTTGAGGCGCAGAACATCCGATGACCGATATCCCTGCCTGGAAAGACGGCGACACCGACGCCTCCTTCACGGACCGTACCATTCCGGCCCGCGCCGGCGCGGGCCTGAAACCGTCCCATGTCGACCGGATCCTGCAGGACGACTACAGAATCGGATTTCTTGAAGTCCACGCCGAGAACTACATGGGCGACGGCGGCGCGCCGCACCGGGCGCTGACCGCGATCCGACAGAATTTTCCGCTCTCCGTGCATGGCGTCGGCCTGTCCATCGGCAGCGAAAAAGGCCTGGATGACGAACACATCACACGCCTGAAACGCGTCGTCGACCGTTATGAGCCGGGCCTCGTCTCGGAGCATCTGGCCTGGTCGACGCACGATCTGAGCTACTACAACGACCTGCTCCCGGTTCCCTATGACCGCAAGACGCTGGACCGCGTCTGTAGCCATATCGACAGGGTACAGGAGGCGCTCGGCCGCAAGATTTTGCTGGAGAACCCGTCGACCTATGTGCAGTTCGAACAGTCATCCATGAGCGAAACGGAGTTCATTTCCGAAATCGCCCGCCGCACCGGTTGCGGTCTGCTTCTCGACATCAACAATGTGTTTGTGTCGGCCACCAACCAGAAATACCGTCCCCTGACCTATCTGTCGGAGTTTCCGCTGGAAAAGGTCGAGGAAATCCATCTTGCAGGCCATGCCACGGATATTGACGACGAGGGCGATGCGCTGCTCATCGACGCCCATGACCGGCCCGTGGACGATGAGGTCTGGAAACTCTATGACATCGTGATCGGCCAGATGGGCCCTGTCCCGACGCTGGTCGAATGGGACAACGATGTTCCCGAATGGCCGATCCTGCGGCGCGAAGCGATGCGCGCCGACGAAATTCTCGAAAGAAGGGCTGCCAACTACCTGCTGGGGAGCCGCCATGCCGCGGCCGGATAGCAACAGCGAGGCCGCCAAAACCGTCCGGACGGTGACCCTGGGGCGGTTTTCCGACGCGCTTCTGGATCCCGAGCAACCGACGCCGGCCGGCATTGTCGGCCCCGACGGCAAAAAGGCGGACAAGCGGTTCGATGTTTACCGCAACAATGTCACGGTCAGTCTTGTCGGTGCGCTCGCGGAAATCTATCCGGCCGTCCACCGGCTCGTCGGCGACGATTTCTTTCGTGCCATGGCAAGGACTTATGTCCGCTCCGAACAGCCGAAGTCGCCGCTGCTTTTCCGCTACGGCGATGATTTCGCCGATTTCCTCGAGGGATTCGAACCGGCGAAAAAGCTGGTCTACCTGCCCGACGTGGCCCGCCTCGAGCGTGCCTGGCTGGACGCTTTCCACGCGGCCGACGCGCCGCCGCTTGATCCTGCCGCCCTTGCCGCTATTGCTCCCGACGAGCTGGCGGAACAACGTTTCAAGGCCCACCCGGCAACGCGAGTTGTCTGTTCGCGCTTCGCTGCCGTATCGATCTTCTCAGCCAACCGCTCAGGTGCGGATCTGTCCGGCATCGATCCCGCCATTGCCGAGGACGGCCTCGTCACCCGGCGCGATTTCGATGTCGAGGTCAGAACGCTGCCCGAGGGCGCCGCCGCATTTCTGCAGGCGCTTGTCGACGGCAACACCCTTGGCGAAGCCGCTGAAGCGGCGGTCGCCGTTGCTCAGAAGTTCGATCTCGCCGCGGCCATCGGCGCAATGCTCGAAGCCGGTGCCTTCACCGCAATTGCAACCAAAGACTGAAAACAAAATAGGAAAACGACATGACATCGCTGATTGAAATGGTCCGCCGGTTGCACGACGGCGTATTCGGCGCGATCGAAAGGGTAACGGACGGCTGGTTCCTAGGCCTGTTCTCGCGCTTCGTGATCGCGGCAACTCTTTACGTCTATTATCTCAACTCCGCCAGGACCAAGGTCGGCGACGGATTGATCGGGTTTTTCGAGGTCTCCGACGGCGCCTATATCCAGATCGCGGGCAAGGCGTTCGAGGCGGCCGGATACGAAACCAGCGGCCTGCCGTTTACGGCGCATCTGATGGTCATCGCCGGCACCTATGGGGAGTTCATCCTGCCGATTCTCGTCATTCTCGGCCTGTTTTCCCGTATCGGCGCAGCAGGCATGATCGCCTTCATATTCGTGCAGACCTATGTGGATGTGACCGGCCATGGCGTGGCTCTCGGCACGCTCTTCAACGGCCAGCCGTCCGAGATCCTCGACCAGCGTCTGTTCTGGGTCGTGCCCCTGATCTATGTGGCAGTGAAGGGCCCGGGATTTGTTTCCCTGGATTCGCTCCTGTCCCGCTGGTGGGGCGGCCGCGTTGCCTATGCCTGATCCCGGATAGCGGAATACAAAATGAAAACGGCGCCTCGGGGCGCCGTTTTGCATTGCTCTGGCCTGACGGTCAGGCGACCGTTTCGGCTTCAATCTGCTTGGTTGCCTCGGCCGCATTGTCGGCGGAAATCGCGATGCGGCGCGGCTTCATGGCTTCGGGAATCTCGCGCACGAGATCGACGTGGAGCAGCCCGTTTTCGAGCTTGGCACCCTTGACTTCCACATATTCGGCGAGCTGGAAGCGGCGCTCGAAGGCGCGCTTGGCGATACCGCGATACAGGAATTCGCCCTCGCCATTGCCGTTATCGTCGGCTTTCTCGCCCTTGACGGTCAGCACGTGTTCACGCGCTTCAATCGAAAGGTCGTCATCGCCGAATCCGGCGACGGCCATGGTGATCCGGTAGGAATTGTCTCCGGTTCTTTCGATATTGTAGGGCGGATAGGTCTGACTCTGATCCGGCTGCGCGAGGCTGTCAAGCATCGTGAACAGGCGGTCGAATCCGACGGTGGAACGATAAAGAGGTGAAAAATCGACATGACGCATGGTCTTGTCCTCCATTGAGCGACAGATTTGATTTTGACCTAAAACACCCCCGTTCATATGGCGGGCATCCGGCCAGCAGGCCCGTTCTGGCGCCTGCACGCTATAGGTGGGAACTGCGGCTGGCCGTTTCAAGATTTGCAAGTCGACATCGATTCTCCCGCCATTTCAGGCGATTGAGCCTTGATCGATGCAGCCCGTCAGGTTCTAAAGAGGTATGGACACCAACGCGCCCAAATCCGCCAGCGTGATCTACGATACGCCCGACAATCCGGCGCCTGAAAACGCCATTACCGGCTATTTCGAGACCCGCGACAACAAAAGGCTGCGCTACGCGATCTTCCGCTCGACCGTAACGCGGGCCACCGGTACGGTCGTGCTTCTCCAGGGGCGCAACGAGACCATCGAGAAATACTACGAAACGGCCCGCAATCTCACCGAGGCAGGACTTTGGGTCGCCACTTTCGACTGGCGCGGCCAGGGCGGCTCGGAAAGGCTGGTCGACGATTCGATTGCCGGACACGTGCGGCGTTTTTCAGACTACCAGGACGATCTTGAATATTTCCTGGAAAATATCGTTCTGCCGGACGCGCGGCTGCCGTTCTTCATACTCGGCCACTCGACCGGCGGCCTGATTGCGCTCGCAACGGCGCCGCGTCTTGCCAACCGTGTGGAGCGCATGGTCGTCTGCGCGCCTTTCGTTGGCATCCACGGGAGCCCGTTCGAGCAGGCGACGATGCGGTTCGCCGTCGGTGCGGCCAGCCGCTTTGGCTTCGGCCGCATGGCGCCGAGCGGATCGAAACGCACGAACCTTTCCTTCAAGGACAATGTGCTGACATCGGACCGGCGGCGTTTCGACCGCAACCGGGCGATCTACGACGTCTGCCCGCAATTTACCCTGGGCGGGCCGACCTTCCGCTGGCTGTCCGAATCCTTCCGCACCATGAAGCGCGTGCACGATCCCGCCCATCTCGCATCGATCCGCATTCCGACACTGATCTTCGGCGCCGGCGCCGATACGATCGTTCCGATCGAAGCCATCGAGGACATTGCCTCGCATTTCCGCGCCAGCGAGCTGATCACCATCGATCGCGCCAAACACGAGATGTTCCAGGAGGCCGATATCTATCGCGAGCAGTTGCTTGCCGGCATAAAGGCGTTCTTGCCAGGCGAGGTATAGCCGGTTACGGCACCCTCCCGCACCTACGCCGCAAGCAGTGCCAGCGCCTCTTCGTGCACCGCCTTGCTGCCCGCGGCAATGATGTTGCCGCCCTGTTCGGGCCGCGCGCCAGACCAGTCGGAGACCACCGCGCCGGCCGATTCGAGGATCGCGATCAGCGCTCCGATATCGTAGGCCTTGAGATTGTTTTCGACGACAAGGTCCGCATGGCCACCGGCGACCAGCGTATAGGCATAGCAGTCGCAGCCATATCGAAACAGGTTGACCCTGTTCTCCACGGCCCGGTAGCGCACACCTTCCGCCTCTGAAAACAGGTGCGGCGAAGTCGTAAACAATGTGGCTTTCGCAAGCGAACCACAATCGCGCGCCCGGATCGCCCGTTCCCCGTCCGGTCCGCGGTAATATGTGCCGCTCTGGTCGGCGACGAAGCGTTCGCCGGTAAAGGGCTGGTCCATTGCCCCTGCAACGGCCCGGCCGCGATGATAAAGGCCGATCAGCGTTCCCCAGACCGGCAGGCCCGAAATGAACGCTCTTGTGCCGTCGATCGGATCGATGATCCACAGATAGTCCCGGTCGAGCCCCTCGCTTCCGTGCTCCTCACCCATGATGCCGTGATCGGGATAGTGCCGGCCGATCAGATCGCGGATCGCGGCCTCGGCGGCACGATCGGCCTCCGTCACCGGATCGAAACCGCCCTGCAGCTTGTTGCTCACGGTTGTATTGGCGCGAAAACGGGGCAGCGTTTCCTTCGCGGCGGCATCCGCCAGAAGATGAAGAAAATCGAGATCAGGTTGCATTTTGGACATCCACAGAGCGTTTTCGGCGAAGAGGCGTGACGCACCGTTATTCGACTGCGCCTCGTTTTTCCAGCATTTCGGTTGCGGTGCCGGACTTTTTGCAGTCGCGAAAAGAATTTTGTTCATCTCTTGACTTTTGTGCAATGCAGCAATATATTGAGGATGCAGCCAATGGCTGCGAATGCCCTTATTGGGCGTTTCCTCCCTAGATTTTGACCGCTCCGCAAGGCGCGGTCTTTTTTTTGCCGATAAGCGCCCGCTTCCTGCTACTCGGCCGCCAGCGCAACGTCGGAATAGTTATTCGCGAAATATTCGGTCACGAGGCCCATGAACTGGCCGATATCGGCGCGCAAACCGTCGAAACCGGCGGTTTTCTCGAATGTCTGCTCGTTGACATAAAGACCGCGATTGATCTCGATCTGCAACGCATGCAGGCCGCGCGCCGGCCTTCCGTAGTGCTCCGTGATAAAACCGCCCGCATAGGGCTTGTTGCGCGACACCGTGTAGCCAAGGTCCTGAAGGATGGAAACGGCGAGCTGCGACAGGGCTTCCGTGGCGCTGGTGCCGTACCGGTCGCCGATAACGAAATCCGGTCGGTTGCGGCTGCTGCTCTGGGCATTGGCAGGCATGGAGTGGCAATCGACAAGCACGCCATAGCCAAAGCGTGAGTGGGTTTTGACGATCAGTTGCCGCAGGCGATCGTGATAGGGCCTGTAGTAACGGTCGATCCGATCCAGTGCCTCCTCGATCGTGAGGCGGCCGCTATATATTTCCATGTTTTCAGCGACGAGTTTCGGGATGGTTCCCAGACCGCCCGCCACGCGCATGGAGCTGGCATTGACGAAATGCGGTATCCGTCCTTCGAACATGCGCGGGTCGAGTTCGTAGGGCTCCCGGTTGACGTCGATGAACGCACGCGGGAAATGCGCCGCGAGCAGAGGCGCCCCGAACTTGGGTGAAGCATCAAACAATTGGTCGACGAAATAATCCTCGGACCGGCGGATGGAATGGCGGTCCAGGCGCGAAGCCTCCACGAAGCTCTCCGGGTAGACCCGGCCGCTGTGCGGAGAGTTGAATACGAAGGGCACGGACTGTTCGACAGGCAGACGGATTTCGAAAGGTGGATGATCTGAAAAAGCGTCTCCGATCAATGCCCTGTCCCCGTCATGTACTGCCTCGCTGTTACACCTTGCCGCAGGTTGAATCGTGAATATGCCGTTCATGTTGCCAGTTGATCGCAGCCAAGTCCATAGACCTCTCGAAACGTTGTTGCAAACGTGACGGGCGGTTATAAATATTCATGACAGCTTCACATAAAATGTGCCGGTTAAGCAGCGTAAATTCACCCGATATTTACCTTGCTGGGTTTGAATGGGCCGCGTCTGCGTGGTATCGGCAGATAGGGGCACGAACGGAAATGGGGCGGAAAAAGCCGGCTTTGATCGGCTCAAATCCAGCACATGTCCGGTTTGGCGGCTGCCACAGGCGCGGGAATTGAGTGGGCATGAGGAGCAGTATGAAAATACTTCTTGCTGAAGACGACAACGACATGCGCCGTTTTCTGGTCAAGGCACTGGAAAAAGCGGGATACGCGGTCCAGTCCTATGACAATGGCGCGAGCGCCTATGAACGTCTGCGCGAGGAACCTTTTTCGCTGCTGTTGACCGATATCGTCATGCCCGAGATGGACGGCATCGAATTGGCGCGGCGCGCGACGGAACTCGACCCCGATCTCAAGGTCATGTTCATCACCGGATTTGCAGCCGTGGCGTTGAACCCGGATTCTCAAGCACCGAAGAACGCTACTGTTCTGTCGAAGCCCTTCCATTTGCGCGATCTCGTCAACGAAGTCGAAAAGATTCTACAGGCCGCGTAATTATCGTCACAATCAGGCGAAACAGTCTTGACCTCGCCGCACCTTTTGTGGTGTATGCGCCCGGTCGGATGGGCGGTTAGCTCAGCGGGAGAGCACTACGTTGACATCGTAGGGGTCACTGGTTCAATCCCAGTACCGCCCACCATCAAATCCACACAATATGCACACGGATTCCGCAAGGCCGCAGACCAGCGCGATGGCGCAGGTTATCCTCAGTTTTGTGTCTATTTGCCCATCACAATGCAGTTTTGACGGCAATACACGCAACCGGATTTATTGCCCTTGTGTTATACTTGAATACGAATCACGTTGCCTGCGACAGGGCGTCTTTTACTGAGCGCTCCTGAATTCAAGGCAAGTGGATTCAACGGTTCCCTGGTTTGGCGAAGTTGCCCCGGCGCCGCGTGCGCGGGACTGCATTGTATTTCAACACGATTTGATTCGCCAAATGACGATCAGGCACCACTTAATACAGAACCAGGGCGACAAATGGGGAGAGTAAACAGGGACTAGGAAAGGACGAGCATCATGGACGTGTTCTCTCTGCACTCCGAGGTTTATGACCGGACCAAGGTAGAAGAGATTACCCTTCAAGATTATTTGTTGGCCTGCCGCGACGACCCGTCATTGCGTGCTACTGCGGCAGAGAGGATGATAAAGGCGATCGGCGAACCGGAGCTGATCGATACCAGCCAGGATCAAAGGCTGAGCCGCCTCTTTTTGAACCGGACCATTAAGCGCTATCCCGCATTTTCCAATTTGTTCGGCATGGAAGAGACGATCGAACGCATCGTCGGTTTCTTCCGCCACGCCTCGCAGGGACTGGAGGAACGCAAACAGATCCTCTACCTGCTCGGCCCCGTCGGCGGCGGCAAGTCCACGGTCGCCGAGATCCTCAAGCGGCTCATGGAGCACGAGCCGATCTACGTGCTGAAAGCCGGCGACGAGATAAGCCCCGTCTTTGAATCACCCCTCGGCCTGTTCAGCCCGGAGCGCATGAGCGACCTGCTCGAGGACAAGTACAACATTCCAAGGCGGCTTTTGACCGGACTGATGTCGCCCTGGGCGGTCAAGCGCCTGGACGAGTTCGACGGCGATATCTCCAAATTCTCCATCGTCAAGCTTCACCCGTCGAAACTGCGGCAGATCGGGGTCGCCAAGACCGAGCCCGGCGACGAGAACAACCAGGACGTTTCCTCGCTTGTCGGAAAACTGGACATCCGCAAGCTCGAGCATCTGAGCCAGAACGATCCGGACGCCTACAGCTATTCGGGCGGACTCAACCGCACGACGCAGGGCATGCTCGAATTCGTCGAGATGTTCAAGGCACCGATCAAGGTCCTCCACCCGCTGCTGACGGCGACGCAGGAAGGCTCCTATGTCGGCACCGAGAATATCGGCGCCTTTCCCTATCACGGCATCATCGTTGCCCACTCGAACGAGGCCGAATGGCAGCAGTTCAAGAACAACAAGAACAATGAGGCCTTCCTCGACCGCATCAGCGTGGTCAAGGTGCCCTACTGCCTCAGCGCCACGGAAGAGTCGCTTATCTACGAGAAGCTGCTGAGCGAAAGCGCCTTGCGCGACGCCCGATGCGCGCCCGAGACGCTCGATATCATGGCACGCTTCAGTGTCCTGACCCGCCTGCACGAGCACGAGAACTCGACGCTGCACTCCAAGCTGCGCATCTATGACGGCGAGACGCTGAAGGACACAGACCCCAACGCCAAGTCGCTGCAGGAATACCGTGACGTCGCGGGCGTCGATGAAGGCATGAACGGCACCTCGACACGCTTCGCGTTCAAGGTCCTGTCCGAAACCTTCAACCACGATACGGACGAGGTCGCGGCCGATCCGGTCCACCTGATGTATGTGCTGGAACAGGCGATCAAGCGCGAGCAGTTCAACGAGGATGTCGAGGGCCGCTATATGGAGTTCCTCAAGGCCGAGCTGATGCCACGCTATGCGGAGTTCATCGGCCACGAGATCCAGAAGGCCTATCTGGAATCCTATTCCGACTACGGCCAGAACCTCTTCGACCGCTACATCGCCTATGCCGATGCGTGGATCGAGGAACATGACTACAAGGATCCCGACACCGGCCAGATGTTCGACCGCGAGATCCTCGACCAGGAACTGGCGAAGATCGAGAAGCCGGCCGGCATTGCCAATCCGAAGGACTTCCGCAACGAGGTCGTCAAATTCGTGCTGCGGGCGCGGGCCGAGAACCAGGGCAGGAATCCCGACTGGCGCAAATACAAGAAGCTGCGCCGGGTAATCGAAAAGCGCATGTTCGGACAGGTCGAGGACCTGCTGCCGGTCATCAGCTTCGGCGCCAAGCGCGACAAGGAAGCCGACGCCAAGCACCACGAGTTCGTCGAGCGCATGATCGAACGCGGCTACACCAAGCGACAGGTGCGCCGACTCGTCGAGTGGTACATGCGCGTCAACAAGGCGGGCTAACCCCATGGGTCATTTCGTCGACCGCCGCCTCAACCCCAAGGACAAGAGCCTCGGCAACAGGCGGCGGTTCCTCAAGCGCGTGCGCTCCCATGTCAAGAAGGCAGTCGACGAGGCCGTGCGCACGCGCGGCATCGCCGACACCGACAGCGGCGAAGAGGTGGTGGTGCCGGCCGACAGCATCGCCGAGCCGAGTTTCCGCCATTCGCGCAAGGCCGGCCGTAGGGACTACGCCTCCACCGGCAACAAGTCCTACCAGGCCGGCGACAAGATCAAGAAACCGCCCTCCGGCGAAGGCGGGGACGGCGGCAAGGAGGGCTCGGACAGCGGAGAAGGCGAGGACGATTTCCTGTTCGTGCTGTCGCGGGACGAATTCCTCGACCTGTTCTTCGAGGACATGGAACTGCCCAATCTCGTCAAGCGGGGCCTCAAGCAGATCGAGGTGACGAAGCCCTTCCGGGCCGGCTTTTCCATCACCGGCTCGCCCTCCAACATCAATGTCGAGCGCACCATGCGCAATGCGCTCGGCAGACGGCTGGCACTGAAAAGGCCGAAGGACCTGGAGGTACGCGCCCTGCGCGAGGAGATCTTCAAGATGGAGAAGATTTCCAAACCGACACAGGAGCAGCGCCTGGAACTCTCTGTACTGCATGAGCTGCTGGAGGACCTGTTGCGCCGCCAGAAGGTCATTTCCTATATCGACCCGCTCGACGTGCGCTACAATTATTTCGAGATGCGTCCGGAGCCGCGCGAGCGGGCCGTCATGTTCTGTCTCATGGATGTATCCGCCTCCATGGGAGAGCGCGAAAAGGACCTCGCCAAGCGTTTCTTCGTCCTGCTGCACCTGTTCCTGAGCCGGCGCTACAAATCGGTCGATCTTGTGTTCGTGCGTCACACCCACAATGCCAAGGAGGTCGACGAGGAGACGTTTTTCTACGCCCGTGAAACCGGCGGCACCGTCGTCAGCACCGCGCTTGTCGAAGCCAGGCAGATCATCGAGGACCGCTATCCGGCCTCGGAATGGAACATCTACATCGCCCAGGCCTCGGACGGCGAGAATTACTCCGGCGATTCCAAGAAATGCGTCCAGATCCTCAATGAGGAGCTGATGAAGGACTGCCAGTATTTCGCCTATGTGGAGATTGTCGACGAAGCCGAGGCCGAATTCCTCAACAGCGAGGAAAACGGCATCGAACTGTGGCGCGAATACCGGCGCGTTGCCGGCCGGTGGCCGAATTTCGCCATGAAACGCATTGCCCGGCCCGGCGATATCTATCCGGTCTTCCGGGAACTCTTTGCAAAGAAGACGGCGGAAGACAATGGCCACTAGAACGACAAGAGCGAACCGGACCGCCCGGAAAAACAAGCAGCCCCTGTTCGACGGCGCGGACTGGACCTTCGACACGCTGCGCGTCGTCTATGACGCGATCGAGGAGGTGGCGCGCAAGGACCTTGAACTGGATTTCTACACCAACCAGATCGAGATCATCTCGTCGGAGCAGATGCTCGACGCCTACTCCTCCATCGGCATGCCGCTGATGTATCGCCACTGGTCCTTCGGCAAGCATTTCGTCAGCAACGAGGTGCACTATCGCAAGGGCGCCATGGGCCTCGCCTACGAGATCGTCATCAATTCCGATCCCTGCATCAGCTACTGCATGGAAGAAAACACCATGGCGATGCAGACCCTCGTCATGGCCCACGCCGCCTTCGGCCACAACCACTTCTTCAAGACCAACCACCTGTTCCGCCAGTGGACGGACGCCGCCGGCATTCTCGACTATCTCGAATATGCCCGCGGCTTCATCGCCCGCTGCGAGGAACGTCATGGCGTCTCTGAAGTCGAAAGGGTGATCGACGCGGCCCACGCGCTGATGCCGCATGGCGTTTTCCGCTACCGCCGGCCGCGAAGCCCTTCGCTGCGCGAGGAACGGGAACGACGCAAGGAACGGCGCGAATACGAGGAACAGACCGTCAGCTATCTGTGGAGCACCGTGCCGGGCTCGGAGCACTCGGCAAAGGCGGACGCGGAAATGCGCGAACGCAAGCGCGAACTGCACCTGCCGGAGGAGAACCTTCTCTATTTCCTCGAACACTACAGCCCCGTCCTGCGGCCCTGGCAGCGCGAAGTGCTGCGCATCATCCGCAACATCGCCCAGTATTTCTATCCGCAGAAACAGACCAAGCTGATGAATGAAGGCTGCGCGACCTTCGTCCATTTCCATATCGTCAATGCGCTGCACGAAAAGGGCCTGATCACCGACGGCGCCCTGCTCGAGATCCTGCACAGCCACACCAATGTGATCTTCCAGCCCGATTTCGACGACCCGCGTTTCAGCGGCATCAATCCCTACGCGCTGGGATTTGCCATGATGCGCGACATCCAGCGCATTTGCCAGACGCCCGAAGAAGAAGACCGCGAGTGGTTCCCGGACATTGCCGGAAGCAAGGACTGGAAAGGCGTTCTGAAGGAAGCCTGGGCGAATTATCGCGACGAATCCTTCATTCAGCAATTCCTGAGTCCCGCCGTGATCCGGCAGTTCCACATGTTCGCCGTATCCGACAATGCGGACGATCCCTACTACACGGTGACCGGCATCCATGATGAGCGCGGCTTCCGCAAGGTGCGCGAGGTCTTTGCCCAGAACCACGACCTGTCGACGCTCGAACCCTATATCCAGGTCGTCGACGTGGACCTGCTCGGAGACCGTCAGCTCAAGCTTCAGCACACGCGCCGCAACGGCATTTCACTGGACGAGGAGCAGAAGGAATCCACCATCGCGCATCTTCGGACCCTCTGGGGCTATGAGGTCAAGATGGAAGAGGTCGCCGCGTAGGGCCTGATCAGGGATTGCCCATGCACAGGGACGCGAACTGGTCGAGGGACGGTCCCCGGTAGAACAGATGGTGCAGGCCGAGCACGAAGACGGCAGCGCCGAAGAGCGTGTGCTCCACCCAGACAGCGGCCAGCGAACGGCTCGCGCGATAGGTCCGGTAGAAGACGATCCCGGCAAAAAAGGCGAGCACTGCCGAAATCCATGATCCGAAGATGATATGGACCCAGCCGAAAATGGCGGCCGAAATGAGCGCAGCGGGAACAAAGGACATGTTCAGCCCGTCGAGACGCCATCCCGCATAGCCGCGAAACGCGATTTCCTGCGGCAGCACCGAAACCAGACCGTATCCGACGACGATGAGCAGCGTGAAGGCAAGGCTGCTTTGCGGCAGGCACAGAAACTGATCCGGATAAAGCCACCAGACCAGACCGGCGACGGCCAGCCAGGCGATCGCCGAACGCAACAGAATGCCCGGCAACGCCACACGGCAGGCCGTCCAGTCGAACCGCAGATAGGTTCCGGCAGTGCCATTTCCGAGCATCCGGACCAGGCAGTAGCCGGCCAGCAGGAAGAGCGCCAGGAACCGCACCTGCTGGACCGGCAGGCTCAGCAGCAACAGCGGCGCGAGCGTAACTGTCGCCAATTCCGCCCACAGCAGCCATGAGGCGCGAGGGGAAGGCGGGCCGTTTCCGCCCGGTGCGCGCGGTCGTGGATGTTCGGGATCAGGCGTCCGTGTCGCCGGCATTGCCGCCGAATTCCCGCTCGAGCCGTGCCTCCAGCTGGACAAGATCCTCGGGAAGCGGCTGGCCGGTCGCTTTCAGACGGTTCAGCTCAAGGTGGATTTGATCGAGCAACTCGCTCGCATCCTCCGGCTGGTTCTCCATTTCGACAAACAGCATGTTGATGCGGGTAATCAGATCTTCGAAAGCCATGCGCCACTATCCCTTGAATTCTGCGTTGCCGATCATGTTACAGCCCGACATTCGGCAATTATTTGACCCGAATCAATGGCATTGTGTTTCTCGCGGCAGCCGCGTTCCGTTTTACCGCATTTTCGCGCCCGCTATCGTTCAGCCGTTGCATGCCGCAAACGGCTCGACCGGCTCCTCGCATAGACGACGAGGGCCGTGGCAATCAGCACCAGGGCGACGCTGGCAGAGACAAAATAGAACGAGTCGACGAAGCCGGCCTTGGCGGCCGCCTCGACCGCAAGCTGCTCGACAGCAGGCAGTTGGCCGGCGGCGATAATCGCTTCTTCGAGACTGTCACGCGCCGTTCCCGGAAGCGCAATCCCGTCCGGCATCACGAAGGAATATGTGTAGGCCGCCGACATCAGCCCGCCGAAAACCGCGACGCCGATCCCGGCGCCCATATCGTAGGCGACCGACTCCATCGATGCCGCCATGCCGGTCCTGTGCGGCGGGCTTCCGTTGATGATGGCGCTGGAGGCGGCGGTCATGGCCACGCCGATGCCGAAACCGAGACCGATCAGCCCGGCGACGGTCAAGGCGCCGCTGTGGGCGAAAGCAGCGACAGCGCCCGCCATGCTGGCACCGCCAAGCAGCGTGCCGGTCCACAAGAGCGGCTCCTGCCCCCATCTGGGGATGAGCAGGCCGGCCACCGGCCCGGCAACAAGGGACGCCAGCGCCGCGGGCAATATGTAGAGACCCGCATTGAGCGGCGAAAGCCCGTCGACGAGCTGCAGCCGCTGGCTGAATACCAGTTCGAACCCGGCAATCGACACCGAACTGACGAAGGCGACAAGGATCGCCGAGGAAAACCGGACATCGGCAAACAGGGCGAAATCGATCATCGGATCGGCGATGCGCCGCTGGCGCCGGGCGAACAGGACCAGCGTCACGATTCCGAGCAGCCCGGTTATCGCGGCAACGGCAAAGGACGGATCACGCTTTACGATCTCCTTGAAGGCGTAGACGGTCGCAATCAGGCCAAACATGACTTCGAAGGCACCGCGCCAGTCCAGCGGGCGGCGGTTCTCGGGCTGCCTGTTCCTGATGCGGGTCGCGGCAACCGTCAGCGCGATGATTACGATCGGCAGATTGACGAGGAAGACCGACCCCCACCAGAAGAATTCCAGCAGAACACCGCCGACAACCGGCCCGGCCGCCGCGCCGCCCGCGGCCACGGCCGACCAGATGCCAATGGCCATGGCCTGCTCGCGCGGATCGGTGAAGGTAAGTCGGATGATGGACAGCGTCGCCGGCATCATCATGCCGCCACCCAACGCCAGCACGACCCGCCCGGCAATCAGGATTTGCGGGTTCGGCGCATAGGCACAGATCAGCGAAGCCGCCCCGAAAACGCCGAGGCCGGCAAGAAACAGATTGCGGTGACCCCAGCGGTCGCCAAGGGCTCCGAACACCGGCAGCACACCGGCGATCACCAGCGAATAGGCGTTGACGATCCACAGTTTCTCCGAAGCGCTGGCGCCGAGTGCAAAGGTCAGTCTCGGCAGCGCCGTGTAGAGGATCGTCAGGTCCATGACGATCATCAGCAGGGCAGACGATACGGTCGCCAGGACGAGCCATCTGTTGTTGAACAATTGCCACTCCTGCGGATTTCGGACCACGATGATCTGACGGGTCGCTTGATTAGTTACAAATACGGTCGTATTTATAAAAATGCAATAATAAAAATACGATCGTATTTAAAAGGCGGAAACATTGGGCAGAAAAAAGACAATCGACCGGGAAAAAGTGCTGGATGCGGCCGAACGGGTGGTCCGCGAAAAAGGCGCGCCCGGCCTGTCGATCGGCGCCGTTGCCGCAAAGGCGGGTATCTCCAAGGGCGGTGTCCAGTCCTGCTTCGGCACCCGCGACGCGTTGATCGACGCCATGTTCAAGCGATGGAATGGGGAATTCGACGACAGGATCAGCGAACTGAGCGCGGGCGATGAAACGGACATTGGCGACATCCGTGCCTTTATCACCGCGGCGCGAAGCGACATGAAGGAGCAGCAGTCCAGAAACGCGGCAATGCTGCTTCTGCTCGCGCAGTCGGAAGCCCACCAGATCGAAACCAGAAACTGGTACCGGTCGCGTTTCGACAACCTGGACTATTCAAGTGATAAAGGACGCCGGCTGCGGATGGCCCTGCTTGCGAGCGAGGGCGCCTTCATGCTGAGTGCGCTCGGCCTGACCGATTTCAGCGATGCCGAGTGGGACGAGATCTTCCGCGATATCACGGATCTGACGCGGTGAAGAGGCCCCGCCCGAAACAGTCCGGGCGGAGCGGTGTGCAATTTTACTTCTTGGTGATCCGGTCCGAGACGAACGGCTTGTACGGCGCGTTCGCCGCCAGATAGTCGGCAACGACGATTTCGAGACCGGGACCGTAGTCATAGGCGTTGATGGCGTCGGCCTTGAACATCTTGTATCCGTCTCCGCCGTTGCGGACATAATTGTTCGAGACCACGCCGTAGACCTTGCTCGGATCGATCGGCTCAAAACCGCCATCGCCCTCGACCATGACGCTGACGATGCGCTTTCCGGGCTCGGCAGCCGGGTCCCAGGTGAATTTCATTCCGGCCACCTGCGGGAAGCGGCCGGCGCCATCCTCGACCTGGCTGACGCCATTTTCCAGCGCGTCGATCAGGCCCTGACCCTTGATCTGGAAGGTCGAAAGCGTGTTCTGGAACGGCAGCACCGTCAGGACTTCGCCCATGGTCACCTCGCCCTTGTCGATCGAAGCACGCAGGCCGCCGCCATTCTGGAAGGCGATCTGGATGCCCTGGCTTTTCACCCGGTCGAGCATCGCATCGGCCACCAGGTTGCCCATGGAGCATTCCTCGGCCCGGCACACGGCGCGGTCTCCGACGATCAGGTCGTCGGACTGCGCCACGACCTTGCCCTTGAGTTCTTCGATCGGACCGCCGAGTTCCTTCACGCGGGCGAGGATTTCGGCATCCGGCTCGACCGATGAATCGAGCACGATCGTATCGCCGCCGGCCGAAATGACATTGCCGTCATCATCGAAGGTCAGTGCGAGATCGCCGACATATTTGGAATAGGCATAGGCCTGCACCACCGGAACATCCTTGCCGTCCGGCCCCTTGACCATGGTCGGATAGGGCTGTGCACCCTCGACCGTATTCGACAGCAGCGTATGGGAATGGCCGCCGACAACGGCATCAAGACCCGGCACGGCGGCTGCGATCTCCTTGTCCCGGTTGAGGCCGACATGGGTGAGCGCAATGATCTTGTTGACGCCCTCGGCTTCCAGTTCGGCCACGGCCTTCTTCAGATATTCGATCTCGTCGTTGAATTTCACGCTCGGACCGGGCGACGAAGTCTCGTCCGTGTCGGTCGCCAGCACCGAAACGATGCCGATTTTCTCACCGCCCACATCGAGCACCACATGCCCTGGAATCCGGCCGGCCAGCATGTTGTCGCCGGACACATCGGTATTGCCGGAAATCACCGGGACATTCACCGTGTCGAGGAACTTCGAAAGAGCTTCGGGACCGTCGTCGAATTCGTGATTGCCCACGGCCATGACGTCAAAGCCGATCTTGTTCATGAACTCCGCGGCGGCGTCGCCCTTGTAAGTCGTATAGAAGAGAGAGCCCTGGAACTGGTCGCCCGCATCGAGCACGATCACATTGCCGCCGGCACTGTTCACGGCATCGCGCAACTCGTTGATCTTGGTCGCCACCCGGGCGACACCGCCGAAGCACTTGCCTTCCGTCTCGTCCTCGGCCGAGCAGGTGGAATCGTATTTGTTGATGGATTCGATGCGGCTGTGCAGGTCGTTGATGTGGACAATGTTGAGTTTGTACTCGGCCAGCGCCGGTCCGGCGGCGAGGGCAAAGACCGAGCTGGCAAACAAGAGCCGGGAGAGTTTCATGGGGACCTCCATATTTTGATCATTATGCGCAAATGCTAGCCGAGCACGGCAGCGAAGGCCAGATTGAAAATGGGGCCGGTTTGCAATGAACTGCCTGCATCAGGAACACCGATGTTGCGGAAACACCGGCCCGGTATGACCACGCTCCTGCCGATCGGATTCAGACCGGCCAAGCGCAAATCCAACAATATGTCTTAATGGCATTGCCATTGGAACAAAAAAAGAACATGATTGCGTGCGACCGGGATAAAACTCGCGTGTGGCGCGTGCTTCGCCAAACTGGCCCGATTAGCTGGTAAGGACGCTGACGGGACCTGCAACATCGCGAATGGCAACGGCTGCAAGACAAAGATGGGGCAGACGAAACCTTGAAAAGCACCACGGATAAACATCCCCGCGAACGAACCCTGTGGGTGCTGGCAACGACTCTCCTGGCCATGTCCATTTTATCATACCGTATGAACACGGACACACTGCATGCGATTTATGATTATGCGGATGTGTTCACCTACATCTACGATCTCTCCAGTCTGTTTTTTGCAATATATATTACATCGAATATTGCTTTTATCATTTCAGTTTTTTTCCGATCGAAATACTACAAGGAAGCTTATTTTATATGCTACCAAATAAATATTTTAAGCTCTGTAATATTTTTCATTTTTTGCATTATAGATTTCCCTTTTAATAATTACTATGAAAATGAATTTAGGTTTTTACTGAACACAATTTGCTTTTGTTTAATATTTTTAATTGACACAATTTATAGATCAAGGCCAGTGAGATGAAATGTGTAAATTGAACTGAATTATGTTCGAGAACGACAAATGCACCCGACTTTCAATCAGCAACAAGACGGTAAAGACGAACAGGCTGACCTGCAAAAACGACGGCCATATTCACTACGGACCGCACAACTGATCCGCTGGAGGCGTTGATGTCATTTCAAAACTCGAAAAAAGCAGCCCCTTCCAAAGGGATCATTTGGCTTCTATGCGCTGCGTTCTTTCTGTTTTCCGCCGCAGCGCATTTCGCAAATCAGGATATTTCATGGCTGCTTTCCGGTGTTGATCAAATTATACATAAAGAAAGATACCAATTAATTCAGATAATATTAATATATAGCGAAATAGCAAGCATATTTTTTATCTTATATATTTTATTTAATTTAAAATTCAAACTCAATATTATTTTGTATTTTTGCTTATTGCCGAATATTTTCTTTTTTCTAACATCTATATTCGTATTCTTTATAGACAATTTGGATATGCATCCACATATAAATCGAGAGAGATTTATAGTGAATACAATAAGTATTTTCCTTTTATTGATTATTTATGAAAAATATAAGGAAAGAATCGGGGTATAATTACATGAACCTGGAATCAATTTACGAGCGCTTCTTTGATAGCCCAAAGAAATTGGTCGTTGGGGAGACAGTCGCATCACAGCTTCCCGGACGGCAAAATGGCGGTGCGGCGGACGCTTATCGTCATATCCTCCTGTCGGCGGAACTCGCCAGGCGTTTCGGGACGCGGATAGCCCTTTCAAGGCTCAATAGACATGAAAGCATAGAGGCAAACGGAGCCGACAACGGCCTCGACATGTGGAACAACGCCATTGGCATCAGGATCGGCGACTATGTCAGGAAGAAGGACGGCGACTGGAAAGACATCGTGCGCCTGTCGCGCGCCGTCATGGCCCATGCCTTCGACGGGCCGGGGTTCGAACAAGTCGGGAACTGGAAAGTCAGGAAGGCCGACGACGGCATCAGAAAATCATATGAAATCTATGCCGGGCCGGTTCGCAACCAGGCCAAGGGCTTTGAAAAATTTGCGAATACATACAACAGGAAACAGCGTTTCCGGGCTCAAGACAAGGCCATTGTGTTGGAAAACGGCGAGCTTGAGCTGTTTGCACCGGCCATGACAAGTCCGCGGCACTGGACAGTTCACCCGAAAGTGGAGATCGACGGCCAGAAAATCGAACTGAAGGTTGAGGAAGCGCAATTCCCGACGCGCGAATGGTTTACGGGAAAAGGCTTCGTCTATGAAGACGGAAACCACGCGCCGTCCCTGAGCTTTGATCCCGAACAGTTTCCCGGACCGGGCGTCGGTAAGGGTCTTGACGGCAACGCGGCGGCGGCGAACATTGCGCCGCAAGGTCAAGGCAGGCCCCGGCTTGGCCTGACACCGGACATGCAGCGCCTTCTGTCCGGCGATCTCACGGTGCTCGATCCGAAAAACAAACGGTTCTCGCCCAACATGCTGCGTTTCATGATGGGCGGCGAGGTCCCGCGCGTCAAAGGCGCGACGCGGCTTCACGACATCGCCAGGCCGCAATCGGATCGCTTCGAACCCTGAACCACGCTGCCCCTTGCCTTCCGTGTCACCCGGGAGGCCTTCTTAGAGCCCGTCTTGAAAGTCCGTCGGGTCGGCTTGGCGGCGCTTTTTCCCCCTCGCTTTGTTGTCGATCCTCGCCGATGCTCCCGCATCGACTGCGTTCGACGCCGCGCGAGAGGAAAAAATCGCGTGCCAATCCTCAGCCGAGGACTTTCAAGACGGGCTCTTAGGCAAATGATCCGCCTGGCAAAGCCGTGCTGGTATAAATATATCCCATCGGGCGTTTCGGCAGAATTGCATTTCTTCAAACCCGCTGCCGTTTTTAGGAAAATTCCCTGCAGAGCAACAAGTGTGCCTTCAGGGATACGATGACAAACGGCAACCGCAGACTTTCGACCTTCCCGGCCTTTTTCAATGTCGCCGGTCAAAAGGTCGCCGTGTTCGGCAATGGCGACGAAGCCTTTGCCAAGACCCGCCTGCTCGCCAACACGGCAGCGGCGATCACCGTCTATGCCGATGCGCCGGAAGCGGCCTTCTCCGCTTACCTGCAGCAAAATACCATCTCCACGGTTCCCGCCGCCTACGAAAAGCGCCAGCTCGAAGGCGCGACGCTGGTTTTCGCGGCGACCGGCGACGCGGAACTGGATGCATGCATCGTGACGGACGCGCGCGCCGCGCGCATTCCGGCCAACGCCGTCGACCAGCCCGATTATTGCGATTTCCTGACCCCGGCGCTCGTCAACCGCGCACCGGTGGCCGTTGCCATCGGCACCGAAGGCGCCGGCCCGGTTCTCGCGCAGATGATCCGTGCCCGCGTCGACCAGATGCTGTCGCCCTCGCTCGGCTCCCTCGCCCGGCTTGCGGAAAGCTATCGCGGCGCCGTCGACAAGGTGCTGCCGCGCGGCGCGACGCGCCGGCGCTTCTGGCGCAACTTCTTTTCCGGCAGCGTGCGCGATGCGGTCGAGAACCAGGATCTTGCAGCCGCCCAAAGGGCTGCGACGCAGCTCCTGCACGGAACCGGCAAGGCCGAGGGCTATGTCTGGCTCGTCGGCGCGGGCCCCGGAGCCGAAGACCTTCTGACCTTGCGCGCCCAGCGCGTCCTCATGGAAGCCGATGTCATCCTCTATGACGCATTGGTGCCGGAGACCATTGTCGATATGGGCCGGCGCGATGCCGAGCGCATCTCGGTCGGAAAGCGCAAGGGTTGCCATTCGAAATCGCAGGACGAGATCAACGTTCTTCTGGTCGAACTGGCTGAGAGCGGCCGGCGCGTCGTACGCCTGAAATCGGGCGATCCGCTGGTCTATGGCCGCGCAGCAGAAGAAATGGCCGCCCTGCGCGATGCCGGTATCGGATACGAGATCGTGCCGGGCATCACCTCCGCCTTTGCCGCGGCCGCCGATTTCGAACTGCCGCTGACCCTGCGCGGTGTCGCCTCTTCACTGGTCTTCACCACCGGCCATGATCTGAAGGGCAAGATCCTGCCCGACTGGGCGAAGCTCGCCGTCTCCGGCGCCACCATCGCGGTCTATATGGGCCGCACGGTCGCCGCCTCGGTTTCCGGACGGCTGATGGAGGCCGGTCTCGCCAGCGATACGGCGGTCGCCATCATCGAAAATGCAAGCCGCCCCGACCGCACGCTGCTGCACTGCACCTTGCGGGAACTGCCTGAAATCGAACGCCTGTCGCGGCTTTCCGGCCCGGTCATGGTGATCATCGGCGATGCCGTTGCCGGCGCCAATTTCGAACAATCCACGCCGCTTTCGTCGGCCCTCGAACAATTCGCTGCCGCCTAGGCGTATGGAAAGGATGCCCGAGATGAATAAGGTACTGACAGCCAACCGCCTGACCGACGGGATCGCCGTGTGGCTCGGCGCCAACGGCCAGTGGCTCGAAAGCATCGACAACGCCTTGATCGGCCGCCACCAGGAAGCGGTCGATGCGCTCGAGGAAGCCGGCAAATCAGCCTTCAACGACAATCTCGTCGTCGATGTCGATCTGATCGATGTCGAGGAAATCGATGGCGACATCTTTCCGATCCGCCTGCGCGAGCGCATCCGCGCCGCCGGCCCGACAATCCGTACCGATCTCGGCAAGCAGTCCGAATTCAAGCCGGCCACGGCCGCCTAAGGAGCACGATCCATGTACCGTTACGACGAGTTCGACCACGATTTCGTGCGCCAGCGGGTCGCCCAGTACAGCGACCAGGTCGAGCGCCGCCTGTCCGGCGAGATCGACGAGACCGCGTTCAAGCCGCTGCGTCTGATGAACGGCGTCTATCTGCAGCTTCACGCCTATATGCTGCGGGTGGCGATCCCCTACGGTACGCTCAACAGCCGCCAGATGCGCCGCCTCGCCCGCATCGCCCGCGACTACGACAAGGGCTACGGCCACTTCACCACCCGTCAGAACATCCAGTACAACTGGCCCAAGCTCTCCGACACCCCGGCGATCCTAGAGGAGCTTGCCGAAGTCGAGATGCACGCCATCCAGACATCCGGCAACTGCATCCGTAATGTCTCGGCCGACCATTTCGCCGGCGCTGCCGCCGATGAGGTCGCCGACCCGCGCCCCTATGCCGAAATCCTGCGTCAGTGGTCGTCCAACCACCCGGAATATTCGTTCCTGCCGCGCAAGTTCAAGATCGCCGTCACCGGCGCCGAGCGCGACCGCGCGGCCATCCAGGTCCACGATATCGGTCTGCACCTGAAGCGCAACGAGGCCGGGGCGCTGGGCTTTGCCGTTTATGTGGGCGGCGGCCAGGGCCGTACGCCGGTCATCGCCAAGAAGATCCGCGATTTCCTGCCGGAAGCCGACCTTCTGTCCTACACGACGGCGATCATGCGCGTGTACAACCTCAACGGCCGGCGCGACAACAAGTACAAGGCGCGCATCAAGATCCTGGTCAACGAGACCGGCGAGGAAGAATTCACCCGCCAGGTCGAGGCCGAGTGGCAAAAACTCAAGGAAACCGAGCTGAAGCTGCCGCAGGACGATCTCCAGGCGATCGCCGACTATTTCGCGCCGCCCAGCCTGCAGGACCGCCCGGAAGGCTGGGGCCTGCTGGCAGCGGCAAAGAAGGCCGATGCCGGTTTCGCTGCCTGGGTGCATCAGAATGTGACACCGCACCGCCACCCGGACTACGGCGTCGTGACGATTTCGCTGAAACCGATCGGCGGCATTCCGGGCGACGCCAACGATACCCAGATGGAAGTTGTCGCCGACCTTGCCGAGAAGTTCGGTCATGACGAGATCCGCGTCTCGCACGAGCAGAACCTCGTCCTGCCGCATGTCGCATTCGCCGATCTGGAACATGTGTACAAGGCACTGCTCGAGGTGGAACTGGCAACGGCCAATGCAGGCCTCGTCACAGACATCATTGCCTGCCCCGGGCTCGACTATTGCGCTCTCGCCAATGCCCGTTCGATCCCCGTTGCCCAGGAAATTTCCGAGCGCTTCGCCTCGCTGGAGCGCCAGCAGGAAATCGGTGAGCTGAAGATCAAGATATCCGGCTGCATCAACGCCTGCGGCCACCACCATGTCGGCCATATCGGAATTCTGGGCGTCGAGAAGAAGGGCGCGGAGCTCTATCAGATCACCCTCGGCGGCTCGGGCGACGAAAACACTTCGATCGGCCAGATCATCGGCCGCGGCTTCGAGCCCGAGAAGATCACAGACGCGGTGGAGACCATCGTCGAGACCTATCTCGGCCTGCGTGAGAACGCCGATGAGACATTCCTTGAGGCCTATCGGCGCGTGGGTCCGGCACCCTTCAAGGAAGCGCTTTACGGCGAAACGTCCAAAGCCGCGTGATTGAGGAACCTGTCATGAGTGAGACCAGATTGTGGAAATCCGACGGCTTTGCTTCCGATGATGCCTGGCGCATCGCCGGCGAAGAGGAAGCCATTGATGCGATCGGCGCCAATGCCCGCCTGCTGGTGACGCTGCAGCGCTACCTCGATCTTCCGGACGAACAGCGCCAGCCGGAAAATGTCGGCGTGATCGTCGGCCCGGCCGATGATGTGCGCGCGCTTGAACCGTATCTGGGCAAGCTCGCTCTGATTGCGGTCACCTTCCCCGCCTTCAGCGACGGACGTGCCTATTCGCAGGCTTCGCTGCTGCGCTCGCGCCTCGGCTATTCCGGAGAGTTGCGCGCAACGGGCGACGTGCTGATCGACCAGATCCCGCTCATGCAGCGCTGCGGCATCGACAGTTTCTCCGTCTCGAATGCGACTGCCATCAAGCGCCTCACCGAGGGCCGGCTGCCGGCGATCGACAGCTACTATCAGCCGGCCGCCGTTCCGGCGCGCGCCTCGGGCTCCTATTCCTGGCGCCATGTCGGGGCAGCGCCCGGCTGACACACTACTTCTTCCTGAGGACTCCCAGGGCTGGCCGCCGGTTTTCCGGCGGTCTTTTTTTTGGCAGCCGCTTCACAATGCTCCGCCGCCACCGCTCCAGCAAGGAAGGCTTGAAAGGCGGTCGATAGATTCCTTGCGAGAGCATCAGTTTCTCATGCGCGACGGCGATTGCCTGAGCGTGTTCCCGGGTCTCGATACGGAAACCGGCACCGTATTCCAGCTCTCCGAACCGCAGGCTGTTGGTGCCGTCGATGCCGATATGTTGTGCCCTGCTCTGCCGTGCCACAAGAAGCGCGATACCCTTCTCAAAGGCAAGATCGCAAACCCGCCAGTCCCAGCAATGCGGGCCGTCCAAACCCTCCAGCATGTCTTTCAAAACGGATGCATCCCACACGGTCGCCGCCCCGCCGACGGAGTTCTTGCGCACCAGTTCGCCGTCAACGATCTCCGCCTCGCCATGCAGAACGGAGTTATACAGGCTCAGTACCCCGTCGGTGCGACCGAAGTTGCGTTCCGCAAAGGACAAGGCATCACTGGAGACGATCATGTCGCTGTCGAGCAGGAACACGCGCCGCGCATTGTTCCACAGGCAGGTCTGGAGCAGCGAAACCGTGTTGCCGTCGCAGCCGAGGTTTGTGTCATTGCGCAAAACAGTGACCGCGAACGGCACATGGCGCACCACATCCGCAATATCGTAATCGGTACTGCAGTCGTCACCAATGACAACCGGCCAGTCTTCCAGCCGGTCAGCCGTTGCAAGGCAAGCCAGGCAGGCCTCGAGCTCGGTCCGGCGGTTGAAGGTCGGAATTGCGATGATGTTGCCCGTTTCCGACATGGCGCTTTCCTCCCGGACGCCGCCCTGCAAATCAGCCCTTTCTCTGGATTTCCACCTGATGTGGATAGGGGATCGAGATACCTTCCTTGTCGAAGGCTTCCTTGACCGTCTTTGTCATGGCGAATTTCAGATCCCAGTAATCGGCGGCGGCGCACCAAAGACGTGTGGTGATATCGACGGATGAATCGCCGAGATTGACCACCCGCACCCAGGGTTCGGGATCCTTGTGAACGCGTTCGTCCGCACCGGCGCATTTCAGGATGATATCCATCGCGTTGTCAGCGTCGTCGCCATAATCGATGCCGAAGGTGAGATCCACGCGGCGTGTGTCGTGAGCCGAGTAGTTGGTGATGATCGAGCCCCAGACCTTGCCGTTCGGAACCACGATCTGGACATTGTCCGGCGTGACCAGTTCGGTAACGAACAGGTTGAGGTTCCTGACCGTCCCGGCGGTCCCGGCAATGTCCACATATTGCCCGAGCTTGAAGGGCCGGAAGATGACGATCATGACGCCGGCGGCGATATCCTGAAGCGTTCCCTGCAGCGCCAGCCCAATCGCAAGCGTGGCGGCGCCGAGCACAGCGACAAGGCTTGTCGCCTGGAAGCCGAAGACCTGAAGAACCGCGATGACAACGACGGCAAGGATCAGCCATTTGGCGATCGAAGCGAAAAAGACGCCGAGCGTGTCGTCGAGATTGGGATCGGCAAGCACCTTCTTGCGGATCATCCGCGAAACCCAGCCGGCGGCCATGTAACCGATGACCAGGAAAAGCAGCGCCTTTATGGCACCGTAGAGCAGCGGCCCGAGTGCGCCCATCTGCGAGAAGAATTCTTCCATCGATTGTTCCCCGACAAGTCAAACCGGTGCGGATGCTAGCGCGCTATTCGGGAGAACGACAGATCAAATTTCCCAAGCGTCCACTCTTATTGGATTGCCGCGCCGTGCAAACCTCTCATCCGAGCATCTTTCGCGCCGAACGCCGGTAGGTTCGGCCGACTGGCAGTTCCAACCCGTTGCGCAAGACAACGACCGGCGCTCCCTTGCGGTACCGGTAAGCGCGAACGGCGCCGCGAGCCACCCACCATGAGCGGTGGATACGCACTCCGAAGTCGCCGAGTGCGTTCGCGGCATCCTCCATTCCTGCACGGATCAATGTTTCGCCGCGATCGGTTACGGCCCTGACATAGTGATCCTGCGCCTGGAGCAAGATCAGATTGCGCCCGAGATGGGCCGGCAGTTGATCGAGCCAGGCCGGTTCCGCCGGCTCCGGGACAGAATGAACCGGTGTCACCTCGCGTGCCGCAAGCGCCTCTGAAAATGCGGCAACGCCAACTGCGATGACCGCGACATAGGGAAAAAGGCGCAGCACATCCGCCCAGAAGGACGCTGCGAATATCGTCGCATGAAGACCCGCCAGAAAGGCCGTCACTGGCACGCTCGCCGCCACGGCGCCGATCCCGATGCTCGCGGGCGAACCCAGCCCGCGATCCTCCGCCCATGTTGCGACCGCGAAGGAGACCAGATGACCGAGCCAGAAGGTCAATGAGACAACGACCAGCCAATAGCCGATGCGCGCCAGCGGCGGCAGCGTGTCGTAGGTGCCGAACGGTCCTGTCAGGCCGATCACGAAACCGGCGCCCAGAAGGCCCGTCCAGAACCGTCCGCGTCCGGCGACAGTGCGGGCCTCAGCGATGGTCTCCCTCAAGACAGTGTCGTTCACGACCTTTCCCATGTCATTGGCGCCAAACCGGTTTCTCCCGCTGCAGTGGGACGATAGACACCGGCAAAAGCGGGGCGCCGATCAGGCGCATCCCGTTTGGTTTCACACAGTTCCGCATCGGATGCCACCGATGCCGCACCCGAATACAATCGTCAAGGAGGCCGCTGTGCCGACACATTACCTTTACCTCCTCGCTTCCGTCATCGCCGAAGCCATAGGGTATTCCGCGCTCAACGCGAGCGCGCAATTCACCAGGCTCTGGCCCTCGGTTCTGGTGATCGTGGGGCTTGGAGGTTCGTTCTACTTCCTGACGCTGGCGCTGAAATACATGCCCCTCGGCATTACCTACGCGCTCGCGTCGGGCCTAGGCATCATTGTTGTCGCGCTGGCGGGCATCTTTGTATTCGGGCAGCGCCTGGATCTGGCCGCAGTCGTCGGACTTGCGCTGATCATGGCCGGCATGGTCGTGATCAACGCGCTGTCCGATTTCGCAGTGCACTAGGAGGCGTTAGCGCCTGGTGCTCAATCGACGTCCTTCAGCACCGCCGCGGCCCGCGTGCCGCTCACCCGGCGGATCTCGACATGATCGCGCAATTCGGCGAAAGCCTCGCTTGCCATCAGACGGTCAGCAAGGTGCTCGGGCAGAGACAGGAGCACATGGTCGCGCTCACCGCCGGCATCGATGCCATCGACCCGCGTGGTGCGCTCGACAATCATGCCGCCGGCGACCGTGTTGTTGGTGTCCGGATCGATCAGGATGAAGGCGCCGGTGTTGCGGTTCGTCTCATAGGGATCGAACATGGCGGCTTCGTCGAAATCGAGATGGACCGTGCCGATGGCGTTGAGCGGCAGGCTCTCGGCCCCTTCCCACTGGCCGCTCTTCAGGTCGAGGCGCGTCTTCGGCATGACACGCACCCGCTGGCGGCGGCTTGAGGATTTCAGCCAGTAGCGCTTGCCGGCGGTGATCGCATCCGCCGACAGCGCAACGAGTTTGGCCTCGAAGGCGCGGCCCAGCGCCGGCGCCGCATCGATGGAAGCGATCATGTCGCCGCGCGCCACATCGACATGACGGTCGAGCACCAGCGTGATGGCGTCGCCCGCGACGGCGGCGTTGCGAACGAGGTCAAAGGTAACGATCTGCTTGACATTGGCGACCGTGCCGGCGGGCAGCACGACGACGCTGTCGCCCGGCTTGACCGAACCGCCCGCGACCGTTCCCTGGTAGCCGCGGAAGCTTTCGTCCGGGCGGCTGACGCGCTGCACGGGAAGGCGGAAACCGACGGTCTGCGCGGTGCGCTGTGTCGCCAGCTCCAGCACCTCGACGAGCGGCGGGCCTGAATACCAGGGCATCGACGCGGACCCCGGATGAACGACATTTTCGCCCAGCAGCGCCGACATCGGGATCGCCGTCACATCGGTCACGCCAACCGACAGGGCGAACTGGCGGAATTCGCCGGAGATCCGGTTGAACACGGCCTCGTCATAGGCGATCAGGTCGATCTTGTTGACGGCGAGCACGAACTGCCGGATGCCCATCAGCGTTGCGATGGTGGCATGGCGGCGTGTCTGTTCGAGAATGCCGGCCCGCGCATCGACGAGAAGCACGGCAAGATCGGCGGTCGAGGCGCCCGTCGCCATGTTGCGTGTATATTGCTCGTGTCCCGGCGTGTCGGCGACGATGAAGGAACGCCGGTCGGTGGAAAAATAGCGATAGGCGACATCGATGGTGATGCCCTGCTCGCGCTCCGCCTGCAGCCCGTCGAGAAGCAGTGCGAAATCCGGCAGGCCGAGATCGTTCTGCTGGTGGCGGTTGTCCCGCTCCAGCGCGTCGGCCTGGTCTTCCTTGACCGCCTTGGTGTCCCAGAGCAGCCGCCCGATCAGCGTCGACTTTCCGTCATCGACGCTGCCGCAGGTGATCAGCCGCAAGGGACGCGCATTGCGCGTTGCGGGCTCCGGTGCGAGCGCGGTCTGTGCCGTGGCTTCGATATTGGCGGTCATCAGAAATAGCCCTCGCGTTTTTTCTTTTCCATGGATCCGGCTTCGTCGCGGTCGATGGCGCGGCCCTGCCGCTCCGATACGGTCGCCGTCTCAAGCTCGCCGATAATGTCGTCGAGCGTCGTTGCATTCGAGCGGATGGCGCCGGTCAGCGGGAAGCAGCCGAGCGTGCGGAAGCGGATGGTCTCCCGGCGCTTGACCTCGCCGGGAAGCAGTTCCAGCCGTGCGTCCTCGGCCATCACGAGCATGCCGTCGCGCTCGACCACCGGTCGTTCGGCCGCGAAATAGAGCGGCACGATCGGGATATTCTCAGCCTGGATGTAGCGCCAGATATCGACCTCGGTCCAGTTGGAGAGCGGAAAGGCGCGCACGCTCTCGCCCTTGCGGATCTGGCCGTTATAGATCGACCACAGTTCCGGGCGCTGGTTGCGCGGATCCCAGCGATGGTCGGGCGTGCGGAAGGAGTAGATGCGCTCCTTGGCGCGGGACGCCTCCTCGTCGCGCCGCGCACCGCCGAACGCCGCATCGTACTGGCCTGCATCGAGCGCCTGGCGCAACGCCTCGGTCTTCATGATGTTGGTGTAGACGGACGATCCGTGCGTAAAGGGCGTTACGCCCTCAAGCTTGCCGCGTGGATTGGTGTGCGTCACCAGATCAAGGTCGAACTCGGCCGCAATCCGGTCGCGGAAGGCGATCATTTCCTTGAATTTCCAACCGGTGTCGATATGCAGCAGCGGAAACGGGATGCGGCCCGGGAAAAAGGCCTTGCGCGCCAGGTGCAGAAGCACCGACGAGTCCTTTCCAACCGAATAGAGCATGACAGGCCGCTCGAACTCCGCCGCGACTTCGCGGAAAATATGGATGGCCTCACTTTCGAGCGCCTTGAGATTGGGATCAAGGGGCGGCTTTGTCTCGGACATGGTTTTTCCCGTTATGGCTATGCGGTGATCTGTGATTGTTCGGCAACGCCCGCGACATGCAGGCCGCATTCGCGCTTTTGGTCGTTTTCCCACCACCAGCGGCCGGCGCGTTCGTCCTCGCCGGGCTTTATGGCGCGGGTGCACGGTTCGCAGCCGATCGACGGATAGCCGCGCGCATGCAGCGGATTGACGGGGACACCCTCGGCCTCGACATAAGCCCGCACGGTTTCGATGTCCCAGTCGGCCAGCGGATTGGCCTTCAGCAGGTCGCGGTCCGCATCGAATTCGGCAAATGCCACTTCGGACCGGTTGGCTGACTGGCCGCGCCGCAGCCCGGTGATCCACAAATCGGCGTCTTCCAGCGCGCGCGCAAGCGGCTCCAGCTTGCGCACGCCGCAGCAGGCCTTCCGCGCCTCGATGCTCTCATAGAAGCCGTTCACGCCGTGACGCTGCACATATTCAGCAAGCTTTTGCGCATCCGGCCGGAAACGTTCGATCGAAATCCCGTATTTCGCCTCCGTCTCTTCGATCAAGGAAACCGTCTCTTCAAAGAGGCGGCCGGTTTCCAAAGTGACGATGCGCACACTCGGCGCAGCGCTTGCGAGCGCCGCCGTCAGCACCTGGTCCTCGATACCGAGACTTGTTGTGAAAACGGCGTTTTTCCGCCCCTGCGCCAGAAACGCCAGCCTGTCGTCAAGCGACATCGTATCGAATTCAGCAGCAAGCGCCCGGTCCTGAACAATGGTCTGTCCGGATAGCATCGATTCCACTCCGGTTGATCTTGGCACCAAGACTGAACCAGATTTGGCTCCATTTGAAACAACGAGGTTCTATATGCGTCCGCCTGCCGACAATGAATTGCCGCGGGATGACCGATCGGGCGAAAACTCATTTCGCGGCGCCAAAACCGCTACGCTTCCATGGCATGACACCGCACCTGTTCCCGGATCGGCCCGCTTGCGGCAACAGCCAGCGCAAAGTAACAATGTGAAAAAAGCGCGTTTATGCGGGTGCGCAGACGGATGAGACAACTGGGGAAGGCGTGACGGGCATCGAGGAATTATCGGAAACCGGGGACGACAGCGAAACGTTCCACCGGCTGCAGTCCAGACTGCCGGAGCTATTCGAGCGCGTGTTTCCCGACCGGCTGCATCCGCGCGCTGTCCTGATCGTTCCCAGCCTGTCGCTGGATCAGGAGGTGCTGTCCAAAATATCCGGCGTTCACCATTATGAAGAGCGCATGCTGTGCATGCTGCAATTGCTGCGCATGCCGCGCACACACATCATCTACGTATCGAGCCAGCCGATCGCCGAACGCATCATCGACTATTATCTGCATCTCCTGCCGGGCGTTCCCCAGCACCATGCGCGCGAACGCCTGACAATGTTATCGTGCCACGACGACGCGGATGTTCCGCTGACCGAGAAGATCCTCAACCGCCCGAGGCTCCGCGACCGCATAAAGAGCGCCCTCGGCGATCTCTCGCTCGCCCATATGGCCTGCTTCAATGTCACGCCGCTCGAGCGCCGGCTGGCGACGCAACTCGGCATTCCCATCTATGGCTGCGATCCGGCCTTGCAGGCGTACGGATCCAAAAGCGGCAGCCGGAAACTGTTCCGGGAAAGCGCGCTGCCCATCGCGGACGGTTTCGAGGATCTGGCCGACGACAATGATATCGCCGAGGCGATCGCCGAACTGAAAGGGCGCAATCCCGGCCTGCGCCGCGCCGTGATCAAGCTCAATGAGGGCTTTTCCGGTGAGGGAAATGCCATCTTCCGCTTCGATGACGCGCCGGAGACCAGCGTTTCAAAGAAATGGGTCGCGGATCGTCTGACCAACGTCACCTTCTGCGCCGGCGACATGAGTTGGGAGCTTTACGAAAGCAAGATCGGCGAAATGGGATGCATTGTCGAAGCCTATATCGAGGGCAAGCACAAGCGATCGCCATCGGTCCAGTACCGCATCGATCCTTCCGGCCATCTGTCGCCGGTATCGACGCACGACCAGATTCTCGGCGGCGGCGGCGACCAGGTCTTTCTCGGCTGCCGGTTTCCCGCAGATGAGGATTATCGCCTTGAAATCCAGAACAGCGGCCTGCGGACCGCCAGCCTGTTGAAGGAAAAGGGCGCGCTCGGCCATTTCGGCATCGATTTCGTTTCCGTCCGCGAGGGCGACGCGTGGCGGCACTATGCAATTGAAATCAACCTGCGCAAGGGCGGCACGACGCATCCCTTCATCATGCTGCGGTTCCTGACCGACGGCGCCTATGACAGCGGCACCGGCCTGTTTACGACGCCCGGCGGCGAGACCCGTTACTATTATGCGACCGACAATCTGGAATCCGAGCGCTATCGTGGGCTGACACCCCAGGACCTCATCGACATCGCCGTGCGCCACAATATCCATTTCCACGGCTCGGTGCAGCGCGGCGTCGTTTTCCATCTTATCGGAGCGCTTTCGCAATACGGCAAGCTGGGCATGGTCTGCGTCGACAAGAGCCACGAAGAGGCCTCGCATCTCTATCACGAGACCATCGCCATCCTCGATCGGGAGGGCGGCCGGCAATAGAGCAATTGCCCGCATGTAACACCGGCTGCAAGATTCAGGCCTCGGCAACCCTTTTCCTGCAGGCTCCGGGCGTATATGGAATGGGGAAACCAAAAAATTTCGGGGATAGTGAGTAAATGCCGCGTGTTCTTTCTCTTGTGGAACTCGATGATCTGGTCGGAACCGAGCTCGGCGTATCGGAATGGATTCATGTCGATCAGAAAATGATCGATACCTTTGCCGACGCGACGCATGACCACCAGTTCATCCATGTCGATCCGGAAAGGGCGAAGGCCGAGACACCCTTCGGCGGCACCATCGCGCACGGTTTCCTGTCGCTCTCCCTGCTCTCGGCGATGAATTACGAATGCATGCCGGAGGTGCGCGAAAAGCGCATGGGCATCAATTACGGTTTCAACAAGATCCGTTTCCTGACGCCGGTCCGCAGCGGCTGGCATGTGCGCGGCCGCTTCATTCTGAAGGAACGGCGCTATCGCGGCCCCGACATGGTGATGCTGACCAACCATGTGACGGTCGAGATCAAGGAAGAGAAAAAGCCGGCAATCACCGCCGAATGGCTGACCATCATCCGCTTCGACGCGGAGGACCACCCCGAAAGGCAGCGCGCTTCGGCGGAATAAGAGTCGGAATTCGCTGCACAAGGTTTGCCGTCCGCCAGCTATCAAACCGGCCTCGGAAGCCGCAATGGCTTCTTAATCGCAGGCGATCTTGGCGAAGGCGATCCGCCGCACACCTTTCAGCGCCCGAAGGTCCATGACCGTCGGTCCACCGAGATTCATTGTCCGATGATCCTTCTGCGGCGCTCCTGCATGCGTTCATTGGCCTCCACGGTCCCGTCATGGAACGTGCCCATCCATTTGTCCCACGGGATTTCCAGGCTGCCGTAGTTGCACTCGAAATAGCGGTGATGCATCTGATGATGGAACGTGCCGAGTGCCAGCCGGTTCCTGTCCTTGATCAGAAGCCCCTGGAAGCCGGTATGCGTCGTCATCGCGGTCAGGAAGTAATACTGGAGATGATAAAGGATGTGGACGGGATGCGCCCCGATCAGCACATGGATGAAGACCGAGCCGAGAAAGATCATCTGCTCAAGCGGGTGTTGCGACATGCCCGACCATGGCCCGACATTGACGTTGCGATGATGCAGGTAGTGGACATGCCTGTAGAGGAAGGGAATGTGGATCGCCCGGTGGATCAGATAGAAGTAGAAGCTCTCCCAGATGGGAATCAGAAAGAAGATCGCCACAAACCAGACCGGGTTGTGAGCCCAGGTGATCATCGGCATATGGCCATTGGCAAGCGCCCAAAACAGAATGACCTCATAGGTGGTCCACACGATCACCCCGGTGCCGAGGGTCCAGAACATATTGTCCCGGATCTGGCCGCCAAGCGTAAACTGCTTGCCCTTCACCATCAGCGGACGCCCGTCATATTTAAGCTTCTTGCCTTGCGCTGAAAACGTGTAGAACCACAGATGCAGCACGCCGCCGATCAGGAGGGCCAGCAGCAGATTGCGCGCATACATCTGCGCGATCCAGCCGAAGGCAAACGCCTTTGTCTCCTCCAGGGGCGGCTGGAACCAGTAGAAGCTGACAAAAGCAATCCCCACGATGATCAGTTTTTCGGAGACCAGAAACCAGGAATTCCACATCCATTTCACGATCTCGACCGGATTGAGCGGCCATGAAAAGAGCGGCGAAACCTTGATGGGCACATCGGGAACATAGTTCCAGCCCTTGAGCTGACCATCGGACATAGAATCCTCCTGCATGCGCGGCTGCGGCCAGCTTGACACATCTGCACTCCCATGAAAAACCGATTTAACGAATGTGATAACTCGGAAAAACAGATAAATGACCGTGTCGATCAGAAGCATGCGCTACTTTGTGACCGCCCTTGCGCATGGAAACATCTCGCAGGCAGCCGCCGAGTTGAACATCGCCGCATCTGCCGTCGGCACAGCCATAGACCAGATCGAGGCGCAGCTTCAGCTGAAGCTGGTCAACCGCCACCGTTCGCGCGGGATCGCCGCGACGGCCAGCGGCAGGGTCATGGAACGCAAATTCCGTCACCTGTTGGAAGAATATGAAGAGGTGATGGCCGAAGGGGCGGAACTGAAGCAGTCCCTGAAAGGCGACTTGCGCATCGGTTACTATGCGCCCGTGGCGCCGGCCTTCATGCCGACACTGCTGTTCCGACTGGCCGGACCGGATGGACAAACCACCTTCCATCTGGAGGAATGCGACAATGACCGCGCACAGAGCGGACTGCTGTCGGGAGATTTCGATGCCATCCTGTTCGTCTCCGACGCAGCCCTGCCGCAGATCGAATTTGACGTGCTGACGGCGGCGCCCGCCTATTGCCTGGTTTCGGCCGAGCACCCCTTTGCGCAGCAGCGGTCGGTGGACCTCAAAGACCTCGTCCGGGAACCGATCATCGTGCTCAATCGTCCAGCTGTTTCGGACTACTATCGACGCCTGTTCGAAGAGACCGGGCAAAGCCCGGCGACACTCGCCTATGCCAATTCGACCGAAATGGTGCGCAGCCTTGTCGGTGCCGGTCTCGGCTGCGCGGTGCTGAACATGCTGCCGATTGCCGATGTCAGCTATGCCGGCGACCGACTGTCTGCCGTGCCGATCCGAAACGATCTCCAGCCCCTGTCGCTGTCAATCGGATACGACAAGACCAGCCCGCGCCGGATCGTCAATCACTTTGCGGATGCGTGCCGGTCCTATTTCCGGGATGGTCCGGGATCCCGGCACGTGATCGCGGCCTGATCGCGATGCCATTGGACCCGCGGGTCACTCTCCACATCGGCGCGCCAGATAGGCGCTGGCAAACTCCGCGAACCAGGTCACCATCTCGTCGCCAACGGCGTCTTTGCGGATCGCGACGACCAGCAGGTCCTTCGGAAATTCGACATCCGTGATCGGAATCCACGCCGTCTTGATCTTGGAATTGTCGAAGCCGAGCGCAAAAAGCCGGGTCCGCAGCGAAATGAACTTGCCGGTCTCGACCAGAGACTTGATCAGGGCGAGCGAATTGGTTGTCACCCAGGGCACGTATCTGCTTGCACTTTCGTTGACCACCTTGCGCACTGCATTGAAGAACGGAACTTCAAGATCCGGGTCGACGATCGGATATTCCAGCATCTCGCCCAACGTCACCGAGGTGTTTTTGCCCAAAGGATGATTGCTCGTGCACAGCAGTCCCACTGAGAGTTCAAGCGCACGAACCGCCATCAGATCCGGATGATCGACCGGCGCAAAATTCAAGCCGATATCGGCCTTCCCCTCCGCGACCTGCCGCCAGATTTCGGGGGATTCCGCGACATGCACGCCGAATTTCAGGGCAGGATGCTCTTCCAGCGCTTCGGACAGGATGTTCGGCAGAAAAGTGCTCGCGGCGCTGTCGGTCGTCGCGATTTTCAGATGCTGGGTGTGCACCTCGGTCATGCCTTCGATCTGCAGCCGCATGCGATCGAAATCACGCATGGTCCGGTTCACATGCTCCAGAACGACCTGGCCCGGCGGCGTCAGCTTCGCGCCATCGAGACCACGCTCGAAAATCTGAAACCCGAATTGCTGCTCGGCCGTCTGTATTTGCCGGGTGACGGAAGAAGATGACACGTTCAGATGGCGTGCGGCCGAACGGACCGAGCCCAGCTTCGCGACGGCATCCAGATATTTCAGCCTGACACTGTGCATGATCCCTCCTGGAAGCAGTGTTTCATGGTGATGCAAAAAACGCAACAAGACGTTGGTTATTTTGGCGCTTGGCGCAACGCCTCACCTGTGCAACTGTCTGGTGAACACGGAGGACTGCACCATGAAATCAAAGTTGCGCACAACGACATTGGCCTCGGCCCTGGCTCTCGGCTTTGCCATGGCGGCACCGCTCGCCGCCCAGGCGGAAGAACTGACCATCTCGGTCTGGGGTGGCTTCTACGGCGAAAACTGGGAGAAGGACGTTGTCATTCCCTGGGAAGAAAAGACCGGTGTCGATGTCACGATGGATTTCGGCCAGTCCGCCACGCGGCTTTCCAAGGCGCTGGCGACGCGCGGCCGAAGCGCGGATCTGATATTCATCACCGATCACCAGATGGCGATCCTGAAAGAGCGCGGACTGCTGGACACGATCGATCCCGCCAACGTTCCCAACCTGGAGAATCTTCACGAGTTCGCCAAGGATCCGCTCGGAAGCGGACAGTGCCCGGCCGTGACCCTTTTGGGCGTGGGCCTGGCCTACAACAAGGACCATTTCGACACGCCGCCCACCTCATGGCTGGATGTGAAGCGCGAGGATCTGGAAACCCGGCCCGCCTTTATGGACATGGGCTGGTCCGTGGCCCCTTCGGTCATGACCCATTTCGCGACCCTTCAGGGCGGCGGGCTGGACAACATGGACCCGGCTTTCGACATGATCGATGCCGAGAAGGAAGATGCGCGGTTTTTCAACCTGTTTGAGGTCGTCGACTGGATCAACCAGGGCGAAGTCTCGATCGCACCGTTCCTGAATATCTTCGCGCGGCAGGACGAGAAGTTGCCGATGCGGTTCATCTATCCGGAAGACGGCACGCTCGGCGTCGTCAACATGGCCTGTATCCTGAAGGATTCGCCCAACAAGGCGACCGCCGAGAGGTTCCTGAACGATTATCTGACCGTCGAGACACAGGAAATGCAGGCCAGGATCTGGGGCGAAGGGCCGGTGGTGAAAGGCGCGAAGGTGCCGGAAGACTCGCCCTATGTGATGGTGGACCCCGCGAAAGTCGGCGAAGTCATCATCTATGACGCCAACGAAATCGCCTCCAAGCGCGAAGAGTGGATTACGCGGTTCCAGGACATCGTCGCTCAATAGGTTGTCGATAGCGTTATGGCCGAAGTCAAACTCACAGGACTCAGCAAGCACTACGGAGACTTTGCCGCGGCGTCGAATGTCTCATTTGACGTCGAATCGGGAAGCTTCCTCAGCTTGCTGGGCCCGTCCGGATGCGGAAAGACCACGACATTACGGATGATCATCGGCTTCGAACAGCCGACGGCCGGTGACATCTTCATCGACGGCGAGCGCATCAACGACATCAAACCCTGGCTGCGCGATCTGGGCGTGGTCTTCCAGAACTACGCGCTGTTTCCATACATGACAGTGGCCGAGAACGTGGCCTTCGGGCTCAAGCAAAGGGGTGTGGAGCCGGCTGAAATCAAACGGCGCGCTTCGAAATTCCTGGAGCTTGTGGGACTTCCCGGCAAGGAGGACCGGTTTCCACGCCAGCTCAGCGGAGGACAGCAGCAGCGGGTTGCGCTGGCGCGCGCGCTGGTGATTGAACCAAGGGTCCTCCTGCTGGACGAGCCGCTGTCCAATCTCGATGCAAAGCTGAGAGCCGAAATGCGGTTCGAGTTGAAGCGAATTCAAAACGAAACCGGCGTGACCTCGGTTTTCGTGACGCATGATCAGGAAGAGGCGCTGACCCTGTCGGACCGCATCGTCGTCATGAACCATGGCGAGGTGGTCACCGTCGGCAAGCCGAAGGAAATCTGGGAACGGCCGACCTCCGCTTTCGTGGCCGATTTTCTGGGTGTCGAGAACATCTTCGCGCCTGACGGTTTCGAACCGGGCGCGGTCGTCATCGGCGGCAAACGCTTCGCCGCGGAACATGACGGGCAAGGCAACCGCTTGGTGGGACTGCGTTCGACCGATATCGAGATCGGCGGCGACGCAGACGCCGGTCTTGCCGGCCGTGTGCAGCAGACCAGCTATCGCGGCTCCATCAATACCTATGTCGTCGATGTGCCGGGGATTGCCCGCCCGCTTTACATCAGCACCGCCACCGATCTGCCGATCGGCTCGAACATCGTACTCAAGCCGCGCGACGGTGCTGTCCTCATCCTGGACCCGGATATGGAGATCGCAGCCGCATGAGCACCGGCGTCAAACGCGAGACCCTGATAATCGGCGCACCCGCATCCCTGTGGCTCGTCGTGCTGCTTGTCATACCGTGCCTGTTTCTCCTTTTTCAGAGCCTGACACCGCTTAGCGGGACGGGCCTCTCGCTCGAGAATTATGAAAATCTGGTCGAAAGCGGCACATTCCAGAAAGCGCTCAGGCGGTCGATAATCGTCAGCGTCTGGGTGACGGTTCTGACCGTGCTGGCGGGCTATCCCATCGCGCTGGTCGCGTCGCGGGCGTCTCCCCGCGTGCGCACTCTCGTGATGGTCATCGTGATCTTCCCGTTTCTGCTGTCCGCCGTCGTGCGCGCCTATGGCTGGACGGTCATCCTGGGTGAAAACGGCGTCGTCAACGATTTCCTGATCGGCATCGGCCTCATCGCCGAACCCCTGAGGCTGATCCAGAACACATTCGCCATTATTATCGGCGAGACCCATGTGCTGCTGCCCTATATGGTGCTGTCGCTGCTGACCGTGATCCAGCGGATCGACCGCAATCTCGAAGCCGCAGCGATGAGCCTGGGCGCGTCACCGCCGGTGATTTTCTTCAAGGTCGTCGTTCCGCTCACGCTGCCGGGCCTGCTGACAGGCATGCTTCTCGTCTTCAGCCTGTCGATGACCGCCTTTGCCACACCGTTCCTGCTGGGCGGCCCGCGCTCGCCCATCCTGACGGTGCTGATGTACCAGTATGCCTATACGCTCTTCGACTGGTCGAAAGCGACCGCTGTAGCCGGCGTTCTGCTGGTCCTCGGGCTTGGCTTCGTGATCCTGCACCGTTTCGTCAGCCGGCGTCTGATGCGTGATGCGGAGGCAGGGCGATGACATATCAGGTCACCGAAAAGCTCTGGGAGAAGCCGCTCATCGCCCTGGGCCGGGTCTTCCTATGGGGCAGTGTGTGTTTCTGGCTCGTTTTCGTCCTTGCGCCGGTGGTGGTGACCATCGTGTCGTCCTTTACCGCCGCCGAGTTCCTGACCTTTCCGCCGAAAGGGTTCTCGCTGCGCTGGTATTTCCGTGTCATGGAGCTGGACTGGTTCCTGACGTCCCTGCAAACAAGCCTGATCGTGGCGACGGTATCGACCTTCATCGCGACGGTCTTCGCCGTCCTGGCGGCAAGGGTGCTCACGCGTCACCGGTTCCGGGCAAAGGGCGCCTTCGAAATCCTGATGTTGTCGCCGCTGATCATACCCGGCGTCGTCTTCGGTTTCGCATTTTTCAATGTGGTGCTTCAGTTCCGGCTTGAAGGTCTGAGCCTGCTCAATCTCTTTGTCGCCCATTCGGTCGTGACGATCCCGCTCATGCTGCGCCCGATATGGTCGAGCATGGCCGGCACCGAATTGTCGCTGGAGGAAGCCGCGCAAAGCCTTGGCGCGACGCCTTGGACAACGTTCTGGAAGATCACCTTCCCGATGATCCTTCCCGGTATCGTCGCCGGCGCCATCATTGCGTTCACCTTTTCGTTCAACGACATCACGATCGCGATCTTCCTGGTCGGGCCGGAAACCCAGACCCTGCCGGTCCAGTTGATGTCACAGATCGAATACACCCCGGACGCATCCCCCGCGGCAATCACCTCGATCATCATCTTCTTCACGCTGATCCTGTTCTTCATCATCGACAGGACCGTCGGCATGGACGTGTTTGCGCAAAAATGACAGAGCTCCACGAATTCTTCCGGACCGTGCCGAAACCGGAATTGCACCTGCACCTCCATGGGGCGGTCGAGCCCGAAACCCTGATCGATCTGGCGAAGAAAAACGGTGTGCCGCTTCCCGAAGGTGATGTCCGGGAAACCCTCTATGCGCGAAAATCCGGAGGCGAGGTTCAATCCATCCTTCCGACACTCAAGATCATCTGCCGGTCGATGGTTGCGCGGGACGACTTTGCGCGCGTCGCCTATGACATTCAAAAATCAGCCGCCAATTGCGGCGTGCGCTATCGGGAAATCTTCTGGAACCCGACGGATCACGCCACAATCGCAGGAGTCTCCTATGAAACCGCCGTCGACGGGCTTATCGACGGCATGGCCGCCGCCGAGACCGATTTCGGCATTGTCGGACGGTTGATCCCGTCGATCGACCGCGAGGGCACGCCGGAAGCGGCCTTTGAAATGGTAGAGTGGGTCGCCGAGCATCCGCGCGACGCAGTGATCGGCCTCGGCATGGACTACCTTGAAACCGGCCATCCGCCGGAAAAGTTCTGGAAGTCATACCGCCTCGCCAGCAAACACGGGCTGCGCCGAACCGCTCACGCCGGCGAGTTTCTGGAGCCGGCACGCAATGTCGAGACGTGCCTGGATCTGCTCGGTTGCGAGCGCATTGACCACGGATACACCATCACCGATGCGCCGGACCTTGCAGCACGGTGCATCGACGCAGGCATTCCATTCTCCGTCGTGCCCACCAACACCACCTACATCAAGACACTGGCGGGCGCGGCGTTTCGCAACGAACACCCGATCCGCAAGATGGGCGATCTGGGCCTGCGCATCTTTCCCAACAGTGACGACCCTCCTTTGCACCATACCGACCCGGCCCGCGCCTATGCCGACATGATCACCGAGTTCGGGTTCACCCTTGCCGATACGAGGAAATTCCTCGGCAACGCGATCGACGCCGCCTGGGTCGACGACGCAACCAGGCGGGATTGGAAGAGGGACTGGCTCGCCGAATTCGATCTGCAGGCCGCCCGGTTGCAGTCCCATAGCAAGAATGGAAACGAACATGGTTGAAGTCAGCAATTTCATTCGCACCATGCCCAAGGCTGAACTCCATGTTCACCTTGAAGGCACGCTTGAAGGCGATCTTCTCCTGGTCATGGCAGAGCGCAACAAAATCGACCTGCCATTCGACGATGCGGATGGCATCCGCCGGATGCAGAATGAAACCAAGACCGGACTGACCAACAATCTGGTCAATTTCCTGCGCTGTCTCGATATCTGCCGGGAAGCGATGCGAACGGCACAGGACTACTACGACACGGCGATGGCTTTTGTCCGTAAATCGGCCGGAGAAAACGTGGTCTATCTGGAAGTGACATTTGATGTACAGCAAGCCATCCGCCAGGGCGTCGCGCTGTCCGAGTGCATTGAAGCGTTGAGCCGCGCGCGACGCGAAGCAAAACGCGATCATGGCATCGACGTCCAGTTGATCGCCTGCTTCCAGCGCGATCATCCCGTCGAAAATGCAATGGAAACGCTCATGGCGCTTGACCCGCATCGGGAGGAGATCGTCGGGATCGGGCTCGACAATTACGAAACGCCCGGCTTTCCGGAGCTGTTCGCGCCCGTCATGTCGGCGGCGCGCGACCGCGGCTATCGCCTGACTTCCCATTGCGACGTCAATCAGCCGGATTCGCTCACGCACATCCGCGAATGCGTGGACCTGCTGGGCGTCGAGCGCATCGATCACGGTCTCAACACCGCGCAGGACGCGGCTCTTGTCGAAAAGATCGTCAGCCAGCGCATAGCCTTGACCGGCTGCCCGACATTCCATGTCTCGATGACATCGGCTCCGTCGGACAGGGTCGAAATGATCAAGACCCTGTTCCATGCGGGCGCCCTGATTTCATTGAACACCGACGATCCGGCCCAATTCGGAAGCGGTTACCTCAGCCATACGCTGGCGGCCTGCCAGGCAGCCGCGGGCTTCGGCGACGACGAGATGATACGCTTCATGCGCAACGCCTTCGAAAGCGCCTGGATCGACGATCGGACCAGATCGGAATATCTGACCGGACTTGACCGTTTCCGGGCCGCATCGGCCGCATAATTGTCGGGGGCGGAATATTTGCCGGAAGGCAAAAGGCATGCGCAATTCGCAGCCCGGCGTAAGCCTGACGCGCCGGGCTTCGTATCGGATCGCGCCGGCACGATTTCATTTCGCCATCAACGGGTAAATTCAGGCCACATGTTGCGCCGGCTGGACGGCTGCCGTGCTTACTGCACCCATATCCCGTCCGACGGCCTGCGACTCGGCGGTCCGGATATCGTCCTTCAACGCCGACTTCATCTGCTCGAGCAGCGCCAGCCGGACCGAGTCGACCCGCAATCGCGACTGTTCCTGCTGGATCTTGGCCTCGACAATGCTCAAGCGCTTCCAAAAGGTCTGAAGGTCTTCTGACACCGGCAAATCCTCCTCGAGAATGGTTCTTTCAGTCGGTGGTGAGCAGTTCGGCGCGCACGCTGCGTTCGGTCATCTGCAACTGGCGCAGGACCTCCACTTCGGAAATCTCCGTGCCGATGCCATAAAGATCGCGCTGTACCTTTCGCACCACGTCCTGTGGGCCGGGCTCGAGGAAGTCCGACGCCATCACGTCGCGGACGTAGTCCGCGAGGTCACGGTCGGAAAGTCCCAGCATTCGGCCGGCCCAGATACCCATGAGGTAGTTGCGGCGCGCATTCACCTGGCCTCGTGTGGCAAACTCAATGTCGTGTGTTGTCACTATGCGTCTCCGTTTCCACCGGATATGGGGTCTGAAACTGCAGACTGAAATCGATTGACGCGGCGATTCTGATAGGAATTTTCTATGACGTTCGACGCCGCAGCGGTCACCGCCATTCGTGGTAACCTCGTGGAGCCGGTGGCCCTGACCAATCGCCAGCACATCCTCACCGCCAGGGTTTCAGCGTTTTATGGTTGTCCTGCCAGCCGTCTTTGTTGTGGCATCGCCGGTGCGCACCGCTCAACGGGCCAATCTAAATCCTTGTTTTGAAACTGCTTACCGTATCCCGGCCAATAGAGTGCGCACTGCGAAGCGGATAAGCTCCTCGGCCTCCTGATCCTTTATCATCTTCAGGTCGACGAGTCCGTGCATCGTTGCCCAGAGCGTCTGCGCTGCGTAGTTGATTTGGGCAGCATCGACATTTGCTGAAGCCGCCTGCTTGAGCGCCTGTGCAAAAAGATCAAATGCGCGGTGCGACTGTTCCTGAAAACGTTGATCGCTTTCATCCACAAGTTCCACACGGAACATGATTGCAGCATAGCCTGGATCGCTCATACCCATTGCGCGATAGGCCTGACACATTGCGACCACCCGGTCTTCGCAATCACGCGAGGCTGATGCTGCCAGGTCCATGCTTGTTGCGAGTTTGCCGAATCCTTGAGCCGCGATTGCCGTGAGAAGACCTTTGGCATTGCCGAAATGGTGGGAGGGCGCTGCCACGGCGACCCCGGCGCGTCGTGCAACCTCACGCATGCTGAACCCGTCGACTCCCTTTTCGGCGAGGACCTTCGATCCCTCGTTGATCAAGACCTCTGGAAGATTGCCGTGGTGATATCTGTCACGTGAGTAGGTTTCGCTTCTCATGTCATTCACCCAAGCACATATCGGATATTGACACAATCTGATCGGTGATCATATTAGTATCTGAACGATGATCAGATTGAGATTTGAGATAAAGCGCAAGTTTCAAACCACGCACCGCGGGCGGAACTTTCCCCCGCGCCTGGCGGAAATTTGCGCCCTCAGCCCAACGTTACAAAAGGAATGGCAGCATGAAATCATTCTACAATATCGTTCTGGCGCTGTCCGGCTTGGCGCTGTTCTATGTCTCCACCATGAGGTTCATAGACCCGTCAGCGGCCTCGTTTCTGAAAACCCATCTTGCAGATGACGGGAACGTATTGACCATTGAGATGATGAGTGAAATCAGGGGGATAGGTGCAGAAATGGTCCTGTCGGGTATCGTCGCTTTTCTTGGCATCTTCATGCCGCGCTTCAGGGTTACGGCCTTTGTCGTCCTCAGTGTTCTGTTCGTCGGCATTGTCCTTGGAAGATCAGTCAGCTGGGTCGCCGATGGTGTGCCGGATGAAAGCCTCTTCATGCCGTTGACCCATGAAGCAATACTGGCAGCGGTGAACGTATTTTGCCTGGCGTATATCCTGATCAAGGAACGAAATTCACCAGGCGAAAGATCAGTTGCAGCCATGTGATGCCGCACAAATTAGGACCGGCCCGATGTGCGCACCAGCCTGGAACCCCCTATCCTTTTCTTGTCATTGTGCTCTGAGGTCGGGCCAAGTGCCGGGTTTTCCATTTGGGAACAGCGAACTTTTTTCGACGCTAAATCCAGAAGCGACCATTCGTCCGTTGAGGAGCAAAGGCAGCGATGTCCAGATTGCCAGCATTTGGTGAAGCCAAACTGAACGTCCGTTTTGATTGGCCTTGGCGTACGGGGGAGCCCTCAGACCATCGGGTCTCGCAACGCTTCGGCCAGAAACGCAAAGGCATAGGCCGAGAACGAACGCCAGCATTCGACCCGGAACACGTCCGCTTCCTCGCGAAGCAGGACAACTTCCGTCTTGCCCAGAAGCGTGCGCGCGCAGGCGCCGACCGCAAAGGCCTTGAGCGACAGGTCCTGCGGGCAACCGGCGCTGATCACCGCTTCGGCGGCCGGGCCGGAAACGATGATCGCCGTGTTGCGGTTCGATACGTCGACGGCGGAGAAAGTACCGCCCGCCCCCTGGCAGGCCGCCATCAGGTCGGCGCCGCTTTCATCGATCACCAGCCACTCGTCCGGCCCCAGCCACAGTGCCCGGCGGCCCTTTGTCTTGGCGGCCGTGCCCTGCGCCGATGTCTTGGGCTCTTGCGGCAGCTTGACGGCAAGCGCCTTGGAGAGCGGCGCGATGGCATCCGGCCGGGCCCGCAAGGCGAGCCGGCTTGCCGGCGCCGCCGGCGTGATCTGAACGAGAGCCGAACCGGCAACCATGCCGTCCAGCGGATATTGCGGCGATGCCGCCTGGATATCAGCCATTGACCCGCTCCCCCTTCTCGTCGAAGAACACCGTTCCCGTCACTTCCACCTCGATCGTGCGGTCCGGCATAGGAACGTAAAGCGTCTCGCCCGCCCTTGCCCGCCCGTCGGCGATCAGCGCCATGGCGATGGATTGGCCGCAATTCTCCGACCAATAGGACGAGGTGACATGTCCAAGCATTTTCATCGGCACCGGCTGGTTGGGATCGGCGACGATCTGCGCGCCCTCTTCGAGAACCGTTTTCGGGTCCTTCGTCTTCAGCCCGACGAGTTGCTTGCGCCCCTCGGCCACCAGATCGGGCCGCATCAACCCGCGAATGCCGACAAAGTCCGGCTTGCTCTTTGCGATCGCCCAGGAAAGCCCGGCATCCTGCGGCGTCACGGTCCCGTCAGTGTCCTGCCCGACAATGATGAAACCCTTTTCGGCGCGCAGCACATGCATGGTTTCGGTGCCGTAAGCGCAGGCACCGAGCGGCTCGGCACGCGCCCAGATCGCTTCCCACACCGCGCGCCCGTAATCGGCCGGCACATTGACCTCGAAACCGGCCTCGCCGGTAAACGACACCCGGAAGAGCCGGGTCGGCACGCCGCAGATCTTGCCCTCGCGGGCGCTCATATGCGGCATTGCCTCGTTGGACAGGTCAATGCCCTCGACGAGCGGCGCGATGATTTCCCGCGCCTTCGGCCCCTGCACGGCGATCACCGCCCACTGTTCGCTGGTCGACGTCAGCCAAACGTCGAGCTCGGGAAACTCCGTCTGCAGGTAGTCTTCCATATGGTTGAGCACACGCGGCGCACCGCCCGTGGTGGTCGTCACGTGGAACCGGTCCTCGGCAATGCGGGCAACGACGCCGTCATCGTAGATGAAACCGTCCTCGCGCAGCATGATGCCGTATTTGCAGCGTCCGGGCTTCAGCTTCTGCCAGCCATTCGTGTACATGAGATCGAGGAACTTGGCGGCATCGGGGCCGACGACCTCGATCTTGCCGAGCGTCGACGCATCGAACAGTCCGGCCACCGCGCGTACCGTGCGGCATTCGCGGTTGACGGCGGCGTGCATGTCCTCGCCGGCGCGCGGATAGTACCAGGCGCGCTTCCACTGGCCGACATCCTCGAAGACGGCGCCGTGTTCTTCTTCCCAGCCGTGCATCGGGGTCTTGCGCGCCGGGTCGAACAGCTTGCCGCGCCCGTGATTGACGATCGAGCCGAAGGTTACGGGCGTATAGGGCGGCCGGAAGGTGGTAAGGCCCACTTCGGGCATGTCCCGCCCGAGCGCCTCGGCGGCAATCGCCAGGCCGTGGATGTTGGACGTCTTTCCCTGGTCGGAAGCCATGCCGTTGGTGGTGAAGCGCTTGACATGCTCGATGGAATGCATGCCCTCGCGCACCGCGAGACGGATGTCCTTGGCCGTCACATCGTTCTGAAAATCGACAAACGCCTTGACCGTCGTATCCGGCCCCGCGCCGGCGGCGCTGCCGGCCATGCCGCCCGACCAGTTTCCGGCGCCGGAGCCGGCAAGCTTCGGCTTCGCCGCGCGTTTGCCGCCTGTTGCCTTTCCGGCGGCGAGACCGGCCGCGACCGCTTCGTCGATGGTGGCCTGCAGGTCGTCCGTGCCGTTGCAGGCGCCGACGCTTGTGCAGTCCTGTGCATATTCGCCGGGCAGGTAGCGCTGCGTGTCGGCGTCCCAGGCAACCTTGCCGCGCGATTGCGAGAACATGTGCACCGACGGCGTCCAGCCCGCCGACATGATCAGCGCGTCGACCGCAATCGAACGGCCCGCGCCGCCGCGATTGCGCTTGACCGTCATCGCCGAGATACGACGTGCGCCGGAGGTGTTGATGACCGAGTGATCGGTCAGCACCTCGATGTTGAGATCGGCGGCCCTTTCCAAAAGGCCCTCGCCCGGATGGTCGCGGCAATCGACAATGGCCTCGACGGAAACGCCTGCGCGCTTGAGGTCGAAGGCTGTCTCATAGGCTGAATCATTTGCCGTATAGACGCCGACCTTGGTGCCGACGGCAACGCCGTAATGGTTGAGAAATTTGCGCGCCGCAGATGACAGCATGATGCCCGGCCGGTCATTGTTGGCGAAGACCATGTGCCGCTCGATGGCGCCGGTCGCAAGAATCACCTTTTTCGCGCGCACCTGCCAGAGCCGCTCGCGCGGCTGCTGCGGCTCCGGATCGGCCAGGTGATCGGTCACCCGCTCGGCAAGACCGACGAAATTCTGCGCGTAGTAGCCGAAGGCGGTGGTGCGGGTCAGCACGCGGACATTGTCCATTGCGGCGAGTTCGTTCGCGGCGGCGACCGCCCAGTCAAAGCCGGGCTCGCCATTCATGGTGACGCCAGCCTCATAGGCGAACGCACCGCCCGCATGCGCCTGTTCGTCGCAGATAATGACGCTGGCGCCGGTCCGCGCGGCGGCAAGCGCCGCCGAAAGCCCGGACACGCCGCCGCCGATGACCAGCACGTCGCAGTGGATATAGCGGCTGGTATAGTGATCCGTGTCCGCCTCGTCCGGCGACACGCCAAGCCCCGCGGCAGCGCGGATCACCGGCTCGTAGAGTTTCTGCCAGGCCGCCTTCGGCCACATGAATGTCTTGTAGTAGAAACCGGCGGCGAAGAATGGCGACAACAGGTCATTGACCGCGCCGACATCGAAGCCGAGCGACGGCCAGCGGTTCTGCGACACCGCCGTCATGCCCTCGAAGACCTCCTGGACCGTGGCCCGCACATTGGGCTGTTTGCGCGCCTTGTCGCGTTCGATCCCCATCAAGGCGTTCGGCTCTTCCGAGCCGGCGCCGAGCACACCGCGCGGACGATGATATTTGAATGAGCGGCCCATCAGGTGAACGCCATTGGCGATCAGCGCGGAGGCCAGCGTATCGCCCTCAAGGCCGGTATAGATGTCGCCATCGAAGGTGAAGCGCACGGTCTTGGCGGGTGTCAGCCGGCCGGCGCCGGCAATGCGATTCGCGCCGCTCATAGGGCCAGTTCCTTCAGTCTGGCCTGTATTTCCTCGTCGGAAGGACGCGGTTTGCCGGCCTCATAGGTCATGATGATCTTGTCCGAGACCGTGTCGCGCACCGCGTTGAAGAACCGTCCGCATCCATGCACATGCCGCCAGCGCTCGAAGGCGATGCCTTTCGGGTTGGACCGGATGAAGAAGAAGCCTTCGAAATCCTCGTCGGAAATCGCCTTGATATCGGTCGGGCGGGCGATATGCGCCTCGCCCGCATGGCGGAACTCGATCTCCGGGCGCTCTTCTTTGCAATAGGGACAATAGATCAGCAGCATAATTTTCAGATCCCGGACAATCAGTGGGCAACGGCCGCCGCGGCGGCTTCGTCGATCAGGCGGCCCGTGCGGAAGCGCTCGAGCGTGAACGGCGCGTTGATCGGGTGCGGCGCATCATTGGCAATCGTGTGAGCAAAGACATGGGCCGATCCCGGTGTCGCCTTGAAGCCGCCCGTGCCCCAGCCGCAATTGACGTAGAGCCCCGGTACCGGTGTCCTGGCGAGGATGGGCGAGCGGTCGGGCGTCACATCGACAATGCCGCCCCAGGACCGCAGCATCTTCATGCGCGAGAAGATCGGGAACATCTCGCAGATGGCGTCAAGCGTGTGGGTCAGGATATGCAGGCCGCCGGTCTGCGAATAGGAGGTGTACTGGTCGGTTCCCGCACCGATCACCAGTTCACCCTTGTCCGACTGGGAAATATAGGCATGCACCGTGTTGGACATGACGACACATGGGAAGACCGGCTTGACCGGCTCGGACACCAGCGCCTGAAGCGGATAGCTTTCGAGCGGCATGCGCACGCCCGCCATGTCCATCAGCACCGTGCTGTGACCGGCCGCAACAACGCCGACCTTCTTCGCCCCGATGAAACCACGGGTCGTCTCGACACCCTCGACGGCGCCGTTGGCGGCGCGCCTGATGCCCGTGACCGCGCAGTTCTGGATGATATCGACACCGCGGTCGGCGGCGCCGCGCGCATAGCCCCAGGCGACGGCGTCGTGGCGGGCATTGCCGCCGCAGCGCTGCAGCGCCGCGCCCATCACCGGGTAGCGCGCCGTCCTGGAAATGTTAAGCGGCGGGCAGTATTCCTTGGCCTGCTCGGGCGTCAGCCATTCATTCTGCACGCCGTTCAGGCGGTTGGCGTGGATATGGCGCTGCGCACCCTGGACGTCGTGCACATTGTGGGCCAGCATCATGACGCCGCGCGCCGAATACATGATGTTGTAGTTGAGCTCCTGGCTCAGCCCGTCCCACATCTTCATGGCGTGATTGTAGAGCGCCGCGCTTTCGTCATAGAGATAGTTCGATCGGATGATCGTCGTGTTGCGGCCGGTATTGCCGCCGCCGAGCCAGCCCTTCTCGACCACCGCCACATTGGTGATGCCGTGCTGACTGGCAAGGTAGTAGGCGGTGCCCAGGCCATGACCGCCGGCGCCGACGATGATCACGTCATACTGTTTTTTCGGTTCCGGAGACGTCCACTGCTGCGGCCACCCCTTGTGGCCGCGCATGGCCTCGCGGGCGACGGCGAAAATCGAATACTTCCGCATGCGTATGACTGGCTCCCGTTTGAACGGACGAAATCGGCTTCCCTAATGGCAGATTTCGGCAGGCCGCAATTGTTTCATTGCGACGCAGAACGCCGCGCTATCCGACCAGCGATTGCTTTTAGGCTTTGGTGACCATTTAACTTATGCGCCGGCGTGTCTGCACGAAAATAATCAAATCGGACACCGGTCTCTGGACTTGAAATGCGAATTCTGTTACGAGCCTACCAGCCGCGAAGTCCGAGGATTTTCGCGAACCGGAATGTATTTGCCGACGCAATATCGAAAAACAGATGCGCCGGCTTAACACCAGATCGAAAGGAACGGGATCAAGTGCAGGTACTTGTCCGCGACAACAACGTAGACCAGGCGCTCCGTGCGCTGAAGAAGAAGATGCAGCGCGAAGGCATTTTCCGCGAAATGAAGATGCGCGATTTCTATGAGAAGCCGTCTCAGAAGCGCGCCCGCGAAAAGGCTGAGGCCGTTCGCCGTGTCCGCAAGCTGGCACGCAAGCGTGCGCAGCGCGAAGGCCTTCTGGTCGGCCGCGGCGGCCGCTAGATCTGCCATTATTCAAACGCAATTTGTGCGTTTTGTTGGGCGGGGCGATTTATTCGCCACCGCCTTTATTTGTGGTCTTTTGACACTGTAGCGCCCGCAACAGAGCAGCTGTGAATCAGGCAAACCGCACGGGGCAGACGAGGGACAGACGGGTGACAGCAAACAACACCGCAGGCACCGGCATCAGGCAAATACCCGCAATCATGGCGATTGCGGTATCGGCCCTCGCGCTGACCGCCTGCCAGGCGACCAACCCCGAAAACGTCATCAGCATCGACCGGGCGCAGGGCGCCGAGGGCAATATCGCCTCGCTCACCCAGGTCATCGCCAACAACCCGAACGACGCGGAAGCCTACAATGTTCGCGGCAGCGCCTATGGCCGCGCCGGCGAATTTCAGGATGCGCTGAAGGACTTCAACACCGCGATCAGGCTCAATCCGAATTTCTACCAGGCCTATGCCAACCGGGCGCTGATCTATCGCGGCATGGGCGATCTGGCCGCCGCCTCCAACGACTACAACAAGGCGCTGCAGATCAACCCGCGCTATGACGTTGCCTATATCGGTCGCGGCAACATGTACCGCGAGGCCGGCCAGGCGAACAACGCCTTCAACGACTACAACCGCGCCATCAATCTGGATACGACCGATCCGAGGGCCTACAACAATCGCGGCCTGATCTACCAGAAGCGCGGCCAGCACAAACAGGCGATCGAGGATTTCTCGAAATCCATATCGCTGTCGCCCAGCGCCCCGCTGCCCTACAACAATCGCGGCCTGTCCTATCTGGCGCTCGGTGACCAGGAAAACGCCTTCACCGACATCAACAAGGCATTGCAGCTCGACAAGAACATCGCCGAGGCCTGGGTCAATCAGGGCCTGATCTATGAGCAGCGCGGCGAGACAGGCAAGGCCAGGAACGCCTATGCCCGAGCCGCCCAGCTGGACCCGAAATACCAGCCGGCCAAGGACGGCCTCGCCCGCGTTCGCGGATAGAGCCGATCTGACGGAACTTGGAATACAAAAAACCCGCCGGTCCGGCGGGTTTTTATTTTCGGGATCAGTCGATCGACTTGACGATGTCCTCGGTCATCTTCTTGGCATCGCCCAGCAGCATCATCGTGCCGTCCTTGTAGAACAGCGTGTTGTCGATACCGGCATAGCCGGAGCCGAGCGAGCGCTTGACGAAGAGGCAAGTCTTGGCCTTGTCCACATCCAGGATCGGCATGCCATAGATCGGCGAGGACGGATCGTCCCGCGCCGCCGGATTGGTCACGTCATTGGCGCCGATGACATAGGCCACATCGGCCTGTGCGAACTCGGAGTTGATGTCCTCCAGCTCGAAAACCTCGTCATAGGGCACATTGGCCTCCGCAAGAAGCACGTTCATGTGACCGGGCATACGGCCCGCAACCGGGTGGATGGCGTATTTGACCTCGACATCGTTTTCCTTCAGCAGGTCTGCCAGCTCGCGCAGCGCATGCTGCGCCTGCGCAACGGCCATGCCGTAACCCGGCACGATGATGACCTTCGATGCGTTCTGCATCAGGAAGGCTGCATCCTCGGCCGAACCCAGCTTCACCGACCGGTCCATGTCATCGTCGCCGGCAGCCGCCGTCTCACCGCCGAAACCGCCAAGGATCACGGAAATGAAGGAACGGTTCATGCCCTTGCACATGATGTAGGACAGGATCGCACCGGACGAGCCGACCAGCGCGCCGGTGATGATCAGCGCCAGATTGCCCACCGTGAAGCCGATACCGGCCGCGGCCCAGCCCGAATAGGAGTTGAGCATCGACACGACGACCGGCATGTCGGCGCCGCCGATGGGAATGATGATCAGAACGCCGAGCAGCAGCGACAGGATCACGATCAGCCAGAACACGAAGGTGCTCTCGCTGACCACGAGAACCGCCACCAGCACGACGATGGCGATGCCGATCCCGGCATTGACGGCGTGGCGCATCGGCAGAAGGATCGGCTTGCCGGACATGCGTCCGTCCAGTTTCAAAAAGGCGATGATCGATCCGGTAAAGGTGATGGCGCCGATGGCGACACCGATCGACATTTCGATCAATGCCTGTGCGTGGATATCGCCGATCTCACCGATGCCGAAGGAGGTCGGCGCGTAAAGCGCCGCCGCAGCGACAAGCACCGCGGCAAGGCCGACAAGCGAGTGGAAGGCCGCGACAAGCTGCGGCATCGCGGTCATCGGGATACGGCGCGCCACATAGGCGCCGACGCCGCCACCGGCCGCAATGCCGATGATGATAAGGCCGATACCGCCGGCCGACGGGGTCGTCAGCGCCAGCGTCGTCAGGATGGCGATGCCCATACCGACCATGCCGTACACATTGCCGCGCCGGCTTGTCGTCGGGTGCGAAAGCCCCCTCAGGGCAAGAATGAACAGAACGCCCGAAACAAGATAGAGGAAGGCCGCGAAACTCTCAGACATCAATCAGCCCCTCACTTCTCTTTTTTCTTGTACATGGCGAGCATGCGCTGCGTGACGAGGAAGCCGCCGAAGATATTCACCGAGGCGAGCACCAGCGCGATGAAACCGAAGCCGGTCGCCAGCCCGCTCGCCGAAATCCCCACGGCGAGCAGCGCGCCGACCACGATCACCGAGGAGATGGCGTTGGTGACGGCCATCAGTGGTGTGTGAAGCGCCGGCGTCACCGACCACACGACATAGTATCCGACGAAGATCGCCAGCACGAAGATCGCGAAGCGGAAGATGAACGGATCGATCGCACCGCCGCTCGCCCCGTGTGCGGCTGCGCCGGCCGCATCGGCGACCGCCGGCATGTCCGTCACCGCCTGGCGGACGGCTTCCGCGGCGGATTCCAGATTGTCCAGCGCTTTGTCGACTGCGGAATTTGCCATTATGCATCTCCCTTTGCATCATCGGCACCGCCGAAATTCGGGTGCACAACCTTGCCATCATGGGTCAGCATGGTGGCTTTGACGAGTTCGTCCTCAGGATCGATCGCGAGCGTCTTTTCGTCCTTGTTGATCAGCGTCTCAAGGAAGGAAAGAAGGTTCTTTGCATAAAGCTGCGACGCGCTCGCGGCGATCCTTCCGGCCACATTGTTGTAGCCGATCACGCGCACGCCCTCGACATCGGCAATCTCGCCGGCCTTCGCGCCTTCGACATTGCCGCCGCGCTCCACCGCGAGATCGACGCAGATGGAACCGGGCTTCATCGTCTTGAGCATCGCCTTGCTCACCAGCTTGGGCGCGGGACGCCCCGGAATAAGCGCCGTGGTGATCACGATGTCCTGTTTGGAAATGTGGTCAGCGACGAGTTCGGCCTGTTTCGCCTGGTATTCCTTGGACATTTCCTTGGCATAACCGCCGGCCGTTTCAGCCGCCTTGAATTCATCGTCCTCAACGGCGATGAACTTGGCGCCGAGCGATGCGACCTGCTCCTTGGCAGCCGGCCGCACATCCGTCGCAGAGACAACGGCGCCGAGGCGCCGCGCGGTGGCAATGGCCTGCAGTCCGGCAACACCGGCTCCCATCACGAAGACCTTCGCCGCCGGGACCGTGCCCGCCGCCGTCATCATCATCGGCATGGCGCGTTCGAATTCATGGGAAGCGTCGATAACCGCCTGGTAGCCGGCAAGGTTCGCCTGCGAGGAAAGAACATCCATGACCTGCGCGCGGGTGATGCGCGGCATCAGCTCCATGGCAAAACAGGTCAGCCCCGCCTTCGCCAGTGCCGCCAGGGCCTTCTCGTTTCCGTAAGGGTCCATAATGGCAATGACCACCGCACCCTTCTTGTAACCCTTGATCTCCGCATCCGTGGGTCGCCGCACTCTCAGAACGACATCGGCCGTTTTCGCACCGGTTGCCGTGCCGAGTTTCGCGCCTGCTTCCGCAAAGGCCTCGTCGGGAACCTTGGAGCCGGCGCCGGCGCCTTTCTGCACGACGACATTGAGACCGAGCGCAGTCATCTTCTTGACGGAATCGACCGATGCGGCGACGCGGGTTTCGTCGGAATCGGATTCTTTTGCGATGAAAACGGTACTAGCCACTCTTCACTCCTCTGGACTGGAAGCGCACCGGGAACAGCCGTGACCGCGCCACGACGGCGAGGCGGTTGGCGCGGGCCGGACGAACCCTACTTGAGCAGGTAGAATCCGATGGCGAAAAGGATGATTGCAACGAGGGTGGCGGTGATGAAACCGGCTGCCGTGAAGAAGCCGACGGCCATGGCAATCAGGATAACGATACAGGCCAGCGTGCCGTATTTGGCAAGCGACAGGAACATATTGTAGGTTTTTTCGTGTTCCGAATAATCCATTTCGGCACCCGTCTCGACGGGTCCGGTGTTCTGTTCGGCCATTAAGATTCTCCCCTGCCAAGCCGGCTGTGTCCGGGACGAAACACGGACAACCCCTGTCTTCAATTCCATTGCTAGCCGAGCCTGGAGCAGCGTTCGCAGGCTGGCGAAAAGACATTCGCAGCTTCGAATACACAATGCTGCGCTGCAGGGCAAGTCGAACCGGGGATGACGGCGCATTAGGGTCGGATTGCCGCACTCATATCCGACAAACCGTCCCTCACCTATGCAATCCGCTGAGAATACGGCCCGCCAGGAGCCGTCCCGGATCAGGCGGCCTGAATGTAACGCGCTGTCGGCCGGATGGTGAGCGGCATCGTGCTTAGCTCCTCCGGCGGCGCGAACATCATGCGCTGCTCGAATGGCTGCGAGCGGAAGAAGGGAAACCGGCGATAGACCTTCGGGAGTTCCACCGGCACATGCGCCGCAAGCAGCGTCAGGTCGATCTTGTAGTCATCGCAATTCGACGTCGGCGCGACGATCTGCTTGGATCTGAAAACCCGGCGGTAGAATGCCGCATGCTGCGGCTTAACGAGCGACAGGCACTGATCGACCTTGAAGTAGTCGGTCGCCATGGTCGCGATACGCAGCGTCAGATAGGGAATCGCCGGAAGTTCCTCCAGCAGGTCCGGGTCCGCCGCCAGACGCACCGGATCGATCAGCGTCATTCCGGCATCGAGAAATGCGTCAACCGCTTCCGGGAATATCTTGCGGGTGGAGCTGACGCGATGCGCCGGCGTGACGTGATGAATACGCACCGTGCTGACAAGCTGCTCATCGTAATAGACGCCGAACACATATGCCTGGGGGTCGAAGTCGAGCTCATCGATGAGCATTTCACCTTCAACGGGAAGGATATCGGCGTCGATATAGGCCTTGCGCCTAAGCCGCGCGACATCCTCCATGTCCTCGAGATTGTCGATACGACGATACTCAACTCTATCCAGAAGTTTTAGGAGTTTCGTCGTGTACGCCGACACCGCACCTACTGTTTGTGTCATCGTCCGCCCCTGACACGATGGTTAATGTTGAGTTAACACTAATGCAACAATTCAACATGTTAAAGGTAAATCGCACCACGAAACCCATTAAGGTGATATTAAGGTTAACAGAATCCGATTGAGCGGCATTCCCCGCGAGGTTGTATTCGGCCCGCAATGCCAGGCCGATACCCGCCTCAAAGGCCGGGCGCGAGCGCCGTTTCACACACAGCGAAAAGCGCTGAATCCCGGCGATAGCATCCGCATCCGGATTGAAAATCCGATGTCAGCGCCGGTGCCGAGGCCACAAGACCCGGGCGGAATCGAGAATCGCGCCGCATGCAGCCACAACCAGGGCGGGTTCAGGCCCTCTTCCGCGGCGCCTAACGCTGCTCTCCCATCGTCAAGCGCCGGGCTGATCGCGCGATAAATCAAAATTAACCTGCGTAGGATAGTGTGACCGGCAACCCGTATTGCGTGGGGCAAACCGAAGGTCGGAGGCAATGCCCGATAACAGAGCCGGATCAAAAGCTGGTCAAAATCTGCTTGTCGTTGTCGTTCTGCTTGGCATCATCAATCTGGTCAACCAGATGGACCGGGTTCTTTTTGCCCTCATGGTGGAACCCGTAAAGGCCGACCTTGGTCTTTCCGACAGCCAGATGGGACTGCTTGGCGGCCTCGCCTTCGCGGTGTGCTATGCGGGGCTGGGACTGGTCGCAGGGCGCATCGCCGACCGCTGGAACCGCGTGCATCTCATTGCCATCGCACTGACTGTCTGGAGCGCGGCCACCGCCGCCTGCGGCATGTCCTACAGCTTCCTCCAGATGTTTGTCAGCCGCATGATGGTCGGCACCGGCGAAGCCGGCTGCGTGCCATCCGCACAGTCGCTGATTTCCGACGTGACGCCGGCCCGCAACCGCGCTTTCATGATCTCGCTGTTCACCGGTATCGGCACCATCGGAACGCTCATCGGCCTTATCGTCGGCGGGATTGTTCTCGAAATGGTCGGCTGGCGCATGACTTTCATCGTTTTCGGCGCATTCGGCTTGCTGCCCCTTGTCCTCTTGCTTGTCATGCTCAGGGATCCGCGCGAGGTCCGTTCCGCCACCGCCGCTGCCTCCAATGTCGTATGGAGCCAGGACGTCGTTTCCATGCTGAAACGCCGTGAGATCCAGTTGCTTCTGGTCGCCATACCGCTCCTGTTCACGCTTGCCGGTCTGGCGACGTGGATACCGGCATTCTTCCAGCGTTCCTATGGCGTCACCATCGAAGAGTTCTCCCGCTCCGGCGGCGCTTTCCTGGGATTTGGCCTGATCATCGGAACCTTCGCTGGCGGCTTTATCGTCAACAAGCTTGTCGCGCGCGACGCGCGCTGGGAGTTCTGGTGGTCGGCGCTTTCCTGCAGCCTGGCGGTCGTTCCGTTCATGGCGGTGCTGATCGGGCACAATGTGCAGGTCGCCTATTACGGGCTGTTCGGCGCCTTCTTCCTGGCCGGAACCGGCTTCGGCCCGGCAATGGCCTGCATGCACACGGTTTCGAAACAGAGCGTGCGGGCGACAGCCGTGGCCCTGATGATGTTCGCATCCTCGCTGATCGCCTATGGCGCGGTTCCCGCGATCATCGGCGTATTGAGCGACCTGTTCGCCTCCTTCGGCGCCGGCATCGACGACGGAACGTCACTCAAATATGCCCTGTTGTGCAGCATGACGCTCCCGCCGGTTGCAAGCATCCTGTTTCTCGTTGCCGCGCACAGGGTGGTGCCGGCGGCATCGATGTCCTTGGCCAAGCACAGCACCTGACACAACACGGCCTTTTCCACCGTTTCCCAAATCCGCAAGGCTTGACGGCCCGCGCTTTCGCCCGACGCGGCCGCCGCCGGCATGGCATTGCGGTCGCTGACGGCCGGCAGGGCGTTTCGTTGCGGTTATCCTGAAGTCCCGATCAGCCGTGCTCAACCACGTCTGCGGCGCTGCCTGCGGACAGGCCCGTGCAATCCCTGTGTCGCGTTAGGGGCAAACCCCGGTGCTCAAACGGTTTCGAGTTGGATGGGATAGGCGGGAGGTAGCGCTTTCCCCAGCAATCAAGTCTGCAGTGCTGCGCACCTTGCTCACGGGTCGGTTGTCAGGGGAATCTTGCGTGAGCCTCAGCGCGATGGACTTCAGCCGCCTGTGCCGGCTCTTTTGGTCTTGGGCGCGGCCGCGCGGGCGGCTTTCGGCTTGCGGCTGGACGTCAGCTCTACAATGCCGCTGCTGGGCATCGGCATGCCGAAGATGAAGCCCTGAATCAGGTCGGCGCTTCCGGTGGAGCGGATGAGTTCAAGCTGCTCCTCGGTCTCGACGCCCTCAACGACGATCTCGAGCCCCAATTCGCGCGACAGGTGCACAACGCCTTTGAGCAGCTTCAGCGTACGCTCGTCATTGGCGATGTCGGAGACAAAGGAGCGGTCGATCTTCACCTTGTTGAGCGGCAGGAGATGCAGGTAGCTCAGGCTCGAATAGCCCGTGCCGAAATCATCGATGGCAACTGTGACGCCCTTGGCGCGCAATTCTTCCAGGATCGACTTTGCCTTCGCCGCATCCTGGACAAACGCGCTTTCGGTGACCTCGACCTGCAACTGCTTGGCGTCTAGCCCGGCTGCGTCGAGCGCGTCCGTGACCATCGACACGATTTCCTTGTTGCGAAGATCGTTGGCGGAAAGATTGACCGACACCGCGGACCCGTTCGGCCAGCTGGCACAGTCGCGGCAGGCGACCGTCAGCATATGGCGGGTAAGTTCGCCGACAATGCCCATTTCCTCGGCCAGGGGAATATAGACGGCTGGCGAGACGGCGCCGAACTCCGGGTGATACCAGCGCGATAGCGCCTCGCAGCAGACCACCTGAACGGTGTCCGCCGTGAACATCGGCTGGTAGACCACGGTAAAGGACTTTTCGCGCACTGCATCGCGCAACGCTGCCTTGAGTTTCTGGCGGCGCGTGTATTTCTCGTCCATCTCCTCGGCGAAGATGACCCAGCTGTTCTTGTCATGATGCTTGGTTTCATAGAGCGCAAGGTCGGCCTTGATCTGAAGATCGTCGAGCCTGAATTCGGCCTTCGACCCGATGACGACGCCGGCGCTGAGGCTGACAAACAGCTTGTTGCCGTTGATCAGGTAGTTGCCGCGCAGGGATTCGAAAAGTTCCGACATGGTCTTGTCGACATCGGCTGCGTCGCGAACGTCGCGAATGAAGATCACGAACTCGTCGCCGCCGAACCGCGACAGCGTCATGCGTTCATTCGCCAGGCCGGAAAGCCGTGCCGATATGGCGCAGAGGAGCCGGTCGCCGGTCATATGGCCATTGGTGTCGTTGACATGTTTGAAATCGTCGAGATCGATCACGGCCAATGCAAACTTCTCGTCATCGCCCATATTGCGAACAGCGGTCTCGACGATCTCCGAAAAATAACCGCGGTTGGACAGGCCTGTCAGGCTGTCGTAGCGGGCCATGTGGACGATTTTCTCCTCGGCCTTGATACGGGCGGTCACGTCTTCGAAAATCAGGACAACACCGTTGCCCATCCGCCGCTTGGCGCTGAATTCGAGATACAGCTCTTCCGAAAAATAGACGAGAGCGCGCGATTCTTCGCCGGCGATCAGGGACTTGAGCTGACGCTCGATGATCTTTGCCCGCCCGGACGTGATGACACCCCTGCGGACCCCGTAACGCAATACGGCCATCAGGGAGTGGTTGCGCAGCGAGTCCCGCTCAGGCGCAGAGAGCAGCTCCGCAGCCTTCTTGTTGGCCACGACAATGCGGCCGTCTTCATCGAGCATGAAAAGGCCGTGCGGCATGTTGTTCAGCGCCGCGTTGAAGCGGTCGGCGATGATGGCGATTTCCCGGCGGCTCAGGACATTTTCATAAAGGAACTCGCGAACGCCGTTGGCCATGGCCCGCGTGGTCACGATCAGCGGAATGACCATGAAACCGAGAATGGCCATGTAGATGCTGCCGGCAAACAGCAGACCGATCATGATCGGCAGGCAGGCTGCAAGCGAGATGATGTCGACATTGGTTTTCGAGCCGAAATTGCGGCCGACGACGGAAACCATGGTGCCGATCGTAACGGACAGCGCGGCGAGTTGGGCGAACGTGTCCTGCGAGACCAGGAACGCATATCCGTTCATCAGACCCAAAGTCAGCGTGACCAGGCCTGACCCGGCAATATAGCGCCATTCCCATTTACTGATGAGATCCCGGTCGGTATCGGCGAATTCCACCTTGTCGAACCATCGCATCGACATCGCGCGGATGAACCAGAGGGCAAAGATTATGCCGCCGAATGCCAGATAGACCGGATCCTGGACCTTGAAATAAATCAGGCCGCATGTGAGCACGTGAGAAATCATGCCGGCACGAAGCGTCATCCGGTTGCCGTAAAGCGACCGGACGAACGACAGATAGACGTCTGTCGGTATTTGCTCGTGCTGTCTACCGCCCATAGATCACATCCTTGAAGATGCAATCAGACGTATCGGAAAAGCATTAAAGAAGGCTTGAGAAAAGGGGAGCCGGCGGGTCAGCAAAACTGCATCCGACGATGCATGGGACCAAATAACCCCCGTTATGGCCCAGTTTGGCCTTCCGGACCCCGAGAATCCGCCAGATATCGTCGGCGTCTCTTAAACTGCTTATAGGCTTTATGAAGTGTGTAGATATGCAGGGCATGTTTCCAAGCCCAGTTGATTTGATGCTTCGAAGCAGCCTTCTCGATCGCTTCGACCAGATCCGCCCGCCGGTTCCTCTGCAAAGCTGCGTCGCGCAGGCTTAACCAGTCAGATTCCGAAGATGGTCCGGAGATATTTATCCGTCGGCGATCGGGACGGTGGCCGGCAAATACGGACGGCACATCGCGGACCTGAAAAACGTCGAGCGCAAACAGGACGAAGGTGCATTTGTCACACCTGCCGCAACTCCCGGCTTCAGATCGATCGCATACCTGCAGATGCTGCAGCAGCACAGGTGCGTCAAGCAGCCTTTCAAATTTGGCCGCCCGGGCAACAAGACCATGGTGCAGAATCTTCGCTCCGGACGTGCCGAAAAGAGGGTCTAGCAACGGATGCGAGCCCCAGGGGCGCAAATACGAGTTTTCGTCGCCTGAAGCAGCGATCAACTGCTCCTCGATTTCATCGCTTAGCAGGTGCCTGACGGCCGACAGCAATGCACCGTGATACTCCACCCAGCCAATCAAACGATCCGAGACGTCTCGAATATCGGTTTCGATAATTATCGGGTCGAGCCCAAACCGCTGCGACACGCCGATGGCTGTTTGCCGCAATCTTTCGGACGATGGGGAATCCGGCCTTGAGCTATTGGCACCTATGATCGTGACGATCTTTTCCAGCCGGTCGATTTCCGTCGCCAGGGAGTATGAAGAATCGATTCCTCCTGAATAGAAAACACCGCGGCACCTGCCTGAAGGATATGAGCGGGATTCGGTGTCAGCCTGAATTGCAACGGGCCTGCTATTCGGATTCCACGAACATATCAGTTTTTGGATTTTTTCTGCGTTTGCAAGAAGTTGAGGATCAACTGCACTCTTTACGATCAGTTCCGCACCCAGCTCGACGGCTGGCAGCAAGCCAAGGCAGAAAAGTGCATCGCCGGATCTGCGAAGGGGCGTGCCATTACTCGAGAAACGGACGTTTTTGCGTTGCCCGTTACCGAATTTGAAGCTGACGACCGCTTGCGACGGATCCGCGACCTCATCCGAAAATGAAACCGTTAGGGGTGGTATTTTCACGCGATGGTCACCGACATTCTGCCTGATATTGGAATCCGTTTTTTTGCCGACGGCCCGGCTCACGCGGTCCACTCGACGCACAATCGATCCAGCCCCCGTAATGAACTGTTGTCGTGCCAGCTGATACTCGACGGCTTGACCTTGAAAGATTTCCAGCGCTGCAGAAGGGTCGACAGCAGCGTCTCGGCCTCCAGGACAGCCAGATTATCCCCCAGGCAACGGTGCAGGCCAATCCCAAACGCCACATGCCTGTTGTCGCGCCGAGTCACGTCAAACCGGTCAGGGTTGGGAAAGCGGGCCGGATCCCGGTTGGCCGCACCCAACAACAACACGATCATTTCCCCTTCAGGGATCCGCATGCCCGCCAACTCAATCGGCCTGACAGCTGTCCTGCAGATCTTTTGAACCGGACTTTGATGACGCAGCGCCTCAATCACGGCGTTTTTGACCAGCTCCGGGTGGGATTTCAGCTGCTGCCACGCATCGTAATATTCCGATAGCGACAGAAGCATGGACCCCAATAGATGCACGGTTGTTTCGTGGCCGACAAACGCAAGCATGGCAAGATTTGACGCCGCTGTCTTGCTGTCGAATGTCTCCGCCAATTCATCCAGCCCTGATTGCGCTGAAACGCGCCGCCAGGTCGGGCTTTTCACGAGATCACGGAAATACGTCATCATTTCCTCAAGGGCAGCCACATCTTCATGACTTAGGCTGTCGAGTCCGACATCGAATCCGCGCCGAATGCAGTCTGACCAATCGGATATGCGCTGCTGATCTTCTTCTGGAAAGCACAATATCCGGCTGACCACCGCGACCGGCAAGACCCTCGCAACCGAGTCGACGAATTCACATGAGCCGAAATCGCTGTCCGGGACGATCTTGCCGCAAACATCTTCAATGACCGGTTTGAGACGCTTCAAAGAGCGTCCTTTTACGGCGCGTGAAAATGCGCGCCGCAGTTCCGCGTGCTGAGGCGGGTTTGAAAACAACAGCCATTTATCGAAATCGCGCGCCAGGTCTCTGGTCTGTTCGTGAACAAAGCTGCCCGCGCCGCGCTCCGCCGGAGGCGATTGCAGGAAATCGCGGTTCATAAGGACATGACAAACGGCTTCGTAGCTGGAAACATACCAATCTCCCCATGGACTTTTCCAGACCGGATAACGGCCCTGCAGCTTTCTGAAAACCGGATAGACATCAAATCCCGGCGGCGCTGAACCCGCTTTAAGATATTGAAAAAATTCATCTTCAGGGTGAAGATCCAGCATATCAAGGCAAGTCCCGCTGCAGTCCGGCCGTAAAGTATCGCCTTAAACCTGTCCTGATATTCCGCTGGTCCAGCAAACCCAGGCACAACAGTTCGTCGCCGAATTCGTAATTGCCGTTCCGCTTGAGAAAATACCGGACATCCGGCCTCTTCAAGTCCTTGGCCGGAATCGCATACGGCTCGGACTTAACCGTATAATTTGAACCGCCATATACAATCAGCCCGCTATCGGAATGGTAATTTTCTTTGAAAAAGCGTTGTCCGATCGCATCTCCAAGCCGTTCATACTCCGATTGCTGGCATGCGCGCTCCCAATGAGGCCAGAAATCCCGGAAAAACAGCGGCATGAAACGGTAAGTTCGATAACCTTTTGTCGTCAGCAGCCAATAGAGTTTTGTCTCAGGCGCCTCTGAACGGATTGTCCCGGCAAATCTCATCCAGGTGATCGGCAATGCCATGTGACCCTGTGCGTTGGAATCTACCGCTGTATCTCCGGAAAACAGGATTCTGATCGGTTGATCGTTGTGGATATGGTGCCAGACCACCGCGGTGGAAAATCCGCGCACCCTGTTGTCCTGGTCCCGAACCAGAATAACGTGGGTCTTCTCGGACAGGTCGTTCCAGAACTGCCGTCTGTTCACACAGTCATACTGCCCTTCAAAGACGGCGAGCATTTCCTCCCTGATCTGATCCGTCAGGTCTTCCACGCGCCTGCAGGTTCCGCTCAACCTGAGCGAATCGCCATTGTGAATATGGGTATCCGAACTCTCAAAATTCAAACAACCGCTCCAGTCACAGCTTCGGTATCCGCCGATTAATTCACGTGGCAGACACTATTTTCTGAGACTTTTTTGCACAACCGCAAATTTAGATTCTCATTTTGCGGATTGAGCCTTGTGAACGAATGTAACGCGCACATAAGTTGCTTTGCGCAACACCGGAAGCATTGGAAAACACAGATATTCCGCCCCAGCCGGATCGTGGATCGCCTAATTGTACAATCGCTTGCCCGGTGGCCGGACTATTCAGCCGCTTGCGGAATCTTGGCGTTGCCGTCCACAAACGCCTGCTTCAGGACCTCCCGCTCGGCCTCGGCCTGCCCTATGCTGGCGTCCTTGACATGCCCGTAGCCGCGGATCTTCTGCGGGTAGCTCAACAGCGCGACGCCGGCCTCCACCCGATCGCCCGACAGCGTATCGATAACTTCGTCGAGCAGGGCTTCGTACTCGCGCAGGAGCCGCTTTTCGTTGCGCCGCTCGGCCTGGTAGGAGAACACGTCAAGCGGGGTACCGCGCAGCCGCCGCAGCGACGCCAGCACGGAAAAAAGCCGCATCATCCAGGCGCCATATTGCCGTTTGCGCGGACGGCCTCCCTCATCGCGTCCGGTCAGCATGGGCGGCGCGAGGTGAAACTCCAGCCGGTCCCAGCTCTCGAACTGGTTCTTCAACTCGGCCAGGAAAGCGCCGTTGCTGTAGAGCCGCGCCACCTCGTACTCGTCCTTGATCGCCATAAGCTTGAACAGGTTCCGCGCCGCCGCTTCGGTCAAGGCGCCGGGCTTGCCTGTCACTTTCTCTTCGGCCTGCCTCACCCGATCAATGCGATTGCCGAACCGGCGCGCATAGCGGCGGCTCTGGTACTCGGTCAGAATTTCGGTCCGGCGCTCGACCATCTCGTCCAAAGACCGCGAGATTTGCCGCACCGGATCGGGTTCGCGCGTCGCCGCCATCAGGTCGCGAACGGCTTCGGGCTCATGCGCCGCCCGGCGCCCCCACCGGAAGGCAGCGATGTTCATCTCTTTCGCCTGACCGTTGAGCGCGATGGCGCGTTCCACGGCCTCCGGCGACACCGGCAGCCCGCCCCTCTGACAGGCCATGCCCAGCATGAACATGTTCGCCGCAATGGCATTGCCGAACAGGCGCGTTGCCGCTCCCGTACCGTCGAAATAAACGGTCCGGTCGTCTCCCGCCGCCTTGACGATTGCCCGTTTCAGCCGCTCGATCGGCAGCGAGAAATCGGCGTCCCTGGTGAAGTCGCCCGGCATGACCTCGGCCGTATTGGCGACAAACAGTGTTTTGCCTTCACTCACCGACGCCAGGACCTTTTGCGATCCGGAAACCACCAGATCGCATCCAAGCACCAGATCCGCCTTACCGGCCGGTACGCGGATCGCCGCGATGTCGTCGGGACGGGCCGCTATGCGGACATGGGACAGCACCGCGCCGCCCTTCTGCGCGAGCCCCGCCATGTCGATCATGCCGCAGCCCTTGCCCTCCAGATGCGCGGCCATTCCCAGGATCGCGCCAATCGTGACGACGCCGGTGCCCCCGACACCGGTGATCACGCAGGCCCATCCGTCCGCCGGCAGGGCGACGGGCGCCTGCGGCACGCCGTCAAGCGGATCGCCGGTCAGAACGGTTCCGCCGGCCTTCCTGATCTTCGCGCCGTGTACGGTCACGAAAGACGGGCAGAACCCGTCAACGCAGGAGAAGTCCTTGTTGCAGCTCGACTGGTCGATGCGCCGCTTGCGGCCGAATTCGGTTTCCACCGGCTGAACCGAAACGCAGTTCGACTGCACGCCGCAATCGCCGCAGCCCTCGCAAACCTGTTCGTTGATGAAGACCCGCTTGTCGGGATCCGGATAGGTGCCGCGTTTGCGCCGGCGTCTTTTCTCGGCCGCGCAGGTCTGGTCATAGAGAAGCACTGTGACGCCCTTGATTTCCCGCAACTCGCGCTGCACGGCGTCCATTTGCGAGCGATGGTGGAACGTGGCGCGTGCCGGCCACTCCATGCCGCTCGGATATTTGTCCGGCTCGTCGGAGACGATCGCGATCCGCTCCACACCTTCGGCCCGCACCTGCCGCGCGATGGCGTCGACGGTCAACCCGCCGTCCAGATGCTGTCCGCCGGTCATCGCAACGGCGTCGTTGAACAGGATCTTGTAGGTCATGTTGGCGCCGGAGGCGATCGCGAAACGCAGCGCCAGAATGCCGGAATGGTTATAGGTGCCATCGCCGAGATTCTGGAAAATGTGCTTTGTCTCGGTGAAAGGCTGCTGACCGACCCACTGGGCGCCCTCGCCGCCCATTTGCGTGAAGCCGCGCGTATCGCGGTCCATCCATATCGCCATGAAATGACAGCCAATGCCGGCCGCGGCGCTCGATCCATCGGGAACGTTGGTTGAGCTGTTGTGCGGGCAGCCCGAACAGAAATAGGGTGTGCGCACCGCGATATCGGTGATGTCGGAGAGCATGGCCTGCGCCTGCCGGATGCGCTTGACGCGGTTGTCGATTTCCTCCGAATGACCGATTGTCCGCAGAATGCGTTCGCCGACAGCAACCGAGATGTCGTTCGGATCAAGCGCGCCCTTTACCGGGAACAGCCAGCCGCCCGTCTCGTCGCGCTTGCCGACGACCATCGGCTGATGCGCGGTGCCATAGAGCTCTTCGCGCAGTTGCGCTTCGATCAGCGAGCGCTTCTCTTCGACCACGATGACCATCTCGAGACCTTCGGCGAAGGCGCGGAAATCCTCATGACCGAGCGGCCATGGCGCGGCGATCTTCATCAGCCGGAGGCCAAGGCGGTCGGCCTGCGCTTCGTCGATGCCGAGGTCCGAAAGGCTCTGGCGCACATCCAGATAGCTCTTGCCGACGCTGATGATCCCGATCCTGGCATTGGCGCCACCGCTCCAGACGATCCGGTTCAGCCCGTTGGCCCGGATGAAGGCGCTTACCGCATCGCGCTTGTAATCGTGAAGACGCGCCTCCTGGCCGAGCATGTCCAACTCCCCGGGGCGGATATTGAGCCCGCCGGGCGGCATGTCGAACTCCGGAAAGACAATATTCAGGCGCTCAAGGCCGGCCTCGACCGATCCGGTCGATTCAACATTGTCCTTCACGCATTTGAGCGCGGCCCAGGTACCGGCAAAACGTGACAGGGCGAAACCGTAGAGACCGTAGTCGATGATTTCCTGGACACCGGCCGGATTGAGGATCGGTATCATCGTATCGACAAATGCGAACTCCGTCTGATGGGCGTTTGTCGAGGATTCCGCCGTGTGGTCGTCGCCCATGAGCGCCAGCACGCCGCCATGTTTCGAACTGCCCGCAAGGTTGGCGTGACGAAAGACATCGCCGGAACGGTCCACGCCCGGGCCCTTGCCGTACCAGACCGAGAACACGCCGTCATATTTGCCCGCGCCGTAAAGACCGGGCTGCTGCGTTCCCCAGCAGGCGGTCGCCGCCATTTCCTCATTGAGGCCGGGTTGAAAGACGATGTCATTCGATTGAAGCAGGGATCCGGCGCTGAAAAGCTGCTGATCAAGCCCGCCCAGCGGTGAGCCGCGGTAACCCGACACGAAGCCTGCCGTGTTCAGCCCGGCCCGCCGGTCCCGCTCTTTCTGCATTAGAAGCAGCCTGACAATCGCCTGCGTACCGGTCAGGAAGATCCGGTCTTTCTCCAGGTCGAACTTGTCATTGAGCGAGACATCGTGCAGCGTCATCCAGTCCTCCGCGGCTCAGCCAGGAAGGCCGGCACTGTTATGCGCCCTTGCGGCGCAACACTTATTTTGGGTTTGCTTCGCACCGCGTCAAATGAATTCGATTGTGCACTGCACATATCCGTAACCGGTTTCGATACCGCCAAAACTGGCCGAACGCACCGAAACCACGGCACATCTTTCGCACCGGCGTGACCGGGACCGTTACAGGCGCCCCGCTCTTTGCTGCAGCATCAGGAACGTGTCCTGGGCATATTCAGAGATCTGGAACCACAGATAGGCCTCGCCGCGGTAGCTCATATAGGAATCGTGTAGCGCCTTGAAATCCTCATTGTCCTCCGAAAGCTCGGTATAGGTTTCCTTTGCGGCGTTGAAGCAGGCCAGCATGATGTCGCTGGAATAGGGCCGCAGGACTGTTCCGAACTGCACGAGCTCGCGCAGAATAGGCGGATTGAGCGTGTCGTAGCGGGCCATCATGACCGAATTGGCAAGCGCTGACGCCGAGCGGATCGCGGCCTGATAGCTTTTGGGCAGCGCGTTCCACTTTTCGAGATTGATCAGGTTCATGACGGTCACGCCGCCTTCCCACCATCCCGGATAGTAATAGTACTTTGCCACGCGGTTGAGGCCCAGCTTGTCGTCGTCATAGGGGCCGACGAACTCAGCGGCATCGACCGTGCCGTTTTCCATCGCCCCGTAAATGCGCTCGGCCGGCAGGCTGACGGGATTCACGCCGATCTTCCTGACGATCTCGCCACCGAAGCCGCCGATCCGGAACTTGATCCCCTGCATATCGTCCAGCGTATTGATTTCCCTGCGGAACCAACCGCCCATCTGGGCACCGGTATTGCCGGCGGGAAATCCGATAATGTTGAACTTGCTGTAGAATTTGTTGAGCAGATCAAGGCCTCCGCCCTCATAGAGCCAGGCGTTCATCATCCTCTGGTTCAGGCCGAAAGGCACACCCGTTCCGAATGCGAAAGCCGGATCCTTCTCCCAGAAATAGTTGGAGGCGGTGCTTGCAATATCGATCTTGCCTTCCTGAACCGCGTCGAGGCCGTCAAGCGCATTCACCAGTTCGCCGTCCGGAAAGACCTTGATATCGAATTTTCCGTCGGTCAGCTCACGAACGGATTCGGCAAACACTTCCGCTGTGCCGTAAATCGTGTCCAGCAGCTTCGGATAGCCGGACGAAAGCTGCCATGTGATGTTCGGCAGGGACTGCGCCACCGCCGGTGCCGCCAATGCCACCGACGCCGCTGCGCCCGTGCCTGCCACACCCGCCCTCCTGATGAATGAGCGACGGTTCATGCTTGTCCTCCTCTGGGATTTTCGAAAGGCCGGTTTGTCGGAAGCTGGGCCGCGAATCAGACTACACCTTGTTCATGTTCATGCAAATGAATCGCATGGGTATTTTCAACCAACGGAACAATATTTCAAAGCCTGCGAAAGCGCACATCGGCGTACGCCGCATACAGCGCCCCGCACTTGTTACATGTGCCGTAAATCGGCGGTTGCAAGATCGTGCGCATACGCTAAATAGCCCGCAGCCGAGCAACCGATCCGGAGGCTGAAATGCGCAGCGCCATTGTCGCGATCCCTGCCGATACCAGAGAAATGGATGGATATGTCTGGCATGCCAGCCCGTCCCAGTATGCATCAGCCGCCTTCAAGGCCGCGGACGTCATACCGCTGATCGTACCGGCTCTTGGACGCGACCTGTCCGGCTATACCGAGATCGACGAGATCCTCGATCGCGTCGACGGCGTCATGATCAGCGGCGCCCGCAGCAATGTCGGCCCGGAACTCTATGGTCAGGAACCGACGCCGGAGAACGGGCCCTACGATGCGGACCGCGATGCGACGAGCCTGCCGCTGATCCGGCGAACAATCGAAAAGGGCATTCCGCTTCTCGCCATCTGCCGCGGCATCCAGGAGCTTAATGTCGCGCTCGGCGGAACGCTTGCGACCGAAATCCAGGAAACGCCCGGAAATCTGGATCACCGGCGGCCGGAACATGACGATCCCGATATTCGTTTCGGCATCCGCCAGGAAATCGCGGTCGAAAGGGAAAGCTGCCTTTTCGACATACTCCAGGAGGAAACCGCGCAGGTGAATTCGCTGCACCGGCAGGCGATCGGGCAGATCGCGCCCGGTCTGACTATCGAGGCGCGGACCGAAGACGGCGTTATCGAGGCCGTTTCGGTGGACGGTGCCAAGGCCTTTGCCCTCGGCGTCCAATGGCATCCCGAATACTGGGCGCAGTCCGATCACGCATCCTACAGGCTGTTGAAGGCTTTCGGTGACGCCGCGCGCGAATATGCATGGAAGAAACGCGGCTGATCCGGAGTGACTTCGGCAGTCAGGCCTGTTTCAAGGGCGACGTGGACTGGCGGATGCGCATTTCCGGCCGGATAAGATGCAGACCGTCCGCGTCGGAGGATCCGTTGAGCTTGTCGAGAAGCGCGCGGGCGGCCATCCGCCCGACCTCCGCCTGCCCGTTCCAGACCGTGGTCAGCGAAGGCGTCGCGATGGATGCTTCCTCCAGGTCATCATAGCCGGTGACCGAAATATCCTTGCCCGGCACAAGGCCGGCCCGGGCAATTCCGTTCATCAGCCCGATGGCGACGAGGTCGTTCCAGCATACGGCCGCGGTCGGCTTCTGGGGCAGCGACAGGAAATTGACGGCCGCCTCGAACCCGGCTTGCTTCGTGCGCGGCCCGGGTATGCGCAGGTCGGGATCGACCTCGATATTGGCCTTCTGCAAGGCATTGACGTAGCCCTGATAACGGTGCCGCCCGGTGGAGGTCTGATCGGTGCCGCCGACCATCGCGATGCAGCTGTGACCAAGACCGATCAGGTGGTTGGTCGCCAGCGCGATCCCATAGGCATCATCGCCCCGGTAGATCGGCACATCGACCTCGTCGACCGAGCGCGCGATCAGGATTGCCGGCATACCGTTTTCCTCGGCAAGCGCGATATCGCGTTTCGGCGTGCCGATCGCCGGAGACATGATCACGCCGTCGCCGCCAAGCTGCAAAAGGGTCTCGATGAAGTTGCGCTGCTTCTCGACTGAATCATAGTGGTTCGACAAGATGAAGGTCTGCCGGTTGCGGTCGAGCTCGCCTTCGATGGCACGCAGGATTTCGGCATAGAACGGGTTCATGATGTCGTGGACCACGACGCCGATGATGCCAGAGCGCGATGTGCGCAGGCTGGCCGCGCGCCGGTTGTAGATATAGCCGAGGGTCTGTGCCTGTTCCTTGATTTTCTCGCGCGTCGCATCCGCGACAAGCGGGCTGTCGCGCAGCGCAAGGGAGACCGTCGCCGTCGAAAGGCCAAGTGAATCGGCGATCGTCGAGAGTTTGACCTTCTGGCCCAATCAATACCCCTAGAGCAAATCTGGCACCCGGCCGCGACACGGCACGGCTCTGACCGTTTGTTTGTCGGACCGTTTTAAACGAAAACTAAATTTTTTAAAGGGACGAACCGGTCGCGCTCAGCCCAGAGCCGAGGCGATGTTATGTTCGACCTTCTTCAGCAATCGCATCAGCGACTTGACGTCTTTCACGCTGAGTTCCTGCAGCGCAATCTTCTGCGACTTCCTGATCGCCTTGCGAACCGATTTCACGGCATCATGACCGGCTTCGGTCAGATAGACGTGCGACAATCGTGCATCGGTTTCGGATTCTCTTTTGTCGACAAATCCCTGAGCGGCAAGCCGGTTAATCGTTTTGGTCATCGTCGGAGCCCGAACGCCAAGTTGTTCTGCAATTGCCGAGAGCGAAAGCCCGTCATTGGCGTCAAGAGCAAGTATTACGGCATCTTGACCGGCATAAAGACCACAAGAAAGAAGTTGGCGCGATAATAATGTGCGCGAGTATCGAGCTGAAGCAGACAATTGGGAGAAAAGTTCAACCTTTTCCTCATTGTTTTTCTTGTCTTCACTGGATTTATTCTTCTTGGCCATAGCGGCCTCCCTATCCGCCCGAGCTCTTGAGCCATAGTCGGGCAACTAAATTATAACGCCAGACGGCACTATTTCAAAATCCGTCGGCAGTTTTCGAATCCGCTTGCTTCGATTCGTGGCCCGGCCTCTCTTCAGTGCGTCCGGCAAAGGCCCATCTGCGGATTCAATCCGGTAAACCGGCGGCCGGCGACGCAGCATCAAGGCGGTGCCCGGCCAATGGCGTAGCACGCCATGCCGGCAAAGGCGTTGCACAGTGTTTTTCAGGCTGCTACCTGTCGCGGACGCAATCACGCGCCGCTTCTGCAATGACAGATGCGGCGCGCCAGGAGTTTCACCGCATGGTGTTCCCAGCGCGAAATTGGGATGAAAACGACCAGGATCTCGATCCGCAGGAACGGCACGATTGGATCGCTGTTCTACCGCTCGGCGCTCATGAACAACACGGCCCGCATCTGCCCTTCGAGACCGATACCATCATTGCCGACGGCATAGCCGACGCCGTTGCCGGGGCACTGCCGCCTCACCTTCCGGTGACGTTTTTGCCCACCGAGCCTGTCGGCTATTCGATCGAACACATGGACAGCCCCGGAACGCGCAGCCTGGGCTGGCAGGAGGCGGTGGAGCGATGGATCGGCACCGCCGAAATGCTGCACCGGTCCGGTGTCCGCAAGCTCGTGATGCTCAACGCCCATGGCGGAAATGCCCCGCTGATGACGATCGTCGCCACCGAGGCCCGGGTTCGCTTCAACATGCTGGCCGTGGCGACGAGCTGGACGCGCTTCGGCGTTCCGGAGGGCATCGTGACCGCCCGCGAAAAGGCGATCGGCATTCATGCCGGCGAAATCGAGACGTCCGTCATGCTGGCGCTGCATCCGGACCTTGTCGATATCGCGCGCGCCGCCGATTTCGACTCTTTCCAGGAGACGATGGAGCATTCCGCAACGCATTTGCGCGCCTATGGCCCACATGCTTTCGGCTGGAAAATGGCGGACCTGAATCCGGCGGGCGCCACCGGCAATGCGCTTGCGGCGACGGCGGACAAGGGTCGCGCCCTGATCGCCCACAGCGCCCGCGGCCTCGTCGAACTGCTGGAGGATGTCCACAGATTCGACACCGGCCGGCTGCGCTAAACGGCTTGTGACTAGGCGGTCGTGACCATTTGGCCTATATGCGGGATCAGACCACAGGAGCCGCCCATGAGCGAGGCCTACAATCCCATACCCGTTACCGTGTTGACCGGTTATCTTGGATCCGGCAAGACGACCTTGTTGAACCGCATCCTTTCCGAAGACCACGGCAAGCGCTACGCGGTGATCGTCAATGAGTTCGGCGAGATCGGTATCGATAATGACCTGATCGTCGAATCGGACGAAGAAATCTACGAGATGAACAATGGCTGCGTGTGCTGCACGGTGCGCGGCGACCTTATACGGGTCGTCGAGGGACTGATGCGGCGCCCCGGCCGTTTCGACGCGATCGTGGTGGAGACAACCGGGCTTGCCGATCCGGCGCCCGTCGCCCAGACCTTCTTCATGGATGACGACGTGCGCCAGAAGACCCGGCTGGATGCAGTCGTCGCGCTGGTCGATGCCAAGCACCTGCCGCTGCGGCTCAAGGACAGCCGGGAGGCCGAAGACCAGATCGCCTTCGCTGATGTCGTGCTCCTCAACAAGACGGACCTTGTCGGCGAAGACGAGCTGCGCGAGCGCGAACAGGCGATCCGGGCGATCAATCCGTCAGCGCGCATCCATCGTACCGAGCGCGCCGGGATCGGCCTGGATGACGTGCTCGATCGCGGCGCCTTCGATCTGCAGCGCGCACTCGACAACGACCCGCATTTCCTCGATCACGATCATCCGGATCACGTTTGCGGCCCGGACTGCGATCACGATCACGATCATGATCATGATCACCACCACCATCACCACGCGCCGGCCGATATTCATGATGCAACGATCCAGTCGGTTTCCCTGAGGGCCGGCCCGCTCAAGCCGGACCTGTTCTTTCCGTGGATCCAGAAGACGACGCAGATCGACGGACCGAACATTCTTCGGCTCAAGGGGATCATCGCCTTCGACGAAGACGACGAGCGCTATATCGTCCAGGGCATCCACATGCTCGTGGAAGGGGACCATCAGCGTGCGTGGAAACCGGACGAGAAACGTGAAAGCCGCATCGTGTTCATCGGCCGCGATCTCGACCACGAAAAGCTCAAGCGCACATTTGAAGCCTGCCAGGCGTAAAGTTTCGATGCCGACCATCGCTCCGCTCCACCTCGACGGTCACTGTGTCGCCGCAAACTTTATTGGCGCGGTTCCGTTCTTCGCGCTTGCCGACGGCTCCCTGCACTGGCTCGATCACGGCGGCAAATCCGCAGACATTCATGACGGGCTGTTGTGCGCAACCCGCGACTGGCAGGGCCGGTCACTGCTGACCGGCGGCGAGGACGGCAAGATCGTCCGCACGACGTCCGACGGCGGCAGTGAGATCCTGGCGGACAATGCCGGCAAGTGGATCAACTGCATCGCCGCCGGGCCGCAGGACGCGGTGGCGTTTTCAACGGGTCGCTCCACAATTGTGCGCAAAGCCGATGGAACCCTGTCAGAGTTTCAGGAAGAGCGCACGGTCGAGGGGCTCGCCTTCGCGCCGAAGGGCCTGCGCATCGCCGCGACGCGCTACAATGGCGTTTCGCTTCACTGGGCCGGCATCCAGGCACCGGCGGTGGATCTGGACTGGAAGGGCGCACACACCCAGGTGATCTTTTCGCCCGATGGCAACTATGTCGTCTCAAGCATGCAGGAGAATGCGCTGCATGGCTGGCGTCTCAGCGACGGCAAACACATGCGCATGTCCGGCTACCCTTCCAAGGTCAAATCGCTGAGCTGGAGCGCCAGGGGCAAATGGCTTGCCTCCTCCGGCGCGCCGGCCGCGGTCGTCTGGCCGTTCTCGGGCAAGGACGGGCCGATGGGAAAGGCGCCCCTCCAGCTCGGCAAGCGCGACGAAGCCGTCACCTGTGTCGCCTGCCACCCGACCGATGATGTCGTTGCCATCGGCTATGGCGACGGCACCATCCTTGCCGCAAGCTTTCCGGAGGGGAAGGAAGCCACGCTGCGGCGCAGCGGCAAAGGCGCAGTCAGTTCAATGCAGTGGAACGACAAGGGCGTGCAACTCGCTTTTGGTACGGAAAGCGGCGATTGCGGTATCATAGACCTGACGGCCTGAACGCGGAGGACCGGCGATGAACACAACACCCGCCCAGCTCATAGAGCGATTTTACCACGAGGTCTGGAACACCGGCGACGAGGACGTCGCGCGGCAGATCCTGCACAAGGATTTCGTCTTTCGCGGCTCCCTCGGTTCCGAACGCAACGGGCCTGAAGGTTTCATCGACTATCTGCGTGCCGTGCGCGGTTCGCTGCCGGACTTTGTCTGCAACATTCAGGAGATCGTGACGGAAGGTCACCGGGCGGTCGCACGCATGGAATTTGTCGGGACCCACGGCGGAACATTTTACGGCGTGCCGCAGACCGGCGCGAAAATCACCTGGGCCGGCGCCGCATTCTTCACAACCGACGGACGGCAGATAACCGAATTGTGGGTTCTGGGTGACATCGATGCGGTCAAGCGCCAGCTTGGGCTTCAGGACGGTGGCGATTTTTCGGCCGGTTGACTGACCGGCACACGTTTTCAGGCAGGTGCCGCGATCAGGAATGATAAAAGTCGGCGACAGGCCGCTGGATGGTCTGTCCGGGCCTGTCGGCGCCCGCCAGCAGTTGCAGAAGCTGCCTGCCCATCAGATATCCGGCCTCCTCGATATCCTCGAAAATCCGGTCGATGGTCGGATCGATCTGACTCAGGATCTGCGAGCTTGATTTGACCACGACCTCATAGGCGTCGCCGCGCAGCTTGCCGGCCGAGCGGAAGGCGCTCATGACGGCAAGATAGGAGGCCTCACCCGGACACACGAAACCGTCGGGCGCGTCATCCCGGGTCGCCAGCCCGCTTGCCCACGCGTTGATCTCGTCCATCGGGCTGATCAGCGAAACCTCTTCGGGGATGACATAGTCGAGACCCATCTTGCGCACCGCACGCATCAGCCCGTACTGCATGTGCTGGCTGAAGGTGAAACGGTCCGGCGGCTTGATCATGCAGATCTTGCGGCAGCCCTTTTCCGCCAGCCGCGTCGCCGCGAGATAGGCGAACTCCTCATTGTCGAAATCGACAAAGGAATGGCTGTGGCTGAACTCCGTGCGGCCGTGCGAGACGAAATGAAAATCGTTCTCGATCAGGAAGCGGACCCGCTGATCGAAAGGACTTGTCCGCGAGATCACCACGCCGTCAGCAAGATTGTTCTTGACGATGTGGTCGATAGGCGCCTTCGGATCGTCCTCGAATGCCGGCGTGATCGTCAGATGGTAGCTCGTGCCCCGGATCGCGCGGGTCAGGCCGCCGATCAGTGAGTTGCCGAACACCAGCAATTCGTCATGCGGATCGAGGATCAGGCTGATGACCCTGGTCTTCCCGGTGCGTAAGCGCTGGGCTGCCCTGTCGGGAACATAACCGATCCGCTCGGCGATTTCGGCGACCCGCCTGCGCGTGTCCAGGGCGATCTTCGGGTCGTCCGACAAAGCCCGCGACACCGTGGTGACCGCCAGTCCCGCCGCCTCGGCCACCGTCTTGAGGGTCGGCCGCTTGCTCGTCTGCCGGGCGCGACTGATCTGCTGAACTTCCCGGTTCATAAGCGATTGCTCCCTTGGTCTCTCGGACCTTATCATTATTGCAACGTTTTAAATATTGTTTTCTTGTTTTTCCAAAATTATTCCATCTATTTAATTTAATTTGGTTTTTCGGAAAAATCAATTTCCGGATTGACATATACCGTATTTATAACGTTATAAATAGCTTCTGATTTAGTCGCATGGGAGGAAAAAATGAAACGTATACATGCACTCAAGGTAACCGCATCCGCCGCGGTTCTTGCAGCAATGATGGGCACCGCCGTCGCCGAAGAAGTTGAAGTGCTTCACTGGTGGACATCGGGCGGCGAAGCAGCGGCCCTCAACGTCCTGAAGGACGATCTCGAAGGCAAGGGCGTCACATGGGCCGACATGCCGGTGGCCGGCGGTGGCGGCGAAGCAGCGATGACCGCACTGCGCGCCCGCGTTACGGCCGGAAACGCGCCGACTGCCGTTCAGATGCTCGGTTTCGACATCAAGGACTGGGCCAATGAGGGCGTCCTCGGCAATCTGAACGAAGTCGCGGCTGCTGAAGGCTGGGATACGGTCGTCCCCGAGGCTCTGCAGTTCTTCTCCAAGCATGACGGCAACTGGATCGCAGCGCCGGTGAACGTTCATTCGACCAACTGGGTTTGGATCAACAAGGCCGCGCTTGATGCAGCGGGCGGCAAGGCGCCGGCCAGTTGGGAAGAGCTCGTCGCGGTTCTCGACGCCATGAAGGCAAACGGCATCACGCCGCTCGCCCATGGTGGACAGGCCTGGCAGGACGCCACCATTTTCGATGCCGTCGTCCTCAGCCTGGGCAACGACTTCTACAAGGCGTCCATGATCGACCTCGACGAAGAGGCGCTGGGCGGACCGAAGATGGTCGAGGCGTTCGACCGCATGGCCAAGCTGCGCTCCTATGTCGATGACAACTTCTCGGGACGCGACTGGAACCTGGCTTCCGCCATGGTCATCAACGGCGAAGCCGGCATGCAGATGATGGGCGACTGGGCCAAGGGCGAATTCCTCAAGGCCGACCAGGTACCCGGCAAGGATTTCGTCTGCATCCGTTTCCCGGGAACGCAAGGCTCGGTCACCTTCAACTCCGACCAGTTCGTCATGTTCGACATCGATGAAGGCAAGGACAGCCAGAAGGCGATGGCCTCATCGGTCATGAACCCGGCGTTCCAGTCCGCATTCAATGTCGTCAAGGGCTCGGTTCCGGCACGCACGGATGTTCCCGACGCCGATTTTGACGATTGCGGCAAGAAAGGCATGAAGGACCTCGCCGAAGCCGGCGCCGGCGGATCGCTCTACGGATCCATGGCCCACGGCCATGCCGTTCCGGCCTCGGTGAAGAACGCCATGTACGATGTCGTCACCGCACACTTCAACGGCGAGTACGATTCGGCAACCGCTGCCGAGGAACTCGTCAACGCGGTTGAAGCGGCCAAATAGGTCTCTCCCGGACGCGACCGGCAAATAAACGGATGCGTCGAAAGGATTGGCGGGCGCTTGCCTGCCAATCCTGATTTACGGAAATTGTTTCCATGCGAGACCGTCTTCAAAACTGGCTGCCGCGCATCGTACTGGCGCCGAGCTTCTTCCTGATCTTGTTTTTCGTCTACGGATTCATCGTCTACACGGGATATCTGTCGACGACGAACTCGCGCATGCTGCCCTCGAACGAATTCATCGGCCTGTCGAACTACGTCAAGCTGTTCGGGCTCAGCCACTGGGAGACGGCACTCACCAATCTTGCCATTTTCGGCATTCTCTATATCGGCATCAGCTCCGTGCTCGGCCTGGCGCTCGCCATTCTCCTGGACCAGAAGATCAGGGCCGAGGGAATCATCCGTCCGATCTATCTCTATCCCATGGCGCTGTCCTTCATCGTGACGGGCACCGCCTGGAAGTGGTTCCTCGATCCCGGCATCGGCCTTGAACACACGCTTCACCAATGGGGCTGGGAGAGCTTCCATTTCGACTGGATCAAGAACCGCCATTTCGCGATCTACACGGTTGTCATCGCCGCTGTCTGGCAGTCGTCCGGCTTCGTCATGGCCATGTTCCTTGCCGGCCTGCGCGGCGTCGACAACGAGATCATCAGGGCCGCGCAGATCGACGGCGCATCGGGCTGGAGGATCTACCGCCGTATCATCATCCCGATGATGCGCCCGGTTTTCCTGTCGGCCTTCGTGGTGCTCGCCCACCTGGCGATCAAGGCCTATGACCTTGTCATCGCGCTGACCGGCGGCGGACCGGGTCGGGCCACCGAACTGCCGGCGACCTTCATGTATTCCTACACCTTCACCCGCAACCAGATGGGCGTCGGCGCATCATCGGCGATTATCATGCTGATCATGATCTTCTCGATCATCGTGCCCTATCTCTACAGCGAATTGCGCAGCGAGGGCCGGCGATGAGCATTCCCTCCCAGGACAACGCCATTCAGGGCAGCCGGCTGATCAGGGCGCTGATCTACACGGTCCTGATCGTCTTCGTGATCTACTACCTGCTGCCGCTCTACGTGATGCTGGTCAACTCCTTCAAGCCGCTGGAGGAAATCCGCGGCGGCGACATGCTGTCCCTGCCGGATCAGTGGACCATCGCCCCGTGGCTTTCGGCCTGGAGCACCGCGCAGATCGGCGTCGAACCGACGGGCCTGCGGCCCTATTTCTGGAACTCGATCATGATGGTGGTACCGGCCGTCGCCATATCGACGGTCCTCGGCGCCCTCAACGGCTATGTGCTGACCAAATGGCAGTTCCGCGGCCACGGCATCGTCTTCGGCATGCTGCTTCTCGCCTGCTTCATCCCGTTCCAGATCGTCTTGATCCCGATGGCGCGGGTCCTTGGCTTCCTCGGTATCGCCGGAACTACCGGCGGTCTCGTCCTCGTCCACATGGTCTACGGGCTCGGCTTCACCACGCTTTTCTTCCGCAACTACTACGCCGCCTTCCCGACGGAACTTGTGCGCGCGGCACAGATCGACGGGGCCGGATTCTTCACCATTTTCTGGCGCATACTGGTGCCGAGCTCAGCGCCGATCGCGGTGGTGACGATCATCTGGCAGTTCACCAATATCTGGAACGACTTCCTGTTCGGCTCGTCATTCGCCGATTTCGATTCCGTGCCGATGACCGTTGCGCTGAACAATCTGGTCAGTTCCTCGACCGGCGTGAAGGAATACAACGTCCACTTTGCCGGCGCCGTTCTGGCGGCGCTGCCGACCCTCGTCGTCTACATTGTTTCCGGACGTTATTTTGTGCGCGGTCTCATGGCCGGCGCAGTCAAAGGATAGATCATGGCGTCTTTGACCATCGAAAATCTCCACAAGTCTTACGGCAGTGTCGAAGTGCTCAAGGGCATCGACATTGAAATCGAGGACGGCGGCTTCCTTGTGCTGGTCGGCCCTTCGGGCTGCGGCAAGTCCACGCTCTTGAACACCATCGCCGGCCTCGAGGACATCACCAGCGGCGACATCCGCATCGGCGATCGCTCGGTCGCCGGGCTGCATCCATCCAAGCGCGACATCGCCATGGTCTTCCAGTCCTACGCGCTCTATCCGAACATGTCGGTCGCGCAAAACATCAGCTTCGGCATGGAGATCCGCGGCATCGACAAGGCAAGCCGCGAAAAGGCCATCCGCGACGTCGCCGACATGCTGCAGATCGGCCAGCTTCTCGACCGCAAGCCGAGCCAGCTCTCCGGCGGCCAGCGCCAGCGCGTCGCCATGGGGCGCGCCCTTGTGCGCGATCCGATGGTCTTCCTGTTCGACGAACCGCTCTCCAATCTCGATGCCAAGCTGCGCGTCGACATGCGCACCGAGATCAAGCGGCTGCACCAGCGCATGGGTACCACCATCGTGTATGTCACCCACGACCAGATCGAGGCCCTGACCCTGGCCACCAAGATCGCGGTTCTCAAGGACGGCATCCTGCAGCAATTCGGCACGCCGGCGGAAATCTACAACGATCCGAGCAACATGTTCGTCGCCGACTTCATGGGCTCACCCTCGATGAACCTGATCGAGGCGACCGTCGCAAAGAACGGTTCGGACCACGCCATTGAGCTCGAATCCGCCGACGGATCGAGCCTTTCACTGCCGGTCAACGGCCTTGCGTCACTTGCCGACTACGCCGGCCGCAAGATCGTTTTCGGCATCCGGCCCGAGGCGCTGACCGATCCGGAAGGCGCCGACCGGAACGAGACCCGTGTGGTCGAGCAGTCCTGCCTGATCGAGGTCGTCGAACCTGCCGGCTCCGATACCTTCGCGGTCACGCGGCTCGGCGGCAAGGAAGCCATCGCCCGGCTGCGCGCCGATGCCAAGATCGAGCCGAACCAGCAGGCGCGGCTGGCTTTCAACATGGCCAAGGCGGTGTTCTTCGACCCCGAATCCACCAATCGCATTCACTAGAGCAAATCATTGGCCGCGAGCGGCGGGAAAGACGATGAAACGGTCTCAGATCAATGAAATCCTTGCGCGCGGCGACGCGTTCTTCCGCTCCTTCGGCTATGTGCTGCCGCCCTTTGCCTATTGGAGCCCCGACGCGATGCGGGCACCCGAAGCCGCGATGATCGTCGAGCGCGGCATGGGCTGGGACATCACCGATTACGGACAGGGAAAGTTCGACGAACTCGGCCTGTTCCTGTTCACGGTCCGCAATGGCGATCCGGCCGATCTCGGATCCGGCAGCGGCATGCTCTATGCGGAAAAGATCATGATCTCCCGCAAGGATCAGCTCAGCCCCATGCACCGCCACATCGTCAAGGCCGAGGACATCATCAATCGCGGCGGCGGCAAGCTGGTCCTGGAACTCTTCCAGTCGGCGCCGGATGGTTCCATCGACCGGCACAGCGATGTCAGCGTTCCGGTCGACGGACGCATGCGCACGCTCGCCGCAGGCGGCCATCTCAAGCTCGATCCCGGCGAGAGCGTAACGCTGATGCCGAGCGTCTGGCATGCCTTCTGGGGTGAAGGCGACGACGTCCTCATCGGCGAGGTCTCCACGGTCAATGACGACCGCACGGACAATGTCTTCGAAATGCCGATCCCCCGCTTCACCACCGTGGAGGAAGACGTGCCACCGGTTCACCTGCTGGTGTCGGACTACGAGAATTTGGGCTGAGTTGTCCTTTTAATTTGCGCTCACGGCCGCACGCCGCTGCGCGGCTGGCCTGCGCGGGCGCGCCGCATAAGCGGCGACGGCCGGTCGGCCTTGCGAAGCCTGCGGCTTCGGGTTCTTTTCCCATGACAAGCTGTACAGGGGAAAGGACTACGGTGCGCAGCACCGCAAGCGCGACCGCGCGGCGGCCACGGCGGGTTTACCCGCCGGTATTGGCCGCCCCCGCGGAGCATAGGCCCGACAGGGCCGCTCATGCGTGAGCGCAAACAAATGCGCGGCGCGCCGCGTGAGAACAATCAGATCACATAGCTCCGCAGCGGCTCGAAGCCGTTGAACGCGACGGACGAATAGGTCGTCGTGTAGGCGCCCGTGCCTTCGATCAGCACCTCGTCGCCGATGGTCAGCGAAACGGGAAGCGGATAGGGCGTCTTCTCATAGAGAACGTCGGCGCTGTCGCAGGTCGGGCCGGCAAGAACGCAGGGCTCGGCGCGGTCATCGTCGCGTGCCGTACGGATCGGATAGCGGATGGCTTCGTCCATCGTCTCGGCGAGACCGCCGAACTTGCCGATGTCGAGATAGACCCACCGCACATTGTCGTTGTCGGCCTTGCGCGATACCAGCACCACTTCCGCCTTGATGACGCCGGCATTGCCCACCATGCCCCTGCCCGGTTCGATGATCGTCTCCGGGATGCGGTTGCCGAAATGCCGGCTAAGCGCCTCGAAGATCGCCTGGCCATAAGCCTCGGCCGCCGGAACGTCCTTCAGGTACCGGGTCGGGAAGCCGCCGCCCATATTGACCATCCGCAGCACGATCCCGTCTTCGGCGAGATCATCGAATACGCGGCGCGCATCGGCCAGAGCGCTGTCCCAGGCATCGAGGTCCGTCTGCTGCGAGCCGACATGGAAGGAAACGCCAAAGGCTTCCAGGCCCAGCGCATGGCCGTGGCGCAACACATCGCAGGCCATATCCGGCACACAGCCGAATTTGCGCGACAGCGGCCACTCGGCGCCCTCGCCGTCCGTCAACACACGGCAGAAGAAGCGTGACCCGGGCGCAGCGCGGGCAACCTTCTCGACCTCTTCCTTGCTGTCGACGGCAAACATCGTCACGCCGAGCGAGAAGGCGCGGGCGATATCCCGCTCCTTCTTGATCGTATTGCCGAAGGAAATGCGCTCCGGCGTCGCGCCGGCCTCCAGCGCCATCTCGACCTCGGTGATCGAGGCCGCATCGAAATTCGATCCCATCGAAGCGAGCAGGCGCAGGATTTCCGGCGCGGGATTGGCCTTGATGGCGTAATAGATCGCGCTGTCCGGCAGCGCTCGGCGAAAGGCGGTGAAATTGTCGCGCACGACGTCAAGATCGACGACGAGGCAAGGCCCGTCCGGTCGTCGCGTGTTCAGAAAGTCGATAATGCGTTCAGTGGTCATCGGTTTCTCCCAACAACCCGGATTGCTCCGGATGACAAAGGGCATACGATCACTGGCCATGGAGCCGATTGGTGGAAACACCGGTTCCGCAACGAATGGTCGATGCGACGATGGAACCGCGTACCCGAAGGGTTCGCGAATTCCGCTTTGTCTGCCTTGGATTGGTTGGGAGACCCAGCCGCACTTCCGGCAATGAAGGTGTGCCTCTGCAGTAACCCCGGCCTTTGGACAGCCGGCAGACACCATAAAGGCCCGCACCGTCGTTGCTTCAAGATGTCCTCGATTTGACGGTTGGCCGGCAAACCGACTGGAGGGGTTAATTCCAGGTACCTTACCGATTTCCTCACCTTATCGAGGGTCGGCGGACACCCACAGGCACGTGCGACTTTGGGCAGCTGCGGACATAAGGCGTCACGCTGTCACAATCAAGCGGTTTTTTGCCCAAGATACTATGGACAAAGGCCCGCTTTTGTAAAAAATGAACGATCTTGGCATCCGGGTTCAATATCTTGAGACAATTGACATGAATCTCGTTCAAAGCGACCCGTTCAACGCGTTTATCGAAACCGGCGGTCCGGCCATACCTGCCGGGTCCGAAGGGCCGCTTGCGGGCTGCAGACTTGCGGTCAAGGACATATTCGATGTTGCCGGACACATCACCGGCCGCGGCAATCCGCACTGGCGCGATGAAAGCGAGCCCGCCGCCGCCACGGCTCCCGCAGTCCAGACGCTGCTCGACGCGGGCGCACAGTTCATCGGCAAGACCCAGACGGACGAGTTCGCCTTCTCGCTGAACGGCCACAACGCCCACTACCCGCAGCCGGTGAATCCGGCCGCGCCTGAACGGATCACCGGAGGCTCGTCATCGGGATCGGTCGCCGCCGTTGCAGCCGGCCTTGCCGATATCGCCACCGGCTCGGATACCGGCGGATCGATCCGAGCGCCGGCATCCTATTGCGGCCTGGTCGGCCTGCGCACCACGCATGGGCTGATTTCCCTTGATGGAACCATGCCCCTCGCACCGAGCTTCGACACATTCGGCTGGTTCGCCCGCAACACCGATCTGTACATAACCGTTGCCGAACTGCTGCTGCCCGCCTCGGATTTCACGGCATCGCGGCTTCTGCGCATTCCGGAACAGGAGGCCATGCTGGCCGGCACGACGGAACAGAACGCCTATGCGGACGCGCTACGCCTTGTCCAGGACGTGGTCGGTGGCGCAACCGGATTGCAACTGACCGCACTTGATATCGAGGAACGCTACTGGTGCCTGCGAAAACTGCAGGCCCGCGAGGCCTGGGAATCACACGGCGCATGGATCAGCGCCGCGGAACGCAATCTCGGCCCGGGCGTCAGGGAACGCTTCGCCTTCGGCACCACGATCGACGATGAAACCGTCAATTCGGAGACCGCCAAGCGGACCGCGCTGACAGACGAACTGGCCGATCTCATCGGCAATGACGGTCTGGTCGTCATGCCGACGGTTCCAGGCGCCGCACCGCTCGCCGCCGCCTCGTTCGAGGACATCCAGGATTACCGCGAGCGCGCTATCCGATTGCTTTGCCTGTCGGGCCTGACGGGATTTCCGCAACTCACCTTGCCGGTCGCCTCCGTCGACTGCGCGCCCTTCGGAATTTCACTGATGGGGCCGAAAGGCTCGGACCGGTCGCTGCTCGACATCGGCAGGAAGATTATCGACCGGGCGTCCGAAAACGGGACAGATCCATGGACACGCTGACACGCATACGCGCATTCATCGACGTTGTGGAAGCGGAGGGCTTCTCCGCGGCGGCGCGCAGGAACGGCCGTTCCAAGGCGCTGCTTTCGAAATATGTGCGCGAACTTGAGGACGATCTCGGCGCGCTGCTGCTCAACCGCACGACACGGCAGTTCTCGCTCACCGAAGCCGGACACACCTATTATCGCTCCGCCTCCGACATCCTGAAGGAGATCGACAATCTCGCCGACCTGGTGCGCGAAACGAGCCGCGACCTGAAAGGCACGGTGCGCGTCTCCGCGCCGCGAACCTTCACCGATGCCGATATCGGTCAGTCAATGATCGATTTCGCGATGGAAAATCCCGAGATCAAGCTCGAGATCACCTCCGACGACCGATTTGTCGACCTTGTCGAGGAAGGCTTCGACGTCGCCATCCGCATCACGCGGCTGGCCGATTCCGGCCTGATCGCCCGCAAGCTGGCGCCCTTCAAGGCCTATGTCTGCGCCAGCCCGGACTTCCTGCAACGCTATCCCGGTCTCAAGGAACCGGCAGACCTCGTCGACGTGCCCTGCATCATGGACACCAATGCCCGTTCTCTCAACAACTGGCACTTCCGGGGCAAGGACGACGCGACGGAAACAGTCACCGTGAAAGGCCCCATCGAGGTCAACAGCCCGACTGCCAGCATGAAGGCCGTGCGTGCCGGTCTCGGCGTGTCCATGCTGCCGGATTTCGTCGTATGGCCGCTGCTCAAAAGCGGTGAGATCGTCACATTGTTCGAGGACCGGGTGCCGGATGGTGCGGCTATTTACGCCGTCTACCCGCATCGCCGCTACCTGCCGGCCAAGGTCCGCGCCTTCGTCGATTACCTCGCGGTCTGGTTCAAGCAATATGGTGGATATTGCGACCGTTAAGCGCCATATCGGAACCAGCAACGACTGCGATTCCAATGGGTGGGCAATTGCGGTAAAGTGACAACGCACGGATTCGGAAGCGGAAATGTCACGCCAGTCCAATTCCGGCCCAATTCTTCAGGCATGGGGCAAGACCGAACGGGAACCCGACCGACGATGATCCGAAGTGTCAGCATAAAACGACTGGGGCTTGCCTGCGCATTTACGACCGCGACAGCGTCGGCGGCGTTTTCGCATCCGCATGTTTTTGCCGAGGCGCGGATGGAAGTGATGATCGACGATCGGGAAACGGTGCGCGAGTTGCGGCATGTGTGGCGGTTCGACGAACTGTTCTCCGCCACGGTCATGCTTGAGTTCGATGCCAATGCCAATCTGAAGCTTGAACCGGAAGAGCTCGCCGAGGTCGGCAGGATCGTGCACGCCTCGCTCGCCGATTTCGACTACTACACATCCATCATCCACAATGGCAGGGACATCGGCATCCTCGCGCCGGATGGAATCAATGTCGATTTCCGGGACGGTCAACTCCTGATGTTCTTTGCCGTGCAGCCCGAGGGTGGCCTGTCGCTGGACGGAACGACGAGCTTCGGCGTCTATGATCCGACAATGTATACGGCGATCGACTTCCTCAATGACTCGGATTTGGTGGTTGCCGGCAACACGAATGGCTGCAAGAGCGCGGTGGTGCGCCCCGATGTGGATGAAATCCTCGCCCAGAATCAGGAATCGCTGACCGAAGCCTTCTTCAACGATCCGGCAGGCAACGATTTTTCCAAGTTCTTTGCAACACGGCTCGAGCTGAAATGCTGACAACCCGTTTTCGGTTCACTGCCCTTGCCGCGTTGTGTGTGTGCCTTCTTGCGCCGCTTGTTTCGCCTGCCCTCGCGCAGTCGTCCCTGGGCATCGGCTCCGCAGAGCCCGGTTTCCAGGCGACCGGCACATTCGGTTCCTGGTTCGGCTGGATCAACACACAGCAGCAATCCTTCTACCGCGCGCTATCGGGCACGCTTCAGGCCATGCGCGAGGATCCGCAAAAGCTGTGGCTGCTTATTGGTCTGTCCTTCGCCTATGGCGTCTTTCACGCCGCCGGACCGGGGCACGGCAAGGCCGTCATCTCTTCCTATGTAATCGCCAATGAACAGACCCTGCGTCGCGGCGTCGTCATCTCTTTCCTGGCGGCATTGATGCAGGGCACGGTCGCTATTCTCATCGTCGGCGTGACCTATTTCGCACTGCGCGGCACCGGCATTTCCATGACGGAGGCGACCCATACACTGGAAATCGCAAGCTATGCGCTGATCGCCGGATTTGGTGGCTGGCTCCTCTACCGCAAGCTGCGGCCCGCCGCACGCAAGGTGGCGCGGGAGGTTCACCTGAGTGCCGGCACCCCGCTGTCATCCCATGCCCCGGCTCTGGCCCATGCCCATGCCCATGCGCACCGGCATGACCACCATGGGCACGATCACCATGATCATCATCACCACCATCATGGGCATGATCACCACGATCGTCATCACCATGACCATGGCCCGGACGGCGTCTGCCCGACCTGCGGCCATTCCCACGCACCCGATCCCGCGCTCCTGCAGGCTGAGAAACTGGAGCTGCGCGAAGCCTGGTCGGCGATCGTCGCGATTGGCCTGCGGCCCTGTTCCGGCGCCTTGATCGTCCTGACTTTCGCGCTCCTCAACGGCCTTTATCTCGGCGGCTTCCTGTCGGTCCTGGCCATGTCCATCGGCACCGCGATCACCGTCTCCATTCTCGCGACGCTGGCGGTTGTCGCCAAAAACACCGCCGTGCGGTTTGCCTCCAGCGAGTCGGCCGCATCAAGGATCGGCGGCGCCATCGAGATCGCCGGCGCGACTCTTGTTCTCGTGCTTGGGCTTGTTCTTCTGATGGCCGCATTGCAGGCTTAAGGGTACTCTCGCTCCCCTGAACCACCCTGCACTGTCAGGAGTGTTGCCGGGCGATACCAACCATTGGTGGCGCTTTTGACGGAATCGGTCTAAAAGGGCGACCTTCCCAAGGGCGCCAATGCCTGCGCCGAACACCGAAAGAGATTGCCATGTCAGCCGGAATGATGCGTTCGGCCGTAATCCTCGGCCTCCTGGCCTGTGTCGGTCCACTGTCGATCGACATGTATCTGCCCGCCCTGCCGTCGATCGCTGACGGGCTCGGCTCGACGGTTGCCTCCGTGCAGATGACGCTGACGGTGTTCTTTCTCGCCTTCGGCGCGGCACAGCTCGTTTACGGTCCGATTGCCGACCAGGTCGGCCGCAAACCGCCGCTCTATTTTGGCCTCGGGATTTTCATTCTTGGCTCGATCGGCTGCGCGCTCGCGCCGAACATCGAGATCCTGACAGTGGCGCGTTTCGTCCAGGGGCTCGGCGCGGCGGTCGTCATGGTCATTCCGCGCGCCATCATCCGTGATCTTCACACCGGTGTCGCGGCGACGCGCCTGATGGCGCTGATCATGCTTGTGATCAGCGTTTCGCCGATGCTGGCGCCGCTGGCCGGCAGCGGCGTGATCCTGCTTGCCGGCTGGCGCGCGATCTTCATTCTGTTGTGCGTCGCCGCCGTGTTCAGCCTGCTGTTGACCGGCTTCATGCTGCCCGAAACGCTGAAGCCCGAGAACCGGGTCGTCTTCAACACGCGCAGCTTCCTGCGCGGCTCGAAAACGCTGCTCACCGATCCGGAATTCATGGGCCTGACCTTCATCGGCGGCTTCGGCATGGCGATCTTCTTCGTCTTCATCGCCAGCGCCTCTTTTGTCTATACCGGCGAGTTCGGCCTCTCGCCGACCGGCTTCAGCCTGGCATTCGCCATCAATGCCCTTGGATTTTTCTCGGCCTCACAGGCCGCGGCCGGTCTCGGCCGACGCATCGGCATGGTCCGGATGGTATCGCTCGCCGTTGCCGGCTTTGCCCTGTTCACGATCATTCTGCTGGCCATTGCACTGGCCGGCCATGCGACGCTGTTCGTCATCGTCGGCCTGCTGTTTTGCGCCAATGCCTGCCTCGGCCTGGTCATTCCGACGACGATGGTGCTGGCGCTCGACAATCATGGCGATATTGCGGGCCTCGCCTCGTCGCTCGGCGGAACGCTGCAGATGGTGGCCGGAGGCGTGATGATCGCCGTTGCAAGTCCTTTCTTCGACGGCACCGCGACACCGATGATAACGGCCATCGCCCTGTGCGGCATCGCCGCCTTCATCCTGTCGCGCCTGACTGCCGCCAAGGCCACAGCGCACCAGCCGGGATAATCGGACCGCGTTTGCTCAGCCGGCGTCGGAGGGGCCGCCCCGCCGGCGCTGATAGCGCGCGCGCAGCCAGAAAATCGCGAAGAAGCCGAGAATGAACAGGGCCGTAACGCCATAGCCCAGCCAGGGCGATATATCGCCCAGCGCCAGGACGATCCTCGGCATGGCAAGGAACAGGATTGCCACGACCACGAGAATGATCGCCGCCGCGATAGCCGATGATTTTGCGCTGCTGCCGGACATATGGCGTGTCCCTTCCTTTTTGCCGGCCCCTCTTCACATACATCGCATTGAAATAACAGTCCCGATGCGCCAAGAAAGGGCCGGACCGGAAAACCACGAGGTGCATACATGCAGACCGTCGCAGCCTTTGACCGTATTGGCGAGGAAAACGCTTTCGCCGTTCTCGCGCGCGCCGCGGCGCTGCAGGCCGGTGGCCGCGACATTGTCAATCTGGGCATCGGCCAGCCGGATTTCAAAACCCCGTCGCATATTGTCGAAGCCGCGATCAAGGCGCTGCGCGACGGCCATCACGGCTATACGCCCGCCAACGGCCTGCTCGAGACGCGCGAGGCGGTGGTGCGCCGCACGCTGACGACCACCGGCATCGAGGTCTCGCCCGACAATGTCATGATCATGCCAGGCGGCAAGCCGACCATGTTCGCGGCGATCACCATGTTCGGCGAACCGGGCGCCGAGATTCTCTATCCCGACCCCGGATTTCCCATCTACCGCTCGATGATCGACTATACCGGCGCCAGGGCGGTTCCCGTGCCGATCCGCGAGGAAAACGGCTTTGCCTTTTCAGCCGAGGAGACGCTTTCGAAGATCACGCCGCAAACCCGGCTCCTGATCGTCAATTCGCCGGCCAACCCGACCGGCGGCGTCACACCGAAAGCCGAGATCGGGAAGCTGGTCGAGGGTCTTGGGAACCATCCGCATGTGGCGGTTCTGTCGGACGAGATCTACGACGTCATGACCTATGACGGCGAGGAACATACATCGCTGCTGACCTATCCGCAGATCCGCGACCGGCTGATCGTGCTCAACGGCTGGTCCAAGACCTGGGCAATGACCGGTTGGCGCATGGGCTGGTCGATCTGGCCGAATGGTCCGCAAAGCGCCAATCTCTACGACAAGGTCCGCAAACTCGCCGTCAATTGCTGGTCCTGCGTCAACACGCCGAGCCAGTATGCGGGCATCGCCGCCATTGACGGCCCGCAGGACGATGTCGAAACGATGCTGGAAGCCTTCGACCGCAGGCGCCGTCTGGTCACCGACCTGCTGAACGCTCTGCCCGACGTGCGGTGCGCGACGCCCAAGGGCGCCTTCTACGTCTTCCCGAATATCTCGGCGACGGGCTTCAAGGCCAAGGATCTCGCATCGCGGCTGCTTGAGGAGGCCGGTGTCGCACTCGTCGGCGGCCCTGATTTCGGCGATTTCGGCGAAGGTTATGTGCGCCTGTCCTGCGCCGCGTCCGAAGACCGCATCGAAACGGCCATCGAACGCATCGGCAGTTTTCTTGAATAAAAAGCCGGCGGCGGTTGAACCCGCCGCCGGTCGCGGTCACTGCGTGACGATTTCCGGCCCCATCAGCGCATAGGGCAGCATGGTCGAAAGCTCCGGTATGTAGGTCACCAGGATCAGGAAGACGAAGAGCACGGCCACGAAGGGCAGCGCCGCCTTCACGACCTGGATCAGGCTCATGCCTGTGATGCCGGAGGTCACGAACAGATTCAGTCCGATCGGCGGCGTGATCATGCCGATCTCCATATTCACCACCATGATGATGCCGAGATGGACCGGATCCACGCCGAGTTCGATGGCGATCGGAAAGACGACCGGCGCGACGATCAGCAGCAGCCCGGACGGCTCCATGAACTGGCCGCCGATCAGAAGCAACACGTTGACCGCGATCAGGAAGGTGAACCAGGTAAAGCCGGCATCGAGCATGACCTCGGTGATCGCCTGCGGGATCCGTTCGCCGGTCAACACATGAGCAAAGAGCAGCGCATTGACGATGATGAACATCAGCATGATCGTCGTCTTCGAGGCGTCGACCATCACCTTGCGCGTGTCCTCGTTGAAGAAGACCGTGAAGATGTTGCGGCCCATCAGCGCCAGGTTGCGGCCCCAGATCGGCAGGCCGGCGACAAGATGGGCAGGCACCTTGGCGATGCCCTCCTGGCCGCGCCACATGACATAGGCCGTCATGATGACCAGCGACAGAACCACGCCGAGCTGCGCCCGGCCGGCAACGGTAACGGTGCCGGATTCTGCGGTCGCGAAGAACGACAGGATCATCCATACGAAGAAGAAGGCGGCGCCGTAGACCGTGCCGTTGAAGCCGACGCGTGCTCGTTTCGAATCGTCATCCGAGACCCAGGGCGTGTCTTTCATCGGCCCCATGTCGCGATAGATGAACAGGGCGATGAAGAATGCGTAGACGGCCGCCACGGCAGCTGCCTCCGTCGGTGTGAAGACACCGCCATAGATGCCGCCGAGGATGATGATGATCAGGAACAGGCCCCAGCCGGCTTCCTTGCCGCCTTCCATGAGTTCAAGGAAGCCCTTCCACGGTTCCGCCGGAAGGTTCTTGACCCGCGCCATGAAGTAGATGGCGATCATCAGCATCAGGCCGGCGACGATGCCCGGAATGACGCCCGCCAGGAACATGCGCCCGACCGACACGTCGGTCGCCGCCGAATAGACGACCATGACGATGGACGGCGGAATGAGGATGCCGAGCGTGCCGGCATTGGCGATGACGCCGGAAGCGAATTCCTTGGTGTAGCCGACCTGCCGCATGCCGGCGATGGCGATGGTGCCGATGGCGACCACCGTTGCCGGCGACGAGCCGGAAAGCGCGGCGAAGAGCATGCAGGCAAGCACGCTCGCCATGGCCAGGCCGCCGCGGAAATGACCCACCGTTGCGATGGCGAAGCGGATGATGCGCCGCGCCACGCCGCCGGTGGACATGAATGCGGACGCCAGCACGAAGAACGGAATGGCGAGCAGCGTGTAGTTCTGCGATGCGGTGAACAGTTGCAGCGCCACCGAAGACATGGAGTCTTCGGAGAAGAATGCGATCACCAGGATCGAAGAGAGCCCCAGCGATACCGCGACCGGCACGCCGACGAAGAGAAGTCCCAGAACCAGGACGAAGAGAATGATTGCGTCCATGGGATCAGTCCTTCAGTACGTCTTTGTTTTCGGCCACCAGTTCTTCGGCCTCGTGGCTGGCGATAATCATCTTGCGCTCGCCGCGCCAGATATCGACCATCGCCTGCAGGCTGCGATAGGCGAAGATGGCCAGGCCGATCGGCAGGATGAGATAGGCGATCCAGCGCTGCACGCGCTCCTGCAGGCCGAAGGTCTCCTGCATCCAGACGGGGTAGCGCAGATCGTCGAGACCGATGCCGATCTTGAACATGCGCTCCCAGTAGAACACCGCCCCGCCCTTCGTGTCGGCGCCGAAGAAATTCAGCCATGTCGAGGAAATCAGGATCACCGCGTAGAGGACGCAGCAAAGCGCGCCGATGACCGCGACAACACGGAACACGCGCTGGGGCAGCAGGGTAATGACCGCGTCAACCCCCAGATGCGAGCCGATCTTGATCCCGTAGCTCATGCCGAAAAGGATCATCCAGGCAAACAGGATGCGGGTGAATTCGAGCGCTCCGCCCCAACCGGTGTTGAAGCCGTATCGTGCGATGACCTGGACGAACGACACGATGGTGATCATCGCGAGCAGCGTGGCGAGAACATTCTCCTCGAATCGCGTGACGGCTTCGGGCCGGACCCGCTCCACAAAATAGAGCGCGATCACAATCGCCACCATGCCGATATAGGGCCAAAAGGCTGCCATTTATCCCTCCCCTTGGAGCGCAGCGAAATGCGCGAATGCCCGCCGCGCACGGCGGGCATTGCTTTCATTCAAGTCAATCTTGGACGCTGGTGTCAGCTGTTGGCGTCAACCGCGGCAGCGATGACATCCTTGCCGATGTCGTCTTCGAACTGGTCCCAGACCGGACGCATGGTCTCGACCCACTCCCGACGCTCTTCCGGTGTCAGCTGACGGATCGTGCCACCGGCGGCGAGAATACCTTCCTTGGCTTTCTCATTGATCTCCTCGGCCTTGGCGTTCGCCGCCGTAACCTCCTCGGCGAAGATGGTCACGAACTGCTCGCGCACATCCTGCGGCAAGCTGTCCAGCCACTCCGTCGAAGTGATGGCCAAATAGGTCAGAAGCTGGTGGTTGGTCTCGGTGATACCGTCCTGAACCTCGAAGAACTTCTGCTTGTAGATGTTCGACCAGGTGTTCTCCTGACCGTCCACGACACCCGTCTGGAGCGCGCCATAGACTTCCTTGAAGGCGAGTTTCTGTGCCGAGGCATCCATGGCCTCGATCATGGCGACGGCCACATCCGACGTCTGTACGCGGAATTTCAGGCCATGGGCATCCGTCGGCAGCATGAGCGGCTTGTTGGCCGAGAAATGCTTCAGGCCGTTATAGACATAGCCGAGGCCGGTATAGCCTTTATCCTCGATCGCACCGAGAAGCTCCTGCCCGACCGGACCCTGTGTGAACCGGTTGACCGATTCCATGTTCGAGAACAGGAACGGCAGGTCGAACAGCCGGTACTTTTTCGTATAGGCCTCGAATTTGGACAGCGACGGCGCGGCGACCTGAACATCGCCCAGAAGCAGCGCTTCCATCACCTTGTCGTCGTCGAACAGCGTGGAGCTCGGATAGACTTCCATGCAGGCCTTGCCGTTCATGTCCTTGTTGATGCGTTCGGCGATAGCGCGCGCGGCATCGCCCTTCGGATGGCCCGAATCCGCCGTCACATGGCTGAACTTGATGACAATCTCGCCATCATCGCAGTCCGCCAGGGCCTGGCCCGCGGACATCATCAATGCAATCGCCGAAACGGCGCCCAAAAGTTTCTTCATGACTAACCTCCTGAGGCGCGCAAGAAACACGCTCTGTTCTCCCGGACCGGCTGAGCCGGTCAGCTTGCTGCCGCCCTGCGAAAACGCTCCGCATGCGGCGAACGAAAATCGGCAACTGTTCGGATTTGTGTTCCTCCCACGTCGACGGTTTTCCGTCACCATTGCCTGAGCAAGCCGCGTGCCAGTTTGAAAGAAATTCAGGAGTGCTTCATTTTTAATAATTATTTCAATGCATTAAAAATGATGATCCGGAATGGGCAGAAATTCCGGGCGCCTCCAGTGTGTAGCTAGCTACACATTGCCGCCACCCGCCTGGGTAGTGTTCTACCCGATGCAAGGCCGCTGTCAGGCCTCGTGGGAAATGCCGAGCCGCTTGATCTTGTCGTAAAGGCCCTTACGGGAAATGCCGAGGGCCTCATAGACCGGCTTCAGCGCGCCGCCGTGGCGAGCAAGCTCGGCTTCGATGGCGGCCTTTTCGAATGCGGCCACGCGATCGGCCAGCGTCGGGTCCTGCCCCTCGGCTCGCGGCGCGTCCTGTTCGAAACCGCTCCACATGCCGAGAACGAAACGTTCCGCATAGTTGCGCAACTCACGCACATTGCCGGGCCAGTCATGGGCAATGAGTTCCGATTCCAGGTGATGGTCGATTTCCGGGATCTCGCGGCGGTAGCGCGCCCTTGCGTCCCGCGCAAGATGAAAGAACAGCAGCGGGATGTCGTCCTTGCGCTCACGCAGCGGCGGAATGGTCAGCGTGATGACATTCAGCCGGTAATAGAGATCGGAGCGGAACGTGCCCTTTGCACCTTCCTTCTCCAGGTCGAACTTGGTTGCCGCCACAAAGCGCACATCCAGCGGGATGATTTTGTTGGAGCCGAGCCGCTCGATGGTCCGCTGCTCGATGGCGCGAAGCAGTTTCGCCTGGAGATCCAGCGGCATCGATTCGATCTCGTCCAGGAAGATGGTTCCGCCATGGGCGTGCTCGAGCTTGCCGATCCGCTGCCTTTGCGCGCCCGTGAAGGCTCCGGATTCATGACCGAAAAGCTCCGATTCGAAAATATCCGCCGGCAGCGCCGCACAGTTGATGGCAACGAAATTGCCCCCGGCGCGCGGGCCGTAGTCGTGCAGCGCGCGGGCGACAACCTCCTTGCCGGCTCCGGTCTCGCCGACGATCAGCACATCGGCATCCGTGTCGGCGACGGCGGCGATCTGGCCACGCAGCCGAACGATCTGCCCGGAGCGTCCGACAAGACGCTGCGTCAGGTCATGCCGTTGGTCCAGCTCATTGCGCAGGGTGCGGTTTTCAAGCACCAGCCGGCGTTTTTCCAGCGCCCGCTCGATAACGGTCGACAGCCGCGACACAGGAAACGGCTTTTCGATGAAGTCATAGGCGCCGCCGCGCATCGCCTCGACCGCCAGTTGCACATCGCCATGTCCGGTGATCAGGATGACGGGATAGGTCGCATCGATCGCCAGCACTTTCTTCAACAAGGTCATGCCGTCGTCGCCCGGCATCCGGATATCGGTGACCACGACGCCATAATCCTCGCGCCCGATATGGTCGAGCACGCTTTCTGCGCTGTCGTAGACGCCGACCGAGAGGCCCTCGAGCTCCAGGCCCTGCGCCAGCGCATGGCGCAGATCGTCGTCATCATCGACGAGGTGTATTGTCGGAATGGCGCTGTCCAAATCACTCTACTCCGCTGCCCAAATCATTCTACTCCGCTGCAATGTCCGATGCGTCGGCAGCACGCAGGCGCACGGCAAAGCAGGCACCGCCGCTATCGCTTTCGCCGACGGCAATGCTGCCGCCGAAATCGGCGACGATGCTGCTGGCGATCGACAGGCCGATGCCGATGCCGGCACCCACATCCTTGGTGGTGAAGAACGGCTCGAAAATGCTGTCGCGGCGTTCGGGCGGAATGCCGGGACCGTTGTCCTCGACCCGCACCACCACGGCATCGCCGTCCTCGCAGACCGTCAGCGTCACCTGACCGTTCTCCGTGCCTGCCCCAGCAATCGCATCAATGCCGTTGTTGATCAGGTTCACAAAGACCTGCGACAGACGGATCTGCCCGCCCAGGACCCGGTGTGGACCGCCCTCGATCTTCGTTTCCACTTTGACGCCGGCTTTGCGGGCCCTCGGCAGGACAAGCATAAGCGCCTCATCCAGCACCGGCGCAATGGGGATCGCCTTGACCGTCGTGCCGGGTTTGCGCGAGAACGAAAGCAGGCTCTGGGAGAGCTGGGCCATGCGGTCGACAAGACCGCTGATCCGCGTCAGATTGTCTGAAACCGTTCCGGTATTGCCCTTGTCGAGGAAGCGGTGCGCATTGTCCGAATAGGTCCGAATGGCGGCGAGCGGCTGGTTGAACTCGTGGCTGATCGCCGCCGACATCTGGCCAAGCGCAGCCAGTTTGGCTGCCTGAACCAGTTCGGCCTGTGTCTTTCTTAGCTGTTCCTCGGTCTGCCGCCGTTCGTCGATCTCCCGCGACAGCGACACATTCGTATCGCTGAGCGCCTTGGTGCGTTCGCGCACCAGCCGCTCGAGTCGCAGCGATGCGGCCCGGTCGCGGCGCATGCGCAACAATTGCCCCTCGCGCCGCATGACGACGACAAAGGCCAGGGCGCCCACCAGCAGGCTGACAAGCGCGGCAATAATTCCGCCGGTCCAGGCGGCGGTCACCAGCGGACGCTCGTCGGACAGCACGTGAAGCTGCCAGTCGAGCAGCGGCAGATGACGCGTAAGATCGCTGTGCAGGACCTTGCCGCCCACCAGGTAGTGGCCGGGGGTCCGGGCTTCGGACATCAGCGTGTCCAGATGCTGCAGCCGCCACAGCGGCTGGTTGGTCAGGAACACGGTTCCGGTCGGATCGGTGATAAAGATCGGATTTGTCGACAAGGACCAGGTGGCCTCGACGGGATCGAAATCCACATAGACGGCTATGGCGCCGATCAGAACGTTGTCCTGCCGCACGCCGAAAGCAAAGGCGTAGGCGCGCTGCTCGGAGTCCAATGAAATCGCCTGCCGGCCGAGCCGGCCCTGGCGCACCGCCTCCAGCAGCCGGACATGCTCTTCCCTGTTGCCGGTAAAGAGCCCGCCCGCCGTCGCCAGAACACGCCCGTCCGTGTGAAGGAACGCGACCTCCTTGGCACCCGACCTGCCGGCGATCTCGATCGCCTTGCGTCGCGCTGCTTCGCTCATGTCGCGATCCGGATCGTCGAACAGCGCGATGATGGATTCCTCGCGCGAAAGCAGGGGCGGCAGCAGCCGGTACTTGTCGAGAATGCCCGACAGCGCCTCGGCCTGCACGGCGAGCGTCTCCGCCGCCTTCGATTCAAGCTGCTGCTCGGCCCGGTCGCGCCACCACTGCGCCGTGAAATAGACCGCCGCCAGACCGAACAGGCAGACGGCACAGGCGGTGATCACCCGTGTGCGACGAAAATTGCGGCGATTTGAGGCTCCACTGACCATGCGGGAAAGATTATTCACTCTCGTTGAAAAAAGCCACGCGGGCGCGAAGATCTCACTTCCTGCCGGACAGCATGCGCTGACCGATGGCGACCGATTTGATCATGGCAAACACCGGCAGGTCCGTTGAAATGCCCAGCGCATCGAAGGCATGGCGTGTGATGCGAGCCCGCAGCGCTTGCCCGCCGATATCGAGTACGATCTCGACAAACGGGCTTTCATCGAGCGCGAAGCTGCGCACCGTCGCCGGCAACACGTTGCGCACGCTGACATCTTGCGGCGCGGCGAGGGACAACGCCACATCGCGTGCCTTGATGCGCATGCGCAGCCGGTCTCCGGCACGCACCCTGTCGCTGACGATATGAAGTTCCTGCCCGCCTTCCAGTGAAACCGTGCACAGGCCGTATTGCGCGTCGATGGCGCTGACGGTCCCGCTTACGAGAGAGCTTGCCTCGTGCCGGCCGAGCGCCGGACCGAATTCGAGCTTCGAGAACATCTCAACCGCATCGCCCGAGCCGAGCACTGTGCCGTCGGACAAAAGCACCAGCGTGTCGGCGAGGCGCGCCACCTCGTCCACCTCGTGGCTGACATAGACGATGGGAAGGCCCGTCTCGTCACGCACCTCCTCCAGATAGGGCAGGATTTCGCGCTTGCGCGCCTGATCGAGCGAGGCCAGCGGCTCGTCCATCAGCAGCAGGGCGGGATCGGCAAGCAGCGCGCGGCCGATGGCGACACGCTGCATCTCGCCGCCCGACAGCGTCGCCGGATAGCGATCCATCAATCCGCCGATACCAAGCAGTTCTGTAATGCGGTCCAGATCCGCACTGCTGTTCCGGTTTCCGGCCCAGCGGCCATAGGTCAGGTTGCGGGCGACGGACATATGCGGGAACAGCCGCGCATCCTGGAAAACCATGCCGATGCGGCGCTTCGGCGGTGCGATATCCGTTCCCGCCTCGCTGTCGAACAGCGTACGCCCGTCAGCGCGGACGACTCCGGATTGCGGCCGGATCAGGCCGGCAATCATCTTCAGAATACTCGTCTTGCCGGAACCCGAATGCCCGAAGAGCGCAGTCACGCCAGCGCCTGCCTCGAACTCGGCCGATATCTCGAAGTCGCCGAGGCGCGAATGCAGCCGGACCGCAAGGCTCATCTGCGCCTCCTTTGTCCGATATGCCGGCCGACCCACTCCGACAAGAGGACAGAGCCGATCGCCAGGCAGGCGGAGATCGCGATCAGCATCGCCATCGCCCGGTCGCCGGCCGGGCTCTGCAGCAGCGAATAGATCGCCAGCGACAGGGTCTGCGTCTCGCCCGGAATGTTTGAAACAAAGGTGATCGTCGCGCCGAACTCGCCGAGCGCCTTGGCAAAACCGAGCACCGCGCCGGCGATGACCCCCGGCATGACCAGCGGCAGGGTTATGGTCAACAGGCGCATCAGGCGTCCGGCGCCGAGTGTCGCCGCCGCCTCCTCGAGACCTCGGTCGAGCGTTTCGATCGACAGCCGCATCGGCCGCACCAGAAGCGGAAACGCCATTACCCCGGCCGCCAGGGCCGCGCCCTCCCACCGGAAGGCGAAATCCAGTCCGACGGTGCGGAAGGCCCGGCCCGCAAAACCGCTGAAACCGAAAAGCACCAGCAGGAAATAGCCCGTGACGACCGGCGGCATGACCAGCGGCAGCGTCACCAGCGCCTGCAACAGGCTTTTGCCCCAGAATTCGTGCCGCGCAAGGACCCAGGCGACCGCGAAAGCGATCGGCACCGCAAACAGCATGGCGACCGCCGAAACCTTCAGCGACAAGAGAACAATGTCGGCCACTTCCACCTCGGACATTGGCTACGAGCCTGATCCGGCAGCGGGCTTTGTGAACCCGTAGGGCCCGAGCGCCCCATCCGCTGCCTGTGCACGCAGGAATGCATAAAAGTCCCGCGCATCCTCATGGGCGTTTGCGGTCAGGGCCGCCGGATAGACAATGGGCGCATGCGTTTCCGGCGGGAAGATATAGGCAACCGCGACATCCTCGCTCAGCTCGGCATCCGAACCGTAGACAATGGCAAAGGCGACATCGCCGCGCGCCGCCAGCGCCATGGCGACACGCACATTCTCACCGAAGGCCGCCATTGGCCGCAGGTCTTCCCACAGGCCGAGTTGGTCAAGTGCCTGCGCGGTGTAGACGCCCGCCGGCACATGCGCGGGATCGCCCATGGCGAAACGGCCGGAACGCAGGAGCGGCTCGGGATCGACAGGTGGAGCAATCGCGCCATCGCCGGTGACGACGACGAGTGTGTTGCCGGCGATGTTCGTGCGGCTCTCCACATCGATCAGCTTCCGGTCCTCGAGATAATCCATCCAGTCCGGATTTGCGGCGATGAAAAGATCCGCCGGCGCACCGGCTTCGATCTGCCGGGCCAGCGCGCCGGAACTGGCGACGGAGACGACGACCGGATTTCCGGTCCGTTCCCGATAGGCGCGCGCCATCGCCTCCACGGCATCCTTCATGCTCGCGGCGGCGAAGACCAGCGTCCGCTCAGCCGACTGGGCGGCCGAGGACAGGAGAAGCAGTGTCAGAAACAGCGCCGCCATGCGCACCTGTGTGCCGTCCCTTCATCAGTTCAAGACGGCGCCGACATTAGAGCAATTGGCGTTGGAAAAGAACCATTTGGTGACTGCGATCGCCGCACTTGGTTTACGCCGACGCACCGGCCACCGTCGCCTCGATGTGATCCACCAGCGCATCGTCAAGGCCGAGCCGCCCGGCAAGCATATCGAGATAGCCGCGTTCGGCGCGGGTGTTCGGATCGATGGCGAGCCGCGACGCGGTATAGAGCTCGACCCGCTGCTCCTCCGTTCGCGCGGCAACAATGATGTCGTCAAGCACGGTCGGCTCTTCCAGTTCGCTGTTGATGAAGGCCTGCGCGTCATCGGCAATTCCGGAAACGGCCAGCTTGTCGGCTATGCGGCCCCGCTCGCTTTCGTCCACATGGCCGTCGCTCCGCGCCGCCGCGATCATCGCCCGCATCAGGGCAAGGGCGAAATCGTCGTTGATCGTAGCCACATCCGTATCGAAACCCGATTGCTCGGCTTCCGGCACGATATCGGCTTCGATCTGCGGCGGGGTCGCCTGCTCGGGCGATTTGCCGGCCTTGTAGTTCTTGTAGGCCTGGTAACCCAGCCCGGCGACCACGGCGAGACCGCCCAGTTTCAGGGCCGACCCCGTGACCGACCGGCCGGTGCTGGTGCCCAGAAGGACGGCGGCTATGGCGCCGGTCGCCAGGGGATTGTCCTTGGCAAGCTGCACCGCCTGCCCGGCCTTGCCGCGCACGGTGTCCTCGGTGCCGGGGACCTTTGAACCGAGAAACTGATCGAGAAGCTGCTTTGGATCGAACATGGAGCCGCCTTTCTGAAGAAATTTTCTCCAGCATCAGATAAGTACGGCATTCGGAGATTCAAACCCGCCGCAGGCGACAAACGCATTCCGGATTGAAAAATCCGCTATCAGCCGGCAAGCTTCGACGCATCCGCCGCAAGCGCGGTGATCGCCGCCCAGTCGCCAGCCTCGACCAGGTTCTTCGGCGCGACCCAGGAGCCGCCGACGCAAACCACATTCGGCAAGGCCAGATAGGTTCCGGCACTCGCCGCGGTAATGCCGCCCGTCGGACAGAAACTGATACCGCCGAAAGGCGAGGCAAGCGATTTGAGATAGGCGGCACCACCGGCCTGTTCCGCCGGAAAGAACTTCATTACGGCATAGCCTTCCTCGCGCAATGCCATGATCTCGCTTGGCGTCGCCGCGCCGGGCAGCATGGGCACATCGGAACGAGCGGCGGCATCAAGCAGTTCCTGGGTCGTTCCGGGGCTGACGATAAACTGCGAACCAGCCTTCACGGCAGCCTCATACTGGCGCGCATTCAAAATGGTGCCGGCGCCGACCTCGGCGCCCTCGACTTCGTCCGCAACCGCCTTGATCGCGTCCAGCGCCGCCTCCGTGCGCAGCGTGATCTCGATCGCTTTCAGCCCGCCCTCGACCAACGCGCGGGCAAGCGGAACGACTGTTGCCGCATTGTCGACCACCAGCACGGGTACGACCGGCTGCAGTTGCAGGATCGACAACAGTTTTTCGGTTTTCTTGCCCATTTCGCGCCACCTGGAGTTTTTCAATCGATTAACCCGCGGCGGCAACGTTGTCCACCGCGCGGGTGACAAAATTCGCGTCATAGTTGGCGGCCTCCATGCCGCGCCCATAGACACGGCGATTGCGCACCGGCAAAAGAAACGCTATGGCCAACCGATGACCGATATCGACGGCAATGCCAGCGCGGCAGAAGGCGGATTCCTGGTCGCCGCGCTCTATCATTTCACACCGCTGCCGCACTTCGAGGCCCTGCAGCAAAAGATCCAGGCTGCCTGTGACGATCACGGGGTCAAGGGAACGCTGCTGCTCGCCGACGAAGGTATCAACGGAACAATCGCGGGCTCTGACGCGGGCATCGCGGCGGTGCTCGCCTTCCTGCGCGCCATTCCCGAATTCGCGGATCTGGAACACAAGGAAAGCCGCGCCGCGAAAAAGCCGTTCCACCGCATGAAAGTGCGCCTCAAGAAAGAGATCGTCACGATGGGCGTTGAGGGCATCGACCCGCTCGAAAGCGTCGGAACCTATGTCGACCCGGGGGAATGGAACGCACTGATCAGCGATCCGGATACCATCGTGATCGACACGCGCAACGACTACGAGACGGCCATCGGAACCTTTCGGGGCGCACTCGACCCGCACACGAAGACATTCCGCGAGTTCCCGGACTGGGTGCGCAACAATACCGGCCTGCACAACAAGCCGAAAATCGCCATGTATTGCACCGGCGGCATCCGCTGCGAGAAAGCCTCCGCCTTCATGAAGGCAGAGGGCTTCGAGGATGTCTTTCATCTCAAGGGCGGCATCCTGAAATATCTGGAGGAAGTCCCGGAAGAAGAGAGCCTGTGGAATGGGGCCTGCTTCGTCTTCGACGAGCGCGTTTCGGTGACCCACGGACTGCGGCAGGGCGACCACACGCTTTGCCGGGCCTGCCGCCATCCGCTGACACGGCGGGAGGTCGCGGATCCGGCCTTCGAGGATGGCGTTTCCTGCCCCTATTGCATCAATGAGCGCAGCGCCGACGACCGTGCCCGTTACCGCGAACGCCAGAAGCAGGTGGCCCTCGCCAAAAAACGCGGCAAGGCCCATATCGGTCGATAACCGAAAAGGGCGATCCGAAGACCGCCCTTTGGAAATCGCTATTACTGCTTTGAATCGCCGTCAGTTGTTGAAGCCGACCTTGTCCACAAGCTCGGAGGCTTTCGGACGGTTCTTGGCGATCTCGGCAAGCGGCAGCTTGTCCGGATTGATGTCGCCGAAATTCTTCACCGTGTCCGAGGCCTGGGCGTTCGGATCGACCGGGTATTCATAGACGCGTTCTGCGTAAAGCTCCTGGCCCTTGGGGCTGGCAAGGAATTCCATCAGCTTGACGGCGTCGTCCTTGTTGGGCGCATGCTTGGCGAGCGCCATGCCGGAGATATTGACATGGGTGCCGCGGTCGCCGGAATTGGGGAACAGCACCTTGATGGCATTGGCCCAGTCCTTCTGCTCCGGCTCTTTTTCATTGTTCTGCATCAGGCCGACATAATAGGTGTTGCCGATGCCGATATCGCATTCGCCGGCAAAGACGCCCTTGGCCTGCGCGCGGTCATTGCCGTTCGGCTTGCGGGCCAGATTGTCCTTGACGCCGGTCAGCCATTTTTCGGTTTCTTCCTCGCCGTGATGGGCGATCATCGAAGCGACCAGCGCGACATTGTAGATGTGCTGTCCGCTGCGGATGCAGATCTTGCCCTTCCATTTCGGGTCCGCCAGTTCCTCATAGCTGATCGTGTCCTGCGGAACGCGGTCCTTGGAGGCATAGACGACACGGCCGCGCGTTGTCAGACCGTACCAGTGTCCTTCCGGATCACGATAGTTTTCCGGGATCGTGCCGTTGATGGCGGCGCTGTCGACCGGCTGCGTGACGCCCTCGTCCTTTGCGTTGCTGAGCCGGCCGATATCGACCGTCAGGATCAGGTCGGCTGGCGAATTCTCGCCCTCGGCCTTCATGCGCTCGACGAGGCCCTTGTTCAGGAACAGGACATTCGTCTTGACGCCCGTTTCCTCGGTAAAGGCTTCGAGCAGGGGCGCGATGAGGTCCGGTTGACGGTAGGAATAGATATTGACTTCCGCCGCAAGCGCCGTCGTTCCAACCGAGGCCGCAATCAGGGCGCTCAATCCGGCTGCATGGATCGATTTGACGTGCATTTTGGTTCCCTTACTTATGGAGAATGACGATAACATGAGGCTGATACTCTATTTTTATAGCGCCGCGCAACGAAAGATGAGAAAAAACGTCAATTTTTTTTCGCCATTTATAATGGTTCTAATAAGTCGATGATTTCTTGTGATTATTGTCGATTTTTTGACGTGAAAAGCGGCTCCGGCCTGTAATCAGATGAATTGCAAAAACTTGACAAAAAAAATCCCGTTAAATAGAACGATTCTAAATTCAATCAGAATTGCGCACGGTAGTGCCACGGAGAAAACATGCGGGTAACGAAGCAGACCAATTACGCGGTGCGGATGCTGATGTATTGCGCCGCCGATCCGCACGATCTGAGCCGCGTGCCCGAGATCGCCAGGGCATACGGTGTCTCCGAACTGTTCCTGTTCAAGATCCTCAAGCCCCTCGTCAAGGCCGGCATCGTTGAGACGGTCCGTGGCCGCAATGGCGGCATTCGCCTGGGCCGGCCGGCGGACAAGATCAGCCTGTTCGACGTCATTCGCGTCACCGAGGACAGCTTCGCGATGGCGGAGTGTTTTGAAAACGATGCCGCCGAATGCCCGCTGGTCGACAGCTGCGCGCTGAACTCGGCGTGGCGCGAGGCGCTGAACGCGTTTCTCGGCGTGCTGGCGACCTATTCCATTGCCGATCTGGCGGCGGCGCGCTTCAATATCGGCAGCCGCCTCGGGCTGGACGATCTGCCGGCGGTGGCGAACGGCACGTCCTGACCCTCGGAATTCAGAAATAGGCCAGCGGATCGACCCCGATCAGGTCGCCATGCAAGGCGAGCATAAGGACATAAAGCGCGAGGCCGGCGGCGGTTTCGATAGCTAAACGCGGCGAAAGCGCCCTGCTGAGCCGGTCGCCGAACGATCCCGAACTCACCGACATCGCTTGCGCGAAGACATCTTCGGGCAGGCGCCGGCGTGCGCGCGCCTCGAGCGCCGGCCTGCTGATAACACAAAACACGGCAAAGCTGGCAAACATGACGACGCCCACCGCATCGCCATTGGCAAGCAGATGGGCAACGGACCAGAGAAACAGCGCCCATAAAACGGGATGGCGCGTCAGTGCCGATATGCCCGGGTGCCGTGGATCAATCGTCCCGCCGCGCAGGCTTATCGAAACCGGCTGGGGCCGTGTCGCGCCGCAGGACAGAAGCACCGCCGCGATCGCGGTCAGAACAAGCGCAATGACGACGGAAAGACGTGTCGTCGGCCAGAGTGCGATATGCGGCGCCCGTGTCGCCGCAGAGATCAGCCACGCCAGCAAAGCAAGCGACAACAACGAATAGAGGACCAGATAGGCGCGCCGGCCCAGACGGCCGATCAGCGTATCACGCAGACCGCTGCGCGCCGGAAGCACATGCGCGCCGATAAACACCAGAAAGGCGGCAGCGAATTCCATCATCGACAGCGGCCCTCGACATCACCCCTTCATAGGCGAAGGGAGGGATCGCAAAAAGGTGCTGCGGATGCGGCCAAATCGCTCAGAGTTCCTTCAGGCAGTCGATACAGGTCTTGCGGATCGCATGGAGCTCGCCAAGCGTGTCGTCGATCATCGCGCGTTTCCGTTCCAGTTCTTCGATCGCCTTGCCCGACTCGCTGACGACATATTCCAGCTGAGACTTCTGCCCCTCTCCATGCTCGCCGTAAAGATCGAGGAAATGCCGGATTTGTGCGAGCGTCGAGCCGATCGCCTTGGCGCGCAGGATCAGCGCAAGCCGTGCCCGGTCGCGCCTTGTATAGACGCGGGCCCCATTCACCCGTGCCGGATGAATGAGATCCTTGTTTTCATAGAAACGGATCGTGCGGGTGGTGATGCCGAATTCCTCGGCAAGTTCCGCGATCCCGAAGAGATCGCGGCCCTCCTCGGCCGGCCGCGGCTCGATCACCGCAACACCGCCGCTGTCCGCACGCCCGCCCTGGTCAGCCTGACTCACCGGCTAGAGCACCTGACCGAGCTTCATGGCGACGCTCATGTCGCCATCCACCTTGAGCTTGCCCTGCATGAATGCGCCTGTCGGATCGAGTTCGCCGGCGACAATCGATTGCAGGTCTTCGAGGCTGACACTGATCGTGCAGTCCGCTTCCTGGTCTTCCGTGCTGATGCTCTGATTGTCGATAACCAGCACGCCGTCGTCGCCGCAATCGAATTTGACGACACTGTCAAAGGATCCTTCGGCGACGCGGTCTTTCATCGATTCCGCAAGTTCAGCAACACTCATTTCCGTACTCCTTGGCTTTGGTGTGTTTGTCCCAATGATATACGCACACCGGCACTTCGCTGCAACGAGTTTTCGCATAGCCGAATTGATTGACCTATACGTCAGATAGTGAAATGATCGCCCGGCCCGCCCGGCGAAGAGAAGAATTGTCAGGGCGCGAATGGGCCGACAAGGGCGACGAGGAGGAACGGATGCAGCTCACCGAGGAACACGAGCAACTGCGTAACACGGTCACCCGGTTCGTCGACACGGAGATCAATCCCTTTGTCGACGAGTGGGAAGCAGCGGAGCAGTTTCCGGCCCATGAAGTGTTTGCAAAACTCGGTGCACTCGGCCTGCTCGGCATCAAATACGATCCCGACTGCGGCGGCCTGGGCCTCGACTTTTCCTATTCCATGGTGATGGCGGAAGCTCTGGGCAGCGTTCACTGCGGCGCCGTACCGATGGCCATCGGTGTCCAGACCGACATGTGCACACCGGCGCTCGACCGCTTCGGCACCGAGGAGTTGAAGCGGGAATGGCTGGCGCCATCCATCGCCGGAGAAATGGTCGGATGTATCGGTGTCTCCGAAGCCGGCGGCGGCTCGGACGTTGCCGCCATCCGGACGACGGCCACGATTGACGGCGGCGATTATGTCATCAACGGCTCGAAAATGTGGATCACCAATGGCCTGCAGGCCGACTGGTGCTGCCTTCTGGCCAACACCGGCGAAGGCGCCGTGCACAAGAACAAGTCGCTGATCATCGTTCCGCTCAATGCCAAAGGCGTCGAACGCCAGAAGATCCACAAGATCGGCATGCATGCCTCCGACACGGCGCAGCTTTTCTTCGACAATGTGCGCGTGCCGAGGCGAAACCTGATCGGCCAGGAGGGCATGGGTTTCACCATGCAGATGATGCAGTTCCAGGAAGAACGGTTGTGGGTGGCGGCATCAAGCCTTCTGGCGCTGGACCGGCTGATCGACCTGACCATCGAATATACGCGCGAGCGCAAGACGTTCGGGCGAGCGGTCCTCGACAATCAGGTCGTGCATTTCCGGCTCGCCGAACTGCGGACCGAGGTCGAGGCCCTGCGCGCGCTGACCTGGCGCGCGGTCGACGAATATGTGCGCGGCAAGGACGTGACGAAAACCGCCTCGATGGCCAAGCTGAAGAGCGGACGCCTCTACCGCGAAGTGGCCGATTCCTGTCTGCAATACTGGGGCGGCATGGGCTTCACCGCCGACAATCCGATCAGCCGCGCCTATCGCGACGGGCGTGTGGCATCCATCGGCGGCGGCGCCGACGAAATCATGCTCGGCATCATCAGCAAGCTGGAGGGCACCCTGCCCGCCGGTGGCTGACCGACGGAAACAACGGCATCCGGCGGCTGGCGAAGTCCCGCCGCCATCCGGTCATGAATTTCGCAGATATCCCCGCACAAGCTTGATCGCCTCGTCGAGGATCTGATCGGGATCGTATCTTCCGCTGTTCTGCATGAAATCGAACAATGCGCTGACCGCTTCCGAAATGACGCGCGCGCGCAGGCGTTGATCGCCGTCGAAATCGGGATCGGCCCGGCGCAGGAAATCCTCCAGCCGCTCGGCGACCGTTTCGAGCGCTTCCTGGCTAAGCTCCAAAAGAACCGGGGTCGAACGCAGCGCGCTCATCACGGCCGCGGAACCGCGTTGCTCGGCCCGCAATATTGCCAGATCGCGCAGCGATTCCGCGAAGTTTTCGACCCAGTCCCCGTCGCGCAGCAAAAGCGCATCGAATTGACCGCGCCGGATATCATCGCGTTCGACGACAAAGCGGCGGCTCAATTCGGCAATGACCTGGTACTTGTTCGGGAAATAGCTGTAGACCGCCGCCACGTTGATTCCGGCGCGGTCCGCAATTTTCTGCATCGTTACGCCGGAAAAGCCCTCCTCCTCCAGCATGCTCACGGTCGCCTCGAGAATTTGGCGCACGGTCTCCCTTGAGCGTCGCTGCTTGGGCAGGCGACGCCCGGGCACAAGCAACGGATTGGATTTCTGACCCTGACCAGTTTCCATTCGCCCCCCGGGGTTTAACGCCTATTTCTAACAGGTGCCGGTCGCTATCGCTACAAAACCACGGTTTTAATTGCATATGTGCATCTTAGGATATGTCGACATGCGAACCGATCGCTCGACTCACAAGTAATACGTGACAAGATATTGAATAATAAAAGAAAAAATTACGAAGCCGCGCGAGAATCGGAAATACGCCACGGCCGGACACGTCAAAATTCCTTCCGTTGCGCTTAATATTCGGCAAAAAATACTGTGAGAATCTGAAAAAAATTCGCGTTTTCCGCGAGCCCGGCAAAGAGGCCGATTCCCGCCCGGCTCTATTGCCCTCGCCATTGGTCTGTTGATAATCTCGACTTTGGAGTCGCTCTAAATTGGGCTGGCTCCTTGTTTCTCGATCAAGCGGCGCCACGGACCGGCTCACTCCTTCAGGACTGCATCGACGGACTCAGCCGCCGGAACGAGAACGACAGCGGACGAACGCCGCCGGCGCATGGCCCGACGGGACGCGAAACCGGGAGGAAGAAAATCCGACAATGGTGGAGGTGCACTACTCTCCTTTTCTGGTCGGTGCGTCCGTGCTTGTTGCCGTCATGGCCGCATTCACCAGCCTGCGGCTGACGAACGGGCTGCGAAACCTGTCCGTGGCGCGCCGCAAGGTGCGGATCGCGCAAGCCGCCATTGCACTGGGCGGCGGCATCTGGTCCATGCATTTCATCGGCATGCTGGCGGTTACCCTGCCATTTCTGGTTTCCTATGATCCTTTGCTGACCTTGAGCTCGGCATTGATCGCCATTCTGATCACCGGATGCGGTCTTCTCCTGCTTCATTTCGGCGAGCGCACCAATCTGCGCATCCTGCTGTCGGGAACGATGACCGGCATCGGCATCGCCTCCATGCACTACACCGGCATGGCCGCGATATCGGCGAACTGCGTGGTCAGCTATCGTTCGCTCGGCATCGTGCTCTCGGTGCTGATTGCCATCGCCGCCTCGACGCTGGCCATGTGGCTGGCCTATTCGAACCGCTCGCTGCTGCGCACCGCCATCGGTGCCGTGGTGCTCGGCCTGTCGATCTCGGCCATGCATTACGCCGCCATGCTCAACACATCCTTCTCGCAGGCCGTCAATTTTGTCGCCGAGCCGATCCCGGCGCTCGATCCGCAGATCCTGGCGATTTCGGTCAGCCTGAGCGCTTTCGTCATATGCGGCCTGTTCCTGCTGCTGGCGGTTCCGATGGAAGAGGCCGATGCCCCCGCAGAAGAGCCCCGGCTGACGGAGCCTGAACCGGCCACCGTCAATTCCCGCAAGAGCGCCCGCGCGCCCAACGTATCGCTGAGCCGCGCCGGCAAGATGGTTCAGCCGGTCAAGAACAGCATTCCCTATGAAAAGGAAGGAACCGTCCGCTTCATGAACACCGACCGCATACTGGCGATCGAAAGCGACGGCCACTACACCAAGATACGTACGGACGAAGACGCGCTTTTCTGCCCGTGGTCCCTGTCGAAGGTCGAAAAGAGCCAGCTTGCCGACCGCTTCCTGAAAACGCACCGGCGCTACCTCGTCAATCCGGCCCATATCAACGGACTGAAGAAGGTCGGCGATCAGATGTTCTGCTATGTCGGCAAGGCCGCCGAGCTCGAGGTCCCGGTCAGCCGCTCGCGGGCAAAGGACCTGCGCAACCTGCTGGGCGTCTGAAAACACCTGCCGTTCGTGCACGAATAGGACCGTTTGTGCAAAATGCCGCTCATTGGTGAAGCGGCATTTCTTTCTCCCGATGTGACGCGCTCAAATTGCGGTCACCAGTTTTGGGAGGAACTTTATGATACCCGGATCATTCGACTATCACCGGCCGCGCACGCTCAATGAAGCTGTCGGCCTTCTTGCCGATCATGCCGGCGACGCGTTCGTCCTGGCGGGCGGGCACAGCCTCATACCGATGATGAAGCTGCGCATGGCAACGCCCGAGCATCTCATCGACATTCAGGACATCGGCGAGCTGACGGGCATCGATGTCTCGAACGGCACCATCGAGATCGGCGCCGCCGTGACCCAGGCCGCCCTGATTGCTTCCGATGCGCTCGCCGATGCCTGCCCGATCCTGCGCGAAACATCGCTGCAGATCGCCGACCCGCAGATCCGCAATGTCGGCACGATCGGCGGCAATGTCGCCAATGGCGATCCGGGCAACGATATGCCCGCCGTCATGCAGGCGCTCGATGCCGACTACATGCTGCATGGCAGCGGGGGTCAGCGCTCCGTTAAGGCACGTGATTTCTACGAAGCGGCCTATTTCACCGCTCGCGATGAATCCGAGATCCTGACCTCCATTCGCATACCGGTCCCGGCGCAGGGCCACGGCCACAGCTACCAGAAGCAGAAGCGCAAGATCGGTGACTACGCAACGGCCGCGGCCGCCGTCATCCTGTCGGTGTCGGACGGCAAATGCACAGGCGCGTCCATCGCACTTACCAATGTGGCCGACACGCCGCTTTGGGCGGAAGCGGCAGGAAATGCCCTGATCGGAACCGATCTCGGTCCAAATGCCGTTTCGGCGGCGGTCGATGCGGCGCGCGCCATCACAGATCCGGCCTCCGACGGGCGTGGCCCGTCCGAGTACCGCACCCATGTCGCAGGCATCATGGTCAAACGCGCCATCGAAGCCGCCCACGAAAGAGCTGCCTGAGCAGCGCCGGAGTTTCGGAGATTTCCATGTCGAAAACCCACGTAAAGATGACCGTCAACGGCAAGGCGGTCGAAGCACTCGCCGAACCGCGCACATTGCTTATCCATTTCCTGCGCGAAGAGCTTGATCTCACCGGCCCGCATATCGGCTGCGACACCAGCCATTGCGGCGCCTGCACGGTCGATATCGACGGCAAGTCCGTCAAATCCTGCACCGTTTTCGTCGGCCAGGTCGAAGGCGCAGACGTGACGACGATCGAAGGCATCGCCCAGCCCGATGGCACGCTGCACGCCGTCCAGGAGGCGTTCCGCCAGCATCACGGCCTGCAATGCGGCTTCTGCACGCCGGGCATGATCACCCGCGCCTGGCGGCTCCTGCAGGAGAACCCGAATCCGACCGAGGAGGAAATCCGCTACGGCATCAGCGGCAATCTGTGCCGCTGCACGGGCTATCAGAACATCGTCAAGGCCATCCAGGCCGCCGCCGAGGAGCTTTCGGTCAAGGAGGCAGCAGAATGAACGTCCAGACACCCCCCAGCGCCGAAGAGCGCGTCGAAAAACTCCAGGGCCTCGGCTCTTCGCGCAAGCGCGTCGAGGATGCCCGCTTCACGCAGGGCAAGGGCAATTATGTCGACGACATCAAGCTGCCCGGCATGCTGTTCGGCGATTTCGTTCGTTCGCCCTATGGCCACGCCCGCATCAAGTCGATCAACAAGGATGCGGCACTGGCGCTTCCCGGCGTGGTCGCCGTATTGACGGCAGAAGATCTCAAGCCGCTCAACCTGCATTACATGCCGACACTTGCCGGCGACGTGCAGGCCGTGCTTGCCGACGAAAAAGTGCTGTTCCAGAACCAGGAAGTCGCCTTTGTCGTTGCCGAGGACCGCTACATCGCCGCCGATGCGGTCGATCTGGTCGAGGTCGATTATGAGGAACTGCCGGCGCTCACCGACGCCTTCAAGGCGATGGATGCCGACGCGCCGCTGTTGCGCGAGGACATCAAGGACAAGATGGAAGGCGCGCACGGTCCGCGCAAACACCACAACCACATCTTCCACTGGGAAGAGGGCGACGAGGCCGGCGCCAGCAAAGCGCTCGCCGATGCCGAGGTAACGGTCGAGGAACTGATCACCTACCAGCGTGTTCATCCCTGCCCGCTGGAGACTTGCGGCTGCGTTGCCTCCATGGACAAGATCAACGGCAAGCTGACCCTTTGGGGCACCTTCCAGGCGCCGCATGCGGTGCGTACGGTCGCCTCGCTGATCACCAATATCCCGGAACACAATATCCGGGTGATCTCGCCCGATATCGGCGGCGGCTTCGGCAACAAGGTCGGTGTCTATCCGGGCTATATCTGCTCAGCGGTCGCTTCCATCGTGACGGGTGTGCCGATCAAATGGGTCGAGGACCGCATCGAGAACCTGACGGCGACCGCCTTTGCCCGCGACTATCACATGACCGGCAAGCTGGCGGCGACGAAGGACGGCAAGATCACCGGCCTGCATTGTCACGTGCTTGCCGACCACGGCGCGTTCGACGCCTGTGCCGATCCGACCAAGTTCCCGGCCGGCTTCTTCCACATCTGCACCGGCTCCTACGACATACCGGTCGCCTATGTGGGCGTTGACGGCGTCTACACGAACAAGGCGCCGGGCGGTGTTGCCTATCGCTGCTCGTTCCGCGTGACGGAAGCGGCCTACATGATCGAACGGATGATCGACATCCTGGCGCTGAAGCTGGAGATGGACCCGGTCGAGCTGCGCATGAAGAACTTCATCAGGAAGGAGCAGTTCCCCTACGCATCGGCGCTCGGCTGGGAATATGACAGCGGCGACTACCACACGGCCATGCAGAAGGCGCTGGACAGCGTCAGCCATCAGGCCCTTCGCGACGAACAGGCGCAAAACCGCGCCGCCTTCGACCGCGGCGAGACCCGCAAGCTGATGGGTATCGGCGTCGCGCACTTCACCGAGATCGTCGGCGCCGGTCCGGTCAAGAACTGCGACATTCTCGGCCTCGGCATGTTCGACAGCTGCGAAATCCGCATCCATCCGACCGGATCGGCCATCGCCCGCCTCGGCACCATCAGCCAGGGCCAGGGCCATGCGACGACCTTCGCGCAGATCCTTGCCAGCGAGATCGGCATTCCCGCCGAGGACATCACGCTCGAGGAAGGCGACACGGACACCGCGCCCTACGGCCTTGGCACCTACGGCTCGCGTTCGACGCCGGTGGCCGGCGCCGCGACCGCCATGGCCGGCCGCAAGATCCGCGCCAAGGCGCAGATGATTGCCGCCTATCTGCTGGAGGTGCACGAGGACGATCTCGAATGGGACATCGACCGCTTCCAGGTCAAGGGCAATCCGGAAGCGCACAAGACCATGAAGGAAATCGCCTTTGCGTCCTACAACCAGGCAATTCCCGGGCTGGAGCCCGGTCTGGAGGCCGTGTCCTACTACGATCCGCCCAACATGACCTATCCCTTCGGCGCCTATATCTGCGTCGTCGATGTCGATGTCGACACCGGCGTCACGGATGTCCGCAGCTTCTACGCGCTTGACGATTGCGGCACCCGCATCAACCCGATGATCATCGAGGGTCAGGTCCATGGCGGCCTGACGGAGGCGCTGGCGATCGCCATGGGGCAGGACATCTCCTATGACGAGATCGGCAATGTCCAGGGCGGCAGCCTGATGGACTTCTTCCTGCCGACCGCCGTCGAGACGCCGGTCTGGCAGACCGACCATACGACGACGCCCAGCCCGCATCACCCGATCGGCGCCAAGGGTGTTGGCGAGAGCCCGAATGTCGGCGGGGTCCCGGCCCTTTCCAACGCCGTCATTGATGCCTTTGCCCACAAGGGCCTGACCCATTCGCAGATGCCGCACGATCACTGGCGCGTCTGGAAGACGGCTCAGAGCCTCGGGCTGACCGGTTGAGCCCGACGCCGCGCCGCCATTGAAATCCGGCTGCGCGGCGACACTTAATAACCATTAGGCTTCGGCTTTTGATGACTATTCAAGACGATATCGGCCCCAAATTGCTGGCCGCCGGCTATGTGGCGGACGACACGCTGGCCACCGCACTGCAGCTCACCCTGTCGCTTCGGCGCCCGCTTCTGCTTGAGGGCGAAGCCGGCGTCGGCAAGACGGAAACGGCAAAGGCCCTGGCCGCTGCACTCGATACCAGGCTAATCCGGCTGCAGTGCTACGAGGGCCTCGACGCAACGGCGACGATCTATGAGTGGAACTACCAGAAGCAGCTTCTGGCGATCCGCGCGCGTGAGCACGACAATGTGCCTGCCGACGCCATCGAGAAACAGATTTTCTCCGAGGATTTCCTCTTGCGGCGGCCTCTGCTGGAAGCGATCAGCCAGGACAAAAGCCCCGTCCTCCTGATTGACGAGATCGACCGCGCCGACGAGGAATTCGAGGCCTACCTTCTGGAAATCCTGTCGGATTTCCAGGTGACGATCCCCGAACTCGGCACCATCGCGGCGAGCAGCCGCCCCTATGTCATCCTGACGTCCAACGGCACGCGGGAGTTGTCCGACGCGCTGCGCCGCCGCTGCCTCTATTCCTATGTGGAATTCCCCGATCACGCCCGCGAGCTCGCAATCCTCAGCGCGCGCATGCCGGATCTTGAAAGCAGGCTCGCCAATGCGATCATCGGTTTCGTCCAACAACTGCGCAGGGAAGACCTGGAGAAGAAACCCGGCATTGCAGAGACACTGGATTGGGCAGCGGCATTGAGCGGCCTCGGCGTCAACAATCTCGGCGACGATATCGACAAGATCACGCAAACCATGATCTGTCTTCTGAAGACCGAACCCGATCTGAAGTCGGTCACCCGCGAGGTCGTATCCCGGCTGTCCGGAAAGGCCGCCTGATGGCCGCCGGCACGGATAGGGCAACAAACGCCCCGTTGACGGACCGGATCATCGGTTTCGTCGATCATCTGCGTGCCAACGGCTTTACCGTTGGAACGCAGGAGAGCGGGCGCATCGCCGCATATCTTGCCGAGCACCCCCTGCCGCAGCTCCCGAGAATCAGACTGGAGCTGAAAATCCTGCTGACCGGCAACCGGGACGAATGGCTGCGCTTCGATGAATTGTTTGAAGCCTATTTCGTGGCGTCAGGGCGCGAGCGCACACATATACGCAGAACCACATCGCCCCATGTGAAGAACCCGCTGCGCCACGCGCCGGTCTGGCGCGAGCATCTGGCCGACACGAACGCCGGTTCGGACGCCCCGCAGATCGAGAGCGATCATGCCGGCGACGTTTCGGGCGAGGCGACCGGCCGCCTGATCGCCGCAAAACAATCTGTCGACCGGAAGACGGACCTCAAGCACATTGTCGATCCGGACGAGATGCGCGCCGCCGAGGACCTTGCGCTGCGCCTTGCAAAAGCCATGCGCTATCGCCTTTCCCGGCGCCACCGCGCAGCCCGCCACGGTCGCCGTATCGATCTGCGCCGTACCATCCGACGCGCCCTGCCCCGCGGCGGCGAGCCCATCGAACTGTTCAGGCGCACGACGCCCGATCGCCCGGTGCATATTATCGTGTTTCTCGATGTCTCCGGATCGATGAAGCACTACAGCCGCTTCTTCCTGCAATTCGTCAAGGGCCTGGTGTGTTCTTGGATGCAGTCCGACGCCTTTGTCTTCCATACCCGCCTGATCCGCGTCACCGATGCGGTGCGCGACCGCAACTCGGCACGCGCAATGACCCGCCTCGCCCTGATGGCCGAGGGGTTCGGCGGCGGCACGAAGCTTGGCGAAAGCATCGCGACTTTCAACCGGACCTACGCACGCCGGCTCACCAATTCACGCACCGTCGCCATCATCCTGAGCGACGGCTATGACACCGGTTCGGCCGACGAACTGGCGGCCGAACTGGCGCGGCTGAAACGCCATGTCCGCCGGCTTGTCTGGCTCAACCCGTTGCTCGGCTGGCAGAGCTACGAACCGGTCACAGCCGCCATGCAGGCGGCGCGGCCCTACATCGACCATTTCGCCGCCGCCAATTCGCTGGAAAGCCTCGCGGCCATCGAGCCGCAACTGGCGCAGCTTTGAGACGAAGTCATGAAACTTTCGCAAAACACGCTGGACCTGATCGAGACGTTGCGCAGCAGCGGTCGAAGCTTCTGCATCGCCACCATCGTGCGCACCAAGGATGCGACCTCCGCCAAACCCGGCGCAAAGGCCGTGGTGACGGAAGACGGCGAAATGCACGGTTTTCTCGGCGGCGGCTGCGTCACCGGCGCGGTGAAGAAGGAAGCCATCGCCGCACTTGAGAGCCAGCAGCCCAAGCTGATGCGCGTCAGGCCGAAGGACGAGGTGGTCGCACCGGTCGATACAGACGGCACCACACTGCACAAATCCTCCTGCCCCAGCGGCGGAACGGTCGAGATTTTCCTCGAGCCGATGAAGGCACGACGCCGGCTGGTTATCCTCGGCAGTTCGCCGATCGCACAGACGCTTGTCTCGATTGCCGGTGCGATCGGTTACCAGACCATCGCCGGCGCGCCGGGCGACGAGTCGGGGACGATGGGGAACGCCGATGTCTGTCACGAGGGCTTTGCGGAAGCCGCCGCGCAGGCGGGTCCGGGCGACGCCCTGATCCTTGCGACGCAGGGGCGGCGTGACCGCGAAGCCCTGCGCGCCGCGCTGCAATCACAAGCCGGCTATATAGGCATGGTGGCGAGCCGCCGGAAATTTGCCGCGCTCGCCGGAGAACTCGGTTCCGATCCGGATCTCGCCGAACGCCTCGAAACCGTGCGCGCACCGGCCGGCCTCGACATCAAGGCCGTGGAGCCTGAGGAAATCGCGCTGTCGATCATGGGCGAGATCATCGCCCTGCGCCGGGCCGGCCAGCTCGGCAAAAAGGCGCCGGAACATGGCGGCACCAGGAAAGCGGCGCAATGAAATCGGCGGCACGCAACATCGACGCCGTATTGCTGGCCGCGGGCCTGTCGCGCCGCATGGGCGCGGAAAACAAGCTGCTCCTGCGCTATCAGGGCCGGCCCCTCGTCCGGCATACCGCCGCAACGCTGATCAAGGCCCGCTTCCGGAGGCTTCTTGTCGTCACCGGCCATGACGCCATGCGGATCGAGGGCGCGCTTGCGGGCCTTGCCGTTACGACAAGCCGCAATCCGCATTATCGCAAGGGTCAGATGTCGTCGGTCGTGCACGGCCTGCGGGCGCTGATGCCGGGCATGGGGAAGAACACGCCGGCGGACGGCATCATGATCGCTCTTGCCGACATGCCCTATCTGACAGCCGCGGATTATCGCGATCTCGCCCGCGCGTTTCGCGAGGATGGATGCGAGCACATCATCGTTCCCGAATTTCTCGGCCAGCGCGGCAATCCGATCGTCCTGCCGCCTCGACTGGCGGCAGTGGCATCCAATGGCGATCTGAACACCGGCTGCCGCAGGCTGATCGAAAACCGGCCCGGCGATGTGCGCACCGTCGAAGCTCGCAATTCCGCCTTCGTGCGCGACATAGACACGGCCACAGATTATGGCCACGCGGTGCGCTCGTCCTACCTTGCAGCGCCCTGCTGCGGATAATTCAAAAAACACAAGGAAATACGCCCCATGGAAATGAGCGACTCGCAACGCATCCGCGCCTCGCGCCAGACCGTCTATGAAGCCCTCAACGACCCGGAAATCCTCAAACAGTCCATACCGGGCTGCGAGGAACTGGAAATGGTCTCCGACACGGAAATGACGGCCAGGGTCGTGCTGCGCATCGGTCCGGTCAAGGCCCGCTTTACCGGAAATGTGGAGCTGTCGGATCTGGTACCGCCCGAAAGTTACACGATCTCCGGCGAAGGCAAGGGCGGTGTCGCCGGCTTCGCCAAGGGTGGCGCGACGGTGAAGCTGGTGGAAGACGGCGAAGATACAATCCTCGAATATGAGGTGAAGGCCGATATCGGCGGCAAGCTGGCGCAGCTCGGCAGCCGGCTGATCGATTCCACCTCGAAGAAGCTCGCCGGCCAGTTCTTTTCCAATTTCAGCGCCATTGTCGAGAAAGAGGCGGCCGCCTGATTGCCGCGCCGTCACACCGGGATATAGGCCTGCGACTTGATTTCCTTCAAAATCAAACTGGTCTTGATGTGCGCGACGCCGGGCAGCTGGAACAGGAAGTCCTCGAGAAGCTGATTATAGGCGGCCTGGTCTTCGCAGATCACCCGCAGATGGTAATCCGCGTCGCCGGTCGTCGCCAGGCATTCAAGCACCTCTTCGCGCTGCGTAACGGCGGCGATGAATTCCTTTAGCCGGCTCGTCTCGTGCCGCACCAGCGAGACATAGACGATGGCCTGGAAGCCCAGCCCTGTCAAAGGACCGTCGACGATTGCCGAATAGCGGCGAATAACGCCGGATTTTTCCAGCGCATTGACCCGCCGCCAACATACCGATGCCGAAAGGCCCACCTTGTCGGCCAGTGCCTGATTGGTGATCTGGCAGTCTTTCTGCAATTCGCGAAGCAATGCGCGATCATGCCGGTCGAGCTGCATGTGAGTCTCCAGATATTCCATGATTGGCCGCAGTTTAGGTTAAATTATCCTATTTCGGAGAAAATAACAAACAAAACGGACAAATTTACCGGCGCTTTCGGGTTAATCTAATTAAAACGATACTCAGGGGATGCGCCAATGAACGTTCACGCTCCGATGCCGCTGGCGGCCTATGGCCTGGACGACCGTTACCAGCGACGCTCGAGCCGGGTTTACATGACCGGAACCCAGGCCATCACACGCATTGTTCTGGACCAGGCCCTGCGCGACCGGCAGGCCGGCCTCAACACCGCCGGCTTCGTTTCCGGCTATCGCGGCTCGCCCCTCGGCGGCGTCGATCTTGAAATGTGGCGCTGCAAGGCGCTGCTGAAGGATCGCAACATCGAGTTCCTGCCGGCCGTCAACGAAGACCTTGCGGCAACGGCCGTTCTCGGCTCGCAGCAAGTGGAGACGGACCCGAACAGGCAGGTCGAAGGCGTCTTCGGCCTCTGGTACGGCAAGGGCCCGGGTGTCGACCGGGCCGGCGATGCGCTCAAACACGGCAACGCCTATGGCTCTTCGCCCCATGGCGGCGTGCTGGTCGTCGCCGGCGATGACCATGGCTGCGTCTCCTCGTCCATGCCACATCAGTCGGATGTCGCCTTCATGGCCTGGTTCATGCCGACGCTCAATCCGGCCAGTGTCGGCGAATATCTGCAATTCGGCGAATATGGCTACGCGCTCAGCCGCTATTCGGGCATGTGGGTCGGCTTCAAGGCGATTTCCGAGACGGTCGAATCCGCCGCTTCGGTTGAAATCCTGCCTGACCGGGTCTTTCGAACGCCTGACTTCGAAATCCCGGCGACGGGTCTTCACTATCGCTGGCCCGACCTTCCCGGGCCCCAGATCGAAGAGCGCATGGAGGCAAAGAAACAGGCGGTCTTCGCCTTTGCCGAAGCCAATCCCATCGACCGGCGCATCTATGGTCACGAGGACGCAACCTTCGGCATCGTCACCACCGGCAAGGGCCATCTCGACCTGATGGAAGCGCTGCGCCTGCTCGGCCTTGACCGTCAGGCCTGCAGGGATCTCGGTATCGACATCTACAAGGTCGGCATGGTCTGGCCGCTGCCGAGGCGCGATGCCCTGTCCTTCGTCAAGGGCAAGCGCGAGGTGCTGGTGATCGAGGAAAAGCGCGGCATCATTGAAAGCCAGTTCAAGGAATACTTCTACGACTATCCGGGCGACAAGCCCGACCGAATGATCGGCAAGCGAGACGAGAATGGCGAACGGCTGGTGCCGTGGACGGGCGAGTTATCCCCGCTACAGCTCGCACCGCTCGTCGCCCGGCGCCTCGATCTGATTTTCGAGACCGATCGTTTCGGCAAACGGGCGCGGCAACTTGAAGAAAACCGGCTGGCGCCGATCGCGGTCGAGGGCGCGACCCGCACCCCCTATTTCTGTTCCGGCTGCCCGCACAATTCGTCCACCAAGGTTCCGGAAGGCTCCAAGGCGCTCGCCGGCATCGGCTGCCACTTCATGGCAAGCTGGATGGACCGCGAAACCACCTCGCTGATCCAGATGGGCGGCGAAGGCGTCAACTGGGCTGCTTCGTCGAAATTCACCGGCAACGGCCACATCTTCCAGAATCTCGGCGAAGGCACCTATTACCACTCCGGCTCCATGGCCATCCGCCAATCGATCGCCGCCGGCGCAAACATCACCTACAAGATCTTGTTCAACGATGCCGTCGCCATGACCGGCGGCCAGCCGGTAGACGGGCCGATCAGCGTCCAGGCCATCGCCCACGAGGTGCGTGCCGAGGGTGTCGAGCGCATCGCCCTTGTCTCGGATGATCCCGGCAAGTTCTCGCTGTCCGATTTTCCGGCCCGCACCACCCTGCACCATCGCCGCGAGCTCGATCCGCTGCAGCGCGAGTTGCGCGAAGTCCCGGGCGTTTCCGCGCTGATTTACGAACAGACCTGCGCCACTGAGAAACGCCGCCGCCGCAAGCGCGGACAGATGGAGGATCCGAAGCGTTTCGCCGTCATCAACGAGCTCGTCTGCGAGGGCTGCGGCGATTGTTCGGTCGAGTCCAATTGTCTGAGCATCGAGCCGGTGGAAACGGAATTCGGCCGCAAGCGCCGCATCAACCTTTCTTCATGCAACAAGGATTTCTCCTGCCTCGACGGCTTCTGCCCCAGCTTCGCGACAGTCGAAGGCGCCGAGCGCCGCAAGAGCCCCGGAACACAAACCGATGCGGCGGCGCTGGCCGAGGAATTGCCCCTACCCCAGCCGCAGACGCTCGAAAACCCCTTCAACCTGCTGGTCACCGGCGTCGGGGGCACCGGCGTTGTAACTGTCGGCGCACTCATCACAATGGCCGCCCATCTGGAAAACAAGGGCGCCTCGGTTCTCGACTTCACCGGTTTCGCGCAGAAATTCGGCCCGGTGCTGAGCTATATCCGGCTGGCCGCCGATCCGGCCGCAATCAACCAGGTGCGCATTGATGACGGCTCGGCCGACGCACTGATTGCCGGCGACATCGTCGTTTCCTCCTCGCCCAAGGCCTCGCGCGCCTATCGCCCGGACATGCGGGCGGTGCTCAATCTGGCCGAATCGCCGACCGGCGACATCGTGCGTAACCGCGACGCCAGCCTTGCCGTCGATCGTCGGCGCGCGGAGATCGAGAAAGCGGTCGGCGCGGACAATGTGGCGGCTCTCGACGCCAACCGACTGTCCGAAAAACTGCTGGGCGATACGGTCTTTGCCAACATCATTCTGCTCGGCTTTGCCTGGCAGCAAGGGCTGGTTCCTGTTTCGCTTCAGGCGCTGATGCGCGCCATCGAGCTGAACGGCGTCGCTATCGAAAAGAATGTCCAGGCCTTCTCGTGGGGCCGCATCGCCCTTGCACGGCCGGAGCTCCTTCCGGAAAGCGAGGATGCCGGCAAAGTCGAGGAACAAAGCCTCGAAACGCTCATCGAACGCCGCGAGGCCTTCCTGACGGATTATCAGGACACCGCCTATGCCGCCCGCTACAGGCAAACGATCGATATGGTCGGCGCCCGCGAGCAGGCGATCGGCGCCGGCGGCCTTGCTGAGGCCGTCGCGAAATCCCTGTTCAAGCTGATGGCCTACAAGGACGAATACGAAGTCGCGCGCCTGCATTGCGACCCGGCGTTCCTTGAAAAACTGAAGGACCGTTTCGACGGCGATTTCACCATCAAATACTATATGGCGCCGCCGCTTCTGCCGCTTGGCAAGGATGCGCGCGGCCGGCCGCGCAAGCGCCAGTTCGGCAACTGGATGCTGCCGGTCTTCCGCGTGCTCGCCCGCATGAAGCGTCTGCGGGGCACCGCCTTCGATCCCTTCGGATACGGTCACGACCGCAAACTGGAGCGGGGCCTGATCGCCTGGTTCGAGGCCCTGGTGCGCGACAATCTGGACAACGTCACGGCGGACAATGCCGAAGACTGGCGCGAACTCTTCGAATTGCCGATGCAGATACGCGGCTATGGACCTGTGAAGGAAGAAGCGGTAGCTAAGGCCAGATCGCAGGCCGACGCCGGCCTCGCAAGACTCACCGCCGCATAGCCAAGTTCAGGATCCACCGCCATGTTTGAAAAGCTCCAGCCCGCCCCGCCCGACAAGATCCTTGCGCTGCTGGCGCAGTACCGCGAGGACGGCCGCGCCGACAAGATCGACCTCGGCGTCGGTGTCTACAAGGACGAGCAGGGCGAAACGCCCGTCATGCGCTCGATTCGCGAGGCTGAAAAACGCCTCTACGAAGAGCAGACGACCAAGTCCTATGTCGGCCTGCAGGGCGACAAGGCATTCTGCGCGGTCATGGGGACGCTGGTTCTCGGAGATGCTATCCTAGGCGAGCGGATGCGTGTATGCCAGTCGCTCGGCGGCTCGGGCGCGCTCAGCATCATCGCCATGATGATCAACCGCGCCAGGCCGAACGCCACCGTCTGGCTGTCCGATCCGTCCTGGCCGAACCACATTCCGCTGCTGTCCGGCGCCGGACTGAAACCGCAATCCTATCCCTATTACGACGCGGCCACCGGCGCGATCCTCTTCGAAGAGATGATGGCGGCCCTGCGTGGCGCCGAAGCGGGCGATATCGTGCTGCTGCACGGCTGCTGTCACAACCCGACGGGCGCCGACCTGTCGCTCGAGCAATGGGCGGCGATCGCCGATCTCTGCGCCGAGAAGGGCCTGTTCCCCTTTGTCGACCTTGCCTATCAGGGCTTCGGCGACGGGCTCGAGGAAGATGTCGCGGGGGTGCGGCTGATGGCGCAGAAAGTTCCGGAACTGGCCATCGCGGCAAGCTGTTCGAAAAATTTCGCCGTCTATCGCGAGCGCGCCGGCGCGGCGATCCTGGTCAGCAACGATGCCGGTGCACTCGACAACGCGTTCAGCCAGTTGCTCTCGGTCAAGCGCAGCGTCTATTCCATGCCGCCGGACCATGGCGGCGCCATCGTGCGCATCGTGCTGGAAGACGCAGGCCTGCGCGCCGACTGGATGGAAGAGCTGGAAGGGATGCGCAGCCGCATGGTGACGCTACGCCGCGATTTCGCCGATGCCCTGCGCCGCGCGTCGAACAGCGAGCGCTTCGATTTCATCGCCGAACAGAAAGGCATGTTCTCCCGCCTCGGCCTGACCACCGGGCAGATCGACACGCTGCGCAATGATCACGGCATCTACATTGTCGGCGACAGCCGTATCAATATTGCCGGCCTGCACCACGACAAGCTGGATGATCTGGCCCGCGCCATCGTTGCGGTTTCCAGCTGACGAAATGAAGACGGGGCCCTGCGGCCCCGTTTCGTTTCGATCTCGAAGAAGGTTGGCTCAAGCGCCGATCCCACCGAAGCAGAGATATTTGATCTCGACGAAATCATCGATCCCGTATTTGGAGCCTTCACGCCCGAGGCCGGACTGCTTGACACCGCCGAAGGGCGCGACCTCGGTCGAGATCAGGCCGGTATTGATGCCGACCATGCCGTATTCGAGCGCCTCGGCCACCGTCCAGACACGCGACAGGTCGCGGGCGTAGAAATAGGACGCCAGGCCGAACTCGGTCGCATTGGCCAGCGCGATCACCTCCTCGACGGTCTCGAAGCGGAACAGCGGCGCCACCGGTCCGAAGGTTTCCTCGCGCGCCACCTTCATTTCGGTCGAAACGCCCGTCAGCACGGTCGGCTCGTAGAACGTGCCGCCATGCGCATCCGCCTTGCCGCCGGTCAACACGGTCGCCCCGTGGGCCACCGCATCGGACACGTGCTCCTCGACCTTGGACAGCCCCTGCTTGTCGATGAGCGGCCCGGTGGTCACGCCGTCCTCGAATCCGTCGCCGACCTTCAGCTCGCCCACCTTGGCGGCGAGCTTTTCGGCGAATTCGTCATAGACGCCGGCCTGAACGTAGATCCGGTTGGCGCACACGCAGGTCTGACCGGCATTGCGGTATTTCGAGATCATCGCGCCCTCGACGGCCGCATCGATATCGGCATCGTCGAAGACGATGAACGGCGCGTTGCCGCCGAGTTCCAGGCCGATCTTCTTGATCTGGTCAGAACACTGGCGCATCAGGATGCGCCCGACCTCGGTCGAGCCGGTAAAGGTCAGCTTGCGCACCTTGTCATTGTCCGACAGCTCGCGGCCGATGGCCGGTCCGTCCTCGCCGATGATCAGGTTGAAGACGCCCGCCGGCATGCCGGCGCGTTCCGCCAGAACACCAAGCGCAATCGCCGAAAGCGGCGTCTGCTCCGCCGGCTTGACGACGACCGCACAGCCGGTGGCGAGCGCCGGCGCGATCTTGCGGGTGATCATGGCATTCGGGAAATTCCACGGCGTGATCGCCCCGACCACACCGATCGGCTGCTTGATGACCACCAGCCGTTTGTCGCCCTGGTGACCCGGGATCGTATCGCCATAGACACGCTTGGCCTCCTCGGCGAACCACTCCATGAAGGACGCGCCATAGACGATCTCGCCCCGCGCTTCGGCGAACGGCTTGCCCATCTCCATGGTCAGGATGGTCGCAAGGTCATCGGCATTCTCGAGCTGGAGGTCGTGGAGCCGGCGCAATATGGCGCCGCGTTCCTTGGCGGTCATTGCCGCCCATTTCTTTTGCGCGTCATGGGCCGCATCGATCGCCTGGCGGGTGTTTTGCGCGCCCATATCGGGCAGGCTGGCGATCACCTCGCCATTGGAAGGATTATCGACGTCGAAATGCCTGCCGCTGTCCGCCTCGGTGATCCACTGACCGCCGACAAGACCGGCGGCGGGTAAAAGCGACGGGTCGGACAGTCGCGACAGAAGTTTATCGGAAATGCTCATCGGGAGGCCTCCACGAAACGCGTAATCTGGAAAAGTCGGCGTTGCGCCGTTCGGCAGATGTATTGACCATCGGCGGCGACAACGCAAGCAGCCGCGCCGAGATTTTACTGCGCGCTGATTTCGAGCTTGTTCGGGGCCTTGCCGGTGGATTGCCGCACGATCAGTTCCGTCTGCATTTCAATGGTCCGCGGCACGGACTGCCGCGCACCGATAATGTCCAGCAGCATGGTCATGGCCGTGCGGCCGATATCGACGCGCGGCTGGCTGATCGTCGTCAGCGGCGGGCTGTAGCTCTCGCTGACGAAGAGGTCGTCAAAGCCGATCACCGAAACATCTTCCGGAACGCGCAGGCCCCTCCGGCGCAGCTCGCCGATCGCCCCGAACGCCATTTCGTCATTGGCGGCAAAAAGCGCGGTGGGCGGGTTGTCGGCATCGAAGAGCGCGGCGCAACAGGCCCGTCCGCTCTGTATGGAATAGTCGCCCGCCGGCTCGTAATTGCGCGGGATTTCCAAACCGGCCTTGGCCATCGCCTTGCGGTAACCGTCGCGCCGCAACCGGCTGAGGATCTCCGGCAGCGGGCCGCAGATATGCGCGATTTTCCGGTGGCCGAGCGATGCGAGATGACGCACGGCCTGCTTAGCCGCCGCGCAGTTGTCGATCTGCACATGGGCCAGCCCGCAATCATCCACCGCCTCCAGCGCCACGACGATGGGCGGCGCGCCGGATGCGGGGTCGAGCACCGCATGTCCTTCCGGCAGCGTTCCCGTCATCAGGATCATGCCATCGGCCTGCCCGTCGCGCAGCATGTCGAAATACTCCGCCTCGCGGGCCGGATCGTCCTCGGTATTGCCCATCAGGAGCACATAGCCGGCGGCGCGCGCAACCGCTTCGACACCCTTGAAGATTTCGAGATAGAAGGGATTGCTCATATTGCGCACGACAAGGAGCACGGCCATCGACTTCTGGATGCGCAGATTGCGCGCCCGCACGTTGAGCCGGTAATTGAGCCGGTTCGCCGCCGCGCGGACCTTTTCGCGCGTCGCATCGGTCACCAGCGCTGAATCGCTCAGCGCCCGCGAGACCGTCGCCGTCGAGACGCCGGCGACGCGCGCGATGTCCTTGATCTTGGTCCGTTCACTCATTCCAGATTCCGCAACGGGCTGTGCGATGCCCCGGTCAGAAACCGTCCGCCAAACCTTGCCCAAACGCACTTATACTGGATTTGTAATCGATTGCAAAATTACAAGAAACCTGCCTCGCTGGAACCGGTCCTGGCCCGCCGGTTTCCTCAGGCCTGGAATGTCAACGCGGGAACAACTGGCTGAGTGCGTCGGACATCGCGCCCTGTATATCCCGCGCCAGATGTTTGAAATCTTCCGGTGCGGGACAGGATACGTAGAGGCAGTTGAGACTGCCGATGAGTGTGCTTTGTGAAACCAGGGGCACATTCAAAACAGTGTGGATGTCGTTTGCCAGTATGAGCTCGTGATCCGGAAAAGTCGCCCGGATCGCTTCGGCGCCGGCAAACAATGCGGGCTTCTTGCGTTCGATAATCTGTTGGACCCAGTTTCCCGCGGGAACAGGCTTTGAGCCGTATGTCGGGAAAACCGGAGGCATTGAGGAAAAGACGCGGCGCATCCGCGAGCCATTGTCGCTCAACAGGAGAACTGTGACGTGGTCGCAGGAAGCCAGCTTCCTTGCCATGTCTGCACAGCGGGCAATCTCCGGCTCATCGGCAGGCGTCATGGCCGCACCCGCCTCTCAAATTTCGTTGGTTCGTTCACGCTATCGGATCTTGATACAATTCAGTTCAGATGGTGAGTTCGGCAAGGGTGTCAGGGGCTTCGGTCAGGCAAGCCAGACCGCCATCCGCGACGACGACCGTGTCGGAATGCCTGAAACCGCCGACACCGGGAATGTAGATTCCGGGCTCCAGCGTGAACACCATGCCTTCCTTGATGACCCCCTCGTCGCCGTCCGCCAGAAACGGTCCTTCATGGGAGGTGACGCCCATTCCATGGCCGGCACGATGACGACGCGCCGATGAATATCCGCGCTTGTCGATGAGCGCATTCACTTCGCGGTCGATATCGCCCATCAGGTTTCCGGCGCGCGTCCTTTCAAAGCAGATGTTTCGGGCCTCCATCATCGTCTCATAAGGCGCCCTGGCTTCCTCCGGTACCGCGCCAAGAAAGAATGTGCGCTCAATCTCCGCCCCGTATCCGTTGAGAACGGAATTGAACACGGTGACATGAGGCCCGCCCGGCAGCATCTTCATGTCGAGATCGGTGAAATTATGCGGGTCGTGGGAAACGCCGGCATTCTGGATCAGGGTCATGATGGACGTCGCCAGGGGATTCATGGACGGATTGTCCGCAGCGATCTTGGAAAGGAGTTCTTTTCCGATGGTAAGGTTGATCTCGCTTTGCGAAAGTCCGGGCCTTGCCTCCGCCAGCAATTGGGCATGGGCCTCGCTCATCAGCCGGCAACCATAAGCGATACGACCGAGTTCATAGTCGGATTTGACCTCGCGAAGCCGATCGACAAGGTCGATCGGAAGGCCGCGGTCGCCGATGCAGCGCAGCAACGCGCCCGGCAGCATGTCCTCGACGCCGATGCGCCCGGTTTCGGGCAACACGTCGTGAAAACGGTCGCTCCAGCGCTGCCCTTCGGGGGCCGGAAACTCTGCGTAAGTTGCAAGCTCCACATCTCCCACAATGCGGTGCGTCGCGTGATCCAGTTCCAGAAACGGTACCAGGAACACTGGACGGCCGGTCTTCGGAACGATGAGTATGAACGGTCGCTCGTGAACGAAATTCGCGAAATTGGTCAGCCAAAGGACGTTCGCCGGAGAATGGCAGACATAGGCCTCCAATCCGTATCGCCCGAGCGCGTCCTGCAGCCGGGACACCCGTCCGCGCATTTCGTCGATCGTCGGTGCGGCAAAGGTTTCTTCTATTTTCACGTCAACACCTCAAAAGAATCTGGAGGGAAGCCACAGCGTTATCGCCGGGACCGTTATGAGAATGGCCAGCGTCAGGATATCCATGGCGATAAACCAGGTTACGCCCCTGAAAATCGTCGGAAGCCGCACCTGTCCATCCAGTGCACTTTGTATGACGAAGATGTTCAGGCCGATCGGTGGCGTTATCAGTCCGATTTCAAGCAACTTGATCAGGATGATGCCGAACCAGATAAGATCGATGTCGAGCGAACCGGCCAGGGGCAGGATGAGCGGGGCCGTCAAGAGCAGCAGCCCGATCGAGTCTATGAACATGCCAAGAACGATGTAGAGAACCGAGACGGCCAGTATCAGCACAAGAGGCCCGGCGGCGCTGTGCTGAAACAGGTCCTCCAGCATTCTGTTCAGGCCGACGACCGCCGAGTACCGGGTCAGAAGCGCGCCGCCGATGACGATTATGAAGATCGCCGTGAAGGACAATGCGCTCTGTTTCAGTGCCCGCATGAAAGCGGCAAACCGGAACTTGCCGCTGGCCAGTGCGATGGCCACCGCCCCCAACGCGCCGAGCGCACCGGCCTCGGTCGGTGTGGCGATGCCCAGAGATATGCTGCCCATCACGATCAGGATCAGCAACGGCAGCGGCGCGATGTCAAAGAGAAGTTTCCGGGTAAATGGCTGGATCTCGTCATCCGCAGCAGCGCCTCCAAGTGCCGGATTGAGACCGCAACGCACAATGATCATCGTCATGTAGATCACGACCGACAGGATTCCCGGCAGGACCCCCGCCAGAAACAGGCCGCCGATGGAGACATCCGCATAGACACCGTAGAGGATCATCAGGATGCTCGGCGGGATAAGCGAACCAAGCGTACCCGATGCCGCGATCGTCCCGCATGCCAGCCCCGGATCGTATTTCCGGCTCAACATCTCCGGTATCGCGATGCGGGACATGGATGCCGCCGTCGCCACCGATGAACCGGACGCCGCGGCAAACAGCGCGCTGGCCAGAACGCTGGCGCAGGCGAGCGCGCCGGGAAGCCGCGCCAGCAGCGCCCTTGACGCGTTGAACAGCCCCTTTGTCAATCCCGTTTCCGAGGCGACAAACCCCATCAGCAGGAACATCGGGACAGCGGAAAAGCTCCAGTTGGTCGACAACTCATAGGGCAGCCTGGAGATCGAGCCGATGGCGGCGCGCAGGCTTGTCTCATGGGCAATGCCGACAAATGAGACCGTGATGAGCGAAAGGCCGATGGGAACGCGTATCGCAATCAGGCAGAGCAGGGCCGCGAAAGCCAGCAGGACGGAGATCAACGGTTCAGACATCACGGTCCCGATCTTGAAAACGTTTGACGCACAGCAGGAAAGCCGCAACGGCCGATGTGGCGAAGACGAATGGAAGCACCCACCGGACCGGCCATATCGGCAGATGGCTTATCCCCATCGAGACCTCGCCGTTATCTGTTGAGACGACCGCCTGTTTGAACGTGAAATAGGCCAGCACCAGATAGATGAGCGCGGTCAGCAGAACCGAGACGACAATGGAAAGCTGTTTCATCCGGCGTGGGAAAAGCCTGTAAAACAGGTCGGTATCGATATGCCCGCCCTTCAGCTCAAGCGTCATGATCGGAAAGAACACCAGCGGGATCATGTAGTAGAACGAAACGATCTCTATCGTGGCGCCGATCGGTGCATTGACGGATGCCCGCAGAAGCACGTCGACCGAAACGGTCAACAGTATCGCAAGAACCGCAAGGGCGGCGAGCGCGAGCTGCAGGCGGGCAAGGAACTCCGCCAGGCGGTTAACGGAATGCATGATGGTTTTCCCGGAATGGCACCATTGACGGGGCCGGCACGCCGGCCCCGCCCGGTGTCGGATCAGTTCAGACCGTAGGCTTCGACATCAACCTTGTCGTAGATCTCTTGCCTGATCAGCCCGGCGAATGCCTCTTTGTCCTCGACGGGCACATCTTTAAGCAGGTCGTCCCACTTGTTCACCGTTGATTGGAAACGGTCGAGCAGGGACTCGGGATCTTCAATGCCGAATGTGGATTTGGCGATCTCGGCCGCAGCAGTCGGCTGCGCCTTGCGAAACGCCTCGATCGATTCCTTGAGGTCGGCCGTTGGTTCATGAAAGGATACGCCTTCTTCCGCCAGGCTGTCGCGAGCCTCCTGCTCAGCCAGCAAGGTCCCGTCGACGATGAAGGTCGCGATCGTGTCGGCCTCGGCATTCAAAACCGCCCGTCGCTGATCCGCCGTGAGTTCGGCCCAGCTATCCTTGTTGTAGCCGTGCCCCAGACCCGCCCAGAAAAGGGTGATCGGCAAATCGGTGATGTGGTAGGCGACTTCGTAGAGTTTGCGCGCCTTGGCATCGACCGCAGTCGTGGTCGTGCAGGTCAGTGCGCCCTTTTCCAAGGCGCCATATTGTTCGTTCGTATTGAAAGCGACGGTCACGCCACCCGCCGAATTCGCCCAGGCGGCCGGCGCCCGGCCGGGCAGCCTCAGCTTTGCGCCTTTCATCTCGGCAAGGCTTGTCACCGGCTCATTGCAAACCAGCTTGTAATGGTTTGTGGCATAGGAACTGCCGAACACGACGCCATGCCGCGTCCACTCGGCGCTAAGCTCGGGATCGAAAATGTTGAACTCCGTCGCCGCTGCAATGATCACGCGGGGATCCGAAAACGTCATGCCCAGCTCCTCGACCGCGTTGGAAACGGGCAGGTCTGAAGGGGTATACTGCGCGAAATGTCCGGAAACGTCGGCAAGCCCGTCTGCGAGTTCGGAGAGGTTTCCAAGCGCCGTAACCCGAGGCGATCCAAGCTCCACTTCCGCTGTCAGCGTTCCGTTGGAATGATGGGCGACGCGTTCGGCCCAGTAGTCATAGAGATAGCGCGAGTACATATGCGTGGGCGGCAGCCAGGTGGCCGCGACAAGGCTGTCTCTGGCCAGGGCGGCACCGGATGTGGTGGTCATTGCTGCGCAAAAGGCCAGCGCGATGGGCAACTTTCTCATGATTTACTCCCGAATGTCATGATTTGCTTTTGGTTTTGATTGAAACGACCCGTTCGTCCGCGGGACGAACGACCGCACCGTCCAGGAACAGTTTGGGAAAGCCCCGCATCAGGCGCTCACGCGCCTGCGGCGCAGCGCCGAATGAGGTCGAGAACGCGTAGCCACGAAGAACGTTCGATGCCATTGCCCAGTGATCCGAGCGTTGCTCACGGTCGTGGCCGGGCAGTTCGAACGTATTGTCCCAGAACTCGAAAAGAGATTGCCGCCAGTCGGCAACCGCTTCCTGAACAAGGGCGGAAAGGGTCAGTTCCGCGCGAATTCCCAGGGCAATCTCCATGCAGCCGACGAAGAGATCGCTCGCGATCGTTTCACCCGTCTTCGAGACGAACTCCTCCTGCGTGATTGCGCCGGTACGCAGTTGCATCGCGATTTCGTGCAGTTGACCTGCGAATTCGACGAGGAGATCGCCGAACGCTGCGGCAATAAGGTGGTCCTTGGTGGGAAAGTGGTGGAACAGGGCGCCGCGCGACACACCCGCCTTTTTCAGGATCGGCAGGATCGACAGGCCGGCGAACCCGTTGGTGATCAACTGGTCCACGGTCGCCTTCTTCAAGAGCGCGATGGTCCGTTCAGCATCCCGAATGCGTTCATTCGACTTGTCCTGGCTCATCGCTGTTCTCCCCTTTTCAGTCCGGTGGCTGGCACATATACATACAGACCGGTTGGTATGTAAAGAACTTTTTTGAGAACACTCGATCCGGCTGCGTTGTCGATTGGTTTTTTCTGAAAACGGCAGACCCTGCGCCGCAGGGCGCAGGGCCGAGGATTTGTGGTGCAAATACCTCTACCGGAAAACCGGTCCGCAATTCCTAGCGCATGAGGCACACGGCGTCACGGCGATTTCATTGCCCGAACAAGCGCCATTCGCGCCTGCACAACAATTAAGCAGAATGCTGCAACGCACAAAATTGCATCACATTCGCCCCTTGAACGAGACCAGGGCGCAGAGGTCTCGAGAAGTTAATTTTTCATTAAAAACAAACGCATAGCGGCGGCGCAGGCGGCGATCTGAAAACTGGCACGATTCCTGCTCGGATAAAGCCGGTGCAAATACTTCTACGCAGATCATGGAGATCAATATGAGTACGCTTAAAAACCGGATCCGGTCCTTCGGCATGGCAACGATCGTCGCCGCAACGACCGCTTCGTCCGCCGCATGGGCCGAGGACACGATCAAGGTCGGCATCCTGCATTCCCTGTCCGGGACGATGGCGATCTCGGAAACCACCCTGAAGGACGTCATGCTCATGCTCATCGAGGAGCAGAACGAGAAGGGTGGCCTTCTGGGCAAACAGCTTGAGGCCGTTGTCGTCGATCCCGCCTCCGACTGGCCGCTCTTTGCCGAAAAGGCCCGCGAACTTCTGGAAGTTCACGAAGTCGCCGCCGTTTTCGGCAACTGGACGTCGGTCAGCCGCAAGTCGGTCCTTCCGGTCTTCGACGAACTCAACGGCATCCTCTTTTATCCCGTCCAGTACGAGGGCGAGGAAAGCCAGCGCAACGTCTTCTACACCGGCGCGGCACCCAACCAGCAGGCCATTCCCGCCGTCGACTACCTCCTGGAGAACGAGGAGGTCGAGCGCTGGGTGCTTGCGGGAACCGACTATGTCTATCCGCGCACGACCAACAAGATCCTCGAGGCCTATCTGAAATCCAAGGGCGTGTCCGACGAGGACATCATGATCAACTACACGCCCTTCGGCCACTCAGACTGGCAGACCATCGTCGCCGACATCAAGGCCTTCGGCTCGGAAGGCAAGAAGACGGCTGTCGTCTCCACCATCAACGGCGATGCCAACGTGCCCTTCTATAAGGAGCTCGGCAACCAGGGCATTTCGGCCACCGACATTCCGGTCGTCGCCTTCTCCGTCGGCGAAGAGGAACTGGCCGGCCTCGACACCGCGCCGCTCGTCGGCCACCTTGCCGCATGGAACTATTTCCAGTCGGTCGACACGCCCGAAAACGAGGCCTTTATCGAAGCCTGGAAAGCCTTCATCGGCGACGAGGACCGCGTCACCAACGATCCGATGGAAGCCCACTATATCGGCTTCAACATGTGGGTGAAGGCGGTGGAAAAGGCCGGCACCACCGACGTCGACACGGTGATCGATGAAATCATCGGCGTTGCCGTGCCGAACCTGTCCGGCGGATATTCCGCAATGATGCCGAACCATCACATCACCAAGCCGGTGCTGATCGGCGAGATCCAGGAAGACGGTCAGTTCGATATTGTCGACCAGACCGACGGTCTCGTCGCCGGTGACGCCTGGTCCGACTACCTGCCGGATTCGGCCAAGCTGATCTCCGACTGGAGGAAGCCGCTCGAGTGCGGAAACTTCAATGTCGAGACCCAGACCTGCGGCGGCAAGGGAAGCTGACCGCATAGAAGCCAAAACGGCGGGCCTTGATGCCCGCCGCACTCCGACAGAATGCGCCGCTGGCCCAGGATTATGTTGAAACGATTTATCGCCGCACTGTTCATCCTCCCAATGCTGTTTTCCGGCGCCGGCGCCGATGATGGGTTAATCGAACGCATCGACGCGCTGGCGACCGGCAAACTGAAGGACCGCGCTGCTCAGATCGAAGCAATATCCGAAACCGGCGACGCGCGGGCCGTCCCTGCTCTCCAAGCTCTCAGGGACGGCTCGCTCTATTTCCGAAAGTCCGACAAGAAAGTCTTTCTCGCTGAAAAATCCGGATCGGACTTTGTCCTGAAGGACCCTTTGACCGCGGCCGAGGTGGAAACCTTGTCGAAGAGCGCCGTCCGCAAGGTCAAGGTCAACAACCGGCTGCGCCGGCAGCTCACCGCTGTCATCGGATCCATGACCCTCGAAAGCCCCGACCCGGGCACTCGCCTGGCGGCGGCACGAACGATTTTCAAGACCGGCGATGTCTCGGCCTTGGAGGCGCTTGAGGCAGCCATACGGACTGAACAGAACGCCGACGTTCTTGCCGCAATGGAACTCGCCCGCGCCTCGGCGCTCCTCAAAAGCGATGCCGAGACGTTCGAAAAGGTCAAGGCCGTCGAACTTGTCGGAACCAGGGGTGGCCGCGACGCCGTTCCGCTTTTGAAGGAACTCGAGTCGTCGCAGGATGAGAGCATCGCGCAGGCCGCCGGAAAACAGATAGCCCAGATCGAGAAGGCGCAGGTTCTCTGGAACTCCGCGCAGACGGTCTGGTACGGCATATCGCTTGGCTCCGTGCTGCTGCTTGCCGCCATCGGCCTGGCCGTCACCTTCGGCGTGATGGGCGTCATCAACATGGCCCATGGCGAGATGGTCATGCTGGGCGCCTACACGACCTTTGTCGTGCAGGAAGTCATCCGCGGTTCCTTCCCCGGCCTGTTCGATTACTCGCTGCTGATGGCCCTGCCGCTGGCATTCCTCGTCGCCGGAGCCTGCGGCTTTGCCATGGAGCGCGGCATCATCCGCTTTCTGTACGGCCGCCCGCTCGAAACGCTGCTTGCCACCTGGGGCGTGTCGCTCATCCTGCAGCAGGCGATCCGCACGATATTCGGCCCCACCAACAGGGAAGTCGGCAATCCGTCATGGATGTCGGGGGCCTATGAACTTGGCGGGCTGACTCTCACGGCCAACCGGCTGTGGATCGTGGTATTTGCCCTGATCGTCTTCGCCGCCCTTTTTCTTGTCCTCAAGAGAACCGGTTTCGGGCTGCAGATGCGGGCCGTCACCCAGAACCGCAAGATGGCCTCGTCCATGGGCATCAGGACGCCCTGGGTCGACGCGCTGACCTTCGCGCTCGGTTCCGGCATTGCCGGCATCGCCGGGGTCGCCCTGTCGCAGATCGCCAATGTCTCTCCCAATCTCGGCCAGAGCTACATCATCGACAGCTTCATGGTTGTCGTGTTCGGCGGCGTCGGCAATCTCTGGGGAACGCTGGTGGGTGCCATGACCCTCGGCATCGCCAACAAGTTCCTTGAGCCATATGCCGGCGCCGTCCTCGCCAAGATCCTGATCCTCGTCTTCATCATCCTGTTCATCCAGAAGCGACCACGCGGGCTGTTCGCGCTGAAAGGCCGGGCGGTCGAAGCATGATCACCTCGTTCGTCTTCAAGGCGCTGGACCGCCGCGCCATCTGGGTCATTGCCGTGCTTGTCGGTCTGGCGGTCCTGGTGCCGCTGCTCAATCTCGCCCTGCCCGCCGGCCATCCGCTGCACGTGCCCAACTACGCCATCAGCCTCATGGGCAAATATCTCACCTATGCGCTGCTGGCGCTGGCGCTTGATCTGGTCTGGGGCTATTGCGGCATACTCTCGCTCGGCCACGGCGCCTTCTTCGCGCTCGGCGGCTATGCGATGGGCATGTATCTGATGCGCCAGATCGGCGCGCGCGGCGTCTATGGCGACCCGGTCCTGCCGGATTTCATGGTCTTTCTCAACTGGCAGGAACTGCCCTGGTTCTGGTACGGCTTCGACCAGTTCTGGTTCGCCGCCATCATGATCGTCCTCGTTCCGGGCGCGCTCGCCTTCGTCTTCGGGTGGTTCGCCTTTCGAAGCCGCGTCACCGGCGTTTACCTGTCGATCATCACGCAGGCGATGACCTATGCGCTGCTGCTCGCCTTCTTCCGCAACGAGATGGGCTTCGGCGGCAATAACGGCCTGACGGATTTCAAGGACATTCTCGGATACGCCATCCAGGCCGACACCACCCGCGCCGCGCTTTTTTCCGCCTCGGCGCTGGCCCTGGCCGCCGCATTCCTCATCTGCTCCGGCATCGTGCGTTCAAAATTCGGCAAGGTGCTGGTTGCCGTGCGCGACGCCGAGAGCCGCTCGCGCTTCTTCGGCTACCGCGTCGAGAACGTGAAACTCTTCGTCTTCGTCGTCTCGGCGATGATGGCCGGCGTCGCAGGCGCGCTCTACGTTCCGCAGGTCGGCATCATCAATCCCGGCGAATTCGCGCCGGCCAATTCCATCGAGGTGGTTATCTGGACCGCCGTCGGCGGCCGCGGCACCCTTGTCGGCCCGATTGTCGGCGCGGTGCTGGTCAATGCCGGCAAGTCGGTGTTCACCGCCGCGTTTCCCGAATTCTGGCTCTTCGCGCTCGGCGCCCTCTTCGTTGCCGTCACGCTGTTCCTGCCGAAAGGCATTGTCGGCGCGCTTTCGGGCCTCGCGACACGGCGGCCCCGGCGCCCGGCGCCGGTGATCAGGGATGCCGCAGGGGAGGCCGCGGAATGACCAAGACCGCAAAAGGAAGCCTGCTTTATCTGGACGGCGTCAGTGTCGCATTCGACGGCTTCAAGGCGATCAATAATCTGTCGCTCGTGTTGGAGCCCGGCGAGATGCGCGCCATCATCGGGCCGAACGGCGCTGGCAAGACCACGATGATGGATATCGTCACCGGCAAGACGCGCCCGGACACCGGCGACGTGATCTTTGACGGCGAGGTCGACCTGACGCGCCACGACGAGACCGATATCGCCGCGCTCGGCATCGGCCGCAAGTTCCAGAAGCCGACCGTTTTCGAAAGCCACACGGTCGAAGACAATCTGGAACTGGCGCTCGACCGCAGGCGGGGTGTCTTCGCGACGCTGTTTTACGATCAGACACAAAAAGACCGCGAGGCCATCGACCGCATTCTCGAGACGACCCGGCTGACAGCCCGCCGTCACGAACGAGCCGCCAATCTCTCGCACGGCCAGAAACAATGGCTCGAAATCGGCATGCTGCTGGCGCAGAACCCCAAGCTGCTGCTGGTCGACGAACCGGTCGCCGGCATGACCGACGCGGAAACCGAGGAAACGGCCCGCCTGTTGCGCGAGATCGCGCAGAACCATTCGGTCGTCGTCGTCGAGCACGATATGGGCTTCGTCCGCGAACTCGACGTGAAGGTCACGGTGCTTGCCGAAGGCTCGGTTCTGGCGGAAGGCTCGCTCGACCATGTGAGCAACGACAGCAAGGTCATCGAGAATTATCTCGGCAGGTAGAACGGAGCAGAACACCATGACCACACTTGCTGTCGACGATATCCATCTCCACTACGGCGCCGCCGAGGCGCTGCGTGGCGTATCGGTCAAGGCGGAACCGGCCAGCATCACCTGCGTGCTCGGTCGCAACGGCGTCGGAAAGACGTCACTTCTGAGGGCCATCACCGGCCAGCACCCGGTTTCTTCCGGCTCGGTCGATTTCGATGGTGCTGCACTGAACAATCAGCCGCCCTATGCGCGGGCAGCAAGGGGGATCGGCGTCGTCCCGCAGGGACGCGAGATCTTTCCGCTTCTGACGGTCGAGGAAAACCTTGAGACGGGCTTTGCCTGCCTCGGCCGCCGCTCCCGCACCATACCGCCGGAAGTCTTCGAACTGTTTCCGGTGCTTGAAACCATGCTGTCGCGGCGCGGCGGCGATCTGTCGGGCGGCCAGCAGCAGCAGCTCGCCATCGGTCGCGCGCTCGTCACCCGTCCCAAACTGTTGATCCTGGATGAGCCGACCGAAGGCATCCAGCCATCGATCATCAAGGATATCGGCCGCGCCCTTTCCTATCTGCGCGACACGGCGGGCCTCACCATATTGCTGGTCGAGCAATATCTGGATTTTTGCCGCGAACTGGCCGACCGCGTCTACATCATGGATCGCGGCGAGATCGTCCATAGCGGCCCGGCACAGGATCTCGACAATCCGGATGTGCGCGCTCACCTGATGGTGTAATGTTCGGCCATGGCAGGCATTGCAGATCGAAATAACGCGCCGGAACAGCGGCTGCAGCGGGTAAAGGGTACGGCGCGCATATCGGTGGTCCACCTCGACGGAACCTCCCGCCTCAGCCGGCTTTACCAGGAGGGTTCGGCGAAGATCCGCCTGCCGCGCACCCATAATGGTTCCGCCGCCGACGTCGTCCTGATCAACACATCCGGCGGCATTACCGGCGGCGATCGCCTCGACTGGACCATTGATGTCGGGAAAAACGCGCGCTGCGTGACGACCACCCAGGCCTGCGAGAAAATCTACCGCGCCTGCGCCGGTACCGCCCACGTGGCGACAACGCTCAAGGTGCATGAAGGCGCCGCGCTATCGTGGCTCCCGCAGGAAACGATCCTGTTCGATCGCTCGTCGCTCTCACGCAAGCTTTACATTGAACTCGCACCAAACGCGACCCTGCTTCTGGCCGAGCCGATGATCCTCGGCCGCCGGGCAATGGGCGAAACAGTCCGGGAAGCCTTTTTCACCGACCGCTGGCGCATTCGCCGCGGCGGCCGGCTGCTGCATGCCGAAGAAACCAGGCTCGACGGCGACATTCCCGCTCTGCTCGATCGCACGACGACAACGGCGGGCGCATGCGCCTTTGCCACAGTTCTCGTCGTGCACAAGGATGCGGGCGACATGGTCGAACCGATACGCGGCCTGCTCGGGAACAATGCCGGCGCCAGCGCAATTCAAACCTCCGCCGGCAATCGTCTGATCGTGCGCATGGTCGCATCCGGCGGATTCGAACTGCGCCGGCAACTCATACCGGTCATCGACTGGTGCAACCGGAAACTGACCGGCACCCGCCAGGGCCTGCCGAAACTTTGGACTATCTAGAGCAATTCCGAGTTAGATTGGAGCATTTGATGGAGGAAAATCGGTTCACTCGGCTAGGCGCGTCGCGCAGCGCGATGTGGTGCATCGGGCAAGCGGTGCAACGACGCCGATGGGCCGATTTTCCCCTCCCTCGAAAGGATTATCGTATTGAAAACCAGTACTGAATGGGCCGGGCGATTTTGGCCCCTGGCGTCGTTGGCTTGTGCTTGTGGTGAGGTACGGCGCACAATCCGCCTAGCCAGCGACCAAAATCGCCACGGTCAAATGTTCCAAGCTAACTCAGAATTGCTCTAGGGGTATTGCATGAACCTGACACCAAGGGAAAAAGACAAGCTGCTGATCGCCATGGCGGCGGAAGTGGCACGCAAGAGGCTGGCGCGCGGCGTCAAGCTCAACCATCCCGAATCCATCGCGCTCATCTCCGATTTCGTGGTGGAAGGCGCCCGTGACGGCCGCACCGTTGCCGATCTCATGGAGGCCGGCGCCCATGTGCTCACCCGCAACGAGGTCATGGAAGGCATTCCCGAGATGATCCATGACATCCAGGTCGAGGCGACATTCCCGGACGGGGTGAAGCTTGTCACCGTGCACAATCCGATCCGCTAGGAGTTTGCCATGATACCGGGAGAAATCATCTGCGCGGATGGCGACATCACGCTCAACGAGGGCGGCGATGTCATAACGCTGAAGGTCGCCAACACAGGCGACCGGCCCGTCCAGGTCGGCAGCCACTATCATTTTTTCGAGACCAACAGCGCCCTTGCCTTTGATCGCGAGAAGGCCCGCGGCAGGCGTCTGGACATACCGTCCGGAACCGCAGTGCGCTTCGAGCCGGGCCAGGAACGCGAAGTCACGCTGGTCGAATTCAGCGGCGCGCGCCGGGTGTTCGGTTTTCACAAGAAGGTCATGGGGGCGCTGTAGAAGATGCCGGTTAATGTTTCCAGAGCCGCCTATGCGGACATGTACGGCCCGACGACCGGCGACAAGGTGCGTCTGGCCGACACCGAACTCTTCATCGAGGTTGAGCGGGACCTGACGGTCTATGGCGACGAGGTCAAATTCGGCGGCGGCAAGGTGATCCGCGACGGCATGGGCCAGTCCCAGGCGACACGCGGACAGGGCACCGCCGATACCGTCATCACCAACGCGCTGATCGTTGATCACAGCGGCATCTACAAGGCCGATATCGGCCTCCGCGACGGCCTGATCCAGCGCATCGGCAAGGCCGGCAATCCCGACACCCAGGCCGGCGTCGACATTGTTGTCGGCCCGGGCACCGAAGCGATTGCCGGCGAGGGCAAGATCGTCACCGCCGGCGGCATCGATGCCCATATTCATTTCATCTGCCCGCAGCAGATCGAGGAGGCGCTGAATTCCGGCGTTACGACCATGCTCGGTGGCGGCACGGGCCCGGCGCATGGCAGCCTGGCGACCACCTGCACCCCGGGCTCCTGGCATATCGGACGCATGATCCAGGCCGCCGATGCGTTTCCGATGAATATCGGCTTTGCAGGCAAGGGCAACGCCTCACGCCCCCGGGCGCTTGAGGAAATGGTCGAGGGCGGCGCCTGCGCGCTCAAACTGCACGAGGACTGGGGAACCACACCGGCAGCGATCTACAATTGCCTTTCGGTGGCCGACGCCTTCGACGTGCAGACCATGATCCACACCGACACGCTCAACGAAAGCGGTTTTGTCGAAAACACCATTGCGGCCATTGCCGGGCGCACGATCCATGCCTTCCACACGGAAGGCGCCGGCGGCGGCCACGCGCCCGATATTATCAAGCTGTGCGGGCTCGAACACGTCATTCCGTCCTCGACCAATCCCACCCTGCCCTACACGCGCAACACCACGGCCGAACATCTCGACATGCTGATGGTCTGTCACCATCTCGATGCCAACATTCCCGAGGACGTCGCCTTTGCCGAAAGCCGCATCCGCTCGGAAACCATTGCCGCCGAAGACGTGCTTCACGACATGGGTGCCTTTTCCGTGGTCGCTTCCGACAGCCAGGCCATGGGCCGGGTCGGCGAAGTCATCATCCGCACATGGCAGGTCGCCGACAGCATGAAGCGACAGCGCGGCCGCCTTGCCGAGGAAACAGGCGAGAACGACAATTTCCGGGTCAAGCGCTACATCGCCAAATACACGATCAACCCGGCCATCGCACACGGGTTTTCCAGACATGTTGGCTCGATCGAAGCCGGCAAGCGGGCCGATCTCGTTCTGTGGAACCCCGCCTTCTTCGGCGTCAAGCCTGAGATGGTGCTGCTCGGCGGCAGCATCGCGACGGCGGCGATGGGCGATCCGAATGCTTCCATCCCAACGCCCCAGCCGGTTCATTACCGCCCGATGTTCGGCGCTTTCGGCAAGGCCGTCACGGAAAGCTCCGTCACATTCGTCTCCCGGGCGGCTCTCGATGCGGGCCTTGCCGACCAGCTGGAGACCGAAAAGGACTTCGTTGCGGTCGAGAATACGCGGCGTGCCATCGGCAAGCGTTCCATGGTGCACAATTCAGCGACTCCGAAGATTGACGTCGATCCGGAGACTTACGAGGTGCGCGCCGACGGCGAGTTGCTGACATGCGAGCCTGCTGAAATTGTCCCGATGGCGCAAAGGTATTTCCTGTTTTGACACAGCCGATCGCCTCCAGGGTCGTGCCGCTGGGCAAGGCCGAAGCCGCCGACACGATCACGCTCGACGAAGCCGGGCGGCACCGGCGCCGTCTGGCGATGACCTCGGACAACGGCATCCGGTTTCTGCTCGACCTTGCCGAGGCAAGATTGCTGCGCCATGGGGACGGGCTGCAATTGAATGACGGCCGCATTATCGAGGTGAAGGCGAAGCCGGAACCCCTTTATCTCGTGCGCCCGCGGGACGCTTTGCATCATCTGCGCCTCGCCTGGCATCTCGGCAACCGCCATTGCCCGTCCCAGATCAATGAGAAATTCATCCTGATCCGCCGCGATCACACCCTGCGGGCAATGCTTGAGGGGCTCGGCGCGGACATAGAAGAAGTGGAAGCGCCGTTCGATCCCGAGGGCGGAGCCTATGAAGGCGGGCACCACCACCATGACTGAGGCGCTATCCAATCCGGCCCTTCTTCGGCTGTTGAGCTGGATGTCGCCGAGCTTTCCGGTCGGCGCCTATGCCTATAGCCACGGTCTCGAACGCGCGGTGCATGACGGCATGGTGGCGAACGCCGGGCAACTTGAAGACTGGCTTTGCGACCTGGTCACCGTCGGTTCGGCCTGGAACGATGCGGTGCTTTTTGCCGAAAGCTGGCGGCGTGCGGCCGATGACGGACAGCTGGACGAACTTGCGGAACTGGCCGAAGCGCTGGCCGGGTCGTCCGAACGGCACCTGGAAACCGTCAAACAGGGCGACGCGTTCCTCGAAGCCGCCGCCGCCTGGCCGTCTCCGGTTCTTGGCCGGCTCGGTCGGCAATGTCCTTTGCCGGTTGCCGTCGGCGCTCTGGCGAGCGCCCATGACATTCCGCTTGCGGCCGCGCTTACGGCCTATCTGCACGCTTTTACCGCCAATCTCGTCCAGGCGGGATTGCGGCTGATGGCGCTGGGCCAGAAGGACGGCATACAGGTGCTCGCCGCACTGGAAGCCACCATCGTGCGCACCGCCGACCGGGCGGCCGGCACAACACTGGACGATCTGGGCGGTGCCACCATATTGGCGGAGATCGCCGCGATGAATCACGAAACCCAATATTCGAGGATCTTCCGATCATGACACCGGCATCAAACGGACCTCTTCGGATCGGCATCGGCGGTCCTGTGGGCTCCGGCAAGACGACGCTTACCGAAAAGCTCTGCAAAGCCATGCGCGCGCGCTGGTCGATCGGCGTCGTCACCAACGATATCTACACCAGGGAAGACGCCGAGGCCCTGGTTCGCCTGCAGGCGCTCTCGTCGGACCGGATCGTCGGCGTTGAAACCGGCGGGTGCCCGCACACCGCCATTCGCGAGGACGCTTCGATCAATCTTGCCGCGATCGACGAGCTCACCGCACGCCATTGCGACCTCGATATCGTTTTCATCGAATCGGGCGGCGATAACCTGTCGGCCACCTTTTCACCGCAGCTTGCCGATCTCACGCTCTATGTCATTTCCGTCTGCCAGGGCGAGGAGATCCCCCGCAAGGGCGGCCCCGCCATCACCCGTTCCGATCTTCTGATCATCAACAAGACCGATCTCGCACCGCATGTCGGCGCCGATCTTTCCATCATGGCGCGCGACGCTGAACGGATGCGCGGCGGCAAGGTGAATCTCTTCACGGATCTGCGCCGCGGCGAAGGCGTCGACGATATTGTCCGCTTCCTCGTGGAAACGGGCGGCCTCAGCGCAACCGTCACCGGCGCGGCATAAGCGAAGCAGATCGACGCAGCGTTAACGGCTGACTCACTTTGTGAATTTTACGGTCACATTGCCGCCATAGGTGTGATAGACGATCGGTCTAGTTATTGGTTTGGTAGCGTTTGTTATGCCCGTACAAAGAGACACCAGACAGCACATCATCAGCACCAGCCGCGATGTCATCCTCGGCAGGGGATTCTCTGCGGTCGGCCTGTCGCAGCTGCTGTCCGTGGCCGGAGTTCCGAAAGGGTCCTTCTACCACTACTTCAAATCCAAGGAGAACTTCGGGGAAGCTCTTCTGGAGGATTATTTCGATAGCTATCTCAACCGCTTGGACGAATTACTGCAGCCCGACGGAAGGCCCGCAGCGGATCGCATCATGTCCTTCTGGGGCCTGTGGACGGACCCCGAATCGGTCTGCGAATTCGGGGCGCGTTGTCTTGTGGTCAAACTCGGCGCCGAGGTCTCGGACCTTTCGGAGTCGATGCGGGCAGTGCTTCGCGAGGGCACGGAGCGGATCGTGGCGCGCCTTTCGCAATGCCTGATGGAAGGAATGCGGGACGGATCATTGCCCAAGGACCTCAAGCCGGTCCAGGCCGCACTCGCGCTCTACGATCTCTGGCTCGGCGCCACCTTGATGACCAAGCTGCGCCACGATACCCACGCCTTCAAGAACGCCCAGCTTGTCACGCGCCAGTTGCTGAGACTCGACTGAGCCCGATTTTCAACACGTATTGCCGGATAAAACCGTTATATTACAATATCTTCGAATTCTAGTCGACCGGTCTAATATTTGCCGGAATCACCTCAGACACCGACTATTTGCCCTCGAAAGGACCTGATCATGACCATCAAGAACCGCCGCATCGTGCTGGCCTCGCGGCCGAAAGGCCCTCCGACAGCGGACAATTTCAGGTTGGAGGAAACGGAAGTGCCGGAACCGAAGGACGGGGAAATCCTGCTGCGCACGCTCTACCTGTCGCTCGATCCCTATATGCGCGGCCGGATGAATGACGCGCCCTCCTATGCACCGCCCGTCAATATCGACGACGTCATGGTCGGCGGAACGGTCGCGCGGGTGGAAGGCTCGAACAATCCTAAATTCGCCGTGGGCGATCTCGTTCAAAGCATGAGCGGCTGGCAGGATTACGACGTCTCCGACGGGACGGGCCTGGCCCGGCTCGACAAGGAGATGCCGCAGCCCTCGCTGGCGCTCGGTGTCATGGGCATGCCGGGCTTCACCGCCTATGTCGGGCTGCTGGATATCGGTGAGCCGAAGCCGGGCGAAACCGTGGTCGTATCCGCCGCGAGCGGCGCCGTCGGCTCGGTCGTCGGCCAGATCGCCAAGCTGAAGGGATGCCGCGTCGTCGGCGTCGCCGGCGGCGCGGACAAATGCCGTTATGTTATCGACGAACTCGGTTTCGACGCCTGTATCGACCGGCGCGAACCGGATCTGAATGAAAATCTCGCCGCGGCCTGTCCGGACGGCATCGATGTTTATTTCGAAAATGTCGGCGGCGCGGTCTTCGACGCGGTGCTGCCATTGCTCAACGTGCATGCCCGCGTTCCCGTTTGCGGCCGCATCGCCAGCTACAACGCGACGAGCCTGCCGGATGGACCGGACCGCACGCCCGCCCTCGTCGGCCTGCTGCTCGTGCGGCGCATCAAGATGCAGGGCTTCATCATCTTCGATCACTACGAAACCCGGTACCGGGATTTCGTGCGCGATATGAGCGGCTGGCTGGCCGACGGCAAGATCATGTATCGCGAAGACCTGGTCGAGGGCCTGGAAAACGCGCCCGAGGCATTCATGGGCCTGCTTGAGGGCAGGAACTTCGGCAAACTCGTCATCCGGACCGCGACCGATTGAACGGAATGATGCAACGCCCCGGTTCGCCGGGGCGTTTTGCTTGAGCCGCCCGATGAACCGCTAACGCGTGGAGCGGCCGGACGTCATGCGCACAAGTGTCGTATCGCGATCGACGAAATGATGCTTGAGGGCGCCGGCCACATGCAGCACGATAAAGAAGATCAGAACGTTGGCGATCGCGCCATGCGCATCGGCGGCAATCTCGGATATCGCCTTGTTTTCCGCAAAACCCGGAATGATGAACAATCCGAACATCTGGATGTCGTGGCCACCGAAGAGCGATGTCGTCATGCCGGAAAGCGGCATCAGAATAACACTGGCGATCAGCACCCAGTGCGTCAGCTTGGCGATCCTGTCCTGCCAGACAGGAACTGGCGCCGCCGGCTCCAGAAAGCCGCGCGCCAGCCGCCATCCCACCCGCCACAAGCCATAGACCAGGACCAGCACGCCGATGGCCTTATGGGTCTGCAACAGCGCGCCGGCTTCCGGCCCCTGAGGGGCGAAGTCTTCTATATAGATTCCGAAGGCCAGCATGCCGATCATCGCAAGAGCAATGATCCAGTGATTGAATCGTGAAATGAGATCGTAGGTCATATCGCTTCCAGTATTCATACCGTATTTGTGTTTGGCCAACCGGTGCGCCCGAACCGACGACGGGCCGGTCAAATCATCATGATTCCGGGATACAGCTTAAAATAGCAATAACCAATGCAAGTTCGAGAAACCTCCGGTTTGGCCCGGTCAGGTGGCCGCACGTCTGCACAACCCAGAGCAATCGCTGATCGCGAACATGTGATCCGGCGTAAGGTTCTGATATTTATAAATATTTTACAGATGAACCAAATGTAATTTGATTCACCTCACAGGACACGCCACCTCAAGTGCAGTCCGGAAAATTCCTGTACGCCCACAACGGCTGTGCGCCAGTGCTCCGCACTCAATTGTCCGGATTGTCCCAATAGGCGGCATGGCGCGTGTCGCCTTGGGCCGCCGCCGATTGTCAAGTATTCGGTGTTGTCAGGCGCCGATGTCGTCGGCGGCGGCCTGTTCCTTCTCCGCTTCGATACTGCGCCGAAGCACTCGGTAGTCGATAATGCCGATGATCGCCACTGCGAGCGATATCGGCATCAATGCAATGCCGACCCACTCCAGCCACTGGCTTCCACTGAGCTTTAGAAGCCCGACGCCGGACACGAAGAGCGCAATGCATGTATTGAGATAGGACAGAAGGGTCCGGCGATTGGCCAGTTCCGTGCGTACAATGGCCAGAACCAGATTCTCGACCGAGCGTCTTTCGCGTGTGTCCATGGTCCCGCCTCCGACATTTCGCTATTGTTGACCGCAGTTTAGGCCCGGTGCGCGATAGCCGGCAATACAGCCCATCAGAATTGACTTCCAGTCTGCAGCAAATTCCCTCACAATCGGCTTTCGAAGGAAAAGGAGCGCTTTCTTCCCGTGCGAAAATCCAATCTGATTGCCCATGCGTCACGTTGAAACCCTGATCGTCGGAGGCGGTCCCGCCGGCAGCACCTGTGCCTGGCGGTTGAAGCAAGCCGGCCACGATGTGCTCGTGATCGACAAGACCACATTCCCGCGCCTGAAGCTCTGTGCCGGCTGGATTACGGAAAAGGTGATGGCCGATCTCGAGTTCACGAGCCGGGACTATCCCCATCCGCTGCTCGAGCTCAATGTGCGCAGCCATTTCCCCAAGGTTCCGTTCGGCCTGAACTGGTTTCCCACGAAAGGTAAGAACTATTCGATCCGCCGTACCGAGTTCGACGCATGGCTGCTTGAGCGTTCCGGCGCTCCGGTCGAGAACCATTCGGCCAAATCGATCCGGCGCGACAACGGCCGGTATATCATTGACGACACATACAGCTGCGACAATCTGATCGGAGCCGGCGGCACAATGTGCCCGGTCCGGCGCAACCTTTTCGAGGACGAGCGCAGAAAGGCGCTGCAGATCGCCACGCTGGAAAGGGAATTCGAATATCCGCAGCGCAAGGACGACTGCCATCTCTATTTCGCCCGCCGCGGCCTTGTCGGTTACGCCTGGTTCGTTCCCAAAGGCAATGGTTTCGTCAATATCGGCATCGGCGGCAAGAGCAAGTACTTCCGCAAGTCCGGCACCAATATTCACGATCATTTCCGCTGGTTCCTCGATGATCTCGTACGCGATCGCCGGCTTGATCCCGAAACCGCCGGAAATCTGAAGGCGACCGGCCATCCCTATTTCCTCTACGCCTGGGATGGTCCGGTCAAAAACGAAAACTGCTATCTGATCGGTGATTCAGCCGGCCTCGCCTCGATTGATCTGGGCGAAGGCATCGGCCCCGCGGTTGAGAGCGCGCTCATGGCGGCAAACGAGATCCTCGGCGAAGGCGTGTATTCCAAGGAACACATCACCTGCTATTCCATGGGCGGTCTGACGGAACGGCTGCTCAAGCACTTTGTGCCGCCGAAGGGGATGGATGCAAAAGGCGGCATTTCCGCTGCGTCGGTTGGCGAAACCGCGCGGCCCGCATAAAGGCTGAATTGCCGTTATTCCTTGCTCAAACAAAAAAACGGCCCGGGAAAAACCCGGGCCGCTTTTGTGGAGTAGGAAGATACATTGTGTTTTAGAGGAGATATGTTGCTTTTTGCGGACCTGGCGGTGCCCTACTCTCCCGCGTCTTGAGACGAAGTACCATTGGCGCAGGGGTGTTTCAC
>NZ_JAPJZH010000012.1 GCF_027889715.1 Allohoeflea poritis
TCGACAACCCGTTCGGCACGAGGTTGTAACCCATGTCTCCGGTACAAACCGTTACCTATGTCTCCGGGTCGGACACAGCAAAAAATGGTGGGCCCGGAGGGACTCGAACCCCCAACCAAGCGGTTATGAGCCGCCGGCTCTAACCAATTGAGCTACAGGCCCCACCCGGCGCAAACCACTGGCGGGTTTGCGCGAACCGGACCCGCTTAAACCATTATCACAGCCGCGACAAGACATTGCCGCAATGGCTTCATAAGACTGAGCCGCCCGACCACTCTTATTTCGAGGTTTCCAATGATTTCGCGCCGCAGCCTTGCCTTCGCCCCTGCCCTCATCCTGGCTCTTGCCGTCCTGCCCCTGCCGGCGGCAGCCAGCGATTCCGATGCACCGAAACCCGGCATCGTCTCGGTCACCGGCGAGGGAACGGCCCGCCTCGTGCCCGACATGGCGGTGATGACGCTGACCGTCATGCGCCAGGAGAAAACCGCGCGCAGCGCGCTCGACGCCAACAATTCGGCAATGGCCGCCGTGCTTGCCGCCATGCGCGCCGACGGGATCGAGGAACGCGACCTGCAGACCTCCGGCTTTTCCATCGATCCGCAATATTTCTATCCCGACCGCAAGAACAACGAGCCGACGGAACCGGTCATCACCGGCTACCGTGTGATGAACACGCTGACCGTGCGCATCCGCGATCTCGACAAGCTCGGCGCCATTCTCGACAAGTCGGTGAGCCTCGGCGTCAACCAAGGCGGCCAGATCATGTTCACCAATGACGATCCGTCGGCGGCGATCACCGAAGCGCGCACTGCGGCCATGAAGGATGCCGTCTCCAAGGCGACCACGCTGGTCGAGGCCGGCGGCGCGGCGCTCGGCCGCATCACCGAGATCAGCGAGCAGCAGTTCCGACCGCAGCCGATGCCCGTGGCGCGCGCCGAGATGGCGCTGAAGGCAAGTTCGGACGCCGCCGTGCCGGTCGCATCGGGCGAGAACGCCTATCGCGTCAATGTGAATGTCAGTTTCGAGATCGATCAGTAGAAACAAAAAATCCCCGGCGGTGGCCTGTTCCTGCAGGCCGGTGCCGGGGATAGCCGCTGGCTGGTGGGTGGGCGACTGCCAGCGGAACAGGCTTACCGGTATGCAATCACCGGGCAGTGACGGCGGTTGGCGAAGACGATCTTGGTCTTGTAGCCGTGGCGCCAGCCGCGCACGACAACGCGCTTCGGGTTGCGGCGCACGATGCGCGGGTTCTTCACACCCATGCGCCAGGCTTTGTTGACGGCGCGGCGCGGCTTGCAGATGCCGCGGTGCGGGCGCGGTGCGGGGCCCCAGTAAGGTCCGGGTCCGTAGCCGGGCGTTCCGAAATAGATGCCGAAATCGATGTTGCCGGCTTCGGCGTTGCTCGGGGTGGCGGTGTTGGCTCCGACAGCGATCAGCGCTGTCAGCGCGGCGGCTTTGGCGATATTTGCGAACATTGTGCTCTCCATTCCATCGGTTTTGTCGATCGCTGTGTTTGCGATGATTAAACTTTAGTAATGTGAGCCTGAACGCCGCCGTAACCGGCCGTTCATCTGGCGTTCATGAGAGCAATTATTCTTAAATATTAAATATTTTCAGATACTTAAAAGAGTATTTTTCTTGAAAGGCCATTGAAAGCCGTCAATGTTCCGCCATCGCTGGAGCCGGTGCCAGTTCATGCTTGTGAGCAGATTTTCTCAACTCACGCGCCATCCGGCAGCGTGCGGGTCCAGAACTGCATGGGCTTGCGGGTCTCTTCCTCGTCGCCGATATCGCGCCAGGGGAAATCGCAGACAACGCCGTCCATCTTTTCATAGCCGCGGTTCCGCCAGAACCGGTCGAGCGGCACGTAGTCCGCCGGGCGCATCGGGTGGTCCTCGGGCCGGATCACGCCGCAAAAGACGATGCGGTTGAAGCCTTCCGCGCGCGCCGCCTTTTCGCGCTCCTCGAAAAAGCGCACGCCGATGCCGCGCCCGCGATAGTCGGGCAGCAGCACCGATTCGCCGAAATAGAAGAAATCATCCGCCCTCAGCCCCTTCTTCTCGAAGGGTTCGGCGAAATCGTCGAAATGATCGGCAAGCGGCGCCGCCGTTGCCGCCCCGACGAGACGGTCACCGTCATAGGCGCCGATGATGACAGCGCCCTTGGAGGCGGCGAACTTGGAAAGATATCTGCGCTCGTAATCGCGGTCGCCCTCATAGAGATAAGGCCATTCGTGAAAGACCGTGATGCGCAGGCCCGCCAGATCGTCAAGCGCCGCTTCCAGCGCTTCGCCCGTCAGGGTGCGGAAGGTGATCTCAGCCATCTTTTTCCACCTGTGCGATCCAGTCGCTCAGATTGTAGTATGTGGTCACGCGCGCGATCAGCCCGTCATCGACTTCGAAGAAGATGCCGGCCGGCAGGCTGTAGCGCTGGCCGTTCGCCTTCGGCAGGCCATCGGCGGTTTTCAGATATGTGCCGTGCACGGTGAATTCAGCCGCCGCGCGCGTGCCGTCCGCCGAAACCATCACGGCGATATCGCCGAGTGTCTCCGAGTAATGTTCGCTCATCATCGCGTTGAACCAGCGGAATTTCTCCCGCCCGATCTCGCGGCCGCCCTGGTTGATGTCGTGAACAACATCCTCTGAAAGCAGCGCCAGCATCGCTTCGTTGTCGCTCGCGTTGAAGGCGTCGAGATAGGATCGGATCAGCTTTTCGGTCGCTTCTTGCGGCACAGATCGCCCCTTCGATTTCGTTTGCATGCATCTGCATCTAACAGCGCGACGGGTAAATTCTAGTCGGCGTTGCGCTACTTCTCATTGACTTTGCGACAATGTTGCTTTCGGCAAAATTGAGAACAGATACGGCCAAACGGGCAGGCCTCACTATTGGCCTGCGTGAACTGGCACAAATCGAATCCAGCCAACCAAATTGGAGACGATCAGCAAACCTCCAAACATGAATACTGCTATCAGCCAATGAACAAAGGTTTTCATTCGCCGACCAGGGCCCGGAAACCATTTGAACCCTCGAAGCCAACCGAGAACAATGTCGAAAAACATCAATATGAAAAGGAAATGGCGGAAAAACAAATAGATAAACAGCACAATCAATATGATTTGTATATACGTGTTTTCCGGTATTATCTGAAACTTAGCTCCAGATGTCCTGCTCATTTTAAGGGACCTGCTCTCTTTCGTTGAACTGAAGTGATGCAGACAAGTATATGCAGCACTAATATCTGCGCACAATTTTTTATTGAAAAGTCAGCTGCAAACAACAATTATTTGGTGTTGTTCAATCGACTCAGGATGACTGCAGCGCGGCGATTTCATCCCCGAACACCGTCACCGGATCGCCCGCCTGCCATTTCGGATATTTGTCCATGATCGCGGCAAAGCGGTCCGACCGCTCGAAATCTCCCAGCCAGGCCTTCAGCGCCAGCCAGTCCTCGCCGTCGAACCAGGCGCGGTCGGCGTTGGCGAACTGGCGCACGAAGGGCAGGATCGCAAAGTCGGCGAGGCTTGGGCGGCTACCGAACAGCCAGCCCGTCTCGGCGAGACGTTCTTCGAACGCGATGAGTTCTGCCGCCGCCTTTCCACGCTCTTCCAGCCGGTCGTGGTCGGGATGGCGCGTATCGTATTTGTAGCGGTCGAGGCTCTGCTTGAACGGCCCGTCCATGTGTTCGATCAGCGCCAGCATGTCATCGAGCGATCCGGTTTCCGGGGAAAGCCAGCCTTCCGGATCGTTCCGTTCAAGCGCCCACAGCATGATGTCGAGGCTCTCATCGATAACGCCTCCATCGGGTTCCACCAGGGCCGGCACGGTCGCCGACGGCGAGGCTTCGAGGAATTCGGGCGCCTTGTCGCGCAGCACCACCTCGCGCAATTCGACCGCCGTGCCGCTGCTGCGCAGCGCCAGCCGGGCGCGCATCGCATAGGGGCAGCGGCGGAAACTGTAGAGGATCGGCAAGGACGTCATCGGAACCTGTGTGTATCTGTCATTCGGGCAGATATTTATCGCACCATTGCCGCGCAACAACACCCTCTTTGATCATCGCATCGATTTCATCGCCGCTGTAACCGAGACCGGAGAGGATCGCGTGCCCGTCGACGCCCGGCTTCGGCATCGGCCCCGGCACCGTGATCGCGGCTCTTTGCGGGCGGATCGCGTTGGGCGCGACGAGATCCACCCACCGCCCGCTCGGATGCCGGTCGTGGCGGATGAAGCCGAAAGTGCCTGATTTCAGATCGGCGGGCCCGGCGCTCTCACGGGCCAGATGCGCATCGCGCACCGCATGCATCTTGTCGAGGGCATGGCAGCCGATATCGGCCTTTCGGAGCTGACCGATCCAGTGCGCCACGGGCCGGCCCGCGAAGATCTCTTCCAACGTGGCCGCGCGCATCTGCGGCGAAGCCGAGCGGATTGCACCCAGCCCGTCGACGATTGCCAGCGCCTCGATGTCGTCCACGAACGCTGCAAGGAAAAACCAGCCATCTTCAGCAAGGTAGGCGCGGTAAAGCGGCCCCGCACCCTTGATCGTGCGACCGCTCGGCTCATCGAATGGCGGACGGCCTTCAAAATCGAACATGAAGGGCGCCTGGATAAGCTGGCCGGCGGCGCAGAGCGAGGCGCGGGCCACATCGCCCCTGCCCGTTCGCGCCCGCTGAAAGAGCGCGGCGGCGGCGGCCAGCGCACCGCAGAAACCGCCGAGTACATCGATCGTGCCGAAATGCGCATGCTCCTCCGGCGTGTCGAGCGATCCGCCGAAGCGCGCCATGACACCGGTCACCGCCTGGGCAAGATCGTCATAGCCCGGAAAATCGCTGTGCGGCCCGCGCATCGACCCGCCGTAACAGTCGAGTTGGCAAAGAATCACGCCCGGATGGGCTGCCTGCAGACGATCCGGGTCAAGGCCGAGGCGGGCGAGCTGTCTGTCCGTCGCATTGACGGTGACGATATCGGCCCAGCCGATAAGGCGGTCCAGCGCCTGCCGGCCCTTTTCGGATTTCAGATCCATCAGCAGGCTCTGTTTGCCGCGCCCGGCCTGCATGCCGAAGATGATCCCATTCCAGGGGTCCATGGTCGGCGTCACGGGATCGACGGAAATGACCTCCGCGCCGAAGCGCGCCAGTGTCGACGCAATGGTCGGCCCGGCAATGACATTGGTGAGGTCGAGGATCCTGATACCGTCCAGCCAGCCGCCACCGGCCGGTGCGGCCGCCGGCTCCGGTTTCGGCTCGGCGGCGATCTGCTCCGGCTCGGCAAGGCGGCGCGGGGCCTTTTTCGATGCTGTTTCCGCGTCGCCTGCAAGCCAGGCGAGATTGCCGAGCTGCCGCATAGGTCCATAGTCCGGATCGTCGACATCGATCAGCAGGCGCGCCTTTTGCGGATGTTCGGCGCTCAACCATTCCTGTGTCGTGCGCTGCGCGGCCGCCGGCGCACCGTTTTCGCCGAAGATCGTCTCCCATTCAAAGGACGGCCGGGCAAGGAACGCTTCCTTCATCAGCGACGAGACGCGGTCCGCCCAGGCCTGCGACAACGGATAGCTCGACAGTGAGCAGCCGTCCTCGCCCGGCCAATCGGCGACATCGTCATAGGCATAGTGACGCGGCAGGCCTTCCGCGACCAGCCGGTCCCAAAGGCCGAGAATCTTCAGGACACGCTCGGGATGCACCGAGTGGGAGGCGCTGACCACATAGATCTGCCGCCCGTCGGCGCACATATAGTTGCGGTAGAACGGGTCGAGCAGCTCCTGCAATTGCCCATAGGTCGCGTCCATTGGCAGGCCCTCGGCCCGCCGCCGCTCGATCTCTTTCTCGCGGTTCGACTTGTAGCGGTCCGGATAGTCCTCGACCTGCTGCGAATTGTAGGCAAGCCCCTCCATCAGGGCCGAAGCCAATGGCACTTCGATGACATCCCCGCCGCCGCCTTTCTCGCGCCGGCAAAGCGCCAGCACGACGGATGCCGCGCCCAGCACCGAGGCATAGGCGGAAGCGAGCGGCAGGGGCGAGAAACTGGGTTCGATCCCCATCAGGACGCGGTTGAGGCCCATGTCGGAATATTGGCCGCACGCAGCCGCGATCACCGCCTCCCAGGCGCGGATGCCGGCACGCTGCGGATCGGTGGACGCAAAACCCGGCAGCGACAGGTATATGAGATCGGAACGGTCGATCGTGTCGGCATCGAGCCCGAACCGCGCCATGACGCCCGGCCGGAAGTTCTCGATCACCACGTCAGCCGATGCGATCAGCCGCCGCGCTTCGGCAAGACCCGTTCCGGATTTCAGGTCAAGCGCGACACAGCTCTTGCCGCGATTGAGCATGGCGGCGGCCGGAGATTGCCACCGCGGCCCGCCCGGCGGGTCGACATGAATGACTTCGGCGCCGAGATCGGCGAGCATCATGGCCGCGGCGGGTCCGGCCATATATTGGCCGAAATCGATCACCCTGACACCCGCCAGCGGCCGGCCTTCGCTGTTACGCTGTTCCGTCATCGTCGCCCGATCCTCGCACGTGACGGGCAAGGATAGCGGCGAACCGCCGGCCGCGACGTTCCCATCGCGACATCCATGCGGCCTTCGTGCCGGTTCTATAAGAAAAAGACCCAACAGGACCCGTGCGAACCATCACCATCGATCTGGTGAAGATCTAATCATGGGACATGATTTTCGGATGCGTATGAACGCCTGCATAGGCTTCTTCAAGAAATTGAAGAGAAACGATCAAGAACGTGAGGCCCGCCTTGAGTCCACCTAGTGATTCGGACATGGCGGACTCATTCTCATTCATCCACATCTGCACATTGGGAACCGGAAGGCCAGCAACTTGCTCAGAATATCTATTCAGGTCGCACGTTTTCAGTGTCTTAGCATCAGACTTGACCTCGTCAAGCGCCCGATAACCAGCTCCATCCAGCATGTTCTGAACATCTTTCAGTTGACGCCTACCAACAAATTCCTCGATGTCGTTTGCGACAGACATGAGTTCTGCATTGATTTTTTTGGAACTACCGTTTGGCGACAGACCGGCGTCGATAAACCGACTAATCTCCAACGTTACAACTTCCAGCCTGACCAGAAGGGACTCTGCATCTTTCATCGAAGGATAGCAGGCTCGTTCGACTTTCAAGGCATCAGACCTAAGATTAAGATTTATAAGTTCTCGGTGCCGGTCCTCCGTCAATTCATCAGATTTTCGCATTTGCAGAATTGTTATAAATGCCACGAATATTGCCAGACTCCCGGCAAGCAGCGGTTGCCAGTTGTACAACCACCCTCCCACCTCACCAAAGGAGGTTGGAAACGAAGCACCCAAAAAAATGCCGGCGATAAGCGAAGTGGTGAAGTACGCTATCGCAAGAACGTTATTCACCTTGTTCATCGGGCCTTATCCTCACTTGCCTTGCGGTTGCAATCTACTAGCACGTATCGGGCACTCAAAAAAAAGCTCAGTTGGAGGAAAAAGCACGGACTAGCATGAACGGCGAAATGATGAAAATTCACGCCACCATTCATGTCTCCCGCAAGCAACTCGGCTTGGACGACGACACCCCACGCGATCTTCATGAGTTGAAACCGGTAAGAGGTTTCTTCTGAAAATGTCCCGGGACGATCATTTGAAAATCTTCGTAGCGACCGAACAACGCGGCTTCAAACGGTGTGCAGGCATGCACCGAGACGGAGCCGGGAAGCACATCTGCGAAATGCCGGCCGCAACGTTCCCATCGCGACATCCTTGCGGCTTTCGCGTCGGTCCTATCTAGAAATGTGGAAGACGACCTTGCGGCTGTGCGGCCTTCGCCGGTGCTCGAAGAGATAGATGCCCTGCCAGGTGCCGAGCAGCATGGCCGATCCGGCGACCGGGATCGACAGGCTCACTTGCGTGAGCGCCGCCTTGATATGCGCCGGCATGTCATCCGGCCCCTCGCTCGTGTGCCGCAGCCAGCCCATGTTCTCCGGCACGATGCGGGCGAAGAACTCATCAAGATCGCGCTGCACATCCGGATCGGCGTTCTCCTGGATGACCATCGAGCAGGATGTGTGGCGCACGAAGATGGTCAGGACACCGGTATCGATGCCGGCATCGGTGACAAAGCGCGCGGCCTCGCGCGTGAACTCGTAGAGCCCCTGCCCTTCGGTCCGGATTGTGATTTCGCTCTGCACGGTCAAACAAAAAGGCGGCCCCGCAGGCCGCCTTGTCTTTAGCTGTCGAGGAAGCTGCGCAGCTTGCGCGAGCGGCTCGGATGCTTGAGTTTGCGCAGCGCCTTGGCCTCGATCTGGCGGATACGTTCGCGGGTCACCGAGAACTGCTGGCCGACTTCCTCCAGCGTGTGGTCGGTGTTCATGCCGATGCCGAAGCGCATGCGCAGGACACGCTCCTCGCGCGGCGTGAGTGACGCGAGCACCCGTGTTGTCGTTTCACGCAGGTTTGCCTGGATCGCCGCGTCGATCGGCAGGATGGCGTTCTTGTCCTCGATGAAATCGCCGAGATGCGAATCCTCCTCGTCGCCCACCGGGGTTTCGAGGCTGATCGGCTCCTTGGCGATCTTCAGGACCTTGCGCACCTTTTCCAACGGCATGGCGAGTTTTTCAGACAGCTCTTCCGGCGTCGGCTCGCGGCCGATCTCGTGCAGCATCTGGCGTGAGGTCCGCACGATCTTGTTGATCGTCTCGATCATGTGGACCGGAATGCGGATGGTGCGGGCCTGGTCGGCGATCGAGCGGGTGATCGCCTGGCGGATCCACCAAGTGGCGTAGGTTGAGAACTTGTAGCCGCGGCGATATTCGAATTTGTCCACCGCCTTCATCAGGCCGATATTGCCTTCCTGGATGAGATCAAGGAACTGCAGGCCGCGATTGGTGTATTTCTTGGCGATCGAAATCACCAGGCGAAGGTTCGCCTCGACCATTTCCTTCTTGGCGACGCGCGCTTCGCGCTCGCCCTTCTGCACCATGTGGACGATGCGGCGGAATTCGGAGATCGAGATGCCGGTTTCGGTCGCCAGATTCTGGATCTCGCCGCGGATCGCCTTGATGGTTTCCTTCTCGACCTTCGAGAATTCCTTCCAGCCCTTGGCGGTGAGATTGGAGATCGATTTCATCCAGTTCGGATCGAGCTCGGCGCCCTGGTACTGCTGCAGGAAATCCTCGCGCTTGACGCCGTGGGATTCGGCCAGCCGCAGCAGCCGGCCCTCATTCTGCACCAACCGCTTGTTGATGTCGTAGAGCTGCTCGACAAGCGCATCGATGCGGTTCTGGTTGAGCGCCAGCGACTTGACGGCCGTGATCAGGTCTTCCTTGAGCTGCTTGTAGCGGCGCTCCTGCGCTGGCGACAGCGTGCCGGTCGCGGCAAGGCGCGCCTCGACCTGCTGGTCCTGCAGCTTGCGCAGCTTCTTGTAGGTATCGGCGATGACGTCGAAGGTCTCCATGACCTGCGGCCGCAGTTCGGCTTCCATGGCCGCCAGCGACAGGTTGGACTCGTCATCATCCTCGTCGTCATCTTCTTCGGTGCTGACGCCCTCACCACCGACATCGGTGATGTCGTCGGCAGCCCTTGCTTTCTTCGCCTTTTCCTTTTCTTCCGCCGCCTTGCGGTCGGCTTCGATCTTCTCGGGCGACTGGAATTGCGGAGCGGCCTTCGCTTCCGGACCCGAATAGGTGGTCTCCAGATCGATGATCTCGCGAAGCAGCGTCTCGCCTTCGTTCAGTTCGTCACGCCAGATGATGATGGCCTGGAAGGTTAGCGGGCTTTCGCACAGGCCCGCGATCATCGTCTCGCGGCCGGCCTCGATGCGCTTGGCGATGGCGATTTCGCCCTCGCGCGAAAGCAGTTCGACCGAACCCATCTCGCGCAGATACATGCGCACCGGATCGTCCGTGCGGTCCGTCGGCTCCTTCTTGCGCGTCGTTGCGACAGCAGTGCCGCCGGTCGTCGCGACCTCGGTCCCCGTGGATTCGCCCTCGCCGGATGCGGCGGCTTCCTCGGCTTCCTCTTCTTCCTCGACAACATTGATGCCCATGTCGGACAGCATGGCCATCGTGTCTTCGATCTGTTCGGACGTTACTTCTTCGGAGGGAAGGACGGCATTCAGCGCGTCCATCGTGACATAGCCGCGTTTCTTGGCGGCCTTGATCATTTTCTTGACAGCATTGTCCGAAAGGTCGAGGAGCGGTCCGTCGCCGGTTGTTTCGCGTTCTGCCTCGGCGTCTTCGTTTTCCTTGACTTTGGTTGCCATATATCCCGTCACTTTCCTTAGCACATCACCAATATGCGGGTTGAACCAGGCAATGCCGTCTCAACCGCCCTATCCGAATCAGTTATGAACCGAGTATAGGAGTGATGTTTAATTCCCGATTAACCATGGGTGGTGACTTCATCCTGCTCATGAGCCACGCCTGCCTCACCCGACCCGCTTTATCTGCGCCAGTGGACAACATCCCTAATTGCTTGACCAATGAAACTTCTCGCCACTCAAGGTGATTCCGTTAATTTTTCCATCCGTCAAGCTCGGAGGGGCAAAAAACCGGTTTTTTGGGGCAAATTCACCAAAAAACACGGCATTTGACCGCACACATCGCCTTGCCGGCGGAAGCAAAAACGACAGCCCGGAAAGCATGCGCACCCGCGGCTGGATCGATCGTGGCAGTTTCATCTTATTTCAGGAGCAAGCCCGTAGCGCCTGTCCGCATTCTGCCTGGCAGGATATTTAGGGGCCAAAGCAATCATTGCAAGGGCCGCCGCGACGGCCAATTCTATTTGCCGGCCGCGCCCCGCACACGTCCGGAAAGAACGCCGAATCCTTCGACGATCGCCTCCTGCCGTTCCAGCCTGTTATATTCCATCTGCACCGATTGCAGGGACTGCATCAGCTTCGGCACGGCCTCGCCGTCGCCGCTCTCGGTCGCCTCGGCGATATCGCGCTCCAACTCGTTTTTCTGCTGCTTGAGGGCGCGGCCGCGCTTGTAGAGCGCCAGCGCCTGGATGAAGCCTTCCCGCGCATCCTCGAACGCCGCTTCCTCCGAGGCGGTCCAGTCCCGCGTGTATCGGATCTGCTGCTTGAGCCGCGCGATGAAATCCTCATGACCGCCGCCGCTCAGATGCTGCAGCGCCGCCTCGCGGTCTGGACTGGCACCGCCGGCACAAAGATCAAGCAACTGCTCAAGGAGGATGGCGAGTTGCCGGTTCTCGAACTCGATAGCACTGACTTCGTCGAACTCGGCAATCAGCAGTTCCGGATGATTGATCACGGTCAGCGCCAGCATGCTTTCCCGCGGAGTCGGAAGCTCCGACTGACCGCGCACCATTGTCGAGCGCGCAAGCAGATTGGTCATCGCGATGCGGCGATCCGCCTTCGCCCCGCGGCCGGCAGCCTGCCTCCGGCGGTCGCCGCCCTGAAAACCGCCACCCTTTCCGTAAGTGCCGCCCGTTGGCCGGTTGCTGTCGAGAAACGCGGCGAGCCGGTCACGCATATCCTGCGCATAATGCCTGCGCACCGTTTCATCGCCAATCACCGCCGTCACCTTGCCAAACGCCGCCTCCAGCGCGGCTCTCTTCTCGGGCGTGTCGAAGACGCCCGATGCGGTCTCACGCATCCACACCATGTCGGCAAGCGGCCGAGCCGCCTTGAGCACCGCATCGAAGGGCGCACGGCCTTCCTCGCGCACCAGATCGTCCGGGTCCTTACCCTGTGGAAGCAGTGCAAAGCGCACGGAGCGGCCGGGGCGCAGCCCGGCAAGCGCGAGATCGACGGCGCGGTAGGCGGCGCGCGTTCCGGCATCATCGCCGTCGAAACACAGAACGGGTTCCGGGGTCGCGCGCCACAGCAGTTCGAGCTGATCTTCCGTCAGCGCCGTTCCGAGCGGCGCGACGGCATTCTCGATCCCGGCCTGGTGCAGCGCGATCACATCCATATAGCCTTCGACGGCGACGACCGTACCGGCTCCATCCGCGCCTTGCACGGCACGCCGCGCCCGGGCCAGATTGTAGAGCACCCGGCCCTTGTGAAAGAGCTCCGTCTCATTGGAATTGATGTATTTGGCCGGTATGTCCGCCGACATGGCCCGCCCGCCATAAGCGATCACCCGCTCACGCGCGCTCAGAATCGGAAACATGATCCGGTCGCGGAAACGGTCGTAGGAAACGGCGATATCGGGGCCATGGACGACCAGGCCGCAGGCTTCGATCTGCTGTTTCTCGGCGCCCTTGGAGGCCAGAAACTCCTTGAGGATGTTTCGCCCGTCCGGCGCGTAGCCGAGACGAAAGGTCTCGATGGTTCGTCCTGAAAGGCCGCGATCGCGCAGATAGGCGCGTGCCTTCGCGCCATCAGACGCCTGCAGCCGGTCCTGGAAGAAACGCGTGGCCATCTCCAGAACGTCGATCAGCGTCGCACGCTCCTTTTCCCGTTGCGCCGCCCTTGGATCGGGAGCGGGCAAAGCAACCCCGGCCATATCGGCGACATAGCGGACAGCCTCGGGAAACGAGAGCCCGTCGAGCTCCGTCAGGAAACGGAAGTGATCGCCGGATACACCGCAGCCGAAACAATGATACCGCCCCTTGCGATCCTCACAATGAAAACTCGGTGTCTTTTCGCCATGGAACGGGCAACAGGCCCACCAGTCACCGCGCGACACATTGGTTTTGCGCTTGTCCCACGCAACACGTTTGCCGATGACGTCCGATATCGGAACGCGATCGCGAAGCTCGTCAAGAAATGCACTGTCAAACCGCATCAATCTGTGCTCCGGCACCGCTCGACGAACCGTCGGCGAGCCACCTGGTCATTGCCGCAAGATATGCCCGGCACCGATCCAATCGTCGGAATCGGCGCAACCGGGTTATAGCGCGTACTCGCCGGCCGCACTATCCGCCCATCCTGCCATACCCGCTATTCACAGTCCGCAATACCCGGAACGGGAAAACCGAATCTAAATCCATCCCTTGCGGATGGATTTTGCCACCGCCTGTGTCCGGTTGACCGCGTCGAGCTTCTTCGTCGCACTGATGAGGTAGTGATTGACCGTGTGTTCAGACAGCGACAGGATCGTTGATATCTCGCTGCTGGTCTTGCCCGCCGCCGTCCAGCGCAGGCACTCCAGTTCCCGGTCGGAAAGCGGAGACGCCTCGTCTTCCCCGTGATGGGTCAGTCGGCTGAGCCGGTCGAAGATATGGATGCTGATCATGCTCAGCTCAAGCAGTTCGCGGTTTTCGAGCGGCGGCCGGTCGCCGGCAAATCCGACGGAACCGCGCAGGCTGCGGAAATCGTGCACGGGGAAATTGACGCCCCGTACGAACCCCTTTTCCCGGAACGCCTTCATGGCCGCGGCCAATGCTTCCGATATGTCATCGGTCAGCACATCGTCGATATGCCACACCACAGGGGTCACCTGGCGCCTGATTGCTGAAGCCACGGAACTCAGATTGATCACGTCAAGCCTGTCATAGGTCTTGATCATGTCCGGCGGCCAGTTGTTGATGATACTGTGGCTTGTAAAGCTTCCGGACGCATCGCCCGGAAGCGCCAGTACCGAGAAATAGCGCAGCCCGAAGCCCTCCGTCGTTTTGCGAAGAAACTTGAAAACATCAAAAGAGGTATTCAGCGCGCTGACATCCGCGTGGATATCATCGGTCAACATTTCAGAGGACATTTTTTCTAGACGTCAGCCTACCGCACAATTCTTCTTTTCAATCGCGGCCTGTGCCGCTTGTTGGCCTCACTCATCATTCGCCCAAGCCAACTTCCCACTTCACACACCATTTTCCATCATGTCGTACCGCCCGTTTTCATACGACCAACAAGCACCCACGGATCACATTCCGCATCATGGAGCAAGCGATTGTGCGTCGCAATTGCAGGAAAAATGCCCTGCGGCAGATTATTTTCAATCACGCGTGGTAATTAGCCGGAAAACACACTGAAAACGAACGGGTAATTCGTTGATCGCACGGAAGTTTCGCGACACGGTTGCAGCGAATCAATTCCGCACCGTCAGCGGTCACCGACGGTGCGGAAAGGTGGCTTTCCATATTGCAGCGCTTCCGGGGTGGACGCCCGAAAGCCGATGCCGGTCCTATTCGTGATGCAAAAGGCCCTTCACGACACCGGAGGCCTTTGAGAAATCCATTTGCCCGGCGAATCGGCTCTTGAGCGCATTCATGCATTTGCCCATGTCGCGCAGGCCGCTCGCGCCGGTTTCCTCGACCACTGCCTGACAGGCCTTGCGCACATCGTCGTCGGACAATTGCTGCGGCAGGAACGTGCGGATGATATCAACCTCCTCACGCTCCTGTTGGGCCAGTTCAAGCCGTGCCGCCTCTTCATAGATCTGCGCCGACTCCTCGCGCTGTTTGATCATCTTGCCGAGTATCTGCATGATGTCGTCGTCGCTGACAGGGTCCTTGCCGGCTCCCCTGTTTGCGATATCACGATCTTTCACGGCCGCTTGAATGAGCCTGATCGTAGACACGCGGCGTGTATCTTTCGCTTTCAGCGCTTCCCGAAGAGAGGAAGCAAACTTCTCACGCATTACAGTTGCTCCTGCATTTTTGCGGCGAACCATATTCGGTTCGCTTCGCCATTGCAAACAAAACTCAACGGTATAACTGTTTGATTTTGCTATATTTTAAAATCCGAAACCCCCGAGACCCTTTGCATTGACGCGTTAACGGGCCTCGTTTATGTTCCCACATCTGCATGGACAATCAAATACAGATTGAGCATCCGGGTCCAAATTTCTGGATGTTTTCGATCGCTAAAGTGGTGTGGGTGGGTGCTTTCGTCAAGTGCGCGTCCCATAGGCGGCCGAGGCAGGCCGGAGAAGAAGAAAACGATGACCAATACACCGGCCTGGAACAAATCCAAACCCACCGCCCTTCTGGTGCTTGCCGACGGAACCGTGATCGAGGGTCAAGGCGTCGGTGCGACGGGCGCCATCGAAGCCGAGGTGTGTTTCAACACGGCTTTGACGGGCTATCAGGAGATCCTCACCGATCCGTCCTATTCCGGTCAGATCGTGACCTTCACCTTCCCGCATATCGGCAATATCGGCGCAAATGGCGAGGATATCGAGGACCTCAATCCGGCGGCCCGCAACGGTGCCGTGGGAGCCATCTTCAAGGCGGATATCACGGACCCTTCCAATTTTCGCGCAAGCGACCATCTCGATGAATGGCTGAAATCGCGCGGCATCATCGCCATGTGCGGCATCGACACCCGCGCGCTGACGGTCTGGATCCGCGAGAACGGCATGCCCAACGCGGTGATTGCCCACGAGCCGGACGGACAATTCGACATCGAGGCCCTCAAGCAGCGCGCGAAGGCCTGGCACGGGCTGGTCGGCCTCGACCTGGCGATCGAAACCACCAGCGGCCAGTCATCGCGATGGGACGAAAAGCCCTGGGTGTGGAATGAAGGCTTCGGCCATAACGATGCCGGCGAAGGAGACATCCATATCGTCGCCGTCGACTTTGGCGTCAAGCGCAACATCCTTCGGCTGTTTTCGGGTCTCGGCTGCCGCGTCACCGTGGTTCCCGCATCGGCGACGGCCGAGGACATCCTTGCGCTCAATCCCGACGGCATCTTTCTGTCGAATGGTCCGGGCGACCCGGCGGCAACCGGAAAATACGCGGTCGGAACCATCCGCTCGCTGCTCGACAGCGGCATTCCTTTGTTCGGGATTTGCCTCGGCCATCAGATACTGGCGCTGGCGCTCGGCGCCCGCACGGTGAAAATGCACCAAGGCCATCATGGAGCCAATCACCCGGTGAAGGACCACACGACCGGCAAGGTCGAAATCGTGTCGATGAACCATGGCTTCGCCGTGGACAGCGCCTCGCTGCCGTCGGATGTCGAGGAAACCCATGTCTCCCTCTTCGACGGGTCGAATTGCGGCCTGCAGGTCAAGGGCAAGCCGGTCTTTTCGGTTCAGCATCACCCCGAGGCCTCACCCGGCCCGCAGGATTCCCACTACCTGTTCCGCCGTTTCATCAATCTCATTCGCCAGCGGCGCGGCGAGGAAGCCCTCGCCGAGTAGAGGCTACACCTCTCCGTCGAACGTGTCGCAATCGGCGGTCCGACCGCTGTCGAACCCGCGCGCGAACCAATTTGTTCGCTGCTCCGATGTGCCGTGATTGAAGCTCTCGGGCACCACGTAACCACGGGCGCGCAGCTGAATCGTATCGTCACCGACCTGATGCGCGACATTGAGCGCCTCTTCGATATCGCCCTTTTCCACCAGGCCTTTCTGCTGCGTATGGTGTGCCCAGATACCCGCGAAGCAGTCCGCCTGAAGTTCGACTCGCACAGACATCTGGTTTTCCTCGGACTTGCTCAGGCTCCTGCGTACGCGGTTGAATTCCGGCAGCACACCGATCAGGTTCTGCACGTGGTGACCCACCTCATGCGCAATGACATAGGCCTGCGCGAAATCACCGGCGGCACCGAAGCGATTGGCAAGTTCGTTGTAGAATGCAAGATCGATATAGATCTTCTGATCGCCGGGGCAGTAGAAGGGACCGGTCGCCGAGCTTGCCCGACCGCACGCTGAGCTTACCCGCCCCTCGAACAGAACAAGCGTCGGCTCGCTGTAGCGCACGCCGCTGGCGCTGAACAGCATGGCCCAGGTGTCCTCCGTCTCGGCAAGCACGGTTGCCACGAACTGGGTCATCTCGTCCTGCCGCTGCGGTGAAAGCTGTTCTCCACCAGAGGGCTCAACCCGTTCGATTGAAGGCGAGAGCCCGCCTTCACTCAAGAGGATGGCCGGATCGATGCCCAGATATTGCAGGACAAAATAGCCGACAACCAGCAATATGATGGCGGAAATTCCCCCGCCGGATTTGCCGCCAATCCGCCGCGATCCGCCGGGCAGCCGCACGTTTCCCGACCGACCGAAGGTGCGCCCGCGCCGGTCCTCGATGTTACTGCTTTGACGTCGCCCTTTCCATCGCATCGGGCTGCTCCTCGCAATTTTGAGAACGGTTGGCGGTTAACCTTTGCGGCAAGTTGCTTGCACAGCCACTAGCGTATTTGAATGTATGTCATAAATATACGATAAAACGCCGCAGGTTGCGGCAGTTTTGGCTTACAATCGTGATGGAATTACAACATTGAAACCGGAAGACTTCAGGCGTTGGCGTAAGGCACTGGGGTTAAATCAGAAAGACGCCGCCAAAGCGCTGGGACTGAAAAAGAGGGTCATCCAGTATTACGAGAAGGGCAAGCGGGACGGCCGTGCCGTCGAAATTCCCCTTTCCGTTGCCCTTGCCTGCTATGCGATTGCCAATGGCGTCCACAGCTACGATGCGTCGGATCTGACGACCGAGGCCTGACCTGCGGCGGCCGATCGGCAGCTCCTGTGAACGACTGCCGAAAAGGCATGAAAAACAACTTCGAGCGGGGTTTCCCTGCTCCGGCCTTTGTCCTATAAGCCGGCCTTAGCCTTGATCAGAATCCTGCATGGAATGCCCGCTACAGGAGCATCAGCCATGCCTGCCCGCCGGAAACGCCGCTATGCCAAAACGCACCGATATCAAGTCGATCCTCATTATCGGCGCCGGGCCGATCGTCATCGGCCAGGCCTGCGAGTTCGACTACTCCGGCACCCAGGCCTGCAAGGCGCTGAAGGAGGAAGGCTACCGGGTCATTCTGGTCAACTCCAACCCTGCCACCATCATGACCGACCCCGGCCTTGCCGACGCAACCTATGTCGAGCCGATCACGCCTGAGGTCGTCGCCAAGATCATCGCCAAGGAACGCCCGGATGCACTGTTGCCAACCATGGGCGGCCAGACCGCGCTGAACACGGCGCTGTCGCTGCGCCGCATGGGCGTACTCGAGCGCTATGACGTCGAGATGATCGGCGCCAAGCCCGAAGCGATCGACAAGGCCGAGGACCGGGCCCTGTTCCGCGAGGCCATGGCCGCCATCGGTCTCGAGACGCCGCGCTCCATGCTGGCGAATGCAACGGACGTCAAGGAGCTGGATCGCCGCGCCCATGACGCCAAACGCAACGAGATCAAGGAGAAGTTTTCAGGCGACGCGCTGGATACGGCGCTCGACGCACTGGAAACAGAGTGGCAACTCGGCGAGACCGACCGCAAGCAGCGCTACACCGCTCACGCGCTCGGCGTCGCGGCGCAGGCGCTTGACCGTGTCGGCCTGCCGGCGATCATCCGGCCGTCCTTCACGCTCGGCGGCACGGGCGGCGGCATCGCCTTCAACCGCTCCGAATATTTCGAGATCGTCGAAGCCGGCCTTGACGCCTCGCCGACCACGGAAGTGCTGGTCGAGGAATCGGTCCTTGGCTGGAAAGAGTTCGAGATGGAGGTCGTGCGCGACAAGGCCGACAACTGCATCATCATCTGCTCAATCGAGAACGTCGATCCGATGGGCGTTCATACCGGCGATTCAATCACCGTGGCGCCGGCGCTGACGCTGACCGACAAGGAATATCAGATCATGCGCAACGCCTCGATCGCGGTGTTGCGTGAGATTGGCGTCGAAACAGGCGGATCAAACGTCCAGTTCGCGGTCAATCCGGAGGACGGCCGTCTTGTCGTCATCGAGATGAACCCGCGCGTCTCGCGCTCCTCGGCATTGGCCTCGAAGGCCACCGGCTTTCCGATCGCCAAGGTCGCCGCGAAGCTTGCCGTCGGATACACGCTGGACGAGCTGGAAAACGACATCACCGGCGGCGCGACGCCGGCCTCGTTCGAGCCGTCCATCGATTATGTTGTCACCAAGATCCCGCGTTTTGCCTTCGAGAAATTTCCCGGCGCCAAGCCCCTGCTGACCACCTCGATGAAATCGGTCGGCGAAGTGATGGCGATCGGCCGGACCTTCGCCGAATCCATGCAAAAAGCACTGCGCGGCCTGGAGACCGGCTTGACCGGCCTTGACGAGATCGATATACCGGGTCTTGGCGAGGGCGACGACAAGAACGCCATCAAGGCGGCACTCGGCACACCGACACCGGACCGCCTGCGCATGGTCGCACAAGCCCTGCGACTCGGAACCAGCGCGGAATCGGTCTATGCGAGCTGCAAGATCGATCCCTGGTTCATTGCCCAGTTGAAAGCCATCGTCGACATGGAGGAGCGTGTCCGCGAACACGGGCTTCCCGATGACGCCGACAATCTGCGCATGCTCAAATCCATGGGCTTTTCCGACGCGAGGCTGGCCGGACTGACGGGCCAGCGCGAAGGCGACGTCGCGCAATTGCGGCAGACGCTGGATGTGCACCCTGTCTACAAGCGCATCGACACCTGCGCCGCGGAATTCGCCTCGCCGACCGCCTATATGTACTCGACCTATGAGGAGCCCTTCGCTGGAGCCTTGCGTTCGGAAGCCGAAGTCTCCGACAAGAAGAAAGTGGTGATCCTCGGCGGCGGGCCGAACCGGATCGGCCAGGGCATCGAGTTCGACTATTGCTGCTGTCACGCGGCATTCGCGCTCGACGATGCCGGGTACGAATCCATCATGATCAACTGCAATCCGGAGACGGTGTCGACCGACTACGACACCTCGGACCGACTCTATTTCGAGCCGCTGACCGCCGAGGACGTGCTGGAAGTCCTGCGCACGGAACAGCAGGACGGCACGCTGCACGGCGTCATCGTGCAGTTTGGCGGCCAGACCCCGCTCAAACTCGCCAATGCGCTCGGTCGTGCCGGCATACCCATTCTGGGCACGGATCCGGACGCCATCGATCTTGCCGAAGACCGCGACCGTTTCCAGAAGCTGCTGATCAAGCTGGACCTGCGCCAGCCGAAGAACGGCATCGCCCATTCGGTCGAACAGGCAAGGCTCGTCGCCACCGAGATCGGCTTTCCGCTGGTCGTGCGCCCCTCCTATGTGCTTGGCGGACGCGCCATGCAGATCATCCGTGAAGAGAACGGGCTCTCCAACTATCTGCTGGGAACCGTTCCCGAACTTGTTCCCGAGGATATCAAGGCCCGCTATCCGAACGACAAGACCGGACAGATCAATACGCTTCTCGGCACCAACCCGCTGCTTTTTGACAGCTATCTGACCAACGCCATCGAGGTCGATGTCGATTGCCTGTGCGATGGCGAGAACGTCTTCGTGTCCGGCATCATGGAGCATATCGAGGAAGCCGGCATCCACTCCGGCGACAGCGCCTGCTCGCTTCCGGTGCACTCGCTGACATCGGAGATGGTCGACGAGCTGGAACGCCAGACCAGCGAACTTGCCCGCGCGCTCAATGTCGGCGGGCTGATGAACGTGCAATTCGCCATCAAGGACGGCGACATCTACGTGCTGGAGGTCAATCCGCGCGCCTCGCGCACGGTGCCCTTCGTCGCCAAGACCATCGGCGCGCCGATCGCCAAGATCGCCGCGCGCATCATGGCCGGTGAAACGCTGGACGAAGCGATTGCCGCCTATGGCGACAAACCCGATCCGCGCCGCCTCCACCACATCGCGGTCAAGGAAGCCGTCTTCCCGTTCGCCCGCTTCCCGGGCGTCGACACGCTGCTCGGCCCAGAGATGAAATCGACCGGGGAGGTCATCGGGCTCGACACGGACTATGCGCTGGCATTCGCCAAATCGCAGCTTGGCGCGGGCGTCGAACTGCCGCGCGACGGAACCGTTTTCATCTCCGTGCGCGACGATGACAAGGAGCGCGTATTGCCAGCCGCCCGGGCATTGCGGGATAGCGGGTTCGGCATCATGGCGACCAGCGGCACCGCCCGTTTCCTGCAGGAAAACGGCATCGAGGCGAAGCGCATCAACAAGGTGCTGGAAGGCCGCCCGCATGTCGAGGACGCCATCCGCAACCGCGAAATCCAGCTGGTTATCAATACCACGGAAGGCGCCAAGGCGATGTCGGACTCCAAATCGCTGCGCCGCGCTGCCCTGATGCAGAAGATCCCCTATTACACGACAATGTCGGGCGCATTGTCAGCCTCCAAGGCCATAGCAGCGCTGACCGCCGGCAATCTCGAGGTCAAACCGCTGCAGGACTATTTCGCCGCCTAAGTCAGGCCGCCGATCACTGTTTGGGATCGTTCGGCGTCAGCACCGTTCCGACGGAGTGTTTCGCCAGTTCAGTTGCCCAGTACCAGCAGAAGCCGACCAATCCGGCGGCGCCACAGCAGAACGCCGCGAAACTCGTTACCTGACAAAACAGGTAGAGGCCCAGCAGCATGGCATATTTGAGGATCATCGCCGTTGCGCTGGCCACGACAATCGTGCCGATCGGAACGCCGATGGCCCAGCCGCCAAAGCCCTCGGGAAGATAGATGCCCCTTTGCCTGTCTCCGAACAACGGCCCGTAAAGGGCGAGGAAGCCGATCAATCCCGCGCCCAGCTGCAGGATGGCCCAGAAATAGCTGATACCGCCCGATGCCGTCAGCCGGGCCCACGTGTAGTAGATCGCAAATAGCGGTGCGCTGAGCACTTCGCCGACGCCGCGGCGGTCGTTCGACGGTGGTGAGCTGGACACCATTGGAAGCTCCGCCTGCAGCTCCAATGTCCGCTGAATTCCAGCCTCCCAGCCGGCGCATTCCCGTTCGAACTTTTCCTGGAATTCCCGTTGCGCGGCCTCGCATTGATCGTATGTCGGCGACCCGAGTTGATCGAGGCAGGACCGGCGGCTCAGACTCAGATTGCGGCAATAGTCGGCGTTGATTGCTGGCGAACTGTCGGAGACAGGCTCCGCGACACTTTGCTTCTTTGTCTGCTCGGCGACGGGCAGCAACCTGCATTGGTGCCCGCTTTTCCCGGTGGATTGACCGGGCTCGTCCTCCCTGGTGGCCGGTTGCAGCACCGGTACCTCGATGACCGGACCCCGTCCTGTCGATGCAAGCTCCAGAACATCGCTGAAATAATTTGTGGCAAGCGCAAGCGGCGCCATGGTGCTGACCGAGTTGAACCAGCCCTGCTGGAGCTCAAGCGCCGCATCATAGGTCGATTTGGTTGTCAGATATTCGAATGCGCGACCGATACCAAGCGATATGACGAACGCCGCAAGGAAAAAGAGCACCTTCCGCAGGAAGGAGCTTTTGCGCGGCGCGGCTTCTGGCTGATCCGACATCCTTTTCAGCTCCGGTTTCAACGCCATTGAACGGAACCGGACAATCCGGCTTCCCGTCACCCGGTTATGCATCGTAGTTTAGCAACAAAGACGAGAACGCGAAATCTGGTGCACAACGGCGCTGTTGGGCCCTATAAAAGGGAAACTGCGGCAGCAGCAAAGCAGCGGGACAAGATCCATGTATGAAGGGTTTCCCGGCGGCTTGAATCTATCGGCCGTCAACTGGAAGAAGAACGACGATCCGAACCTGCCGGGCGATGAGACCGTGTTCAGCCCGCAGGGTTTTCTGCTCGACGAACCAACGGTGGCATTTCCCTGGCGCGACAGCGCGCCGGACCGGTACTACGGTGCCCAGGAACCATCGGCCAATCCCATCCTGAACGCGCCCCTGCAGGAGCCGAGTGGCGGAACGATCTATTTCGAAACCACCGATGCCGGCAGGATTGAATCCGCGCTGGCTGCCATGGGGGTCAGGCTGGATTCCAAGGATTATGCCGCCTTCGCTGCAAGTTCCCCGAACCCCGTCGAGAGCCGTTATGTGGACCAGATCAAATTCGTTTGGCACGGCGCATTGCGTTCGCTGTTCAAGGTGGACGATGACAAGATTCCACCCGACCAAACGCTGACACTGAGGCAGGCGCTGACACAATTTGTCAAAGAGCAGGATGCCAAATGGAACGAGCCGGGCAGACCCTTCAGCACGCGATTGCGGGGCGCGGCTGGAGGCGACGGCGAGTGGGCAAAGGAAGCACTTGCTTTCGGCTTCCACGTCGAAAACAGCTTCTGGCAGATTTACAGGATCTGGAGCCGGGCCTGGCTGGTCACCAAGTAATTGTGCACGCAAAGCGTGCAAAACCCTCCAAACAGGCGCGCCTGCGGTTTGCATGCGCGGATTAACGGATTAACGAAAAAACTGGCAAATTCGTCACATTTGCTGCTATGTTTGCGTCATTGAGTTGTTGAGCGGTTCCGAACCCTCCGGTTCGGGAGCCGTTTTCTTTTGCGCTGTTGCACCGCCTCCCAGGTGCGAAAAGCGCCAAAAAGAAGGAGAAGGACATGGTTGAAAAAGTCCCCATGACCCAAAGTGGCTTTGGCAAGTTGACCGATGAATTGCGCTGGCGCCAGCAGGAAGAACGGCCGCGCATAATCGAGGCGATCGCGGAAGCGCGCGCCCATGGCGACCTGTCGGAAAATGCCGAATATCACGCCGCCAAGGAGGCGCAGAGCCACAATGAGGGCCGCATCGCCGAACTGGAAGACCTGACGGCCCGTGCCGAGGTCATCGATCTGACGAAGATGTCGGGCGATACCATCAAATTCGGGGCCACCGTCAAGCTCGTCGACGAGGACACGGACGAGGAAAAGACCTACCAGATCGTCGGCGACCAGGAAGCCGATGTCCGCGAAGGGCGTATTTCGCTGTCATCGCCGATTGCCCGCGCGCTCATCAGCAAACAGGTCGGCGACAGTATCGAGGTGAATGCTCCGGGCGGCGCAAAGGCCTACGAGATCCTCGAAGTGCGCTGGGGCTGAACGTAGGTTTTCCCGCTCAACGCCTGTGCTATGGGGTTTTCGCCGCAAGCGCCGTTTGCGGCGGACGCCGCGGGAGCTGCCGACCATGTCCGATCAACCGGAACTGATGGTAACCAACATGCACCGGAACTTCACCGGTGTGTCGGCGACCGCGGCTGCCGTCGCCCGCCAGCAGGCCACACGCTATGCCATGAGGATCGTCGGCCGTGCGCTCACCGGCTGCCCCGCCCCGGTGTCGGTTCGCCAGGCCTTTCGGCTTTCGCGCACGCCGGCCGACGGACGGCCCTTTGTGCTTTGGCATGTACGCCGCAACAATGAGATGCGGGCCGCAATTTGGGCACGCGACGTGCTCAAGCTGCCGGTCCGCACCGTCTTCACCTCGGCTGCCCAGCGGCGCCATTCGGCATTCCCGCGCTGGCTGATCGCACGAATGGATGCGGTGATCGCGACAACGCAGGAAGCGGCCGCCCTGGTGCCAAATGTCCATTCCGTGGTTCACCACGGTGTCGACACGGAGCGATTTCATCCGGCCGCCGACCGCGATGCGGCATGGCGCGACACGGGCTATCCGGGACGATTCGGCATTGCCACGATCGGACGCATCCGCCCCGAAAAGGGCACCGATGTCTTTGTCGATGCGATGATAAAGCTGTTGCCCGACTTCCCCGACGCCGCCGCTCTGGTCATCGGCAAGGCGACGCCGCAGCACCGTGGTTTTGCCGCCGAGCTGCGACAGCGGGTGGAAGCCGCAGGCCTTTCCCAACGCATCGTCTTCACTGGCGAACTCGCCGCCGATCACTTGCCGGCGCTGGTCAGGAGCCTGTCGCTTCTCATCGCACCGCCGCGTTACGAGGGATACGGAATGACGCCGCTGGAGGCGATGGCCAGTGCGGTTCCGATCGTCGCCAGCGACACCGGATTTTTTTCCGCCTTCATCGGTGAAGATCGCGCCGGAACGGTCGTACACGCCGCGGATGCGGACCGGGTTGCCTCAGCGGCACGCGACCTGATGCAAAATCCCATGGAACTGGCGCTCAAGGCCGGCAATGCGCGGCACCGCGCCGAAGAGCTGTTCGGAATCGGGAGCGAAGTCGAGGGCATCCACAAGGTCTATGAGGCTGTCTGGGGCGCCGGGTGAAGCAAGTCGGCCGTTGAGAATTGGGTTCAACTGTGCCTAGAGCGTGTCTGACTTAGATTGAAGCATTTGACCGTAGCGATTTTGGTCACTAGCCAGGCGGGTTGCGCGCCGTGGTGCCAACCCACCACAAGCGCGAGCCAACGACGCCAGGGGCCAAAATCGCCCGGCCCGATCATCTCTGAGTTTCAACACGATAGGCCTTTCAAGGGTGGGGAAAATCAAATGCTTTAATCTAAGCCAAACACGCTCTAATCTCCTCCTGATCGCAGTTAATTCGTTGCTGGAGATGCGGGATGTCAGGGATGCGGGGCGGATGCTTGTGCGGTGCGTTGAGGTACGAAGTTCATAACCAGCCGTCGCGGACGACCATTTGTCATTGCAAGTTTTGTCAGAGGGCAACCGGCGGCGCCTATCTGGTGGAGCCCATCTTCGATGCGTCGGAATTTTCGATGACCGAGGGCCGGCCCAAACAATACAAGCACATATCGGAAGGCAGCGGAAAGGACGTATACATACATTTTTGCGATACCTGCGGCACCAAGCTGTTCCTGACATTCGAACGTTTCGAAGGGATCGTGGGTCTCTACGGAGGCACATTGGACGATCCGAACTGGCTGGAAATCACGCCGCAGAATTCGAAACATATCTTTTTGGGCGTTGCGCAGAAGGGAACGATCATCCCGCCCCACGTAAACACCTTTGTGGAACACGCAACGAAAAACGACGGATCGCCGCTAGAACCGACAGTGTTCGATCAACCGCATGCCATTGGAAAAACTGATCCGCAATAACGGGGCTTTGGAATTCAGATATTCGGCAACCCGCCACCCAGATCGATCGGCCCCTCGTTCTTGACCTGCCTTATGGTAAGCATCGTGCGAACCGTGTCGACATTGTCGGCAGCCGTCAGTTCGTCGATGACGAAATCCTGGAAGGTCGCCAGATCCGTGGCAACGCAGTGCAGCAGGAAATCCGATTCGCCCGAGACCATCCACGACTGGCGCACGATCGGCCACTGCAGTGTCTTTTCGGCGAAGGCCCGCAGATTGACTTCCGATTGGAGTGTCAGGCCGATCATGCAGAAGGCGACCAGATCGTAACCGAGCGACGGCGCGTTCAGGGTGGCGCGATAGCCCTCGATAATGCCGGCTTCCTCCAGTTTGCGCAGCCGCCGCAGGCAGGGCGGCGCGGATATGCCGACCCGCTCGGACAGCTCGACATTGGTCATGCGCCCGTCATCTTGAAGTTCACGCAGGATCTTGAGATCGATCGCATCGAGTTCGGCGCGTATGGCCATGGCGTTGCCTCTCGTGATTCATAAAAGTGGCGAACCGCCATGATCTGATCAGTTGTTGCGCGCTGACGCAAGAATATTTCACCGCGCGGACGTGCATGACAGCTGTGTGAAAGCCGTGCCCTCCCCTTGCAACGCCCGCGCCCTACTTCGTACATTCGGCTAACATTGGTGCGGACCTTGCACATGGGGTGCCCGACCGCCTATCTAGGCCACACAATTTGAGCAACAGGGAAATCGATAATGACGATTCGCCATGCACGCGTCCTGATCATCGGCTCGGGACCCGCCGGTTACACAGCGGCCATCTATGCTTCGCGCGCCATGCTCGAGCCGGTCCTGATCGCCGGCATGGAACAGGGCGGTCAGCTCATGATCACGACGGACGTTGAGAACTATCCGGGCTATGCCGAGACCGTTCAGGGTCCCTGGATGATGGAGCAGATGCTCAAACAGGCCGAAAATGTCGGGGCCGACATCGTCAACGATCTCGTGACCGACGTGAATCTCGATGTCCGACCTTTCCATATCAAGACCGATTCCGGCCAGGAATACACGTGCGATTCATTGATCATCGCCACCGGCGCCCAGGCCAAGTGGCTAGGGATCGAATCGGAACAGACATTCATGGGCTTCGGCGTATCGGCCTGCGCCACCTGCGACGGTTTCTTCTACCGCAACAAGAAGGTTGTGGTCGTCGGCGGCGGCAACACGGCGGTCGAGGAAGCGCTGTATCTTTCGAATCTCGCCGAGCGGGTCACGCTGGTGCATCGCCGCGACGAGCTGCGCGCCGAAAAGATCCTGCAGAAGCGGCTGATGGCGAAGGACAATATCGACATCGTCTGGGACAGCCAGCTTGAGGAAATCACCGGCGAGACCACGACACCGCCATCGGTCACCGGCGTGCGCCTGAAGAACGTCAAGACCGGTGAGATCACCGCGCACGCGACGGACGGTGTTTTCATCGCCATCGGCCACGCGCCTTCCGTTGCGTTGTTTGAAGGCAAGCTCAAGCAGAAATCCAACGGTTATCTTTGGACGGCGCCCGATTCCACGGCAACGGATGTGGACGGTGTTTACGCTGCCGGCGACGTGACCGACGACATCTACCGGCAGGCGGTTACCGCCGCCGGGATGGGATGCATGGCCGCGCTCGAGGCCGAGAAGTTCCTCGCGGAGCTTGAACCGATGGCGGACGCCGCGGAATAACGGGGCGCCGAAAGGAAACAGCGACATGCCGCTCGACTGGGACAAACTGCGCATCTTCCACGCCGCGGCCGAGGCCGGATCCTTTACCCATGCGGCCGAGAAACTGCACCTGTCGCAATCGGCGATTTCCCGCCAGGTCAGTGCGCTGGAACAGGATATCGGCGTGCCGCTTTTCCACCGGCATGCCCGGGGCCTGATCCTGACGGAACAGGGCGAACTGCTTTACCGCACCGCCCATGATGTCCTGCTCAAGCTCGAGGCGGTGCGCGTGCGGCTGTCGGAAACAACCGACAAGCCGAGCGGCAAGCTGCGGGTCACGACGACGGTCGGCCTCGGCTCCGGCTGGCTCACCGACCGCATGCAGGAATTCATGGAGCTTTACCCGGACATCGAGGTGCAACTGCTTCTCGACAATGAGGAACTCGACGTGAGCATGCGGCACGCCGATTGCGCGATCCGCCTGCGCCAGCCGCAGCAGCCGGACCTGATCCAGCGCAAGCTGTTCACCGTGCACATGCATGTCTACGCCTCGCCCGCCTATCTCAACCGCTACGGCAAGCCGGAACATGTCAGCGATTTCGACGGGCACCGCATCATCACTTTCGGCGAGCCGGCGCCCAACTATCTGCTGGACGTCAACTGGCTCGAAGTGGCCGGACGCCCGGCCAGCAACCCGCGCTCGCCGCACCTGCAGATCAACAACATGCCGTCGATCAAGCGGGCCGCCCAGCTCGGCATAGGTCTTGCCATGCTGCCGGATTACATGGTCGGCCACGATGCGGGCCTCGTACAGCTCGACATCGATGCGGACGTTCCCTCCTTCTCCGGCTTTTTCTGCTATCCGGAAGAGCTGCGCGGCTCGGCAAAGCTCAAGGCTTTCCGCGATTTCCTCATCTCCAAGGCGCGCAACTGGAAATATTGAGGCCTTCGCCTGACCGCCCTGCCGGTCAGACCGCGCGGCAGCGACGTCCACATCGACCGCAGCAGATTTCAATTGCGAAGCGACCTGTCAGTTGCTAGATGAATCGCGATGGTTTCCCGAGCCGCATGCGCGGCGACGGAATGAGAAAGGGAACATGGTGCGGTGTAGCCATCAGGCGCCAACTCCATGACTGCCCCCGCAACTGTAGGCGGAGAGCGACGCTGAAAAGCCACTGGCATTTGCCGGGAAGGACAGCCGAGCATTGACCCGCAAGTCAGGAAACCTGCCATCAGAACTTCAACCGAACCGGGCGGGGTGTCCCGGAAGGAGGCTTTGATGACACGTTTCTTCGTGTTCAGGAACATTGCGATTCGCTTCCCGCTTCCCCGCTCTGACGGAGGCAGCGATGGCACGATCCGACGAAACAATTCGGCTTGTTGACGACGGACGCCCGCAAAGGTCCAGCCGGATCATTGCAGGGCTCTCAAGCTGATGCACGCTCCCGCCCCAGTGCTTGAGGTCAGCGGCCTCAGCCACCGTGCGCGCAACGGCGATGTGTTGATCGACGACATCTCCTTTGCCGTGTCGCGCGGAAGCATTCTCGCGATTGCCGGTCCGAACGGCGCCGGCAAATCGACCCTGCTGCGGCTGATCTCCGGCCTCGGTGAATTGCGGCCTGGCCAGGTTCGGCTCAACGGCAGGGACCTTTCAAGACTGCCGGCCCGCGAACGGGCAAAAGACGTTGCCTTTGTCGGTCAACTGGAAAGCCCCGATGGCAGGCTGCGGCTCGAGGACTACGTGGCCCTGGGACGGCTGCCGCTGCGCGGCGAACTTCCCGAACAGGATCACCGCGACGCCGTCGCGAATGCGCTGCGGGCAACGCAGATGGAGCGGTTTGCGGACGCACCTTTCGGCCGGCTGTCCGGCGGCGAACGGCAAAGGGCCCATATTGCGCGCGCCATCGCGCAAAACCCGAAGCTGCTGTTTCTGGATGAGCCCACCAATCACCTCGATCCCGACGCCAAGGGCAAGATCCTGTCGTTGATCGTCGGGCTCGGCATCACGGTTGTGCTGATCGTGCACGAGATCGCGCTGATTCCCGAATTCGCCACCCAGGTCGCCGTCCTCGAACAGACCCGGTTGCGGGCCTTTGGTTCGGCTGACGATGTCCTCACGCCACAGCTCATCCGCGACGTGTTCGGCGTCGAACTGATCCAGGTCCGGCATCCGAGCGAAGCAAGAACCCTGTCCGTCCTCGATATTCCGATTTCACGAAACACCAACCACTGAAAAAGAGAAAATGTCATGAAATCAGTCTTCCTTTCATTGGCTGCACTCTGCATCGCCCTTCCGGCGGCTGCGGATCCGGTGATCGTCGACAATTGCGGCGACAAGCTTACCTTCGAGACCACGCCGGGGCGGATCGTCGTGCACGACATGAACATGACCGACATGGCCTTTGCGCTGGGATTGCAGGACCGTATTGTCGGCCTGACAGGCATCACCGGCTGGTACAAGACGAGCCCGGATTTCGACAGCCTTCGCGGCGACATTCCGGAGTTGGCACCCAAATATCCGACGGTCGAGAACCTCGTCGCCGTCGATCCCGACCTGTTTTTCGCCGGCTGGTATTACGGCATGAAACCGGGCGGCGACGTGACGCCCGATACGCTGGAGCCCTTCGGGATCAAGACGCTCGTGCTTACGGAAAGCTGCATCCATCTCGACAAGAACCGCCCGGAAGCAAGCATGGAATTGCTGTTCGACGACGTGTTGCGCCTTGGCCGCATCATGGACGTTGAAGAGCGCGCCGGCAAACTGGTCGCCGATTGGCGCAAGGAGCTTTCGGATATCAAGGCGGATGTCGGCGATGCCGACAGCAAGCGGGTGTTTCTTCTTGACGGCCCGGCCGACGCGCCCTTCACGGCGGGGCGCTTTGCCATTCCCGATGCGATGATCGCCGCGGCCGGTGGCGAGAACGTCACCCATGACATGGACACGAGCTGGGGCCGCTCCTCCTGGGAGGCCGTTGCGGCGGCCGATCCGGAGTTCCTCATCCTGCTCGACTATCAGACCGGCAACGGGGCGGCCGACACATTCGCCTTCCTTCAGTCCCACCCGGTGATGTCCCAGACCAGGGCGGTGAAGAACGGCCAGTGGATCGGGCTGCGCTATGAGGAACTGACGCCGGGACCGGCCAATATCTCGGCCATCCGAAAGATCGCCGAAGCCATGCACCCGGAACGGTTCTGAAGTGTCGCGCTTCGCACTATGCATCTGCATAGGGGCGATCCTTCAGATCGCCCTGCTCCTTCTGTCGGTCGCTTACGGTTCGGCCGATATATCGTTGCAGGAGGTTACCGGGTCGATCCTTCGCGGCATCGGACTGCTCGGTGGCGAAGCCTCGCCGATGGACCGCATCGTCTTCGACCTCCGGCTGCCGCGAGCGCTGTTTTCCCTCCTGATCGGCGCGGGCCTCGGCGTCGTCGGCGTCGTGCTTCAGACGGCAACGCGCAACGATCTGGCCGATCCGTTCCTGTTCGGCCTTTCCTCGGGCGCCGCGACCGGAGCGGTGTTCGTCATAACCATTACCGGCGATGTGCTCGGTTTCTGGACCTTGCCGCTCGCCGCATTCAGCGGCGGCATGCTGGCGACGGCAATCGTGCTTGGACTGGTCGCCCGCCTGCGCACATCGGCGCCGGAGAAACTGATCCTGGCCGGGCTCGCCGTCTCGTTCCTTTTCTCGGCGCTGACCAATTTCCTGGTGTTTTCAGGCGACCACCGTGCCGCCCATTCCGTCATATTCTGGATGCTCGGCGGCCTCGGTCTCGCGCGCTGGAGCACCCTGCCCCTGGTTATTCTGGGCGCTGCGGCCATCATTGCCTTCACCATGCTTTCGCATCGCAAGCTTGACGCGCTTCTGGCCGGCGATGCGACGGCAAACAGCCTTGGCGTGCCGGTGACGGCTTTGCGCCGCTATGCATTCATAGCGGCGGCATTTGCAACGGCCATCTTTGTCTCGGTTTCCGGCGTGATCGGCTTTATCGGCCTGATGGTTCCGCATATCGCAAGGGCGCTGGTCGGTGCATTGCATCTGCGCCTGTCGATCGTCGCCGCCATCATAGGCGGTGCGCTTCTGACGGCCTCCGATCTGCTGGCGCGCGTGCTGCTCGCGCCGCAGGAACTTCCGGTCGGCGTCATCACGACATCATTGGGCGCCGTGTTCGTATTCACATTGCTGATGATGGAAAGGCCGCGTTAGGCCCAGCATCCGGTTCCTAAAGCGTCACGGCGCGGTTATCCTCGAAATCAGTTCCGTTTTTCAAGGAGTCTGATTTTGACAGACAGCCTTTCAGCATCTGCCTCCAACGGGGCAGCATCCGGCTCGGCAGACGAGACACCGGACACAAATGACGTCAGCAACAAATTCGCCGAAGCCGCGCTCGAACGCCACAAGCGCGAAGGGGTCGAACTTGCCGTCAAGGCCCGCTGGGTCGCAATGGCCGCCATCGCCATCATGCTTCCCATCGTCAATTTCGATCTTTCGGTCGTGTACTATGTCGTCTTTCTCATCGTCTTCAGCCTCATCGGATGGGTGCATCTTCGCGTCGCCCGGGTTGGCCGCTCGCGCGCGGAACTGCTTCTGATTTTCTGCGATCTGGCCCTGATGACAATTGTCGTGGTCGTTCCCAATCCGCTTTCCGACAATGACTGGCCGCAGGCGACGCAGTATCGCTTCGAGGGCTTCCTTTATTTCTACGTTCTGTTGGCCGGCGGCGCGCTCGCTTATTCCTGGCAGACCGTGCGCTGGATAGGGATGCTGACCGTTGGCCTGTGGCTCCTGGCGCTTGGTATCGCCTGGCTGTTGTCGAGCGAGAATGTCGCCATGTCCGATGCCGTGATCGCGGCATTTGCGCCGGATCTCGAACTCGCATCCTTCCTCAACCCGAACAACTATCTGGCCTATATCAGGGTGCAGGAGGTCGTCGTCTTCATGATCGTGGCCGTCACCCTGTCCATGGTGGTGCGCCGCTACGGCAATCTTCTCATGGGTCACGCGGCGCTTGAACGCGAACGGGCCAATCTCGCCCGCTACTTTTCGCCCAACGTCGTTGAGGAACTGTCCAACAATGACGAGCCGCTGAAGCAGATCCGCACGCAGGATGTCGCGGTCCTGTTCGTCGATATTGTCGGCTTCACGAATTACGCGGCCAGCAGGAGCTCCGAGGAGGTTATCGTGACGCTCAGGCAGTTCCATCAGCGCATGGAACAGGAAGTGTTCCGGCACAATGGCACGCTCGACAAATATCTCGGCGACGGGTTGATGGCGACATTCGGAACGCCCTTTGCCAGCGACAAGGACGCCTTCAATGCACTGCGTTGCGCGCGCGCCATGATCGCATCGGTCGCCGCCTGGAACAGGGAACGCGAGGCCGCCGGCGAACCGCCGGTCCGGGCAAGTTTCGGACTGCATTACGGACCCGCCGTCCTCGGAGACATCGGCGCCAACCGGCTGGAGTTCGCGGTCATCGGCAACACCGTCAATGTCGCAAGCCGTGTCGAGGCGCTGACGCGCGGACTGTCCGTCAAGCTCGCCGCCACGGACGAGTTGCTCAAGCGCGTTCAGAACGAGGTCAATGGCGAGGACAGGGCCGTCTCCGATCTGGTGCCGCACAGCGACGTGGCGATCCGGGGCCTCGACCACAAGATCACCGTCTGGACGCTTTCATGACGCGGCGGGAGATCGTGCAAGGCATCGACGTAACAAGGCCGGGATATCGGAACATCCAGCCTTGCACTGAGCGCATAGCTGCCATGCGCTGCACCATCTTGCATTTCGCACGTTAAGTAAACATATCTCCAGAAGCCGGTGAGTACGGATGGACTATTCCTCCCAGTACCATCTTCACCGGCTGTGTTCCCCTCTGGAGGTTTCGTTTTAAACCTTCTGATTCTACGGGCCTGAGAGCAATCTCGAGGCCCGTTTTTTTTTGCTCTACATAAAGAGTTTCTCGCCCTTCATGTCCTTGTAGAGATGTGCGACCTGCTCGCCATAGCCGTTGAACATCTGCGTCTGCACGTAAAGCCCCGTATGCAGCACACGCTCCTGTTTCTGGCTCCAGCGCGCATGCGGGACGCCCGGATTGACGTTTGCCCAGAATCCGTATTCGGCCGGACCGACCTCCTCCCAGAAGCTGACCGGACGGGTATCCGTAAAGCTGATGCGCTTGATCGACTTGATTGACTTGAAGCCGTATTTCCATGGCAGTGCCAGGCGGATCGGCGCCCCTAACTGCTTGGCCAGCGGCTTGCCGTAGGCACCGGTGACGAGGAATGCCAGATCGTTGCCGGCCTCCTCGATCGTTACGCCCTCCACGTAAGGCCAGGGATACCAGCGCTGCTTCTGGCCGGTCGCGACTTGAGGATCGAGAAACGTCTCGAACCGCACATATTTGGCCGAAGACAACGGCTTGGCGAGCGCGACGAGATCCGCAAGGGCAAATCCCGTCCAGGGCACCGTCATCGACCATGCCTCGACACAGCGGTGCCGGTAGAGCCGCTCCTCGAGCGGAATCTTGCGCACGAGGTCTTCGAAACCGATGGTCATGGGCTGCTCGACGAGCCCGTCGATCTCGATATCCCAGGGGCTGGTCCTGAGCGCCTGCGCTGCCTTCCAGATCTGCTTGTGCGAGCCGAATTCGTAGAAATTGTTGTAGGTCAGGTTGACATCTTCCGGCGTTATCTCCCGGTCGATCATGTAAGCTTCGTTGCGCTCGGCCGGATAAAGATCGGCGGTCGGGTCTTCCGCGGCAAAGCCCCTGCCCGGCCGCAACGCGACGGCTGTTGCCAGGCCGAGACCGGCCATGCCGAGGCCCTTGACGATCTGCCGCCGGTTGAAGAATACGTCCTCGGGCGTCGCCTGGCTTTCGCCGATCGCCCAGTCTTTTCGCTTGATGATGTGCGCCAATTCCTGTCCTCCACAAAGGCACGGAAGCATTCCCCGAAAACCGCTCCGTTCGTGCGCAGATCATATGTCCACTGCAAAGACCTACAACTCATACATATTCACAATCCAGTGTGCTCGCCCGGACACCGGCAAAGAAAAAGCCAGCGCTGCAGCCGGCTTTTTCTCTTTTCTTGGCCGCGCTGACGCCGCGGCGGCTTGTGGCCCTACATTTCCATCGCTTCGGCGACCTCGATGCTGCCGCCGCCCTCCAGGATGGGACATCCCTTGGCCATCTCCACCGCCGCATCGATATTGTCGGCGCTCACGATCGAATAGCCGGACAGCGGATTCGACCCGCCGCCATCGCTCACGCCTCCAGACGCAACCGTCTTCGATGCGCCAACCGGGGCGCCGCCATCGACAACGGCCGCACCGAGTGTCTCAAACCATGCATTCCACGCGGCCATGACCTTGGCGCCCTCTTCCGGGGACTCCGGGGGTTTGCCCCCATGATAGGCAAATACGAAATTCGGCATGCCATTTCCTCCCATCGTGCGATCATATTAACAAGGCAGTTATTTAACATAAAAGTTATATAACTGAGCTGTCAATGCGTCACAGCCTGCGCTGCCGACCGGCGACAGGGGGCCGTCCGTTTATGTGCAGGCAGCGCAGAAGCGCTGGATCCGGCGGCATGCCTCCTCAAGCAGAGCCTCGGATGTCGCATAGGAAATACGGAAGTTCGGTCCGAGCCCGAATGCCGATCCGTGCACGACGGCAACGCCTTCGGTTTCAAGCAGTTCGGTAACGAAATCCTCGTCCGTCTCGATCGTCTTTCCCGACGGAGCGGTCTTGCCGATCAGCCCGGCGCAGGAGGGATAGACATAGAACGCGCCTTCCGGCGTGGGACAGGAGATGCCGGCCGCCTGATTGAGCATCGAGACGACAAGATCGCGGCGGCCCTCGAAGATCTTCTTGTTCTTCGCAATGAAGTCCTGCGGTCCGCTCAACGCTTCGACAGCGGCCCACTGCGCGATCGAGTTCGTACCGGATGTCTGCTGTCCCTGGATCATGTCCATCGCCCTGATCAGTTCGATCGGCCCGCCCGCATAGCCGATGCGCCAGCCGGTCATGGCATAGGCCTTCGATACGCCGTTCATGGTCAGGGTACGGTCGTAGAGCTCCGGTTCGACCTGCGCCGGCGTCGTGAAGGTGAAATCGCCATAGGTGAGGTGCTCATACATGTCGTCCGTCAGCACCCACACATGTGCATGACGCAGCAGAACCTCGGTAATCGACCGCAATTCGTCTTCCGAATAGGCGGCCCCGGACGGGTTCGACGGCGAGTTGAAGATCAGCCATTTCGTCTTCGGCGTGATTGCCGCCTCCAGCGCCTCCGCTGTCAGCTTGAAGCCGTTCTCCAGCAGCGTTTCGGCATAAACCGACGTGCCGCCGCAAATGGCGACCATCTCCGGATAGCTCACCCAGTAGGGCGCGGGAATAATGACCTCGTCGCCCGCATTGAGCGTTGCCATCAGCGCGTTGAAGAGGATCTGCTTGCCGCCGGTCCCGACAATCACCTGTTCCGGCGCATAGTCGAGGCCGTTCTCGCGCTTGAACTTGTCCGAGATCGCCTGCCGCAATTGCGGTATGCCCGATACCGGCGTGTATTTCGTCTCGCCGCGGCGGATCGCATCGATCGCCGCATCCTTGATATTGTCGGGCGTATCGAAATCCGGCTCACCGGCACCCAGGCCGATGACATCGCGGCCCTTCGCTTTCAGTTCCCGGGCCTTTTGTGTGACTGCGATTGTGGCGGACGGCTTCACGCGTGACAGCGCATCGGCAAGAAATGCCATTTCGGACAACTCCGTTTGTGAAAATCGGCTGCGACCGGGACAAAATCCGGATCGTGTATAATCCTATGTCGAATCACAGCGAGAAGTTCAACCCGGCCGGCGCCGGCAATTGCGGTCCGGCGGTCCGGGGCAACGTCTGGGAGCCGGGATGGCCGGACACAACGATAGCGGCCGGATCCTGCCGGAGGCCAATGGCACGTGCACGGGATCCTTCGGACCGTTCGTGCTGAAAACGGCGCTTCAGCCGATCCTCGGCCGCGAAAGTTCGGGCATGCTCGTCTTGCGTGGCCTGGAGGGCCTCCTGCGCCTGTTCCTGAATGGCCGGCCGTTCGGCACGGCCGAGTTCCTGGCGCGTGTCGGGCAGAGCGAGCGCGTGGCGCTCGACGCGCTTTGCAGGCAGATACACCTGATCAACGCATCTGCCGAACCGAGCAGCGACGCGCTGTTGTTTCTCAATTTCGACCCCAGCATCTATGAGAGCAACCGGCAGATCGCCGCACAGGTCAGCCGCCTGCAGACCGATGTCGGCACCAACGGCTTTTCGCCCCGAAACATTGTTTGCGAAATGACCGAACAGCCCATCCTGTCCCCGGCCCGCATGCGCTATCTGACGGAAAGCCTGAGAGAAGGCGGCTTCAGGATCGCCGTCGATGATTTTGGCGCTGAATCGTCCGATTCGCGCCGGGTCGATCAGATTCGTCCGGAATTCATTAAGTTCGATGCTAAATGGGTGGCACGGCTCATGGAAAGCCCGAGCGGATTTGACACGCTGAAGGATGCAGTCGCGCGCTTCCGCCAGGGCGGCGCCGCCATCGTTATCGAAGGGCTTGAGCAGGATTTCCAGGTCGATCTCGCCTGGGGCGCGGGAGCCGATCTCGTGCAGGGCTACGCACTTGCGCGCCCGCAACTGACGCCGACGAATTTCTCCCGGCTTTTCCGCCGCGGCGCGGCCTGATATCGGGGTTCCGGGCCGACATTGCCACCTTATGGCGAACCAATGCCCGCCACACTTTAAACACGACAACTGTCCGTGTCTGCCAAATTTCCGTCGCCCTGACGTCCATTTCCCGCTGTTTCCTCGCGATACCGGCTGGACCGGCACCGGCGCGCCGCGGGCACCGCTGTCACCCCACCCCACGACCAGCGGCAACAGTTCGCGGCGCGCCACTTGACCCGAGATGCGGATCGGAGAAGGACCATGGAACTCGACGCTGATTATCTGGACCGGCGCAAGGATGCCTTGCGCGCACGCTGGAGGTTCAAACTGGCCGCACTTGCCGTCTGTGCCTGCGTCGCCATGCTGGGCGATCTTGTTGTCGAGGCCAGATCGCTCGACGACCCGGAGCCGGCCGGAAAGGCTCCGGTGACAGCCATTATCGCGCATGCTCCCGCTGACCATCAGACCGATCCGGCCTTTAAACGTACAGAATCGACCCTATCTTTTCGCCAACGATAGTCTCAAGCGAGATAGGACGAGGCAGAACGATATGCGCAAATCTGGTCTGGCCGTTTCCATGATTGCGGCATTGATATTTGCCGCACCGGCCGGCGCGGCGGATTCCTATGCGACGCAGAAGGTCGGTATCAATGTCGAGACCGTGGCAACCGGTCTGGAGCATCCCTGGGGTGTGGCGGTGCTGCCCGACGGTGCCTATCTCGTCACGGAACGGCCCGGCCGATTGCGACTGGTCGAGGACGGCAAGCTTTCCGCGCCGGTAGCCGGACTTCCGAAAATAGCCGCCGGAGGCCAGGGCGGCCTGCTCGACGTTGCATTGTCCAACGATTTCGGCAGGAGCGGCGTGATCTATTTCACCTATTCCGAACCTGGCCGGGGCGGCGCGGGCACCGCGCTGACGCGGGCAAAACTTGTGCGCGACGGATCGCAACCGCGGCTCGAGGATGTCACGGTGCTGTTTTCGATGGATCGCAAGTCACGCGGTGGCCGCCATTTCGGCTCGCGCATTGCGGTCGCCGATGACGGCAGCCTCTATTTCACGATCGGCGATCGCGGCGACGGCGACCGGGCGCAGGATCCGATGGATCATGCCGGCGCCGTGCTGCGCATCAACCCGGACGGCTCGATCCCCGCGGACAACCCTTATGCGGGCGCGGACAATGCCAAGCCCGAATTGTGGTCCAAGGGGCACCGCAATGCGCAGGGAATCGATTTCGACACCGCCACCAACACGCTCTACACCGTCGAGCACGGCGCGCGCGGCGGCGACGAGATCAACCGCCCGGAACCCGGTCTCAACTACGGCTGGCCGGTTATCTCCTACGGTCGGCACTATTCCGGCGGCAAGATCGGCATCGGCACCGAGGCCACCGGTTACCAGCAGCCGATCCACTATTGGGACCCGTCGATCGCGCCCGGCGGCATGGTCGTCTATCGCGGCGCCATGTTCCCCGAATGGGATGGCGATTTCCTGGTAACGGCCCTGAAGGACAGCATGCTGGTTCGCGTGGACCGCGACAAGGCCGGCGACATTGTGGGTGAGGAAAATCTGCTGCAGGACCGCTACGGGCGCATGCGCGACGTGATCACCGCCCCCGACGGTGCGCTTCTGGTCCTGACAGATGAGCCCGATGGCGCTATTTTGCGCATATCACGTCAGTAACCGGGGTCACCATTGAAAACACTGCTTGTTGCGGTCGCGGTTGTCGCGGCCATCATCCTGTGCGCCGCCATCGTCTTTTTTGCCTATGGGCGCGAGAAGACGTGGATGCGCCTCGCCGGTTCTCCGGACCGTGGCCGGCTCGATCTGGTTGAGATCAGGCGCAGCCCGACCGCCAATGACGCCCTCGCCTGCACGGCGCGCCTGCGTGACGATTGCGATTTCGAGGTTCCGGCGATCGACGCCGCGCCGGCGGACATTGCCGCACGGTTGGCCGGGCGCATCGAAGACGCCGACCCTCTCGCGCGGCGCGTCGATGATGGTGACGATCCCGCGCACCTGCGCTATGTCACCTACTCGCCGGCCATGCGGTTTCCGGATCTCATAAGCATTGAGCTGGTGCCCTTGGATGACGGCCGAACGGGTGTGATCGCCTATGCGCGCGCCCAACTCGGCCGCCTCGACTTCGGCGCCAACCTGGAACGGCTGAAGCTTTACCTGAAAGACCTGTAGCGCCGGCACGGCAGCGTTGCCTGACGGCCTCTTGCGACCGGAAAAATACGCTGATAGAGCAGGTCTTCGGATCCGGTCATCACACCCGGATTGCTTCTTTCAGGATTGTTTTCAATGAACCGCACAAAGGCGAATCTGCTTCTGTTGCTGGCCGGAGCCGTCTGGGGAATGGGTTTTGTGGCGCAGAGCACCGCCATGGAGGCCATCGGCCCCATGCTCTTCGTCAGCCTGCGGTTTGTGCTGGCGACACTGGCCGTCTTGCCCTTTGCGCTGCGCGAGACCCGAAAGGCTGAAAAGTCCCTTACCCGCTCCGACTGGACCGGATTTGTCTGGATCGGAATTGTGCTGTTCGCCGGCATGGCGTTTCAGCAGGTGGGCCTGTTGACGACCACCGTCACCAATGCCGGATTCCTGACCGGCCTTTATGTTGTTTTCGTCCCGCTACTGGTTGTCATCATCCTGCGCCAGCGGCCGCATCCCGTGATCTGGCCCGCCGCCCTGTTGGCCTTTGCCGGTATCTGGCTGCTCAGCGGCGGCGGCATGACCGCATTGAACCAGGGCGACATGCTGGTGATCGTCTGCGCCGTCTTCTGGGCCGCCCAGGTGATTCTTATCGGCATATACGGCACCCGGACTGGGCGGCCGCTGACAATGTCCGCGGTCCAGTTTGCCGTCTGCGCCGTCCTCGGCTTCCTCGCAGCGGTCGCATTCGAGCCGGTAAACTGGCAGGCCGTCATGGATGCAGCCCCTGAAATCGTCTATGCCGGCGTCTTTTCCAGCGGGCTCGCATTTTCGCTTCAAGCCATAGGACAGCGCTATACCACCTCCGCCCAGGCAGCGATCTTTCTGTCGTCGGAATCCCTTTTCGCTGCCCTGTTCGGTGCGCTGCTGCTGGGCGAACGCATTGCCGGCTTCGGTTATCTGGGATGCTTGTTTATATTTGCAGCAATACTTGCCGTAGAAATAATACCTGCAACCACAAGTAGGAGACGCGGCAAGGAGCGGACAACGTGACATTTAGCCGCCTATGCTCCGCCCGCGTCGTGCATGCGCATTAACCTGCGCTTTACCTTGATTTTACTTGGTTTTTTCCGCAGCAAGGGACAACGAATCGCCGCATTGCCGGTGCGCTTGTACAAGCCTGTGAGTTGCAATACGAAACCGTCACAAAACTTTTTCTTGCTTATTTGTTCCGGCTGGCTCACTGTGTGGCCCGTTCGGGCAATTTGCGAACATGGGAAAACCTACTGATAGCGATGCGGACCGGAGACGCATAAAAATCCGGGTGATCGAAACGCGTGCTGCAAAAGCATCAGGGATCACGATAAACAGGGACCTTTCCGCAATTTTCGAGAACTGCCTGCCCCACCCGCCTTGCGGGTGAAACCGAGGACGCGCGGGCGTGACGCCGGCGGACAACAGAGGACCTGACAGCATGGCCGAGACTGGCACTGTAAAGTTTTTCAATACCGACAAGGGCTTCGGCTTCATCAAGCCGGACACTGGTGAGTCGGATATTTTTGTACACATTTCGGCTCTGAAGGATTCGGGCCTTGAAACACTTCTGGAAAACCAGAAGGTCAGCTTCGAAACCGAACCGGATCGTCGCGGCAAGGGGCCCAAGGCCGTCAATCTGACGATCGTCGAATAGTCCGGCAAGGCCGGGGCGAACAGTGTTGTCCGGTCGGCGGCCGGGCGACACAATGGCAAAAGCAGTACATTAATTTTATTTAATAATTCAACGACTTCCATTCAGTTCACGTTCATCCGCCAGGCGATAGCTTCCGATCCAGACCGAGGGATTTCATGCCCTCGACCAAATCAGACACAGGATCGGATACGATGAACATCTTGACCAAAACAGCAGTGGCGACAGCGGCCGTAATCGCAACGGCCGTCGTTCCCGTGAGCAGCGCAATGGCTGCCGGAAAACCGGCACCTGTCAGCGGCAAGCACCATGTCCACAAGGGCGGCCCGGGCTACTACAAGAAAGGCCCCCGGGTGCACTATCCGCGCGGCCACTACAAGAAGCCGCCGGTGGTCGTCCACAAGGGCAAGAACAACGCGGCGGCGATGGGCCTGCTCGGCTTTGCCGCCGGTGCCATCATTGGCGGCGCACTGGCCAATGGCTCCTAAAAACAAACAGAAACTTTGCGACGGGCGCGCGGAGTAATCCGCAGCGCCCGTTTCCTTTTGCCGTCTTCGGTTCCGTTCAGCTTGCGTTCAGGCAGCGCCTCCTAGGTTGAGGCCAACATCACAACGCAACGCATTCGCAAGCCACCGAGAGGAACATGGAAGATGGGAAATCCGGTTAAAGTACTCGTCGCCACCCTTGCCGTCGCCGCCGTCGCGGCCGCTCCGCTGTCGCAGGCCTATGCGCACGACCGCGGCCGCCCGCATCATCATGGTGGCTGGAACGGCCACAAGCACAAGCACCACAAGCGCCATCGCAAACCGGTCATTGTAGAAAAGAACAATGATGACGCCCTGCTTCTCGGCGTTCTCGGCCTTGCCGCTGGTGCGATCATCGCCGGCGCAATCCTGAGCGAGCCGCCACGCCCGGCGCCGCAGCCGGACTACTACCCGCAACCGGACTATTATCCGCCGGCGCCCAACAACCATTCCTATTCGCCGAACTACTATCCGCCCGCGCCGTCTTCGGTGAACACGGCCGGAGCCATCGAACCGTGGACCGACGAATGGTACCGCTACTGCGCACGGCGCTACCGCTCATTCGATCCGACCACCGGAACGTTTCGCGGCTATGACGGCTACGACCATTTCTGCGTCGCGCGCTAGGGCCTGCCTTAGTCAATACCGAGAGCGCGAAGTTTCTTGGAAGCACGGGATGCGACGGACTTTCGCGCATCGGCACTCAAACGCTCCAGGTGCGGACGCAGCCAATTGAGCAGATCTGCGTCCGCGCCGGCCCATTTCGATAATGTTTCCATGCTGTTGTTGAGCACGATCCAGTCATCGTGATTCTCAAGATTCCGCTTCATGATCGCGAGCGCGGCGGACCGCTGCTTCTCGTCCATGTCCCCGGATAGCCGGTCGAAGAGCTGTGCCAATGTCCACTGCGCCGAGGCCTGGTCAAGCGCCCCGATCTCTTCGATGAAGCGGTCGATATAGGGAACGAGAAGGTCGTGCTTCTCCGCTTCGACCCGCTTCATGGCATTGGAGGTCCGAAGCCGAACGACTTCGTTGTTGCTCCGATAGCAACCGAAGAGCTCATCGAAACGACCTGTTTCGGAAAGCACCAGATCGACGACCTCGACGGTTCTCCCGAGTGAATTGGGATGCCCGCCGGTCAGCATGTCTTCAAAGGTCTCGGCCATTTCGTGGTTCGCCCGGTTGGCTGCAGTCCAACCGGTACCTTATGGCTCCTTGAAGGCCGCCGCTAGACCGCTTTTCGGCCTAGATCCCCTTGAGGAACGGATTGGTGAGACGCTCCTCGCCGATCCGCCCGCCCGGCCCGTGACCGCAAATGAAGCCGACATCATCGCCCAGGGGCAGGACCTTGTCGCGGATCGAGTCCAGCAATTGCTGATGATTGCCGCCCGGCAGATCCGTGCGGCCGATGGAGCCACGGAACAGAACATCGCCGACATGGGCAAACCCGGCATTCCTGTTGAAGAAGATAACATGGCCGGGTGCATGGCCGGGGCAGTGATAGACCTCGAATGCGTGCTCGCCGAAGGAGACCGTCTCGCCCTCCTCGAGCCACCGGTCAGGGGTCACATTGCGCACCGCATCTTCAACCCCGAACATCCGCGCCTGGTCTTCCAGGCCCTGCAGCAGATTAAGATCATCCTTGTGCGGCCCGACAATTTCGACACCGAGCGCGTCCTTCAGATCCATGGCGCCGCCCGCGTGGTCGATATGCCCGTGTGTCAGCCAGATCGCCTCGATCTCGATCCCGTTCTTTTCCAGGACCTCTTGAATCGCCGCCACATCACCGCCCGGGTCGACCACCACACCGCGCTTTGTGTCGCCGTCGAACAGAATCGTGCAATTTTGCTGAAATGCGGTAACCGGAACGATGCCGGCCTGGATCTGGCCCATGGTGGTTTTCCGTTGTTGGAGAAGTTGCTCAGGCTATTTGCCACGCGGCGCGCCGGAATTGCAAACAAAAGGGTGCGCGGCAAAGGCTGACGCGCACCCTGCAGAATTTCTAGAGCGTGTCTGGCTTAGGCAGCTTCGCGAACCGGCTGGACCGCCTTCGTGTAGTCGTTCACCAGATTGGTGGTGATTTCGCCGACCGTAAACGTGTAGGGGCCGATCTCGGATACCGGCGTCACCTCGGCCGCCGTTCCGGTCAGGAAGCATTCCTCGAATTCTTCCATCTCTTCCGGCATGATCGCCCGTTCGACGATCTCGTAGCCGCGTTTGCGGGCAAGATCGATGACGGTGCGCCGGGTGATGCCGTCCAGGAAGCAATCCGGCGTCGGCGTATGGATGACCCCGTCCTTGACGAAGAAGACATTCGCGCCCGTTGCCTCGGCCACGCGGCCGCGCCAGTCGAGCATCAGCGCATCGGCATAGCCCTTGCTCTCCGCCTCGTGCTTGGACAGCGTGCAGATCATGTAAAGGCCGGCCGCCTTGGATTCGCTCGGGATCGTTCTCGGGTCCGGGCGGCGATATTTGGCCATGTCGAGCCGGATACCCTTCAGCCGTTCCTCCGGCTTGAAATAGGACGGCCACTGCCAGATGGCGATGGCCAGGTTGATGCGGTTCTGCTGGGCGGATACGCCCATCATCTCGCTGCCGCGCCATGCGATCGGCCGCACATAGGCATCCTCGAAACCCTGGCGCTGCAGAAGCTCGTTGCAAGCGTCATCGATTTCCTCGACGCTGTAGGGAATCTCGAACCCCAGCAGTTCCGCCGATTTGTGCAACCGCTCGGTGTGCTCGCGCAGCTTGAAGATCTCGCCGCCATAGGCCCGTTCGCCCTCGAACACGGAACTCGCATAATGCAGGCCGTGCGACAACACGTGCAGCTTCGCATCCTTCCACGGAACGAACTCGCCATTGTACCAAATCTCGCCCTCAAGCTGATCGAAGGGGACCGATGCCATTGCGTTACCTCCAGCGCCTCGCGCTTCATTCGATATGTTATTCGCCGGGTATGAGAAAAGCCCGATAATATCCGGAATTGAGACGTTGGGCGCATATGCGCCGCGAAAACGCCAATACCGTGCCGATTAGGGGGTTTTACATCCTTGACGTGGAAAGAGGCTACCAATAGCATCAAATTATGTCAACAAGGCTGACATATTTGAAAGGGAAGAACGCAATGGCGTCCGAAAGGGCACGAAAATTACCCGATGCCGACACGATCACGGGCCCCATGTCGGAAAGCGACGGCATCGATTTCGATATCATCGAGATGCTGTATTTCGCCTATCGCGACTTCACCTCGGATCCCGATGCGATCCTGGCCCGTTTCGGCTTCGGGCGCGCGCATCACCGGGTCGTCCATTTCGTCAACCGGCAGCCTGGCATGACGGTTGCCGACCTGCTCGACACGCTCAAGATCACCAAGCAAAGTCTTGCCAGGGTTCTGAAACAACTGATCGATTCCGGCTATATCCATCAGGTCGAAGGCCCCAACGACCGCCGCCAACGGCGGCTTTACCCCACCCGCAAAGGCCGGGAACTGGCGCTGGAACTGGCACGGCCACAGTCTCGCCGCATAACCGAAGCACTAAGGGGTATTGATACACAGGGGCAAGAACTGATCAGACGGTTCCTCAAGGGAATGGTCAATCGGGATTGACGCCGATAGGCTTTGAAGAATTGCATAAGGAGGCGGCATGCAGGCTGAATTGCTTTCTGACAATGCTGCGCATCTGCTCGTCGTGGATGATGATACGCGCATTCGCGACCTGCTGAACCGGTATTTGAGCGACAAGGGTTTCCGGGTCACGACCGCCGCCGATGCCGCCGAGGCCCGGCGCAAGCTCAACGGGCTCGAATTCGACCTGCTTGTTGTCGATGTGATGATGCCGGGCGAGACCGGGGTTGCCTTGACCAAATGGCTGCGCGAACTGCGCGATGTGCCGATCCTCATGCTGACGGCGCTGGCCGAGATCAACAGCCGCCTCGAAGGGCTGGAGGCCGGTGCCGACGATTACCTCGCCAAACCCTTCGATCCGCGCGAGCTCGTGTTGCGGATCAACAATATCCTCAAGCGCGGCGGACCGCCGGAAATCCCGCAGATCGAGCAGATCGTTTTCGGCCCCTACACATTCGGTCTCGCGCGGCGCGAATTGAAGAAAGGCGCGGAAGTGGTGCGCCTGACCGACCGCGAACAGGAAATCATGGTTCAGTTCGCCCAGCGCCCGGGCGAGACGATCCCCAGGCACGAGCTGGTCGGCCAGGATATCGATATCGGCGAGCGCACCATCGACGTCCAGATCAACCGCTTGCGCCGCAAGATCGAGGAAGATCCCGCCAATCCCATGTGGCTGCAGACCGTGCGCGGCATCGGATACCGGTTGAGCGTCGAGTAGCGTCGTCGCCCTTTATTCTGCCAGGACGGATACGGGTTTTTTCCTGACCGGACGGGGATTTATCCTGCACGGATCGCTCTAAACGGGTCGAAATCCGCTTTCCCTGATATAAGATGGTTTCATCCGGACCTTCCGGCACCATTTACGGTGCGAAAGGACTGTTAACGGGAATGCCTGATGACGACCATTGACTCCATTCGGCGCGATCACGAGCGGTACCCGCCAAAGGGCTACCGGCGTTTCACACGCTGGTTCACGCGTCGCATTCCGACGGGTCTGTATGGCCGCACGCTGCTGATCATCATCCTGCCGATGGTCATCCTGCAGTCCGTGATCGCCTTCGTCTTCATGGAACGTCACTGGCAGACCGTGACCCAGAGGCTTTCGACGGCGGTCACCCGGGACATCGCCGCGATTATCGACGTCATCGAAACCTACCCCCAGGACGCGAATTACGACGAGATAACCCGGATGGCGCGGGACCGCCTTGAGCTTAACATTGCCATCGAGCCTGACGGCACTTTGCCGCCGCCGCGTTCCAAGCCTTTCTTTTCGATCCTGGATTCGATCCTCAGCGAGGAGATCACCCGTCAGGTAAAACGCCCGTTCTGGATCGACACGGTCGGCGATTCCAACCTGGTCGAGATCCGTATCCTGCTTGACGACAAGGTCTTGCGCATCTTTGCCCGCCGCAGTCAGGCCTATGCCTCCAACACGCATATTTTCCTTCTCTGGATGGTCGGAACGTCCCTGGTGCTGCTGATCATCGCGATCCTTTTCCTGCGCGGACAGATCCGCCCGATTCTCAGCCTGGCCGACGCGGCCGAAAGCTTCGGCAAGGGCCAGAAAATGCCGGAGGACTTCCGCCCGCGCGGTGCCGACGAGATCCGGCGGGCCGGCCTCGCCTTCATCCGCATGCGCGAGCGGATCGAGCGGCAGATCGAGCAGCGCACGGCGATGCTGACCGGCGTCAGCCACGACCTGCGCACCATCCTGACCCGCTTCCGGCTGCAACTCGCCCTTGTCGGTGACGAGGCCGAAACCACCCGTCTCAATGACGATATCGACGACATGCAGTCGATGCTGGAGGGCTATCTTTCATTCGCACGCGGCGAGGCCCAGGAGGATGTCGGTGAACTCGATCTAAACAGGCTTTTCGACAAGCTGAACGAGCACGCGCATGTACATGGCCGGAATCTGGCCTGCACGCTCAACGGACAACCGCTGATCAAGGTCCGGCCGAACGCCTTCTCGCGCCTTGTCATCAACCTTGTCTCGAATGCCTGCCGGCACGCACAGAACGTCACCGTCGAAGCGAATGTGCGCACCGGGTGGCTGACGGTGACGATTGACGATGACGGCCCCGGAATTCCGCCGGAACTGCGCGAGGATGTCTTCAAGCCGTTTTTCCGCCTCGACGAATCGCGCAACCAGGACAAGGGCGGCACGGGGCTCGGTCTTGCAATCGCACTCGACATCGCCCGCAGCCATGGCGGCGATATCTCACTCGCCGACAGCCCCATGGGCGGCCTGCGGGCCGTCGTACGGGTTCCCGCGTAGTAGATTCAGAAGAGTTTGCCGCCGTTCGGCACCGTCTTGTCGATGGCCGCAAGCACGACTTCGCCGTCCTCGTCGGGAAAGCCGAGCACCAGGACCTCCGACATCATCGGCCCGATCTGGCGTGGCGGGAAATTGACCACAGCAATCACCTGCCGGCCGACAAGATCCTGCGGCGCATAATGCTTCGTGATCTGTGCCGAAGACTTGCGCACGCCGATCTGCGGGCCGAAATCGACCTTCAGCCTGATCGCCGGTTTGCGGGCTTCCGGGAAAGGTTCAGCTTCGACAATGGTCCCGACCCTGATGTCGACCTTCTCGAAATCGGACCAGGCGATCTGCTCAGACATGGCTCACCCGTGTTCCGCCAGCTCATGGGCGCGTTTCTTCGCCGCCGCGATCGCCTCGTCAAACAGCGCCTGCAGCGCGTCATCGCGCATCAGCACATCGAGAGCCGCCGCCGTCGTGCCGCCCGGTGACGTCACGCTCTTTCGGAACGCGGCCGCATGGTCGGCCGACTGGTGCAGCAATTCGCCGGCGCCCGAGACGGTCGCGCGCGCCAGCCGCATCGCCATCGCGTCTTCAAGGCCCGCTTTTCGGCCGGCCTCGGCCATGCATTCGACAAGAAAAAAGACATAGGCCGGCCCGCTGCCGGAGAGCGCCGTTACCGCATCGATCTGATCTTCGGTCTCGACCCATTCAACCGGACCGGTCACCATCAGCAATTCGTTGGCAAATGAGCGCTGTTCGTCGCTGACCCTGTCATTGGCGACCGCCGCAGTAATCCCGCGGCCGATCATCGCAGCCATGTTGGGCATCGAGCGAACGATGGCGACATCGCCGAGATGACGGGCCATGGTCCCGATCGTCGTTCCCGCGGCGATGGAAATGCAAACCGTGTCCGGTCCGATCAGCGGCTTCAGGCCGGGAAGCACGGACCCCATCATTTGCGGTTTGACGGCCACAATCAAAGCGCCGGCGGTCACATCGCCCGGCACGGCAGGACAGTGGCGTATGCCCTCCGATTTCAAGAGTTCGGCCATCGCCGGAGCGGGTGACGGATCGACGACAATGATCGCGCCCGGTTCGGTGCCGGACGCGAGCCATCCGCGCATCATCGCACCACCCATGTTGCCGGCGCCCACAAGGACGACGGGACCGGATGTCATGATTTCGGACCTCGCTGGTCTGTTACTGTCAGGCCTCTCCGACGGTCTCGAAAAGGACCGTTTCGGTGGCGCTCTTGGCGTCCATACCTGACCAGATCACAAACTGAAAGGCCTGAAAATACAATTCGCAGGTTTCCAGCGCGCTCGACAACAGCACCTCGACCTGCTGGTTTGTCGGCTCGGCGCCGCCTGACAGGAGCAGCGATTGCCGGAAGATAATCACGTCCTCCTGCTGCCAGAAATCGAAGTGCCCCATCAGGATCTGCCCGTTGAGCAGATGCAGAAGCTTGACCACTTCGCTGACCCTGTTGTCAGGCACCTTGATATCGAATGCGCAGGCAAGATGGAGGGCCTCGAAATCCTCCATCCATGAAAAGGAAACGTGGTATTCCGACCAGCGCCCCTCAACGGTCATGGCGATTTCATCCTCGCCGGACCGCTCAAACGACCAGTCATTGTTGGCCGCCACGTACTCAATCATGTCAACAGGATTGAGTTCGCGCTCATATTCAAATTCCATAAGGCTCATGCCGCACCTTTTCTCCCCGAATCTCAATGTTCACAGGCGCAAAAAATCCTCGCCGCGCCCACGCTGAACCCGGAAGCAACTTACGCACACTACAAACTAGAACCGGACCGCCTGCCACTCGCCCACAAAGACAGTTAAGGCCCTCTTCGAATCATCATTTAAAATCAGTGTATAACGGCAGAGTCACAGCGCCACCCCTTAAATGCAGGGACATCGAAATCCGATGTGGATACGCGGTGAATCAATTCCCGAGCACCCGAGTCTAAGGGATTCTGGGAAAAGGTATTTTCCTCACAGAATTGTGGACGTGGCGATACGACAAAAAAATTACGAGGCCTTGCCGGCTCCGGTGCTTTTCTTCCGTGTCGCTTTCGGTTTCGCCCCGCCTTCGAGCTCCGCTACCCGTTTCTCCAGGGCGTCGATCCGTGCCGAAAGCGCATCGTTCTCGTCGCGCGCACGGGCCGCCATCTCCCGAACGGCCTCGAATTCCTCGCGCTGGACGACATCCATATTGTTGAGAACCCGTTCGGCTTGCGCGCGTAGCGCCGTCTCGACTTCGTCGCGCAGGCCCTGGGCGGCGCCCGCCGCATCCGTCATCAGCCTGGCGAAATCATCCAGAATTCGATTGGGGCCTGTGGTCATCTTGCTGCCTCGCTTTTGCTGGTAACGCACCATCCTTCGATATAGTGAGTTAAGGATTCGGACCGGACGACGCAACCCTTGACCATGGCGGCAGCCACCGGCATGGTCCGGCCCGTCCGCATAAAGATTTGGATTCGACATGGACCCCGTACTGGCCGCGCTGCCTTTCCCGAACATTGATCCGGTGCTGTTTTCCATCGGCCCACTCGCCGTGCACTGGTACGGGCTTGCCTATGTGGTGGGCATTCTCCTGGGCTGGCGCTACGCCCGCATCCTTGCCGGCACGAACCGGCTCTGGTTCGATGGCCGGCCGGCAATGCGGGTTTCGGATATTGACGATTTCCTGATCTGGGGAGCGGTCGGCATCGTGCTTGGCGGCCGGCTCGGCTACATTTTCTTCTATGATTTTGCCGCCTTCATGCACAATCCCTTGCGCATGTTCGAAATCTGGAAGGGCGGCATGTCGTTCCATGGCGGGCTTCTGGGCACCATCATCGCCATGATCTTTTTTGCCCGCAAACGCGGCATTTCAGTCTGGAGCCTGTTTGATGTCATTGCCGCCTCGGCCCCGATCGGACTTTTCCTCGGCCGTATCGCGAACTTCGTCAACGGGGAGCTGTGGGGACGCGTCAGCGACGTTCCCTGGGCGGTGATTTTCCCGACCGGAGGCCCCGAGCCGCGCCATCCCTCCCAGCTCTATGAAGCTTTGCTCGAAGGCCCGCTGCTTTTCTTCGCGCTCTATCTTCTAATTTTCCGTTTCGGCAAGCTCCAGCGGCCGCGCTATATCGGCGGCGCTTTTCTGCTCGGATACGGCGCCTGCCGCATCCTTGTCGAATTCTTCCGCGAACCGGACGCCCATATCGGCTACCTGCTCGGCGGCTGGCTGACCATGGGCATGGTCCTTTCGATTCCCATGCTGCTGATCGGCCTCGTCGCCATGGCCTATGCTAAACCGCCGACCCAGCCGGCGCCGGTCGGGGACAGCGGAAGCAGCCATTGACAACGCCGCTGGCAAAGAAACTGCGCCGCCTGATCGAAGCAACCGGGCCGATCAGCGTCGCCGACTATTTCTCGGCTTGCCTCGGCGATCCGGAATTCGGCTACTACCGCACGCGCGAGCCGTTCGGCGCCGCCGGCGATTTCATCACCGCGCCTGAGGTCAGCCAGCTTTTCGGCGAGATGATCGGCATTTTCCTGGTGTCGGCCTGGCAGGCCCACGGCAGGCCGGACACGGTCCGGCTCATTGAAATCGGGCCAGGACGCGGGACCCTGATGGCCGATGCCCAACGCGTTATCCAGAAGCTTGCGCCGGATTTCACCGAAACCGCGAGCGCGCATCTTGTCGAAACCAGCGAGAGACTGACGCAGATACAGCGGGAGACGCTTGCAAATGCGCCCATCGATTGCCGCTGGCATTCCACGCTGACGGATGTTCCGGAGGGCTTCACCCTGCTTTTCTGCAACGAACTCTTCGATGCATTGCCGATTCGCCAGTTCATCAACACGGATGCCGGCTTTCAGGAGCGGCTTGTGACTGTCGGCGATGACGGCACGCTTGCCTTTGGCGTCGGAACCGCAGCAATCGAACCCGATGCCCTGCCGGGTCCGGCCCGGCCCGGCGACATATTCGAGATCGCCCCCGCGCGCGAGGCCGTCATGGCCGAAATCGCCGCGCGGCTGCGACACTGCAGCGGAACGGCGCTTGTCGTGGATTACGGCCATCTGAAAAGCGGCTTTGGCGACACGCTGCAGGCGGTAAGGCGGCAGGCTTTCGCCGATGTCCTGGAGGCGCCGGGCGAGTGCGACCTGACCAGCCACGTGGATTTCGAGGCACTTGCCGCAGCAGCGGCGTCCGAGGGCGTCAAAATCTGGCCAGCCATGACCCAGGGCACTTTTTTGCTGGAACTCGGGTTGCTGCAGCGCGCCGGCGCCCTGGGTTCCGGCGCAAGCGCGGCAATGCAGGAAGAAATCCACAATTCGGTTGAGCGCCTGGCGGGCACCGGCCAGGGTCAGATGGGAAGCCTTTTCAAGGTCTTGTGCGTGAGCGGCAGCGACATTCCCCTTGCCCCGTTCGCACGCGGAACCGGCGCATCGGAAGGTCCGTCTTAAAAGCACTCCAATCCTGTGATTGACAGACAAGCCCAGTTTGATCACCATCCCGCCGGATGAAAAGCCGAGAGGCCAGCCATGCTCGACCGTGAGCGACCCGAACCGATCACCAGTCCGCTTCTGGACGAAAGCTGCGCCGGTACAGCCATCCGCCACGGGTTTTTCACGCGGCATGGCGGCGTATCCAGGGGCATCTATGAGGGGCTGAATGTCGGGCTGGGCTCGAACGATGAGCGCGCCCATGTGGTGGAAAACCGCACACGCGTCTGCAGTTGGTTCCCGCTGCCAGCGGAGAGGCTCGCAACGCCGCATCAGATCCATTCAACCGATGTCATCGTCGTCGATGAAAAATATGAGGGCGAACGTCCCAAAGCCGACGCGATGGTCACGGCGGCGCCCGGCATCATTGTCGGCGTCCTGACCGCCGATTGCGGTCCGATCCTGATGGCCGACCCGCAAGCGGGTGTCGTCGCCGCCGCCCATGCCGGATGGCGCGGCGCCCTTTACGGCATCATCGGCAATACGGTCGCAGCGATGGAAGCTTGCGGCGCTGCGCGCGAGCGCATCGTCGCCTCCATCGGCCCCAGCATAAGCGGCCCGAACTACGAGGTCGGCCCCGAATTCGTCGAACGGTTCGTAGCTGAGGACGCGCAGAACGTCGTGTACTTCACGCCGTCCGAACGCGACGGCCACAGCAATTTCGACCTGCAGTCCTATATACTTGCGCGCCTGGCCGAAGCCGGCGTAGCCGCGCAGTATAGCGGCCGCTGCACCTATGCCGATGAGGCGATGTTCTTTTCATACCGCCGCACCACACATCGCGGCGAGCCCGATTACGGGCGACAGATTTCAGCAATAAGCATTGTCGATGGAGGATAGGGTGACCCAGCATTTTGACATGGAAGAATTCCGCTGGCGAAAACGCCGCCTCATCGACGCCATGCAGGACAACGAGCTCGACGCCATGCTGCTCTTCGCCCAGGAGAGCATGTACTGGCTGACCGGCTACGATACGTTCGGATTCTGCTTCTTCCAGACATTGATCGTCACCTCCGACGGCTCGATGCGCCTGCTCACCCGCTCGGCTGATCTGCGACAGGCGCGCCACACCTCGATCATCGAGGACATCTCCGTGTGGACGGACCGTGCCAATGCGGATCCGACTATGGAGCTGAAGAACCTGCTCAACGACATGGACCTGCTCGGATGCCGCATCGGGGTCGAATATGATACGCACGGACTGACCGGAGCCAACTGCCGCAGGCTCGACAACCAACTGCAATCCTTCGCCGACCTGGTCGACGCATCGGGTGTTGTTTCAAGCCTGCGGCTCATCAAGAGCCCCGCCGAGATCGACTACATCAAGACTGCGGCCGGCCTTGCCGATGCGGCGCTGGACGCCGCCCTGCCGCTGATCAAGCCCGGCGCGGACGAAGCCGATATTCTTTCTGCCATGCAGGGCGCGGTCTTTTCCGGCGGCGGTGATTATCCCGGCAACGAGTTCATCATCGGTTCGGGCCGCGATGCGCTCCTGTGCCGATACAAATCCGGCCGGCGCAAGCTTGAAGAGAACGATCAGCTGACCCTGGAATGGGCCGGTGTCTTCGCCCGCTACCATGCCGCGATGATGCGCACCGTCATTGTCGGCAAGCCGAGCGAACGGCATCTCGAGCTCTACGACGTGTGCCGGGAGGCGCTTGAGGAAATCGAACAGGTTCTGCGTCCGGGTCACAATTTCGGCGATGTGTTCGCTACCCATGCAAAGGTCATGGAAGATCGCGGACTGACCCGCCACCGGCTGAATGCGTGCGGCTATTCGCTGGGCGCCCGCTTCACGCCGAGCTGGATGGAACGCGAGATGTTCTATTCCGGAAACGAACAAAACATCAGGGCGGATATGTCATTGTTTGTACATATGATTATTATGGACTCTGAATCCGGGACAGCCATGACGCTCGGACACACCTATTTGACCACCGATGACGACCCGGTTGCGCTTTCGGCCCACAACCTGGATCTGATCGTCAAATAGGCAGCCGTCGGAAGAGGTTGTAACTTGCGTAGGAAGACTGTTGTCACAATACTGGTCGCCCTGTTCGCGCTGCAGCTCGCGGGTTGCACGACGGCCCGGTTGACGGACGCCTCACTGCTGCGTCCCAATGCGGATGTCGGGACGCAGGACCCGCTGACATCGGTCAACCCCGACGACCCGGCTGAGCCCGTCGATCAGATCGGCTCCGATCAGCCGGCCATTCCGACGGAGCAGACGACAACCAACTCAACACCGGCGCGGTCCAGTTCCACGGCAAGTCTCGCGCCGCGCAACGGCGCATCGAACATCAGCTTCACACCGGTCATCGGCGCCCCGGTCAGCGCCGTGCGGCCGCTCTCGCGTCAGCTCGGTTCGGAAGCCCGCGCCCGCGGTCTGGTCATTCTCAATTCCGGTGACGGAAACAGCAATCACATCCTCAAGGGCTACTTTTCCGCCTTCACCGACGGCGACAAGACGACCGTCGCCTTTGTCTGGGACGTTCTCGATGGCGGTGGAAACCGCCTGCATCGTATTCGCGGCCAGGAAATCGCGCAGGGCACCGCCGCCGATCCCTGGAATGTCGTCCAGGATGCGACCATGGAAACGATCGCAGCCCGCACCATCGCCGAGTACATTGCCTGGCGCAGCCAGCCCGGTTCGGGTGGTTAGAGCGCAGGGCGGAAATATGGCACCTTGGCGACGGGGGAAGTGGCTGAATTCTGGGTAAAATCCACGAATGATCGGGATGAGACTTGCATTCGCGCGCGGGGCCGCTAAAACGCCGGCCATCGGGGTACCAGCATAGGCAGCGCGCCATGAAACTTTTTTCGGGCAATTCGAACAGGGTCCTCGCAGAAGCCATCTGCAATTATCTCAACATTCCGCTCGGCAATGCCACGGTCCGGCGCTTCGCCGACCAGGAGATTTTCGTCGAGATCAAGGAAAATGTACGCGGTGAGGACGTCTTCATCATCCAGTCGACCGCCTATCCGGCAAACGACCATCTGATGGAGCTTCTCATCATGACGGACGCGGCCCGGCGCGCCTCGGCAAGACGCATTACGGCGGTGCTGCCCTATTACGGCTATGCCCGTCAGGACCGCAAACCCGGCGCCCGCACGCCGATCTCGGCCAAGCTGGTGGCCAACCTGATCACCGAGGCCGGCGCCAACCGTGTGTTGACGCTTGATCTGCATGCCGGCCAGATCCAGGGTTTTTTCGACATTCCGACGGACAATCTCTTCGCGGTTCCCATCCTCGCCCGGGATATCAAGGAAACCTATGATGTCTCCAACATCATGGTCGTCTCGCCCGATACCGGCGGCGTCGTGCGTGCACGCGCTCTGGCCAAGCGGCTCGATTCCCTGCTGGCGATCGTCGACAAGCGCCGCGATCGGCCCGGCGAATCCGAAGTCATGAACGTTATCGGCGATGTGTCGGGAAAAGACTGCATTCTGATCGATGACATTGTCGATTCCGGCGGCACTTTGTGTAACGCGGCAGAAGCCCTGCTCGAAAACGGCGCGACAAGCGTCACCGCCTATATAACCCACGGTGTCCTGTCTGGCGGCGCGGTTGCCCGGGTTACCGCGTCAAAGCTCAAGGAACTGGTGATTACCGATTCCATCCAGCCCACGACTGCGGTCCAGAACGCCCACAATATCCGCGTCATCACCACGGCCAATCTGATCGGCGAGGCGATCAGCCGCACCGCATCGGAAGAATCGGTCTCCAGCCTGTTCGATTGATTGTTTAGAGTATCCGCCGGTTCAGCAACTCGCCCAGCAGGTTTTTCCAGTCGGCGTTTTGATCGCCCGTCTTGCTCATTGCCTGCGCACCGAGATAAAGCCGCGTGATAATGGCCGCCTTGCGATCCCGGGATTCCGTGTCGAACGGGTTTATGCCCGGAACATCGCCAAGTGCATTGTAGATCGCGGACTGAAGCCTGTTGGACATGGCGGCGGTCTTTTCCGCGACGGCGGAATCGTGCGGTCCCAGTTCCACCATCGCATTGCAGACGAAACAGCCGCGCGGAGCAACGCCTTCTCCGCACCCGGTCTGCTCGAAGAGCCGCAGGATCCGGGATGTACCGTCCCCTATGGAGCGGTCGCTCAACAGCGCGACCGCGGAACCGATGCAGGTGCGGTCATAGTGATCCAGCGCCGCCAGATAGGCCGAGTGCTTGTCTCCGAACGCCTTATAGAAGGATCCCCTGGAAACGCCCATCGCATGCAGCAGTTCCGGCAGGTTCGTTGCCGTATATCCCAGGCGCCAGAAAATCTGCATAGCGCCGTCGACAGCGGTGTCCATGTCGAATTCTCTTGGGCGGGCCATGGTTGCGCAGCTCTGCTCCTGCCAGTCGAAACAAGACGTTTCTATCAGTCATAAGAGCGCAGCACGATTTTTCAATCAAGTTTCGCTCACATTCATTTGTTTTGTACCAATTGGTTCCAAACTATACAACACATCTCAACCGGAGCTTTTCAGATCCGTTCCGGCCCTGAACCCGATGAACCGAGGAGACCGATATGTTCAAAGTCCTGAAGACAACCCTTGCAGGTGTCGCACTTTCCGCCGCACTTCTGACATCCGCACTGGCCGCAGGCGTAGATGTCAACGCAACGACCACCGGCCTTGCCTTGCGCGGCTATGACCCGGTCGCCTATTTCACCGCGGGCGCACCGACACCGGGCGATTTCCAGATCACCGCCGAGCACAACGGTGCCACCTACCGTTTCGCAAATGAAGAAAACAAGGCGCTCTTTGTCGCCAATCCGGATGCATACGCACCGGCCTATGGCGGCTATTGCGCCTTCGGCACCGCAATGGGCTTCAAGTTCGACGGCGATCCGCATCTGTGGCGCATTGTCGACAACAAGCTCTATCTGAACCTGGCGCCGGGCATCCAGGAACGCTGGGAAGCAGACCGCGCCAACCTGATCACCGCTGCCGATGAGCAGTGGGTTTCGATCTCGGAAAAAACTCCGGAAGAACTGCAGGCCGAATAAACCGGTCTGACCCGACCCCGTCCGCGGCGTTCCTCCCTCCGCCCGGACCCCTGCGAGCGGCGCCCTCCCCGGCGCCGCTTTGCGCTTGCATCGCACAAATCCCTCCGCTATATAGCGCGCGTCCGCGTAGACACCCTTGGAGGCAACGCGGCGGGGCGGCCACTGGCCGCTCGATGTTTTTACGGGCTTTGAACCGTCCGGGAAACACTCCAGATAGTACCTCGAAAGGACAAGCCATGAGCAATTATGAGCTCGTTGCCGAGGCGCGCGAACGGGTTGGTAAGGGGTCCGCCCGCGAACTTCGCCGCAACGGTAAGATTCCCGCCGTCATCTACGGTGGCAAGGAACCCCCTGTTTCCATCGCCCTTCCCTACAAGGAAGTGACGATGAAGATCCACGGCGGTGGATTTTTGACGACCATCGCGACCATCGATGTCGACGGCAAGAAGATCCAGGTTCTGCCCAAGGACTACCAGCTCGACCCGGTTCGCGATTTCACCATGCATGTGGATTTCCTGCGCATTTCCAAGGACACCGTGGTGACCGTTGAAGTGCCTGTTCAGTTCATCAACGAGGAAGAGTCGCCCGGCCTCAAGCGCGGCGGCGTTCTCAATGTCGTCCGTCACGCGGTCGAAGTTGTTTGCCCGGCCAACAACATTCCGGAGAACTTCATCGGCGACCTGACGGGTCTCGATCTCGGCGACGGTATCCACATATCCAACATCACCCTGCCGGATGATGTCGAGCTGACGATCACCGACCGCGACTTCACCATCGCGACGATTGCCGCGCCTGCCGGCCTCAAGAGCGAGGAAGAGGAGCAGGAAGGCGAAGAAGCCGTCGATGCAGCCGGCGAAGAGGCGGCCGAAGGCGGCGACGAAGACGCAGCCGAAGGAGGCGACGGGGAGGAATAGTCCCCGCCCGCCGCATTACGGAGACCGGTGCACATGCTGCTCGTTGCAGGCCTTGGCAATCCCGGCTCCCGCCATGCGGGCAATCGCCACAATATCGGATACATGGCGGCGGACGCGATTGCCCGCCGCCATTCCTTTTCGAACTGGTCGAAAAAGTTCCGCGGCGAGATCGCCGAGGGCCACATGGCCGGCGAGAAAGTGCTGCTGATCAAGCCGCAGACCTACATGAACCTTTCCGGCGAGAGCATCGGCGAGGCCATGCGGTTCTACAAGCTGGCACCCTCCGATCTCATCGTCATCTACGACGAACTGGACCTCGCGCCGGGCAAGGTGCGGATCAAGACCGGCGGCGGCCATGGCGGCCACAACGGCATCAGGTCCATCGACTCCCATTGCGGCAAGGACTATCGGCGCCTGCGTCTTGGCATCGGCCATCCCGGTCACAAGGAACGGGTCAACAGCCATGTGCTCGGCGACTTCGCCAAGGCCGACCGCGAGTGGGTCGAGACGCTGCTGGAGGCGGTTGCCGATAATTTCCCGATGCTGATCGAGGGCGATGATTCGGGCTTCCTCAACAAGATCGCTGTGGCGCTGGGCAACAGCGCCCCGGGCAACGGCAAGAAAAACGCAGACCCGCAAAAGGGCCAGTCGCATATTCGCGCCGCGCGGCCAAAAACAGCTCCCGAGCCACCGAAATCGGGACCCATGGCGGATATGCTGAAAAAACTGTTTGGAAACAAGGATTAAGCAATGGGTTTCAAGTGCGGCATCGTCGGCCTGCCCAATGTGGGCAAGTCCACCCTCTTCAACGCCCTGACCAAGACCGCTGCCGCGCAGGCCGCCAATTATCCGTTCTGCACGATCGAGCCCAACACGGGCGAAGTCGCCGTGCCCGACGCCCGGCTCGGCAAGATAGCCGAGATCGCCAAGTCAAAAGAGATCATTCCGACCCGTATATCCTTCGTCGACATCGCCGGCCTCGTGCGCGGCGCGTCGAAGGGCGAAGGTCTGGGCAACCAGTTTCTCGCCAATATCCGCGAAGTGGATGCGATCGTCCATGTGCTGCGTTGTTTCGAAGACGACGACATTACCCATGTCGAAGGCAAGATCGATCCGGTTGCCGACGCCGACACGATCGAGACGGAACTGATGCTGGCCGATCTTGAAAGCCTTGAGCGGCGAACCGAACAGACGCGCAAGCGCGCCACCGGCAGGGAAAAGGAAGCGCTGCTCATCCTTCCGATGATGGAAAAGGCCCTTGAACTGCTGCAGAACGGCAAGCCGGCGCGTCTGCTGCTTGACGGCATCGCGGCCGAGGACCTGCGTCTGCTCCAGTCGCTCAACCTTCTGACATCCAAGCCTGTCCTCTACGTCTGCAATGTCGACGAGGCGCATGCCGCAAGCGGCAATGAACAGACCGGGGCCGTCGCCGCGATGGCGGCCGGACAGAATGCGCAGACGGTCATCATCTCGGCGGAAATCGAGTCCCAGCTCGCGCAGTTGGAGGCCGAGGAAGCGGTCGAATTCCTGTCCGAGCTCGGACTTGAAGAAGCCGGTCTCGACCGGCTGATCCGCGCCGGCTATAAGCTCCTCGACCTGATCACCTTCTTTACCGCCGGCCCGAAGGAATCGCGCGCTTGGACCGTCAAGCGCGGTGCCAAGGCACCCCAGGCGGCCGGCGTGATCCACACCGACTTCGAGCGCGGCTTCATCCGCGCCCAGACCATTGCCTATGACGATTTCGTCGCCTTCAGCGGTGAGGTGGGCGCACGCGACGCCGGCAAGGCCCGCGACGAAGGCAAGGAATATGTCGTCCAGGACGGCGACGTCATGCTCTTCAAGTTCAACACCTAGAGCAGAGGCTGTTGCAACGGCACTCCCGCCATTGCACAGTTGCGCTCCATGAACACACAGACCCATGTGCTGCTGGCCGCCGCGATCCTGGCAAAGCCCGGCAAGCCGGCCCGCAACACGGCGGTCATTGTCGGCGCGCTCGTTCCGGACCTTGCCATATACACGCTGTTCATCTGGTCCAAAATCGCCGGCATACCCGAGCGCAGGGTCTGGTCGGAGCTTTATTACAATCCGCCCTGGTCGGACGCCGTAACCGTCGGCAATTCGGCGCCGCTCTACATCCTGATCCTGTTGATCGGTCTGCTCGCCTCGAAATGGTATCGTCCTGCGATTTTGCTGGCCGTATTCGCCATTGCCGCATTGCTTCACCTGGCCGCCGACCTGCCGGTGCATGTCGATGACGCCCATGCCCATCTGTGGCCGCTTTCGGACTGGCGCTTCCGCTCTCCGGTGTCCTATTGGAACCCGAACCATAACGGCGATATCTTCACGATCGTCGAGGCAGGCATCGGCATCGTGCTCAGCATTATCCTCTGGCGGCGCTTCCATGCCCTTTGGGTCCGCGCGCTTCTGGTGCTCGCCATTGTCGCCTATCTTGGCCCGCCGCTCTATTTCGGCCTGTTCGCGCAACTTTGAGGCTGACATTCGGGGCAGATCGCGGCATAAGGTCAACCATGAACAATCAGCAAGACCAAGAAAAGAAACTGGCCTTTGAGGACTTCAAGCCCGGAAGCCGGTTCGAACTCGGCCCCTACCCGGTCAGCGCCGAGGAGATCATAGCCTTTGCCAGCGAGTTCGACCCGCAACCCATGCATCTCGACGAGGCCGCCGGAAAGGCAAGCATCCTCGGCGGGCTCTCCGCCTCCGGCTGGCACACCTGCTCGATGATCATGCGCATGTTCATCGACGGCTATATCGGCAACTCGACCTCGCAGGGCGCACCGGGAGTCGATTCCTGCGAATGGAAACGGCCCGTGCTTGCCGGCGACACGCTTAGCGGAACCTCGACCGTCAAATCGGCGCGGCGCCTGCAGTCGCGTCCCGGCATCGGCGCCGTCGAATTTCGCCATGAGATCTGCAACCAGCGCGGCGAGCTTGTCTGCGCGTCGGAAAACACCGGGTTTTTTGCCTGCCGAAACGAGGGAGACCCCCAATGAGCGGTCTCGACGCCTTCGAGATCGGCCATCGCGCGGATCTCGGCACCTACACATTCACGCCCGAGGCCATCATCGCATTCGCCCGAAAATTCGATCCGCAGCCCTTCCATCTGGACGAGGAGGCCGCCCGGCACACGATGCTCGGCGCCCTTTGTGCTTCCGGCTGGCACACGACGGCGGTCTGGATGAAAAAGAACATCGAATACCGCGACCGCTGGCTGGCCGAGCTCGAAGCGAGCGGCAAACAGGCACCGGTCATGGGACCGTCGCCCGGTTTCCGGAACCTGAAATGGCTGAGACCCGTCTATGCCGGCGACACGATCCGCTATTTCAACACCTTCCTGTCGGCAAGGCAGCGCAAGACGAAGCCGGAATGGGGCATCGTCGAACTGAATTCCGAGGGTTTCAACCAGAATGGCGAACAGGTGATCGCCTTCGACAGCGCCGTGCTGGTGCGCATCTGAAAACAGGCCCCGGCAAAACCACCCTGCAGCTATGGCCTTGACGCAACGCGCGCCAGGGCATTGCGGGCAATCAGGATGTGAAACGGCATGATAACGGCCAGATAAAGCCGTCCGCCGATATTGTGCGGATGCGCCCAGGTTGCGAGCGACACCCGTCCGTTTTCGGAAAAGACCGAAACGCGGAAGTCGAGATGCTTGTCGTTGAACCCGGCAATCAGTTCCGATGCCGTTTCCGCCTCCACCGGGAACGGCCCGATCTTGTCGACCGCCGCCGGCCCGTCATTGGACAACCCGAAGGGCGCGGTCAACACGCGCCGCAAAAGAACCAGAAACCGCGCCCAACCCGGAAATGCCGTGATGATCTCAGCCGCCGGGCGCGGCGGCATCGGGGATTCGACGCTGTAACAGTCAAGAAAATCGCCATGCGCCATGCGGCCATGCAGGATGCTGCCGACCGGCAGGGCGGAAGCCGTGACCCTTGGTCTGTGTTCCATGGTTCCGGTTACCCTTGATCGCTTCAGGTGAGCAAACGGCTCGCCCTTTATCGAAATGGGATCGGACCCTTGACCGACAACGTGTCAAAACGACCCATCGCCCGTCATTCGTAGCCCGTCATTTCCAGATAACCTTGGCCGCGCCGGCTGCCCTCGGCGGTAACGGGGCCTTCCCAATAGGGAACAAGCGTCTCCATCCAGCTTTGCGGATTGATGGCCCTGACCGTGATATCGAGGTCACGCTCTGCGAGCTGCAATCGCCATTCGACCGGCACATCCCGGCCCGCGACCCGCCGCACACGCCCCGGCGTCATCTTCAAAACACCGTCGCCATAGGCTGTCGTTTTGCCGCCCGGTTCGATCCAGGTGGCCGATGTGTAGGCGTCCGTGCTGCGGCTGCGCAGCCGGAAGCCCATGAGCTTCGCGCCGTCGTCGAAATGCAGCGACAGCCAGTCCCAGCCGGTCTGGTCCGGATCGAGTGGTTGCGACGACCACTCGCGGTCGAGCCAGGCCCGGCCACTGACTGTGAACCGGCCGGACGGCAGGGTGATCGTGCCGGTGACCGTGTAGAAGGGCTGCGAATAATAATAGCTTGCCTGTCCGGAAGCCGATTTGACCGACAGGCCGTTGTCGCCGTGCAGCACCAGCGGTCCGGACGCGGTAAGCGCGATATCGTAAGAAAAATCCGGGCCACGGGCGAATACCCGAAGCGCCGAGAGCGAATCGTTACCCGGCGCTGCCAGGCTGGTCATCCGCCAGTCGTCGATCCAGGCCGAGAACGGAACAGCGGTCACCCCGGCCTGGCCGATTCCGCCGCGGGAAAAGCGCTCGGTTGAAAAATGATCCTCTCCGGTCGTTACGCCGGCATGCGCCATCCATGTCTGGGATGCGGACCAGCCCTTCCCTGCGGTGGGACGTAGCGCGGACCGGAAAAGGGTCCATTGCAGCCCGAAATCAGCGCCGTTTTCGTCTTTCAGATTGGCCGTCAGGTACCACCACTCGATGCGGAAGTCGGGATGCGGTCCGTGATCCTGCGGAAACACAAGTTCCCGCCCGGGTTCTGGCACCGAAAATCCCTCGGCATCCGTACCGAGGCCCGCAAAACCCTGCGCCCTCACGCCGCATGTCATGAGGAGAAACAGCAAGAGGAGAATTCTAACGCTCATGAACGAAGACCTTGAGAAAATTCGCCGGCTGGGTCCGCGCCAGTCGCCAGACCGGTATGGCGGCGGCAACGCCGGCCGCCAACACGGCCATTGCCAGAAGCTGGAACCACGCGGCGGGAAAGATATGCATCGGAAGACGCCAGCCGAACGCCTCGACATTGACAATGGCAAGAAGCACCCAGGCGAGAAGCAGCCCGACCGGCAACGCCAGGAGCCAGGTCAGAACCGCAAGCGCCAGCGTTCGCAGCATCTCAAGCCGTGCAAGCTCCGCGCGGGTCGTTCCGACGGCCCACACCGGAGCAAGCTGCATCAGACGCATCGAAGACAGCGTCAGCAGATTGGCAAAGATGGCGAAGGCGGCAATGCCAAGCGTGAATATGTTGAGCGCTCCCGTGACCAGGAAGGTGCGGTCGAAAATCTGGAGCGAGAACCGTTTCAGATCGGCCTGATTGAGTATATTGCCCGGCGGAAGACCGAACTCGTCGACAAGCGCCTCGGCCAGCGCCTGCGCGTCCCGCGGCGGCACACGCACGGCATGGCGCAGTTTCGCGATGTCGGGAAAGGACGCCATGAGCCGGTCATGCTGCACGATCATCTGCCCGGTCGGATTGCCGTAATCGGAATAGACCCCGACAATCTCCTCCGCCCAATCCGGCGTTATGGCAATGCGGTCGCCCAGCCGGTGGCCACCGCGCCTGTACATCTGCTCGTTGATCAATGCGCCCTCGCCCGCCGCCACCCTGTCCCAGACATCCTCAAGGCTTTCCAGCAGCGGCCAGTGGTCCCGGTAGGTCGCATGGTCGACGATGCCGTAGACGAAGACAGGTGCCCCGCCGATGTCGACCTCAAGACTTCGCATCGGCAACACCGCATCCGCCCGGCCGGCGAGGAACGACCGCAATTCCTCCGCCTGCGCCTCATTGTCTGCCGATACGTAGAGTTCCGAGGCAAGGCGCTGGTCCAGCCAGCCGGTGAACGTATACCGGAATGACGAGACCATGGTGCCGACGCCGATATTGGCGGCCAGCGCGAGCATCAGCGCCATGAGCGCCAGCGAAAGGTTGGGCACCTGCTGGCGCATATCGGCCCACACCCACTCGGCCATGACGGATCGGGATGCGCGCGCGCCCAGCGCGAGGACAAGGGACAGGAAAGCCGGCAGAAGCAGCGCGGCGCCGAGAAGCAGCGCACCCAGCGTCAAGAAGCCTGCCGTCAGACCGCGTCCGAACCAGGCCAGCAAAAGCGCGGCCAGCAAAAGCACCAGGCCGCCCAATGTGGTCCAGACCGTGTTCTTCCGGCTCGCCATTGCCCAGGCGCGCGGCTGGGCCGGGGCCAGGAGCGGCAGGCGCGCGATGCGCCACAGGCCCTGCCACACGGCGAGCAAAGCGCCGCCCAGCGCGATGGCCAGGCCGGTGAGAACCCAATCCGGCCGCAAGGTGAGTGTACCGGGGACGTTCGCGCCGTAGAGACCGGCGAGCGTCGCCGCGACGTCCGGCAGCAGCAGTGCGGCGATGCCATAGCCGAGCATGACGCCAAGCAGACCGGCAATCAGCGCCAGCAAAACGATCTCGGTGAGCAGAAGCAGAACGACCGCACGGTTGGGCATGCCGAGCGCACGCAATGTGCGGATGACCGCACGGCGCTGCTCGAAGGCAAGCCCGATTGTCGCGTGGACAATGAACAGGCCGACGGCGAAGGACAGGAAAGCAAAGGCCGTCAGGTTGAGGTGAAAACTGTCTGTCAGCCGGGCGATGTCGCCTTGCGCATCGGGCTGAACGCGCCTGAGGTCGGGCACGATTTGCGAAAGCGGCTCGAGCCCGCCAGGCTGTTCGGCCGCCAACAGCAGATAATCGAAATCGCGCCGCTCGAGCAGCGACCATGCGGTCGCGATGTCCGCCATCAGATCCCCCGGTGCGACCCGCAGCGATGTGCGCAGGTTAAGATCTGTATCACCGAGCGCCGCCACGGTATCGGGATGCGCAAGGACAAGGCCATCGCCGATGAAGGCAGCGATATCTTCATTGCCGGATAAGCCGATCGGCGCCGCGCCCCGCGGCAGCGTAAAGACATCGAAGCCCATCACCCGCACGCGGTTTTGCCCCAGCCTCAAATCTCCGGTGACAACCGGCGAGACCAGCCAGCCGGCGCGCCTGAGAGAAACGAAACGGTCAGCGGCAATCGGCCCGCCGCTGTCCGATTGCAGCTGTTCCAGCGTATCCTGCCCGAGAACGGCCGCGGCCCGGCTGTAACTCGACCGTGCCTCGCTGTTGATTGCCTGAACGCCCGTCCACAGGCCCGTCGCCAGCGCCAGGCCGCCGATCAGGGTCAGCAACTGCAGCGGCCGGTAGCGCCAGTGGGAAAGGAGAGCAGCGAAGCCGGCGGCAATCATTGCAACAGGCCGTGCGTCAGATGCAGCCGGCGGTGCAGAAGACCGGCCAGCTTGGTCGAATGCGTGACCAGGATGAAGCCGGCCTTCACATCGGATACAAGCTGCAGCATCAGCTCGATCACCACGTCGCCCGTATCCTCATCGAGATTGCCGGTCGGCTCGTCGGCGAGGATCAGATCGGGCTTGGCGGCAAGCGTGCGGCCGATCGCCACCCGCTGCTGCTGGCCGCCCGACAGTTGCTCCGGATAGCGGTTGAGACACGCGGCAAGGCCGAGCCGCTCGGTCAGTTCCGCATTCCAGTCCTCATCGAGCTTTCCGGCCAGCCGCGCGTGAAAGGCAAGGTTCTGGGCAACCGTCATCGAGGGAATGAGATTGAACTGCTGAAAAACCAGGCCGATCTTTCCGCGCCGCACGGCAGCGAGCTGCGCATCCGTCATGCCGGCCAGATCGGCGCCCGAAACCCTGATTTGACCGCCATCGGGCATGTCCAGTCCGGCGATCAGGTGCAGCAGCGTGCTTTTGCCGGAACCCGATTCGCCCGTCAGCGCCAGGTGCTGACCCGCATCCAGTTCGAAAGAAACGCCCTTGAGAACGCCGACCCTGCTTCCCTCGGTGTTGTAGGATTTTCTGACATCGCGCAGCGTGAGCAGCATGGCGGTTCCGGTGTTGATTCTGGATGTAAATATAAGGTCTTCGGCCCGGATGGAAATGCCCGGCAAGCCCGATCCGAATACACCGCCCTTCAGACCCGCAGCCCCAGCCGGTTGGATTCCGCCCGGATCCTCATCCGCGCCGAAAGCGTGAACTGATAACAGCCGAAAACAAGGATGCCGATCGTGGAGACAAGCTTGTATTGGGCCCAGACATCAACGGAAAAGCCCTGCCGGAAGATCTCGTTGAGAACCGCCAGCAGAACAAACAGAAGGCCCCATCGCAGCGAAAGGATCTGCCAGGCCTCATCGGTGATGGCAAAGACGCGTTCAAAGAGGAATTTCAGCACAGGAAACCCGAGCACGCGGCTTCCAAGGAGCAGGACCGCAAAAACGCCGTCGAGGATCGTATCGGAGACCTGAAAATAGGTGCTGTTGCCGGTCAGGATGCTCGGAACGGAAAAGAACAGGAAGAAGATCGTGCTGATAACCGCGAAGCGCGGCACCGCCCGTCCCAGCCCGTACGACAATGCAAGCAGGACAACCACCAGCAGGGTCATCGCCATCAGCCCGGCGGTAAAGCTGTAATAGTGCTGCACCACAAAAAACGCCAGAACCGGCGCCAGTTCTTCAATGGCGCTGAACAACCAGAGCATGCGCCTCCCACCGGTCAATCATTCACGCAGGACAATCCTGGAACGTCCGCCCGCAAGGCAGGCAGATAGGAACAATCGACTGGGCGGCAAGGGTGGTCGGAAACGACTTTATGGTGCCGACATCGGCGCCAGGCGGTTAATGCCCCTCGAACTCGACCAGCGTGCGCACCGTCACGCCGAGGTCCTCAAGCTTCTTGCGACCGCCGAGATCCGGCAGATCAATGACGAAACAGGCGGCGATAATGTCCGCTCCCATGCCACGCAGCAGCTTGACGGCGCCTTCGGCCGTACCGCCGGTGGCGATGAGATCGTCGACAAGGATCACCTTCTGGCCGCTGGTGATGGCATCCTTGTGCATTTCCATCTCGTCGACACCATATTCCAGGCTGTAGGTGACGTGAACCGTGTCATAGGGAAGCTTGCCCTTCTTGCGGATCGGCACGAAGCCGGCGGAGAGCTGATGGGCAACGGCGCCGCCGAGGATGAAACCGCGCGCCTCGATGCCGGCGATCTGATCGACTTTCATGCCCGCATAGGGATGCACCAGTTCGTCGACGGCCCGGCGAAACGCTTTTGCATTGCCGAGCAAAGTGGTGATATCGCGGAACAGGATGCCCGGTTTCGGATAGTCGGGAATCGTGCGGATGGAACCGAGCAGGGTTTCCTTCAATGTCTGGTCCATCGCCATCGTCCCGTCCCCCAACCCTCCGGTAGCGTCACACATGCAAAAGGCGGCTCAAGGCCGCCTTGGCAATTTCTATCCCTTATGGCGCTCAGGTCAATGCTCGACGCGAGACCAGACCGCTTTCTTGCTGAGGTAAAGCAGGCAGCTGAAGATCAGGATGAAGATCATGACCTTGAAGCCAAGCGACTTGCGCTCTTCCAGCTTCGGTTCGGCCGCCCACATAAGGAAGGCCGAAACGTCCTTGGCGTATTGGTCGACCGTTTCCGGCGCTCCATCGTCATAGGTGACGATTTCGTCGGAAAGCGGCGGCGCCATGGCCAGCGAAACGCCGTTGATGAAATACGGGTTGTAGTAGGTACCTTCCGTGATCTCCACGCCCTGCGGCGGATCCTGATAACCGGTCAGGAGCGAATAGAGATAGTCCGGTCCGCCCTCGGTATACATGGTGAAGATGTCGAAGACGAACTGCGGAAATCCGCGGGTCGCCGCGCGGGCTTTCGCCATCAGCGACAGGTCCGGCGGCGCGGCACCGTTATTGGCGTAGGCGGCGGCCTCGACATTGGGGAACGGGTTGGGGAAATAGTCCGCCAGAATGGCCGCCCGCTCGAACATTTCGCCCTCTTCGTTCGGCCCGTCCGTGACCTCGTATTCAGAAGCCAGCGTCTTCACCTGATCCTCGCTGTAGCCGAGTTCCGTGAAGTTGCGGAAGGCAATGCGGTCCAGCCCGTGGCAGGCGGCGCAGACCTCGATATAGACCTTCAGGCCGCGCTGCAGTTGGCCCTTGTCATAGAGGCCGAAAGGGCCGGAGAACGACCAGTCCTGTTCCCGCGGCGCCTTGGCGTATTCGCTGTCGCCAGCGGCCATGGCAACACCTGTGCCGAGGCCGGCGGCCATGGCGAGCGACAGAAGTGTCGAGACGAGTTTTTTCATCTTATCTGTACCTTTCTGACGCTTCATCAACCGCGGTCTTCCGGAGCGGCGGTTGCCGCTTCAGGCTTGCCGCCGCCGCTCTTTTCAAGCACCGAATCGGTGATCGAATTCGGCACCGGCCTTGTTTTCTCGACCAGGCCGAGCAACGGCAGGATCGGGAAGAAGAACAGGAAGTAATAGGCCGTGCCGATCTGTGCCATGACGACGTAGGTCCCTTCAGCAGGCTTGGATCCAAGCCATCCGAGGAAGACGCAGTTGGCGACAAACAGCCAGAAGAACATCTTGTACCACGGCCGGTAGACGGCCGAGCGCACCTTGGACGTATCGAGCCACGGCAACAGGAAGAGGATCAGGATCGACGCGAACATGGCAAGCACGCCGCCGAGTTTCGAATCGATCGGCCCGATGTTGAATGTGATGGCGCGCAGGATCGCGTAGAACGGCAGGTAATACCATTCTGGCACGATGTGGGCAGGCGTCACCAGCGGATTGGCCTCGACATAGTTGTCGGGGTGGCCGAGATAATTCGGCATGTAGAAGATGAAATAGGCAAAGACCAGCAGGAACACCATCGTGGCAAAGGCGTCCTTGATCGTCGCAAAGGGCGTGAACGGCACCGTATCCGTCTTCGATTTGACCTCGACGCCCGTGGGGTTCGTCTGCCCCGTTACGTGCAGCGCCCAGACATGCAGCACCACGACGCCGGCAATCATGAACGGCAGCAGATAGTGCAGCGAGAAGAACCGGTTGAGCGTCGGATTGTCCACCGCGAAGCCGCCGAGCAGCCACTGCTGGATCGGCTCGCCGACCAGCGGGAATGCGCTGAAGAAGCCGGTGATCACGGTCGCGCCCCAGAAGGACATCTGGCCCCAGGGAAGCACGTAGCCCATGAAGCCGGTCGCCATCATCAGCAGGTAGATGGTCACGCCGAGGATCCAAAGGATCTCGCGCGGCGCCTTGTAGGAGCCGTAATACATGCCGCGGAACATGTGGATGTAGACGGCAATGAAGAAGAACGACGCGCCGTTCTGGTGCATGTAGCGCAGCAGCCAGCCCGAATTCACGTCGCGCATGATGTTCTCGACGGAGCTGAAGGCACCAGCCGTCGACGATGCGTAATGCATTGCCAGAACAATGCCGGTAAGGATCTGCGCGACCAGCATCACCGACAGGATCGCGCCGAACGTATAGGCGTAGTTCAGGTTGCGCGGCGTCGGATAGGCGACGAAGGAATCATACACAAGCCGCGGCAGCGGCAACCGTGAATCGACCCATTTCTCAAAACCGGTTTTCGGTTCGTATGTTGAATGTCCACCACTCATGGATCAGTCCCCTGCTTAGCCGATCTTGATTCTTGTATCGGAGATGAATTCGAACGGCGGAATCGGAAGATTCTCCGGTGCGGGACCGCTGCGAATCCGGCCGGCGGTATCGTAGTGCGAACCGTGGCACGGGCAGAACCAGCCGCCAAAATCGCCGGCCTGGCCGAGCGGCACGCAGCCCAGATGGGTGCAGGAACCGATCATGACGATCCAGTTTTCGCGACCCTCTCCGGCCGACCGGTCGACATCGAGCGCCGGCGTATCGGGCGCGAGATTGGCGTTGCGCGCGGCCTGATCCTTGAGATCCTCAAGCGGCACGGCATTCGCTTCCTCGATTTCCTTTTGGGTGCGGTAGCGGATGAACACCGGCTTTCCGCGCCATTTGACCGTGATCGACATGCCTTCTTCGATGGCCGAGACGTCAACTTCGATGGTGGAAAGCGCCAGCGTTGTGGCGTCGGGCCGCATCTGGTCGATGAAAGGCCATGCCAGCGCGCCGGCTCCGATGACGCCGGTCATGCCGGTCGTCAGATAGAGAAAGTCGCGGCGTGTCGGCTCGGCAGTTGTATCGTGTTCGCTCACGGTAGTAACCATCCTCTGCGCATACTCATTGGCATGGGAAAGCCCGCCGCGTTTCCGCTACCCCTTACGCACGGCAGAGTCCCCTTATTTGGCCGGTTTCTAGGCTGCTTCTTAGAATATGTCCAGCCTGCTTGACCGACCAGAGGCACATTGCCGCAAGTTTTTGCCACAAGAGAGCAAGGGCGCGACCTGATTCACCGCTCCGCGACCATCGAATTGCTGATGAACCCGCCCGATTGGCGCGCCCACAGCCGGGCATAAAGGCCGTTGCGCATCAACAGCTCTTCATGGCTGCCATCTTCCACGATACGCCCCTCATGCATGACGATGAGGCGGTCCATCCGGGCGATTGTCGACAGCCTGTGGGCAATCGCGATGACCGTCTTGCCCTCCATCAGTTTGGTCAGGTTTTCCTGTATCGCCGCCTCGATTTCGGAATCGAGCGCCGATGTTGCCTCGTCGAGCACGAGAATCGGCGCGTTCTTGAGCATGACACGGGCAATGGCGATGCGCTGGCGCTGGCCGCCGGAGAGCTTGACGCCGCGTTCGCCAACATGCGCCTCGAGGCTGGCCCGGCCATTCTGGTCGCGCAGATCCTTGATGAAATGCCAGGCTTCCGCCCGCTCGGCTGCCTGTATGATCTCGTCCTCCTGTGCGCCGATGCGGCCGAGCATGATATTGTCGCGCACGGAACGGTGCATCAGCGAGGTGTCCTGCGTAACCACGCTGATATGGGCGCGCAGCGAGCTTTGCGTGACCGCCGCAATGTCCTGCCCGTCGATGGTGATCCGCCCCGATTCCAGATCGAAGAAACGCAGCAGCAGATTGACCAGCGTCGATTTCCCTGCCCCTGAAAGCCCGACGAGGCCGACTTTCTGGCCGGGTTCGACGGTCAGTGAAACATCGTCGATCACCGCGCTGCGGCCGCTATACCGGAAACTCACATTTTCAAAACATATGCGGCTTTGCGCCACATTGAGTTCGCCGGCGTCTGGCTTGTCCTGAAGCGTGATCGGCCTGTTGAGCATCTCCATCGAATTCTGGATCGTGCCGTAATTGCGCATCAGCCCGTTGAGCTGCGTCATCATGCGCCCCAGCAGCAGGCTCAGGCGCAGCACCAGCGAAAGGGTGAAGGCCACCGCGCCGACGCTGATCTGACCGCGCAGCCAAAGATCGATGGAGATATAGGCGATGGCGCAGATCATGATGCCCGAAAGCGCCGCCAGCGACACCCGCACACCGGTCAGATTGCGGGTGAACGGGATGACGGCAGCGATAAACTGGTCGAAACCTTCCTTGATGTAGCGGTCGTTTTCGTCGTCGCGCCCGAAGAGCTTCAGCGTCTGGATGTTCGAATAGCTGTCCACCAGCCGGCCGTTCAGCATCGAGGCCGCTTCCGCCGTGGTCTTGGACATATGCCTGATGCGCGGAACGAAATGGCGTGCGACCAGGGCGAAAGCCGCGATCCACAGGGCCACCACCGCGGCGAGCCGCCAGTCGAGCTGCGCCACCAGCAACAATGTCGTCACCGCATAAATGGCGATAAACCAGACAACCTGCAGCAGCGAGACCATGAAATCGCCCACCGCCTGGCCCGATTGCCAGACCTTGGTCACCACCCGGCCGGCAAAATCGTTCTGGAAGAAGGAAAGGCTCTGGCGCGCGATGCGGCTATAGGCCTGCCAGCGCACGAGATTGAAGAAGCCCGGCACCACTGTCTGCTCTTCGACGATGGTCACCAGCGGCGCAACGACGAACCGTCCGACAAGCACCACCGACAGCATGAAGAGGAGTTCCGGGCCGTGCTGCTCGCTCAGCCCTTCCCAGCCGGCTTGCGGATCGGCGCTCTCGAGAAGATCCACCAGCCGCCCGACAAAATAGAACAGCGCCACTTCCAGGAGCGCGACGGCGCCGCCCAGCGCCAGCATCACGACGAACGGCCATTTTGCCTGGCGAACGAACTGCCAGAGGAATCCGACCGCACCGCCGGACGGCTGCACCCAGCGCCGGTCGGCAAACGGATTGATCCAGCCCTCGAACAGTTGGAAGAGTCTGCGAACGATCATGGCCGGGAAAATAGTCCCGCGCCGGTTCGTCCACAATGGTTCAGTTTACCGAAGCAGGCCGGAGCCGGCGGGCAAAGGCCGGCTTGCGCGCAATCACGCCGGTTTTGCGCCGGCCTCGACCATCTCCTGTTCGACCTGTTCCTGGATTGCAGCCTGTGCCGCGGCGGCCGCGCCGCTTGCGCCGGCATTGTCCTGGCTCTCTTCCGCCTCCGGCATCTTGACGCGTACCTCGCGCCGCGCGAACTCGATACCGTTTTCGGCAAAGATCTTCTGCACACGTGCGTAGACATCCTTGCGGATCATCCATTGTTTGCCGGGCTTGGCCATGAACTTGCCGCGAACGATGATGCCGACATCGTTGACATCATAGACGCCCTGCGACTTGAAGGTCTGGATGATGTCCTCGGCATAGGGGGCCTCCATGATGTCCTTGCCGATCTGCTTGAACAGCTTCTTGACCTTGTTGACATCCGTATCGAACGGCACGGTGAACTTCAGCTTGACGATCACCCAGTCGCGCGAATTGTTCGTCACCTTGGGGATCTCGCCATAGGGAATGGTGTGAACCGGTCCCTGGTGGTGACGCAACTGCAGCGAACGGATCGAAATGCGCTCGACGGTGCCCACCGTTCCGTCGATCTCCAGATATTCGCCGACGCGGAAAGCGTCATCGAACAGGAAGAACAGGCCCGATACGATGTCGCGCACCAGCGTCTGCGCGCCGAAGCCGATCGCCAGGCCGACGATGCCGGCACCGGCCAGCAGCGGCGTGATGTCGATACCCATATTGCCGAGCGCAATCAGCACGGTGATGGTGATAATCGATACCTGCGCCGCAATCTTGACCAGCGGCAGCACCGTCGAAAGACGCGTACCGCCGACACCACCGCCCTCGCCGCCGCCCGGCTCCTCGGCCTCAAGGTCGAGGCCGGCCGCCGTTTGCTCGTCGGCCAGCTTGCGGTTGATCCAAAGCGTCACCACTTCCCAGACCAGGTAGCCGGCCGCCACGATGAACAGGATTTCGAACATGTTGGCGGCGATGCGCACGCCCAGCCCGGCGGTCGCCAGGTTTGAATAGTCGATGTGCCAGACATTGGCGATGGCAACAACGATGAAGGTCGCCAACAGAGCCCGTCCGATGCGCACATAGCTGCGTTTTGTCGATCTGTAGGCCGCCTCCGCCAGCGCCCCCTCGCCGCGCATCGGCGGCACGAGATGTTTGACCAGGCCGCGCACCATCGTGTCGAACACCGGGGCAAACAGCAAAATGCCGACCGTATAATAGCCCTGCCCGTCATCGATCAGATCGAAACGGCCGGCGGCAAGGATCATTTCCACCACCAGCCAGGTCAGCAGGACGGAAACAATAGCGAACCAGGGGTAAGCGAGGGCGACACCCCGTTCGAGCATGGTGGCTTCGTCATCACCGCCCAGGACGATGGACGAGAGGCCATGCCGCGCCCGGTAGAGCGTATAGCAAAGCCAGAGGATGGAAATGAGGAGCAACCAGAAGCCGAGGGCGGAATCGGTAAACGGAATTCCCTGCAATTCCTGAAATCCGATGATTACATTGGCCAAACCGATCAGCAGGATGATGCCCAATTGCTGCCGGAAGATGAATTTTGCCGTCCAGTCATCTGTCGTGACCAGCCGCAGATCGGGCCGTGTGGGCGCAAACAGAAACCGGGTGATGGCGATCGACAGGCGCGGCATGACGATAAGATTGGTCATCAGCAGCGGCAGCAACGGCCGGTCATTGACCGGTGCGAGCAATTCGATGACGGCGCGCGTGACGGCAAAAAAGACCAGCAGGCCCCCAAGCTCCAGAAGCAGTCGCTTTCCAAGCACTTCAAGCGTCTGAAGCAGGCCGTCGGGGGCCTGCATATCTTCGATCTGCCGGCGCCATTTCGAGGCCAGGCGCGTGACCACGTTTTCGGCAAGCAGGCCGATGACGATTGCAACCGCGAAATAGGCGGTCACCTTGAGCAAGCCGCTGCCGCCGCGTTCGTCCACATATTGCGTTCCGGCCTCGTGCAGGCGCGAAAGGATTTGCGGAATGCCGAACACGGCATCTTCCACCAGGCCAACGACGCCGAGCAGGGAGGAGCCGAGAAACTCCAGCGTTCCGGGCCCCTGCGCGCCACTCGCGCCTTCCTGCGCAGCAACCGCGTCCAGACGTTCAAGCAGCAATTGCCGCACCTGCTGATCGCTCAGAGTCGAGACAAGCTGGCGGATGGTTTCCGGGGTCAGATCCTTCGGAAGTGCGACCGGCACCGCACTGTCCGCCGCCTCGTCGGAGCTGCCGGACACGCCGGACAGGCTCACCTGGGCAGAGCCCGGCACAGAAATGGCGCCCAGCATGACAGCCATGGCAAGCAGCAAGGCCGTGAAATGATAAATCTTTGATTTCATACCGTTTGCGACAGCCGAGCCGCCGGCTCCAATCCGTTTCACCGGTCGCAAACATACCTGCAATCGGCACCCCGGCAAACCGCCAATGTCGTGTGAAAGGCCAAAGCCGCGGCCTGCAGCCGGATTTGCGTCATGATATCAGCCATCCCGGACAAAGATCCGGGATGGCTGGTTTTTTGGGCGCGAAACGGGCGTCCTATTCGGCGGCAGCGGCGTCTTTGTCTTGCGGATCGCTGTCGATGAACCCGCCCGACTGCCGCGACCACAGATCCGCGTAGAGACCCTTGGCGCGGACGAGTTCGGTATGGGTGCCGGTCTCGACGATATCGCCGGCATCGAGCACCACCAGCCGGTCCATCTCGGCGATGGTCGACAGGCGGTGTGCGATGGCGATCACTGTCTTGCCCTCCATCAGCGCGAACAGGTTCTCCTGGATGGCCGCCTCGACCTCCGAATCGAGCGCCGAGGTGGCTTCGTCCAGCACCAGGATCGGCGCGTCCTTGAGGAACACGCGCGCGATGGCGATGCGCTGGCGCTGGCCGCCGGACAGCTTGACCCCGCGCTCGCCCACATGGGCATCGAGGCCGGTTCGTCCCTTCTGGTCGACGAGCTCGGGAATGAAGTCCCAGGCATTGGCGCGTTTCGCCGCGTCAATGATCTCCTCGTCCGTCGCGTCCGGCTTGCTGTAACCGATATTGTCGCGGATCGACCGGTGCAGCAGCGAGGTATCCTGCGTGACGACGCCGATCTTGGCGCGCAGGCTGTCCTGCGTGACCTCCGAGACATCCTGGCCGTCGATCAGGATCTGCCCGGCCTCCAGATCGTAGAACCGCAACAGGACATTGGTCAGCGTCGTCTTGCCCGCGCCGGACCGGCCGACAAGACCGATCTTCTCGCCCGGCTCGATGGTCAGCGACAGATCGTTGATCACGCCGCCATCCTTGCCGTAATGGAAACGGATGTGCTCGAACGCGATCTTGCCCTTCGACGCCTGCAGATGCGTATCGGGCCGGGCATCGTTCACCTGGTGCGGCTTGGAAAGCATCGACATGCCATCGATGACAACGCCGATATTCTCGAACAACGCCGAGACTTCCCACATGATCCAGTGCGACATGCTCGACACCCGGAGCGCCAGCGCCATCGAGGCGGCGATGGCGCCGACCGAAACGCTGTCAGCCAACCAGAAATTGATCGACATCGTGGCCATGACGAACAGCAGCAACGCATTGTTGGTGTAGACGATGCCGTGGAACAGCGTCACAAGCCGCATCTGGCGGTGGACCGTGTCCAGAAAATCGGACATCGCCGCCCGCGCATAGCCTTCTTCGCGGCCCGCATGGGAGAACAGCTTGACGGTCGCGATGTTGGTGTAGCTGTCGACCACGCGGCCGGTCATCATCGAGCGGGCATCGGCCTGTTCGCGCGAGATGCGCTTCATGCGCGGCACGAAATACATCACCATGCCGATATAGATGGCGCTCCAAACGACCAGCGGAACGGCCAGCCGGATGTCCGTTGCCGCGACCATGATCAGCATGGTGATGAAGAACACCACCACGAAGACCAGCACGTCGAGCACCTTCATCACCGCTTCGCGCACCGCCAGCGAGGTCTGCATGACCCGTGTGGCGACCCGGCCGGCAAACTCGTCGGCGAAGAACGACAGGCTGTGACGCAGCAGGTAGCGGTGCATCTGCCAGCGCCCGATCATCGGATAGTTGCCGATCAACGTCTGGTGCATCACCAGCGACTGGGCCCACACGACCAGCGGCAGGCCGATCAGCACGAGGGCACCCATCCAGAACAGCCGGTTTCCCTCTTCGGCCAGGAAGGTTTCCCGTGACGAATGCGACAGCCAGTTGACGATATCGCCGAGGAACGCGAACAGGAACACCTCGCCCACCGCGATCAACGCGGTCAGGAACGACATCAGTGCGAGCCACGGCGCCGCTTCCTTGGAATAGTGCCAGCAAAAGGCCAGCATCTTCTGCGGCGGCTGCCCGGAAGGCGCTGAGGGATAGGGATTCAATTGTCTTTCAAACCAGCCAAACATGAGTCAGCCTCTTTGAAACTTGGGCAGTGAACGCTTTACGCAAGGGGTCTTTGGATTGACCCGAAAGCCTGGGCTTTCATATGGCGCGATTAAATTTCAAAGCGAACAGTCGCTGCCGAATGGGAATTGACCTGGCGGGGCGCAAGGGTGCACCTCGGATAGCTGGGTCAGCGATTGTTTGGGATTCGGTGTGCTTCTAAATCATGGAAGCACGCAACCGGACCGCAACATTGCCATCGCGCGGCATTCGCGCCGATGGAAGGAGATGTCGAAACTGATCTGTCAATGACCCCTCCTTGGTTGGAATTCGGTCCACGGTGCAACCCTTTATATCGATTCGACTCCGATTTCCACCGTCGATCTGGCGGCAAGGCATCCTGGGCGCTCCAACATCGACCGGTGTTGCAGATTGGCCACGCCGCCACAAAGCGCGTTTGCGTTTCCGGATCAGTCGCTTAAGAGATACGCGATGAAATACGATCTGCGAATAGCGCTGTTCCAGCCGGACATTCCCGGCAACACCGGAACCATACTGCGCATGGCGGCATGCCTGGGCCTTGCCGTCGATGTAATCGAGCCGGCCGGCTTTGACATGTCCGACCGCGCCCTGCGCCGCGCCGGCATGGACTACCTCGAACAGGCGGCGCTGACCCGCCACCGCGGCTGGAAGAGCTTTCTCGAGTGGCGGCAATCCGGGAACCGCCGGCTGATCCTGGCCTCCACCAAGGCGGATTTGTCCTACAGGCGTTTTTCATTCTCGCCCGGAGACATATTGTTGTTCGGGCGCGAGAGTTCCGGCGTACCGGATCATGTTCATGCTGAAGCCGACGCGCGGCTTCTCATTCCGATGGTCAAGGATCGCCGCTCCCTCAATCTCGCCGTGTCGGCCGCGCTCATTGCCGGCGAAGCGATCCGGCAGGTCGAAGGGCCCTAGATTTGGTCGTTCAACGGCTAGGCTGTGGAGACCATTTAACTTATGCGCCGGTTTGCCCGGATTTGCCCATGAGCGGCCCATTCGTCGTCGAATATGCTAGTCGGCGCTGGGCAGCCTGCGCATGGTGAATTCGATTTCATCATCCGGCAATTGGCGCCAGCTTTCCACCTCGGTCCAGTAAGCCGCCTTGGGCCAGGACCGGAACCATTCCTGCGCCTTGGCGCGCGCGTCGCGGCGCGGCAGTCGGAATGTTTCGCGAATGAACGAATCGCCGCCGGACGCGCCCCGTTCTCTCCGGCTTTTGCGGATTTGCCGGCGCAGCCCTTCCATGGGCGGGACTTTAGGAACCTGCTTCATAATCAGCACCCTATGCCCGATAATAAGGGGGAACCGGCCGCTTGGCGAGTCCATGCGTATGCAGAAATACACACGCTACACTAACTGTGTAATTTAGCCGCCACATCTATGGTGTCGGATGGTTGGACCTGCTAAGGAGAGCCGGGGACGAACTGGGGACATTTGTTGATGGAAAGGCCGAACCTTCCGCTCGGGCATCCGGCTGGGCTGGAAGAAAAAAAAGCGAAGGCACGTATCTGGTTCGAGACGCTTCGCGACGCCATATGTTCGACTTTCGAGCAGCTTGAGGACGAGGTGAGCGGGCCCTTGGCGGACGATCCGCCCGGCCGGTTTGTTCGCACGGACTGGCTGCGCGATGAGGGCCAGGGCGGCGGCGGCACCATGTCCATGATGAGCGGCCGCGTCTTCGAGAAAGTCGGCGTTCACACATCGACGGTTCACGGCGAATTTTCCTCCGAATTCCGCCAGCAGATCCCCGGCGCGGAGATCGATCCGCGTTTCTGGGCCTCCGGCATCTCGCTGATCGCCCATCCGGTCAATCCGAACGTGCCCGCGGTGCACATGAATACGCGCATGGTGGTCACATCGACGCAATGGTTCGGCGGCGGCGCCGATCTGACACCGGTGCTCGATCGCCGCCGCGTACAGGACGATCCGGACAGCCAGCTGTTCCACAAGGCCATGGAGGTCGCCTGCGCGCGCCACGAGGTGGCCGACTATCCGCGCTACAAGAAATGGTGCGACGACTATTTCTACCTCAAGCACCGGGACGAGCCGCGCGGCATCGGCGGCATCTTCTTCGACTGGTTGCGCACCCGCGACGCCAAGGGCGGCTGGGACGCCGATTTCGCCTTCGTCCAGGATGTCGGACGCGCCTTCGCGGTGGCCTATCCGAAGCTCGTGCGGCGCAATTTCAACATTCATTGGGACGAGGACGACCGCAACGAACAGCTGATCCGGCGCGGCCGGTATGTCGAGTTCAACCTGCTCTACGACCGCGGCACGATCTTCGGCCTCAAGACGGGCGGCAATGTCGAGTCGATCCTGTCATCCATGCCACCGGCCGTGCGCTGGCCTTAGGCTGAAAAATCGCATTGATGGAAAAGCTTATACGGCCGTCTTGAGGACGGAAGAGCCCTTTTCCACGAACCAGCTACGGATTTCGGCTGCTGTCTGCGGCTTGCCGAACAGATAGCCCTGGATCTTGTGGCACCCGATGCTGCGCACCAGTTGATACTGGTCTTCCGTCTCGACGCCTTCGCACAGGACTTCCATACCCAGCCCCTCGCCCAGCACCTGCGCCGCAAAGATCACCGATTGATCGCGCGACGACTGCGGCAGGCCGCGCATGAAGGTCTGGTCGACCTTGATCTTGTCGACCGGAAAGCTGGCGATATAGCCGAGCGACGAATAGCCGGTTCCGAAATCATCGAGGGCCAGCGACACCCCGAGCGCCTTCAGAGCCTCCAATTGGGAAAGCAGGTCCTCGGTCGCGGTAAGGAAACTCGACTCGGTCAGTTCAAGTTCAAGCCGGTGCGGCGGCAGGCCGCTCGCGGCCAGTGCTTCCCGGACGTCCTTGACAACCCCGCCGCGCAACAGCTGGGTCGGCGAAACATTGACCGATACGGTAACATCCTCGGGCCAGGCACAAGCATCCCTGCAAGCCTGGTTGAGGATCCAGCGCCCGAGCTGGACGATGATGCCGTTCGCCTCGGCGATCTCGATAAATTCGCCGGGAGAAATCGTCCCCAGCTCCGGATGCGTCCAGCGAAGCAGCGCCTCGGCGCCGGCCGGGCTGCCGTCTTTCGTGTGCACCTGCGGCTGGTAGGCGACCCAGAACTGTTTGCTGCCGTCCTTGACCGCGCTCTGCATTTCACGCTCGACGAGGCGTGCACGCTGTAGCTGCTGGGCGTGGTTCGGATCATAGTAGGCGATCCCGCCGCCGCCCTGTTTACGCGCCTTGTCCAGTGCCAGTTCGGCGTTGCTGATGAGGTCGTCAGCCGTCTGGGACGGCAGGTCCACCGCTTCCGACAGACCCGCGTAGAAATCGGCCGAGACCTGCATTCCGTTCAGATTGTAGGGTTTGCTCAGTTCCTGTATCACCGCGCCCGCGATATACCGCCCACCGGACTTGCTGAGTTCGGAAGCGTTGTGAAAGGCAAATGTATCGGCATCCAGGCGCGCCGCTTGCGACACCGGCAGGCCGATCTTGGTCAGCCGGTCCGCCACCGCCTTTAATAGCCCGTCCCCCGTCGAACGGCCGAGCGTGCTGTTGAGCGATTTGAATCGGTGAATATTGATCACCACGACGGTTACTTTGCGGCCGTCTTCGGCGACTGTTTCCAGGAACCGGTCGAGATATTCGACATATTCACGCCGGCGCATCGCGCCGGTCAGGTCGTCATATTTCGAAAGATATTCGAGTTTGTCGCGCTGCGCACGCTCGACGCTGACATCGCGGGCGGCGACCGACGCGATGATCGGACCGTTATCTTCCCCGTGCCCGGTTCCCGAAAGTTTCGACAGCGTGATCGTGTATTCAACGACCCGTCGACCCGTCTCCGCCCTGGCCGCGTGGAATTCCGCTTCGCCGGTCACGTGCCTGTCGCCGGTGTGGCCAAGCGTCATCCGCAGGTCGCGCGCCAGCGCTTGCGGAAGCGCGTCGATCACGTCCACCGCAGCGTTCTGTTCACCGTCGATATCGAACAATGCGCGGAAATTGTCGTTGATCTCCAGGATACGCCCATCACAATCCACGACGAGGAAGCCGTCGGCACTGTCCGCAAAGACCTGTCTGAGCACCCGCCGGGTGTTGAGGCTTTCAAGGCGCGAGATGCGCAGCAGGAGCGATATGATATTGAACTCACTCGCAACCGCGAGCAGGGAAAGCCCGACAATGGCGATATGCACCTGAACCGTCGCCAGCACTATAGCGGAATTCGTCTGAAGATAGACACCGACCGCTTCCGTCAGCAGGGAAAGCACCGCAAGTATGGTCAGCCGCACAACGATCCCGAACCGCGCCGTCAGAAGCGCTACGGCCAGGACAAGAAGAACCAGCGCCGCGTTCAGCCATTTGCCCGACGGCAACATAATGCGGTTCTGGAGCAGGGTTTCCGCCGCCAGCACCTGCAACAGCGGGCCTGAAATCAGCGTGTGAACCGGGACGGCGAATGTGTCCCTGAGTTCGATAGCATGCGCACCAACGATAATCGATTTATCGCGTAGCGCTCCTTCCGGCAAATTGCCGGACAGGAGGTCGGTCACGGAATAGGTCGGAACGCTTTGCGGATCGATCGAGAAATCGATCCCGAAATATCCGGTCTTCATCTCCGGAATGCCGGCCAGGATCGCCGCCGCCGACGGAATGATCTCGCCCTCTACGCTCGTTCCGTAAGCATACTGACGCACTGCACCGTCGGCATCCGGGCTGACCTGAACACTGGCAAGCCACGCATCGTTGCGGAACATTTCGTGAGGCAGCGAGCGGACAAGCCGGGCTGCACCGCTATCGGTAGCTGTACCGGGCTGGGCGAATGTCGGGAATACGACCGATCCGCCAGCTTCCTGCAAAGCCGAAAGCAGCCTTCTGTCTTCCACCGCCGTGGAGCGGCTGCTGAAGTCAATGTCGAAAAGGATATCGGCGACATCGTTCTCGACCAGCCTGCCGATCAGGTCGGCATGGACCGAGCGCGGCCAGGGCCATATGCCGATCCGGTTGAGGCTCTCGTGGTCGATGGCAATGAACGCAATGTCTCCGGATGCGTCTCGAGGTGCAAGCTCGGCACGCTTTGCGTCGACGCCATGCTGCAGACCGTCAAAGACGCCCAGTGTCTGGAGCCAGATCACGCCCAGACAAAGGATCGCCTGCGCGGCGATGCGCGCTATGTTCGGCGGGAGCTTCATTGCGACCGTCTACCGTTTGTCCCCGACACCCGCGATCAGCGGCCGTTGCCGTTTCCGTTGCCGTTTCCGTTGCCGTTCCCGTTCCCGTTTCCGTTTCCGTTTCCGTTTCCGTTTCCGTTGCCGTTCCCGTTTCCGTTCCCGTTGCCGTTGCCGTTGCCGTTCCCGTTGCCGTTGCCGTTCCCGTTGCCGTTGCCGTTACCGTTTCCGTTGCCGTTGCCGTTGCCGTTTGCATTGCCATTGGAATTGCCGTTTGCGTTCCCGACGGATGTCAAGCTGCCGAAAATAGCGGCCAGCACGGACTCATTGGTCTTTCCAACCGAAACTTCGGCGGTGGCCGCACTACCGACATTGGCGCTTTGGCCGGCGCCGACATCGACGGATTTACCGCCACTATTGGCCGTAACGCCGACAACGCCACGCTGAACCGAGACTTTTGCCGCCCGTTGATTGACATCCACCGTGAACCTTGTGCCCTTCACGACGGCGGCAAGAAAAGGCGTTTTGATCCGCACATGTTTTTCTTTGCGCGTCTCGACATCCAGCAGCAGGCTGCCGAACTGCTGACGCAGCAGGGTCTTTTGTCCGCCCTTGCCATGGCTGACCAGCGCGGCCAACGTATTCGGCTTGTAAAGGATCATCTCTTCGCCACGGCTGAGTTGCAGCCGGCCGCGACGGCCCGTGTGAATCCAGCTTGCTTCCGGAATACGCATGCCGCGTGTGATCGGATGCCAGTTTTTGCTGTCGACCGTATAGTAAGCCGGCTTGCTGACCCGCGAAGCGATCCAGTCTCCTGCAATGGCGTTCACAGCCAGGCCAAATATTAGCACGGCTGACAACAGCACAATCTTGCACAACTGGCGCATGCTCAGCGTATATGTCATGAAACTACCCCCTAAACTGGGGTGGATTATGCAATATCATTGCTAATAATGGATTGAATTTATTGATTTACATAATATTGCCGACTACCCATCTAGAGTATTAGCCGAGACAATCATGCAACCACACGTCCCGTTGCTCGACAACTCGGGGCACATCCGGCGGCGGCGTGAACTCTACATTGAACACAATGGAGAATGTCGCCAGTTGCGCGGTATCCGGATGGGCCGCTTTCCATGTCCGGCACAAATAGCGCGCATAGTTCAGTGCGAGGAATTGGTCGACCGGGTTGTAGGACTGGTCCTCGAGGTTGGACAGGAACTTGCGCCAGCGGTAATTACGGTAGACCGAAGAAACCACATCCGGTCTCGAAGTGTCCGCGTCACCCTCCAATTGGCGATAGACATCCACGACGGTCCCATCCGTCAATTTACCCTCGATGACAGGCCATGGACTTGTCAGCTCCGGATGCGGCGCGAACATTGTCCAGTACTGAAACAGCCCGAGGGCCTGCCGAACGATCACGAACCGGTCCGGCAAGGTCCAGTTCACGGCCGGCAGGGTTGCCACATTCTGGACCGTTATGAAGATAAGGAACACACCGGCGAGACCATTTGTCATCCAGCCGGCGCGTCGCGGGATCGTCCGCCAGGGCAGCAGGCGCTCCGAGATACGGGCCAGCCGCGCGCGGTTGGCCGCGATGCGATCATAGGATCGCTCACCCAGCCACACGACGGGCCGCACGCCCGTCGCGAAGGCAAGCGGCCGCAAGACCGGCGAGCCGCGCACGAGCTGCCGCATGGCGTTCCACTTCAGGAAACTGCCCTGGTCGCTGGTAACGACCCAGGAATTGTTTTTCTCGAGCAGCGGGCCGGCTGTCGGATCGTCCTGTGCCGGCCTGATGGGCGCATCGCCGAGGAACAGGAAGATGCGCAGGACCCTGCACGCCTTCAGGCAGAACGTGCAGTCCCGGTCGTACCAGATCGCCAGTGCCTGCATACGCCGCCGCGCCGCCCATTTTGCCAGTCCATCCCAGACCCAGCCGGGCAGGAAGGTCAGGTTCATGATGATCGAGATGACCGGGAAAAGCCCGATCTCCAGGCACATCATGAAACCCAGATGCATGGTGATGAAGGCGCACATGAGCACTATGCGCAGGCTTCGGTGAAAGAATGGCGAGAACATCAGGATCGGACCGATCAGTTCCAGCCAGTAGACATAATAGGTCAGCGCTTGCAGCAGCGGCTCGAACTGGCGAAACCACAGCCCGAAGGGCGTTACCATGTAGTCAAGGTTCAGCGCATAGTAGACGGCGGTGCCGTCCGGCATCCAGCGTGCATCCGACTTCAGGAGCGCGCTGAACAAATACATCGACATGCCCTGCACGAGCAGTGCCAGCGTTGCGGTCGAGAAATAGCGGTTGTTGACCTTGTCCGATGCCGGATCGAGTGCCGCATCCACCGAATAACGCGCGCCGAGTGGCAGAAACATCGCCCAGAAGGTCAGAAGCACCGCAAGATTGTCTTCGCCCGAAAGGATGAAAGTATTGCGGTTCTGCACCGAGATCAGCAGGATCCAGCTCGCTATGACGGCGAACCGCGTCTTCCATCCGATGATCATCATAAGCGCGGCGGCAGCGGCGACGGCGAAGAGAAAACCCTGGTAGAAGCTCGATCCGTTTGCCAGGTGCAGCGAATAGGAGCCGAGCGAAAGGTAATCCATCTGCACGGCGCGCGGCATGACGCCCAGATCGGAATAATGCGCCGTCAGATCCCGCAGTCTCAGGCAGATATCCGCCAGCAGATAGAAACCCAGCAATATGCGGAACAGGGCCAGGGTCCTGAGGTCAATGCCAAAAATCTGCCGAAAGCCGGCGGGCCGGGACCAGCCGCTTGTCGCATTACCCATCTGTCAAGTTGCCCCGTCCTGTCGGCCTGCGGAAACCGCCCCGTTTCGCATATGGTCTTTTGCGACAATGGCACATGGCCTTTGACCATTTGTTAACGCTGTTTGCCGGCTGGGAAAGCCAATGACGCCGTGGTCACAAGACTGACAAAGTGTCGCTGGACAACGCTGCGTTGTGATTTAGACTCCGGGTTGAAACCACGGAGGTTTGCCGATGCGCATTGCAGCTCTCACAGGCTTGTTCGTCGCCGCCGGTCTTTTGATCGCGGCGACATCCTCCGCAATGCAGGGACCGATCCGCTTCGGCGCCGTCTACAATCTGTCCGGCGACTGGGGCGCCTACGGCATTCCTTCCTCGCGCGGCGCGAAACTGCATGTCGAGCAGGTCAACGGCAAAGGCGGCGTTTTGAGCCGGCCGATCGAGCTGATCGTCAAGGATGCGGGCGGCACGCCGGAGGGCGCTGCCGCGGCCGCCACGGAAATCCTGGCTGAGGCACCGGATGTGCCTGCCCTTTTCGGCCTTTCGGGCAGCGACCAGGCACGCACGGCGGGCGAGGTCTCCGCACAGTCCAAACGTGTCTTCCTCACATCGGGCGCGACATCCCCGCAATTGCCGTTCCAGGTGCCGGGCTTTCTTTTTCTTGCCTGTTTCGGCGACAACGTACAGGCGGCTGCCGCTGCACAATATGCCTATGAGACGCTTGGCGCCCGCTCGGCCACGATACTATACGACGCCAGCCACACCTACACGCGTCTGTTGCAGGACTATTTCAGCAGCAGTTTCAAGGCGCATGGCGGGCAGATCGTCTCGGCCGTCAAATTCCAGGGCGCCGACAAATTCGCCAGCGCGATCACCCGCGCATCTGCGGCCGACATCATCTTTGTTGCGGCAGAGACTCCGGCCGACGCCTTCGCCTTCGCCAGGGCCGTGCGCGAGAACGGATTTGATCAGCCGATTTTCGGCGGCGACGGCTATGACGGTGATTCGGTCTGGAGCGCCGATCCTGCCCTCAAGGACATCTATTTCACCACCCACGCCTATTTTGCCGACGACAATCCGTCCCCCCGCGCCCAGGCATTCGCCAAGGCCTACGCCACCGCCCATGACGGCGCCGTTCCGGACAGTTTTGCCGGTCTGGGTTACGACGCGGCCGGTCTGCTGGTGGCGGCAATCGAGAAGGCCGGCTCTTCCGAGCCGGACAAATTGCTGGACGCGCTGGCGACGATCGAGAATTACCGGGGCGTGACCGGCACCATCAGCTATGTGGACGGCAGCCATGTGCCGCGAAAATCGGTGACGATCCTCAAGATTGCAGACGGCAGGCGCAACTTCATCGCCGCGTTCACGCCGACCGAGATCCCTGCCCCCTGAGACGTCCGGCAGGCCGGGATATTTCTAGTCGCCGAGAAAATCCCCAGTGGTGACGACCTTGGCATAGCTCATGGCAAGGGGTGCCATGAAGGCGGCATGCACCTGGCCGGCGTCCAGCGTAACGCCGCCGAAGGAGGCCTCCTTCGCGCCGCACGCATCCTCGACAACGGTCACGGCATAACCGAAGTCCGAGGCCGCGCGCGTCGTGGCGTCGATGCACATCTGGCTCATGGCGCCGCAAATGACGACGTCGGTGACACCCGCAGCATCCAGATCCTGTTTCAGGGACGTGTCCTGGAAGCTGTTGGCCTTGTGCTTAAGGATGACAGGCTCGCCAGGCTGCGGCGCGACGGAGCTGTGATGCTGTGCGCCTTCCGATCCCGGGCGGAAGAACGGTGCCTCATCGGACGGAATTTCGTGGCGGATATGGACGATCGTATCGCCATTGGCGCGGGCATCTTCCAGAAGCCGCGCCGCATTTTCCGCCGCCCGTTCCATCTTGTGGACCGGCCAGGCGCCGTCTTCGAAATAGTCGTTCTGAATGTCGACGAGGATGAGTGCTTTCTTGGACATCGGATTCTCCTTTGCAGCCTTTGTGCCGCAACGGGCGGCAAATGAACACTGGCGTAAATGACATTTGATATGCCATATTCGCCAAATGACCCAATTCTCTGACGATGCTTCCGTCGCTATCCTCGCCTATCCGGGCGTTCAGATGTCCGCGGTTCTCGGACTCGCCGACCTATTCATGATCGCCAGCGGCAACAGCAACCGCGCAGACGGGCCGGAACTGACGGTCACGCAACTGACCTTGCCGGCCAGTGCAAAAAGCAACGATTATGACGCGGTGATCCTGCCGCCAAATCTCACGGGCGCCCGGGGAGAGGACGCCACTGACATTCTCCGATGGCTGAGAAATCAGCATGCGACCGGCACCATCATGTGCTCCGTGTGTGCCGGCGCTTTCTGGCTCGGCCATGCCGGATTGCTTTCCGGACGTCCCGCAACCACCCACTGGGCCCTGGAGGGCGAATTCCGCGCAGCCTTCCCCGACGTTGAGCTCGCTGCCGAACATCTGCTCGTCGACGACAACGATATCGTCACGGCCGGCGGGCTGATGGCCTGGGTGGATCTTGGCCTTTTCGTCGTCAACCGGTTTCTTGGACCTCAGACCGTCTCGCAGACCGCGCGGCACCTGCTTGTCGATCCGGGCGGACGCGAACAGCGCAACTACCGCAGCTTCCGCCCGCCGCTCGGCCATGGCGATGCGCCGGTCCTGAAGGTGCAGCACTGGCTGGAGGCCCATTGCGAGACGGAGATTTCGGTCAAGGACATGGCCGCCCGCTCGCATCTGTCGCCACGCACCTTTCTGCGCCGTTTCAAGGCAGCCACCGGATACACGCCGATCGCCTATCTCCAGAACCTGCGGATCGAGAAAGCACGCGGTTTGCTCGAACGCACCCGCATCCCCGTCAATGAGATCGGCTGGCGCAGCGGCTATGCCGATCCGTCCGCCTTCGGCCGTCTCTTCCTCAAGGCAACCGGCCTGACACCGGGAGAGTATCGCGGCCGATTCGGAGTACAGAGTTAATAATTAACTGATTTATTGTTTATAATTAATAGAAAAAAGAGTAACTAGAGAGTCGACAGAACGCCAACCACGGCTACAGATGCAGAGTTGATATCCCTTGATGCATGCAGCGAGCCATGCCTGGCGCAGCCCGCCACATGCAACAGTGCACCAGGCCAGTCGCAAATCGTTCGTCTTATCTTGTCTTATGATTTAACCGGCATCCTTCAGAGCTGAGGCGCGCCGATCCGCGAACCATTGAAGAATGTCCACCGCAGTCATTGGCTCTCCGAACAGATATCCCTGCATCTTGTGACAGCCGATGCTGCGCACAAGCTGATACTGCTCTTCGGTCTCGACGCCCTCGCAAAGGACTTCTATGCCCAGCCCCTCACCCAGCACCTGCGCGGCGAAAATGACTGATTGGTCGCGGACCGATTGCGGCAGCCCCCGCATGAAGGTCTGGTCGACCTTGATCTTGTCGACCGGGAAGTTGGCGATATAGCCAAGCGATGAATAGCCGGTGCCGAAATCATCGAGCGCCAGCGACACGCCGAGGGCCTTCAGTTCCTCAAGCTGGGACAGAAGTTCATTCGTCACCGTAAGGAAGTTGGATTCGGTTATCTCCAATTCCAGCCGATGCGGCAGGAGGCCGCTGGAGGCAAGCGCGGCGCGGACATCGTCGACAACGCCGCCGCGCAACAGCTGTGTCGGCGAAACATTAACCGCCACCGTAACCTCTTCAGGCCAGGCCCGCGCATCCTGGCAAGCGCGGTTGAGCACCCAGCGCCCGAGTTGGACAATAAGGCCGGTGGCCTCGGCGACATCGACGAACTCTCCGGGCGAGATAAGCCCCATTTCCGGATGCATCCAGCGCAGAAGCGCCTCCGCGCCGGCGGGGCTGCGGTCTCTCGTGTACACCTGCGGCTGGTAAGCTAAATGGAACTGATCGATCCCGCCTTTGACGGCGATCTGCATTTCCCGCTCAATGAGCCGCGCGCGCTGCAGTTGCTGCGCATGGTTCGAGTCGTAATAGGCAACGCCGCCGCCGCCCTGGATGCGGGCCGCATCCAGCGCGAGTTCCGCGTTGCAGACGAGGTTCTCGATCGGTCGGGACTGCGGGCCCACCGCCTCAGCGAGGCCCACATAGAAATCAGCCGAAACCTGCATACCGTCCAGGTCGTATGGCTTGCTCAAGCGACGGATAATAGCGGCGGCGAGATGACGACCATCGCATTTGCCCGATTCCGAATGACTGTAGACGGAAAACGTATCGGCATCCAGCCGCGCCGGTTCGGAGACAGGCAGGTTCAGCTCCTTCAACCGTCGCGCCACGGCCGACAGCAAAGCGTCGCCGATGGAGCGCCCAAGCGTGCTGTTAAGCGCCTTGAAGCGGTGAATATTGATCACCATAACGGTTATTCTGCTGTCCTCGCCAGCGGGCGATGCGAAGCTGCGGCCCAACCGCACGACATATTCGCGCCGCCGCAACGCGCCGGTCAGATCGTCGAATTTCGACAGATATTCCAGCTTGCTGCGCTGCGTGCGTTCGATGCTTACATCACGCGCCGTGACCGAAGCCACGACAGGGCCCTTTTCGCCGCCGTCCGGGCGATCGGACCTTACCATTTGTGAAAGGGTAATGGTGTAGTCGATAATACAGCGGTTGCTTTCGGCTTCGCCGGTCTCGAACGCCAGTTCACCCCTGATATGCCGGTCGCCGGCATTTTCGAGTATCGATTTCAGGTCGCGTGCCAGAATTTCGGGCAATGCGGCAAAAATGGTTTCCTGCGAGTCTCGGTCCCGGGCAATATCGAACAGGCTGCGGAAATTATCGTTGATCTCCAACACCCGGCCTGCCTGGTCCACAATCAGGAATCCGTCGGCGCTGTCCGCGAAGACCTGGCCGAGCACCCGCTTCGTATTGAGGTTTTCAATGCGCGAGAGGTGCAGCAGCAGAGACTTGAGGTTGAATTCACTGGCAACCGCAATCAACATCAATACGGCGATGGCGGCATGAGCCGGCGCGGTCGAAACAACAATGGCAAGATCCTTTTGCAGGAAAAATCCGGCGGCTTCCAGGAACACGGCCAGCGTCGCGAGCGCAATCAGCCGGTAGGCAAGGCCGATACGCGCCGATACAAGCATCACGGCCAGCGCCAAGAGCACCAGCGCACCGTCCAGCCAGATGCTCGACGGCATCAAGATGCGGTCCTGAAGCAACGTCTCAGCAGCCAGCACCTGCAAAAGCGGGCCCGAAATCAGTGCGTGCACCGGAACAGCGAAGGTGTCTCTCAACTCCAGCGCGTGCGCCCCGACAATGATGGATTTGTCGCGCAGCGCTCCATCGGGAACCTTGCCGGCAAGCAGATCGGTCACGGAGTAGGTCGGCACAGAACCCGGATCGATGGAGAAGTCGATCCGGAACCGGTCGGTCTTCATCTCCGGAACACCTGCCAGGATCGCGGCGACGGAAGGAATGATCTCATCGCCTACTCGCACGCCAAAGTCATGATTGTGGACTTGCCCGTTCGCGTCGGGCACGACCTGAACGCTTGCCAGCCAGATGTCATCGCGAAACATTTCATGCGGCAGTGTGCGGGCAAGGCGCGCCATGCCGGACGCGTCGACGCGGTCCGGCTGTGCGAATGTGGGGAACACCACCGACCCACCAGCCGCTTGCAATGATTCGAGCAGCCTTTCGTCCTCGCCGGCGGTGGAGCGGCTGCTGAAATCGATGTCGAAAACGATATCCGCTGCTTCGTTCGCGACAAGCGCATCGATCAAACGGGCATGCACCGATCGTGGCCATGGCCAGACGCCGATTTGCCGCAAACTCTCCTGATCGATGGCGACAAAGGCTATTTCACCCGTGGCAGCCCGCGCTGCGAACTGTGCCCGCCTTTCCTCGATGCCATTTCGCAGGCCATCAAAAGCACCGATTGCATGCAACCAGATCACGCCAAGACAAAGGATCACCGGCGCGATGACGCGCACCATATTGGGCGTGAAGGTCGTCACCGCTTTCCGCAGCCGTCGACGGGCGGACAAAGAAGATCAGTCGCCATCATCATCATCATCATCATCACCATCTCCGCCACCGCCTGTGCCCCCGGTACCACCAGTTCCGCCGGTTCCCCCGGTGCCGCCGGTTCCTCCGGTGCCGCCGGTTCCTCCGGTACCGCTTGTGCCGCCAGTATCACCTGTGCCACCGTCCCCGGTCCGACCTCCACTGTATTCCCGGCCGCCATCGCCATCTTCATTGCCAACCCGGCCTGAACTGGCAGCGAAAGACTTCGCGTCTGTCCTCACGACGGAAACTTCGGCCATATTGGCACCTGAGACGGTAGCCGTGTGACCGGAACGCACATTTACGGCCTTGCCGCCACTGGACGGCGAGACTTCAACCAGACCGCGCTTTACGGAAACCTGGGCGGATCGCGAATCCACGTGGACCGAAAACCGCGTGCCCTTGACCACCGCGGCCAGGAACGGCGTGTCGACTCTGACATGCTGATGATTGCGGGTTTCAACATCGAGAATCAGCGTGCCGAAGCGCTGGCGAAGTTCCGTTTTGCCCGCGACCCGGCCACGATTGATCAACGCGGCCAGCGTATTCGGCTTGTACATGATCATTTCGTCGCCACGTCTGAGCTGAAGCCGCCCACGTCGCCCGGTGTGGATCCATGCTGCGTCGGGCAGCCGCATGCCACGGCGGATGGCGAACCAGTTTTTGCTATCGACCGTAAAATAGGCAGGTTTGCTGACCCGGTGCGCGGTCCAATCCTGTGCAATGGCTGTTATAGGTGCCCAGAACAGAACAACCAATGCGAAAAGCACTCTTTGGGTACTGCGCGTCAACATATGTCGCCCCTCTACATACGAATATCACCTTAAGGTTGTACATTCGTCACCTTAAAGTGATATTAATGCAGAGATAAGATATTGTTATAATTGAGAAAAATATAAAGACAATATATTAATTACATAACAAATAACATGTCTTTGGATCCAAAATATTAGTTATGCGGGTAAATTTTCGTCGAAATTATTGCAGCCAATGGCTGAACAGGCCCGGTCAAGACAGTGCTTCATCAAGTTCCAGACAGTATAAGGCCAAAAGTCCGCCGAAACACGCACGCGGGCGTGCTCTGCCATCTGCCTCTTTGACCTGACTGTGCCCTGTCGGATCAAACCATCCGATTTCTCCCGGCGTCGTCGAAATTCCTGCTCCACCGTGCTATCGGTTCGGAATCAAACAACCGCATTGTCCGGCACGGTCATGCAACCCGGCTGATGGACCGGACTTTCTGGGAGGACACCGTGACAGCAGATGACGATGCAATCGTTCGGATGAAGGCCTTTTTGTCCGAGGCCTTCGCGCCCTGGGTGCAGCAACTGAGCATCGAGCCGGTGGCGGTTACCGAAACTGGCGCCGTCTTCAAAATACCGGCCAGCGACACGCTGGCCCGCACGGGCGGTATCGTCTGCGGCCAGGCGCTGTCGGCGATTGCCGATACGATCGGCGTCCTTGCCCTGATCGGCCACAACAATGACGAGCGCATCATGACCACGGTCGACATGACCACCCATTTCATGCGGCCGGTCATGACCGGCGATGTGGAAGCAACCGTCACGCTTTTGTCAAACGGCCGGCGCATGGCCACTGCCAGGATCGACATCCGTCAGGCGGGCAATCCCAAGATCTGCGCCGGCGCGACATGCGCCTACGCCTATGTCTGAGGATGGTTGCCGAAGCTGCAATTGAGCGATCGCCGCGCTTTCAGGCCTGCGGCACCAGGACAATGAAATTGCGCAGGCTGTAATAATACTCGCTGGCAGGCCACATCGCCTCCGAAACGGCCTTCTTGCCGGCGGCCCAGTCCTCGTTGTCGAGCAGGACCTCGACAACCGTGTCGCCACCGCCGGGCTTGCAGTAAAAGGTGCGAAGCCAGTGCACTTCGGGCGCAAGTTCGGTGCGCATCAGCGTGTTTCTGATCACATGCAGCAGATCGGGCGGAAAACTGACTTCCTCCGGGCCGAGACAGCGCGAGACGAATTCGCCGACATGCGCGGTCCACCTGCCATGCGGTGATTGCCATTCCTGAATCACGACGCTCTCATGCGGCCTCGACCACAAGGCCGAGAGCAACACGTGCAGCGACCCGAGTTGGAAATTCTGCAGCGCGTCCGTGTAGCGCTCGCCATCGGCACCCATTCCGGCGAAGGATTCCTCGATCACCCGCTCTGCGTCCGACAGCACCTGTATATCCAGCCGGCCGATCTCCTGATTGCCGATCTGGTGGGTCCAGTTGCCACGGATCGCCGGCAATGCCTGATCCGTCACGAGCCAGTCCTTGTAATCGGAAAGTTCAACCCCCTGCGCGCCGATAAGGGCTTTCAGATGTTGCCGGACCTCGTCCGCCGAGGGCACCGGACCGCTCATGGCGCAACCTTCTCCAGAAGCTGCGCGCGCGTGAGGGAAAAGTCGCTGTCGATCCACGCCTCCTCCAGCGCATTCATCGCCGCGCCGACATCCGGCCCGGCAGAAAGGCCCGCCTCGAGCAGATCCGTACCGGAAACCGGGAAATCCGGCCGTGCCCAATCGTCCGCGACCTTGAGCAGACGCGACAGCGCCGCCGCGCCCTTGAGCGCTTCATCATCCTGTTCGGCAGCCTTGCGCCGGGCGCAGAATTGCAGGCGGATCTTGTCGGTGACCGCCTGCTTGTCGCCGCGATAAAGCAACCGTCGCAAAGCCGTATCGGCAAGCGCCTCCGGAACCGGGGGTTGCCCGGCCCACTCGACCAGCCGCTTGCGCTCACTGTTCGACATGCGCAGCCGGCTCGCCATGGCGTCCAGGCGCTCCCCATGATGCGGCACGATCGCCATCAGCCGCAACAAGGGATCGCTTGGCCACTTCAGGGCCGCACCCGTCTCAACGACACCGAAGATCGCGTCGATGCCCCATTTTTCCGATTCCGGCAGGATCTCGCTCAAGACACCGCTCTGGCGCATCCACAGGAGCGCCCGCGATGGATCGGGCGCCGCCAGCAGGCGTTTGAGTTCCGACCAGACGCGCTCGGCGGAAAGGCCGTCAAGTCCCGATTTCAGTCGTGCGCAGGCCTTGAGACCTTCTGCATCGGGGCGACCGCCGCCATACCAGGCAAAGAACCGGAAGAACCTTAAGATACGCAGATAGTCTTCCTCGATGCGCGTTGCCGCATCGCCGATGAAACGCACCGTGTGCGTTTCTATATCGGCAAGGCCGCCGACCAGATCGATTACGTTTCCGTCCCGGTCGGCATAAAGCCCGTTGATTGTCAGGTCCCTGCGGTGCGCATCAACGCTCCAGTCGGCGCCATAGGCGACCGTGGCATGCCGGCCATGCGATTCGATATCGGCCCGCAGCGTCGTTACCTCATAGGGCACACTTTCGACAACCAGCGTGACCGTCCCGTGGTCGATCCCCGTCGGAACCGCCTTGATGCGTGCTTCTTTGGCCCGTTCAACAACCTCATCCGGGCGCAGCGTCGTGGCGATATCGATATCGCCGACATCGAGACCCATCAGCGTGTTGCGCACCGCGCCACCGACAATACGCGCCTCGCCGCCATCCGCGTTCAACACATCCAGGACCCGGCGCAGGCGTCGCGCCCGGAACCAGTCCGCGTCGGCGATGGTTCTCTGCCCATGACTGCCGCTCATGCATAGAGCCTTTCATAAAGTGTGCGCAGAATACCGGCGGTCACGCCCCAGATGTAGCGCTGCCCATAGGGCATTGTATAAAAATGCCGCTCCTTGCCTTCCCAGACACGGCTCTCGCGGATGTGGTTCGACGGGTCCATCAAAAAGGAAAATGGCACCTCGAAGGCATCCTCGACCTCGTGCCGGTTGATCTGCATGGGGTAGTTCTCGCGCACCACCGCCAGCACCGGCGTGATGCGAAAGCCGGACACTGTCAGATATTGCGGCAACCGTCCGACCGGCTCGACAAAATCGCGCGGCAGGCCGATCTCCTCTTCCGCCTCGCGCATCGCGGCAACCTCGGCCGATCCGTCCTCCGGATCGATGGCACCGCCCGGAAAGGCGACCTGACCCGAATGGGTCCGCAGATTGGCGGTCCGCTGGGTCAGCAGAATATCGGTGTGCGAGCCATGGTCGACCAGCGGTACGAGCACGGCTGCCTCGCGGAGCGGCTCGCTCGCCAGCCGCTGTATGATATCGGCGTTCAGTACATGGTCGCCATAGCCGCGCAGGTCGTCCTCGCCGCTTTCGCGCGCCGCCCTTTCGCGAAAACTCGCGGCGCTGAACACCTCGCCGGTCGTCATTTTCATTGCAGCATGGCCTCAAGGCGATCCATCGGCATGATCGGGAAGTGAGCGCCGCCCGAACTGATGCTGAACATTTCGATGCCACCCACCGGCTGGCTTTGCCCGAGTTCGACGATATCGTACATCAGCGGGCGGCTGACCAGCGCTTCGAGCCTGCCGCGCACATGCAGATAGGGCTTGAGCTGCTGGTTCTCGCCGGCGACCTCGAAGCGCAGCGGATGATCGGGGCCGGCCTCGACGACGTCGCCCACATTGGTGCGAAACGTCAGCACCTGCTCCCCGTCGCGGTCATCGGCGCTCATTTCGACGGCAATGAACGGCACGTCCTCGACGGTGATGCGCAGCTTTTCGACCGGCGTGACAAGATAGGTCTCGCCGTCCTCATCCTTGCGCAAGACGGTTGAGAACAGCCGCACCAGCGGCGCCCGCGCGATCGGCGTTCCGAGATAGAACCAGGTACCGTCCGCACGGATTTCCATGTCCAGATCGCCGCAGAATTCCGGGTTCCACAGATCGACGGGCGGACGCCCCCTGTCGGTCGGCGCCGCCCGGGAAATCAGCGATTCGAGATAGGTCGCATCGCAGGCCGCGGCGATTTCACCTTCTGCCATTGTCTGGTCCAGCTTCCTGACTAGGGTTTGTTACGTAACAGACCCGCTCACAACAATATCACTTAAGATGCTAGGCTAATCATGCGATTCATAGGGATAAAGCTCAGTATTTTCCATTGATGGTTATCCGATGCGCACCAAATAGTGGATAATGAGTGATATATGGGAAGTGAGTCCGGAAACAAAGAGACGGAGATTGCCATATGGGCGTCGTTGAGAATACCGATCCCGCGCTGGACGAAAAAGCGGTGATCGAGACCGCCGAGGCGGCTCTTGAGGACATTGCATCGATCAGGCGTGAAATCGGCACGGTCATTTTCGGCCAGCAGAACGTTGTCGAACAGACCATTTTGGCGGTGCTTTCGGGCGGCCATGCGCTGCTTGTCGGCGTTCCGGGTCTGGCAAAGACCAAGCTCGTCGGCACCCTCGGTACGGTTCTCGGCCTCACCGACAACCGCATCCAGTTCACACCGGACCTGATGCCGTCAGACATCCTCGGATCGGAGGTCATGGACCAGGATGCCGACGGCAAGCGCTCCTTCCGTTTTGTTGCCGGCCCGATCTTCACCCAGCTTCTGATGGCCGACGAGATCAACCGCGCCTCACCGCGTACACAATCGGCGCTGCTGCAGGCCATGCAGGAATACCATGTGACCGTCGCGGGCACGCATCACGACCTGCCCGAACCGTTTCATGTCCTGGCGACACAGAATCCGCTCGAGCAGGAAGGGACCTATCCGCTGCCGGAAGCCCAGCTCGACCGCTTCCTGATGCAGGTTGACGTGCTTTACCCCGAAATCGAGGCCGAAAGGCGTATCCTGCTGGAAACGACCGGACTTGCCGAAAAACAGGCGGCGCCCGTCATTTCCGCGGCGCGCCTCCAGGAAATCCAGGCACTGGTACGCCGCATGCCGGTCAGCGAAAACGTCATCGACGCCATCCTCAAACTTGTCCGCTCGGCCCGGCCCGGCAACGGCAATGAGGAAACCGACCGCCACGTCGCATGGGGCCCCGGTCCGCGCGCCGGCCAGGCAATGATGCTGTGCGTGCGCGCAAGAGCCCTCTATGACGGCAGGCTTGCCCCCTCGGTCGACGATGTGCGGGCCCTCGCCGAACCGGTCCTGCAGCACCGCATGGCGCTGACATTCGCCGCCCGCGCCGAAGGTATGCATGTCCGCGATGTCATCGCAGGCCTGGTCAGCAATATGAGCGGAGACTGATCGACTTTGGCCGCGATCGGACAAGCGACGGAAGCCGTCGGGACGACACCCGCGCTGGCCCGGGCGCGGCAGCGCGCCGCCTACGTCCCCGATCTGCTGGTGGAGGCCCACCGGGTCGCCAACACGGTAATCGCCGGCTGGCACGGCCGGCGCAAGCGCGGCATCGGCGAAAATTTCTGGCAGTTCCGGCCTTATGTGGAAGGCGAGAGCCTTTCACGCATTGATTGGCGCCGCTCGGCCCGCGACGACAACACCTATGTGCGCGACCGGGAATGGGAAGCGGCCCACACGGTCTGGCTATGGTGCGACTCATCGGCATCGATGCTCTTCAAATCATCGCTTGCACCGGTTTCCAAGCAAAGCCGGGCCATGGTCATCCTTCTGGCCGTTGCCGAGATTCTGGCGCGTTCCGGCGAGCGGATCGCCTCCCCCGGCGTTCTGGAGCCCGTTGCCGCGCGCAACGCGGCGGAACGGCTGGCGGCAGCCATCGAGTTGCACCGGGACAAGGCGCATTTCCCCGATGTTTCCCAGATCAACCGCCACAGCGACCTGGTTCTGATCTCGGATTTCCTCGATCCGGCGGAAGCCGTCATCGAGAGGCTCGCGCCCATTGCGAAACGCGGTATTCGCGGCCATATCCTCGAGATATGCGATCCGGTCGAGGAGGTGTTCCCCTATCGCGGCCGCACCGAATTCATTGATCCCGAAACCGGCGGCAAGTTGACGGCGGGCCGTGCCGAAACGCTGAACGAAGAATACCGCCGGACCTATCTCGCGCGCCGTGAGGGCATTGCCGAGAGCCTGAGGCGTCTGGGCTGGAATTTCATCACCCACCACACCGACCAGCCGGCATCGACAGCGCTGGTCGCGCTGCACACGCACCTGTCAGGCGTGCCCGGCGGCGGCGTTCGCGAGGTCGCGTCGTGAGCGCGCTGCCCATCGTCTTCGGGGCTCCCGCGCTGCTGTTCGGCCTCGCCCTGCTGCCGGTCATCTGGTGGCTGCTGCGCCTGACGCCGCCTCGGCCGAAGACCGAACTGTTCCCGCCGCTGCGCATCCTTGCCAAGGTCCTCAAGAAAGAGGAAACGCCGGCCAAGAGCCCCTGGTGGCTGACCGCCCTGCGGCTGCTGATCGCCGCTCTCATCGTCTTCGCACTCGCGCAGCCGGTCATGAACCCGCGCGAAATCCAGATCAGCGCGGAAGGACCGCTTGTTCTTGTCATGGACAATGGCTGGTCGACCGCCACCGACTGGCAGGAGCGCATTTCGGTTGCCGGCGAACTCATCGACGATGCCGAAGCGCGGAACCTGCCCGTCTCCATCGTCTTTACCGCCGAAGATACGCACAACGCCACGCCGGATACGCCGGCCCGTGCACGCGAACGCCTTCAGGCGGCCGTCGCCCGCCCGTTGCACGGGAGCCAGCAAGATGCCTTGGCCGCGCTCCAGACGGCGCTGGAAAACAGCTCTGTCGGAACGCTCGCCATCCTGTCGTCCGGCCTGACGAGCGAAGCCGCCACCGACCAGTGGCAGGCGCTCTTGGAACGCGCGCCGCAGCAGGATGTGTTGCTCTTCCAGAACATGACCGACGGAACCCTGGCGCTTGTTTCCGCCAGCAACGAGGCCAACGGATTTGCGGTGACGGCCGAACGCACGGATACCGACCACCCGGAGAGCCGCGCGGTCACCGCGAATGACAGTCAGGGCCGGCCGATTGCCAACGGGCAGCTCGTCTTCGAATCTGGCGCCTCGCTGGGCACGGCGCTTTTGACCGTGCCCTTCGAACTGCGCAACGACTTTGCCAACATCTCGGTCGATGGCCTGTCCAATGCAGGGGCACGTTACCTGCTCGATGAGAGTGCCAGGCGGCGGCGCGTCGGACTGTTATCCGCCGAACCGCTCGATCTGTCGCAGCCGCTTCTATCGCCGCTCTATTATCTGACCCGTGCGCTGGAGCCCTTTGCCGATCTGATCGTGCCGGAAGATTCCGAACTCGGCGGCGCGATCGCGGAACTGGTCGAACAGCGCCCATCGGTGATCGTCATGGCCGATGTGGGCACCGTTCCCGATGAGGTCGAGGACCTGTTGCTGGAGTGGATCACCGATGGCGGCCTGCTGCTGCGCTTTGCCGGCCCGCGACTGGCCGGCGGCGACAGCAGCGATCCTTTCGTGCCGGTCGATCTGCGCCGCGGCGAACGGGCGCTTGGCGGAGCGCTTTCCTGGAGCGAGCCGCAGCCGCTTGCAGCGTTTTCCGAACAGGGCGCGTTTGCCGGCATGAGTCGGCCGGACGACGTGACGGTCAACCGGCAAGTGCTTGCCGAACCGTCACCCGATCTGGGTGCCCGGACCTGGGCAAGTCTTGCCGACGGTACCCCGCTCGTCACCAGCCGGGCCTTCGGAGACGGCCGCATCATCCTGTTTCACGTCACTGCGGAGGCAACCTGGTCCAACCTTCCCATCTCCGGTCATTTCGTGGAAATGCTGCGCCGGTCCATCCTTCTTTCGCGCTCCACCATCGGTGCGCAGGGCGTTGTCGAGGAAGTGATCCTGCCGCCCTACCGGCTGCTGGCGGCAAACGGGTCCATAACCACGCCGTCCGGCGCGGTGCAGCCGCTCAAGGTCCGCTCCGGAACGCTGCCGCCGGTCAGTTTCGACAATCCGCCCGGCCTTTACGGAACGGAAAGCGGCTTCGTCGCGCTCAATCTCATGCGCGACGGCGATGCGCTGATGGCTTTCGATCTGCCGGACTATTCCGGACCGCTGGTGCGCTCGGAGTATATGCGCAGCGCCAGCATCGATCTCGCGCCCTATCTGCTGACCGCCGCGCTTCTGCTGCTCATGGCCGACACGATCATCGTCCTGTTTATGTCCGGCGCCTTCTCCAGGCTGAACATGCGCCGGGCACAGACAGCGGCCGGTGCGGGCCTCTTGGTCCTGTCCGTCGGCTTCATGACCGCCGCCGAGCCGGCAAACGCCGCCGATGAAAAGCCGGGCGATGCCGAGATCCTGGCTTCGCTCGACCGCACCCATCTTGCCTATGTCGTAACGGGCGACCGCCGCACCGACCGGACCAGCCGCCTCGGTCTCAACGGCATGACGCGCTTTTTGACCTACCGCACCTCGCTGGAGCCGGGCGAGCCCGTCGGCGTCGACATCGAGAACGATCCGCTGGAACTCTATTCGATGCTGTACTGGCCGATCACCGTCGATACGGACCCGCCCAGCCGCGAAGCGATTGCCCGTGTCGACACCTTCATGAAGAACGGCGGAACGGTGCTTTTCGACACGCGCGATGCGCTGGCCGGTCTGAGCGCAGCCGGTGTCGTATCGCCGGAAACGGCGCGCCTTCGCGCCATTCTGGCCGAACTCGACATCCCGGCACTGGAGCCGGTGCCGCAGGACCATGTGCTCACCAAGGCATTCTATATTCTGAACGAGTTTCCGGGCCGCTACCGCGGCAGCCCGCTCTGGGTGGAAGCGCTTCTCGATACCGATAATCCCGACAACAGGCCGGCCAGAGGCGGCGACGGCGTGTCCTCGATCATCATCACCGGCAACGACCTTGCCGGCGCCTGGGCGGTCGATGAGAACAACATCCCGGTCTATCCGACCGTCCCGCCGGATCCGGTGCAGCGCGAACACGCCTACCGTTCCGGCGTCAACATCATGATGTATATGCTGACCGGCAACTACAAGGCCGACCAGGTCCACGTTCCGGCCCTGCTCGAGCGATTGGGGCAGTAGATGACGATCGAGTTTGCTCCGCTCCTACCTGTCTTTTACATAGCAGTGCTGGCTGCTCTGGCAGCAGCGCTCGCTGCTTTCAGCATCTGGCAGAAGGTCCGCGGCGCGCTCTTCCGCATCTGCGCCCTGGCGGCTTTGTGCCTGGCACTGCTGAATCCGGTGATACTCCAGACCGAGCGCGAGCCGCTCGACAGCATCGTCGCAATCATTGTCGACCGCAGCCAGAGCCAGGCGTCCGACGAGCGCACCGCGGCGACGGATGCCACGCTTGAACGGCTGCAGGACCAGTTGTCGCGCTTTCAGCGGCTGGATGTGCGCACGGTGGAGGTCGGCAATGACAGTTTCACCGAAACACCGTCGACGCGCCTTTTCGATGCGCTTTCCTCGGCAATGGAGGATGTTCCGACATCGCGTGTCGCCGGTGCCATCATGATCACCGACGGGCAGGTGCACGACATCCCGGAATCGGCTTCCGAACTGGGTTTTGACGCACCCCTTCACGGCCTCATCACCGGCTCGGCCGGCGAGGTCGACCGCCGCATCGAACTGGTCAATGCGCCGCGCTTCGGCATTGTCGGCGAACCCCAGGAAATCAGCTACCGGGTCCTCGATGAGGGCGCGGCGACACGGCAGGTCACCGAGGTCACCGTCCGCGTCAATGGCGAGGTCTACAGCACCGAACTCGCACCGGTCGGCGAAGCGCTGCCGCTTTTCATCGAGGTGGAAAGGGCCGGCGACAACATCATTGAGCTTGAGGTCGAGCCGCTGGCGGGCGAGATCACCCTTGCCAACAACCGGGCCGTCGCCGTGCTGGACGGCATTCGCGAGAATCTGCGCGTCCTGCTGGTTTCGGGCGAGCCCCACAGCGGCGAGCGCGCCTGGCGCAATCTGCTGAAATCCGATACCGCCGTCGATCTCGTGCATTTCACCATCCTGAGACCGCCGGAGAAACAGGACGGCACGCCGATCGACGAGCTGTCGCTGATCGCCTTTCCGACCCGTGAACTCTTCGTCGAAAAGATCAATGAATTCGACCTGATCGTTTTCGACCGCTACCAGCGGCGCGGCGTGCTGCCGGTCCTCTATTACGATTATATCTCGCAATATGTCGACGGCGGCGGCGCGCTGCTGATAGCGGCGGGCCCCGAACATGCCGGCCGCGATTCCATCGCGACGACGCCGCTCGCGCCGGTCCTGCCGGCCGTGCCGACCGGCGATATCGCCGAAGTCGGCTTTTACCCGCGCCTCAGCGATGCCGGCAAGCGGCATCCGGTGACCCGCGATCTGCCCGGCTCGGCCGAAGAGCCGCCGCAATGGGGCCGCTGGTTCCGGGCCATTTCGGTGGATGCGCCGGAAGACGATACGATCCTTGAGGGGCCGGACGGCGCACCGCTCCTGATCCTCAACCGGGTCGGTGAGGGCCGCGTTGCAATGCTGATGTCCGATCACGGATGGCTCTGGGCGCGCGGCTTCGAGGGCGGCGGACCCCATGTGGCGCTTTACCGGCGCATTGCCCACTGGCTCATGAAGGAACCGACGCTCGAAGAGGAATCGCTGCGCGCGGCCGCACGCGGCAACCTCCTGACGATCACCCGCCAGACCATGGCCGAGGAAGTCCCGCCCGCAACCGTGACGACACCCACCGGCGACACGCTGACAGTGCCGCTCTCTGAAGCCGCCGACGGTCTGTTCGAGGCCGAACTGCCGGTCGATGAAAGCGGTCTCTTCGACATCGCAAACGGCGAAATGCGCGCGCTCGTCCATGTCGGCGCGGTCAACGCGCCGGAATTCACCGCAACAGTTTCGACGACCGAGCTGCTGCGCCCGCTGGCGGAAGCCACCGGCGGCACCGTTCGGCGCGTCTCCGCCGACGGCTCCAGCGTATCGCTTCCGTCCGTTCTACCCATCAAGGGCAACGTGCGTGCGTCCGGAGACCGCATGGTGCTGAAAATGACCGGCGAGACCGAGTTGAAGGGCGTCAATCGCCTGCAGCTCTTCGCCGGCTTCTTCGGCCTTGCCCTGCTTTTCCTCGCGCTCGGCAGCACCTGGTTCCGCGAGGGGCGTTAGAACAAATTCGCTTTTCATTCCGTTGCAACTGTGCGAGAAGCGCGGCTCCGGGTGGTCCGGAATTTTCGCCAATCAAAAACGGGAGGCTCAAATGGCCCGTTATCGCGACCTCGACCGCTTGCCGTCCTTTTGAGGTCACCAGCAAGCGCCGCAAATCATACCCCTCAGAGACCAACGTCAAACGCGGTGAGCGATTTGTACACGGCGACGTGGAACTTGTTGAAAAACTTGGCCGCAACGACCCCTGCCCCTGCGGATCAGGACGAAGATTTCAAGCGGTGCTGTATGAAATCGGGCCTGTTTGATGGCGCGCACCGACAATATTACTTCCGCGAACGGGAATGAACGCTAGTCAGGGTGTCGCGAACACCCTGATTATCAAGGCTCACTGGGCGATATCTTCCATTGGCGCAGCATAGGTGTCTGCAGGATCAACGCTGTTGAGCCGTGACCGCCGGTTCCGACCGCCAGTTCAGGGCACCTTCGAGCCGGTCATGGATTTCCGTGCCTTTCGGGGCAACGAGGATCCGGTTCGGATCGACCGGGCCCGGGAAGCTCAGCCGCACGCGTACCGGTTCAAAGCCGAGCGGGCTGTAATAGGGTGGATCGCCCACAAGGATGACACCCTCGCTGCCGGCTTCCAGGGCGGCGGCCACGGCGATCCTGACAAGCTGTTTGCCGATACCGAGATTCTTGAAGCTCGGACGCACCGCGAGCGGGCCGAGCAGGTGCCCCGCAACATCTCCGGCGGTTACCGGCGTCATGCGCACCGACCCGACAATTTCTTCGCCGACCGCCGCGACAAAGGACAGGTTCGCGTCATGCGGCCCCTGTTCGCGCACTCGCTCCGCAGCCCGCACGAAGCGTCCCGGCCCGAAAGCCTCATCATTGATGGCATCGATGATCGGATGGTGCGAGAGGGTCTCGTTCAGATAGACAGGCTTGATCGCAGACATGGTTGAACCCGGTTTTCTTGCAGCTGGACACGACAAAACACGCCCGTGGGGCGTACAAAAATCAGCGTCGTCGCAGCTGTCCGGTATGGTTCATGGTCATGCCTTTTCGTCCGTTCAGCGCGGATAGCACAAAGCTCAAGGCAATTGCAATGCAAAACACACTGTTCAATCAATCCGCCTTCGCTTGCGCCAGCCGGCACCCTATCTTGCGTCGGAACAAGGGAGAACCACCATGGGCATGCTCGTTGACGGCGTCTGGCACGATGTTTGGTACGACACCAGGAAGAGCCAGGGGCGTTTCAAACGCGCCGATTCGCAGTTCCGCAACTGGGTAACGGAAGACGGCAGCGCCGGCGCCGCCGGACGGGATGGTTTCAAGGCCGAGTCGGGCCGCTACCACCTCTATATCTCCTATGCCTGTCCCTGGGCTCATCGCACGCTGATCGTGCGCAACCTCAAGGGTCTCGACAAACATATCTCGCTCTCCGTCGTCCACTACTTCATGGGCGATGGCGGCTGGGAATTCAGCGAAAGCGACGGTGCGACGGCCGATGCGATCCACGGATCAAGCAATATGTGGCAGGTCTATACCGCCGCCGATCCGGTCTATACGGGCCGCGTCACGGTACCTGTCCTGTGGGACAAGAAGCAAAACACGATCGTTTCCAACGAATCCTCCGAAATCATCCGCATGTTCAACAGCGCCTTCAACGGGCTTGATGGTGTCGACGCGGCACTTGATCTTTACCCGCAGGACCTGCGCGCCGAGATCGACGCGATCAACGAGCCGATCTACCACAACATCAACAACGGCGTTTACAAATGCGGTTTCGCCACCAGGCAGGAAGCCTATGAAGAGGCCTTCGACGCCCTGTTCGAAACGCTCGACATGGTCGAGGAGCGTCTTTCGCAAAAGCGCTACCTCATGGGCGACCGGGTAACCGAGGCTGACTGGCGGCTGTTCACCACGCTGGTGCGGTTCGATCCCGTCTATGTCGGCCACTTCAAGTGCAACAAGCGCCGCATCCAGGACTATCCGGCCCTGTCGGGCTATCTGCGCGAGCTTTACCAGATGCCCGGTATCGCCGATACCGTGAACATGACGCACATCAAGAACCACTACTATATGAGCCACGAGACGGTGAACCCGACCCGCATCGTACCCAAGGGTCCGGAACTCGACCTGTCGACGCCGCACGGCCGCGACGCGCTGTAGAGCATGTTACCAGCGGCTGTCGGGCGGGACGTCACCGGACAGTTCCGCAAGCCGCCTTTGCGTCGCGCCGGTCACGCCCTCCGGCAGCGCATCGAGCGCGAAAAAGCCGGAATCGGCGATTTCCAGGTCCGGCCGTCGGATCTCGCTCTGGGAAACATTCTTGCAGGTGAAAAACACCACATGGTCGCGCCGGCTGCTGCGGTTGTTGTGATAGACCGCGAAGAGCTGCGGCGGCTCAGCCATGGCGAGGTTTCCTTCCTCGGCCAATTCACGCTCAAGCGCATCATAGACCGTTTCGCCGACCTCGACGCCGCCGCCGGGCATGTACCAGCCACGGACATAGGTGTGGCGGACCAGGAAGATCCTGCCGGCGCGATCGAACGCCGCCGCGCGAACCCCGAGCGTCAGGGGCCGCTGCGCGGCGAACAACCGGTTGAGCAGCCACTGATATGTCTTTTGGGCAAGGTTGCGTCGGCCGGGCGCGGGGTACGGTGGCGGCGATCCATGCGCCGTTCCTTGCCCAATCGTTGCCGGGCGGCTATGTCCAGCCCCATGTTCCGACTTGCCCATATCTCCGACATCCATCTCGGCCCGTTGCCGCGCTTGACACCGCGTGAGCTCGCGTCAAAACGCATCACGGGATACATCAACTGGCACCGGAACCGGCGCAAGCGCCTGTTCGGCAACATACTCGAATCGCTGGTGGACGATATCAAGTCGGCGGCCCCGGATCACCTGGCCATCACCGGCGATCTGGTCAATCTCGGTGCAAGGGCGGAAATGGATGCTGTCGCCGGCTGGCTTGCAAATGTCGGCGAACCGGACTTCGTTTCGGTCGTGCCCGGCAATCACGACGCCTATGTGCCGGGTTCCTTTAAGCTCGCCTGCCGCGCCTGGCGGCCCTACATGCTCGGCGACGACAAACCTGCATCCTCCGCCGGCGAAAACCTGTTTCCTTATTTGCGCGTAAGGGACAATGTGGCGCTCATCGGCGTTTCCACGGCCCATGCGACACCGCCCTTCATGGCAAGCGGCGTATTCGATCGGCGCCAGGCGCGCCTGCTGCGCACGATCCTTCGACAGGCGGCCGATGACGGGCTCTTCCGTGTCATCATGATCCACCATCCGCCGGTGCGCGGCGCTACGCAATCCTACAAGCGAATGCTCGGCATCGGGCGTTTCTCGAAAGTCCTCAAGGAAGCCGGCGCGGAACTGGTCCTTCATGGCCATACACATCTGGAAACACTCTACCGCCTGCCCGGCAGAAGCGGTGACGTGCCCGTTGTCTGCGTTCCGTCCGCCAGCGAGGCGCCGGGCGGCCACAGACCGGCGTCGGGCTACAATATGCTCACCATCAGCGGCGGTCCCGGCGAATGGAACTGCCGGCTCGAGCGGCACGGGCTGGACGCCCAAAGCAGCAAATTCGAACTGTTCCACTCGGAAGATCTTTAGTCAGTGTCGATTTTCGCTAATCGGCGCCCAAAACGGGTGCCAGTTGTTCCCAGAACACCGCCATGATGAGCAAAGCGGCAACAACAAGCCCAAGGGCGAACCAGGACAACGCCTGCAAAGCCCCAGTTTTCGATATCGTGTTGACACCTTGCTGTCGGGCCGGACTGGTCTCATTCTGATCGCCGCCGCTCTTGTCCGCCTGGCTTCCCGGCGCACCCGTCGAATAGACCGTGTCACTGGCCAGGAAACGCTGTCGCTGAACCATGCGTTCCGCCACATAATGGGTGATGCTGTCGGCGACGCTCATCAGGTCGGCGCTTTCGGCGATGACGACCCGGCCATAGCGCGTATCGCGCACGAAACGATAGGTGCGACGGTCCGGCCCCATCTGCACATGGGCAATGGCATCGATCCACAAGCGCGGTTGTTCGCCGGAGGACAGGAAAAAATCGAACTGATCGTCCTCGGCGGGGACTTCCTTGAAAACCGGCTCCAGCTCATCGGCCAGCAATTCCAGGCGCGCGCGGTCCGCGTCACGCATCTCGACCACGACGTCCTCGCGCTCCGCCGCCGCGATCCTGGCCTTGCGCACGACGTCGGAAAGGCGTCTGCTTTCCGTGGCCTTGTCCATTCGAAATTCCGCCGTCAACTATGGTTAACCGTGCCTTAACATAGTGTATCTGCGTGGGAAATTAAATCGCGCTTTGCGCCCGGGCATTCGCGTCGGTCACCGGAATTGCCCGGAGCGACCGGCTCAGGCCGCCCGCATATTCTGGCGGATCAGCGAGATCACCGCATCCGGGCGCTCTTCGATCAGCATGTGCCCGGTGTTCTCGAACACATGGGCCGCGAACATCGGCGGCAGCCGGTGGGCCTGACGCGTCGGCAGAACGCGATCCTGCGTGCCCCAAAGTACCTTCACCGGCATCTGCAATTCAGCGAGATCAGCCCGGCGGAACGTGCCCTGATACAGATCGTCGCCGTCGCGCTGAAGCATGTTTTCGAGAATGACACCAAGCCCTTCGGCCGCGCCCGGTTCGCCGCGCGCCGCGACAAGATCGTCCAGCAGCTTGTCAGGCACCGCATTGTTCCAGCCGAACATGTTTTCAAGCGCCGCCAGCATCTCGGACCGTGTGCCCGCCGAAGCATAGCGCCGCAGCAGCCGGTGATTGATCTCCGGCCCGTATCCGCCGGGCGCAAGCAGCGTCATGGACGCGATCCTGCCCGGCGCGCGCAGAGCGATCAGCGTGGCGACGGAACCGCCCATGGAATGGCCGACAAGATGCACGCGACCGTGACCGCGTTGTTCGAGATCCCGCGCAATCGCACCCGCCATCTTGCCGGTCCGTTCGAGACCGGATGCAAGCATCGAACGTCCGTGTCCGGGAAGGTCATAGGCAATGGTCGCGTGGTCGCCGGCGAATGCCCGCTGAATGTCCGACCACATGCCCGCACTGGCACCGAATCCATGCAGAAAGACGAGCGGTACGCCTTCGCCCCGCCCGTCCTCAACGGCATGAAGTTGCGCGTCCGCTGCTGGCTTCAAATGAATGTTCCTTCTTCAGACCCGCAGCCTTGCGGCACCTAACTTTTCTTTTCGAGCAGACGGTTGGCCGCCGATACGACAGCCTCCAGCGAAGCCGCCACGATATTGGTGCTGATGCCGACCCCGAACAGCTTGCCGCCCGGATGCTCCATTTCCATGTAGCAGATCGCCGCGGCATTGGCGCCGTGCTGAAGCGAGTGCTCCGAATAGTCGGCGACGGTGATGTCGATGCCGATATGCTGCGAGAGCGCATGGACGAACCCGTCGATCGGTCCGGTGCCCTGTCCGATGATCTTGATCTCCTCGCCATTGTCGCGGATCACCGCTTCCACCTCGCGCACGCCCTTGTGCTCCAGCGATGGGAATGTGTGGTGATCCACATAGGAAAGCCGCGCGCCGGGCTGCTCGACATAACGTTCCAGGAACCGGTCGTAGATTTCCTTCGACGGCAGTTCCCGCCCGACATCGTCAGTAATGCGCTGGATATCGCCCTGGAACTCGACCTGCAGGCCGCGCGGCAGGTTCAGCCCGTAATCCTCGTGCAAGACATAGGCGATACCGCCCTTTCCCGATTGGGAATTGATGCGGATGATCGCCTCGTAGGTCCGGCCCACATCCTGCGGATCGATGGGCAGATAGGGCACTTCCCAGATTTCCGTGTTGGCGGCGCGGATCGCCTTCATGCCCTTGTTGATGGCGTCCTGGTGGGAGCCGGAAAAGGCCGTGTAGACCAGTTCGCCGACATAGGGGTGGCGCTCGGGAATCACCATCTGGTTTGAATATTCATAGACCGCCTTGATCCGCTCGATATCGGTGCAGTCCATCTTCGGATCGACGCCTTGCGTGTACATGTTCAGCGCCAGCGTCACCACGTCGACATTGCCGGTGCGCTCACCATTGCCGAACAGGGTGCCTTCGACGCGGTCGGCGCCGGCCATCAGGCCGAGTTCCGTCGCGGCAATGCCGGTCCCGCGGTCATTGTGCGGATGCAGCGAGATGATCAGGTTCTCGCGGTTGTCGAGATTGCGGCACATCCATTCGATCTGGTCCGCATAGATGTTCGGCGTCGACATTTCGACGGTCGACGGCAGGTTGATGATCAGCTTGTTTTCGGCGGTCGGCTGAACGATTTCGGTGACCGCGTTACAGATTTCCAAAGCCACTTCCAGCTCGGTGCCGGTAAAGCTTTCCGGCGAATACTGGAACCGGTAGCCCCCACCGGCCTTTTCGGCCATGTCGGTGACCATCTTGGCGGCATCGACGGCGATCTGCTTGATCCCGGCGACATCCTTGGCGAACACCACGCGGCGCTGCAATTCGCTGGTCGAATTGTAGAAATGCACGATCGGCCTGTGCGCACCTTCCAGCGCCTCGAAGGTCCGGGTGATCAGTTCCGGCCGGCACTGCACCAGCACCTGCAGGGAGACATCTTGTGGCACGTCATGGTCTTCGATGCACCAGCGCGCGAAATCGAAATCCGTCTGCGAGGCGGAGGGGAAACCGATCTCGATTTCCTTGAAGCCCATGTCGAGCAGCAACTGGAACATACGTGACTTGCGGTCGTGCCCCATCGGATTGACCAGCGACTGGTTGCCGTCGCGCAGATCGACGGAGCACCAGATCGGCGCCTTCTCGATGCGCTTGGACGGCCAGGTGCGGTCGTCCAGGCCGGTCAGCAGATAGGGCTGGTATTTGCGCGCGGCATGCGCCATGCCGGCTTCTTTTCGCGACTCGGAAATCGGGTCAGTGGTTGTCATTGTTTCTCTCGTTCGTCTCTGAGCCGTGCCGTTCGCCTTCACGCGAAACGGGCCGGCTTTGCCATAGGGCCATTGGTCTTGATCTGTAAAGAAGAAAGGAGCGCATGCCAGCGGCGAACCGATCGCCGGACGCTCCTCTAACGGGCCCGACGATCGCCAGTAAGACCGAGAAGAAGAAGCGAAAGGTCAAGCGCGGGCACGGTCCGCGCACCGGCGCGTACCTGCTCGAAGTCGATCACTGCTTTGACCGTTTCCATCATCATGGGCGCCGTTATACCCGCGACTTCGGTCGACGGCAACAGTCTTGATACCCGTCCTGCCGGCGATTGAGATTGGATTGAGCTATCGGGTGCGAGCCGTTTCAATCACAAGTGTCTTGCAGGATCTTGATCCACACCCAGAATTCGCAGGATCAGGATGCCGTTTGCTTCGATACGATAGTAGATGCTGTGGCGCGCGTGTACATGCCGCCGCAGGCCGGCGCGAATTTTCTGAAAGCTTCGGCCCATCTTCGGGTTTTCGGCCAAGAGCGACAGCGCTTTTGCCAAACCTTCCATGTAGTTCTCTGCCTGGGCAAAGCCGAATTGTTCTAGGGAGTAAAAGTAGATATTCCGCAAATCGGCTTCTGCAGCCAGGGAAAGCGCATAGCTACTCATCAAGCAGCCCTTGCGCGCGCGCTGCCTCTCGCGCCTCCGCAAGGACTTGACCAGCCGTTTTCGAACTTACGCCGCTTGCCTCGGCAAGCTCCATCATGTCGTTGAGTTCGCGTGCGGCATCGAGTTGTCTCTCCTGATCCTTGCGCACGAGATCGCGGAAAAACTCGCTGACATTGCCGTATTGGCCGGATTCAACACGTGTTCTGACATATTCGTTCATCGTGTCCGGCACCGAGATCGTTATCTTGCCCATTGCGCGCAATCCTCCACCGTTTGACGAGTTACGAAATAATAAGAATAGTTCCTACCTATTCCGACTGCAAGCGCGTTCGCCGGATCTTATCAGCCTCGGTGGCCGTCTTTTCTGACCAGATGCGCAACAACATTCTCGATCATCCGCATGCCGGCATCCTGGCCGAGCGACATGATGGATTCGGGATGGAACTGGACGGCGGCAACGGGTTCCTTGCCATGCTCGATGCCCATGATCGTGCCGTCCTCGCTCTCGGCGGTGACCGTGAATTCCTTTGCCAGCGTCGCCGGATCGGCGAAGATCGAATGGTAGCGTCCGACCGTCACCTCGTTGCCGAGGCCGGAGAACACGATGCCCGGATCATTGATCCTGATCCGCGAGGGCTTGCCGTGCATTGGGACCGCCAGCGTGCGCAATTCACCGCCATAGGCTTCGGTGATCGCCTGCAGCCCGAGACACACGCCGAATAGCGGGATCCCGCGCTTGCGCACCTTCTTGATCGTCGCCTTGGTGTCGAAATCCTTCGGACTGCCCGGCCCCGGCGACAGAACCACCAGGTCGGGCGCGACGTCGTCAAACACGGCATCGGCAACCGGCGTCCTCACCGTTGTCACCTCGGCGCCGGTCTGGCGGAAATAATTGGCGAGCGTGTGGACGAAGGAATCCTCGTGGTCGACAAGCAGGATCTTCACGCCCGCGCCGACCTTGGCCGCGCTGCGCGAAGCAGCTGCTTCGTTGCTTTGCCCGGCATCGCGGATGGCGGCCAGCATGGCCGAGGCCTTCAGTTCCGTCTCCGCTTCCTCTTCCTCGGGAACGGAATCGAAAAGCAGCGTCGCTCCGGCCCTGACCTCGGCGATCCCGTCTTTGACGCGGATGGTGCGCAACGTCAGTCCGGTATTCATGTCGCCGTTGAAATTGACCATGCCGATGGCCCCGCCATACCAGGCGCGCGGGCTCTTCTCGTGCTCCTCGATGAAGCGCATGGCCCACAGTTTCGGCGCGCCCGTAACCGTGACCGCCCAGGCATGACTCAAGAACGCGTCGAAAGCGTCCATGCCGTCGCGCAAACGGCCCTCCACATGGTCGACGGTGTGAATGAGACGCGAATACATCTCGATCTGGCGGCGTCCGATCACCCGCACGGAACCCGGCACACAGACCCGGCTCTTGTCGTTGCGGTCGACATCCGAACACATGGTCAGTTCCGATTCATCCTTCTTGGAATTGAGCAGTTTGAGGATCTGCTCGGAATCGGAAATCGCGTCGTCGCCGCGTTTGATCGTACCCGAGATCGGGCAGGTCTCGACACGCCGTCCGCTGACCCGTACGAACATCTCAGGCGAGGCGCCGACAAGATATTCGCCCTGCCCCAGATTGATGAAAAAGGAATAGGGCGACGGGTTGGTCGCCTTCAGCCGCCGCGAGATCGCCGAGGGCGGGCTGACGCAGCGCTCGAAGAACATCTGTCCCGGCACCACCTCGAACAGGTCGCCCTTCTTGAAGCTCTCCTTGGCCTTGCGCACGAGCTCGGCATATTCACCCGGCCTGTGGTCGGCGCGCGGCGGTGCCTGGTCAGACGCGGCAAACTGTTCGGCTTCGCTCTCGCGTGACTTGCCCTGCGTCGTGAATCCGCGGCGCGAATAATCGTATCGGTCGACCCATGCGCGCGCCGAATAGTGGTCAACCACCAGGATCTCGTCGGGCAGAAACAGTACAAGATCGCGCTGGTCATCCGGCCGTTCCAGATGTTGCGGCACATTGTCGAACTGAAAAGCGAGATCGTAACCGAACGCCCCATAGAGGCCGAGATTGCTGTCGTCCTCGGTGTGGAAGAGATCCATGATCTGGCGCAGTACCGTGAAGACAGTCGGGATGCGCGATCGCTCCTCCTCGGTGAATGCGCGTTTGGGTCCGGAAACCGTCAGGGGAATGGCGCGGCGCGTGCGTTTGCCGACCGACGCCTCGGAGATGCGCCCCAGCCGCCGTTCCACCATGTCGAGCAGTGCTTCACCGCGCTCATTGTGCGCCTCGAAACGCATGTTGCGGCCGCTCGCTGTGATCGAAAGCGGCGGATCGATGATCGCCGTGTCCCAGCGCGTATAGCGGCCCGGATATTCGTAATTGGATGAAAAGACCGCGCCACGGCGGCTGTCGAGACCGTCAACATAGGCCTCGATGGCGTCCGCATAGGGTGTGTCCTCCCGCGTCCGGCTGATCTCGACGCCGCCGCGCGTGACAATGATCTCGGTGTTTTCGTCAGTTTTTGTCGCCGTCATTTCTTCCGATCCTCAAATTCCGAAACCCGGCACAAAAAAACCGCCGGGATGGTCCTCAGCGGCTTTGCAGGTTCTGCGCACAACTGTCTGCGGCCGCTAATTGCGAGCCCGCCACCAGATGATGTTGATGTTGTGTGCGTCAGTCATGTCTACCTGTTAACGCCGTACCGGATCGAGCGCAAGAAGCGATTTCAATTCCGGGTGGTTGACCGTCACTCGTCCGGGTCCTCGGCAATGCGTTTGAGCAGATCGCGGAACCGGGTAAATTCCTCTGCCGTGTAACGCCGGGCGAACGCTCGCTCGACCGCTTCCTTGACCACGTCCGCGTCTTGCATGGCACTACGGCCCGCCGCGGTCAGACGCACGATTCTTGCCCGCGCGTCAGACGGATCATGCTGGCGTTCCAGGATCCCCTCGTCTACGAGACCATCCACGAATTGCTGGACAGCCTGCTTGGTCAGGCCCGTCCGGGCGGCAAGGTCCGACTGTTTCAGACCCTTGCGCGGCAGCTGGCCCAGTATGTTGGCTCTGGCTTCGGTAAACCATCCGTGGCCCCTGTCCTGCATACCACTGACGAAACGCTGTTTCCAGCGGTCGCGCGCCCGCCAAAGGTCCCATCCGATGTGATCGGGATGCGGGTCTTCCTGGCTCTGGCTGCGGTTGTTTCCCACCTTGTCATGCTCTTTAGTCAAGCAACTTGACCTTTTCATTTTCCGTGCATATAGTCAAGCTGCTTGACTATCCATATCGAAGCCAGTCCACCATGCCCCCCCGGGGCACGCATGGCGTAGCCATGTCTGGTTTCATAGCGAAGCGGTCGGCATATGAAAACCAAAGGGAGCTGTTGATGGCCATACTCGAAAAAGCGGTACTCGCAATTCTGACAATCGGATCCACACATTATGTCGATATCGGACAGGATACGGACGCCGTCATCTACTACGCAAACGATAGCCGAATGCACATGGTGTTGCCGGGCGGGCCGCAGATGAACGGCGACTGGCATCTCCTGCCGAACGGCTATCACGTCAAATGGGAAAACGGCCCGGAAGGCGATTGGAAGATCTCCCATGAGCCTGGTGTCCTGACCTATATCGATGGCGATGGAAAGTCGGTCGGCACCGTCACGCGCCTGGTGCCCGGAAATCCGGAAAACTTCCGCTAGATACCCCGCGGAAGCCCGTCCTGCGGGCTTCCCCCGCCGCCTGTGGCGGCCAGCCGAATGGACCGATTTTCCGCCATCAAATGCTTCAATCCAAGCCAGATACGCTCTAGACTTGGCGTTTTGAGGTGCGTGGGATGACGGATCTGCAAACACGGACACGGATCGATTGGGTTTCGGAAGGCTGCAGGCTGCTCGCACAGATCGAACAGGAATTCAGCAGCACCAAGCCCTTCCAGGACCTGACCATCGGGACCGGCATTCACCTCGAGCCCAAGACGGCCGTCTTGCTGCGCACATTGCATTCCGGCGGCGCGCGCGTGGTCGCCACGGGCAATCTGAACAGCACGCAGCCCGAGACCGTACGGTATCTTCTTGAGCACGGCATCGAGGTGATGGCCGAACAGACCATCGATCAGGAAGTGCACGACCTGTCGCTCAACCAGATCGTCGCGGAAAAGCCGGATCTGCTTCTGGACAATGGCGGGGATCTGTTCGCCGTCTACGCGGAGACCCCCTATCCGGGTCTCCTCGGCGGCACCGAGGAAACGACATCGGGCCGCATGCGGCTGGAGCCGATGCGCACGGAGTTGCAGCGCCCGATCCTGGTCATCAATGACAGCCCCATCAAGCAGTTCGCCGAAAACAGGCATGCCGTCGGGCAGAGCATGTTCGAGAGTTACATGCGCTTCACCAACCGTTCGACCAATGGAAAACGCGTCACCGTTTTCGGCTATGGCGCCTGCGGACGCGGTGTCGCCGCCTGTTTCCGCAACGCCCACAGCGTTGTCAGTGTCGTCGAGGCCGATCCGGTCAAGGCGCTTGAGGCGCATCTCGACGGGTTCATCACGCCGCACCGGTCCGAAGCGATCCGGAACGCCGATGTCATCGTCACCGAAACCGGTGCGGTCAATGTGATCTCCGCTGAAGATCTGGACCGTTTCAAGGACGGCGCCATCCTGATGAATGGCGGGCATTTTCCGACGGAAATCGCCGTGGGCGATCTGACGGACAGCGCGTTGGTGGCCTGCCGCGACCGGTTCGACGACCTGGAAATCGAGACGCTGCGCCTCGACGACGGCCGCGCCGTGCACATCATCAGCGGCGGTCACATGGCCAATCTCGCCGGCCCTCGCCCGCTGGGCAATTCCATCGAGTCGATGGATCTCGGCTTTGCGCTTCAGGCGCGTTGCCTTGAATATGTGGCGCAGGGCAACGCGACAAGCGCCGATTGTGTCGTGCCGGTCCCGGCGGAAATCGATGCGCGGATCGCCAGGGAATATCTGGCGATCCACCGCTGATAGGGGTCAGAAAAGGCCCTCGATATCGCCCTGTTCGTTGAGGTGGATCTTTTCCGATGACGGGACTTTCGGCAGACCCGGCATGGTCATGATCTGGCCGCAGATGACGACAATGAAGCCCGCGCCGGCCGAAAGCCGCACCTCGCGGATCGGCACTGCATGGTCGGTCGGTGCGCCGCGCAGGTTCGGATCGGTCGAGAAGGAATACTGCGTCTTGGCCATGCACACCGGCAGGTTTCCGTAGCCCTGCTCCTCCCACTGGCGCAACTGGTCCCGGACCGACTTGTCAGCAATGACTTCCGAGGCGTGATAGATGCTCTTGGCGACCGTTTCGATCTTCTCGAAGAGCGGCATGTCATCGGCATAGAGCGGCGCGAATTGCGAAGCACCGGATTCGGCCAGTTCCACCACCTTTTGCGACAGCGCCTCGATCCCGGCAGACCCTTCCGCCCAGTGCTTGCAAAGGATCGCCTCGGTGCCCAGCGTTTCCACATAATCCTGCACCGCGCGGATTTCAGCATCGGTGTCGGAAATGAAGTGGTTGACGGCTACGACCACCGGCACGCCGAATTTCTTGACGTTCTGGATGTGCCGCCCGAGATTGGCGCAGCCCTGCACCACCGCCTCGACATTCTCCGCGCCGAGGTCTTCCTTCTTCACCCCGCCATTCATCTTCATGGCGCGCACCGTGGCGACGATCACCGCGACATCGGGTTTGAGATCCGCCTTGCGGCACTTGATGTCGAAGAATTTTTCCGCGCCAAGGTCCGCACCGAAGCCGGCTTCCGTCACGACATAATCACCGAGCTTCAGCGCCGTGGTGGTGGCGACGACGGAGTTGCAGCCATGGGCGATATTGGCGAAGGGGCCGCCATGCACGAAGGCCGGGTTATTCTCCAGCGTCTGAACGAGGTTGGGCTGCATCGCGTCCTTCAAAAGCACCGCCATGGCGCCATCGGCCTTGATGTCGCGGCAGAAGACCGGTGTCTTGTCGCGGCGATAGCCGATGATGATGTTGCCGAGCCGCTTCTCAAGGTCCTCGAGATCCGTTGCCAGGCAAAGGATTGCCATGACTTCGGAGGCAACGGTGATATCGAAGCCGGCCTCGCGCGGGAAGCCGTTGGCGACACCACCCAGCGAGCAGACGATCTCGCGCAGCGCCCGGTCGTTCATGTCCATCACCCGCCGCCAGGCGACCCGGCGGATATCGATATTGAGCGCATTGCCCCAGTAGATGTGGTTGTCGATCATTGCCGACAGAAGATTGTGTGCCGATGTGATCGCGTGGAAGTCGCCGGTGAAGTGCAGGTTCATGTCTTCCATGGGCACGACCTGTGCATAGCCTCCGCCGGCGGCGCCGCCCTTGACCCCGAAACACGGCCCGAGCGAGGCTTCGCGGATGCAGATGACAGCCTTCTTTCCGATGCGGTTGAGGCCGTCGCCGAGACCGACAGTGGTCGTCGTCTTGCCTTCACCGGCGGGTGTCGGATTGATTGCCGTGACGAGGATCAGCTTGCCGTCATTCTTGCCCTTCTGGGCGGCGATGAAATCGGCGGAAATCTTCGCCTTGTCGTGGCCGTAGGGCAGCAGGCTTTCATTCGGGATGCCGAGCTTCCCGCCGATCTCCTGGATCGGCTCCTTTTGTGCTGCGCGCGCAATCTCAATGTCACTTTTGACGTCGGCCATCGTTCACAATCCTCCACTTGATCTTGCGCACCATAAACGCATCAAGCGCCCCGCCAGTCGGCTTAAAACTGCCGAAAATTGCGTCAAATACGACACGGCCGGACACTGTGCCAAAGCGGAGCGGTGGCAGAGAATTGTCATGGCTTCGTGAAAATTTCAAGGAATTTTTCACGAAGCGTTATTGTCAGCCGTCGTCGATCGCCATCAGACTTGCATTGCCGCCGGCAGCCGCCGTGTTGATCGAAACAACCTGTTCCTGTGCAAAGCGGCACAGATAGGTCGGGCCGCCAGCCTTGAAACCGGTGCCCGAAAGACCCGAACCGCCGAAGGGCTGGGTTCCCACAACGGCACCGATCGTGTTGCGGTTGACATAGATATTGCCGGTGTCGAGACGGCTGAGCACCTTGGCGATGCGCGATTCAATGCGCGTGTGCAGCCCCAGCGTCAGGCCGTAACCGCTGGTATCGATATCGTTGAGCACCCGATCGAGTGTGCCGGCCTTCCACCGCACCACATGCAGGATCGGTCCGAACACCTCTTCCTTGAGCGCCGACGGCTTGTCGAGTTCGACAATATGGGGTGCAAAGAAACTGCCTTCCCTGGGCGCTTCGCCAGCGAAACGCACGGTCTGCGACTTCCTCATTTCAGCGACATGCGCCGCCAGCATCGAGCGCTGCCCCTCGTCGATGATCGGTCCGACATCGGTATCGGCCCGTTGCGGCTGTCCGAGATGCAGCTCGCGCGTCGCACCCTCGATCATCTCGAGCATGCGATCGGCGACATCGTCCTGCAGGAACAGGATGCGCAGCGCCGAACAGCGCTGGCCGGCGGAGCGGAAGGCAGACATGATGACATCATCGGCGACCTGCTCCGGCAGCGCCGTCGCATCGACAATCATGGCGTTGAGACCGCCTGTTTCGGCGATCAGCGGCACGATCGGGCCATCCTTGGCCGCAAGCGTCCGGTTGATCGCCCGTGCCGTGCCGGTCGATCCCGTGAAGGCCACACCGTCGATCTCAGGATGCGCCACGAGCGCAGCCCCCGTCTCGCCATCGCCCGGAAGATAGATAAGTACGTCTTCCGGCACGCCGGCCTTGTGCAGCAGACGCACCGCTTCGAAAGCGATCAGCGGCGTCTGCTCGGCCGGTTTCGCGATCACCGCGTTGCCGGCCGCCAGAGCCGCGGTCACCTGGCCGAGGAAAATCGCCAGCGGGAAGTTCCACGGGCTCACGCAGGCAAAGACGCCGCGCCCGCGCCAGCCATAGCGGTTTTCTTCTCCCGTCGGCCCCGGCATCGATTTCGGTTCGTCGAAAAGCTTCTCGGCCTGGAGCCCGTAATAGCGGCAGAAATCAACCGCCTCGCGGATCTCGGCGATCCCGTCATCCAGCGTCTTGCCGGCCTCAAGCGACAGCAGCGACATGAAACGGTCCCGCTCGGCCTCGAGCAGGTCGGCGGCGCGCGCCAGTGCCGCGGCCCGTTTCGCCGCCGGAAGCCGGGACCAGCGGCCAAAACCGCCCCGCGCGGCTTTCATGGCGATGTCGATGTCATCCCTGGCGGCTTGCGCGATGGTGCCGACCACGCGACCGGGTTCGGCAGGCGAGCGCACATCGACGCCGCCCCTGTGCGCCTTGACGCCCGGAATCAGCGGATGCGCCTTCACGGTGGCAATGGCGTCCTCCATGCCGTCCATCAGTTCCTTCAACGCATCGCGGTCGCCGAATTCGACACCGGCACTGTTTTGCCGGTCGCCATAGATTCGCAATGGCAGTGGAATGCCGCTGTGCCGTGCGCTCCTGCCTTCGCCGAAGCCGAGCTGATCGAGCGGGCGCTCCAGAAGTTCGCTGACCGGCACGTTGCTGTCGCCGGCAACGGCGACAAAGGAGGAATTGGCGCCGTTTTCAAGCAGCCGGCGCACCAGATAGGCAAGCAGGTCGCGATAGCCGCCGACGGGCGCATAGATGCGGCACGGCACCGGCACATTGTTTTCCGACACGGCATCGTACAGCGACTCGCCCATGCCATGCAGGCGCTGGAACTCGAAGCCGCTGCGGTCGTCGCCCGCCATTTCGAGGATCATGGCGACGGTCAGCGCGTTGTGCGTGGCGAACTGCCCGTAAATGCGTTCGCGCATGTCGAGCATCTTGCGGGCGCAGGCGAGATAGGACACATCCGTCGCCGCCTTGCGCGTATAGACGGGATAGTCGGCCAAACCGCGCTCCTGCGCCAGCTTGACTTCCGTGTCCCAATAGGCGCCCTTGACGAGCCGCACCATCATGCGCCGTCCTGCATGGCGGCACAGCGTGTCGACATAGTCGAGCACCTGCGGCGCGCGCTTCTGATAGGCCTGGACCGCGAGGCCGAAACCGTCCCAGTCCTCCAGGGACGGATCGCAGAACACGGCGGCCATGACCTCCAGCGACAGTTCCAGCCGGTCGGCCTCCTCGGCATCGATGGTAAAGTTCAGATCAGACGTCTTGGCCCGCTGCGCCAGCTTGAGAACGCTCGGAACCAGCTCGTCCATGACCCGGTCCCTGTGGGTCGCGTGATAGCGCGGATGCAAGGCCGAGAGCTTGACCGAAATGCCCATCCGGTCCGGCAGTTTCGATTTGCCCGCCGCCTTGCCGATCGCATCGATGGCGTCGGCATAGGATTGCCAGTAGCGCTGCGCATCGGCCGCCGTCCGCGCGCCTTCGCCCAGCATGTCGAAAGAATGGCGGTACCCCCGCTCCTCGCTCTTCGCCGCGCGTGTCAGCGCCGCCGAAATGGTCTCGCCGAGCACGAAATGGTGGCCGAGAAAACGCATCGCCTGCCTGGTCGCCGTGCGCACGGTCGGCAGACCAAGCCGTTTGACCAGCCCCTGCAGGAGCGATTCCGGCGTTTCACCCGGTTTGATCACCCGTGCCGTAAGGCCGAGCGCCCAAGCCGATGCGGCAACGAACCACGTATCGCCCTGGCCGTCCTGAGCGCTCCAATTGCCCTCCTTGAGCTTGTCTTCGATGAGCTTGTCCTGCGTTCCGGCATCCGGCACCCGCAGCAGCGCTTCCGCCAGCACCATCATGGCAAGCCCCTCGGGCGTCGAAAGGCCGTATTCGCGCAGGAAATCCTCAACGCCGCCGATCGATCCCGACCGGTTTCGGATCACGTTGATATAGCGTGTCGCCCGTTCATCGATAGCAGCATTCTGCCGATCGTCGAGCTTTAGCTGCCTGGCGAATTCTGCGATCAGCGCATCGTCGTCGGCGGCATAGGGCGCTGCGAACTGCGGTACGACCGAGGAAAGCGGAGCGTTCATTCAATCTCTCCCGTGTTTTCCCCATTGTATCGCGAATAGAATAGTGTTTTTCACTATATTTCAGACAAAATTTTTGCTAATTGACGATCAATTCGAGATTTTATGGTGAAACATGAAAGATATCGACCAGACGGACCGGAAGATCCTCCGGCTGCTTCAACGGGACGGAAGGCTGACGAATACCGAACTTGCAGATCGCATCAACCTGTCCGCAACGGCGACGGCCGAACGGGTCAAGCGCCTGTCGCGCGAGGGTTTTGTCGAAGGATATTCAGCCAGGCTTTCGCCGGCAAAGCTGGGCCGCGACATGCTGGTCTTCGTCGAAGTCAAGCTGGACCGCACGACAGCCGATGTGTTCGAGGCCTTTGCCGACGCCGTGCGCCGCTCGGACGACGTCATGGAATGCCATATGGTGGCCGGCGGTTTCGACTACCTCGTCAAGGCACGGGTGCAGGGCATGGCGGCCTACCGGGCCTTCCTGTCCGATGTCATCCTGCCCCTGCCCGGCGTGCGCGAAACTCACACCTATGCGGTGATGGAGGAAGTCAAGAGCACCTCCTACCTTCCCGTCTGAGCACCATCGTCAACGATCGAGGATCGAGCGCACCTCGACGAGATTCGAACGCACGCGCAGCAGGTAGAAGCCGACGGTCGCCAGATGTGAGGGCATGATCCAGCCGTCCTCCCTGCCGTTGGAGACGATCACCGGATTGAGATCGAGCGTCGCGCGCAATTGCTCTTCCATCGTGCTCCAGACATCCTCCAGCTGACGGCGCTCGATGATCTCCGCGAAATCGGCATGGGCGGCCTTGAGGATGCCGTAATAGGCATAGAGCTGGCCGTAGGTGAACCAGAACTGGTTGTCGGCGCGCGTGTCGAACCAGCCCGCATTGCTCTTGTCCGACCGGTCGCGCAGCGCCGCCGAGGTCGAGCCGATATCGGCGGCGATTCGGTCGACAAATCGGATCAGATTGTCGGCGCGCGCGTCGAAAACGGCGTCGCAGTTCTCCAGCCGGTCATTGAAGGCGCGCAGCTTGTCCCGGCCCTCCCGGTAGGCGGCCGGCGACGGCGCGATGGGACCGAAAGGCGACAGGCTGAAATACCATGTATACTGATCGTACTGGATGCGCCCGCGCGCCCGGTCGAGATCGGCATCGACCGCCGAGGTGCCGCGCACACGGCCCAGCGCATCGACAAGCTCGATGGCCGTGCGCTGCACCGCCTGGTGCACGCCGCGCTGGAACGAAGCCTTGTTGTCGAGGAACGGCGTTGCATCCCACGGAATGCCGAAAAAGCCGGCCTTGTAGAGAATGGTCGAGGAGATCCAGGCATTCTGATCGACGGTGAAATCGATCAGGTCGGCGGTCACCTCGACAATTGCCGAGCGGCTGCAGGTCCGCGTCGTCGCGCCGCTATTCTCGATCGAGGGCTGGTCGCCGGCTTTGACACCATGATCTTCGAGACTGTAGGCAACCGCATAGTCCGGATCGAAGTTGCGGATCCACAGCGCCCGCCAGATGAAGATGGCGTAAAGAACGACAAGCGCCAGAACGAGACCGCCAACAACCGATTTCAGGATAAAACCCTTGCTGCGGTACCACCGCCCGGCGGCCAGGAAGGGCCATAAAAGCCAGGCAATCACCACGCCGATACCGTGGCCGATCCAGTGGAAGACACGCTCGAAGAACGCGATGATCGGATCAAGCATTGATTCTATCCTCCTGAAAGCCGTATAGGCGGTACCGGAATGCGCGCTTGTCGCGCAGATAGGTTTCCACAAGCGTCTTGACCGCATGAGCCCGGAAATCCGTGCCGTAGGTCTCATAGGCCGCGTAAAAACCCTGCTTGTCGAAGACGAAGCGCGAAACGAAGTCCTCCGGTACGAGAGTGCTGATCAGGCGACTCACCAGCCAGCAATCTTCGTGATCGGGCTTTGCGCGCACCAGCAGGAACCGGTGTTCGGCATCGGCCTCGTCGAGCGGAAATTCACCATCCGCCGCGATGCGACGGGCCGCGGACTGCAGAAACGGATAAACGCCGTGCTCCGCAACGGCCCTGGCGTTGCGGTGGATCCAGGTCTGCAGCCAGATGGCGTCGAGCCTGTCGAACGGCGCGTCCGGATCGAACCGGCGGATCAAGTCAGACAGCACCATGTCGATGCGGTGATCGAGATAGCCGGACCGCTCGATCCAGGAGGCGCGCGGCATGTCGATCCGACCCGTCCTTTGCAGGAATTCCAGAATGCGGGCGTGATCGTCAAGCGCGATGTAGCTCACCTGCCAGGGGCGCGAGCGGCGAAAACCCGGCGCCTTGGGATCGCAGATGACGGTCGTCGTCCTGTCGTCGATAAAGACGAAAATGCCGCCGAAATGACCCGACCAGAAGGCGTCATGGCGAAACACGACCTGGTCGGGAACCAGCGCGTTCTTGCGGATGTCGCCGGTCTGCTGGACGAGTTCCACCATCCGCTCGATCATCGCATCGTCGCGCCAGGCGCCCGGAACGCCGATCAGCCGGTCCGACAGCTTGCGCAGTTCCTCCGCCTTGCCGAGCATGTCGTCGGCCGAAAGCACATTGAAGGTGACTTCCTGGATCGACAGCAGGTCCTCTATATCGGCGACCCGGACGACATCTTCCTCGATCTCGCCATAGAGCACGTCGCGGATCGTGACCGCATGGATGGCCCGCCGGTTGGCGTCGAAAAACGCATGCATCAGGGAACCGGTATTGGAGAAACTCGTATGGACGACCGGCAACCCTTCCTGCGCGGGCGAGAGGATGATGAACCGGCGATTGACCGCATTGGGATCCAGATATTGCGGGTCGTCCAGTTCCTCCGCGATCTCTGGCGAGAATCCCGTCATGTCGATGCGAAAACGATCCAGGGCCGTTCGCGGCAGCCCGAACGCTTCCAGCGCCCGGTTGTAGCGCTCGATCAGATGCGGCTCGGTGACATCCAGCAACTGTCCGAAGATCAGATCGTGTTCGGCAAGCAGTTCCATTAGCTATTCCAGCGGCCATCCCGCTTCATCGTCTCGATTTCCCGCACGGCCTTTTCCCGCTGTCGCTCGCGCCGGATGATGTCTTCGACGGCGGCGTCGTCCGACTTGTCCGTATAGCGGAATTCGGAATCGCCATAGCGGTTGATTTCCTGAAGCACCATGTCGATGGTGAACGGTCCACGCAGCTCCTCGATCATCGCTTTCTTGTCGTCATAGGGCTTGTGCATGAAGGCCTCCGGCGTCTCGAACCACTCATCCGGCAGCTCGATATCCATCGCCCGCATCTTGATGGCGTCGGTGATGTTCTTGATCGCCCGGCCGGTAAAGCGCGGCTCCGCCTCCTTGATCCGGTGAAGATATTCGCCGACATCCGCCATGGTGCTGATGTCGCCCCGCTCCTTCCGGAACCGTTCCCATACGGCCAGAAGCCCGTCCTCCTTCGGCCGGTCGTGCCCGGCATAAGAGGCAGCGACGGCTTTCTTGATCTGCTGTCCGGCATAAAGGTCGTGTTTGCCGAGCGGAATATCGTGGTTGCCGCCCGCCAGAAGCACGAAGATGTCGATATAGTCCTCGCGGCTTTGCGGCCCGTCCACCAGCCAGCGCGCGCCGGCTCTCTGGCGCAGCGCATCGTCGACATTTTCCGGATAGTTGGAAAACATGCCGAAGGCGCAATTGCCGCGCACCACGGTCGATGCGCCGGCGAAGCTCTCCATCAGCACCGCCGTCACCTCGTGCTGACCCGCCGAAGCGCGGTCATCCGAGCGGCGCGCCGCGACCTGGTCGATATCGTCCACCGTGCCGAAACCGATGGCCCGCGGATTGACGACATTGTCGACAAAGGCCTTGCAGTTCTGGCCGGATTTGCCCTGATAGGACGAGATCTGGTCGACGCCGAAGTTCTCGTAATGGAACGGATAGCCGGCGATCTGGCAGTAGTCGTTGATCATGCCGGCGATCATCTGGATCAGGATCGTCTTGCCCGTGCCCGGCATGCCGTCGCCAATGAAGGTGAAGAGGAAGCCGCCCAGCTCTACGAATGGATTGAGCTGGCGGTCGAAATCATAGGCGACCAGCATCTTTGCGAGTTTCATCGCCTGGTATTTTGCGATGTGGTTGCCGATGATCTCTTCGGGCTGTTTGAAAGCCATCGCCAACGGCTTGCGCCGCTCGCCCGGCGCCACCTCGAAACCGTCGAGCGTGAAATCGTCCTGCTCGATGCGGATATGCGTGTCGGCGAAAGCGGCAAGACCGGTAAAGCGCGAGCGCCGCTGAAGCAGCCCCTCCAGCGCCGTACGGGCAAAGGCCTTCGAACGGGCGATCAGCGCCGTATCGTCCGCAACGCCTTGAAGTGCCTCGTCCAGGCCCGCCAGCATGGATTTCAGCGCATCCTGCGGCGTGTCGAACAGGAAATCGGGTTCTTCGACATCGTTGACCGGCTCGCCTTCCGTGCCAAGAAGCTGCAGAAGATAGGCGGCGAAGGAAAAGGCCGCGACATAGGCGCTGGCCGAGAGCAGCGCCTTGAACTGCAGGGCCGCATCGCCGGAAAGCGGTGCACTGACATTCTCGGCCTGCAGCGCTTCCAGATCGGTCTGCCGGGCAAAGGCGTCCGACAGAGCCAGGGCGACCGCCAATCCGCGCCGGGCGCGATAAAGCACATTGTGCTGCGCGATGGACAGCATCGGGTCGTCCGGGCGCACCGCCGCCACCGTCTTGGCCAGCTCGACTTCCCGCGTGCGCCGCACAGACCCGGTCGAAACCGTCGATACGAACCGTCTACCGGTGCCGGCAAGACCCGTTTTCGATCGCCCGTCGCCGCGTTCCAGGATCACCAGCCGGGTAACCATGCTTTGCGCCGTGCCGAGATGCTTGGCGATATCATCCTCAGACACCGTTGTCAGACCGGTGTTTTGACTCATTGGTTAGACCCCGCTCGTGATCTGGTTGCCCGAGATGACATGCACCTTGTAGCCGCCGAAAACGGAATCGGCATCGCCACTGGCAAAAAGCGCCTGATAGGCATCATGCGGGACAAGTGCGTGTTTCTCGTAGAAGCTGACGCCCTGACGTGCCGCCTCCAGGTCGCTCGTGTCGATATGGAACTCCTGGCGCGCCGGTGTCGAACGCCACAGACCGCGTTCGGCCGCACGCTCTCCCGTCGCCGCGATTTCCTGGACCGTCCAGGTCAGCATCCAGGCGTTCTGCGGATTGCGCACCTTGGCAAGGATCTCGGTCACCGTGTTGTTATGCTCCGTCACGCCGGCCGAATAGAACGGCCCGAGCACGAAACGCTGCAGCCGCTTCGGATGCAGGGTCTCGAAGTCCTGATCGAGATTGCCGGCAATTGTCGCCGGCGTCAGCGAATAGGCGCTGTTCTTCTCGGCAAAGTCGTCAAAGCGATGCGCGAGGTCCGGATTGAGCAGACCCTCGACGGGCAGCGGAACGGTGATCTTCGGATTCATCTTGCCGCTCGGCAGCACCAGCATGTCGCACAGTTCCTGGCTGCTGTCCTCGATCGTCGCCATATAGACCATCGGCAGCGCCTGGCTGCCGTCAAAGGCGCCCCAGTGCACGACATAATAGGGCCGGCGCGTCTTGGGATTGACCGAGACCCTGACCGTCTGCGGCAGGATGAAGGGTGAGAAGACCTCGCCCTTTTCGATCGTCTCAAGGTAGGAGCGTTCCGCCATGCGTGTCTGCAGGGCCTTCGGAAACGCCTTTTGCCGCAGGATGAAATCCACCATCTCGCGCCGCAATTCATCGCCGGACGGCAGCGAATCCAGACGGCTTTTCGCCTTCTTGCGGTCCCTGTCCAGTTCAAGCACGTTCTGGAAGGCCGGAAATCCGCTCTCGGCGCGCAGGATGCGGAAGGACTCGACAAAGCCGATGCGGTTGCGCCAGCAGGCGAAGGTCTGCATCAGCCTGTCGACATAGGGCGTTACCACCTGGCCGACGAGCTGGTGCTGATAAAGCGGTGAATCTTCGTCTGTGAGGAAGGAATCGAGCCCCCTCAGCGCATCCTCGAACGCGCCGAAGTAGCGCTCTACCTGCCCGTTCATCGCCATCAGGCCTGGACGTAGTCGGCCGCGTTGTGTTTTTCCATCACGTCTGCAAAGCGGCGCGCGAAGGCGTCATCGGCCAGCTTCTTGCGGCGCTGGATGTCCTGCGTGGCGAGCATGTTTTTCTCATGCATCTCAAGAAGATCGGCGATGTGACGCTGGGACGCGGAGCCGATGCCGGCCATGGTTTCCTCGGCCGCCGTGTCGACCTGGCTGCCGAGCGTGTTGATCTTGTGCGCGACATCCTGCTGGGCGGCGGTTTTCAGCGAGTCTTCCAGCGCCTTGTAGAGAACGATGCGCTGCTCGGTGTCGATATTGAGCTTGTTGATCAGCGTGTTCTGCGCCGCTATCTGGTTGTTGAGCGAGTCCACAAAGGTCTGGAACATCGACGTGTAGCGTTCGAGTGTCTGGCTCTCGGCGAGCAGTTCCTGCTCCTTGGCCTGCGCCGCATTGTACTCGTTGGCCAGCGCCGAGCGCTCGCCCTCGAGCTGGGTCCGCTCCTGCTGGTCGGTCGAGGCGGCGATGCGGTTTTCCATATCCATGAGCTGCGGATTGAGCTCGTCGATACGCTTTTGCACCTCCTCGATCGCCGACACGGTGCCCTTGCGTCGTTCGATAACGCTGACAAGGCTTTCCTCGGAGGTCTTGTAACGCTCGTCGAGGATACTCTTTTGCTCCTTGAGGATACCCACAATCGCGTCCGATTTTGCAAGCAGCTCCTGCAGATTGCCGGCAAGGGACATGTTGCGGACGCGATCCGTGCGCATGCGCTGCATGCGCTGTTTGGAAAAGACGCCGACGAACTTCTCCCAGCCGGAGAAGTTCTTCATGCTTTCGAATTCGGCGCCGAAGACATTGGTGGCATCCTCAAGGCCGATGATCAGGTCGGCGATATTGGCTTCCATGGTCTTCTGCTGGCGCAGCACGTCCTCGATGCGGGCGTTCTCGATATCGAATTCGGCATCCCCGAGCTTGGTCTCCGCCTTGGAGAATTTTTCCAGCACTTCACCGGACTGCGCGATCTTGGACCGCATCTCCTCGACGATGCCCCTGGTCTTTTCGATTTCCGAATCGAGATTTTGCAAGGTCGCCATAAAATTCCCCCGTTCTGGTCAGCCTGTTGCGGCCGCGATGGATCAACGCACGCACTGGTCGGTCAATTCCGCATTTGACAGCAATTCCGGTTTCACGGCAACGGCTGTCGCAACCGTCCATCACATGGAATTTGTCTGGTTTTATGTTGGTATCGGACCACGCAACTGCAAGTCTGCGGCGTCCTTGTCACAGATTTACGAAGCACGTTCAACAACCGGCACACGAAGATCGCCTGGCCATTGTGGAATACCGTAAGGCACTGTAAATATTAAGTAAAAAAGAACACTCGCCGGATCCGAACCAGACCGGCGAAATCCGGGCACAAAAAAACGCGCCCAGTGGCGCGTTTTACGCGTTCGAACCGCAACAACCTACTCCGCTGCGGACGGATCCTGCAGATAGGTAATCAGGTTTTCCATGTCGGCATCCTTCCTGACGCCGGCGAACGCCATATTGGTTCCCTTCACGAGATCCTTCGGCTTCTTCAGGTAAAGCGTCAGCGTCTCGACATCCCAGACCTTGCCGTCGGAACCGAATTCGACCATGGCTTTCGAATATTTGAACCCGTCGACCGAGGCGACCGGACGATCGATGATTGCGACAAGGTGCGGGCCGACCTTGTTCTTTTCCTCATCCACCACATGGCAGGCCTTGCATTTCCTGAAGACCTTGGCACCCTTTTTCGCGTCGCCCTCGGCAAGGGCGGGTGCGGCGAGAACGGCAAAACCCACAGTAACAGCCGCAATTGCTCCAAATCGCATTGATCCCTCCATCGTCGTGATCGGGCAACTCAATAGCCCCGAAGCCGATCCCATGGCAATGGCCGGCTCCCTTAAATTATTCTAATTGGCAATATGCCGCACCCACGCTGACGGGCGATCAGGGCTCCATCCGGCCCATGGCTTCTTCCCAGTGCTTTCGGCACAATGACACATAGGTCTCGTTGCCGCCGACAACGATCTGCTCGCCGTCCTTGAGCGGCTTGCCGTCTTCGCCGAGCCGCACCACCATTGTCGCCTTGCGGCCGCATTCGCAAATCGTGCGGATTTCACGCAGCGCGTCGGCAATGGCAAGCAGCGCTTTCGAGCCTGGAAAGAGCTGTCCCTGGAAGTCGGTGCGAAGGCCATAGGTCATGACTGGGATGTTCAACCGGTCTGCCGTGCGGGCCAGTTGCCAGACCTGCTCCTCGGTCATGAACTGAGCCTCGTCGACAAAGACACAGGCAATCTCGCCCTTCTGCCGCTCCTCGGCGATCCGGGCGTAAAGGTCGTCAATGGTCGAAAACGGGATGGCCTCGCATTCGAGACCGATGCGCGAGCCGATCTTGCCGTGACCGGCGCGCTCATCGAGCGCGGCGATGAACAAGAGGGTGTGCATACCCCGTTCACGGTAGTTGTAGGATGCCTGCAGAAGCAGCGTCGACTTGCCGGCATTCATCGCCGAGTAGTTGAAGTAGAGTTTCGCCACGGCCGGCCCGTTTCTTGCTGGTCTTGCCGGACCTTAGCGCCCCATGCCGGCTTTCAAAACACGGACGCCCCTTTATCCCCGGACTTCTGGGATGTGGAATGACGGGTTCGAGTTTTTTTGAGACAGTCAGCCGCCGCACAGGCGCCGGACAGGCCGGCGCAACTGTGTTACGCCGGCACGCAACCGCGATATCTACTTGGCTTCAGGCGGAACGAGCCTTTCGGGAATATCGAAACCGGCCTCCTTGAGGTAGCGATAGGTTCCGGCATGGAGCGGCAGGTTCATGCCTTCCAGCAGCGTGTCCTTGTTGACCGAGGCAAGCCACGGGGCAGTGGCATGCAGGTCGTCCAGATTCTCAAGCACTGCCTTGGTCATCGCATAGACGGTTTCCTCGGAGACGCCGACATGGCTAGTCAGAGCCGCTTCCATGGCAATCGTCTCAACCATGCCGTCATTGACGACCTTCCCGTCATAGGGCGCGACATCGACAACTTGCCGGATGAAGCCCGGAAGCGACACCAGCCCTTTTGCAGGCTGTTTTTCGAAAGCTTCGTCAGTCATTGTCAGGAAACGCAGATCTCCGCCAAGGGCAAATTGCTCCACCAGCGGATTGGGGATGGTTCCGGTGCCCAGATAGGCATCGACATTGCCGTCCTGGAACGCTTGCGAACCGGAACTCCAGTCGAGTTTGGCCACTTCGAAATCCTCGCCGGCCTTCAATCCGCTGGAGGAGACGATCATGGCATTGGCGATGTTGTAGGCGCCGCCGCCGGGCGGCCCCATGAAGACGCGCTTTCCTGCAAGGTCGGCAAAGGTCTCAATGCCGCTATCGGCCCGAACGACCACGTAAATCGTGCCCAGCGGGAATGAGATGATGTTTCTCAGCTTTCCGGCCAGTTCCGGAGCATCTTCGATCTTGGCGAACATAGCCTTCTGGTTTTCCATCCAGAAGACGGCAAACGGCGTGGACATCATGATGTCCAACTGTCCGCGCGCACCCTGAAGCATCGCCTTGGTCTGGGTTTCACCGGCGGCAAGCTGTATTTTGATGTCGGTGTTCTTTTGGACGATATTTATGAACGCGGTCGAGATGGTATAGCCCGGCGATCCCGCCTGCAGGCTGGACATCTTCAGAAATTCATCCGCCATCGCACCGGTCGCGCCGAGTGCGACCAGGCTGAGGCCGGCGATCAGGTTTCTTGTGTATCTCAATAGGCTCCACATGGAGTTCCTCCCTGTTGATTTGTTAGCGAACGGATTTTTCGGTGAAGGGCTTAAGCAGCGAAACGACTGCCGGCAGCAGGAGCGCCAGGCTGACGCCGAGCGCCGCCAGTTGATATTCCGGAGCGGGAAACAAAATGGCCGCACCGGCACCGGCGCGTAACACGCGCTGCCACGGGGCAAGCTTGCCTGCCTCGAAGCCGATCAGTGCCGTGGTAAGCAGCCAGACCGACAGTGCGAGGCGGCCACAGACCAGCACCAGCGAAAGCGGGTCGACGCCGCCGACGAACAGGATCGAGGGCTCGTAGACCGCCACAAACGGGACCACGAAGCCGACGATCGACAACTTCATTGCAGCCAGTCCGGTTTCAATCGGGCCGGCCCCCGCGATGGGTGCGGCGGCAAAGGCGGCAAGGGCCACCGGCGGCGTGACCGCGGACAGGACGCCGAAATAAAACACGAAGAAATGCATCGCCAGCACCGGAACGTCGAATTCCCTGAAAGAGGGGCTCATGACAAGAACGATGATGAGATAGGCGGGAAGTGTCGGCATGCCCATGCCGAGGACAAGGCAGGCGAGTGCGGCGACCACCAGCGCGACAAACAGGCTGTCTCCGGCAAAACCCGACAAAAGAATGGCGATTTGCAAGCCGACCCCCGACAGGTTGATCAGCCCGAAAACAATGCCGATGACGGCGACGCCGACCATCAGTTCGGCACCCGAAACGCCGCCTTTGACCAGCGCTTCAACGATACGGATCGGCCGACGTCTGATCTCGGGATTTATGAAGCTGAAGATGATTGCCAGGACCGTTCCCCAGAAGCCGGCAAAGGCCGGGGAATAGCCCATGACCAATGTGACGACGATGCCCACTATCGGCGCGATGAACATGATCGCGTTGACCCAGTCGGCGCGCGTCAACTCCTGGTCTTCAGAACCGTCACGCGTCTTCATATCCAGACGGCGCGCTTCAAGAGCCGCAAATACGAACAGGGAGAAATAGAAGAACAGGCCGGGAATGAGCGCGGCCGTGACAACGGTCAGATAGGACACGCCGGCAAGTTCAGCCATCAGGAACGCCGCCGCCCCCATTACCGGCGGCAGGATCTGCCCACCCGTCGACGCCGCTGCCTCCAGCCCACCCGCAAAGGGCGCCGGAAATCCGCGTTTACGGACCATGGGAATGGTGATTGTGCCCGTTCCCACGACATTGGCGGTCACACTGCCGGACATGGAGCCGAATACCGCGCTGGAAACGATAGCCGCATGGGCGGGTCCGGCCCGCGAGCGGCGCGAGACATGCAGGGAAAGACGCATCATGGCATCGCCCGCGCCCGTGTGTTGCAGCACTGCGCCGAACACGATGAAAATGAAGATGATCTGAAGGACGATTCCGGTGGGCATGCCGAATATGCCCTGCGTCGAATACCACAGCGCCTCGGTAACCTGGCTCAAGCCGGACCCGGCGTGCCGCAGGAATGATGGAAGGTCCTGCCCGAAAAACACATAAACCAGGCAAAGAACGGCAAAGAGGGAAAGCGGGAGACCGAAGAACCGTTGGGACAGGATGATGAGTGCCAGCATGGCACCCAAAGCCAGCACCTGGTCCGTGAAGGTATAGTCGATGATGCTCTCGTTGATGTCTTCATAGTAGGAAAGAAGACTTGCGATGCCCGCAATGATGATGGCCACAAGAACGAGATCAAAAAGCCCCGCAAGCGTGCCGAGCCGGCCTGAGAATCGTGGCCGCCGGTTCAGATGAATGTTTGCAAAGACAGCGATGACTGCGCAGATTCCCAGCGACACGCCTCTATGAAGAGTTGGCTCGAAGGCGCCGAAATAGGCGGTGTAGATGGACTGGACGGCCATCCCGAAAGCGAGCAGGCTGCCGATGAATGCGAGGACGATCGAAATTCCCGGCGGCCGGTCATGCCCGGAAATGCCGTCTCCATTTGCCGGCCCGGGCCGCAGGACGCCCGAAGCATATTGTCGCCATGTTTGTCGCGGGGATGACATATCAGCCGCTTGCAGCTCTTGCCGGCTCTTTAAATGCCGCATCATCCTCGAGCAGACGGTCCGCTTGTTCGATGACCCGGTCAACCAGCCGCATGAGCTGCGCGTGCTCGTCCGTTTCAAGCACCGAAAGCAACGCCTGCTGCCTCTGAAGCGCCAGGGGCGCAACTTCGTTGTAAAGCGCCTCGCCGGCCTCTGTCAGTTTGAGGATCGAGCGGCGCCTGTCATGCTCCGACAAGGATTTGCTCACCAGTCCCTTGGCGACCAGTTGCTCGATGGCCCGGCTGAGGGAGCCTTTGTCCAGATTGCCCTTTTCGGAAATTTCGCTGGCCGTGACCGGGCCGAAATGCCGGATCGCGACGATCGCCCGCCAGTCAATGATCGCAATGCCGTAGGAGTTCGAATAGGCGCCGGAAACCACCCGCGAGAGGCGGTTTGAAAGCAGATTGATCTTGAAGTTGAACCATGCTTCGAGCTCCGTTTCCCCCTTCGGGCCGTCTATTATTTTGGCGGAGTTGCGGCTCAATTTTCCAAATCCCCTCAAATTCGAGAAATTAGTTGGCGGACCAACCAATCTCAGCTATTAACACAAATTAGTTGGCGCGCCAACTAATTTGATTATTTTGGACAGGCAGATCATTGGAGCCTTGCGGATGGCGGCAATCGTATTGGTGCATGGGGGTTGGCACGGGGGCTGGTGCTGGCACCTGGTCTCGGACCGCCTGAAAGAGGGCGGGCATACGGTCTACGCGCCCACCCTGACGGGGCTCGGTGAACGCGCGCATCTGCTGACGCCGGACATTGGCCTTGAGACCCATATCGCCGACATCACGGGACTGATCGAGCATGAAGACCTGAATGATGTGGTGCTGGTTGGACACAGCTATGGCGGGTTCGTCATTTCCTGCGCGGCGGACAGGTTGCCGCAAAGAATTCAATCGCTGGTCTATATCGACGCATTCGTGCCGGAGGCCGGCACCTGCACATCGGACTATGCCGACAAGGTTCGACTGGATGAACTCAATGCCATGGCTGACCGGCATGGAGATGGCTGGCGCGTGCCGCCACCGGATGCGAGTTTCTGGGTCAGCGATCCGGAGCTGATCGAATGGGTCAACGCCCGCACGACCGATCACCCCAAGCGGTGCTTTTCCGAAAGGATAAACCTGCAAGGCAGGCTGAACGACATTGCGTCACGCACCTATGTCCAGGCAGAGCAGCACACCAACCCGCAATTTCTGGAGTTCTATACAAGGTTTTCAAAGGATCCGTCTTGGCGAACCTTCCAACTGCCCACGCAGCATGACGTCATGCTGACCATGCCGGACGAAACGGCGGAAATCATCGCCGGCGCCCTCGGCTGACCGGACCGTTTTCGACGGTCGCGCATTGGCACGAACGCGGAGTCGAGTGCAGATGCGAAGCGGCAAGTAACTTATGATCTGCCATTCATCGGTTTGGCTGTCGGAACGACAATCGGGCAGCACATTTCCGCTTGGTCAGCGACCTTCCTACGCGGTACGAAACGAAAGCCACAGCAATGCCATGCATTTGACAGGCGTCGACAAAGACGGCTAGCGTTCCCGCAATTTTCAGTCGCGCCGTTTTTGGGGGAAAACACCGTGCGAACTCAGCCCACCTTGCCTCTATTGCTCTTTGCCGGAATTTTCTGTCTCAAACCTGCTTCCGACGTCAAGGCGATAGAGCCGCAGGTTGGTGGTGTGGATACGCACGTGGATAGCACAATTGATGCCGAAGGCCGGTCCGTTTCTCGACTAAACGGGGAGGTTTTGTTCGCGACCGGATCGTTGACTGGAGAAGATGGCGTCGGTGAGATTGCACTCTTCGCCAATACCACGCGATTTTACGGTTCGTCCTTGAGACTCGGATCCCACCACGACAGCTTCGACAATGACTTTTCCGCTCCCGGGTTTTCACTCATCCTGGCCCCGGAAGTGCCCGAAAACGGCTTGTTCCCGGTATTCAGGATTTTTGGAGCTGCACGATCCGGCCATATGGAACGCATCGGAGACACGACTCAAAACGGATTTATTACAGTTATTGACGGTAGCAACCCGGCTCTGACTCCGATTACAGACTCTCGAAACATTGCGCTGGAACTGGACTATTTCAGCATAGGTGGTGAGGTCAGCTTCACGGGGCAACTGAACGGATTTGACGTTTGGGCCGGGCCGATCGTTGAACACAGCGATTTTGACTACAGTCTGAGGGAACAGGTCTCCGGCGGCGGTCCGTTCTTCTCTCATAATCTTGATCTGGACCTGAGCTCCACATTTTTTGGCCCGAAGTTTGGGATTGGCAAGGTCCAGCCATACAAAGACGTTATCGTCTATGGAAGCGTTTGGGGAGCGGCGGGTGTTAACCGCACGAAGATGACCGTCAACCAGTTCGGCACGGCGCTACCCGCGGCCAGTGCCAGTGACACCGAAAACGAAATCGCCTTTCGCGCCGGCGTTAACGCCGGCGTTGGCGTTCCGCTTGGCCGTGCACTATTGAATTTCAACGTCTTTGCCGATCTGAATTCGGCTGCGCCGAACGTGGACTATCCAAGTCGCGGCGGCACAGCCATTCAGGCTGCATCCGACATGGCTTATGGCGTTGGAGCAAAAGTCGGTGTCACGATTCCCCTTGGTGGCTCTGATCGCCTGAACTAGACCAGTCTGGATCAAAGCACTTGAGAAAACCGATCGGCCGCACCCGTAGCCGGCAGCAAACATGCACTATTCAGTCTTCCCGAACGCATCCCCCAGCTGCCGCTCCACGTAGTCCTCCACCAGCCGTTCCGCCACGACGTCCCTTTCAAGGCTTCCGAGCGCTTTGCGGATATAAAGCCCGTCAATCAGTGACGCGATGCCTTCGGCGACCGTTCGCGCCCGCGGCCCGACCAGCGGCCGCAGGCTGTAGACGAGGTTGGAGGAGAGCCGGCGCGCATAGATCGACAGCAGCGCGTGTGCATCCTTCGATTCCTGCGCATGCACATAAAACACCAGCCAGACGGAGACAGTCTCCGGCCTGAACTGTTCGGGCCCGAGGCTCGCATGGATGATCGCCGAAATCCGCGCCCGCGCACTGTCCGCCTTCTTCAGCTCCCGCCGTACCTGCAGGCCATATTCGGTCAGCAGATGGCGCATGGCCGAGACGATGAGCGCATCCTTGCTGCCGAAATAGTGGTGGGCGAGCCCCTGCGACACTCCGGCGCGAAGCGCGATGTCGCGGATGGTGATATCGAGCGATCCGCGGTCGTGAATGGCCGATATCGCCGCTTCCACCAGTGACCGGCGCCGGATCGGCTCCATTCCTACCTTGGGCATTCAGCTCCCCTCGCCCGGATTTGTTCTGATGCAGATCGCCGGTATTATGGGCAAGTCGCCGGCAAAAACCAGTTTATCTTGAACAATCATTCAATAAAAGCTTGCAAAACGCCGGACTTTGTGGCGCGATGCGCCGGAAAAATCGAAACGACAACTGGCACATCCGAAACAACAAAAGGGGGGTCCGACATGACAACCATCAAAACCTCTATGCTGGCGCTGGCTTTTACCGCCGCCGTCTCGGCGCAGGCAATGGCAGCCGAACCCGAAAGCTGCAAGACCGTGCGCTTTTCCGATGTTGGCTGGACCGACATAACCGCGACCACCGCCGCGACCACCGCCGTTCTCGATGCGCTCGGCTATGAGACCGATATCAAGGTGCTGTCCGTACCGGTGACCTACACATCGCTCAAGAACGGCGACATTGACATCTTCCTCGGCAACTGGATGCCGACGATGGAGGCAGACCTGGCGCCCTATCGCGAGGACGGATCGGTCGAGACCGTGCGCGAGAACCTGGAAGGCGCGAAATACACGTTGGCGACAAATGCCGCGGGCGCCAAGCTCGGCATTGACGATTTCAGCAAGATCGCCGCGCAGAAGGATGCCCTCGACGGCAAGATCTACGGGATCGAGCCCGGCAATGACGGCAACCGCATCATTCTCGACATGATCTCCTCGGACGCCTTCGGCCTCAACGACTTCGAGCTGGCCGAATCCTCCGAACAGGGCATGCTGGCGCAGGTCGCCCGCAAGGACAAGCGCGACGAACCGATCGTCTTCCTCGGCTGGGCGCCGCATCCGATGAACGCCAATTTCGAACTCACCTATCTTGCCGGCGGCGATGACTATTTCGGCCCCGATTTCGGCGGCGCGACGGTCTACACCAATGTCCGCAAGGGCTATGTCGACGAATGCGCCAATGTCGGCGCCATGCTCAAGAACCTCAAATTCTCCCTCGCGATGGAAAACGAGATCATGGGCGCCATCCTCGACGATGGCGAGGACCCTTCCGACGCCGCCAAGGCGTGGCTGAAGGAGAACCCGGCCATGGTTGAAGCCTGGCTTGCCGGCGTGACCACGACGGATGGCGGCGACGGCCTCGCGGCCGTGAAATCCAGCCTCGGCATGTAAGCACGCAAAGACATGAAGCCGCCCCGACCTGAGCGGGGCGGTTTTTTGTTGTCGGCAACAGGGTTGCGGAGAGGCCGCACGGCATTCCAAACTGGGTGACGAAGACTGGACGGGGGGAGCCGGGATGGAATGGCTGACGAAATACAAGATACCGGTTGGCGACTGGTCGGAGGCGGTCGTTGACTGGCTGATCGACTATGGCAGCTGGTTTTTCGACGGTCTCGCCAATGTGCTCGAAGCCGCCATCGACGCCATTTTATGGCTGTTGCAGACGCCGCCTCCGCTTCTCGTCATTGCCGCCTTCGTGGCGCTCGCCTACAGCCTGCGCCGTTCCATATCGACAGCCGCGTTCGTCGCTGCCGGCTTCCTGTTCATCGTCAACCAGGGCTATTGGGAAGAAACCACCGAGACCCTGACGCTCGTCCTCTCGGCCTGCCTCGTATGCATGGCGGTGGGCGTTCCGGTCGGCATCGCCGCAGCGCACCGGCCGCGCCTCTTCACGACGATCCGCCCCATTCTCGACCTGATGCAGACCCTGCCGACCTTCGTCTATCTCATTCCGGCGATCGTCTTTTTCGGCATCGGCATGGTGCCGGGCCTGATCGCGACGGCGATCTTCGTGGTGCCGGCGCCGATCCGCCTCACCCATCTCGGCATTTCCTCGACGCCCAAGGCGCTGCTCGAGGCCGGCCAGGCCTTCGGCGCGACGAAGCGCCAGCTCCTTTGGAAGGTGGAACTGCCCTATGCCATGCCGCAGATCATGGCCGGGCTTACGCAGACCATCATGCTGTCGCTGTCGATGGTGGTGATTGCCGCGCTGGTCGGCGCCGACGGGCTTGGCGTTCCGGTGGTGCGCGCGCTCAATTCGGTCAACACCGCGCTTGGCTTCGAGGCCGGCTTCGTCATCGTCGTGGTCGCCATCATCCTCGACCGCATGTTCCGCGCCGGGGAGGAACAGAAATGAGCAAGCCGGTCGTTCGTTTCAGGGATGTGGACATTATCTTCGGCGACGATCCGCAATCGGCCCTGCCGCTGGTCGACCGGGGCGAAAGCCGCGAGACCATCCAGAAGGAAACCGGGCAGGTTCTCGGCGTCGCCGGCGCGAACCTCGATGTCGAAGAGGGCGAGATCATCGTCCTGATGGGGCTTTCCGGCTCCGGCAAATCGACACTCTTGCGGGCCGTCAATGGTCTCAATCCGGTGATCCGCGGCGAAGCGCTGGTCGACAATGGCGACGACTATGTCGATCCGCAACGCTGCCCCTCCGGCGAGTTGCGCCATCTGCGCATGGAGCGCGTCGCCATGGTCTTCCAGCAGTTCGGACTGTTGCCCTGGCGCACGGTCGCCGACAATGTCGGCTTCGGGCTGGAACTGTCGGGCATGCCGGCACCCGAGCGCCGCGCCAAGGTTGCGGAACAGCTCGAACTGGTCGGCCTCTCCGAATGGGCAGGCCGCAGGGTCAACGAACTGTCCGGCGGCATGCAGCAGCGCGTCGGCCTGGCCCGCGCCTTTGCGACCGGCGCGCCCATCCTTCTCATGGACGAACCATTCTCGGCGCTCGATCCGCTGATCCGCACCCGGCTTCAGGACGAATTGCTGCAACTGCAGGAGCAATTGCGCAAGACGATCATATTCGTCAGCCACGATCTCGACGAGGCCTTCAAGATCGGCAATCGCATCGCCATCATGGAAGGCGGCCGCATTGTCCAGTGCGGCACCCCGCAGGAAATTGTCCAGAACCCGGCGAACGAATATGTCGCCGATTTCGTCGCCAATATGAACCCGCTCTCCATGCTGGTCGCCGGCGATGTCATGACCGGCGCGACGACAGAGGCCGCCGCGCCCGAATACATCGCCAATGCGAGGCCGGATACGCCGCTGACCGAGATTCTGGACACGCTTGCAAAATCCACGGGCACGATCGGTGTTACCGAAGACGGCACACTGGTCGGCACAATCACCGCACAGGACATCGTCAGGGGCTTGACCAGCCACAAACAGTCTGCCACCCAGTGATCAAACTGCCGCGCCGAACGGGCGTTAGGCAAAAGCGATCATTCAGTATGGGAGGTATCCATGAAGGTAAACGGACACGCTGCAATCGTCACCGGCGGCGGATCGGGACTGGGCGCCGGCACGGCGCGGGCGCTCGCTGCGGCGGGAGCCAAGGTCGCGGTCCTCGATATCAACGAGGAGCAGGCGAGATCCGTAGCCGATGAGATCGGCGGCGTGGCGTTCGGATGCGACGTGGCCAGTGCATCGGCGGCCGAAGCGGCCGTCGCGGCCGCTGCGGACGCCCATGGCGAGGCCCGCATCCTCATCAACTGCGCCGGCATTGCCAATGCAAGCCGCATTGTCGGCCGCGAAGGCCCGCATGATCTCGAGCTTTTTTCACGCGTCATCAATGTCAACCTCATCGGCTCCTTCAATCTTTTGAGGCTCGTTGCCGATCGCGCCGCCAAGCTCGATCCGATGGAAGACAATGAGCGCGCGGTCGTCATCTCCACGGCATCGGTCGCCGCCTTTGACGGCCAGATCGGCCAGGCGGCCTATGCGGCCTCGAAGGGCGGCATTCATTCCATGGCTCTGCCGGCGGCCCGCGAGCTGGCCCGTTTCGGCATCCGCGTCATGACCATCGCACCCGGCATCTTCGGTACACCCATGCTGATGGGCATGCCGCAGGAGGTCCAGGACAGCCTTGCGGCTTCGGTGCCCTACCCCTCCCGGCTCGGAACGCCCGAGGATTTCGCGGCGCTCGTCATGCACATTATCGACAACACCATGCTGAACGGCGAGACCATCCGCCTCGACGGCGCAATCCGGCTGGCCCCGAAATAAGGCCATGAGCAAACCGCTCAACGGACTGAAAATCGTTGAAATGGCGGGGCTCGGCCCCGCCCCCTTTGCCTGCTACATCCTTGCCAGCCTTGGCGCCGTCGTCACCCGCATCGAGGCGAAAGGACGGTCCGCCGTTTTCCTGCCGCTGGACTCCCAGACCAATCCGGATGTGCTTTACCGGCAGATCGTTCAACTCGATCTCAAATCCGAGGAAGACCGCCTGGAGGCGCTGGAACTGATCGGCGGCGCCGATGTTCTGGTCGAAGGCTTCCGCCCCGGCGTGATGGAACGGCTGGGCCTTTCCCCGGATGCCATGCTTGCCCACAATCCGGGGCTGATCTTCGCGCGCATGACCGGATACGGTCAGGACGGCCCGATGGCCGACCGGGCGGGCCATGATCTAAATTACATTGCGATGTCCGGTGTTCTGTCGATGATCGGCCGCCGCGACGGCGCGCCCGTTCCACCGCTCAACCTGGTCGGCGATTATGGCGGCGGCACCATGGTCCTGATCATGGGCATCCTGTCGGCGCTCTATGCGCGCGCGCAAACCGGCAAAGGCCAGGTCGTGGACGCTGCGATGGTGGAAGGATCGGCCATGCTGGCAACGCCCATCTTCTCATTCATGGCCTCCGGCCTGTGGGACGGCGACAAACGCGGCTCCAACCTTCTCGATTCCGGCTGTCCGTTCTACGACACCTATGAGACGGCGGATGGGAGCTTTGTCGCGGTGGCGCCGCTCGAACCGCAATTCTTTGCCGCGCTGGTCGAAGGTCTCGGCCTCGATCCCGTCTGGCTCGAAAGACAATACAACAGGTCCCACTGGGATGCGTTGAGGACGCTGCTTTCCGACACGTTTCGGACCCGCAGCCGCGATGAATGGGCGGCGCTTTTTGCCGATAGCGACGCCTGCGTCACGCCCGTCCTGACGCCGCGCGAAGCCGCCGATCATCCCCACAACAAGGCCCGTCAGAGCTTTGACACAGTTGCCGGCCATATCATGCCGGCCGTCGCACCCAGATTTTCGTCGAAGTGAGCCGGACGGCGTCCCATGCCCGAGAAGAAAGAGACAATACGCCAGACCGACGATGAGGCACGCGCCCTGGCGCGTCGTCTCGTCAGCAGCTCGCGCTACGGATCGCTGGCCGTCCTGCTTCCGGACGGCGGCCATCCGTTTGCCAGCCGCGCGGCGGTTGCCAACGACATTGACCGCACGCCCGTCATTCTGGTTTCCGACCTGTCGGGGCATACGTCCGGCCTGAAGAACGATCCGCGGGTCTCATTGCTGCTCGGCGCGCCCGGCAAGGGCGATCCGCTGGCCCATCCGCGCATCACGCTGCAATGCACGGCGGAACGAATCGGACGCGACGAGGAGCGGCATGCGAGAATTCGCGCGCGCTTCCTGCGCCGTCATCCCAAATCGGCTCTCTATGCCGATTTCGGCGATTTCGCCTTCTATCGCCTCGATCCCATATCCGCGAGCCTCAATGGCGGTTTCGGCAAGGCCTACCAGCTTGCCCCGAAGGACTTCCTGATCGCTTCGCGTGCGATGGAGGCGCTCGCCGCGATGGAAGAAAGCGCAATCGAGCATATGAATGACGACCATGCGGACGCGGTCGAGGTCTATGCGCGTGTGCTTGCTGGCGAAAAAACCGGTAAATGGCAGATCAGCGGCATCGACCCCGCCGGCTTCGAAATCGTCAGCGGCGACCGGCTGGCCCGCATCGAGTTCGACCGGGTCCTGGAGGATTCCGCACGCCTTGCGCCGACCCTTGCCGACATGGCCAAATCGGCGCGCGAAGGCCGGGGATAGAATTATTTTCGAATTTGCTTATATAAGAATGTGAGGATCGACCAAGAAGGACTGGAATATCCATGGCGCAGACAGTGCAGGAAAGAACAGGCCAGGCGGACTTGTCCGGCAACGCCGAACAGGCGGCGCAGCTGCTTGCCGCGATGGCCAATCCGAAGCGCCTTCTCATCCTGTGCAATCTCGTCGGCGGTGAGATGGCGGTCGGCGCGCTGGCGACCACCGTGGATCTCAGCCAATCCGCGCTCTCCCAGCACCTCGCCAAGCTGCGCGCCCTGAAACTCGTCAAGACGCGCCGCGATGCGCAGACGATCTATTATTCCCTTGCCTCAAGGGAAGTGCAGGCGATCCTCGAAACGCTTTACGGGCTCTATTGCCAGACGCCGGAGAAGCCTTAAGGCCGAAGAACCGCGCGGGATCGCTGGATGACGGATTCCGGACCCAAGACAATCGTAATCGGCGGCGGCATCGTCGGCGCATCGATCGCCTATCATCTGGCGCGCCGGGGCGCCGCCGTAACCCTGATCGACGGCAATGATCCGCAGCAGGGCGCCACGGCCAGATCATTTGCCTGGATCAACGCCTGGAGCGGCAGGACGATGCCCTATATGCGGCTTCGTCACCATGCGATTGGCGAATATCACAGGCTGCAGCAGGAATTGAACGGTGCGCTGCCGCTCAAATGGAACGGCACGCTCATCTGGAAGGCAGGCCCGGCCGAAACGGAAAAACGTGCCCGCAGGCTCGCAAAGGCCGGCTATGACGTACGCCTCGTGGATGGCGGCGAAATCGCCAGGATGGAACCGAATCTGAAGAACCCGCCGGCTGTGGCGGCCTATGCGGCAAACGAGGGCGCGGCCGAACCCGTCGAGACGACCCGTATTCTCCTGCGCGCGGCACGGCAGGCCGGCGCGGAAATCCTCGCCCCACAGACGGTCGAGGCGCTTGTGGCGACCAATGGCCGGATCAGCGCCGTGCGGGTCGCCGGCGCCCTCCTTGAGGCCGACGTGGTTGTCGCCGCCGCCGGAACCGGTACCAACACGCTAACGCGCGAACTCGGATTGTCAGTGCCGGTGGAGGCATCGCCGGCGATCATTGCACGCTTCCGCACCGACACGCCCCTCGCCCGCTCCGTCATCATCCACCCGTCGATGGAAATTCGTCAGGTCTCCGAACACGAATTGCTGGCCGCTGCAGCCTATATTGACGATTCCGGCCAGAACGGACCGAACGCGGTCGCCAATCGGATTCTTGCGGCCATCGAAAACGACTTTCTGCGCGCGCGTGACGTCCGGTTCGACAATGTCGAGGTCGGCTGGCGCCCCATCCCTTCTGACGGCCTGCCGATCGTCGGGTTTGCCGGCCAGATCGAGGGCCTTTACCTGGCGGTCATGCATTCCGGCATTACGCTGGCGCCGGCGATCGGCCGGTTTGCCGCCGTCGAAATCCTCGACAGGATCGAGGTCGGACTGTTGGATATCTGCCGGCCCGGGCGGTTTGACGATTAGTCGCGTTCAACCATGGACCAGATCACGAAGACGGTCGCCAGAACAAGACATCCGGTGATCATGAAGACCAACTGATAACTGCCCGTTGCGGCCAGGATGGATCCGCACAGCGCCATGCCGATCGTGCCGCCGAACATCTGGATGGTCAGGTTGATGCCGCTTGCCTGCCCGTGCTTCGGTTTCGGGACAGCGCCCATCAGCGCGCGCCTGGCCGGGATCGATGCGAAAGGCAACGACGCGCCCCACAAGATCAGCGGCAGCACGACCAGCCAGTAGTTCTCCAGCGTACTGAGCAGACCGATCAGCAAAACGGCCGCTCCGTTGACGGCAAAGCCGAGCATCAGCGGCGGCCGGGCGCCCAGCCGATCGGTCAGCCGGCCGGTGATCAGCGAGGTGAGCAGCGTCGGCAGGATGGCGATCATCACCGCAAGGCCGGATGCGACCGGCGTGCGCCCCAGCTTCTCCTGAAGGAACATCGCCACGAAGACGAAGATGACGATCTTGTTGAACTGGAAGACGAAGAACGACAGCGTGCCGCCGGTAAAGGTACGTATTGCCAGAAGATCAAGCTCGATCAGCGGATCGGGGCGCCGCAACTCGATGAAAACGAAGGCGATCATCAGCAACAGGCCGATAACCAGCAGCATCAGGACCGACGGGTTGGTCCAGCCCCACTCCGGCCCCTGCATGAGGAAGACGACAAGCGCGACAAGGCCGACAAGAAGCGTTGCAAAGCCGGCGGTATCGAACCGTTCCCCTGCTTTTGAGTTGTTCTCGTCGGTGCTTTGCCAGGTGGCAAGGACTACGCAAGCGATGACGAGGACGATCGGCAGGTTGATCAGGAATATCCAGCGCCAGGACAGCTCTTGCGAAAACAGGCCGCCGATCAGCGGCCCGCTCGACATGAAGATACCGCCGACAGTCGTCTGCAGACCAAATGCCGTACCGCGCTTCTCGGGCGGAAAACTGACGGTCACCATCGCCATCGACACGGGGAAGATCACGGCGGCGCCGATGCCCTGCAATGCCCTTGCGGCAATCAGGTAGCCGCCCGTCGGCGCAAGGCCGGCGGCAAGCGAGGCCAGGGCGAACAGTGCGGCGCCGGCCTGGAAAACGCGGCCATGGCCGAGCGCGTCGCCAAGACGGCCGCCAAAAGCCACGAAACAGGTGAAGGTCAGCAAATAGGCATTGACCACCCAGTGGGATGCCAACTGCCCCATGGCGAGATCGCTGCGAATGGTCGGAAGCGCCACACCCACGACGGTCTCGTCGAGAACCGTCAGGCCGAGCACGCCGCTGAGCGCGCCGAGCAGCCACCAGGGCCTGTTTTCGCCGAACATGAACGCCACTCCCTCTTGCATCGCAAGGCTGTCAGGCAAATTCGCTTGACTTCGCATCGGCAATATACGCACGGTCTGCGTCTCTTCGCACAATCAAAAACAAGAAACGGACGGATATGAAACACAAGATCATCATCGACACGGATCCCGGCATCGACGACACGATGGCCATCGCCTATGCCATCGCCCACCCTGATATCGACCTCGTCGCCCTGACCACCATCTTCGGCAATGTGTCGGTCGACGAGGCAACCGACAACGCGCTCGCCCTGCTCGACTATTTCGGCTACGAGGCCGATGTGGCGCGCGGTGAAAGCCGTCCGCTGGTCATGGAGCCCAAGCCCCACAGCTATTTCGTTCATGGTCAGAACGGACTTGGCGAGATCGAGATTCCCAAATCGTCCAAGACCGCAACCGATCGCGACGCGGCGGATTACCTGATTGAAAAAACGAAGGAAATGCCAGGCGAGATCGATATCTGCGCCGTCGGGCCGCTCACCAATCTGGCCCGTGCGCTGGAGCGCGATCCGATGATCGCGGACCGCGTCAAATCCGTGTGCGTCATGGGCGGCGCGGTCTACAGACCGGGCAATGTCTCGCCTGTCGCGGAAGCCAATATCTGGAACGATCCGCATGCGGCCGAAGAGGTCTTCGCCGCACGTTGGCCGGTCGTTCTTGCACCGCTCGACGTCACGACGAAGGTGGTGCTGTCACCGCATTTCTTCGCGGACCTCGAAGAGGCCGATCCAAGGGTCGGCAAGCTGCTGTCGGACATGGCACGCTTTTATGCCCGCTTCTACCGCAGCCACTCAGGGATCAATGGCTGTATTCCGCACGACGTGATGGCGCTTGCTTATCTGACGATCCCCGGCGTCTACATGCAAAAGCGCGGCGCGCTGGCAACGGTCACCGACGGTCTCGGCATCGGCCAGACGATTTTCAATCCGGCCGGAAAGCCGACTGTCGATCCGGTCTGGGGCGAACGTCCGCAGCACACGGCGCTGCTCGATATCGACGCCGGTTTCTTTGCCGCGCACTATTTCGACACCATCGCCAAGCGGCCCACGGAGATCGGCGACTGAGCGACTTCAATACCCGGTCAGGCCGCCGTCGACATGGATGGTCTGGCCGGTCATGAACGAGTTTTTGGGCGACGAGGCGAAGATGAACGCCTCGACTACTTCCTCGACTTCGGCAAGGCGGCCCATCGGGATGCCGCGCACAAGCTGTTCTTCGGTGACCATCCTGCCGCGCACCTCGACGCCGAGCATCTCGGTCGCCATGGGCGTGCGGGCAAATGAGGGGCACACCGCGTTGATGCGCACGCCAAGCCGCGCATATTCCTGCGCGACCGAACGGGTCAGCCCGACCACCCCGTGCTTGGCGGCCGCGTAAACGGCCAGACCGGAAGCACCGGTAACACCGGCGACCGAGGCGACATTGACGATCGCGCCGCCCATTCCGCTGCTGCGGAATTGTCTCTCCATAATCGGAAGCTGATGCTTGAGGGCATAGAACATGCCGACAAGATCGATATCGAAAATGCGGCGCGCTTCCGCCGAATCCGTTTTCGGCAGCTTGGCGAACGCATCCTGCGCGATACCGGCATTGTTGAGCGCCACGTCGAGCCGGCCGAAACGGTCGACGGCAAGCGCGGCCAGCCGTTCCGACAGGCTTTCGTCGGCTATATCGCCGGCAAGCGACGCGATGTCACAGCCATGGTCATTGCTGATCGCGCCGGCAATAGCGTCAAGCGCCTTCTCGTCATAGTCCGAAAGCACAAGACGGGCGCCCTCGGCGGCATAGCGCCGGGCCGCCGCGCTGCCGAAACCACCCGACGCACCGGTGATCAGGACGGTCGCCCCATCAAAAAGACCAGCCATTTCAACGGCCTCCTCTTACGATTTCCATCGCCATATGCGCCATGATCGGAACGGCTGTACCCATTTCCTTCGCCCGCTGCGGATTGGACGCGTTCCCATCCAGCGCGCGCTTCAAGACACCCTGCAGGATCGCCGCGAGCCGGAAGAACGAGAAGGCCAGGTAGAACGGCCAGTGCTCGATCGCTTCGATGTTCCGCCGCCGGCAATAGGTGGCCACATAGTCCTCTTCGCTCGGCAGACCGAGGGCGGCGCGATCCAGGCCGCCGAGACCGCGAAAACCGGAATCATGCGGCAACCGCCATTGCATACACTGGTAGGCAAGATCCGCCAGCGGATGGCCGAGCGTGGACAGCTCCCAGTCGAGCACAGCGAGGATTTCGGGCCCGTCAGGCGCGAAGATCATATTGTCGAGCCGATAGTCGCCATGCACCAGCGAGACCGCCCCGTCATCGGGCGGCATATTGGCCTCCAGCCAGGAAATCAGCGCATCCATATCACTGATGGTCTGCGTCTCGCTCGCCCGGTACTGCTTCGTCCAGCGGCTGAGTTGGCGCTCGAAATAATTGCCGGGCTTGCCGAAATCCGCCAGCCCCACCGCCGCCGGGTCGACATCGTGCAGGCAAGCCAACGCCGCGTTCATGGCGTCGTAAATCGGCCCGCGCTCGGCCTGATCGCATTCAGACAATTCCGCCTGCCAGAATATCCGCCCCTCGAGATAGTTCATGACGAAGAACATCCGACCGATGGAAGAATCCTCCTGCGAAAGGTAGAGCACGTCCGGCACCGGCACGCCGCTGCCCTTCAGCGCTCCCATCACGCGGAACTCGCGGTCGACCTGATGCGCAGATTTCAGCAGTTCTCCAGGCGGTTTCGCCCGCAGCACATACTTGCCGCTGTCCGCGGCAAGCAGATAGGTCGGGTTTGACTGACCGGTGTTGAATTTCGTCACATCGCGAAGGCCCGCGAAACCGGAAACGCCGCTTTCCAGTTCGGCACCGAGCGATCCGATATCGAGGTCGTTGCTGTTGTTCATGTCGGCAGATCCTCCCGCTGAATGGGAACACGGCCCATGCCTTTGTGACAAGCGGTCGTTTTCAGCCCTTGCCTACTCCAGCGCATGGGCGAAAAGGCCCATGGAGCTATAGACGGAAAGCCCGCCATCAAGCGGCAGTATGGCGCCGGAGATGTAGGAGCCGCCCTTACCGCAAAGATAAAGGGTGGCGCCGGCAATATCGTCCGGCGAGCCGATGCGGCCGAGCGGTACGCCCTTGCCTACCTTGGCGGCCTGCTCGTCCGAAGCCGTCGCGAAGGCCGTCATCTTGCTCTGGAAAGGGCCGGGCGCAAAGGCATTGACCGTGATGCGGCGCCTCGCGAACTCGTTGGCGAGGATCCTTGTCAGGTGATGCACCGCCGCCTTGGAGGCGGAATAGGAATAGGCGCCTTCGGCGACCGGCTGCGTGCCCATGACGGAGCCCAGATTGATGATCCTTGCCGGATCGGCATCGGTGGAGACGGCATCGAGCAGCGGAAGCAATTCCCGGGTCAGCGTGAAAAGGCCGCCGACATTGATGTTCATTACCTTGTGCCAGGCCATGTGCGGAAATGTGTCGAGCGGCTCGCCCCAGGTCACGCCGGCATTGTTGACGAGTATGTGCAGTGCGTCCGTATGCGCCTTCACTTCGGCGACCAGCGCCGCGATCCCCTCCTCGGTTCCGACATCCCCGGCAAAGCCGACAGCCGAGCCCGGCGCGTCCAGCGAATTGAGTTCCTCTGCAACCGCCACGCAGGCATCGCCCTTGCGCGATGCGATGAGCACCGTTGCACCGCCATTGACCAGCGCGGTCGCAACCATCCTGCCGATGCCGGTCGCGCCGCCCGTGACCAGCGCAATCTTTCCCTTCACGGAAAACAGGTTTTCCAGATAATCCAACGCATCCTCCCCGCAGCGCCTTGTCCGTGGCGCTTATTCCAAAACGTACAACATACCGAGTAGTATGTGCCGTCACCGAGGCGCTTGTAAAGCCCTGCGGACAACAATTCGCGTAACGCACCGGGCAAATTCTGTGTTAATCGGCAGGCTGCTCGGGCAATGAGTGCCGCGAACGGAAACCAAAGGAGCGGTGTTGGATCTTCTGCATGCCAATGACAGGCCGGGACAATATCCCGACAGCTACTATGCGGCAACGGCAAACACTGTGGCCGCCCATCCGGCGCTCGACACGGATACCGATTGCGATGTCTGCATTGTCGGCGCCGGATATACCGGCCTGTCCGCCGCCCTGCATTGCGCCGAGCAGGGCCTCGATACCCTGTTGCTCGACGCCCACCGCATCGGCTGGGGCGCATCGGGCCGCAATGGCGGGCAACTCGGCTCCGGGCAGCGGCGCGATCAGGAAGATCTTGAAGAAATGCTGGGCATCGACAAGGCGCGCCGACTTTGGGAACTCGCCGAGGAATCCAAGCAACTGGTGCACGATCTGGTCGAGCGACACCGGATCGAATGCGATTTCCGGCCCGGCATTCTTTACGCCGATCATCGCCAGCGTTTCGTCAAGGGGACAAGAGACTACGTTGAAAAGCTAAGGAACGGTTACGGATACGAGAAGGTGCGTTTCGTCGATCGGGAGGAGATCGGGTCGATCCTTGCGACCAATGCCTATTTCGGCGGCATGCTCGACGAAGGCGCCGGCCATCTGCATCCGCTGAACCTTGCGCTCGGCCTCGGCCGCGCAGCATCCGCTGCAGGTGCCCGCATATTCGAAAAAACCGAGGTCACCGGCATCACGCCCGCAGACCGGGTCAGGATCACCACCGCAAAGGGCACGATCCGGGCGGGCTTTGTCCTGCTCGCGTGCAACGGCTATATCGGCGCGCTCAGCGCCGGCGTCCGCGGCCGCGTCATGCCCATCAACAATTTCATCATCGCCACGCAACCGCTTGACGGCAACGAAGCACGATCACTGATTTCCAACAATGCGGCGGTCGCCGATTCCCGCAATGTCATCAACTATTTCCGCCTCTCGGCCGACAACCGGCTCCTGTTCGGCGGCGGCGAGAATTACGGCTACCGTTTTCCGTCGGACATCCGCGCCTTCGTGCGCCGCTACATGCTGCAGATTTATCCGCAGCTATCGGGCACCGCGATCGACTATGGCTGGGGCGGAACGCTCGGCATCACCGTCAACCGGATGCCGCATCTGGCGCGCCTCGCGCCCAACATTCTGTCGGCATCGGGCTATTCCGGCCACGGCGTCGGCATGGCCACCCTGTGCGGCAAGCTGGCGGCCGAGGCGATCAGCGGAACCGCCGCCCGTTTCGACCTGATGGCCTCCGTGCCGACCCCGCGCTTTCCCGGCGGCGGCGCCCTGCGCACCCCGCTTCTTGCCCTGGCGATGGCCTATTTCGCGCTGAAAGACCGATTGTAGGGGCAGCCAACCGCGAGGAGAATTATTCGCTTGAGTTTCCAGCCACTGGAACCTTTATGGTTCCGGCATGGAGTTTGAAAAATGATGCACGATGTATGGAGCGGCGGTGCCTTCGGAATGGGCATTGGTATGCTGGCGTTGATGGTTCTGATTTTCCTTGCAGGTGTCGCCGTTGGATTTGTGCTCTGCAATTCAAGATGACCGGATTCAAGCGCAGTTCGCCTGTTGAAACGGTGACCTCGGGAGATCGGAATTGAACAGAAACCGACTGATCCTTGTCGCGATCGCAGCCCTCATTATCGGCGGTGTCGCATGGCGACTGTTCGACAAAGCACCTACGAGCGACATTCGGACCGCCGGTGCGCCGATCGTAAGGATCACAGTGCCGGAGTTATCGGCTGAGGCGAAAACCGGCAAAGCGGCATTTGATACATACTGCGCAACCTGCCACGGCAGGGATGCCGCCGGGCAGCAGGGTATCGCCCCGCCGCTGATCCACAAGATCTATGAGCCGGGCCACCACTCGGACGCCTCATTCTTTTTTGCTGCGCAGCAGGGTGTACGTGCGCACCATTGGCCGTTCGGTGACATGCCGGCCGTAGACGGCATATCGGATCAGGAGATCGGCCGGATAATCGTCTATGTCCGCACCCTGCAACGCGCGAACGGAATAAACTGAGGAAATTCGCATGCACCCGATACGAAGCCTTGCCATCGCATTGGCTGTTGTCTCCGTGACCTGCGGCGGTCTTGCTCTGGCGCATTCCGGCGCGACCGGCATCGTCAAGCAGCGCATGGACGCCATGAAGGATATCGCCGCCCAGATGAAGCTGATCGGCGCCATGGTCAAGGCGGAACGGGCCTATGACGCCGCGGCGGCAGCCGCGGCGGCCGACATCATCGTGCAGCACGCCGACGCCATGTTGTCGCTGTTTCCGGAAGGCTCGAACGAACATCCGAGTGAAGCCCTGACGATAATCTGGTCCGACTGGGACGGTTTTTCCCGGTCCGCCCGGGAACTCTCGGCCAGCGCGACGGTGCTTAGCGAAACCGCAGTCGGCACGGCCAGCGCCGCAGACATCACGGCGCCCTTCGCAGCGGTTGGCAAGACCTGCGCCTCCTGCCATGAGGATTACCGCAAACCCAGATGAACGCTTCCCCGGCCTGCCGGAAAACCGGTTACAGCTTCTTGAAATAACGGGCGACGGGCCAGCGATCGTACCCGGCCGCTTCATAGGTGCTGCGCGCCGGCCGGTGTCCTGAATCCCCGCCGGTCTCTACCATCACCATTTCCATGCCCGCGTCACGGATCTGCCGCTCGGCAAAAGCCACGAGCGCTGCGCCGACACCCTGACGCTGGTGGTCGGGATCAACGGCGAGGATGAAGATCTCGCCCATTCTGTCCTCGGGATGAAGACGCAGCCCGACATATCCAAGGACCTTGTCCGCGCCGACCGCAACCCAGGTCTGAACGTCGTCAATATCGAGATAGGCCTCGACATCGGCCTTCTGCCGCGTGTGCCACCCATCCGGATAGAAAGCCTCGTACACATAGGCTTGCACATCGGCCTTCATGTCACGGAAAACCGGCTCCCATGCCCTCATGGACAACGCCAGGAGGGCCGGTTTCATGTCCGCGCTATAGGGTTCGATCTCGATTTCGGATTCGGCATTCATGGCGCAGACGGTCTTCGGACGTGGGTCGGTCGGCCCCGGTCATACCAGCACGGAACGGTTGGCCGCAACAAACCGGTGGTAGTCGAAACCGCCGCCTGATCGCGCCAGACAGGACCGGGCAAACCGCTTGATCCGTACGCGACCCATACGGGCACATGACGCTTGCCGGCTCCCGTCGGCAGGGTATAACGGCCTGACCGAATCCGATCGGCCGCACGGGGAATCATCCACGCCTACCGCAGGAGCAGCACGCCATTGAAAGCCATCACCTATGCGAAATATGGACCGCCGGAGGTTCTGCAACTGGCGGATGTCGAAAAGCCGGCACCGGGCGACGACGAGTTGCTGATCCGCGTTCGCGCCGCCGAAGCGACCAAGGCCGATTGCGAATTGCGCGGCTTCAAATTCTCGGTCAACTGGTTCTGGCTTCCCTTGCGGATTGCCGTTGGCATCACACGGCCGAGGCGGAAGATCCTCGGCGGCTATTTCGCCGGGGAAATTGCAGCCGTCGGAAAGGACGTGACGGGCTTCACCGTCGGCGACGCGGTCTTCGGCTCCGCCGGGTTGCGCATGGGCGCCTATGGCGAATTTGCCGCCCTTCCGTCTAAGTGCACCATTGCAGCAAAGCCGCACAATATGAGCTTCGCCGAAGCCGCCGCCGTTCCGCTGGGCGGCCTTAACGCGCTGCATTTCATGCGCCTGGCAAAGATCAAGGACGGCGACACGGTGCTGATCAACGGGGCCGGCGGCAGCATCGGCGCGCACGCCGTGCAGATCGCCAGGAGCATGGGCGCAGAGGTTACAGCCGTCGACAAGGCGCAAAAGGCAGAGATGCTGGAACGCCTCGGCATCGACCATTTCATCGACTACACGCGGGAGAATTTTGCCCGCATGGGCAAGACCTACGATGTCGTCTTCGACATGGTTCCCCGCAGCTCCTACCGGGCCTGCATGGCGGTTCTCAAGCCAGGCGGGCGCTATTTCACCGGCAATCCGCGCCTTTCGGTCATGCTGCGCACGGTGCTCACCAACCGCTTCACCGACAAGCACGCCAGCTTTGCATTCGCTGGTGAAACGATCGAAGAGCTGGACACACTGAGGCAGATGATCGAGGACGGCAAAATCGTATCGATCGTCGACCGGGTGCTTCCGATGGGCGAAGCGGCAACCGCCCACCGTCTTGTCGAGACCGAGCAGCGCAATGGCGCGATCGTGCTGTCGATTGGCGAACCCGAGGAAACGGAAAACGAGATGTGATGAGGATCGGCTTCGTATGACAAGATACGATGCCTAACGCGGCGCGGGCTTCGAAGGCGTGCCGCCGGCGTCAGCCCTGCCGGAACGCAACTTTGCAAGCACACTGCGCATTGCGGTGGTGAACCTGCTTTTGGAGTACCCGCTCAACACCCAGTCCACCGGGGTCCAGCGCAGGAAAAGCAGATAGATTGCCGCGCATAGCGCAAAGCAGAGCACAATCCCGCCCAGGATTGCCAGGCCCTGTGATGCTCCCAAGGAAACCAACAAGCCGGTCAGGATCACAATCGGATAAAAATGCAGCACATAGACCGGATAGGACAGCAACACCATCCAATCGACGAACGCTGACCGGACTGTCAGAGCATAAAGCGCGAACCCGATCGCGCAAAAACTCCAGCTCAGACTCAAGCAGGCGGTCAGGAAGCTCATCGCCAGTTTCGTGCCGTCCGGGCCAAGCGGCCTTGCCACCCAGATTGCACTGGCGCAGCCTAACAACACCAGGCCTGTAATAAGAAGTGGGATCCAGAGGTTCCGGTCCTTGAACCGGCTCAGCAGACCTTGGTGATGAAACAGACACTGACCCAGCCAGAAGAACACCACATAGGTTGCAAGGGCGGTAAAAGGTTCATCCCAAACCCGGTAAGGAATGATGCTGATCAGTCCCTCGCTGCGGCCGACATAATTGGCGAGCGTGATCGGAAGAACCAGCCAGATCAGCCGGGCTGGATGCGCAGAAAACCACCTGAAGCAATGAAAAATGCCGGTCAGGCGCAGCCAGTGCGCCACAGCCGCCATCAAACTGAACAGAAAGAGAATCCACAGGAACCACAAATAGTCCAGGACACCCCAATCCAGTTTCATAACGAGCGAGAAAAACATTGAAAACAAAGCCATGCCGCTAAGGACACGTAGAAGTCGGTCCCGCAGAAAGGCTCCCGGCCCGCGCTTTTGAAGTACCAGCTCGGTAAAGAACCCACCCAAAAGCATAAAGACGGGCATGCGCCAGACATGAATCCACATGGTGGTTAGCCATATGATCCAATGCGCCTCGGGCACATCATAGGGCGGAGCCGGCACCCAGTCATTTACCCCTGGATTGGTGAAGGGCAAACACGCGTGGATCACCAGTCCCAGAAGCATGGCAACCGCGCGAAGCAGATCCAGCCCGTGCCATCTCGGTGTATTCCGCATTGATAATCTCTCAGTCGGGTCACTGTGTCGGCGAAGAACAGCAATGGTTCTGGCGTCATTCTTATGCTTTGCGCTATAGAAACCGATGACGGATGATTTTCTGGCGGTCCCACCTTCCAGAGGCGACAACAAATACGTGAACCGAATGATTAGAAGCCTGGACGGCAACTCCGTGCAATTCGCGAAGCGTGAACTGCATTCAATTGTGCTTAGCCCCGTTTTCTGGGCACTCACCGTGGCGATCGGGCTGGTTTTGGGCATTGCGGGACCGTTTGAAACCGATGAAGTCATGCGGTTTCTGCCGCGGGTCGTCTATTGGACATTTCTTTCGGGCGTCAGCTTTCTGACATTCGCCAGTCTTTCCGCCCTGACGCAACCGGCACTCACCCGCTTTCTTCCGGTGCCGCTATCCGTTCTGGTCGCCGGGATCATCAGCAGCGTGGCGATCTTTGCCGAAGTCGTCATTTTCAACATGGCGATGTTCAGTTACGACCCCGACTGCGCTTGGTGCTATGGGCGGCTTCTGACCCAGATTATCGCAATCACCGTGATAATATCGTTCACTATCAGAGTGGTTGAGGCACAGATTGAAAATCGAACATCCAGAGTGGGCACGGCGGAGCGCAGCCCTGATATCCTGAAGCGGCTACCGCTCGAAAAACGCGGCAAGCTGATTTCGATCTCGGTTCGCGACCACTATGTCGAAGTCGTCACCGCCGGCGGCACGGAACTGCTTTTCATGCGGCTTAGCGATGCCATCGCCGAGACCGCGCCCATTGAAGGACTGCAGGTACACAGGTCCCACTGGGTGGCCCTAGCTGAAGTGCGCAAGTCGCGCCGACAGCAATCCAGAGGATTTCTGACAATGTCCGATGGCCGCGAGATACCGGTGAGCCGAACCTGTCTGGATGCCGCAATGCAGGCAGGCCTCCTGCCCGATACGCGAAAACGCTGATATCGGCGCGCCGCGCGGTAAAACCGCCTCGTTCGGGTCCAGCCAAGATCAACGCCTCAATGCCAAAAGAGGCAGCGGTACACCACGCCATGGTAGAGCCGCCGCCAAAGATATTGGCAATCCCTATTCGTTCGGTGGAAACGGCGCCGCCTGAATGGTCTTGCAGTCGAAGTCGCCCTTTGCGCCATGGGCCAGCGCTGTTTCCGGATAACGGGACGACAGGCTTTCGTCGGGGCAGCCGGCACGGAAACTGGCCAACATGTCCTTGGCGATACCTGAATGGAGCGGGCCATGATTGTGCATCGGCGGGCGATGATCCGCTGTCCCCGGGCTGCGGAAGATCGAACACACGCAGGCAAATCAAATGAATATGCTGGAGCACCAACGCCGGGCCGGTGAGCAATCAGCGCGTGAACGGTTTCGTTCGTTCGACAATACAAGGGTACGGATTCAAATTTCACGCCCGGTTCGCATCACGGGCGCTGGCTGAATTGCCTCGGCGCATTTGTCTCGCCCGGACGACATCATGGAAACCTGGCGGCAAGAGTGATACTGATGTCTGCATGGACAGATCGGACATCGAAGGCAAAGTCGCCTCGCACTACACGCGTGGTGACGTTACCAAACGGATCCTGACCACTTTGGGGCTGCAAGACGCAGCCGCCGGGTCGGTCCCCATTGAGGCGCTGTTACCGGTCGACCAGTTGCACCATGGCGGTGTCGGTCTGACGGAAAGAATGGCCAGTGTCGCCGGCATCAAATCCGGCATGAGGCTGCTGGACGCCGGCAGCGGAATTGGCGGATCAGCGCGCTTTCTTGCCGGCAGATTTGACTGCGAGGTGGAGGCCATAGACCTCAGCGACGAGTTCGTGCGAACAGCTCAGGACCTTGACAGGATCGTCGGGCTATCGGGCAAAATCCACCATCGCGTCGGTTCGGTTCTCGATATGCCCTACGAAACCGCGTCATTCGATGTGGTCTGGAGCCAGAACGTCACAATGAACGTGGCGGACAAGAAAACGATGTTCGCGGAGGCCTTCCGCGTGCTGCGACCGGGCGGGGTCTATGTGCTGACGCATTTCGGCAGCGGAAACGGTCAAGCAATTGACTATCCGGTGCCATGGGCAATGACCGAGGCCACGAGCTTCGTCACGCCTCCGTCCCAATTGACCCAGTTGCTTTCCGATGCGGGGTTTGGGGACATCGTGGATCATGCAAAGGATGCGCCGCCACCGCCCCCACCGCCGCAGTCGGACGGTCAGCCCGACGACTCACTGGCCATGGGCGACGACATGCCCCAAAGGCGGGCAAACTCGGGTCGCGCGGTGGCCGATGGACGGCTGGTGCCGATGCTTGTGACGGCGGTTCGCCGCGAACGTGGCGGACCGAGCGCCTGAGAAGCAAACGCTGCCGAAAAGAGCGCTGGTCATGCATTCGCGCAAGCAAGCCCGTCAGACGTCCGCCTGACATGGTTTCCGCACGGTGACACGCGTAGCGGCATTCCCGCTGAGCGGCACCATATCGAAAGGAATCGAAGCCAAGTGTATTCAGAGCTGGATGAATTCAATCGTAAGCCCGAACCGTTTTCCCGCTATACGACCGATACGCTTTGGACCGACCCCTGGATCGCGCAACAAATGCTGAAGACGCATCTGGATCAGGGCACTGACCTCGCCTCGCGCAAGAACGCGACCATTGACAGCACGGTGGACTGGTTCGACCGCAAGATCGGCCTGTCGGGCAAGAAGGTCTGCGATCTGGGCTGTGGCCCGGGCCTTTATGCGACCCGAATGGCGGAACGGGGCGCCACGGTCACCGGCGTCGACTTCTCGGCCGTCTCCCTCGCCCATGCGCGATCCGAAGCCGCCGCCGGCAAGCTGGAGATCGAATACCGCCAGGCCGATTACCTGGTCGATGATCTTCCCGGTGAACAGGATCTCGTAAGCCTGATCTATTGCGATTTCTGCACGCTTTCATCCGAGTGGCGAAGCACGCTTCTGAACCGGGTACGGGGAATGCTGAAGCCTGGCGGGACATTCGTTTTCGACGTATTCACCACGCGGCAATTTGCAACGCGGAACGAAGTCATGACCTATGGCCGCCGTCCCATGGGAGACTTCTGGTCCCCGGATGACCATTTCTGTTTCCAGACCACCTTTCTCTACGATTTCGAGAAGATCGCTCTCGACCGGTATCTGATCGTCGGTCCCGAGGGCTGTTTCGAGATCTTCAACTGGCTGCAGTATTTCGATCTCGGGAGCATCTCGAAGGAAGTGCTTGATGCGGGGTTTGAAGTGGAGGAAGCCGTCGATGTCAGGACCGGCGAGCCCTCAACTGCGGAGACGAAAGAACTTGCCATAATTGCCCGCTCGTGAAGCCTGTGCCCACCTCAATTCGGAAGATAAGGTGCAGAGAGCCCCGATTGCCGCATCGAAGGAGGCCTTGCCGGAACAGGCGGGGCACTTGAATTGTTATCGCTCGATAGGCATGCCCACCATGCTTCCCCACTCGGTCCAGGAACCGTCATAGACGCGGACATTTTTGAAGCCGAGCAGTTCGGTCATCGCAAAGCTCGCCAAAGTGGCCCGATGCGCCAGTCGGCAATACGAGATGATCCGCGCTGAGGCATCGCCCACGTGAGCGCCGATCAGTTCTCCGATCTCATTGGCAGATTTGAAAGTCGTATCGGCGTTGAGCAGGGTATCGAAAGGAATATGTATCGCCCCGGGTATCCGCCCGTAACGCTCGGCGCCGACATCGGGTTTGCCCGGAAGGCCGACACGTTGTCCGGAGTACTCCTCGTATGACCGGTGATCGAGGATGAAGCAATTCGGATTGCCGATATTGTCGCGAACGTCCTGGCGGCTGGCGCGGATAGCCTTGTTTCGGCCGGGTGCCGTATACCGTGAAGGGGTCACATCCGGTTCCGCGACGGTGACTGGTCGACCCTCCCTTTGCCACTTCTCCTTGCCGCCGTTCAGGATACGGACATCAGCATGACCGAAAAGTTTGAAGACCCACCACGCGTAGGTCCCGAACTGAACGGGCGCACCGTAAAACACCACCGTTGTGTCATTTCGAATTCCGGCGGCGCCAAGGCGCGTGCAAAATTCCTTGTCGGTCGGAAACTGCCTTTCAAAAGGGTCCCAAAGGGCAGATTTCCAATTCCAGCCGATAGCGCCAGGAATATGGCCCGCTTCATAGTCCTCAAGACCGTCCCAGTCGATTTCGATCAGGCGGACATCGGGATCCGAAATCCTTTCCGCCAGCCATTCTGTTTCGACAAGTGATTGCAAATTCCGAGCTCCGGTGGTCTGTTTGCGGAACAATTGCAGCAGGCTCCACCTTTGTCACGACCTGATTTCGGCGAATGTCTCCTCGTCAATCCAGTCGCGTGCCTTGCTCGCATTGCCCTTCCACTCCGGGATGATTTCCCTCAGCCTTTCCCGATCGAGAACTGGATCAGACAATTCAAGAGGCATCGGGGGCTCCTTCGGCAATGCAAACGGTGTCTTGGTGCACGCCATCGTGCCACACTTCGCGGCTCCCCGCCAATTAGTCGGCTTGGCAATATCGCGGAAAGAATATTTTTTTGCTTACTCCGGCCTATCACCGCCGTTCCCGAAAATTGCGGCCACGCTGATGCGGTGGCTGCCGCTACAACCCCAGATACAGTTGGGCCTGCAAGGTCGAGCCGGCCTGCCGAAGTCGCACCAAAGGCGCGAACCGGTCGGAGTTCCAGAAACCCAGGGCGGCTTCTCGGCTCGGGAATTTCAGCATGAACGCTGCATCCGGCGCAATCTCGTCCCCCTCCAGGGTTTGAGGCGCGCCGCCCTTTACCAGAAACGTTCCGCCATGCGCCTCGATCACCGCCGGAACCTTCGAGAAATATTCATCCATCCAGTCCCGCTTATGGATCGTCATGCGGCCAACGATATATGCGGTCATCCTTTGTCTCCCCATCCTTGTTTGCCCGACAAGAAATAGACCCGCACCACCCCGGCTGATAACATCCGGGATGAAGTAAACCGCTTCAGAAAGTGAAGCATGAGGGTTCATGAGATACGGTCAGTTCTGCCCAATCGCCAAATCACTGGAACTCATCGGCGATCGCTGGACGATCCTCGTTCTGCGCGAGGTGCTGATGGGAGGGCGCCGCTACAACGAGATTCAGCGCGGTCTGGGAGGCATATCCTCCGCGCTTTTGTCCAAGCGTCTCAAATGGCTGGTCGAGTGCGGGCTTTTGGACAGGATGACGAAGCCGGGCACGAATGTGCGCTATTTCCCGACAAAATCCGCGCTTGAATTGCAACCCGTATTGATGGCCCTCGGAAACTGGGGAATGAAATGGACGCAAAGCAATCTGAGCGCCGATGACTATGACGTCGAGTTGCTCATGCTTTACCTGGAACGCAGCATCGACCTTGAAGGACTTCTTGTTCCACGCATTGTCGTCCGCTTTGAATTTGTGGATTTGGCCGAGCAGCGCCTCTGGTGGGTGATCGCCGAACCGGCCTCGGTTGAGATCTGTACGACCAATCCGGAATTCGATGTGGACGTGTTTTTGACAGTGCCGCTGGGTCTCATGACAAACATTTGGCTCGGACATGACAGCTACAGGCGCGCTGAATCGGCCGGGGAGCTGATCCTGCACGGGAACGCGGCCCTGGTTCGGAATATCGAATCCTGGCTTCGGTGCAGTGAATTCAGCCCGCAACCTAAAGTTTGTTGATCGGCACCTTCAGGAAAACATCGCCCTCGGCATCCTTCGGCGGCAGTTTGCCGGCCCGCATATTGACCTGCAGCGACGGGATGATCAGTTTCGGCATGGCGAGCGTCGCATCACGCGCTTCGCGCATTTCAACGAATGTGTTCTCGTCGATCCCGTCGCGTACATGGATATTGTGGGCCCGCTCATCGGCGACGCTTGTTTCCCAGCGGATCTCGCGGCCGTTCGGCCCGTAATCGTGGCACATGAAAAGCCGCGTCTGCGGCGGCAGCTCCAGCACGCGCCGAACCGATCGATAGAGCGTGCGCGCATCCCCGCCCGGAAAATCGGCCCGCGCCGAACCGCCATCGGGCATGAACAGCGTATCGCCGACAAAAGCCGCATCGCCGATCACATGGGTCATGCAGGCCGGCGTGTGGCCGGGCGTGTGCATGACATGAGCCGTCATGGAACCGATCCGGTAGCTGTCGCCTTCGGAAAACAGCCGGTCGAACTGCGAGCCGTCCCGCTCGAACCCGGTGCCTTCGTTGAAGATCTTGCCGAACGTGTCCTGCACGACGGTGACCTGGTCGCCGATGCCGATCTTGCCGCCGAGCCTTTCCTGGATATAAGGCGCCCCGGACAGGTGATCGGCATGGATATGGGTCTCGATCAGCCATTCGAGCACCCAGCCCTCGGCCTTGATCCGTTCGATGATGGCATCCGCGCCATCGAAGGAAAGCCGGCCCGCCGCGTAGTCGATCTCCATCACCGCATCGATCACGGCACAGGCATTCGACGCCGGATCGCGCACGATGTAGGAAATCGTGTTCGAACCTTCGTCGAAGAAGGCAACCACCTGCGGTTCCACGGAAAGGTCGGGCTTGAATGCAAACGTCATGGTGCGATCCTCCCACGCGGCGCAATCGGGCATGAGGCCGGGGCCGCTCTCGTCAATATATTCGATTTTTCCGCTTTTTCGAGCCGCCCTTACGACTTGATCCATTCCTTCGCGCCGTCAAGCGCGCTCATGTCGAAAACGTGCAGCTGCGCCGGGATCAGCGGCCCGAAAATCCTGCAGCCATGACGGATCCAGTCGATATCGGAGACGACGGCCAGCTTCGAGAACGCAGCGATGTGGCCGAGGCCCAGCCAGGCGTCATCCCACAAGGCAGAAGCCGTGGCGCCGTCGAATTCATCGCCGAAGACGGCCAGGATCTTGATCTTGTCATGCGTCTTGAGCTTTTCCTCGACCAGCGGGGTCAGCACATCCTTGTAATCGTGCGACGACAGGGTGCCGGTGACTTCATAGGCGATGACGTCGGCCGGCAGCCCGCCGATCATCTTGATCGCCGAGGCGTCGTCATCAACCGTTTCCGCCCATTCGACCGCCTTGCTCATGTCCTCCTGCGCAAAGTGCCGGACCTTGGCCTTGACGAAATGATCGACCAGCGACGGCATGACCGACAGCGCAGTGCTGTCGCTGACCAGGGCCACCTTCGGCAGGACATTCTGGTGATCGCGAACCAGCTTGAGATGGGCAAAGAGGGCCGCCGCGTTCTTCCAGTGCGGAAGCCCTTCCGCGTTGAGCACGATGCCGGGCGCCCGGTCCGTGCTGTTGATATAGTCGTTGATCGTGCCGGACAGATTTTCGAAATCGGCTTCCGAGAGCATATCGCGGGCTGTCGCGATAATCAGATTGTTTTCCCGGTCGATGCTTGTTTCGATCATGAAATGCCCTCCTGAAGCGCCAATAAAATGTGGCCGCCCCGCCTGGTGCGGCAGCGGCGGGCCATCGAAAAATGGTCGCCTTGACTTCGGCCGGCCGGGTTGATGACCGCCGATACGCTAGCAGAAAAACTGGGACAAAGCATGTTGCCCGTTGTAATTTCCGTCCTGACACGCCCACCGGGAATGGCCAGAAACAGGATGGATCGGTGAACATGAAACCAGGATTTCTACGGCAATACGGGGCGGCAATCCTGTTTGCCGCCGGCTTGACGACCGGCGCGCACGGCGCGGATCTGGACGATCTCGCCGGCTGCTGGGTCACGAAGGAGCCAAGCCCCGTCTCGCGCCTGACGAATGCAGAGGATCCGGCGAGCGCTGCCACCGCGAACACGATGTCCCTGCTGCTCTTCAACCGGATCAGGGACACACGGTATCTGGTCTTCGGCTCGATCTTCGAATGGAGCGAGGAAACCCGGACCGTCAGCGGTCCGGTCTTCAAGAACGGCGCATTCGATCCGCTGACCGGCACGCTGACTTTCGGCTCGCCGGGCGGCGGCCTGGCGCGCGCGCATCTCAGCGAAGACGGAAAGCTGATCTATACCTGGACCGTGTCCTCCCCCGACGCATCGATCATGTCGGTCCGCGAGATGGAACGCATCCCCTGCGAGGACGCCAGACAGCTTTCAGAGGCCCTGATCGAGCGCCGGCGCGTCAATGCCGAATAGTTCACAGACAATCATGTCGGTGCCTGCTCCATGGGAAGCTTCGCATGTCGCCGCACCGCATGCGGTGCGGTTTCCGGCATAAAGATCGCGAATACAAGCGATCCGACAACAGCAACGAAGGCCAGGAACAGGAACCCGGCCGAATAACCGGCCAGTTGCACCACCCATTCCGCGATAAGGTTGCTGCATGACGCACCGATGCCGACGAGCGTTGCAAGCGCGCCCTGCGCGAGATTGAAACGCCCGGTACCAGCCGTAATATCGGCGATAATCAAGAGAAACAGCATTGCAAATATCCCGTTGGCAACGCCGTCGAGTGCTTGCACGGCAACAAGATAGGCCGAGTTGTCCCAGAGCGTGAAAAGGACTCCGCGGATCGGCAATACTGAAAATGCAATCAGGAACAGCGGCTTGCGGCCCCAACTGTCAGCCTTCCAGCCGCAAAACAATGCCATGGCGGTCATCATGACTTGCGCGGCGACGATGCAGGCGGATGTAAAGGCGATTCCATGCGCCGCATCGCCGTTCAAAGCAAGTTTTTGTCCGACCAGCGGAAGCATCGCCGCATTGGCGAAATGAAACAGTACGACGCATATGGCAAACACCAGCAACCGTCTGTCCTCGATCAATGTTGCGAAGCCTGAAGGCTTTGTACGGTCCGGCCTATTGTCACCTTCCTCGTCCAGCCCGCGCGCCACATCGTGATCGATCTCGTCCGGCCGCAACATCGCGACGCAAACAAGCATGCCCGTGGCCATCGCGGCCACCAGCCAGAATACGCCGAGACTGGAGACCCAAAGCGCCAGCCCGGCCGCCACAACAGCGGCGACGACGTTGCCGGCATGGTTTACCGCCTGGTTGGCGCTCGTCTGTGCTGTGAAATTCTCCCGGCCAACAATGCCCAGCGTCAGGGCGGCGATGCTCGGCCCCATGAAAGCCATCGCGGCGCCGAGGGCGATTTGCGCCGCGTAAATCGCGATGGCGGAATTGAAAAAGATGATGGAAACCGTGCCCGCCGCGATCGTGACGATGCACACGGCCAGAATGCCGCGTTTGGCACGCGTGACGTCAATAATCGCGCCTGCGGGTGTCTGCGCCAGGACCGTGGCGATCCCGCCGAGCGCCAGAGCAACGCCGATTTGCCCGGGAGACCAGTGCAACGTCGTCAGCAGGTAGATGGCAAGATAAGGGCCGAGCCCGGCCGACACGTCGCCGGCAAAAAAATTGATCCCAAGAAGTGGCCGGTGCAATCTCACGCGAAAATCCCGATGCCCGACGTCGCCCGCATCAGAAAACACGCCCGGAATTAACAAACAATTATCGGATTGAACGCTACAGGTAAGAGGGGCGCAATTTTCGGGTATTTCCTTATGACCGTGAGCCTTGCGGTTGCGATTGCGATCTTCTTCCTCATTTCAATTCGCCAATGGCTGCCGCCTGCGGTCCGTATCTGGCAGATCATGCTGGTGGGCGCCGTTGTTCTGTTGCTGACCGGCCGGATTGCACCTTCTGATGCCCTCGAGGCCATAGACTGGAACGTCATCGGCTATCTTTTCGGTGTGTTCTCCATTGCATCCGCGCTTTACGATTCCGGCTTTCCGCACACTGTCAGCGAAAAAATCGCCGGCTCCGGCGCATCGCTCGCGCGTGCGCTGTTCCTGTTTATGCTGATAGTCAGCATCGTTTCGGTTGTCCTCACAAACGACGCCGGCGCGGTGATCGGCACGCCGATCGCCCTTGCGCTGGCAATCGCATACCGCATCCGCCCGGCCGTGCCGCTGGTCGCACTGTGCGTTATCGTCACGGTTGCCAGCATGATGTCCCCGGTGGGCAATCCACAGAACATCCTCATCGTCGCCGACGGACACTTCGCCAATCCAATCGGGACCTTCGCGCTTTGGCTGACCGTACCAACCATTTTGTCCCTTGCATTTGCCTATTTCTGGCTGCTGCGGTGCCTGAAACGCGAGAACGAGACCGAAGAGGGCAATGGAGATCTGCCGGCCCCGACGAGACGCCTGGCATGGCCCGCCTATCTGAGCGCCGGCCTTCTGGCGGTGCTTGTCATCGGCGACAGCCTCCTGCAGGGGCGCATTCCCGCACTGGACATCCCGCTCGGCTATCTCAGTCTGATCGCCTGCCTGCCGGTCTACATGTTTTCGCCGCATCGCATCAGCCTGTTGCGCGCACTGGACTGGCCCACGCTGATTTTCTTTCTCGCCATGTTTGTCGTCACCGGCGCGGTCCTGCAGTCGGGAGCCCTTCAGACGCTGCTCGGGTCATGGCGCGCGCGTCTTGACGATCCGGTGGTGATCACAGCGATCGGTTTCTGGGCCAGCCAGCTGTTCTCAAACGTGCCGGTGGTCGAGATCTATCTCAATCTGCTGTCCGCGAGCGAACAGCGAACGCTGATGCTCCTGTCCGCAATGAGCACGCTGGCAGGCAATTTGTTCATCATCAGCGCCGCGAGCAATGTGATCGTCGTCCAGCAGGCCGAGCGATATGGAGCGACGCCGTTCAGCTTCTGGCAATTCACGGGCCTCGTCATTCCGGTCACGGTCGTGTCCATTGCGGTCAGCTATGCCTGGGTCGTCTGGATCATGCCTGCACCCGGCACGGGTTGAGGGGCCGATTTACACAGGTAGGGTGCTGCGCCTGCGCGGCTGCTCTTCGACCGGTGCCTGGCTGTAGTCGCCGAACGGCCGGTCGCGCATGGTTACGGCACGCTTGACGCCTTCGGCCTTCGCGACCCGCACGAAGTCCCGGCCCTCCGGTGTATTGCGCATGATGCCGTCGAGAATCGGACCCAGCGTCTGCGTGCTCTGCAGACCCATATTGTCGTAGGCCTGGTTGACGATGAGCTTCATCGAGATCAGCTGGGTAAGCGGAATATGGGCGAGTTTCTCGGCAAGCTTCCGGACCCGATCGTCAAGTTCCTCGAGCGGGCAGGAAAAATTGATCAGCTCGATCTCGGCCGCTTCCTTGCCGCTGATCCAGTCGCCGGTCAGCGCATAATATTTCGCCTTGGCCAGGCCCAGCCGGTAAACCCACATGCCGGAAAGGTGGCAGCCCCAGACCCGCGAATAGGGCGTACCGATGCGCGCATCGTCCGAGGCGACGACAAGGTCGGCGCACAGCGCCATTTCCGAACCGCCGCCGACACAGTAACCGTGGATCTTGGCGATAACCGGTTTCAGCCCGCGCCACAGCCCCATGAACTGGTTGAGATAGGTCTTGTATTGATTGACGACGAGATTGACGTCGAGGCCCGGATCATAGTCCTCCTCGACGATCTCGTCATAGTGCTGCAGCCCGTCGGAGAAATCGAAACCGCCGCAAAAACTGTCGCCCGCGCCTTCGAGGATGATGACCTTGACGGCGTTGTCCGTATTGGCTTCGCGCAATGCCGCATCCAGTTCCTCAAGCAGTTCCGGGCGGATGGTGTTGTATTTTTCGGGCCGGTTGAGCGTGATCGTGGCGATGGCGCCGTTCTTCGCATATTTCACCGTGTCTGGCATTTCGATATCTCCTTACCGATTGGTAAGTAAATGTTAATCCGAACTCTGAAGGCAAGTCAATATCTTTGAAAGATCGGCCATAATAGGCTGATATTGTGTAAGAATGTGTACGATCTGACCTGTATTGTGGTAATGTGATGACTTACCAATCGTCATAGATGAGCGACAAAGCTATGCAGGAAAACACGCGGGACAAATTGCTCGATGCAGCCGGACGGCACTTTGCCGAACGCGGATTCTACGGTGCCAGCATCGCTCAGATCGCCGATGAGCTGGGAATCACCAAACAGGCGCTGCTTTATCATTTCAAGAGAAAGGAAGACCTCTACGCGGAAGTCCTCAGCGGGATTTCGGAAAGGCTGCTGCGGTACGTGAAGATGGCGAACTACGCCAATGACGACCCGCAGCAGCAGCTCGAGCACATTGTTCTCAACCTCTACTATTCAGCCGTCGACAATCCGCGCGACAGCCGCATTCTCATGCGCGAACTCCTCGACAACCAGGCGCGGGCCGACACGGCAAGAAACTGGTATCTCGTGCCCTTCCTCGACGGGCTCGGCTCCATCGTCAGGAACATTCCGGGCATGGCGACCGTCGGCGATTCACGGATCTTCTGCTTCGTCTACCAACTGCTCGGCAGCATCGAATATTTCGTTGTTTCAAGGACAACCCTGGAGCGCATGTACGGAACCGAGCGCTACGAAATGGTTCGCGATTATTTTCCCCTGGAACTGCAGAATAGCATCCGCCGGTTCGTCGCAACGGACCGGCAAGCCGGCTGACTACCCAGCAAAAAACAACGACCGCAGCATGTAGCCGATGACCGCAATGGCCAGCACACCGCCGCACCAAAGCAGGACAAACCACGTCAGCCGGCTCCAGATCGGCCGTTTCGGTTCAGGCGTGTGCATCAATGATGATAGCCGCCGTGCCGGACCTTGCCGCGAAAGATCCAGTAGGCCGCCGCCGTATAGGCAAGGATCAGCGGCACGAGGACGACCGCGCCGACCAGCAAAAAGCCGAGGCTCTTGTCCGGGGCGGCGGCCTGCTGAAGGGTGATGGCCGTGGGTACGATGTCCGGCCAGACCGAGATGCCGAGGCCGATATAGCAGAGCAGGAACAGGACCTCCGTCGCCAGGAACGCGCGCAGCGCCCAGCCCTGCTTCAACGCCTGCCAGATGGTCAGAACGGTCAGCGCGACCAGAACCGGAACCGGGACCGCGTAGATCATGGTCGGGAAGGTGAACCAGCGCACCCAATACCGCTCGTTTAGCAGAGGGGTCCACAGGCTGACGACAACGATGAACGCCACGGTCGCGGCGGCCAACGGAATGATGAAACTCTGCGCCCGTTCATGCAGCGCGCCTTCCGTCTTGAGGTTGATCCAGCCGGCGCCGAGCATCGCATAGCCGAAGACGAGCGCCAGGCCCGTGGTGACGGAAAACGGGCTGAGCCAGTCCCACCAGCCGCCGGCATAGGCGCGCCCTTCGACCTCGATGCCCTGCAACCAGGCGCCGAGCGCAATGCCCTGCATGAAGGCAGCGACGAGCGAACCGCCGAAAAAGGCACGTTCCCAGAACCATTTGTGACCGCCGGAATGCACCCGGAATTCGAACGCGACGCCCCTGAATATGAGCGCCAGGAGCATGACGATCAGCGGCACGTAAAGCGCCGGGAAAATCACCGCGTAGGCAAGCGGGAACACGGCGAAAAGGCCGCCGCCGCCAAGGATCAGCCAAGTTTCGTTGCCGTCCCACACGGGCGCGATCGCCCCGATCGCCGTATCGCGCTCCGCTTCGTCGCGCAGCAGCGGAAAAAGGATGCCGACGCCAAGATCGAAACCGTCCAGCGCCACATAGACGAAGACGGCGATGGCGATGACGAAGCCCCAAATCAATGCGAGATCCATCTCTACGCCCCCCTGCCCGGTATCAGCAGCCGAAGGATCTGCACCGCACGCGCGCCGCCCTGGTCGAGCAACCCGCGGGTCTGCGGTTCGGGACTGTCGGGCGGCACTTTCGCCAAGAGGCGTACCGTGTAGTAGGTGCCGAGGCCGAATATGAAGAGATAGACGACGACAATCACCGCCAGCGATGTGGCAACGGCCGGCGCGGCGACGGGCGAAGCCGATTCCGCTGTCCGTAGCAGCCCGTAGACCGTATAAGGCTGGCGACCGACCTCGGTCGTCACCCAGCCGCTGAGGACGGCGATATAGCCGGTCGGTCCGAGCAGCAGCGCGAACCGCGCCAGCCAGGGGCTGTCATAAAGGCGTCCGCGATAGCGCTGCACCAGGCTCCACACGCCCAGGCCCAGGAACAGAAGCCCGAGGCCGACCATGATGCGAAACGACCAGAAGACAATATGCACATTGGGCCAGTCCTCGCGCGGGAATGCGTCGAGACCGGTAATTTCCGCGGTGAAATCATGCGTCAGGATGAACGAGCCGAGATAGGGAATGGAAATGGCATAGTCCATTTTTCCGGCTTCGACATCCGGCCAGCCCACCACGTAGAACGGCGCCGCCGCCTGCGTTTCGAAATGGCCTTCCAGCGCGGCGATCTTGGCGGGCTGGTGCTTGTAGGTGTTCAGCCCGTGCTGGTCGCCCGCCAGGATTTGAAGCGGCGCGAAAATGGCGATGAACCACATGGCCATGGAGAACATCACCCGGGCCGTCTGGTTCTGGCGCTCACGCAAGAGGTGATAGGCGCCGGCGGCGCCGACCACCAGCGCGGTCGTCAGATATGCGGCGAACACCATATGGACGAAGCGGTAGGGAAACGAGGGATTGAAGACAACCTTCAGCCAGTCCTCCGGAACGAACTGCCCGGCCTCGTTCATGCCATAGCCGGCCGGTGTCTGCATCCAACTGTTGACGCTGAGGATCCAGAAGGCCGACATCAGCGTACCGGCCGCCACCAGGAAGGTGGCGATGAAGTGCAGCGTGGGGCCGACCTTGTCGCGTCCGAACAGCATGACGCCCAGAAACCCCGCCTCGATGAAAAAGGCCGTCATGACCTCGTAGCCGATCAGCGGTCCCAGCACCGGTCCGGTCTTGTCGCTGAAAACGCTCCAGTTGGTGCCGAATTCGTAGCTCATCATCAGGCCGGACACGACGCCCATGCCGAAGATCACGGCGAAAGGTTTGATCCAGTAGTCGAAGAGCGTCAGGTAAACCTCTTCGCGCGTTCTCAGCCAGCGCCACTGCACGAAGGCCAGAAAACTGGCGAGCCCGATCGAAGTGGCGGGAAAGATGATGTGGAAGGACACCGTGAAGGCGAATTGAATGCGGGCAAGAAGGACCGGATCCATCGATTCAAGCATCGCAGACACTCCGCATTATCCAAAGCACATTGCCGGTCATTATCGCCAATCCCCGGCCCGATTCAATCGCCAAGCGTGTATTGTGATCGGACGTGCAATTTTGCCGCACGCGCTTCGGTAGGCCCGGTTCGGGAATTGTTCTAGAGCGAGTTATGATTAGGTTGACGCATTTGACCGCGGCGATTTTGGTCTCTGGCGAGGCGGGTTGCGCGCCGTGGTGTCACCCCACCACAAGCGCGAGCCAACAACGCCAGGGGGCAAAATCGCCCGGCCCATTTACCGTTGTTATCCAATGGCTTCTTCCTTTCCAGGGTGGGGGAAATCGGCCCATCGGCGTTATTGCGCCGCTTGCCCGATGCGCTGCATCGCGCTGCACGACGCGCCTAGCCGAATGAACCGATTTTCCACCATCAAATGCATCAACCTAATCATAACTCGCTCTAGGTCTAATCGACATTCAGGATTCATTTTTGGTTTGATGTGTGATTCATGGGTATCCAGATTCGATTGTCTGGA
>NZ_JAPJZH010000013.1 GCF_027889715.1 Allohoeflea poritis
CAGACAATCGAATCTGGATACCCATGAATCACACATCAAACCAAAAATGAATCCTGAATGTCGATTAGACCTAGAGCAATTCTGAGTTGGATTGGATCATTTGACCGTGGCGATTTTGGTCACTGGCCAGGCGGGTTGCGCGCCGTGGTGTTTACCCCACCACAAGCACAAGCCAACGACGCCAGGGGCCAAAATTGCCCGGCCCATTCATCTTTAAGCTTCAACATCTACTCTCCTTTCGAGGGTGGGGAAAATCGGCCCATCGGCGTTGTTGCGCCGCTTGCCCGATGCACCACATCGCGCTGCGCGACGCGCCTAGCCGACTGAACCGATTTTCCTCCATCAAATGCTCCAATCCAACTCAGAATTGCTCTAAGATGAACGGATTGCGTAGGCCCGTATGGTGCCGATGCCGCGCAGTTCGATGTCGCCCATATCCTCGAGTGTTTCACTGATCTGCGCGGCCGCCCTTTCGCCGACAAGGATCGATGTGCCGTAGCGCTTGTTCGCGTCCTGCAGCCGCGCCGCCGTGTTGACGGACGATCCGAAGGCCGTGTAGTCGACCCGGTCGGCGACGCCCACATCGCCCAGCACCACTTCGCCGGTCTCGATGCCGATGCGGGTGCGTCCGAACCCGGCCTCGCCCGCAAATCCCGTCTTCCTGAATTCCTCGGAGAAGGCAAGGATCTCGCGGGCACAGGTGAGGGCCTCCTGCGCGTGGTCCGGAAGGTCGACCGGCGCATTGAACAGTGCATGGATGCCATCGCCGATGGTTTTGTCGATCATGCCGTTATGGGCGATGATGATGCCGGTCAGTCCCTCGAAGTAGCGGTCCAGCAACCCCACCATCTCCGTCGGGCTGATACGTTCGGTCAGCGAGGTGAACCCTTCCACATCGGTGAACATGGATGTCGCGACCCGTTGTTCACCGCCGAGCTTCAGCAGTTCAGGTTCGGCCACGAGCTTTTTCACGACGGCGCCCGGCAGGCGCTGTTCGAAACGCCGGCGCACGACGGACTCGGCCTTTCTGACCGCCGAGAACTGGATGGTGCTGCTGACCACGGCGCCGGCCGCGATGGCAAGAACCGGTTCCATCGGCCCGAGAATGATATTGGCCACGTGATAGAGCAGCGCACAGAAAAGCAGCCAGGCGCAGATTATGACCAATGTTGATCCGGCCGCTGCCGCCGGACGCATCATGGCGCTGAAAAACGCAAGCCCGATCCCGAGGATCAGGGCCGCCACCGCCGATAACTGGCCGGCCCAACCCGGAACGAACGGATTTGAACCGGTCAGAAGGTTGGTGGCGAAGTCGGCCTGTATCTGCACCGACGGCATCAGCGGGTTACCCGGAATGGGGCGCAAACCGCCGAGCTCCGCGGCGCTTGAGCCGACAAAGACGATCTTGCCGGCCAGTGTGTCCGCTTCGGCGGATTGATCGAGAATACGGCTCGCGGGAACGGTCCGCGCTTGCTGCCGGCTTGCCGGAGAGAAGCGCAGATGCACGTTTCCGGCATTGTCCAGCCGGGTTTGCAGTTCGCCCACCCTCAGGTGGGGCGGATCGCCGAAGAGCACCACGGCGCCGGTTTTTCGGGCCAGCCGCACCGCGTCGACGGCGAGGGCCGGAAACGGACGGTCGGCAACGGCGACGACGGCCGGGGCTCTTCTGATCCTGGCATCGAAATCGCCGGCCAGCGATGCGGCGGACAGTCCTGAAGCAGCATCCAGAAACGATGCGCAGGATGTTTCTGCGCCCGGTGCCAGCCATGCCCCCGGCAGGCGTACATCCGCATCGATCGCAACCAGGCTGCGCTGCGGCGGCGTCGGCGTCGTGTCGCTCGACAGCAGGAAGCCCGAGGTGACGGGCGCGGCCTGCAGCGCCTGCTCAAGCCGGTTCACATCCGGGTCGAAATTCGAGCACGGCGGCTCGAGCACCAGATCGAAGGCGATGGCGGCCGGCCGTAGCGCAACGATCTGTTCGACGAGATCGGCAAGACGCCGGCGCGAAAGGCGCCGGCCCTCGAAGAGTTTGAGGCTTTCGCTGTCAATGTCGACGACGGCGACGGCATCGCTTGCCGGCGCCGGCCAGACCGATGCGATCGCATCCAGCGCCGGCTGGTTGAGCCGGTCCGAGACGATCTGCGGGCTTGAGAGGAAGACGAGCACGATCGCGAACGCAGCCAGGCTGCCAAGAGCGCCGGACCGCAATTCACGATTGCCGATTTTGAACGTCCGGCTCAAATGTCAGACTCGCCCGGTTGGTTTGCCGCGCGAGCCTAGAGCAAAGTTTGATCGGATTGAAGTACCCGACGGCGGACCCGGCAGTTTGCCGGGTCCGTTCCGGTCCGATCAGGCGGATGCAGTGTAGAGGCGGCGGTTGAACAGCGGACTGTTCTGGAACCGGTCCATATTCTTGGCGACGGCGAGAATGCCGAGGTCAAGGACAGGCTCCAGCAGGATCACCGTCAGATAGGCGATGCCGAAAGTGCCGACCTGCGAAAGGTTTTCCGCGCCGAAGCCGCTGCCGTAGAATGCCCAGAAAGCCACCCAGCATACGATACCGCCCTGATAGGCGGTCGAAAGCGCCAGCGTCTGCTTGTAGGAGACGTCCTTGTAGGCGGTGCGCGCCGGGACAATGCGCTTGGCAAGCAGGCTGACGGCGAACAGCGGCACCACCAGCGTCGTTATGTTCATGCCGAATTGCGGCAGGTCGAAGGGGGCGAAAAAGACGCCCTGCGCCAGCAGCCCGAGCGCTAGGCCGATGGCCGCCGGCCCGGCCCCGAAGATCAGATAGAGCGTCGCGCCGAGGATGAAGTGTACCTCGGAAACACCCACCGGATAGTGCGGCAGGATCTCGAAGAAACAGAAAACAAGGGCGGTCGTCGCCACGCTGCGGATTGCGAGCGACGAAAAGCCGCCATTGTTCCTGATGTCGTCAAACGCCAGTTTGAGGGTCAGACCGGCAGCGCCCGCTGCGGTCGCGTAGCTCAGGGCAAGTTTGGTGCCGGTAACGACGCCGGGTTCGATATGCATGGTAGTTCCTTTCCTGCACCCATCGTGCATAAACGGCACCGCCGGGATCGCGGCACCTGTTCGAGGTTGCTTCGGGCAGGTCTCCTGGCTCGCGCTTCATCACCTTGTCTTCCGCCTTCCCGGGTTTCCCCAGTGGCTTCATGGAAGCGGCTCGCGCTTACAGTTGCGAGGGCAGCCACGGATCGGGCCCGCTTTGGGTCGTCCCTACCGTGTTCCCTTTTAATCCAGCAGGCTTGGCCTGCTTGGAACCCGAACCGCGATTGTTACAATCGGGGCCTCGGTTGGACAATGCCGAATTGCGACCTGTGCAAGGATGATTTCCGGCGCGCGGCACCTGTGGCTTGATTGCCGGCGGATTGCGACTAAGGTCTGCGCATGTCGATCGACGCCTGCAAAGATCCCGTTTCGCTTGACCGCTTCCGGCCGGAACTGGTGATCTTCGATTGTGACGGCGTGCTGATCGACAGCGAGATCATCAGCGCCACAACGCTGATGCGGTTGCTCGAGGAACACGGCCTGCACATCGATCTTGCGCATGTGCAGCGCAATTTCCTGGGGCGCAGTTTTCCGACCGTCGCCGCCTCGATCCGCACCGATTTTCAGCTCGACCTGCCAGCAAGTTTCGAAGGCGAATACCGCAAAAGGCTGCTTGCGCAGTTTGAGAAGGATCTGTTCCTCAACGAGGGCATCACGGCAATTCTTGACACGTTGGCCGTGCCCTATTGCGTGGCCACGAGCAGCAGCCCGGAGCGCGTGCAGCGATCGCTGAAGATCGTCGGCCTCGACCGCTATTTCCAGGGCCACACCTACACGGCCTCGGAGGTCGAGAACGGCAAGCCCGCGCCTGATCTTTTCCTGCATGTCGCCGAGCGCGAGGGCTGCGATCCAGCCGCATGTCTGGTAATCGAGGACAGCATGCCGGGCGTCGAGGCGGCGGTCGCCGCCGGCATGACGGTGCTGCGCTATGTTGGCGGAAGCCATTTCGATGGCGTACGCTCCGAACTGGTAGCCGGACACGGCCATGGCGCGGTGTTCGGTTCCTGGAATGAATTCTACGATCTGGTCCCGGCCCTGAAACGGCGGGGAAGCGAAAGGGGAACGCGTGGCCGGCAAATCTGAGAGCGAGACGACCCGCCTGGACGATGCGGCGCGCGCCGGCTGGCTTTACTACGTCGTCGGCGACACGCAGGACGAGATCGCCCGCAAGCTGGGCGTATCGCGCCAGTCCGCACAAAGGCTGGTATCGCTTGCCGTCAGCGAGCAGTTGATCAAGTTCCGGCTTGATCATCCCATCGCGCGCTGCATGGAACTGGCGCAAATGATCCGCGACCAATACGACTTGCGCATGTGCGAGATCGTGCCGAGCGATCCGGCGGCGCCGTTTTCGATTGCCGGCATCGCCCAGGCGGGCGCCGCGGAGATGGAGCGTCTTCTGCGTTCCGAGGAGCCGAAGATCATCGCATTCGGCACCGGGCGCGCCTTGCGCGCCTGCGTCGAGCAATTGCGTCCGATGGAGTGCCCGCATCACACGGCGGTCTCCCTGCTCGGCAATATGATGCTCGACGGATCGGCGACAGCCTACAACGTCATCATCCGCTTTGCGGAGCGTATCAACTGCCGGCATTTCCCGATGCCCTTGCCGCCGCTCGCCCGCACCGCCCATGAGCGCGAACTGTTCCAGCAGCAGGAGCCGGTCAAGAATATCCTGGAGATCGCCGAGAAGGCGGATGTCACCTTTGTCGGCATTGGCGAGATCGGCGAGGCCGCGCCGATGCTGGTCGACGGTTTCATCACCCATGATGAGATACGCGCACTCACCGCGGCCGGCGCCGTGGGCGAAATCACGAGCTGGGTTTATGACAGCAGCGGCGAGCTCATCAAGGGGCTGACCAATGACCGGGTGACCAGCGCGCCGCTTCACGCCGACCCGGATCATCTGCGGTGCGGGATCGCTGCCGGTATGCAGAAGGTCAAGGCGATCCGGGCCGCCATGACGGGCCGGCTCATCAACGGTCTGATCACGAACGAGGCAACCGCAGAGCAATTGCTCAAATAGCGGGCAAATTTCGTCAGATAACAAACTATTGTTTTCACTGCATTTATTGAGCAGTGGGTACGACGATTGTGTTTCTGACACGATTTCGCGCTTGACTCTCGGAGTGCAATTGGTGAGTATTTGCTCATTAAACAAGCAATTGCTCATTGAATTCTGGGAGGAGTTCCATGGAATACACCGCTCGCACGCTTCTGGGCGCGGCAGCCCTGTCCCTTTTGGCATCGACGGCGTTCGCCGAAACATTGACCATCGCCACGGTCAACAATGGCGACATGATCCGCATGCAGGGTCTGACCGATGACTTCACGAAAAAGACCGGCCACGAGGTTGAGTGGGTCACGCTTGAAGAAAACGTGTTGCGTCAGCGCGTCACGACGGACATCACCACGAAAGGCGGCGCCTTCGACATTATGACAATCGGCATGTACGAGACGCCGATCTGGGGCAAGAACGGCTGGCTCGTTCCGCTGGACGATCTGAGCGCCGAATACGATGTCGACGATCTGCTGCCTGCGATGCGCGCCGGTCTGAGCTATGACGGCACGCTCTTTGCCGCGCCGTTCTATGGCGAGAGCTCCATGATCATGTACCGCACCGACCTGATGGAGAAGGCCGGTCTGGAAATGCCCGAGGCACCCACCTGGCAGTTCATCCGCGAGGCCGCCAAGGCCATGACGGATCGCGACAACGACATCAACGGCATCTGCCTGCGCGGCAAGGCCGGCTGGGGTGAAGGCGGCGCCTTTATCACGGTCACCGGCAACTCCTTCGGCGCCCGCTGGTTCGACGAAAACTGGAATGCGCAGTTCGACCAGCCGGAATGGGCCGAAGCGCTCAACTTCTTTGTCGGCATGATGAACGAATCCGGCCCCGCGGGCTATGCGACGAACGGCTTCAACGAGAACCTGTCGCTGTTCCAGCAGGGCAGATGCGGCATGTGGATCGATGCGACCGTTGCCGCGTCCTTCGTGACCAATCCCGACGATTCCACCGTCGCGGACAAGGTCGGCTTCGCACTGGCGCCGAACAGCGAAGGCGTTGACAAGAAATCCAACTGGCTTTGGGCCTGGGCGCTGGCCATCCCGGCAGGCACGCAGAAGGCCGATGCAGCCAAGGAGTTCATCGAATGGGCCACCTCGAAGGGCTATATCGAGCTGGTCGCCGAGAATGAGGGCTGGGCAAACGTGCCGCCCGGTGCGCGCACATCGCTCTATGAGAACCCGAATTACAAGGACATTCCGTTCGCCAAGATGACCCTGGATTCGATCCTGGCCGCCGATCCGAACAATCCGACGGTCAAGCCGGTTCCCTATGTGGGCATCCAGTTTGTCGCGATCCCGGAATTCGCCGGAATCGGCACGGAAGTCAGCCAGGAGTTCTCCGCCGCCTATGCAGGCCAGCAATCCGTGGAAGAAGCGTTGGCCAAGGCGCAGGCCCTGACCAACGACGCTATGGAAGCAGCGGGTTACCGCTAGGCTTCTCCTCCCATAGCGAAACCGGAGGGCGGCGCCGCGACCACTGCCCGCCCTCCGGCGACAACAAACCGTAAAACCCTTTACCGATCGTCTGGACTGGCGTCACACTGTGCAGCCAACACAGGAGGTTTGTCATGGCGACCCAGCATTCCCGAACAGCAGCCCGCTTCATGATGGCGCCCGCTGTATTCCTGCTTCTGGTTTGGATGCTGGTGCCGCTGACGATGACGCTGTTCTTTTCCTTCAAGAAGTATCTTCCGCTCAGGGGCGACTCGATGGCCAATGGCCTCGAATGGGTGGGATTTGCCAACTATGTGCGCTTCGTCGGCTCCAGCTCGTTCTGGCCGAGTATCCAGGCGACACTGATTATCGTTGGCGGTGTGCTCGTCGTCACCATCGTTCTCGGCGTCCTTTTGGCCATGCTGCTGGATCAGCCGATGTGGGGCCAGGGCATCGTCCGCATTCTCGTGATCGCGCCGTTCTTCGTCATGCCAACGGTTTCGGCCCTGGTGTGGAAGAACATGTTCATGGACCCCAACAACGGTCTGCTCGCCTATCTCTGGAAGGCCTTCGGCGGCACGCCCGTGGAATGGTTGAGTCAGGCGGCCCTGCCGTCGTTGATCATGATTGTCAGCTGGCAGTGGCTGCCCTTTGCGACGCTGATCCTGCTGACCGCCATCCAGTCGCTCGACAGCGAGCAGCTTGAAGCCGCCGAAATGGACGGTGCGCCGGTTCTCGCACGCTTTTGGTTCATCATCCTGCCGCATCTGAGCCGCGCCATCACCATCGTAATCCTGATCCAGACGATCTTCCTGCTGTCGATCTTCGCGGAGATTTTCGTCACGACCGGCGGCGCGTTCGGCACCAAGACGCTCACCTATCTGATCTTCCAGCGCGTGCTGGAAAGCCAGAATGTCGGCCTCGGCTCGGCCGGCGGCGTCTACGCCATCATCCTGGCCAACATCGTCGCGCTCTTCCTGATGCGCATTGTCGGCAAGAACCTGGACGCGTGAGGAGATAGATCATGGCCCGAGCTGTCACCAACAACCGCAAGGCGTTCAACACGGCATTGGCATGGCTGGTCGGCCTGCTGATCTTCTTTCCGATCCTGTGGACGGTCCTGACCAGCTTCAAGACCGAAGCCCAGGCGATCAACGACCCGCCGCTGTTCCTGTTTTTCGACTGGACGCTTGAAAACTATTCGGTTGTGCAGGAACGCTCCGACTACCTTCGCTATTTGTGGAACTCGGTGTTCATCGCCGGCGGCTCGACGCTGTTGGGCATCGTCATTGCAGTGCCCGCCGCCTGGTCGATGGCCTTTGTGCCGTCCAGGCGGACCAAGGATGTCCTTTTGTGGATGCTGTCGACCAAGATGCTGCCGGCGGTCGGCGTTCTTTATCCGATCTATCTGCTGTTCATACAGCTGGGTCTTCTGGACACGCGCATCGGGCTGACCATCGTCCTGATGCTGATCAACCTGCCGATCATCGTGTGGATGCTCTATACCTATTTCAGGGAAATTCCCGCGGAAATTCTGGAGGCGGCGCGCATGGACGGCGCGTCCCTGCGCGAGGAAATCCTCTATGTGCTCACGCCCATGGCCGTTCCCGGCATCGCCTCGACAATCCTGCTCAATTTCATCCTGGCATGGAACGAGGCGTTCTGGACGCTCAATCTGACAGCCGCCAATGCCGCGCCCCTGACAGCGTTTATTGCAAGTTACTCCAGTCCCGAGGGGCTCTTTTACGCCAAGCTTTCGGCTGCCTCGACAATGGCGATCGCACCGATCCTCATTCTCGGCTGGTTTAGTCAGAAGCAGCTCGTGCGCGGCCTGACATTCGGTGCGGTGAAATAGGAAGTACGTCATGGGAAAGATTGCACTCAAACACGTCACCAAGTCCTTCGGAGCAACGGAAGTCATACCGCCACTGGATCTCGATATTGAAGATGGCGAGTTCGTGGTCTTCGTTGGCCCGTCCGGTTGCGGAAAGTCGACGCTCCTGCGGCTAATCGCCGGCCTTGAGGATGTCACCAGCGGCATGATCGAAATCGACGGCAACGATGCGACGAAGGTGCCGCCCTCCAAGCGCGGTCTTGCCATGGTGTTTCAGTCCTATGCGCTCTACCCGCACATGTCGGTGCGCAAGAACATCGCCTTCCCGCTGCGAATGGCGAAGGTCGACGAGGCCGAACGCAACCGCAAGGTCGAGGCCGCGGCCGACATTCTCAATCTCACCGATTATCTCGAGCGGCGGCCGGGTCAGCTGTCGGGCGGTCAGCGGCAGCGCGTTGCCATCGGGCGGGCCATCGTTCGCGAGCCCGAGGCATTCCTTTTCGATGAACCGCTGTCCAATCTCGATGCGGCGCTTCGGGTCAATATGCGCCTGGAGATTTCCGAGCTGCACCAGTCGCTCAAGACCACCATGATCTATGTGACCCACGACCAGGTCGAGGCCATGACCATGGCCGACAAGATCGTCGTGCTCAATGCTGGGCGTATCGCCCAGGTCGGCTCGCCGCTGGAGCTGTACCGCTCGCCGCAGAATATCTTTGTCGCCGGCTTTATAGGTTCGCCGAAAATGAACTTCATCGAGGGCGAGGAGGCCGGCAAGCACGGTGCCCACACGATCGGCGTGCGGCCGGAACATCTCGCCCTGTCGACCGACGGTGGAACCTGGGAGGGCACTGTCGGTGTCGCCGAGCATCTCGGGTCCGATACCTTCCTGCATGTTCATGTCGATGGCATAGGGGCGTTGACCGTGCGCGCTCAGGGCGAGGCCGGCCTCAACCATGGCGACCGCGCCCATATCACGCCCGACCCGGAACGCATCCACCGGTTCGACAGCGACGGGCTGGCGCTCGCATGAGAAGATTTGAGGGCAGGAATGTGCTGATCACAGGCGCTGCGCGCGGGATCGGCAGGACCTTTGCGGCAGCATTCGCCGGCGAGGGCGCGCATGTTGTGATCGCCGACATCGATGTCGGGCGCGCACGCGAGGCGGCCGGGGAAATCGGAAAGAAAACCCATGCCGTTGCGCTCGATGTGGCGGACCAGCAATCCATCGACCGGGCGGTCGCCGAAGCCGATGCGATTGGCGACGGCATAGACATACTGGTCAACAATGCCGCCCTGTTCGATCTGGCGCCGCTGACCGAAATCTCGCGCGAGAGCTATGACAGGCTCTTTGCCGTCAATGTCTCAGGCACCCTGTTCACCATGCAGGCGGTCGCACGGGCAATGATCGCCCGGGGTCGCGGCGGCAGGATCATCAACATGGCAAGTCAGGCAGGTCGCCGGGGCGAGCCGCTGGTCGCGGTCTATTGCGCCACCAAGGCCGCGGTCATCAGCCTGACCCAGTCGGCCGGCCTCGCGCTCATCGGCGACGGAATCAATGTCAATGCCATCGCCCCGGGTGTCGTCGACGGCGAACACTGGGACGATGTGGACGCCAAATTCGCAAAATATGAGAACCGGCCGCTTGGCGAAAAGAAGCGTCTGGTTGGCGAAGCTGTTCCCTATGGGCGCATGGGTTCGGCGCAGGACCTGATCGGCATGGTGTTCTTTCTCGCCGGGCCGGAATCCGAATATGTCGTCGCGCAGACCTATAATGTCGATGGCGGGAACTGGATGAGCTGATGACGGTAAAGCTTGCCCAGGATACCCTCAGTGCTTTGCCGCCGCAGGTGGCGGTGCCGGCCTACGACCGCTCCGCACTCACACCGGGAATCCTTCATATTGGCGTCGGCAATTTTCACCGTGCCCACCAGGCCGTCTATCTCGACCGGCTGTTCGACCTCGGCCATGATCACGACTGGGCTGTGATCGGCGCCGGCATTCTGCCGGGCGATGCGGCCATGCGCCACCGGCTGAAGGCCCAGGATTGCCTGACCACGGTTATCGAACTTGCGCCCGACGGCCTTGGCGCACGGGTCTGCGGCGCGATGATCGATTTCACCGACACGGATGCGGGCGCAATCGTATCTGCGCTCTGCCGCCCGGAAATCAGGATCGTCTCGCTGACGATCACCGAAGGCGGCTATTTCGTCGATGCCAAGACCGGCGGTTTCGACACGGACAATCCGCAGATCCGCGGCGACATTGAAAATGCGGACGATCCGCGCACCGTGTTCGGCATTCTTGTCGCCGGCCTCAAGCGCCGCAAAGATGCCGGATTGGCTCCCTTTACCCTTATGTCCTGCGACAACCTGCCTGAAAACGGCGATGTGACCCGCAATGCCGTTGTCGGCCTGGCGACGGCGATCGATCCGGAATTCGGCGACTGGATTGCGCGGAACGTCGCCTTTCCGAACGGTATGGTCGACTGCATCACGCCCGCGACATCCGATCGGGAACGCGCCATGGTGTGCGACACATTCGGCATTGCCGACGCCGCGCCGGTGACCTGCGAACCGTTCCGCCAATGGGTGCTTGAGGACCATTTTCCGGCCGGCCGCCCGGCGCTGGAGAGGGTCGGTGTCGAGTTCGTCGACGATGTCGCCCCTTACGAGCTGATGAAGCTGCGCATCCTCAATGGCGGCCATGGTGCGATCGCCTATCCGGCGGCGCTGCTCGGGCTGACCTACGCGCATGAAGCCATGGCGCATCCCCTCATTGGCGCCTATCTCGAAAAGCTGGAACTGGAAGAGATCATCCCCACGGTGCCGCCCATCGACGGGGTCGATTTCAACGGCTATCTGTCCGCTGTCGTCGAGCGCTTCTCAAACCCGGCGGTGCGCGATACCGTTTCACGGCTTTGCCTGGACGGCTCCAATCGCCAGCCGAAATTCATCCTGCCCGCCATTCGCGAACGGATCGAAAAGGGTTTGCCCGTCGAGGGCCTGGCGCTCGAGGTGGCCTTGTGGGCCCGTTTTTGTGCCGGCACCGACGATGAGGGCCGCGAGATCGTCGTCGAAGATGAAAATGCCGAAATGCTGAAGCAGCGCGCGATCGCCGCCCGTTCTGACCCGTCCGCATTTCTCGAAATGGAGTCGGTATTCGGCGGCCTGCACGAGAGCGGTGCATTCCGGAGCGCATTTGCGGATGCACTCCAACGAATCTGGGCACACGGCACCGGGGCGGTGCTGCGCGACTACATTCAGCGATAGCGGGCGCGTCTCCCGCAAGCGGGCGTTACCCGTAGAGCCCCGCGGTGCGCCCGCGCAGCGCGATCAGCGCCAGCACGGTGTCGATCGTCGGCGTCGGCGTATCGGTGATGCGGCCGAGTTCCTGGACGGAGCGGACAAGAGCGTCGATTTCCATCGGCCGACCGGCATCCAGGTCCTGCAGCATGGAGGTGCGATGCGGGCCGACGGCGGCGCCACCGTCTATGCGGCGTTCGACATCGATGGGAAAAGTCACCCCGAGCTTTTCCGCGATCGCCTGCGCTTCGAGCATCATGTTGCGTGCGACACTTCGCGTTCCGGGGTCCGTGCAAAGCACGTCCAGCGTGGCGTGCGTCAGCGCCGAAATCGGATTGAAGGAAAGGTTGCCCCAAAGCTTGACCCAGATCTCGTCGCGCAGCTTTGGGCGCACCGGCGCTTTGAGCCCGGCGCCGCTCAATGCCTTGGAAAGCGTCAGCGCGCGGTCCGATTTCGATCCGTCCGGTTCGCCCAGCGAAAACCGGTTTCCCTCGATATGCCGGACGGTGCCGGGTTCGACAACCTCTGCCGCCGGATAGACAACACAGCCGAGCACGCGGTCCGGGCCAAAGCCGTCCCACTGCCGGTTGCCGGGATCGACGCTTTCCAGTCGCGTTCCTTCCAGCGGCCCGCCGATCTTGTGGAAATACCACCAGGGCACGCCATTGACACCGCTGACAATGGTGGTGTTCTCGCCGATCAGCGGCTGCATCGCATTCACCGCCGGCGGCACGGAATGGGCTTTGAGCGTGACGATGACATAGTCCTGCGGGCCGAGCGCCGCCGGATCGTCGCTGACGCTGACGGGGACCGCCAAACGTTCCCCGTCTTCAATGAGGGTCAGGCCACGATCGCGCATCGCCGCGAGGTGCGGTCCGCGCGCCACGAGGCTGACATCGGCTCCGGCCCTGGCGAGTTTGGCGCCCAGATAGCCGCCGATCGCGCCGGCTCCGAATATGCAGATCTTCATCGAACTGATCCCCCGGACATTGTCACGCAGGATCGGCCAGGCCGAGCTTCTGTGCAAGGCCGATGCGTTGCAGCTTGCCCGTCGCGCCCTTCGGAATCTCGTCCAGTATGACCACTTTGCGCGGCACCTTGAAATCGGCCATGCGCGTCGACGCGAAATCACGGATGGCGCGCTCGTCGGCGTTTCCGCCCTCGTGCAGCACGACGGCAGCGGCAACCTCTTCACCGAGCTTGGGATGCGGCAGGGCGAAGGTGACCACCTGCGCCACCGCCGGATGGTCCATCAGGACGCCGTCGACTTCCAGCGGGCTGATCTTCTCGCCGCCGCGATTGATGATCTCCTTCAGCCGGCCGGTCAGCGTCAGATAGCCCTCATCGTCAAAGGAGCCATTGTCGCCGGTCCGGAACCACCGGCGGCCCTCGGCGGAAAAGAAGCTCTTCGCGTTTGCCTCGTCATTGTTCTCGTAGCCGGGCGTGACATTAGGACCGGAGATGACCACTTCGCCGATGCCGTCAATCAGCCGGTCGTCGCTTTCGTCGGCGATGCGCACGAACGGCCCTGCTTCGATACCCACGGAGCCGGGTTTCTGGGCGCGTGGCGGCAGCGGGTTGCTCGCCATCTGATGAGCCGCCTCGGTCATGCCGTAAGCCTCTATGACCGGCGCCTTGAAGGTCTCCGCCAGCGTCAGCATCACCTGTGCGGGAAGCGATGCCGACGACGAGCGCAGGAACCGTAGCCCGGTCGCCGCGATGATATCGGCATTACGCCCCGCGCGCGAAAGGATCGCCTGATGCATGGTCGGAACGGCCGTGTACCAGGTGGGTCTCGCGTCCCGCATCCAGCCGAAGAAACGCAGTGCATCGAACCCCGAGGCGCACCAGATCGACGCGCCGGCGGCGAGCGATGCCGTCACCGCAGCGATCAGCCCGTGGATGTGAAACAGCGGCATGACGTTCAGGCAGCGGTCCTGCGGTGTCAGCGCCAGCGATGTGCGGATGTGATCGGCGGAAGCCGCGACATTGGACTGCAGCAGCGGCACGATCTTCGGCCGCGATGTTGTGCCGGACGTGTGCAGGATCAGTGCCACGTCATCGGCATCCGGTTGTGTGCCGGCGGCCAGCGGGCCCGGCGGCGCGTCAGCGGCAAGCGAAAACCATCCGGCCGGTTTGCCGGCATCCGTTTTCAGCCGCAGGACGGCGACACCGAGCCGGTTCGCCGCGTCCAGCGCCGGCCCCTCAAATCCGTCCGGCAGGATGATGGCGCGGGCTTTCAGGTCCTCGAGATAAAAGGCGAACTCGTCGGTGCGGTAGGCAGGGTTGAGCGGTGCAGTGACAGCCGCCTGTGCCACGGTCACGAAGGCCGTTGCCATTTCGGGACCGTTGGGAAGCACGATCGCAATACGGTCCGTCACGGCGATACCCATGCTGCGCAGCGCCTCCGTCACATCAAGCGCAAGGCCGCGCAGGGCGCCGTAAGTCAGCCAGTCCCGGTCCGGCCCGCCAATGGCGGGAAGATCTTCTTCATGGCCTGCAAGCAGCGCCCTTATGGTATCCGTCATGTCTTTGTTTCTCTTGCGTCGTCGCCCGGTGCATTTGATTTAATGCAACGATCTCAATATGTCGAAGCGGATTCGAGATAATCGAGGAGGTTCTCATGTCCAATTTCGTGATGGCACCGCCCGAACCGGTTTCGATCCCGGTCGCCGGCGGCGGCCGCTTTCCGGTGCGGCGTGTCTATTGCATCGGGCGCAACTACGCCGCCCACGCGGTCGAGATGGGCCACGATCCGGACCGGGAGCCGCCCTTCTTCTTCCAGAAGAACCCGGACAATCTCGACGCATCGGGCGAGTTTCCCTATCCGCCGAAAACGTCGGATGTCCATCACGAGGCGGAACTCGCCGTGGCGCTGAAATCCGGCGGAACCAACATCTCCGTACCCGATGCGCTGGGGCATGTTTTCGGCTACGCGCCGGCCCTCGACATGACGCGACGCGACCTGCAGGGCGAGGCGAAAAAGATGGGCCGGCCCTGGGAGATCGGCAAGGCGTTCGAGCGCTCCGCCCCGATCGGACTGCTTGAGCCGGCCTCCTCGGTCGGCCATCCGGACAGCGGTCGTATCGAACTCAAGGTCAATGGCGCGCTCCGCCAGCAAGGCGATCTCAACCGGATGATCTGGAAGGTGCCGGAGATGATCGCCTATCTGTCGGACTATTTCACGCTCGCCGCCGGCGACGTGATCCTCTCCGGCACGCCCGCCGGCGTCGGCCCGGTCGAAAGGGGCGATGTAATGGACCTGACCATCGAGGGCCTCGCAGCGTTTCGTGTGGTCGTTGTCTGACCGCACGGGCGGATCGGAAGAGGAATCCTGATACGGGTACCGTGATGACAGGCATTGCCTGCGATAGGTGACAATCAGTCGATCACGTCAACCGTATAGCCGGCTGCACGAAGCGGATCGGCCGGAAGATCGAGCGTTGCCCCGTAGCGATCCTGTTCGAGCAGCGTGTTCGCGCCGAACTTGAAGCTCAGGCCGACCTTGAAGGCGTGCTCGTACAGACGGTCGTCATTTGAGCCAACCGTGTTTTTGTTGACTTTGACATAGTGGCCGTCATAGCTGGCGAACCAGGCAAAATGGGTGGAATCGATCTGCCGCTTGTAAAGCACTTCCCAGCCGGCGAAGGCTATATCTTCCGGTGTGCCGACATTGTTCGTTCCCTGGCCGTAGGTGACTTCACCGGACAGCATCGCGTTGGGGGTGAAAAAATGCCGGATGACGCCGCGTGCGAACCAGGCGTCGACAAGCGTTTCCGAATCGTTGCCGTCGGTGTCGAAATACCCCGCCTGGCCGTAGAAGGTCGTGTTGCCGAGATAATATTGCCCTTCACCGCCAACCATCCAGCCGGTTTCGTGCTTGTCCGATACGACACCCGGCTCGTCAACGAACGCTTCGCCGACAGCGGCGAATCCGCCAAGCAGAAAGGCGTTCGGGTCGCGGTAGCTCAGATGCGCGCCGCCCAGGATCTGGCCGGCATAATCGTCTGTTGCCGGGTTGGTGGCGTTGTCGAAATCAAACTCTCCCGACAGGTCCAACTGCGCGGAAAACTGGTCGCCGATCGGTATGTTGACCAGCGCCTGGCCGCCGCCGCGCCATGTATCGGGTGGCAAGTCTTGAGTGCTGCCCAAATCTGGGTCCATGAAGACATATCCAAGCCAGAAATCGGCCACGCCGGAGGTCAGCAGGCCTTTGGCTGCCGGCTGTTGTGCAGGCGCGGCCTCCTGCGCATTCGCAACGAAGCCTGCGGGAAACGTCAAAAAGCAAAATATCGGAAGGGAGAGGAATGTTTTTCTGGACATCGTATTGAACCGTTCAAATCCGCTAGTCTATCTGAATCACTTTTGATCTATACGAATCACTCTACATCGTATTTGGTGCAAAATCATCAGAATCAAGCAGAGGTTGAAAGTGTGATCCCGATCGCCCGGGTCAACCGTGGCATAAATGCTGCGCTGGTCGCAGTTGGATTTGGCGCCACGCCGGCGCATAAGCTAAATGGTCACCACAGCCCGGAGAACTTCCATAAGTCCCGGCTGCACCTGCCGGAAGATTGAGTGCTTCCTCACAACATACCGCTGTTGAAGAGCCCCGCCGCCATGAAATCCCAGCCGAAAGGCTTTTATCTCCTCTTCCTTGTCGAGCTGTGCGAGCGCTACGGTTTCTACACGGCGATCTTCCTGCTCGTTCCTTATGCGATCGGCAACGTCGGCTTCTCGGAGGTCGAGGCGTCGCTGCTCTACGGCACCTATACGGCGCTGATCTATTCGACGACCTTCGCCGGCGGCATCATCGCCGACCGTCTGCTCGGCTTCCGCGCGGCAACGCTGGCGGGCCTTGCCATCATGGCCTGCGGCTCCTTGCTCCTTGCCACCGGCGTGAAAGCGGCCGCCTTTATCGGCCTTGCCGCGCTGCTCGTCGGAAATGGCTACTACAAGCCAGGCGTCTCCAGCCTTCTGGGTCTGCTTTACGACAAGGACGATCCGCGGCGCGACAGCGGCTATACGCTTCTGTACATGGGTATCAATATCGGCGGCGGTGCGGCGGCGTTGGGGGCAGGGCTGTTGTCGCGCGAATTCGGCTACCATACGGCATTCCTGATTGCCGGGCTCGGCAAGCTGCTGGCCTTTGCCGCTTTGCTGGCGGGCAATCGCCTGTTTGGCGGGGCGGGAGCAGCGCCCGCCGGACGTCCGCTGATACGGACCGATTTTGCCGGGCTTCCGAACCTTTTATGGCTTGCCGCCGGCACAATCGCGGTGGTCATGATCGGCAACCAGCTTCTTTTTCATGCCTTCGCCGCCGGCGAAATCATCGCCGTCATCTGCGTTGCCGCTTTCGGCTACTTTCTGTTCACCGTCCTGCGCCTGGAAGCAGAAAGCCGACGGCGCGGGTTCGTCATGCTGATGCTCTTTGCATTCGGCGTCATCTTCTGGGCTGTCTACAACCAGGATGCCGATACGATCCTGCTCTTCATCGGACAGGCCGTCGACCGGACCGTCTTTGGGATGGATGTCCCGGCAAGCGCCTTCCTGTCGCTCAATTCGCTGGTCATCATCGCCGGCGCGCCGCTGATGTCGGTTCTGTGGTTCCGGCTCACATCGCGCGGTATATCGCCGTCCGACAGCGCCCGCTTTGCCATCGGGCTTGTGCTGCTCGGCGCGGCCTATTGCGCGCTGGCGCTGGCGCCGCCGGGCGCGGGCGGCTTGATATCGCCTCTTTGGCTGGTGGCCTTCTTTTTGCTGTTCAGCGTTGCGGAGCTGTTGGTCGAACCGATCGGACTTTCCATGGTCAGCCGGCTGGCAACGAAGGAGTTGATGGGCTTTGCCATGGGCATGTGGTTCATGGTCCACGCACTCGGCAATTACAGCAGCGGTCTCCTGGCGCAACTTGCGACAGTGCCCGACGGAACCGGTCTGGCCGGCAAAGAGACGATCAGCCAGACGGCGTTCCTCGACTACGGCCTGCTTGCGCTTGCCGCCGGTCTTCTGCTGATTGCGCTGCTGCCGCTGATCGCCCGCCGGCGCGGCGCCAAAAGCAGCAACAGCCAGAACGGCTGAAATTATGTGCTCTGGTCCAGCAGTCTGACATGCGCACGCACCGGAAATGTTCCCATGCCCTGGATCTTTGGCGGAACCGCGAAGAACTCGAAACCTTCGACCGGCACCTGGTCCAGATTGCAAAGATGCTCGACAATAGGGATTTCGCCGGCCAGCAGTGTTGAGTGGACCGGGCGGGTGCCACCGGAGGTGTCGTCGATGTTGAGGGAATCAATTCCAACGACCGTCGCGCCATTATCGCGAAGGTAAACTGCTGCCGCCTCGGTGAGAAACGGATGGTTTTCAAAATAGTGGTCGGTGCCCCAGTGACGGCTCCAGCCGGTGTCAACCAGCACCGCCTTGCCGCGCACATCGGCTGCGGCGAAGATCGGCCAGTCGATGGCACTCCCGTCATTGCCGGCAACCCTGACCACAAGGCCGGGAACGCCGGAAATTCTGTCGAGAACAAGATCTTCCAGGTCATGCCCGTTGCTGTATCGGTGGTAGGGCGTGTCCAGATAGGTGCCGGTATTGGCGACCATCTCGATCTTCCCGATCTGGAACTGCGTTCCTTCCGCGTAATGCTCCCTCGAGCCGGCGAATGAAAGATGGTCGCAGATCAGCGGCGCGGGAAGACCCTTGTAGGTCATCATCCCGTCAATAATGGTGTGACTGAGGTCGATCAGCTTTTGTGTTCCGGTATCCGCGCCAGCGTTAATTTGCCCGGCGCCCTTGTGCTGTTCCTCGATGATTTTCTTGTCGAGGATCCTGATCTCACCCACCATGAGAAGGCCGAGATTGCGGATAATCTCGGCGGACAGCGCTTCGTCCGTGATGTCATCACCGGCAATATCGAGACGAAAGCCCTGGCCCTGGATGCCGCCGCCGTTCGAGAATTCGATCTCGAAATCGAAACACACCCTTTTGTCAGCCATGGTTCGCCTCTTGTGCTTTGGCGGCCCGGTGGCGCCGGACCTTGGCGCGGTTGCCGCATCCCGATGAGGAAGAGCACCAGCGGCGGTTCTGGGGTCTGGAATTATCCTGAAACAGCATCTGGCATTCGATGCAGCGGCGGATCCGGATGGAGGCCGGTTTGCTCAGGCAAAGCACCGCGTCTGCGGCTGTCGCTGCAAGCGCGGCATCGACCGGATCCCTTACCACGTGCCGGACCTCCCCATCGACCCATTGTGGTCGGGGATCGGTGTTTGCCGCGAGACGGTTGATCAGGTCGATATCGTCCGGTTCCGGGCTTTGCTCTGAAATGATTGAGGTCGCGCTTTCGAAGATGGCTTCGCGCAGCGCTTTGGCCTCCATCAGTTCCTTTTCCGAAACATCTGATATCGGGCTGTCCGAGAGGCCTGCGGCCACGATCCACCGGCCCAGCGCATCGGGCGTGTCGAGCAGATCGTGCGGGTCAGACGCACGGTTGGCGATCGTGTCGACAAGGTTCAGTGAAAGGCAGCCTGCCGTGAACTCAAATGAGGTTCTTTTCATGGGACCTATTGCATTCCTGTTCGAGTTGCTTATTTTGATGACACCTGTTTAACAGGTTACATTTGAAAGTGCAAGCCCGCATAGCCGGGCGGGGTGGTGACCTCGGTCGCTGCCACAGGTCCGGCTGTGCCTTGAGAAAGCGAAGGAAAATGAAATGCTGAAACTGGAAAACCCGGAAACATTGGATATTTCGAGAGCCTTGCTGGCCCCGGCCATTCGAAAATCAGCCGCCATTGCCGGCCTTGCCGCCTTGTGCATCGGCGCGCCGAGCGGACCGGCGGTTGCCGACGGAATAGCAAGCATCAAGCATATGTCGATCAGCACACAGGGTATGGCGACCGGGACGGTCCATGTCATCTCGACCGACGGCAAGACGTGGAACAAGATCAAATCGGGATCGGCCCAGTTCGCAGGTCAGATGAAGGTCGACACCAAATGGCCGGGTTACGTAGACAAGGTTGCGGTCTTCCTTGGCAAATGCAGTGGCCACGCCTGTGACGGCTCTGCGCGGATCTACGCGGCTGACACCAGCGCTAGGGATTTCGTCAAGTCGGAGACCTTCGGATTCAATCCGACGAAGCTCGTGAGTGCCTTGATTGACGGAAGCGCCATTTATAACCATGGAAAACGCATCATCGATGAATGCAACAAGGGTCTGCAGGCCGATGGCCCGACCAAGGAAAGGAGCTTCAACCAGCTCATTCAGCTCACATTGGGCGCCAATACGGGCAAGGCGCTCTACAAGAAGAACTTTCAGAATGAGATAGGGCTGGTCGAGAATCCGGACCATGTCGCCCACGGCCAGGTTGCGATCAAGGTGTATTGCGAGCCTGCCGCCCCGCCGCCTGAATCGGCCGAGGTCAGACTTCCGCTGAAGATGACGGACCTCAAACTGTTCCTGTCGACCTATTCCAATGCCGTGTCCAAGCCGTCGATCGGCCTGACCTGCAAGAAGGGCCAGGTCCTGGTGCGGGCGAAAACCAACCGGGAAGGCCCGGTCAAGCTGCGACTGTGGACACAGGTCGGAAAAGGGCCCATGCAGAGTCAACTGATCGAAGTGTGGTCCACGTCGGTCGGCGGCGGCAACTATCAGGCGGAATTTGAGAAATGGATTTCCGTTTCCAAGAATTCCGTACTCAAGGCCCGCGTTGAGGATCTGATCACCAAGCCGGTCGGGTTTCATGCCGGCTGGAAGAACCTGTCGCTGAAGTGCCAGTCGCCGGGGGCAGGCGGTTTTGCCCAGCAGCAAAAGCCCGACAGTTCGGCCGGAAAGCCCAATGCCGGAAAGCAAAACGGCCGTGTCATCAAGGGCAACAAGGCTGGTGGACGCAAGACCAAGATCGGCAAGCGCAAGCCGCGCCCGGCCGTCAACAGGCCTGATCCCGGCAAGGCTCTGATGAAGGGCTTGTTTCCGAAACGTGTTCAGAAGAACCAGCGTGTCCGGCCTGCACGCAACACCCAGACAAGACCGAAGCCGCGCAAACCGCAGCAACGCCGGATCGGAAACGGGCGATTTATGAAAAAGAACCGCTGAACGCCACAAGCGGACGAGAGCCCTTGCCCCCGGATCGGCCCAGAGACTTCCAGAACACCAAAGGCGCGGCTTCATTGGCCGCGTTTTTTAGTTCCAGCCGAGGTCAGGCCCGGCTGGTGAGCGTGGCGAACGGGGCGAGCGCCGCAGTCCCGACAGCCAAAATCGCTGCGAACGCGCCGGTTGGCGGCTGAGGAAGAACGCAAACGGCAGGGCGGAACGCTTCACTCTCCGAAAATCAGCTTCAGCTAATTGTGGAAAACAATGCACATATTGATTGAAATTCACATATTCACGGTTCTGTATATTCGTGATTTTGTTGTATGCACGAAAAACTTTTTTGGGGGCGCACACCCATAGGAGTTTCAATTGAACGTATTTCCAATCAAATCATTTAAAGCCAGATTGAAGACCAGGCGCTGGAAAAAAGAGATTCCGGCACATATCGAGCGTTTGAACGCGTCGGAGGTCATTATCGTTGCCGGATACCCGAAGTCAGGAAGCACCTGGCTTTGCAGGTTGATTGCCGAGGCGATCGATTGTCCGGTCGCGGGATATACGGGCATCATCAGATCCAGGGACGAGGCTGTCGAAGGGCAGGGAAGAGCGGCTGACAAAGTGGTTCTCAAGTCCCATCACCCATACGAGGTGTTTCAGCGCCTCCGACTGCCCGGGAATGTGAAATTGGTGTTTATCGTCCGCGACCCGCGCGATGTCGCGGTCTCGGGAATGCGGTATTTCTATTCGGATTCGCGATACAGCGAGACCAATATGCTCAATCGCATGTTGCCGGACGCGGTTCCGTTTGATTGGAATTCCATTGGATGGTCCGAATATGTCATGAGTTATCTGAATGCGGACATGCCCCATATAAAATATGAGGACCTGCTCGCCGATACGGAAAACGAATTGAAACGCGTGCTGTGCGAATTGGATATCGGCTTCCAGGAGGATCGGATCCACGAGGCCGTAAAGAACCAATCCTTCGCTGTCGCAAAGGCCCGATATCAGAAGACCGGCGACAAGCGGAAACTGGAACATATGGGAAGCGGAAAGGCCGGCTCATTCCGCGGCACGCTATCCCAGCATACGATCAACACGATAAACCGGGAAATGTCCGCCGCAATGTCCGCGTGCGGCTTCACGTAAGAAACCGCATGCCTGCGACGCGGCTTTGTTGACCCGATTGCGAAACCGCAGTGGAATAGGCGTCTTGTCTTGTCCCATTTTTGGGGGCAGTTCGGTTGTAGGTCGGGTTTTCCTGATCGGATGGCAACCAGGATTCGCTCAATGCGCCGGTTCATCCGCTTGGCAGGCGAGCATTGCGAAACGCATCCAGCAGGCCGCGCCTTTTCGGTAGGTCGAGCGGTATGGACAGGTCTTTGAACACCTTCAGTTTCTTCGCTTCTGATTTTGGCGAGTTCGGATGGCAGATGACCGCATGCTTCACGCACGCTCGGGTCGTGCCGTGACGCTGGAATTTCGCATGTGGCAATGCCGCAAGTTGCAACCCGCTATGGCGGCAAGATCCGCCGATGGGGGCCAGCCATCCATTGTGTAAATTACAGTGCTCCCATCCTTGGGGTTTTTCATTCCAGCGCACATCGTATTGATTCAGCAAAAGCCCGTTCAGGCAAATCTGGTCGTCGCCGGAAAAATTCTCCACTGCTTCGGAGCAAAGGCGCCTGGCGGGTTCCCCGGCGCGAAGAGCAAAGAAACCGGTGCATATCGAAAAACCCCAGGCCTCCTTGCTTTCCCTGGGAAACGATCCCGGTTGAAAGGCAATGTCGAAATCACAAAGATTGAGTTCCGGCAGCGGATCCGACAGCCAAATGGCATCTGCATCGCTGAAGATGATGTTTCGGCCAAGATTGAGGTATTTGAGTGCAGCCGGGAACTTCAATGAGATCGTGTGTGTTGCGCTGTCACTCTTGAAACCGCTGTTTTGCCAGACGCTTTTCTTCCAGTACGAGTATTCGGACGCCATATACGCCCCGTCGCAACTGAATCCGCGGTCGCTGAGGAACGTGTGGGATTCCTGATCGGAACAGACAATTGTCGGATCGATACCGCTCGCCGATCTTACGCTCGTTGCCCAGGCGGCTGCAATTCGTGTGTATTGCCTGTTGATGACGGTAAAAACGGTCGTATTCGCTCTATCGAAATCTGATTTTGGCATGGTCCCGCGGCATTTCGGTTGGGCTTTGGGAGAGTGTCTTACTGCCCGCCAGGGCTTGTGGCAACGCGATGTCGCGATTGCCGAACCAGGCGATGAGGATCAGTCCTTGCGTCACCGTTCAGTCGTCGACCCGATCGAAACGCTGGATAAAGGCTTTCCGGGCAGCGAAGCTGCGGGAAAGTGCCCCTGAACGGTATTCAGGCGCGGCCGACCAGCCGGGTGAGGATATAGCCGATGGTCGCCGCCGCCAGCATGGGCAGGACACCATAGGCAATGATGCCGAGCGGTCCCAGAAGTCCGCCCATGATCATGCCGACCAGCGAGACCGGCAGGGCAAGCGCCGAAATCCCCCACAGCCACAATCGTTGCGAACGCGCCGGCAGGCGGCCGAGCACGAATGCCACCGGCAGCGCCATCAGCCACCCCGTTGGCACGAAGATAAGCCCCTGCAGCACCGTCTCCGCGTCAATGCGCCCGAAGCGGAAGAGGAAAATGAGCATCTGGATTGCGTAGACCACAGGGCCGGCAAGAAGGACCAGGGAAAAGCTCTGGATGGGTGTCATGTGCGGTTCATGCGGTCACGGCAACAGCCGCCTCTCCTCTTTCGAAATTCAATAGGCCCACGCCTGCGCCGGCCCAGCTATTTATGCAGCGTGGCGTCGGTTTCCTGGTAGTAGCGCTGCAGCCATTTGCCGTCGCGCTTCATCCAGATTGCAGAGACGAGCACTTTCGCGGGCAATGGCTTTCCGTGGGCCGTGCCGTCGTAGAATTTTTCCTGTGTGATCAGGACAACGTCGTCGGCAAGCGCGAACATTTTCCGGTTGGCCTGCCCCGTGAAGGCATAATTGACCGACCCGAGGCTGACGATCTCCTCATCGATACTGGATTCGATCGGAAGATAGGGCAGGACGGCGACATGGTCCGGCATCATCATCGCCCGGATCATGGCGGGATCGGATGTCGCGAAGGCTTTGTCCAGTTCGGTCTGTGCGGCGTCGAGTTCGGCTTTCGTCTCGGCCGAGACGGTCGATTGCGCAAGGCCGGGTGCGGCGGCGGCCAATAGCATGGCAGCGGCAAGCAGGGCGCGGGCGATGAACAGGATCTTTGCCATTGTCAGTCCTTCTGGTTCGTTTGCGCGCGGCTGGATGCAGTTTGCGCTCAAGGTGCAGCTTCCGGCGACGCGGCGCAAGCTTTGTTGGCGTACAGGATGGCTTGCGCTTATGTCCGCATGAGGGCGGCCCGGCCCGCTGGCCCGAACGGATCGGGGAGACCGGTCGTGGCGGCAAAGCCGAACCCGGCTATTTTCTCCAGATACCGAAGCGTTCCGACACATATCGTACGGCTTTGCAGTGCGCCGCAAACTGGTTGCCCACATCGGTTCGCAGTTTGTGAAGCGGAGCCAGGCGGTCCGAACGGGATGTGGCAGGCCATGAGATGTTGCCGGGGTTCCAGACTGTTATTCCGCGTCTTGCATAGGTCGCGGAAAGCCAGATGTCATCCGTATGCCAGCATTCGTCCGGTATGGAGAATGCCGTCTCGTCGAAATGCGAACTATGACACAGGACGCCGGCCAGCCCCTCCGCGATGTCGCCAAAGCCTTGCGTATAGAAGGGCGTGCGGAACGGCTTTTTATAGTCGGCCCGGCGTGTTCGCGCGGTCACAATGTCCATCAGTCGCGCGGCGCGGTAAGCGATTGTGCGTTCTCCCCATTTGAACCGGGCATGCGGCTCCGGATGCGCGCAGACCCATTCCAGCCCGAATTGTGCAACAGGCGGCGTGGACGCGGCGATAACAGCGTGCGGGGCATGTTCGAGGCCGTCGAACAGCCGTTCCACATGGCCATCATGCAGGTGCCTGTCATCATCGCAGTGAAATATGCGGGCATCCTCGTTTGCGAACAGCCTTGCGGTCGGCAGGACCTTTGTGGCGGGGCCCAGGTCGTCAAAGCCGGTATTGACCTCGATGCCGCGCGGCACATTCGGCAGCGTCCCGCCCCACTCGGGAAAGCGCCGGTAGGACGTCGGTATGTTCAAGATGATATGATCGAAGCCGACCGACTGGTTCTTGAGCTCACGGCAGATCGTGCCCAGCGCCTTGAAGCGCGGTGGAATGGATGTGAAGCTCGCCACGCGGAGCGTCATGTTTGTCTCGCCCGGGATGACGCGAGGCGGGCGCGGGCGATGAACGGGGTCCTTGCCATTGTCAGTCCTTCCCGCTGGCGCGCGCGGTTGGATATGGTTCGCCGGCAAGGTGCCGCCTCTGGCAGTGCGGCGCAAGCCGAATTTACCGGCCGGCCTGAACCGGCGGATCGGCAAACTGTCACCTTAATCTGCGAATATCGGGTTTCCGGCGCTTGGATCGCGCACCGGTTTTGTGGCATTTTGTACCTGCAACGGGGGATTCGATTGACATGATCAGGAACTGCGTTCTTGCAACTGCGACACTGATTGCAACCGCCGGCGTATCGCTCGCACAGACCGCGCCCGATGTGCAGCGCGGCCGCACCATAGCCGCCACCCATTGCGCCGGGTGTCATTCCATCGACAAGGTCGGCCCCAGCCCGCTCTCGATCGCCCCGCCGTTCCGCACACTGCACGAGAATTATCCCGTCGAGTCCCTTGAAGAAGCGCTGGTCGAAGGCATTGTCACCGGCCATCCCAGCATGCCGCAATTCAGCTTCGATCCGGATCAGGCGAGCAATCTGATCGCCTATCTCAAGACTTTGGAATAGGGCCGCCTAACCGGCGCCGGTCACTTTGAGGACCGAGACGCGCAGGGCCGCCAGCAAGGCAAGCAGGTGCTTTCTGCTTTTTGCGGCGTGTTTTGCCGCCGTCGCGGTGCGCTGGATGAAGTCCGCATATTGCGGGACGGTGAGACCGCTGTCCCCGATCTCTCGGGAATAGGGCTCCAGGACCCTTTCGATAAGTGCGATGTTCCGCCTGGCGGCCGCCTCCAGCTCCTCCTGGCTTGAGGCGTTGACCCCCGCGATGATGTCCTCGGCATTGGGCGAGGAATGCAGGAAATCATAGTGCACGATCACGATATGCTTGAAGATCAGGTCGAGCCGCGCGCCCAGCCCCTCCGCCTTCTCAAGCCCGGCCTCGATATCCAGGACGACCTTGTCGGCCAGCGACCGGATCGTCGCCTGCAACACCGCGCCCTTGTTGGCAAAGGCCTTGTAGAGGGTCTGCCGCGAAAGGCCGGCTTCCTCGGCGATGTCGTTCATGCTCGTCCGCTTCACGCCGAAGCGGAGGAACAGGCGGACTGCCGCGTCGATGATGTGCGCGTCGCGGTTTTTCATGCGTTACATGTTGACATTTTCAGGATGAATGTCAAGATTGACAATCATACATGATTTGTCACTTTTGTGGGATTTTCCATGACCACCTGGACCCGAAAAACCGCCATCGTCACAAGGGCCGATAACGGCATCGGATTCGAGACCACGATCGGCATGGCCGAGCGCCTTCTGCACGCCAATGCGGACGCGGCCGGGGACGATTACGGCCCAACCGGCCCCGAACAGATGACCGGCAAGACCTTCCCGATCTGATCGACCGCATGTTCGCCCGCTTCTCGGAAGCCCGCGCAAAACGGAGGAAAATGCAATGCCTGATCTCTTGAACCGGCTCTCGCAGGGCTTTGAATATCTGATCGTTCTGATATCGACCGTCATGCTTGGCTGGGGGCTTCTCGGATTTCTGGAATATTTCACCGGGCTGGCCCCGCTGATGCCGCTGCAGAACGCAACCTTTCCGATCGGCATGCAGACGATCCACTGGATCCTGATCACCGCTTCCGGCGCGACATTCCTCACCGGCTATTTCCTGCGCTGGCGTTACACGCCCGTCGCGATGCTGGTGATGTTCACCGCGCTCGCCACATTGTGCTCGGTCCAGACCTTCGACATGCTGGAGAACCCCGACCGTTACCGGAACTTCGCCCAGGAATGCGTCTATTACATCATCATCTCGGCCTACCTCTTCCGCTCGCAGCGCATGAACGACCGCTTCGGGCAGATTACGGTTCGAACCGCAGAGCGCTCCACACCCATGCATGCGTGAAGCCATCCGGGGAGGACGATTATGGAAACTAGGAGTTCAGAGAAGGTCGGCTTCGCCATGTCCAGGCAGACGAGACCTTGGGCGGCCGCCTGGCGAGAATGTTTCTGGACGGTTACCAGGCCTTCAACCGCGCCTTGAAGGCGGAGGCGGAGTGGGTGGACGCTACTTAATGGTGCATTCTGGATGGGTCGCCATTGACCTGCAGTGTCAGGAGATCACCTATTGGGCCGGACGACGCGCGGATTGATATTGTCAAATACTTCCTGCGCCGGAAATGCTCCAGGAGGTGGTGCTTTGCCCGGTGGAACGTTGACCACTTGAATGATCAAGTCCTGGCCCGGTTTGACGATATCGTACTGATATCCTGGCTGGTATGTCGTGTACGCGGTATTTCCAATAAATGTGGTGTTGGAAGAGCCTGGAGTGTATCCGACAGATTGCTGGGTCGCATCACTGCCAGACAATATGACAAAATAGTTGGCTCCACGCTCGAGGGTGGTTTCCGCCGCTTTCAGCAACGCGTAGTCCTGAATCGTGGAACTTGCGGTGTATCCATTTCCACGCGCCGAAATACGGTACGTGTCATTTGTAATCGGAGCGGCCGTTACGCCGCCCTCGAAACCAGCTTCCTGATATGGCGTCTGGCATCCGGCGAGCACAATCGCAATCGCAAGACAAAAAAGCAGCCGAACCTTCATGGTTGCACCTCTCGATGTTAGGCAACCACCAAAAATTGCAAAGATCAAGGGTGATGATGCTTACACTGCCTTAACTCCGAGCCGATGAAACAAAAGCAATCGGGCAAACTTTTAGCGACCGAAAGTGGAGTCGCAAGCCAAGCAAATAGAGGCTTAGTAAGCGTCCATCCGTGCCTTCTTTACACAGGTCAATTTGCAACCGATAATTATTCGGTTATGGCGCGGTTGGTCAAAATTATAGGGTACATTCTCTTGTACGCAGGTATCGGACTCGTTTTGTTCGGCCTGGGTTCGATCTGGTATTTTCAAGGGTTCGCGCAATTGAAAGAAGTTATGAATCCATTCAACGTAATCAACTTCGTTGCAATAGCTCTGACCTTGGCGCCTGGGATGTTTTTTTTGTGGCTTGGCTATAGACTGCAGCGAAGAAGCGGCCGCCGACAGTAGCCAAAATTGTTTAGGTCACCAACACAGAGTGAAGCCAGTTTTTCGGTGCGACCCTTTTTGTCCACGATGTCAATTCGGTGGAGTATATTAGATTTCTCCATGCGTTGGTAAACGCGTTACAACATGCCCTGCTTTTTTGTGTTCTGGTTGTGGCTTTCTTTGAGCCCAAAGCAGGTGGCGCGAGGAGAAAGCGTTGGCCGGTCGATTGGTGTTGCTGGATTGGAAAATCAGCTCGAAAGGTGTTTAGGCCAAGCTCAGGAACCTTATTGCGGCGGTTCTGCAAAAGGAGACTGAGGGAACTGCGATCATAATGCAGTCATTCTTTAGTGGCGCGAAGACAAAATTGTCGGATTACGGTGACAGTTTACTCAATTCCCGCTTCCCTTCCGCTTCCCAGGTCGGCGGATCATGGCTTACAGCCACTTATCCCGGGAAATTTGCAAACAAACTCCGTAACTACCCCGCAATTGCCAATATCCTTGTTTGTATTTCCTAGGCGTTTACGATTCGCTTGCGTTCTCAGTCCGAACATCTTTTTTGGAGCATCGGAATAACGGCGGCCATGAAGTATCGATTTGCGGCAGGTCTTGTTGTTGGTTTGGTGGCCGCATCGGTCTTGGATCTGACCTACAGGCAAGTGGAATTATTTTTTGTTTGGCGCCCCTATGTGAATATCTCAAAGGAATGCGATTCTGGTTCTGACCGTTGCGTTTACGTGCGGGAGGAGTCATCGACCGGCGTCGACTATATCACGGTGAAGTCAGTTCACTTCAGGCGGTTTCAAGCGGAAAATCCGACATTTACCCGAACGACCGTGCTGTGCGATCCAGAAGCCAATTTTGAACTCGTGTGGCTTCCTGAGAAACTGCAAGTCAAATCGGACGACGGTGGTAACTGCCGTAGGATGGGTAAGTTCACGCCACCATTTGAAATAGAAATCATCAATCCATGACGACCAACGTCCCGCACCACCCAATGGGCACCAGGATCTGACTGCAAACGATGGATTTTGACTGGTGCTGCCGGAGAGATTTGAACTCTCGACCTCTCCCTTACCAAGGGAGTGCTCTACCCCTGAGCTACGGCAGCCTAAGACAGGTTCGCTTGCGAACCGGGCTGCCTATTGCCATAGGATCACACCCGACGCAAGGACCAATGCGGGCCGCCCGCGCAGGTTTTTTCGATGGTCCCCATCCGCGCTCGTAAACACCGGCCCGAACCCCGGCGTAAACCCTCGCGTAAACCATTGCGGCACAAAAGCCCGCGATTGCCCGATTTTGGCCCTATAATTGCCCTTTGCCAGCGTGCGGCGAATGGGGTATGTCGGGGCGATGGGACAATCAGACGACAGCGTGACGCGCAAATCCCCGGCTGACGCCCGCAAGGAGCGGCTGGCGGCGGAACTGCGCGCCAATCTGCAGCGCCGCAAGGGCCAGAGCCGCGCAAGGCGCAAGGGCGCCATGGACGAGGCGGCCGGGCTGCCCGCGTCCGAAGGGGAAAAGCGGCCTTAAAAGCCGCGCAAGGCTGTCGGGAAGAAAGAGAGGCGGGCTGAAGCCCGGGATGTGCATGGATCGTATCAGAATTGTCGGCGGCGAGAGCCTCAACGGCGTCATCCCGATCTCCGGCGCCAAGAACGCGGCGCTGCCGCTGATGATCGCATCGCTGCTCACCGACGATACGCTGACGCTCGAAAACGTGCCGCATCTGGCCGATGTCGAGCAGCTCATCCGCATTCTCGGCAATCACGGCGTCGACTATTCGGTGAACGGGCGCCGCCAGGCGCAGGACCGCGGCTATTCGCGCACCATCCATTTCACAGCCCGCGATATCGTCGATACCACCGCGCCCTATGAGCTTGTCTCCAAGATGCGCGCCAGCTTCTGGGTCATCGGCCCGCTGATCGCCCGCATGGGCGAGGCCCGCGTCTCGCTGCCCGGCGGCTGCGCCATCGGCACGCGGCCCGTCGACCTCTTCATCGACGGCCTCAAGGCGCTCGGCGTCGAGATCGATATCGACGGCGGCTATGTCAATGCCCGCGCGCCGAAGGGCATCCAGGGCGGCAGCTATGAATTTCCGAAGGTCTCCGTCGGCGCGACCCATGTGCTGATGATGGCGGCGACGCTCGCCAACGGCACCGTCGAGATCCGCAACGCGGCGCGCGAGCCGGAGGTCGAGAACCTTGCCAAGTGCCTCAACGCCATGGGCGCGCGCATTTCCGGCGCCGGCTCCGAGACGATCATCGTCGAGGGCGTCGGCTCGCTCTCGGGCGCCCGCCACCGGGTGCTGCCCGACCGGATCGAGACCGGCACCTACGCCATGGCCGTGGCGATGGCCGGCGGCGATGTCATGCTGGAGGACACCAGCGCCAGCCTGCTTGAAAGCGCGCTCGACACGCTGCGCGCCGCCGGCGCCGAGATCAACCCGACCAATTCCGGCATCCATGTGCGCCGCAACGGTTCGGGCCTGGAGCCGGTGGATGTCAGCACCGACCCGTTCCCCGGCTTTCCGACGGACCTGCAGGCGCAGTTCATGGCGCTGATGACCAGGGCCAAGGGCACCTCGCACATCACCGAGACGATCTTCGAGAACCGCTTCATGCATGTGCAGGAACTCGCCCGCCTCGGCGCCGATATCGCCCTGTCGGGCCAGACGGCCACCGTGCGCGGCGTCGAACAGCTCAAGGGGGCGCAGGTCATGGCCACCGATCTGCGCGCCTCGGTGTCGCTGGTGATCGCCGCCCTTGCGGCGGAAGGCGAGACGGTCGTCAACCGCGTCTACCATCTCGACCGCGGCTTCGAGCGGCTTGAGGAAAAGCTGACCCGCTGCGGCGCCACCGTCGAGCGCCTCAGTTCCTGACGGGCCGGCCAACAAGGCAATTGCGCCTTCGCCACTGAGTGACTATGTACCCTTGCAGGAAAAGCTGAAGGGCCGTTCATGGAACTGTTGAAACTCGTGGCGCTGGACAAGGAAGACCTGTCCATCATCTCAGCCTATATGCAGGACGCGGTGTTCAAGACCGCCGATCTGAACTACAGCGCCCGCGACAGGCAATTCGCGCTGGTCGGCAACCGTTTCGTGTGGGAAGACAGCGGCGGCAAGCGCAAGCGCAGCTATGAGCGCCGCCGCACCGCGCTGCATTTCAACCGTATCGGCTCCGTGCGCTCGCGCGGCTTCAAACGCAGCGACGACGATGCCGTGCTGTCGCTTCTGGCGGTCAATTTCGTGCCCGGCGACGACGAGCCGGCGGGCCGCATCGAGCTGATTTTTTCGGGCGACGCGGCGATCGAGTTCGATGTCGAATGCGTCGAGGCGCAGCTCAGCGACCTGGGCGCCGCCTGGGAGACCGAATTCCGCCCGGCGCACCCGCTCTCCGACGTCTGAAACCCGCCATTTCCACCCAACGCGGCACCGGGAGAAATCGATTGGCCCGCAGACTGAACCTTGAAGACAGCGGCTTTGACGCCGCCTTCGACGCGCTTCTTACCATGAAGCGCGAGGTCTCGCAGGATGTCGCCGACGTGGTTGCCGAAATCATCGCCGACGTGCAGGCGCGCGGCGATGCCGCGCTGATCGATTATACGAAGAAATTCGACCGGCTGGATTTGGGGCAGGCGGGTCTTGCCGTTACCGCCGGCGAGATCGATGCCGCGATGGGCAAGGTCGATGCCGAGACGCTCGATGCGCTCAAGCTCGCCCATGACCGCATTCAAAGCCATCATGCACGGCAGATGCCGAAGGACGATTTCTACGAGGATGCGCTCGGCGTCGGCCTCGGCTCGCGCTGGACGGCCATCGAGGCGGTCGGCCTTTATGTGCCGGGCGGGCTTGCGAGCTATCCGAGCTCCGTCCTGATGAACGCCGTGCCGGCGCAGGTCGCCGGCGTGGAGCGCATCGTCATGGCCGTGCCGTGCCCGGACGGGGAACTCAACCCGCTGGTGCTGGTCGCCGCGAAGCTCGCCGGCGTCTCGGAAATCTACCGCATCGGTGGGGCGCAGGCCGTCGCCGCGCTCGCTTTCGGCACTGAAACGATCGCGCCCGTCGCCAAGATCGTCGGGCCGGGCAACGCCTATGTCGCCGCCGCCAAGAAACAGGTCTTCGGCACGGTCGGCATCGACATGATCGCCGGCCCGTCCGAAGTGCTGGTGCTGGCCGATGAAAACAACAATGCCGACTGGATTGCCGCCGATTTGCTTGCCCAGGCCGAGCATGACGCGGCGGCCCAGTCGATCCTGATCACCGACAGAGCCGAATTCGCCGATGCGGTGGAAGCGGCGGTGGAAAACCAGCTCAAGACGCTGAGCCGCGCCGGGATTGCCGGCGCGAGCTGGCGCGACTACGGCGCGACGATCATCGTTCCCGGTTTCGCCGACGCCATGCCGCTGGTCAATCGCCTGGCGCCCGAGCACCTGGAGCTTGCCGTCGACGATCCGGACGCGCTGTTGCCGTTGGTCCGCAATGCCGGCGCCATCTTCATCGGCCGCCACACGCCGGAGGTGATCGGCGATTATGTCGGCGGCTCCAATCATGTCCTGCCGACCGCCCGTTCGGCGCGCTTTTCATCCGGTCTTTCCGTGCTCGATTATGTCAAGCGCAGCTCGGTTTTGCGGCTTGATGCCGATCAGCTCGCGAAACTCGGGCCGGCGGCGGTGGCACTGGCGAAGGCCGAGGGCCTTGACGCCCATGCCCGCTCTGTTGCAATTCGGATGAACAGGTAGGAATTGGCCGGGCTGCGCGAGAGGAAGCGCACCCGACAGCGCCGCAAAGTCCGGGCGGGAGGCCGGCGAGCGGTTCAGGAGCACGCTTTGCCATGGCTGATGCCGGCGCATTCAGGCTTTCGGACGTAACGCTCGATGAATCCATCGGCCGTTCGACGCCCGATGTCGAGCATGAGCGGGCCGTCGCCATCTTCGATCTTATCGAGGAAAACAGCTTCGAGCCGGTCGGCCATGACGGCGGGCCCTACAAGCTCAAGCTGTCGCTGGTCGATTCCAAGCTCGTCTTCCACATCACCAGCCAGAAAGACGAGCAGGTCGCCACCCATATCCTGTCGCTGACGCCGTTCCGGCGCATCGTCAAGGACTATTTCATGATCTGCGAAAGCTATTACGAGGCCATCCGTTCCTCGACGCCGAGCCAGATCGAGGCGATCGACATGGGCCGGCGCGGCATCCACAATGAAGGCTCGCAGACGCTGATGGACCGCCTCGGCGGCAAGATCACGATCGATTTCGACACCGCCCGCCGGCTGTTCACGCTGGTCTGCGTGCTGCACTGGCGCGGCTGATCTTGGTGGCCGATCCGGACATTGCGGCGGACAAACCGGGCGGCGCCCCGTCCTCCGTCCTCTTCATGTGCGGCATGAACGCCATCCGCTCGCCGATGGCCGAACTGCTCGCTCGTCGCTACCTGCCGCGCGGCACCTTCATCGCCTCGGCCGGCGTGCGCCCCGGCGAGCGCGATCCCTTTGTCGATGCGGTGCTGGAGGAGGTGGGGCTCGATCTCGGCCGCCGCCAGCCCCAGACCCTCGATGAGCTCGAAGACGATTATTTCGACCTCATCGTTTCGCTTGCGCCGGAGGCCCATCACCGGGCGCTCGAGATGACCCGTTCGAGCGCCGTCGAGGCGGTTTACTGGCCGACGCCCGACCCCACGGTCGCCACCGGCACCCGCGACCAGATCGTCGCCGCCTATCGCAGCGTGCGCGATCACATCGACATGATGCTCAAGAGGCGCTTCGGCCGCGAGTTCTAGGCGGCACCGTGCCGGAAAAATCGCCATAGGCACAAGAATTGAAGGACGGGCGCGCAATTGTGTTCACAAACCGCAGGCGATTGTGTAGGTTCCCGCGCAACCGGGGCGGCGGTGCCGCCCGCACTGTAACAGGATGACATTGACTATATGGCTAAGGAAGAAGTCCTCGAATTTCCGGGCGTCGTGACCGAATTGCTGCCCAACGCGACGTTCCGGGTGAAACTGGAAAACGAGCATGAAATCATCGCCCACACCGCAGGCCGCATGCGCAAGAACCGCATCCGCGTGCTTGCCGGCGACAAGGTGCTCGTCGAGATGACGCCCTATGACCTCACCAAGGGCCGCATCACCTACCGGTTCAAATAAGTCCGGCCTGCTTCCGCATCAATCTAACCGTGAAATGGTCTAGATGGTCCTGCCGCACAAGCTCATATTGGCCTCAGGTTCGCCGCGCCGGCTCGAATTGCTCAGACAGGCCGGCATCGAGCCCGATCATCTCCTGCCCACCGATGTCGACGAGACGCCCCGAAGGGCCGAACACCCGCGTACGCTGGCCCGGCGCCTGTCGCGCGAGAAGGCGGAAGCGGCCCGCAAGGCGCTGAAGGGCGATCCGCAATGGCCGAACCGCTTCATCCTGTCCGCCGATACGGTCGTCGCCAGGGGCCGGCGGGTCCTCGACAAGACCGAACTCGTCAATGAGGCTTCCAGCGCGCTCTACATGCTTTCCGGCCGCACCCACCGGGTCTATACCGGCGTGTGCCTCGTCACGCCCAATGACGCCCTGCGCCAGAAGGTGGTTGAGACGCGGGTGCGCTTCAAGCGCCTGTCGCGCATGGAAGTGGAGAGCTACCTGGCATCCGGGGAGTGGCGCGACAAGGCCGGCGGATACGCCATCCAGGGCCTTGCCGGCGCATTCGTCGCCAAGCTGGTCGGCTCCTACAGCAATGTCGTCGGCCTGCCGCTGCTCGAGACGGTTAACCTTCTGACCGGCGAAGGCTATGACGTTCATGCCGGCTGGCTGGAGCCGGAACGGAGCGCCGTCCAATGAGCGAGAAGGGCCCGATCGGCGAGAAAGGCAATGTCGAGCCGTTGCGCCCGGCGCGACCCTGCCCCGAATGCGGCCGGCCCTCCACACGCAAGAGCTATCCCTTCTGCTCCGAGCGCTGCCGCAATGTCGATCTGCAGCGCTGGCTCACCGGTTCCTACGCCATTCCGGTGACGGAAGAGGAAGACAATCTCAGGCCTTCCGAGGACGGCGACTAGGACCCGCGTATGGCGCGCGCCCGGCTGCCGCAAAAAACCATGACAATGGCATGAAATCGTCTGGACACGTTGTTTGGACATGCTATAACCCCGCTCGCCTGACCGGAGCCGCCAACGTTCCATGGTCCTTATCAAGGCAATGCCCAGGTAGCTCAGTTGGTAGAGCAGCGGACTGAAAATCCGCGTGTCGGTGGTTCGATTCCGCCCCTGGGCACCATTCTCCAGCTTTTGAAAGACACACTGGCATGTTCGGTCCTGCCTCAGCCGGAGCGGAATGTCAGGCCGCCGTCCCGGGTCTATGACGGCCGGTCAAAACATTAAAAAAGTACTGCTGAATCAACCATCTGTCATTAACCAACAATTCGATACCAAGTTTATTGAAATTCGCCGCAATGGTACATTGCTGGCATGGCGGCACGTCCCGTAGCGGGCCGCGCGGCGGTGTTTTTGCAAACTTATGGTGTCGAAGTGATAAGAGCGGCCGAAGAGCGTCCCGGTGCCGGCACAGTAGCCGGATACGAGCTGGATGGCGACCGATACACCCTTGAATGTCTGAAAACGCGAGCGGAGCTGGACGCGTTCGAAGGGGCGTGGCGGCAGCTCGAGCGGCGATGCTGTGAACTGTTCATAGCGTTCCAGACCGCCGACTGGTGCCTGACCTGGATCCGCAGCAATCTCCACAACACCGCGAAAAAGCCCGTTGAACCGCATGTGTTCGTATTGCGGAAAAACGGCGAGGCCGTGCTTGTCTGGCCGACCATGAAAGTCCGTTCGCGGATCGGCATGCGGCTGCTCGTGAGCCTGACATCGCCGCTCAGCCAGTACAGCAATGTCATTGTCGACCGCGCTTCCGTCCCGACAAAGCTGACCGCCCGGGCGCTGCGCGACGCGATCAGGTTCAGCAAGGTCGATGCCGCGGCTCTCGATGCCATCCCGGACGGTTCGATGCTGCAGTCGCTGACGAAGAAACACGGCATCCCGGAAATCTTTCATCAGGAATCCTCGATCCTCGACCTGGGCAAAGAGGAGGACATGAAATCCTATCTCGATGCATTGCCCAAGAAGACGCGCCGCCAGCGCAACCAGCGTCGCAACAAGCTGACGCGCATGGGCAAGCTTGACTATCGGGTGCATCCTGGCGGGTCCGCGGAATACAAGTTCCTGATCGGCCGGGCGCTTGAGATGAAGAATGAATGGCTGCAACAAACCGGCCGCAACGCGCAGACACTGTCCGCTCCTTCGACACTCCGGTTCCTCGGCCAGCTTTCGGGTGATACGAACGCGCCCGGCCAATGCGCCGAGGGGGCCGTCGCCCATGGTCTTTACCTCGATGACAAGCCGATCGCGATCGAAATCGGCCTGTGTCAGGGCAGACACTACTATGTCTATCTCGGCGCGTTCGACTGGTCCTACCGGAAATATTCTCCCGGCAAGGTCCAGATGGAATATTCCCAGAACTGGGCGCATGAGGCCGGTGTGAAGATCTATGATTTTCTCGGCGAGCCGGCCGACTACAAGGCCCACTGGACCAATTCCGCCTGCCGCATCCAGTCTTCCCACGTGCCGGTCACGCTGCTGGGGCTGGCCTACTGCGCGACCTGGAAGTCCGTCCTGCGGCCGGCAATGAAATCCGCATTCGCAAGGCTGGATCCCCGTTACCGCAGGATGCTGATGGGCGCGGTCGCGGCGATTGCCGGACGGGCAACCGGCAACGAGCGCGGTATCGACAAGGCCCGCAACTCAGCCGAGAGCCTGGATACGTGACATCGCGATACATCGCCCATTTTCGAGCCGTTGAAGCCGGAGTGCGAAATGCGTTCCGGCTCTGACCGTATGGCTGTCCTGCTGCTCGGCAACTATCGGCCGACGCTGCCCTTGTCGGAGATGTTCTGCCGCAGGGACATGCATGTCATCGCCGGAAGCGAGGGCTGCGATCATTGCGCCGAATATTCCCGCTTCGTTTCCGAGATCTGGGATCATCCGAAAGTCGCGGACGCGAAGCACTTTCTTTCCGCCCTGACGAAACTGCTCGCCGATCGCCCGGAAATTGGACTGGTGGTTCCCGTCGAAGAGGCCTTTGTCCGCTTCTTCGCAAGGCAAGGGGCCGATCTGCCGGAGCATGTCCGCATCGCCATGGTCGATCCGCAACTGGCGCAGACATGCCTGGACAAGGTCGCGCTGCTGAACATCGCGGGGGACGCCGGTATCCCGGTCGCGCCTTTCCGTCTGGTGGATTGCGTCGATGGCATGCGCGAGGCGCTGGACGCGCTGTCCTATCCGGTCGTTGTGCGTCCCGAGCAATCATCCAACCGTCTGTTCGGCCACAAGGCCCTGACCCTGCACTCGGACGAGGACCGGGACCATTGGTTTGCAACCTGGCCGGCGGAGCAACGCGCGCTGCTGGTGCAGCGAAAGGTCGGCGGCATCCGGCACAATTGTTATTTTGCCGCCCAGTCGGGCGACATCAGCCGGTATCTCCACGCCATCATCGCCAGAACCGACCGGATGGACGGATCGGGCCTGGCCGTGGAGGGCAGGACGATCGCGCCGGAACCGGCGATCCTGGAACATTCGAAGAAACTGGTCTCGACGCTGGGTTACACCGGCATCGGCTGCATTCAATATCTCGTCGACGAAGAGCGCGGCGAAACCCATCTGCTGGAGATCAATCCGCGCATAGCCGGCAACCACGTGATTCCCGAATATTGCGGGCTGGGACTTGCCGAGTTCCTGGTGGATGGCGCCGATGGCGACCTCCGGTTCGGCCGCCCCGATGTGCACTATTCCTGGGTCGCGGGAGACCTGGAAGGTTTCAAGTCGGAACTGCTGCGCGGGGCGCTGGGGCCGGGGCAGGCCCTCAAATGGTTTGGCAGGATCGTACGAAACGCCGTTCGCAGCGATGTCGACGTCATGCTCAACACCAGAGACCCGCTGCCGGGCATCGTCAATCTGCTGGACGTGATCCCGGGCGTCGGCCATATCACCCGGCTGCGCCGCAAGGAAGGGGACGTGACGTATCTCGAACGCCTCGTTCCGAAAGCACGTCCGGGAATTTCAATCATCAAGGCCGCCGGAGAAACTTGATATGAGTTTGATTTCCGAATTCGAAGTTCCGCTGACCGGCGGTTTGAGCCGGTCGAACCCCGCCGCCAGCGGTGCCCCGGCGAGCGATTGCACCGTGCGCCGGCTGGATCATGCCGTGTGGGATGAGCAGTTTTCCGAATACCGGGACATCGTTCATGAGCAGACGGCCTGTTTCAATCTTGCGCGATGGCCGGCGGATGCGCTGCAGTTTCTTGCCGTCGAAAGACAGAACCGGATCGTCGGCGGCGCCGTTGTCCGCACGGTAAAGGCCCCGGCCAATCTGGCCAGGCTTTCGATCTTGCGCTGGGGCCCGCTCTGGCGGCCGGCACACCGCGAGCCCGACCCGGCCAACCTGTCGCGCATCCTCAATGCGCTGACCGAGGAACTGGTTGTGCGCCAGAACAGCTATCTGATGGTCATTCCGCGTTCGGATCCCCAATATGCGGCGATGGAAAGCGAAATGCTGCGCGATCTGGGTTTCAAGGCGCTTTACCAGCCGCCAGCGCCGGAGCGGTATTTCGTCGATGTCGACATGCCGGCCGACGACGCCATGGCCAGCCTCAGCCAGAAATGGCGCTACAATCTGCGCAAATCGCAGAAGCAGGATTTGAGGTTCGAATGGCATCACGGCAGCGCCGGTGCGGCTCTTTTCCAGCCCGTCTTCAGCCAGATGATGTCGCGGAAAAATTTCTACGATGAGAGCGCGATCGACTCGCTGGAGCAAATCGCCGAGTCGCCGACCAAGGCGCTTCGTCCCGAATTTGCCATCGTCTTCGAGAAGGACGAACCGGTTGCCGCGGCGGCGATCGACATGAGCGGCGAGCGGGCAATCTACCTTTACGGTGCAACGAACAACCGCGGCAACAAGCTGCGCGCCGGCTATTTCATGCAATGGGAGATCATGAAGCGCCTGTGCAAGACCCCGCGTATTCGCTGGTACGATCTTGGCGGAGCGACGTCCGAGACCTGCAGTCTGCACCAGTTCAAGCGCGGGCTGACCGGCAAGGCCGGCGTTGTCTCCGATATCCCGCCCTATTTCGGCAAGGGACCGGATCTGCTTCAGGAAACCTTCGGCAAGGCAGCGCTTAAGAGCCGCCTTCTCAAGTTCCAGCTGCAAAAACATCTTCATCAGTTCGCGCCGGCTTTTCTCAAGTAGCCAGCATGATCGCCCTGCTGACAAAGATATCCGGACTGACCCTGGCGCGGTTGCTGGGCGCATTGGCGACATTTGCCATCACGATCGTGATTGCGCGGCAGTTCGGCACCGACAATCTGGCGATCTATGCTGTCTGCATTTCTCTCGCCAATCTCGTGGCAGTCGCAATTCCCCTTGGCCTGCAGTCGCTGGCGACGGTCGAGGTCGCGAAATTGTCGGCATTGCCCGATCGTCCTGCGATCCGCGATTTCATTGCCCATGGTCGACACATAATGGCGCGCTCCTGGCTGCTTGCGGCCTTGCTGACCGTGCTGTTTGTCGCGGCTGTGTTTCTGACTGGACAGGCGTCCGAATACACGAAGCCGGCTGCCATCGCGGTGCTGGCATTTGCGCCGATCATGGCCTTGAACCAGTTTCATGGTGGCGTGCTGATCGGCCTGCAGAAGCCGTTCAGCGGGCAGCTGTCGGACGGTCTGGTCAGGCCGCTTGTCGCCCTTGCGCTGCTGTTTGCGGCGGTAACCGTATTTGAAAACCGGTCCTTTGCGTTGATACTGACTGCCATCGTCACGGGGGCGGCCGTGGCGGCGGCGATCCAGATCCGTGCCTTGCGGCCGCAAATGGCGGTGGCGTCGGAGGCCCGCGAGCCGAGCGCCGGCTCCCGCCGCGACTGGTCGCGCAAATCGCGCTCGTGGCTCGGCATAACGCTGTGCTGGGACTATCAGATCGAGATCCTGCTGCTTGCCTGCGCCCTTTTCGCCGCGCCTCTGGAAATCGCGCTGCTGCATGTGTGCTTCCGCATCCGGGTTCTGGTCGGATTCGGCATTCGTGCCCTCTACGTCGTGCTGCAGCCGCAGATACTGCAGGCCTGCGCCAGGGAAGACAGGCCCTTGACCAGGCGTCTCATCGGCCGCCTGAACGGCGTCGCGACGGCCTATATCATTGCCGCGATTGCCGGCCTCGCCATCGCCGGGAAACCTCTGCTGGCTCTGTTTGATCCGGCATTCGGCGCCTACGCTCAGGTGCTTCTGGTCGTCTGTTCTGCCGCCGTGCTGCGGGCGATTTTCGGCCCGTCCATAACCGTGCTTGCCTCGCATGAGCGGCAGGGCGATATTCTTGCCCTGCTGGCCGTTGGCGTGGCTTTGTCGCTCGCGCTGGCCTTTGCGCTCTATCCGGCACTCGGCGTCCTTGGCATCGCTGTCGCCTACAGCCTGTCGGTCATGCTGGCCGCCAGCGGGATGTGGCTGCTGGCAAAGCTGCGCTGCGACACCGACACGGCGATCTGGGCGAACGGCCTGATTTAGGAGGCCTTCTCAGGGATCGCTTGTAGCGAGATCCTACCCGTACCGCTTGACGAAATTCCGCAGGATGGCCGCCCCGGCCTGCGGATTGCCCAAACGCGCCTCGGCCGTCAGGCGTTCGGCATCCTGCGGCGCGAAATAGCCCTTGTCGCGATAGATGCGGATTCGCAGGGCAAAGACGTCTCCGTCGGCCTCCGGGTGAAACTGCGTCGCGTAGACATTTTTTCCGAAACGGATCATCTGGAACGGGCAGGCGTCTCCCGCCACCAGATGCGCGCAGCCGGGCGGCAGCTCCTGCACCGCCTCCTTGTGCCCGACGAATGCGTCGAACGGCCCGTCGATGCCGTCGAGCAGGGGATCGGTTTTGCCCATCTCGGTGGGCGCCGCGCGGGCAACGGAGACCGGCTCGCTGAAACGCTCCTTCGAGACGGACGCGCCAAGATGGTGTGCCAGGATGCCGATGCCATAGCAGCAGCCGAGAAACGGCACGTCATTGGCGGTGACCGCCGGCATTAGCGACAGCACGGCGTCCTCGATACGTTTTTCGACCGAAGACTTCTGGTCTTGTGGGTCGGAAACGCAGCCAGGCCCGCCGCCGACGATCACGCCGGCATAGGAGTCAAGATCCGTTTCGGGCAGGCCCTCCCGTTCGAGACGCACGCGATGTGCGCGATCTTCAGTGAGCCCGCCCTTGTCGAGAATGGCGCGGAATTCGTCGTCGGACGCTTCTTCTTCGGGGCGCAGCTGCAGGATCAGGAACGGTTTCATAGGCGGTGGTCTGACGGTTTCGCGGTGGATTGGATCGCTGCTCTATGCGGCAATTGCCGGGTCCAGTCAAACGCGGCGAATCATGTCCATGTGTTCGCTTTGAGTGATCCCGTTCACGGTCAGCACGCGCAAAGGCCCCGAATTTTCGCTTTCTCAACAGCCAATTGCGCGTCAAGGGTTTGCAAACCGGCGTTGCGGTGATCCTTTGGTCGGTAATGAACCAACCCGAGACAGATGTAAGCCGGTTTGCCATTTACATCGCGCTGGTGGCCGTTGGAATGCTTGCCGGCGCCGCCGCCGTTGCTTTCCTGCTTAATCCTGTCGGCTTCAGGATCCTCACCCTCATCTTTTCCGGTTTTGCGGTGTTGGGGCTTGGCGCCGTGCTTTTTGCGGTTTTCAGCCGGATTTGGCTGGCGCGCCTGTCCGAACAGTGGAGCGCGACGCGCGCGACCCGCCTGTTCAACGGCCTATTGGAAGCCGCCCGTGATCCCGCGACATTCGCAGACGCACTTGAGCGCAATCGGGCGGAAGTCGCCGAATTGGCCCGGATGGGTCTCAGCTTTTTTGTTGCGACCAGATCGCTGGCTGTCGTGGGCATGGCCCTGGGCGCCGTTGTCTCGGTGGCAACGCTGCTTACGGCTTACATCCAGATTGAACGGCTTACGGAACAGAACCGTCTGATAAACATACAGAACAGTCTGGCCGAGGCCAGCCGCCGCGCCTCGCTCAATTTCGAACTGTCGAACATTCTCAACGCGCTGGACAACAAGCAAGACGCGGATCAGCTTCTTATTTCAAGGGTCTCGGCATTGAGCCGTTCGCTGCGCCCCTATCGGCTGCTGCAGGACGATGGCTCGCTTTCCGATCCCCTGTCGCCGGAACGGGCGCAGTTGCTCCTTAGCCTGCTTGCCTCGGGCGTCGATATGGCGCGGATCGGCGAAGCCGGCGCAACTTTTGCCTATGCCGATCTTCGCGGGGCAGATCTCAGCGGGCAAAAACTGGTGAATGTCGAATTGTCCAACGCCGATTTGAGAGGCGCCAATCTCTCGGCGACCTCGCTGGTTCGGGTCAATCTTTCATCCTCCAAACTGCCCGCTGTCGCCAAGTTCACGCCCACCGAATTCGAGGGCCTCGACATCAGCGGAGCGACCACGACCGAACCGGACTGGCTTGCCAATTTTATCAAGGGGCTGGGTTACCCGGTTGCGGCAAGATCCCGGACAGCCGATCGAACCTCCAGCCACGGCGTCATCATACTTGCCGATCGAGAGCCGTTGACGGTCGGAATGGACGTTTCGGTGATCGCCGTTTCAAGATCGCGGCTGTCGAGCGCAGCCAGTTGGCGGCAAACCGAAGACGGAAAGCTCGTCTCGGATCAAAGAGCGGCAAATCTCAGCTCGTGGCTAGAATCGGTTGATGCCGAGATAGCCGCCGAGCCCAGTGTTACGCCGGACGAAATCGTTGCGAACAATTTGCCAAGACTGGACGACTTCATAAGTGAGGCCGATAATTTCAGAATCTCGACCAGCACCCGGTTGATCGGTCTTCCCGAACTGGCGGATGTCTTTGAGTTTCTCGCTCCCTACGGCCTGTTTCCCGCACGCGCCAGATTTGACGGCATTTCACCCGGCGGGATGGGTAAGCCGGTGTCCGTCCTGGCCCCTGACGGCGCCGGAGCCCAGCCCCAGCGGCCGGATCTGAGGAACGCGGATTTTTCATTTGCGGACCTGCGTTATGTGCGCTTTGGCCGCAGCGATCTCTCGGGAGCGAATTTTAGCGGGGCGCTCCTGCCACCTTACGAGTATTTCAAATATGCCGAATTGTCATCGGCGGACTTCACGAATGCGGTCCTGCCGCACAATTGGCCGGACAGCGTGATCGATCCGGAAAAATACATGCAGTCCGAGCAATGCGAGACCATCTATGACAGCGAGATCGGGCAGCAGGTCGAGGGCAGGTGCATCACGATCGTGAGGGCGATCGATCAGTAGTCTGCCTGGCGCGCATGCCGTTAAACGCGAATCAATCGGTTTCGCCCTTTGGTTTCGGTCGCGGCGAGGGGCCCGTGTCGAAGCGCGGGTTGGGATTACGCAGGACCGGGCTTTTTGCCGAAACGTTCTCGCGGCTTTCGCGCCAGACCACGAACAGGCCTGAAAGGATGATGACCGCCGAGCCGATGGCGACATAGGTGTCGGGGCGCTCCATGAAGAAGATGGCGCCATAGGCGCTCGCCCAAAGGATCTGGCTGTACTGCGTCGGCGCGATCACCGCCGCCGGCGCGGAACGGTAGGCGGCGATGATGCAGAGCTGCGCGAGGACCGAAATCAGTCCGATGGCGGCCATCAGCCCGAGATCCTGCAGATCAACCGGCACATAGACGGCCGGCAGCATCATGGCCATGGCGATGAGCGAGACGAGCATTGGATAAAGGATCAGTACTGCCGAGCGCTCCTCGCTGCCTATCTTGCGCACGACGATCGCCGCAAGCGCCGCGGCAACGGCAGCCGCGAGCGCCGCGAAATGGCCCGGTGACAGCGCGGTGAAGCCCGGTCGCAACACGATGAGCACCCCGATCAGCCCGATCCCGACCGCGGCCCAGCGCCGCGCCCGCACCACCTCGCCAAGCAGCGGCACGGAAAAGGCGGTAATCAGCAGCGGCGCCGCGAAGAGCAGCGCATAGACTTCCGTCAGCGGCAGGTTGACGAAGGCGTAGAAGGCGCTCGACATGGCGATGATCGTCAACACCGAGCGCATCAGGATGAGCCAGGGATGGTGCGGCCTGAAATTGTCCACGGCGCGGTCCGCCAGAATGATCATCGACATCGGCACGAAGGCGAACAGCATGGCAAAGAAGATGATCTGGAAGACCGGATAGGTCTCGCCCAGCGCCTTGATGATCGCGTCATGTGTGGCGAACAGCCCAAAGCCCAGCACGGCAAATCCGAGGCCGCCCAGCGTCGATGTCTTGTTTTCGGTTGGTTCCGTGCTCATTGGCAGGTCCGACCGCAGTGACAGTCGAGGCTGGGTATTACCAGTCCTGTGGCCAGCGGCTAATCAGTTAACTTGAATTGAGGCCAAACGAACCGCCTGCGATCCGGATGTCCGGCAGGGCCTATCGGATTGTTTCTTGCATGATGCAAGAGTTTATTGAGAATTTGCCGTCCTTTCTGTTTTCTTTGTCATCCAGTCCGAAGTACGCACGGAACAAATCGCAGTCGATGTAGTAATCCGGCATTTCATGTTTTCCGAATTCAGGTTTTCTGCAATGCGCCACCGGGTGCTCATTGGCCTTTCGCCAAAGTTTCGCCAGCGTATGACGGCCGAGTTCACGAGCACCGGGGCAGGAAGGCGTACACCTGTGATTCAATATCCACCAAGCAGTTCTGCTATGTTCCCCTTTTTCTGATTTGTCCAGAAGGTTACCGCGGACAATCATGGATGCGACATATGGATATGATCCAGCTTTACAAAGCACTTCCCGAAGACGTTTGAAATCAACGGGTGAACCAAGTTGATTGTTGGGTTTTTTGCTGCCCGTTAAGTCTTCAAATGTCGCACCCAGGAATGTCGCATTTTCGGTGGGCGAGTTCGACAAGTCCACTTCTTTGAGACGCGCTCCGATCAACCGCGCATTTTCGAAGTTGGCATCCTCTAATTTAGCAGCCTTTAGGTCAACGCCATCGAGATGGGCGCCGTTCAGCTTTGCTCCATAGAGCCTTGCCTGTTTGAGGTCTGCGCCCGTTAGATTTGCATCGTTTAGCTGTGCGTTGTTGAGAAATACATGATCCATCTGTGCGAACACAAAGGAAGCCTCCTTCAAGCAAGCTTTTCGGAGATTGGTTCTCTGTGTGGAAGCCCCATCGAGATTCGCGCGCAGAAGGTTAGCTCCCTGGAAGTTGGCGCGAAATAGGCGCGCTCCTCGGAGGATGGCATAGGGCAAATTCGCCCCGGCATAACTCCGTCTGCTGAGTATCAGCGTTGGTGCAACATAGTCATCGGTCCGGACGAATTCACGGTCGTTGACAAAGTTGTTGTCCGAGGGATTGAGCGAAAATAGAAAAAATCTCGCTCGCTTAATCAGGCTTGAACTATTCCTTTCAGTACCCGTCGTACACGCGCCGGGTCGGAGTCCGGTGTTATGAATGTGCCAGGAAAGCGTCGGTATGAACAATAAAGACGATAGAACCAAAAGGCAGGAGACAACCGTCGAATATGACTTTGCTGAGAGCCAATAAATGAAAAACCAACAAAGGGCGAAGTCGGCAGCAATGGTCAGGGAGTGTACGATATTGATGATTTCGCTCTGATACCGAAGGAACTTCAACTGAATCAAAAAAAGAACGACCAGCGGCAGAAGGCAGACCGAAAAATCTGTGATGACATGCGTTATGCCGGCTGCGGTTAGTCGTCTTTTTTCGCGAAAGGCAAGTCCACGGAGCAGGACGGACGTTCCCATGAACTGTTCAAGCGCCTTTGGATGCCTGCTCTCATTCTCATCTTTATCGCTCCGTTTCCGCTCAAGGCTTCGCAATTTATTGAGAGCGTCCATCAGCAAACGGTACTTCGCCAGAACAAACGCATGCAGGAACAGGATCAGTAGCGGTGCGGCGATCGCGAACCCGTACAGAGGCAGTTGCGCCGATAACAGCGGCACCTCGACCGGTGAGCCGAGAAACATGTCGTGGTCGGTAATGCCTGCGATCATCGCGACCAGGACGGAACCCAGGGACAAAAGGGCGATCCAGTAGTTCTGCAGCTGGCTGCCCGATTCATTGACGAGTTGCAGCAGCGCCCAGCTCTTCGGATAGAGCTTCTGGTAATCGGCCTGTCTGGGATCGTCGCCTGCCATGCCCCCACCTGTCGTCAGTCGGCCGTGCCCGGCTTGTGTTCAAGCCACCCGAATTCCTCTTCAAGCGCGAACAGGGATCCGTCTTCCTGATACGCGCCGATATTGCGGCAGCCCTGTTCTTCGAATGTCCGCCAGCCCTTCGTCTCCAGCGTGAAGCCGATTGAGGCTTCCGTCGCGTCGTCCGCGCCGTCTGTATCGCACTTCAGCTGGAAGGATTCGGCGGTCGTGGCCTCGGCCGTCAACGGTCCCTTGAACCCCGGATAGCCGTCGCGCGAGTTTTCTCCGAAAGGATAGCCGGCACTTCGCAGATCATGCAGCCTGTCGGCCCCGTAGATGACGTTGCTGTAGAAGGCGATCCCGAGTTTTTCCCAGTCCTTGGTGAAGCGGTTCTTTTCGGCGGCGATGATGTCGCCTTCCTTGTCGTAGCGGCTGTGCGGCGTATCGCGGCTCTTGAGATCCTTGGCAAAGAGGCTTTCCGTTTCGCTGCATTCGCCTTGCGCATTCTGGCAGAACACGATGGCGTTGTTGAAAAAACGCAGGCCGGCGAAGCGTTTTTGCTTGGCGATGCGCTCGCGCAGGTGAAACGAATTGTGGAAGAAGTAGGTGGGCCCGTCTGCAGCATGGCGCGACGTCAGCTTGAAGATCGCTCCGCCCCTGCGCGCGTCCGGATCAATGCCCTCCGGTGGTTTCTTTCCGGGACCGGGCGACTGGGTGTGCCAGCCCACATTGCCGTAGATGTAGAACCAGCCTGAGCGCTTCATCTCGAAGGAGAACCAGCTGTAGACGTCGACGAGCTCGTTGTGCCGCACGATCCAGTTCCAGGCGCCGCCTTCCGGCTCGATCGCGTTGTCGCGGATACGCTCGAAACGGTTTTTTTCGATGACGACGTTGAGGTTCAGCAACGGGCTTGGCGTGTCTTCAAAATTGAAGAGATGGATGGCGTTGAACGCGTCTTCGATCAGGTTCTTCCGCAGCGTGACAAAACCGGCGATCCGCCATGCGGCGAAGAAGTCTCCATCGAAATGACGGTAGTCATCCTCGATGTTGACGACACCGTAGTCCGGCGGGACGCCGGAATTGGATATGTCGCCATGGATGCGCTGCCAGGCGATTTTCTTCCAGTGGCCGGCCGGCTTTCCGCTTTCCTGATTGTCCGGGTTCTGACGCCATCGGCACTTCTCGACCAGTATATGCCGCGTATGTTGTCCGGTCGCGCCGATCGCGAAAGTGCCCCACCGGAACTGGCAGGCGCGAACGACGATGTCCTGGCAGTTGTCGATATAAAGGGCCGTCGGCCAGCATTTGTCGAAATAAAGCCCTTTGATGGTCACATGCTGGCAGTCGCGCAGATAAAGTTGCGCCTCGTCGGCGAGATAATAGAGGCCGGGGAAGCTGCCTGCGGCCTGTTTCCTGGCCGCTGCCTCGTTGGCCTTGGTCTTGTAGTCGTCCGCCGTGACGCAGCTTGTAAACAGGGTGTCCTGATCTTCATCCGGCAATCGCTGGGAGTTTTGGACCTTCCACCATTTGTCTTTCGGCGTGGCGCCCTTGATCGTGATGGTGGAACCGGCAAGGCCGCGCAGGCCGACCGCTGTCAGAGGCTTCGTGTATCTTCCGGGAAGAAGCGTCAGGCAGTCGCCGGGCTCAAGCTTCCGCAGCTTTTCCTGTGCGCAGTCCGGACAGGCCGTGAGCCTGTCTTCCTTGCAATCAAGGGAAGATTTATCGCCCATGATGCAACATTGGAGCGAAATACACGCTTTGTCAAAGAATTCGGGGCCGTCATTCCCTGTCGATGCCGGTGGGTGCCGGACCGTTTCAATCGGCAGGGGCGGTCGCGCCGGGACGCAGATTGCGCAGCAGCCGCAGCACCGCTTCACGCATGGCGGGCGTCTCCGCGTGGCCGCTATCGTTCGAAATCAGGAACTCGAGCCGATCCTCAGCACCGGCAAGACGATATGCTTCCCGCAGCCTTTCAAGCGCCGGGTCAAAAGCCTCGGCCGGTGTCAACGGGTCGAGGCGGCCGCAGCACACCAGCTGCAGACGTGGTGCGATGAGGGCGGCTATGTCGGCAAGATCGCAGGTCTCGAGCAGTCCGGGAACCGTCATGTAGGGGCCGTGCAGGTCGTGCGCGCCGCTTTCGATGAGCGGGCGCATGTTGGAAAAGGCGCACAGATGCGCGCAGGCGCCAATGCGCTCGTCGAGCGCCGCGAGCAGATAGGCATGCGTGGCGCCCATCGACAGGCCGAGCGCCGCGAGGCGCGATGCGTCCACATCGTCGCGCGCGGCGAGATAGTCGAGCGCGGCGCTGAGATCGGCGAGCATGTGCCCCAGCAGCGTCCGGCCGTGCCAGTGCGCTGCCTTGGACAGCGCGGATTCGCTGCCTTCGATTTGCCGGCTGCCAAAGCCAGGCATGTCCACGCAAAGCACAGCAAAACCGGCGGCGGCGAGAACCGGGCCATAGGCGGAAAGCAATGCGGGACGGCCTTCCACAAGCTCGCGCCGCCCGATTTCGTGGCGGTTTCCATGGGCATGGCAGTAGAGGACGGCCGGAAGCGGTTCGGCATCTCCGTACGGGCGCAACAGTGTCCCGGGCACCGTGCCGCCGGATGTTTCGACGGTGATCTCTTCGACCGCAAAGTCCGGTTGCTGCCGGACTGTGATCACGCGACCGCCTGAACCTGGGGGAGGGCCGCCCGGATAACCGAGCAGCCGCCACAATTTTGCGGCATCGATGTCTGGTTTGCTCAATGCAATTTTCTCCCCGGCGCGCCGAATCGGACTTGTCCAGCTACTGGTATACTAGTATATGTCACCTATTGGGAGATTGAAATGAGGCAGACTTGGCGGTGGTTCGGGCCGCTGGACAGGGTGACCATCGGCGATGCGCGTCAGGCCGGCGCCGAGGCGATTGTCTCGGCCCTGCATCATATTCCGCCGGGTGCGCTATGGCCTCTTGAGGAAATCGCCGCCCGCCACCACGATGTCTCACACAATGCGGACGGGACGGCAACGGGTCTTGCCTGGGAAGTCGTCGAGAGCCTGCCGGTTTCAGAGGCGATCAAGACTATGTCAGGCGACTGGCGCGGCGATATCGAACGCTACAAGGCAAGCCTGTCCAATCTGGCCGAAGCCGGCATTCGAACGGTCTGTTACAACTTCATGCCGGTGCTTGACTGGACCCGCACGGATCTTGCCGCACCGATGGACCATGGCGGGACGTCGATGCGTTTCGATCTTGTCGATTTCGCCGTCTTCGACATGCACATCCTTTGCCGGCCTTCAGCGGACCGGGACTATCCGAAGACGGTGGCGGAGCTTGCCGGCCGGCGCTTCACCGACATGTCGGATGCGCAGAAACGGCGCCTGACGGAAAACGTGACAGCGGGATTGCCCGGCGCCGCCGAACATTGGACGCTCGAAGGCCTGCGCGACCAACTCGCCAATTACGCGGCCATCGATGCGGATCGGCTGCGCCAGATGCATATCGATTTCCTGTCCGAGATCGTGCCGCTTGCCGAACGCCTCGATATCCGGCTGTGCTGTCATCCGGACGATCCCCCGTTTCCGCTGCTGGGACTGCCCAGGGTCATGTCCACGGCCGAGGATTTTCGTATGCTCTTGTCCGCCGTCGACAGCCCGTCGGCGGGCCTGACCTTCTGCTCCGGCTCGCTCGGCTCCCGGCCCGACAATGACATTCCCGCAATGGCGTCGGAATTTGCGGAGCGCATCCATTTCGTGCATCTGCGCAACGTGACCCGCGAGACCGAAGGCATTTCCTGCTCATTCCTCGAGGACGAGCATCTGGCCGGAGACACGGACATGGTCGCGGTCATTTCGGCGCTTCTGGCGGAGGAGGGGCGCCGCCGTGACGCCGGGCGCGCCGATCACAGGATTCCCATGCGCCCCGACCATGGTCAGGACATACTCGATGATCTGCAGCGCGGCGCGCAACCCGGCTACCCGGCGATCGGCCGCCTCAAGGGCCTGGCGGAACTGCGCGGCGTCATGCATGCGCTTCAGTCCGCGCAACGGTCAGGCAGTCAGAACGAAGCGACCGGTTCGACTGCCGGCAGGCAGGAGGCACTCCATGCCGCGTTTGACTCCTGAAGCCTCGGCCTTCGATATGCAGGCGGCTCTAAAGGGCGTCGCCATCGACCGCGCACGGTCCATCGGCCCGCAGATCTACGATGCCCTGCGCAGCCGCATCATCGACAACCGGTTTCCGCCAGGCACGGCGCTCAGCGAAAAGGAAGTGGCGCGCATTTGCGACATCAGCCGAACGCCTTTGCGGGCGGCCATCCAGGACCTTGCGGGCGAAGGGCTGATCATCGTCAAGCCGCAGGTGGGTTCCGTGGTTGCCCCGCACGACGCCGCCCGGGTGCGTGAGGCGATCTTCATCCGGGCTGCGATCGAGGCGGCCATCGCCCGGCGTCTTGCGGAAACGGGCGTCGACGAGGCCGCGTTGGCGCCGGTCCTTGCCGCGCAAAAGGCCGCCGGCGAGCGCGACGACTACCTGACCTTCTTCCGCTATGACGAACAGTTCCACAGCATGCTCGCGCGGATGGCGGAGGTGCCCAATGCCTGGCAGATGGTGCAGTCGGTCAAGGCGCATATCGACCGCCAGCGCCTGCTTCTGATGTCGTCGATAACCGGTCGCTCCATGCGCGCCTATGAAGACCACGTCAAACTCATTGAGGCGATAAGCCGCGGCGATGCGAGCGCCGCCGCCGCGGTCATGCGCGATCACGTCAACTCGGCGCTCGAAACCCTGGAAGCGGGCGCGCAGGGACCCTGATCCGGCAGAATTAAGCTTGCTCGCAAAGATGATGTTTACTAGTATACAAGTAGCAAATGGGAGGTAATCAAAATGAACAGCAGACTGAACAGACTTCTGGTGCTCGGCACTGCAGCCATGGGACTCATGGTGAGCAGCGCGCTGGCCGAGACCGAATTGCGCATAACCTGGTACAATGACGGCAACGAGGGCGAGGTCATGCGCGAAATCCTCGACCGCTACGAGGCTGCCAACCCGGACGTGAAGGTGACCCTCGACGTCGTTCCCTACAAGGCCATCCTGGAAAGCCTGCCGGTGCAGCTCGCAGCCGGGGAGGGGCCGGACCTTGCCCGGGTCACCGACCTTGGCGGTCTGTCCGAGCACTATATGGATCTGACCCCGCACATCTCCGATGCAGCCTATTGGGAAACCAATTTCGGTCCGTTCCTGAAATGGCTGCGCCAGCCGGGCGATGACAGCGCCATTTCCGGCTTCATGACACAGCTCACCGTGACCGGGCCTTATGTCAACAAGACGCTCTTCGAGCAGGCCGGGGTCGATCTGCCGGGCGATGGCGCGACCTGGGACGACTGGGCCGTTGCGGTTCGCGAAGTTGCCGACAAGCTGGAAATCCCGATCCCGATGGCCTGGGACCGCTCCGGCCACCGCGTGTCCGGTCCTGCGATCTCCATGGGCGCCAAGATGTTCGATGCCGATGGCAAACCGGCGCTGGTGGATGACGGGCTGAAGGCCATGGCCGGCAAGCTTTATGACTGGCACCAGGACGGCACCATGCCGAAAGAGCTGTGGGGCTCCGTATCGGGCTCCCAGTATCTCGGCGCCAATGAGGACTTCGCCAACGCCCAGGTCGCCATGTATATGAGCGGCTCGTGGCAGATCCCGCAATTCGCCGACAAGATCGGCGATGCCTTTGACTGGTGGGCAGTTCCGGCGCCCTGCGGCCCGGCCGCCTGCACCGGCATGCCCGGCGGTGCGGCGCTTGTGGCGCTGAAGACGTCCGAGCATCCGGAAGAGGTCGGCAAGCTGATGGACTACCTCTCCAGCGAGGAAGTGCTCAACGAGTTCTACGGCAAGACGCTGTTCATCCCGGGTCACCTCGGGCTCGCAGCCAACGGCGTTGAATTCCAGACCGACGATCCGCGCGCCAAGCACGCGCTCGAGACATTCGCCGCTGCGGTTCCCGGCATTTCGCCGACTGCCTTCGACCTGCAGGGCTATGTCAACAACCGCGTCATGTTCAACGCGCTGATCTCGCGCCTCGGTGAGGCGATTGTCGGCGAGTTGACCCTCGACGAGGCCTACGATCGCATGACCCAGGATGTCGAGCAGCAGATCGCCGAGAAGGAACGCGGCGGCTGATCACGCGGTAACATGTGATCGAACAGTGCACTCCGGGCGCGTCCTCCAGGCGCCCGGAGGCTGACAAAATTCAATCCCAGACTGAATCCATGGCGCATCAACCACCGGCCGATATTGACAATCCGACACTCGGCGAACGTTTCAACGCCGTCGCCTCATGGCCGATGCGCATTCTGTTCGGGTTGCTGGAAACGCCCTTCAGGGCTCTGCAGCGCCTGCTGGGCATCGGCCGCATGCCCTACATCTTCCTTCTGCCGAATCTCGCCTTCTTCGGCATTTTCGTCATCGTGCCGCTGATCATCAATTTCGCGTTCTCGGTGACCGGCGGCGACGAACTGTTCCTGAACGACCGGCCCTATATCGGCGGCGAGCAATATTCCTATCTCGCCGATTGCGGCAACTATCTGGACCCGCAGAGCTGCCGTGAGGACCGGTTCTGGCGCGGCATCTACAACACCATCACCTTCGTCTTTTTCCAGGTCGCCTTCATGGTGCTGTTCTCCCTGATAACGGCCCTGATCCTCAACCGGGAAATCCGCGGACGCGGCTTCTTCCGGGCGGCCTTCTTCTTCCCGGTGCTGCTGTCGCCGGTCGTCGTCGCCCTGATCTGGAAATGGATCCTGCTGCGCGACGGCGTGCTCAATGCGGGCCTCACCTCGATCGGCTTCGAGCGCATCCTGTTCTTCGTCGACCCCACCTGGTCCATGTTCTGGGCGATCTTCGTGTCGATCTGGGCCCATATGGGATTCTACACGCTGATACTGCTGGCCGGCCTGCAGGCCATACCGCCCGATCTGTACGAAGCCGCCGAAATGGACGGCACGAAGCGCGAGCGTGTGTTCTGGCGTATCACCCTGCCGCTGCTTTGGCCCAACCTGCTTGTCGTCATCGTGCTGGCGCTGATCAAGGCGGTACAGATTTTCGACGAGGTCTTCGTCCTGACCGGCGGCGGCCCCGGAACGGCGACGCAGTTCATTGTCCAGTACATCTACACGACCGGCTTTTCCAATCAGGTGCAGAATTTCGGCCTTGCCGCGGCGGCCTCGGTTGTCCTCGGCGTGGTGCTGTTCGTTCTGACACTGGTGCAACTCGCGGTAACGCGGCGCAGGGAGGACGGCTGACATGGCTGACGCACAGACCGCATCCACGCGTTCCCTCTCCGGCATGTTGACGGCCCGCCGGGGCGGCGCCTCCTGGCACTGGACGGATGTCTTCACCTATCTCTATCTCGCTTTCGGCGTCTGCCTGATGTTCGGGCCGGTCCTGTGGCTGGCGCTGTCCTCTTTCAAGACGCCGGCGGGCCTGTTGGAATTTCCCCCGACACTGCTGCCGCTCGGCCAGATCGAGGTCGAGGTCGAGGGCCACGACAAGCCGCTGCCGCTCTACGAGGTAACGATGGAAGACGGTTCTGTCCGGGAACTAGCGCAGATCCGCCGCATCGGCATCATCGCCCAGATGGTCGATCCGGCCGATCCGGAAACCTCGATCCGCGTGCCGATCGCCAGCCGCGAGCCGATCCGCGAATTCCGCGTCGCCTGGGAGAACTACACAAACCCGCTCGAGCGCTTCAACTTCCTGACCTATCTCAACAATTCCGTCATCGTGACGGTGGTCGCGACACTGATCACGCTGCTGATCAATTCCATGGCCGCCTTCGGGCTCGCCATTTACGAGTTCAAGGGCCGCAACGCGGTGATGCTGTTCGTCATCGGCACGCTGATGATTCCCATCACCATCATCCTGGTGCCGGCCTATCTGGTCGTCACGCAGCTCAACATGGTCAACACGCTCTGGGCGGTGATCCTGCCGGGGGCGGCGACGCCGACGGGTGTCTTCCTATTGCGTCAGTACATGCTGACATTGCCGCGCGATCTCATCGAGGCGGCGCGCATGGACAAGGCCAGCGAATGGGCCATCTATTGGCGCATCGTGCTGCCCCTGTCGCTGCCGGCGATCGCGGTGCTGGCGATCTTCTCCGTGATGTGGCGCTGGAACGACTTCCTCTGGCCGCTCGTCGTGCTCAACCGCAGCGAGGTCTATACGCTGCAGATCGGCCTCAACGCCTTCCAGGGCGAATTGGACGTGCAGTGGCACTATGTGCTCGCAATGACCGTGGTCACGCTCATTCCCGTGGCGCTGGTCTTTGCCTTCCTGCAGCGTTTCATCACCACCGGCATTGCTTCGACGGGGATGAAATGAGCTCCGGCAAGCCCTTGATCCTGTTCGATCCCCATCCGCGCACCGAGGCGATGGTCTTTACCGGCGATGTCGCCGAGGCGCTGGAGCGCGAGGCAAACCTCATCACGCATTTCGGTTCACGCGCACCCGATGATCTTGTCGAAGATGTTCTGGACGACGTTGAGATCATTATCGGCCAGACGGCCATGCCCAAGGAGCGGCTCGACCGTGCCCCCAGGCTCAAGGCCATCGTCAATGTGAAGGCCAATTGGGAGCCGAACATCGACTATGAAGAGGCGCAGCGGCGCGGCATTCACGTGCTCTCGGCCGCGCCGGCCATGGCGCCGGCGGTTGCCGAATACTGCCTGGGCCAGGCAATTGCCCTTGCCCGCGGTCTGCCGGCAGCCGACTGTCGTTTCCGCGACGGCGATGAGCAATATGGCATTGCCGGAAACGGGACCGCCTACAGCCTTTACGACGCTGCCGTCGGGCTCATCGGATACGGCAATCTGGGACGCGCCCTGGTGCCGCTGCTCCGGCCATTCACCCGGCGGATTTCGGTTCACGATCCCTGGCTTTCGGATCGTTTCCTGCAGACGCAGGACGTCCGGCCCAGCGGTCTCGCGGATGTTCTTTCCGAAAATCGTTTTCTTTTCATTCTGGCTGGCGCCACCAGTGAGAACGAGGCATTTCTCGATGCGGCAAAGCTCGCGCTGATACCGCCGGATGCCAGTGTGATCCTCGCGTCCAGGGCCGAGGTGGTTGCATTCGACAGCTTTGTGGAGATGGCGTCGGAAGGCCGGTTCCGCGCTGCGGTCGACGTCTTTCCGCAGGAGCCCGTCGCCGCCGGCGATCCCGTTCGAAAGGCCGGCAACATATTGTTCTCCGCTCATCTCGCCGGCGGGCTTGAGGCCTCCTATGCGCGCATCCGCGACATGATGCTCGACGATGTGAAACAGATATTGCGCGGCCTGCCGCCTCAGCGCCTTCAGCGCGCCGAGCCGAAACAGGCTGCCATGGCGCGCAGCAGATAGCGGCCAGGAAAGGGCAGGCACGTGACCGAAATCATCCTCAAGGACGTTCGCAAGGCCTATGGTGACGTGGAGGTCATCCACGGCATCGATCTGAGCATCGACAGCGGTAAATTCGTCGTCTTTGTCGGCCCGTCCGGCTGCGGAAAGTCGACATTGCTGCGCATCATTGCGGGTCTCGAAGGCGTTACGTCGGGCGATGTCGTGATCGACGGCGATGTGGTCAACGAACAGCCCGCCTCCGAGCGCGGCCTTGCCATGGTATTCCAGTCCTATGCGCTCTATCCGCATATGAGCGTCTACAAGAACATGGCATTCGGCCTGGAAAACTCGAAGATGCGGCGCGAGGAGATCGACCGCCGCGTCAACGATGCGGCTTCCATGCTGCAGATCACGCCCTATCTCAAGCGTCGGCCCAAGGCGCTTTCCGGCGGCCAGCGCCAGCGCGTCGCCATTGGCCGGGCCATCGTGCGCGATCCCAAGGCCTTCCTGTTCGACGAGCCGCTTTCCAATCTCGACGCTGAGCTTCGCGTTGCCATGCGCAAGGAACTGGCCAGCCTGCATGCCAAGCTCGGCGGCACCATGATCTATGTGACCCATGACCAGGTCGAGGCGATGACGCTGGCCAACACGATCGTCGTCCTCAATGCCGGCCGCATCGAGCAGGTCGGCGCGCCCCTCGATCTCTACAACAGGCCGCAAAATACTTTCGTTGCCGGCTTCATCGGCTCGCCCCGCATGAATCTCGTCGACGCGGCGGCCGAAGCCTCGGACGGGCGCATCGAACTCGTGACCGGCCCGCAGCGGATCGCCATATCCTCATCCATTCGCATCACGCGCAGCGACAAGATCACCTTCGGCGCCCGGCCGGAGCATATCGAGATCGTCGATGAGAAGGATGCCGACATCACCGCGACCGTGGATCTTTCCGAGCAGCTTGGCGGCGAGACCTATCTCTACTGCACGCCGGACGGCATGCCGCAACTGACGGTTCATCAGCTCGGCCAGTTGCCGGTGCAGCGGGGCCAGGAGGTCCATTTGCGCTTCGACCGGGCCTCCATGCATCTCTTCGATGGCGACGGAAAGGTCATCGCCAACGGTATCCCGCAATGAGCGGAGGCAGATTTGGCATCGGCGTCATCGGAACGGGCATGGCGGCAAAGCCGCATGCCGGCGCGCTGCGCGATCTTGAGGAGATACTCGATGTGCGAGGCGTGTTTTCCCGCAATCCGGACAAACGCGCCGCCTTTGCCGGGAACTATGGATTTCCAATCGCCGATTCCATAGACGCGCTCGCCGACGATCCCGAACTGAACGCCGCGATCCTGATCACGCCGCCCAGCGAGCGGCTTCACCTCGTGCGCCGCTTTGCCGAGGCCGGCAAGCATATCCTGATGGAAAAGCCGGTCGAGCGCACCACCGATGCCGCACGGGAGATCGTCAGCATCTGCGAGCAAAACGGAGTGCGGCTCGGCATCGTCTTCCAGCACCGTTTCCGCCAGGCGTCGATGGCCCTGAAGGACCGCATCGACAGCGGTGCTCTGGGCGCCATCGGTCTCGTGCGGATATCGGTGCCGTGGTGGCGCGAGCAGGCTTATTATGACGAACCCGGCCGCGGCACCTATGCCCGCGACGGCGGCGGTGTCCTGATCAGCCAGGCAATCCATACGCTCGATCTGATGTTGAGCATCGCCGGCCCGGTGGCCGAGGTGCAGGCGGTGGCGGCAACGACACCGTTCCACCGGATGGAGGCGGAAGATTTCGTTGCCGGCGGCATGCGCTTCGACAACGGCGCCACCGGCTCGCTCATGGCAACGACGGCGGCTTTTCCGGGCGGCGCCGAATCGATCGCCATCGATTGCGAGGCGGCAAGCGCCCATCTGCAATCGGGAACGCTGACGATAGACTGGCGCGACGGCCGGACCGAGACGGTGGGCGAGGCGGCCGGCACTGGCGGCGGGGCCGACCCCATGGCTTTCCCGCATGACTGGCACCGCGACCTGATCCGCGATTTTGTCGACGCTGCCAAATCCGGCCGCGACCCGGCGGTCACGGGCCGCGAAGCGCTGCGCGTTCATCATCTGATCGATGCGCTCATGGAATCGTCGCGCGAAGGACGGGCCGTCAAACTGACCGCGAACAATCTGAACTGAGGTTTCTATGCACGATCTGAAGCTCGCCGTCATCGGCGTCGATCACCGGCACATCTATGGCCAGCTTGAGGGCATGCTGGCGCTTGGCTGTATGTGCAAGGGCTGGTGGACCGAGGGCGATCCGCAGCCCGTGGACGGTTTTGTAAAACGGTTTCCCGATGTGCCTCGGGTCGCGGACCGTTCGGTCCTGCTCAACGACCCGGAAATCGATCTGGTGCTGATCGCAGATATTCCGGCGCGACGGGCTGAACGGGCGATTGAGGCAATGCGTGCCGGCAAGGACGTGATGACCGACAAGCCCGGCTGCACGACCATGGAGCAGCTTGAGGACATCCGCCGGACCGTTTCGCAGACCGGCCGCATCTGGTCAATCGACTTTTCGGAGCGCTTTGAAGTGCCGGCGGTTTCGAAAGCGGCCGAACTGGTGAATGCCGGCGCTGTCGGCACCGTTGTGCAGACGGTGGGACTCGGCCCGCACCGACTGAACCGGGCTACCCGGCCGGACTGGTTCTTCGACGATAGGCAATATGGCGGCATCCTTTGCGATATCGCCTCGCATCAGATTGACCAGTTCCTGTTCTTCACCGGTTCAAGCGACGCGGAAATCGTCTCCGCCGGCATCGGCAATTTCGCCAATCAGCAAGATCCGGGCCTGCAGGACTTTGGTGAGATTCTGCTGCGCAGCGACAAGGGGCAGGGCTATATCCGCGTCGACTGGTACACGCCCGACGGCCTGCCCACCTGGGGCGACGGGCGGCTGACGATCCTTGGTACCGAAGGCTATATCGAGTTGCGAAAATATGTCGACGTCGCCGGCCGCCCCGGGACCGATCATCTCGTTTTGGTCAACGGCGAACGGTGCGAGCACATCGACGCATCGGGCGCGCCGCTGCCCTATTTCGAGAACCTCGCCAGCGATGTTCGAAACCGGACCGAAACGGCGATGGGCCAGTCCCACTGTTTCAAGGTGATGGAACTGGCGATCCGGGCACAGGCGGCGGCAACGCGGCTCGGCCATCTCCGGGATACGGCCTGATGCACAATGTCGCGATCCTGGGCGCCGGTATCGGCCGGGAACATATGCTGGGCTACCTGGCGCTTGCCGAGCAGTTTGCCGTCCTGACCGTCTGCGACCGGGAGACAGAGCGCGCAGAGGAGCTTGCCGCCCTTTCATCCGGCTGCGCCGCCGTTTCGGAAATCGATACTGTGATCGCCGACCCACGGATCGATATTGTCGATATCTGCCTGCCGCCGCATCTGCACGGCCCGGTCGCCTTGCAGGCGCTGGCGGCCGGAAAGCATGTGATCTGCGAGAAGCCGGTGGCCGGAAGTGTCATCGAGGCCGATGAATTATTGGCGGCGGCTGAACGGGCAGGGCGTCTCTTCGCGCCGGTGTTCCAGTATCGTTACGGACGCGGGCTCTACCGGCTTGCCGGCCTTCGGGACAGGGGCCTTGCCGGAAAGCCGCTCGTGGCAACCCTCGAAACTCACTGGAACCGGGGCGAAGACTATTACGCCGTGCCCTGGCGCGGACGCTGGCAAAGCGAGCGCGGCGGCGCGGTTCTCGGCCATGCGATCCATATCCACGATCTTGTCACCCGGTTTTTCGGACCCGTAACGCAAGTCGCATCCTTGGTGGACACGCGGGTGAACGATATCGAGGTGGAGGACTGCGCCGCCATTGCGATGACGACGGGCTCCGGCGGGCTGGTGACCTCGTCCGTGACGCTGGGCGGCGCGACCGACACGTCGCGCCTGCGCTTCGTCTTCGATGCGCTGACGGCGGAAAGCGGGCGCAATCCCTATGCGCCGGGAGCCGGTGACTGGACCTTCACGGCACGCGATCCTCAAGGGCAGGGCGCGATTGATGCGGCGCTTGCCGAAATCGACCGGGAAATCGCCGACCGCCCGACCGGCTTTGCCGGATTGTTCCGGGAGATATCGAACCACCTGAACGGCAGGCCGGCGGATCTGGTCAGCGCAGAGGACGGGGTGCGATCGATCGAACTGGTCGCGGCGATCTATCGTGCCGCGCGTACCGGCACGCGCGTTTGCCTGCCGCTTGACCGTGCACTGCCGGTCTGTGCCGACTGGGTGCCGGAGGACGAATGATGAGACCGCCGCTCAACCATCCGGACAGGCTGTTTCCCCCGGACCCGGCCGTGCGCGATATCGCCCGCGCGCTCTACGGTTCGATCCGCGACCTTCCGATCATCAGCCCGCATGGGCACACGGACCCGCAATGGTTTGCCGGCAATGAAAAATTTTCCGATCCCGCATCGCTCCTGGTGATCCCGGATCACTACGTGCTGCGCATGCTGGTCAGCCAGGGTGTGCCGCTGGACGATCTCGGCGTTGCGCGCCGCGATGCCGACAGTGCAGAGGTCGATGGGGAGGCGGTCTGGCGGCTGTTTGCCGAGAACTATCATCTGTTCCGGGGCACGCCGACGCGCCTTTGGCTTGATCATACATTCGAGACCCTGTTCGGCCTGGACGAGCCGCTGGGGCCGGCAAGCGCCGACATGTATTTCCGCCGCATCGGCGATTGCCTGGGACAGGACGATTTTCGCCCGCGCGCGCTCTATGAGCGTTTCGGGATCGAGGTGCTGGCGACCACCGAGAGCGCTGTCGATCCGCTTGTCCACCACAAGGCCATCGCGGAAAGCGGCTGGCATGGCAAGGTGGTGACCACCTACCGGCCGGACAGCACGGCCGATCCCGATCACCCGCAATTCCTGGGCGACCTGGAAACGCTCGGTTCCCTGACCGGATGCGATGTCACCCGCTGGCAGGGCTTCCTCGACGCCCATCGCCAGCGCCGCGCCACTTTCCGCGACCATGGCGCCACGGCAACCGATCACGGCTTTCCGAGCGCCGATACGGCCGATCTGTCGCCATCCGACTGCATCGTCCTGTTCGACAAGATCATCGCGGGCGGTGCGGATGCGTCGGAACGCGCCCTGTTCCGCGCCCAGTTCCTGACCGAGATGGCGAAGATGAGCGTCGAGGACGGGATGGTCATGCAGATCCACCCCGGATCGGTGCGCAATCACAACGCAGCCGTGTTCGAACGCTACGGGTCGGACAAGGGTTTCGACATACCGGCGCGCACGGATTACGTTGCAGCCCTCCGGCCCCTTCTCAACGCCGTGGGCATGGAACCGGGACTTTCGCTGATCGTCTTCACCCTGGACGAAACCACCTATGGACGCGAGCTTGCGCCGCTTGCCGGTGCCTATCCGGCGCTGAAGCTGGGGCCGGCCTGGTGGTTCTTCGACAGCCCGGACGGCATCAAGCGGTTCCGCGAGCAGACCACGGAAACCGCCGGCTTCTACAACACCGTCGGCTTCAACGACGACACCCGCGCTTTCCCGTCCATCCCGGCCCGCCACGACATGGCCCGCCGCATCGACTGCGCTTTTCTGGCCGAGCGCGTGACCGACCATCGCCTGCGTGAAGATGAAGCGCATGAAATCGCGCGCGCGCTGACCTATGATTTGCCCAAGGCGGCCTATCGGTTCGTCTAAGGAGTCAGGAGGAGCATCCAATGCGCAGGCTTGGCCCGGACATCCTGAACGATTATGAGGGCACCGCAAGGCGGCCCGCTTATGATCGCCGCGCGGTAGCGCCCGGTATCGTGCACCTCGGCATTGGCGCTTTCCATCGCGCGCACCAGGCGGCCTATATTGACGAGCGCCTGGGTGAGGAGCCGGACTGGGCGATTATCGGAGCCAGCCTTCGGCGCGGCGACATGCGCGAGGCGCTTGCGCCGCAGGATTTTCTCTACACGCTCGCGGTCCGCCACGGCGCGGAAACGCAAGCACGCATCATTGGCGCGATCGTTGATGTGTTGCACGCGCCGCCCGGCAATCGGCCGGTCATCGAAGCGATCGCGTCTCCGGTGACGCGGATTGTCACGCTGACGGTCACCGAAAAGGCCTACTGTCGCAATCCCGCGAGCGGCGATCTTGATTTCGAGCATCCCGAAATAAAAGCTGACCTCGGCGAGACGGATGGCGCCGTATCCGTTCCGGGGCTTCTTGCAGCGGCGCTCGCGGAAAGGCGCCGCCGCGGCCTGCCCGCGATAACGCTTTTGAGCTGCGACAACCTGCCGGACAATGGCGCGACACTTGCCCGCGTGGTCACGCAGTTCGCGCAGGAACGCGATCCGTCGCTTGCCCGCTGGATCGCGGATCATGTCGCTTTTCCCTCATCGATGGTCGACCGGATTGTGCCGGCGACCACCGACGCGGATCGCGAGGCGCTTGCGGCAATGACGGGCTATCACGACGCGTGGCCCGTCGTCACCGAACCGTTCAGCCAGTGGGTGGTGGAGGACAGCTTCGCGGCCGGCCGGCCGGCGCTTGAACTGGCCGGCGTGATCATGACCGGCGATGTCGCGCCCTTCGAGGCGATGAAACTCAGGCTGCTCAACGCCAGCCACTCGGCGCTCGCCTATCTTGGTGTCGAGGCGGGCTACGAGACGGTCGCCGAAGCGGTGGCCGATCCGGTCCTGACCGCATATCTGGAAGCCATGATGCGCGACGAGATCATTCCGACGCTCAGCGTGCCGCATGTCGATCTCGATGCCTACGGGCGTGCGCTCCTCGAGCGATTTGCAAACACGGCGCTCAAACACCGGACCATGCAGATTGCCATGGACGGCTCGCAGAAGATCCCGCAGCGGCTGCTCGGCACGATCCGCGACCGCATCGCACAACGTCAGCCCTGTCAGCGCCTGGCGCTGGCTGTTGCGGCCTGGATCCGCCATCTGAGTGGCAGCAATGGCAATGGCGACCGTTACGAGATCGATGATCCGATGGCCCGGGAGCTGTCGGGCATTGCCGGAAGGACGCTGCCGGACGTGTTGGCATTCGGCAATGCCATCCTTGATCTTCAATCGGTGTTCGGTGACCTTTCAGGCAACGAAGACTTCCGTGACGTCGTTCTGGCGCAACTGCGCATTCTTTTCGACGACGGCGCAATTACCGCCATGGCGGCGACCCGTTAGATCGGCTCAACCTTGCCGTCGGCAATGATCACCGGCCGATCCCCGTACAGTTGGTGCAGCCGCGCACCAACACAGCGCTTCGATTTGCCTCCGCGCCCGGGCCGCTCCATAGTGGCGGCCGGCCGTGTTCGAAATCGGTTATGGTTCCGATAGCATATCGGCAAGCCGCAAAGGATAGGGCGTTGGATTTCCGCCAGTTGAAGACTTTCATTTGCGTCGCTGAGTCGGGTTCCTTGAGCCGGGCCTCGGACCGCATGCGAATTGCGCAGCCGGCCCTCTCGCGCCAGATCAAGCTTCTCGAACACGAGGTCGGCGTGCCGCTTTTCGACCGGCATGTGCGCGGTATGGAACTGACCGAAGCCGGCACCGAGCTGTTGCGCCGCGTTTCGGGTGTCATACGCCAGCTGGAACAGACCATGCAGGATGTGCAGTCGCTGCACGCTGAAATCAGCGGCAATGTCGCGCTCGCGCTGATGCCGACCATATCGGCCGTCTTCGCGGCCCGGCTGGTCCAGCGGATATCAAGGGAACTGCCGCAGGTCAGCCTGCGCATCCGCGAAGGTTATTCCGTCGACATTCTGACATGGATCCAGCGTGGCGATGTTGACTTCGCTTTCCTTTACGGGCCGTCAAGCGATCTGCACATACGCACGAAGGAACTGCTTCACGAGGAGGTCGTCCTCATCAGTCCGCCCGGTTCCCTGGACGGCGTCGGTCAGCAACCGGGTTTCGACGTCATCGAGACCTTGCCTCTCGTTCTGCCGGGACGCCCTTACGCGCTGAGACACCTCGTCGAAAGTACGGCCAAGAAGGCGGGGCACACCATCAACGTGCCGCATGAAGTGGATTCATACTGGGCTATCAAGTCGATGGTCATGTCTGGCATAGGCCACTCATTCCTGCCCCCGGCTTCGCTGAAATCGGAACTCGAACAGGGATTGATGGAGGCCCGCTCCGTAGGATCGGGCGGCCTGTGGCGGCAGCTTGTACTGGGAATTCCCTCGCAGCGGCCGAATACGCGCGCGGCCGATGCGGTTCTCGACCTGCTGCTGGATGAGATCGCGTCGATGATCAACGACGGCGATTGGCAGGCTCAGCCGGGGGCGGATCTTCGCGACCGGATCTGAACCGTCTGCGTTCCTTTCGGCAATGGTGCCGGTGTACAACTCAATCGGTTACTGCGACCTGGAACGATTTCGCTCTAGATGCGCGGATAAGCGTTTGTTTTCCGGTGTGTATCCAAAATATCCAATAATGAAATTGCAAGTGTCATTACAACGACGATAGACAAGGCGACCAGGCCGATAGCAAACATTCAGCACATCTCCACTCAGTCATCATGACTGGAACACAAGAGGTCCTGCTCCAGATTACGGGCTCAGCCTTGCAGAGAAAGCTTGCACGAAGCTTGCGGTCTGGAGGTCGTCTTACTCAAGTAATATTAATGCATGAAAACAACTATAAGTATTTATAAGTGTCGTGGACTCTATTTATCTAATAAAAATCAGACGCCTGTCGACTAATTCGTACTACATTTTTGAAGGTTTTGTTAACCTTAGTGAAACGAATTCGCCATAGCGTTTGAGTGAGGCGGAATGGGTCAGCGCAACGGCGTTCGGTCCATGAGCATGAAGCTGCTCCGTTGAACCGGTCGTAACCCGGTATTTTCACTTCAGATTGTTTTGACTGGAACCGTAACCCCGTAAGCGCCAGCGGGAGTTGGGTTGGCTTGTGCCAGGGTTTGCAGCGCGACGGGCAACCGCGCCGAAACCTTCCGGAAGGAAGTGGCCCGTCGTCCTGCACGGTCGATGGTGTCGGGTTGTCGGGGAATCCGTGTGCGCAGGCAGACGTCAACACAGACAGACAACGACCAGGGGGCGGGCACGCGCGGCAAGCGCGATTTCCTGACTCTGGGCGATGCCGGCGCCGGCGCAGCGCGGAGGATTGGCGGTGAGATCGAAGCCGCCGCCGATGCCGCCCAATCGCGCCTGCAGTCGCTGCGGGCACCTTCCGGCGTGCAACCGGCTGAATTCGATAAAATGCGCACCGCCATGGCATCCGTGGTCAGACTGCTTGAGGCGGCCGGTGAGTTGGGGCAGGCCGCCGACCGCTCGGCCTACGAGGATAGAGCGCGTTCGCAAGGCAGTGCGTTGGCGCGCGACGATATAGACCCGCAATGGGCCCTGGCAGCGCAAACCGTCCATTTCGAGCAACTGGTCCGGCAGGTTCTGAGCCAGCATTGGCCAAAGGGCATGTTCGCCCGTTCGGCCCGGGAAACTCTCGATGAGGCGGTCGATGAGATCGCCGCCGCATTTACTGTTTTTGCCGATACCACCGGCCTGTTGTGGTCGGGACATCGTGAAGAGCAACAGGCATCCGCCGACGCTGCATTCCAGGAAACCGCCTCGCAGGAGCGCCAGGCGGTCAATGACGAATTGGGAAGTGCCGTTCGCGGTCTGATGATGGGGGATCTCCAGAACCGTATCACGGGATCGGTGCCGGCGGATCACCGGGAACTGGCGGCGACGTTCAACGTCGCGCTGGATCGCATCCAGTCGACCTTCGCGGCGATCGTCAAAAACCTGCTCGCCGGAAACGAGAAAGCCGAGACCTCGGTTGCGACGATCGGTGAGCTTGCCGGCGGCGCAGCGTCCGCCGCAAGCCGGATCGGCGATGTGTCCTCTGCCCTTGCGGCATTGGGCAGCGCCAATGGCGGCCGCGACGCCTTCGCCGGTGTCGAGACGGTCATCGTCAGTGCCCGTGACAGCGCGGAAAACAGCGGCAAGGTCATGGGCAGGGCCGTTGAGGCGATGAACGGCATCGAAGGTCTCGCCGACCGGATCGGCCAGATTACCGCGGCAATCGACGACATCGCGTTTCAGACAAATCTCCTTGCGCTCAACGCAGGCATCGAAGCGGCGCGCGCCGGAGAGGCCGGACGGGGCTTTGCCGTCGTTGCGCAGGAAGTCAGGGCGCTGGCGCAACGCTCGACGGAAGCCGCAAAGGAAATCGAGACGCTGGTCAGCGACACCAAGACGCGCATCGACGCCGGCGTCGAGGCCGTCGGCAAGGCGGGCACCGCAATCGACGATGTGGTCGGCCGCTTTGAAGAGATCGATACCGCCATCGCGCAGACCGTTGAAGGGTCGGGCGGCAATTCCGATGAACTGGAAAAGCTTCAGGCCGATCTGGCGGCTGCGGGCGCGCAGGCAGCCGGCGTCGCCGCAGAATCGGACCGCGCACACAAATCCGTCGAGGATGTGCAGTCGGCGATCGTTCAGCTTGGCGAGATCGTTCGCCGGTTCCGTCTCGGCGGGCAGGCGGGTCAGCCGGTGACACAGCCAGCGCAGAACCTGGACCGGCATTCCGATGCCGCCCCGGATTTCGATGCGCATGCGTTGGCGGATATGCCGGCGCCGATCAGGCGGAGTGCGTGATCATGGACTGGCTGAAGAAGAACAATGTGCGGGCGAAAGAAGGTTGCTTCGTGCCGGCAACGAGTATCCGCGGGGAGACGGAATGAGTATTTCGATTGCAAGGGGTTTGCTGGTATTCGGTTCGATCGTATCGCTCGGTTTTCTGGCCGCGGTCGGCATCAATTCGCTGACGATCAGCAAGGTCGAAATCGGTTCAGCCGAATACAATCGCATCATCGATCTCAATGACCTGCGCGCAGACATCCTGCCGCCGCCGCTTTTCCTTGCCGAGGCCTATATGATGACCCTCGAGGCGGCCAGCACGCGAAGCCTGCTTGAGGAGAATGTCGAGCGGCTGCACGGGCTCGAAGCGCTTTACCACGAACGTGCCCAACACTGGCGCGATTCCAGCATCAAAGGCACTTTGAAGGAAGGCATCGAAGCCAGCGTGATGAACGACGGGGAGCGTTTCTGGCAGGTCGTCAACCAGAGCGTGATCCCGGCCATGGAAGCCGGCGACAGCCTTCTTCTTCTGCCCGCCCTTTCCGAGTTGCGTCAGGTGTTCCACCAACACCGCGAGAACCTGCAAGCCGTTATCGGCGAGGCGGATACGGCCTTGGCAGAGCAGCAGGTTCGGGCGAACCAGACGGTGACGCTCTACCAGTCCGCAGCGCTCGCTGCTGCGTTGATCGCACTGCTGCTGTTGCTGGGCGGTATTTTCGCCATCCGCCGGCTGGTTGTACGGCCGATCGGCAAGATGACCGAATACATGGGCGTTCTTGCCTCCGGCACCTATGACCAGGAGGCTCCATACACGAACCGGTCGGATGAAATCGGTCAGATGGCCCGGTCCGTCGAGGTGTTCCGCCAGGCGATCATCGACGGTCAGGACGCACGCGATGCCGCCGATCTTGAACGGCGCAACCGTGAGCAGGCCGAATCCGACAGCGCGGCCCGGCGCGAGGATGAAGACCAGCAGCGCCGCACGGTCATCGACAGCGTGGCGAACGGGCTCAACCACATGGCCGAGGGCGACCTTTCGTTCGAATTGCGCGAGCCTTTCATTGCCGAATACGAGGAACTGCGCAAAGCCTTCAATCGCACGGTTGGCACTTTGAACAGAACGCTGTCCGAAATCACCGGATCGACCGATATCGTACAGACCGGCTCGACCGAGATTTCGCAGGCGGCCGATGACCTGTCGCGTCGCACGGAACAGCAGGCGGCCGCGCTTGAGGAAACCGCGGCGGCGCTGGACGAGATAACGACCACTGTCAGGAATTCCGCTTCTGCCGCCGAAGAGGCCGGCCAGATGGTCGAGGACGCCAATAACGGCGCCCGCAAATCCGGCAAGATCGTCAAGGACGCCATAACGGCGATGCAGCGCATCGAGCAGTCGTCCGGGCAGATAAGCCAGATCATCGGCGTCATCGACGACATCGCGTTTCAGACCAACCTCCTGGCGCTCAACGCCGGTGTCGAGGCGGCGCGTGCGGGTGAAGCCGGCAAGGGTTTTGCCGTCGTCGCTCAGGAAGTGCGCGAACTGGCCCAGCGTTCGGCCAACGCCGCCAAGGAGATCAAGGACCTCATCAACAATTCGGTCGAGGAAGTCGGCGATGGCGTCTCGCTTGTCAGCCAGACCGGTGAGGCGCTTGAAGATATTGAACAGCATGTCCTGAAAATAAACGACCGTGTCGCCTCGATCGTCACCTCGTCGCGGGAACAGACCGCGGGCCTGCAGGAGATCAACACCGCCATCAACCAGATGGACCAGGTGACTCAGCAGAACGCGGCGATGGTCGAGCAGACCAATGCCGCCTGTCAGAACCTGACGGCCGAAAGCGGCAAGCTCAGGAGCCTTGTTTCGGCGTTCAACACCGGCGCAGCCGTTGCCGTGCGCAAGCAACCTGTGCAGGTCAGGGCGCCTGCCCCTGCTGCCGCTCCGGCCCCCGTTTCGGCTCCGGCGCCCGCTCCCGCGCCGGCGCATGAGAACAGCGCGCCGGTGGATTCGCCTGCCAGAAGCCTTGGCAAAAAACTGGCCAGCGCATTCGAATCGGGCGGCGGAGCAGCGACGTTAACGGAATCGGACGACGACTGGACTGAGTTTTGAGCGAGGGGCGCTTAACGCAAATGAATGTCAACGGGATGGGACCAAAATGAGCGACGAAAGCCAGACAGGGACAGGACAGTTGAAACTGGCCGAGAATCTCGACCTCACGGCTGTAACGCCATTGCACAAGAGCCTTCTGTCGGCGCGCGGCAGCGCCCTCGTCATCGATGCGTCCGAGGTTGAGCGCATTGGGGGACAGAGCGTCCAGTTGCTGCTGAGCGCCAGCAAGAGCTGGGCCGACGATGGCGTGCCGTTTGAAATCGGGAATGCATCCGACAATTTCCTTTCGGCCCTTGCGCTGCTCGGGGTGGGACCGGACAGCCTGCATGTGAAGGAGCAAACACAATGAACAAAACGATCGTCTTGACAGTCGATGACTCACGCACCATCCGCAACATGCTGCTGATGACGCTCAGCGGCGCCGGATTCGAGACCCTCCAAGCTGAAGACGGTGTCCATGGGCTTGAGGTGCTGGACGGCTCGATGCCGGACGTCATCATCACTGATATCAATATGCCGCGCATGGACGGGTTCGGTTTCATCGAGAATGTCCGCAAGAGCGAGCGGCATCGCGCGATCCCGATTCTGGTCCTGACGACCGAAAGCGATGCAGAAAAGAAAAACCGGGCGCGCGAAGCCGGTGCCACCGGCTGGATCATAAAACCCTTCGATCCCGAAAAACTCATCAACGCAATTCAACGCGTCACGGCCTGACGGAGATATCGCGATGGATATGAACGAAATCAAAGAGATTTTCTTCCAGGAATGCGAGGAGGGGCTCGCGGAACTGGAAACCGGTCTGCTGGCGCTCAACGATGGCGATGACGATCCCGAAACCGTAAACGCGGTGTTCCGGGCGGTGCATTCGATCAAGGGTGGCGCCGGCGCATTTGCGCTCGACGATCTGGTCAGCTTTGCCCATGTCTTCGAAACGACCCTCGATTGCGTTCGATCCAAGCAGCTGGAAGCGACCCGCGACGTGGTCAAGGTTCTGCTGAAATCCGCGGATGTCCTGGCCGATCTGACCAATGCGGCCCGCGATGGCGGCAGCGTCGATCCGGCGCGTTGCCAGGCGCTTGTCGCGGATCTGGAAGCGCTGGCCAATGGCGAGATTCCAGCGTCCGACGACGCGGTTGCCGACGAGCCGGCGGCGGAAGCTGAATCGGCGCCTGCCGACGAACCGGCACCGGAAGCCCAGGCCGAGGGCGAAGATGACTTCAAGCCGATCCCGGTCCAGTTCGACGATCTGGAGGAGAAGGGCGACGACTTCGAACCGGTTCCGTTTTCCTTCGACGATTTCGGTACCGATCAGGCGCCGTCCGCCAATATTTTCCGGATTGTGTTCAAACCGAAACCGGATCTGTATCTGAAGGGCAACGAGACTTTACTGCTTCTGCGGGAACTCGACCAGCTCGGCACGCTGGACGTCGCCTGCGACTGGTCGGAACTGCCGGCGATCGATGAATTGGATCCTGAAGGCGCCTATCTGACCTGGGATGCGACGCTGACCACATCCGAGGATGAGGATGCCGTTCGCTCGGTATTCGAATTCGCCGAATGGGATTGCGAGCTGACAATTGCCGCGGCAGGCGAAGAGGCCGAAACCGCCGAAGACGCAGCGCCGCAGCCGGACGTCGAACCGGAGACGGATGAAAGCCAGCCTGATACGGAGCAGGAGGATGTGTCTGCCTCCAAGGAAGAGGAACAGGCCGAACCTGTCGAGAAGCTCGAATTGCCGAACGTCATAGACCTGCAGCAGGCAGCCGGCGCGAACAGGCAGCAGGCCGCCGAAAGCGCCGCCGCGCCGAAGGCTCAGGCGACGGCGTCCGCATCCGGCGCGGGTTCGACCATTCGCGTCGAACTCGGTCGCATCGACCGCCTGATCAACCTCGTGGGCGAACTGGTGATCAACCAGGCCATGCTGGCGCAAAGCGTAACCGAATCGGCCACGTCCGGTTCATCGGCCGTGACCATGGGGCTGGAGGACCTTCAGCAGCTGACCCGGGAGATCCAGGACAGCGTGATGGCAATCCGCGCCCAGCCGGTCAAGCCGATCTTCCAGCGCATGTCGCGCACCGTGCGCGAAGCGGCGGAAATGGTCGGCAAGAATGTGCGCTTGGTCACCGAAGGCGAGGCAACGGAGGTCGACAAGACCGTCATTGACAAGCTTTCCGAGCCGTTGACGCACATGATCCGCAACGCCGTCGATCATGGCCTCGAGTCGCCGCAGGACCGTGAAGCCGCGGGCAAACCGGCCGAGGGCATCGTCAAGCTTTCGGCCAAGCACCGCTCGGGGCGCATCGTTCTCGAGATCGCCGATGACGGCGCCGGCATCAACCGCGAGAAGGTGCGCCAGAAGGCCATCGATCGCGGCCTGATTTCCGCAGAAGCCACGCTCAGCGATGAAGAGATCGACAACATGATCTTCCATCCCGGTTTTTCCACGGCCGAACAGCTGTCGGATATTTCGGGGCGCGGCGTCGGCATGGATGTCGTCAAACGCTCCATCCAGGCGCTTGGCGGGCGTGTCGGCATTACCTCGACACCAGGCAAGGGATCGGTGTTCACGATGAGCCTGCCGCTGACGCTGGCCGTGCTCGACGGCATGGTGGTTTCCGTCGGTGAGCAGACACTGGTCGTGCCGCTCACCTCGATCATCGAGACGTTGAAGCCTGAAACCGAACATATTCATGGCTTCGGCGCCAGCGGTCAGCTGATTTCGATCCGCGACAGTTTCAAGCCGCTCATCGATGTCGGCCAGATCCTGAATTTCAGCAACATGCCGACCGATCCGCTGGCAGGTGTCGCCCTGCTGGTCGACTCGGAGGACGGCGGTCAGAGCGCTCTTCTGGTGGATGCCATTCAGGGGCAGCGTCAGGTCGTGATCAAGAGCCTCGAGGCCAACTACGCGAATGTGCCCGGCATTGCCGCGGCCACCATACTTGGCGATGGCCAGGTAGCGCTGATTGTCGATGTCGAGGCGGTTGTCTCGGCGTCGCGGAGCGGCGCGCTTAAATCCGAAATGTCACTTGCAGCTGTGGGGTAAGACCATGCATCAGACTTCAAAGAACCTTGCCGAGGGCGCTCGCGAACTGATCGCATTCAGGATCGGCGAGCAGGAATTTTGCGTCGATATCATGTCCGTGCGGGAAATCCGCGGCTGGACGCCGGCAACGGCTTTGCCGCATTCGCCGGGCTATGTCCTGGGTGTTATCAACCTGCGCGGCGCGGTATTGCCGATCGTTGATCTTTCAAGCCGGCTCGGCATGAATGAATCGGATCCTTCCGCCCGCCATGTCATCATCGTCGCCCAGGTGCACCAGAAAGTGGTCGGCCTGCTCGTCGACGCGGTGTCCGACATTCTGACGGTCACCGACGACAACATTCAGCCGACCCCGGAAGTTTCCTCCGAACTCGACCGTTCATTCGCCAAAGGCGTGCTGGCGATCGAGGGGCGGATGATCTGCCTGATCGAGCTGGAATCGATTTTCCCGGAAGGTGAGAGTGAAGCTGCATGAGTGCATTACCCGCCATGAGCAAGCCGTCGTTAACCGGCGGAACCACGGACTCGAGCAAGAATCAGGCGCCGGGTGGCGACGTGCTTGTGGATGGCGAGTTTCGCATGACTGCCCGCGATCTGAAGGACATCGCGTCGATGATCTATGACGACGCGGGGATCTATTTGAACGAGAGCAAGGCATCGCTTGTGTATTCCCGGCTCGCCAAGCGTATCCGGCGCATAGGCATCGACAGCTTTGCAAGCTACTGCAAACTCGTTTCCGGTCCTGAGGGACAAGATGAGCGGCGGCAGATGCTGTCCCTGCTGACGACCAACTTTACGCGGTTTTTCCGCGAGGAACATCATTTCGAGCATCTTCGCAACGAGGTTTTTCCCGATCTTGCGGCCCGCGCCAAGGCTGGCGGCCGCGTGCGCATCTGGTCGGCCGGATGCTCCCAGGGACAGGAACCCTACACGATTGCGCTGACGGTCCTTTCGGCAATGCCCGATGCCGAACGCTACGATGTGAAGATCCTGGCCACGGACATCGACCCGATGGTGATCGCCCATGCCAGGGAAGGCGTCTATGACGATGCGGCAATCGAAACGGTTTCGCCGGAATTGCGCCGTCAGTGGTTCAAGCCCCACGACACGGCCGGTCAATGGCGCGTCGACGACGCGGTCAAGCGGCTGATCACTTTCCGTGAACTCAATCTCATGCGTGACTGGCCCTTCAAGGGGCCCTTCGACGTGCTCTTCTGCAGAAACGTCGTGATCTATTTTGACGAGCCCACGCAGGCTCGGATCTGGGCGCGGTACCGCGACATGCTGGCCGAAGGAGGCTGGCTCTATATCGGCCATTCCGAACGCGTGTCGGGTGAGGCCAAGGATCATTTTCGCAATTCGGGGATCACTACCTACCAGAAACGGACGGGAGGCGTGTAGTGGACAACGGCAAGGTACAGGTTCTCGTCGTCGACGACTCACCCACCATGCGCAGCATGATCAGTTCGGTGCTCGCCTCGGACGCCGCCATCGAGGTTGTCGGCACAGCCGGTGACGCCGCGCAGGCGCGTACCGCCATCAAGCAGCTCAATCCCGATGTCATCACGCTTGATGTCGAGATGCCGAACATGAACGGGCTGGAGTTCCTGGAAAAGATCATGCGGCTGAGGCCGATGCCGGTAATCATGGTCTCGACCCTGACGAGCAAGGGTGCCGAGGCGTCGCTGGCCGCACTGGAACTCGGCGCGTTCGACTGCATCGGCAAGCCGACCGCCGGGGATCCGCAGCCTTTCGCCGGGCTGGTTGAAAAGGTCAAGCAGGCCGGCAAATCCAAGGCGCGCATTGCATCCGCCGCGTCTTCAACGCCGAAGCTCAATGGAACACCGGTGATCGAGGATTACCGCCCGGGCGTGAATCTCGTGGCGATCGGCGCATCGACGGGCGGTGTGGAGGCATTGATAACGCTGCTTTCCAACTATCCCAAGAATTGCCCGCCCACCTTGATCACGCAACACATGCCGGAGGCTTTCACCAGCAGCTTCGCGGCACGGCTCGACCGGCTGTGTCAGCCGGACGTTGCCGAGGCGACCGACGGGGCGCCGATCCTGCCGGGCAAGGTTTACGTGGCGCCGGGCGGCGAGCGGCATCTGGAGGTCGTGGGCGGAACATCGTTGCGCTGTCGGCTGCGCGAGGGTGAGACGGTGAATGGCCACAGGCCATCCGTCGATGTTCTTTTCAAATCGGTTGCCGCGCGTTGCGGCAAACGGGCTGTGGGGGTGATTTTGACCGGCATGGGGCGTGACGGTGCCGCCGGGCTGCTCGAGATGCGCAAGGGGGGCGCAATCACAATCGGGCAGAATGAGGCCAGCTGCGTGGTTTATGGAATGCCGCGCTCGGCCTTTGAAATAGGTGCCGTCGAGAACCAGTTACCGCTTCGCAAAATCGGCGAAGAGGTACTCAGATCAACTCTATCCCGCAAAGGGGGGACAGCGTGATGTCTATGGCCCAGAAAATAAAGGCACTCATTGTCGACGATCAGGTCACCAGCAGGTTGCTGCTGGGTGACGCTCTGCAACAACTCGGATTTACGCAGGTGACCGTTGCCGGCGACGGACAACAGGCTTACGAGATTATGCAGAAGGATCCGCACCATCTGGTCATCTCCGATTTCAACATGCCCAAGATGGACGGACTCGGCCTGTTGCAGGCGATACGCGCAAACGCCGCGACGAAACGGGCTGCGTTCATCATCCTGACGGCGCAGGGCGATCGCGCATTGGTTCAGAAGGCGGCGTCCCTCGGTGCCAACAACGTGTTGGCGAAACCGTTTACGATCGACAAGATGAAAGCCGCGATCGAGGCTGTGTTCGGAGCACTGTGATGAATGTCGATGTTCCGCGTAAGCGACTGCATGTAATACAGGGTAATTTTCTCGTCTCCGATCAGCCGGACGTGGTCCTGACGACGATACTGGGCTCTTGTGTCGCCGCCTGTCTGCGCGATCCCGTGGCCGGCGTCGGTGGCATGAACCACTTTCTGCTGCCCGGTTCGGCAAATGGCGGGTCTGGCGAGGCGACGCGCTATGGCGTTCACCTGATGGAATTGCTGATCAACGCGCTGTTGCAGAAAGGCGCGCGCAAGGACCGCCTTGAAGCCAAGCTGTTCGGCGGCGCCCAGACCATGTCGCGCCTGTCGGATGTCGGGCGAAAGAACGGCGTCTTTGCGGAGAAGTTTCTCGGCGATGAGGGGATCAGCGTGATCGGTTCCAGCCTGGGCGGCGAACTCGGCCGCAAGGTGGAGTTCTGGCCGGTCAGCGGACGGGCCCGGCAGAATGTCCTGAGTGGCAATGAGACGCTCAAGACGGTTGCCCGCGAACAGCCCGTTGCACCCAAGCCGGCTGTTGCCGACGAAGTGGAATTTTTCTGACCGCCTGTTAAGCGGATCGAAACGGGATGTGTGTAGTGTCTGTAACTTGACGGGCGACCCAGCGGAGTATTGCGTAATGGCGGGGACAGGCCAAAATCTGGCAAAAAAAGACGTCGAGGCATCTGATCAGGCAGCGGAATCGCTGACGACGCTGCTTCTCAAACTACAGCTTGAACTGGCGGAAGTGGCGCAGTTGATCGAGGCGGCCGAAGTCGTCCTGTGCAGGGTTCATGGCGATGGCAAGCACGTCAATCCAGAAGATCTCCCGGTGATTCAGGGGATGGATCTGGCGATACAGAAGACCAAGGGTCTCAGCGACTTCCTCGCCAAACTTGCCGGGGACACGCCGCAGGACCTGCTGATCGACACGACAACGGCGCTCAACGTCCTGAAATTGTCCGAAATGCAGCAGCGTCTGCGCCCCTATCCGGTAAAGGATGGCGGCTCTCGACACGACGCCGGTGACACGGAGATGTTTTGACGCCGCAATCCCGGCGGCTTCGGACGCTGCGGTCGATACCGGCAAACCGCGTTGATTTTCAACGGCTACGTCCTTCACATCACCCTCGCGCAAGCTTCGATTTGTAGCGTTTGATCGTCCGGCCTTCACGGGTCCGGCCGGCGCTGCTTTTGGCGGCGGCGGGGGTGCGATGTGGAGACAGAATGAATCTGTTGAACCAACTTTCCAGCTTACCGGGTACGCTTTCCGCGCTCGGCACGAACAGGCTCCTTGCGCTTGCCGGGACCGGTATTCTTGCCGTTGCCGTTATCGCGGTGGCGGCGTTGTTCCTGAACCGGCCGGCCTATGAGACCCTCTATGTCGGCCTGGAGGGCAGCGATTCGAACCAGATCGCAATTGCCCTGGGTGAAATGGGCATCCCGTTCGAAGTCAGTTCGGATGGCGGGACCGTCAACGTCCCGGCCGGCCTGACCGGGCGCGCGCGCATGGTGCTCGCCGAACGCGGGCTGCCCAACAGTTCGACATCCGGATATGAGCTGTTCGACAATGTCGGCTCCCTCGGCCTGACATCCTTCATGCAGGAAGTGACGCGGGTGCGCGCGCTGGAAGGGGAAATCGCCCGCACCATCCGTTCAATCAACGGAATATCGGCGGCGCGGGTGCATATCGTCATGCCGGACAGGGGCAGTTTTCGCCGCGGCGAACAAAAACCGTCCGCATCGGTCATGGTCCGGGCGATCGGCAATGACGGGCGCCGGGCCGCGCAGTCGATCCGTCATCTTGTCGCCTCATCCGTCCCCGGCCTCAGCGTCGACGATGTCACGGTGCTCGATTCGACCGGCCAGCTGCTGGCCTCGGGAGACGACTTTTCCAACAGCACGATGAACCGTTCGCTGAACATTGTTCAGACCGTGGAGTCGGAAATTGTCAGCAACATCGACAAGGCGCTGGCGCCGTTCCTCGGCATTGACAATTTCCGCGCCAGCGTCCGCGCCAACATCAATACCGATACGCAGCAGATTCAGGAAACCGTTTTCGATCCCGATTCCCGGGTGGAGCGATCTGTCAGGGTGACACGGGAAAACAAGGCTTCCAACAGCTCCGAGACCAATGCGCCGGCGACGGTCGAGCAGAATCTGCCGACCGAACAGGTGCAGGGTTCGGCGGGTCCGCAATCGTCCGAATCCAACGAGCGCAAGGAAGAGCAGACGAACTACGAGATCAATTCCCGCACCATCGCAACGGTCCGCAACAGCTATAGTATCGAGAGGCTCTCGATCGCAGTCGTGATCAACGAGGGCCGCATCATGGCAATGCTCGGAGACGGAGCCGGCAAGGACGATGTCGACAACCACCTTGCCGAGCTGCAGCAGATCGTGGCGTCGGCGGCCGGCCTGGATCTCGAGCGCGGCGACCAGATCAAACTGACGGTTGTAAAATTCCTGGAAACGGAATTGCTGAGCGAAGCCGCCCAGAGCGAAGGCATCGGTCAAACGGTAGGGCGGCATCTTGGCAGCATGATCAATGCCGGTGCCTTCGTTCTGGTCGCGATCCTTGTCGTGTGGTTCGGTTTCCGTCCGCTGGCCAATGCGTTGACATCCGGGGTAAGGCAGGAAGAGGCGGAAACCGCGGACCTGCCTGATTTCAGTCCAACCAACGCCAGTATGGATGGTTTCGGTGCCGATTTCGGTTTCGATCCCGCTGAGGAGGCCGCGCCTGAAGCCGGTCCGTTTGCCCTTGACGCTGATCCGGCAGCAGCCGCTGCCGCGGCGGCGGCGCCGATGCCAGGCGCGCCCATGCCGGGCGCTGCTCCGCCCACCGAGGATATCAGTCGCCGCGTGAAGGAAGGACCCGAAAAACGCCTGGCGCGGATGGTCGAGATCAATGAAGAACGCGCCGCCAAGATCCTGCGGAAATGGGCGCTTGAAGATGCAGCCTGAGGTTTTGTCCATTGACAAGGGATGGCAATGGCTGCGAGGTTGTGCCTGCAGTTGATTAATACGAATCACTGCGGTCATACTTTCTGCAGTGTGTAAAGTGCTAGAAGTGACCATACGAATTACGCAGGGAGAGTGATAACCTCTCCTTGGAATGTCAGGCCCGATTTGAGTTTACTTGGCCGGACATCCTACTCGGGGGCGACGGGAAGCGTACGGGGACTGAATTTTTGCGAAGGGGAATCGGCCGCGGCAATAGTGTACGGATTTGTGCAATTCCGCGCGTTGAAAAATCAACGAAACTACGAACGGTCTTGCCGGCCCTTGTGCACGCGGGAGCATGCGAATGAGCAGGGCACGGTTGCTGGAAGACGTGAAACTGGCCGGACAAAGCGGTGATATCGCCGACGGCCTGAAGTTGATTGCCGACTATGCCGGTGCGGCCAACTATCTTCTGGCGCGCTGGGACGTTTATTCGGAAGGCAGCCTTGAATTTGCGGTTTCCGCGAACTGGCCGTTCGACCTGGTGCGCACGCTGGGATCGATTCTGGCCAGGGCACAGTTCAAGATCACCGAAATCGAGCGTTGTACGTCGGCCATGCTGCCGTCTTTTCTGGATTGTCCACAGGCAATTGCGATGCCGCCGCATCTGAGCCGTCAGCTCTGCGTCGTTCCGTTCGACGTCGGTCCGGCGCGCATGGTTCTGATGCTTTGTTTCGTGGATGGCATGATCTTTTCTCAGAACAGGCTGCATGATGTTGCCCAGGTCTGCGCCTATCACCTGGCGAGTTTCCAGAAGGATATTTTCGGCGTGGAGGTTCTTCAGGATCTGACCGACCGGGAACTCGAATGTCTGTCCTGGATTGCCGAAGGCAAGACCAGCGACGAAATCTCACTGATTATCGGAATCTCACGCAACACGGTGAACAACTACATCACCAGCATCATGAAGAAGACGTCAACCAAAACAAGATCGGAGGCCATCGCACATGCCGTAAGGAACAATCTCATTTGAAGACGCGGGTTTGCAACATCCGCATTCGCATTTCGAAACGCATACTTTGTTTCGTAATTTAGCTCATTAATCAGTTCGTCAAAAACGGGGGCGAGACGTTGGAGACGGCACTTAGAAAATCGGTCAACGACAATCTCGAGGATTGTCAGGCTTGGCCTCAGAAACCCGACAGGGACCCGGAAGGGACTACCGAGTTGGAGGACGCGGCGCAGGAGCTGAGGATGATCCTCGGCGCAGATGGTTATGTTGTGTGTCGGGTCAATCGATTTGCAGCGAGCAACGCGCAACGCATAACGGTCGTATTGAGTTCGGTCGACCGGCAGATGCGAAAGGCAATGTCGACCATTGGCGCTTCCATCGAGGCGCATATGGAATGGTCGCTGCTTCCTTTTGCCTGGCCTGGCGAAGACAGCGATGCTGCCACCGGTCCTTTCATTGCAGAGTTATCCGTGAGCGGAGCACCGGTCGCCGGTATCGGCTTTCCGGTGAAACTGGGCATCATGGGCAATGGCTTTGCACTGTTCTTCGGTTCGGACCTTGATCTCGCGGGAGACCGCGTGGTGGAGTTCCATCGCGATATCTACCGCATAATGCGGGAGCTGCTGACCCTGGATGTCCAGCGGATTTCTCCGCACCAGAACCTCAACGACCGTGAACTGCAATGTCTGCAGCTTGCGGCCGACGGTCACAAGAGTGAAGCGATTGCCGAAGAGCTTGCTCTATCGGTACACACGGTCAATGCCTATCTCGGCTTTGCTGCAACAAAACTCGATGCAGTCAACCGTATTCAGGCAATAGCCAAAGCCATAAGGCTTGGCCTGATCGGTTAGAAAAGCCTGCTCTGTCCTATTGCGGGCAGGGCAGGTTGAAATCGTTGAATGCGCTGGCTTTCAGATTGGCTGCCAGCAAGGCCGTGTTCTCATCCGGGTTCGGCGACGGATCGTCGAAAGAGATATGGTTGATTTCGACTTGTCCGTGGCTCTCCAGCAAAGTGAGCCGCGCGAACACCGTTATGCCGTCCGGCTTCAGCTCCAGGTCGAGGGTGACCTGCGGCGTCGTTCCCCAATCGAGGTTGTAGTCTCCTCCCACACCGAAATTCACGGTGCCGGGCTGGAAGAACAACTCGGCCGCCGAGGAAACCAGATCGGACAGATCGCTATGGCACCCCAGTCGCAAGAGAGCGATAAGGTCCGCGGCATCGATGAGACGCAACTCGCTGGCAACCGACCGGATGGCGTGAGCGACGATCTCTTCGCGCTCTTTGGTGTACGGGCAAATCTTCATGGACGGCTAGTTCATTTTTGCGGGTGATTTCGAGTAAACCACATGGATCAGTTCTGCGACCGCCTTGTAAAAGGCTGGCGGGATGACACTACCAACCGAAGCTTGTGCAAAAATGGAGCGCGCGAGCGGTGGGTCCTCAAATACCGGAATGTCATTGTTTTCAGCAACTTCTCTGATTTTCAGAGCGACAAGATCCTGCCCTTTGGCGACCACCATCGGCGCGTCGTTTTCTTCGCGCACATAGCGCAACGCGACCGCATAGTGCGTCGGGTTGGCGATCACCAGCGTGGCTCTCGGGACATCGGATATCATGCGTTTGCGCGCCCGGTCGCGGGCAAGTGAACGCTGCCGCGCCTTGACGATCGGATCACCATCCGATTGCTTGATTTCGTCCTTCAGCTCCTGGCGCGTCATCCGCAGCTTGTTGCGCCAGTGGAACCGTGTCCACAGCAGGTCGACAATGGCCAGGAGCGCCGTGGCGATCAAAACGATGACGAACACCTTGCGCGCCAGCCGCGCGATCGTTTGCGGAACGGTCGCCGGGTCGGAGAACATGCCGCTCAGAACCGCATAATAGTCGGTCAGCATCGCGACGCCGATAATCGAAGAGATGACCAGGATCTTCGTGATGGACTTGGCAAAGTCCACCAGTCCCTGGGCGCCGAAAAGGCGCTGAAAGCCCTTGCTGATGGAAAGGCGCGACAATTGCGGCTTGATGCGGTCAACCGCCGGCCGCGGGATGTTCTGCATGACGGATGCGGCGATGCCGAAGATCATCATCAGCGCAAAAGCCGGCAGCAGCAGGTGGCTGGTCTCCCAGAAGAGGTGATTGAACAGCGAAACGACATCTTCGCCGCTGCTGATCGAGTGCACGGAGGAGTTGGCGAAAATATCGGCCAGCGAGACGGAGACATAGGATGCGCCCGACGGCATGAAGAAGATACAGAAGACCAGGATTGCACAGGAGGATGCGAAGACCGGCACTTCACGCGAGAAAGGGATATTGCCCTTTTCGATGGCGTCACGGATCTTCTTTTCCGTCGGTTCCTCTGTTTTGCTTTCCTGGTCCTGTTCTTCGGCCATCAAATGCTCCAAGCTAACTCAGAATTACTCTAGCCCGGATTTCTCCAGTTTCGCGACACGCGGTGCCGTCAGGCCGCCTGATCGTCCTGTTCGTCGTCAACGAGCTTGATCTGTCCCATGGACGCAAGGCGGATCGCTTCCTGCGTGATCGCGCGCCTTGCGACGGCGATATCGCGTGTCGTGATATTCTGCATTTCCTCGGACAGGTCCGCCTCGATCATGCGCCGCTGCCGCGCGCCGATGGAGGACAGGGCGGCTTCCTTGACCTCTTCGCCGGCGCCGCGCAGTGCGGTGGTCATTGTCTCGCTGCCGATATCGTTGAACAGCGTGACACGGCTGCGCTGCGGCATTGTAAGGATATCGTCGAACAGGAAGACCTTGGGCTTGACCTTCGCCACATCCTCCGAGCTGATTGATTCAAGGTCGCCGAGCAGTGCGTCGACAACCGGTTTTTCCAGCTCGTTCATCAGATCGGCCACGCGGGTGGTCGCTTCGGTGTTCTGCTCGCCCTGCAGGTCGTCGATCATTTGCGTGACGCGCTGCTCGATGATCTCCGAGATCTTCGGATTGACCGATTTCATGTTGACCGCCCGGTGAACGATATCGGCCCGCTGTTTTTCGGGAACTTCCAGCAGGATCTTTGCGGCAAAGGAGGACGGCAGCATTGAGACGACATAGGCGATGGTCTGCGGATGTTCCTTTGAGAGGAACTGGCCGATGAAACCCGGATCCGTGTCCTGCAGCCTGTCCCAGATGCTGGTATCGCCGCTGAGCGGCACGTCCTTGCCGCCGAGGAGGCCTTCCAGTTCCTCCGGTTCGAGACCTTCCTGGAGGATGCCCTGCATCGCCTTGGCATTGTCCATCAATCCGGTGCCTTCGGTGAAGAGGTCCTCGAATTCGCTGACCACCTCCTCGAGCTCGTTCGGCGGGATGCTGCGCAGCGATTGGGCGCTGGAGATGATGGTCTGAAGCTCGGAAGGAGCGAAGAATTTCAGCAGCTTGCCGGCAACCGGCTTGCCCATCGCGATCAGGATGGCAGCCGCCTTCTGCGGTCTGGAAAGCGGCTGGCCGATGGATTTTCCGGCCGCGAGTTCTTCGTATTCCTCCATCATTTGCCGCTGCCGAGGATTTCCGTCAGCCGCACGCCGAAGCGTGTCTCATCTTCCTCAAGAACCGTGATCTCGCCATGCCCGATCATCCGGCCATTGACCATGATATCGACGGTTTCGCCGATCTTGCGGTCGAGCGATATGGTTGCGCCCTCGTCGAGGCTCATCAGGCTCGACACTTTCATGCGCGTCTTGCCGAGAACGATCTGAACGTCGACGGGAATCTCCATGATGATGTCGGCATTGGGGATATTGCCGCTCGCACCTGTCGTTTGACCCATGGCCGGCGCTGCGGGTTCCGTTGCAAACGGCTCGGCGGAAAAATCGCCTCCGATATCACCGGTCTCGGACAAAGGGTCGGTCTCCTCGGTTGCCGTTTCGGGGAAATCGTCCATGGACAGTCCGCCCGCGCCAAACGGATCTTCTTCTTCGTTGCTGTTGCCCAGTGAGCCGGCGGCGTCTTTTTCCAGAACGCCGCGCAGATCGCCGATTGCCTGATCCAGTTCAGCGTCCGGTTCTTCGGCCGGCGTATCCTCGTCCTTCATGGCCTTGTTGTCAGACATAGTCATGTGTCCTTCGTCTCGTTGTCCTTGCGGCGCCGGACGCCGCGGCTTGTTCGCTTACCCCGGGGCGATGTCCCGCATCAGCTCGTGTTCGTGGCGGTGCGGCTCCTGCACCCGGACCGTGTACCGGTTGCCGGCCTTGCCGAACTCGCACCAGAAGAGTTCCTTGCCGCCGGCCGACAGCAGCGTGCGCACGCCGCCCTCGTCATCAAAAGGCAGGACATCGCCTTCCTGCAGACGCGCCACTTCACCCAGCGTCAACGCGCTCAGCGATATGCGCGCCTCAAGCAGCACATGGGAATGGCTGACCTGGGTCGTCAGTTGCCTGGCCCAGCTCGGCCGTTCCGGTTTCAGCGGTTTTCCGTCCTCCTGCTCGGCGATTTTCGATTTCAGCAGCGGGCGCTGGGGCAGCACAACCATGAACGGCGCCTCGACCGATCCGAGGCGAACTTGAAATGTGAGCAGCACACACGGCGTGTTCTCCTTGCCCTCCTCGAGCTCCGGCTGTTCCTGCGTCGCTTGGCCGGCCGTTGCTTCCTTGGGCACCGGCAATGCAATTGCGGATTTCAGGCTTTCGGCGAACTGGGCGAAGAGGATCGTCGAGACATCGAGTTCGATCTCCGACAGTTCGCGCGGCTTGATCTTCTTGCCCTCCGGAACGCCGCCGCCGAGCATGCATTCCATGACGGCGATGACGAAGACGGTGTTGGCTGCCAGCGTGATGTCATCGCACCAGCCGTCGATAAAGACCGGGCAGATGACGGAATTGACGTCGAATTCCGCGATCAGCTCCGATCGCGGACCGGCCTTGAAACTGTCGAACTCGACATCGACCGGCTCTCCGATGGCCTTGCCGGCGTTGAGCGCCAGCGACAGGCCGGTCATCTCGGCCAGCATGAGGCACTGCATTTCCAGTGTGTCCCGGTCGCCGGACTGCCCCGTCATGCGCTGCAGGAGCGCGGCGTCGAAGCGTTCGGCTGCTGTGGTTGCCTCGTCGTTCATCGGATCAGGCCGCTTTCGCATCGCCGCCGCTTCCGGCGCTCATCATCTCCTGCTCGACCGCATCGATCGACGGGCGTTCGTAGGAGGAGATGGTCTTGCGGCCGTGCTCGAGCGCCACCTGTGGAACCGAGCCGTTCATATAGGCAAGCAGTGTCTGCTTGACGATGACATAGAGGCGGTTCTGCTTTTCGCGAACAATCTTGATCTGTGCCGCGATCGGCCCGAGCACGGAATAGGACAGGAAAATGCCCAGGAACGTGCCGACGAGGGCCGCGCCAATCAGCGCACCGAGGATTTCCGGGGACTGGTCGATGGCGCCCATCGCCTTGATGACGCCGAGAACGGCGGCGACGATGCCGATGGCCGGACAGGCATCCGACACGGTCACGATGGCATGGTAGGATTTCAGCTTGTCATGCTCGATCGTGTTGATTTCCTCGTCCATCAACGACTCGATCTCGTGCGGGCGCGCATTGCCGATGATGATCAGCCGGACGTAGTCGCAGATGAATGCCGTCAATTCGTGATTGGCGAGCACGGTCGGCGCTGTCTGGAAGATGCTCGATTCCTCGGGATTGTCGATATGCGCTTCGATCTCGTTGCGCGACTTCGACCTGAGATCGCGCATCAGCCCGTAGAGCACGGCCAGCGTGTCGAGATAATCGCGCTCCTTGGGCACCGCGAATTTGAACGCCTCCCAAAGGGCCTTGCCGGAATCCTTGATGGTCTTCATCGGGTTGGCGACCAGGAATCCGCCAAAAGCCGCGCCGCCGATGATCAGCAGCTCGTAGGGCTGCATCAGGACGCTGAGATAGCCGCCCATGGCCATGTAGCCGCCGAGTATGCATCCGAAGGTGACGACAAGTCCTATGATGATGTTCATGGGCGGGCACGACTCTTTTGCTGAAAACGTCGCGCTAGAGGTACGTGCTCTGGCTTGCGTGAAGCTTGACCTTTCATGCGGCGCGGCCCGTCCTGCGAAAGCTTCGCACAAGGCTGCGACCGTAGTTTCGGCTTCAGCAAGGATGGGCGTGTTGGCGGCCCGCGCCGAAGGCAAACGACGAGAGCACGATGGTAACCACCTACACAAGCTATCTGAACATCGCCAACAATCTGGACCGCTCCATACAGCTGGCCAGCGAGCAGCCGATCGTCGCGCGCGAGACCGAATATTACCTGGCCAATGTCGGAAAGATCGATACGGTCGATGAATTCATGGCCGACAGCCGCATCTACAATTATGCGCTGAAGGCCCATGGGCTGGAGGAGATGTCCTATGCCAAGGCCTTCATCCGCAAGGTCCTGACCGAAGGCATCGACAACACCGACGCATTCGCCAACCAGTTGACCGATACCCGGTACCGTGATCTTGCCGAGGCGTTCAACTTCGCCCGACATGGCGACACCGCGACCGTCTTCACCGTCGCGCAGCAGGGCACGGTCGACAAATATGTTCGCCTGACACTTGAGGAGGACGCCGGCAACGCCAATGAGGGTGTCCGCCTGGCGCTCTATTTCGAGCGCATGGCACCCACCCTCGAAAATGCCTACGAGATCCTGTCGGATACGGCGCTGTCAGCGGTCGCGCGCACCATTCTCAGCTTGCCGGACGAGTATGCCTATACCGACATCGACAAGCAGGCGGCGTTTTTCGAGGCCAATCTGGACTTCGCGGATTTCAAGGATCCGGCCAAGCTCAGCGAGCTGATGCAGCGCTTTACGAGCCTTTGGGAAATAAACAATCCGTCGACCGCGCTGAATGCGGCCTCCTTGCTGTCTCCATTCTCACCGAGGGAAATCTCCCCCGACCTGATGATTGCCATCAACAATCTCAAGCTCGGCGGCTAGGGCGGAATCATGCAGTCATCACTTTACGTCGCGCTATCCTCGCAGATCGCACTTGAGAACCGGCTGAACACGCTTGCCGACAATATCGCCAATGCCAGCACTATCGGATATCGGCCGACCGAAATCCGGTTCGAATCGCTGCTCAGCGACAACACCGCCTTTGTGTCGGAAGGCCAAACCTATCTGTCGACCATCGGCGGCGGGATGACACAAACGGAAAACCTGCTGGATTTCGCGGTCCAGGGCGAGGGGTGGTTCGCTATCGAAACACCTGCCGGCCTGACTCTGACCCGGGACGGACGCTTCACCATGGCCGAGGGTGGCGATCTGGTGACATTGAACGGCTACCCCGTGCTGGACCCGGGCGGTGCGCCGATCCAGCTGGATGGTGCCGCCGGTCCTCCGGAAGTGTCCCGCGACGGGCTGTTGCGGCAGAACGGCGCGGTGGTCGGCTCCATCGGTGTCTACGCGGCGGATCTTGAACAGGGCTTCATCCGTTTTGAAAACAGCGGGATTGTTCCGACGGCAAATCCCGAACCGATCGTCGACAGGGCGAATTCCGGTGTCCTGCAGGGCTATCTCGAGGATTCCGGCGTCAATGCCATGTCCGAGATGAGCCGGCTTATCATGGTGACACGCGCGTTCGAAAATGCGGCAAGCCTGATCAAGGAGGGAGAGAACACCCTTGATGAGGCGGTCCGCACATTAGGGACCACGTAATGCGGCTTTTTCGCCGAAGGGCTGAGCGATGTCCGAGGTGACGAACGCGCCGGCCGGCATCCGGCGCCGGTCGGCAACGCTGGACGCCTTCGAGCGGCTGGTTGGACGGTTCTCCAATCCCGATGAACTGGTGCGTCGCGGCGGGCTTGTCACCACCATCACGCCCAACAATTACGAAGTGTCCGGCCTTTCGCCCTATGTGTGCCTCGGCGACTATGTCGAGCACCACGGGCGCGCCGGCATGACCCTGGGTGAAGTGGTCAAGGTCGAGCCGCACGCCGTCATCGTGTGCCCGGTGGAGCGCGGCGAGGCGATCGCCATCGGCGATCCCGTCATTCGTTTCGGTGCGTTTCGTATTGCGCCCGACGCCAGCTGGTGCGGGCGCACCATCAACGCGCTTGGACAGCCGATAGACGGACTTGGCGCTCTGGAGCCGGGAAAGCGCCGGCGGGCGGTCGCCAACGACGCACCGGCCTCGATGACCCGGCAGCGGGTCAACAAGCCGCTGAAAACAGGCATCCGTGCCATCGACATATTTTCTCCGCTATGCCTCGGGCAGCGTCTGGGGATTTTCGCCGGATCGGGTGTCGGCAAGTCGACGCTCCTGTCGATGCTGACCCGAGCCGAGGCCTTTGACCGTGCCGTTATCGCGCTGGTCGGCGAGCGCGGTCGCGAAGTGCGCGAATTCATCGAGGATACGCTGGGCGAGCAGATGGGCAAATCCGTTGCCGTCGTCGCGACCAGCGACGAGAGTCCGATGGTGCGCCGCATGGCCCCGATGACCGCCATGACCGTGGCGGAACATTTTCGCGACAATGGCGAAAACGTCCTTCTTGTGGTCGACAGCGTAACCCGCTTTGCCCACGCCATACGCGAAGTCAGCGTCGCATCGGGCGAATTGCCCGTTGCCCGGGGCTATCCGGCGACGGTGTTCACCGAACTGCCTCGGTTGCTTGAGCGTGCAGGACCCGGCGGCGCCAATGCCGGCTCGATCACCGCCATTGTCTCGATCCTGGTTGACGGCGACAACCACAATGATCCGATCGCCGACTCGACCCGTGGCATACTTGACGGGCACATCGTTCTCGAACGCAGCCTGGCGGAGGAAGGCCGTTATCCGCCGATCAATCCTTTGGCTTCCATATCGCGGCTTGCGCGAACCGCCTGGGAACCGGATGAGGAAAAGCTGGTGATCAGGCTGCGTGCCCTGATCCAGCGCTACGAGGAGACCAAGGATCTCAGATTGTTGGGCGGCTACAAACCCGGATCGGACAGCGAACTGGATCTCGCGGTCCAGCAGGTGCCGGTCATCTACGACATTCTGAGGCAACAGCCGCATGACAAGCCCGCGCGCGACGCCTTCAACGATCTTGCCGATGCCATGAAACATGCTGCTGCCAAGGCGCAGCAGGAACAAAAGCCCGCACAATGACCAGAGCGCATCCATGAGCGACAAAAAGCAAACAGCCTCGCATGACGACGATCTGCCTGAAGTGCCGCAGGGCGATGGCGATCGCGCCGATCGGATGCTGATCGGCGCGGGTCTTGCGATCGCGGCCTTTGCCGCATTCTTCCCATGGTACGTATTTCTCAATCAGGAAGATTTCGGAATACAGCCTTACTCGCTTTCGACCGGCCGCGATATGGCCGGCATGCCCGGTCGCGGCGCGGTCAGCGTTTCGCCGCTGTCGATCCCTGATTCCGAAGAGGAAGCGCAGGACGAGGATTTCGATTCAATCACCACGGCGACCATTACGCTCGACGGCGAGGAAGGTGAATACGAAGCCGAGGACGATGGCGAGGTTCCCCAGCAGGCCTTTCCCGGCGTTTCATCCGCCTTTCGCCTCCTGCATGTCGTCAACGGCCGGGCCCTGATCGAGGATGGAAACGGCGTATACGTTGTTCGCGTGGGGTCGATTTTGCCCGACGACAGCCGGCTGGCGACCCTCGAACAGCGCGATGGGCGCTGGGTCATCGTTACCTCCGACGGCGAAGTCATAGAACGGTAGCCCCTGCGGCTCCGGCCGAATTTGCGTGCACACAGGCCCCGCGCAAGTCCCGCGCAAGATTGAATTCCTAGTTTGCCCGCCAAAGGGGAGATTCGGATGGAGCCGATCCAGCTGTTTCAACTAGCATCGGACAAGGCGCATTGGCTGTCTGTCCGGCAAAGTGTGGTGGCCGGCAACATCGCAAACGCCAACACGCCGGACTATGTCGCGATGGATATCGATCCGTTCGAGACGGTGCTCAACTCCGTCGGCTCGCGCATGGCCGCCACCCATCCGGCGCATTTCACGGAAGACCCGCTGCGCGGATCGGTACGGGCGGATACCGGCCAGGATCTGAACGTATCGCCTTCCGGCAACGCCGTGTCGCTTGAGGAAGAACTGATCAAGGCGGGCGATATCCGCAAGGAATACGAACTCAGTACCGGCCTCATGCGCACCTTTCACCGCATGATGCTGCAGACGGTGGCGAAATGACGGTGATCGATCCCCTTTCGGCGGCCCTCAGAACCGCTGCTTCCGGACTTGAGGCCCAGTCCGTTCGCCTTCGCGTGGTGGCGGAGAACATGGCCAATGCGCAGACCACGGGCGCGGCGCCCGGGGCCGATCCCTATCAGCGCAAGACCATCGGTTTCGTATCCGAACTCGATGCGCTGACCGGCGCTTCGATGGTCCGCATCGAATCGATCGGCAAGGACAATTCGGATTTTTCGATCGAATACGATCCCGGGCACTCGGCCGCCGACGCCGAAGGCATGGTCAAGCTGCCCAATGTGAATGTGCTCGTGGAGATGGCCGACATGCGCGAGGCAAACCGCTCCTACGAGGCCAATCTGCAGACCATCAAGCAGGCCCGCGAGCTGATTTCCATGACCATTGATCTGTTGAGGACGTCGTGATGATCGAACTGGCCGGCACCGCCGCAATCACGTCTTTGACCCGGCCGGCCGGCGAAACCGCCGACGTCGCGGCGCAGTCGTCCGCGGCCGGTGCAGCAACCGGCTCCGGCGACTCCGAATTCGCCGCGATGCTGTCCGACATGGTCGCCGACATGACCGCGACCATTCGCCAGGGCGAGGAAATGTCGATGAAAGGCATCAACGGTCAGGCTGGAACACAGGAAGTCGTCGATGCGGTCATGAGCGCTGAGCGCACGCTGCAGACCGCGATCGCCGTGCGCGACAAGATCGTCACCGCCTATCTCGAAATCAGCCGAATGGCCATCTGAGGAGAAAGCCAATGAAAGCACTGGCCATCGCTGCGACGGGCATGAACGCCCAGCAACTCAATCTCGAAGTCATCGCGAACAACATCGCCAACATCAACACGACCGGTTTCAAGCGCGCGCGCGCTGAATTTTCGGACCTGCTTTATCAGGTCGAGAAGGCGCAGGGCGTTCCCACCGCGGCCAATCAGGCGATTGTTCCCGAGGGCGCCTATATCGGCCTCGGCGTGCAGACCATGGCGATCCGAAACGTTCATATCCAGGGTTCGTTGGTCAATACAGGAAACGCGATGGATCTGGCGCTCGTCGGACGCGGCTGGTTCCAGGTCCAGAATACCGATGGCGAAACACTCTACACGCGGTCCGGGGCGCTCAATACCAATGCCAATGGCCAGATTGTGACGGCTGACGGCTACCCGATTGAGCCTGCCATAACCATTCCACAGGACACCAGCGAGACAGTGATCACCAAGTCCGGGCAGGTCTTTGTAAGGGTCGGCGATGATGCCAACCTGCAAGAGGTCGGGCAGATCACCATCGCCAATTTTGTGAATGAGGCCGGCCTGGCGCCGCTGGGCGATAATCTGTTCCAGGAAACCGAGGCTTCGGGCACGGCGATCGTCGGCGTGCCCGACGATCCGGGATTTGCCTCCATTGAGCAGGGCTATCTCGAGGCCTCCAATGTCGATGCCGTGAAGGAGATCACCGATCTGATTTCCGCTCAACGCGCCTATGAGATGAACTCCAAGGTGATCAAGGCGGCCGACGAGATGGCGGCGATCGTTTCGCAGAACATGTGATCCAACAGAACGCAGAGTATTACGCGATGATGATCCGGGCCGCCCTCGCCATTTCCCTGTTCCTGCTGGCAGGCGCATGGCGCGTGGCGGCCGCCGAGCCCTATGCGGTCATTCCGAAGCAGATCATCTATCCCGGCGAAACGGTCGAGGCGCATATGCTGGAAATGGTCAAGGTGACCAACCGGAATGTGCGGCGCGACTTTGCGTCCTCCATGGACCAGGTGGAAGGCATGATCGCCAAGCGGACCCTGCTGCCGGGTCGCGTTGTTCCGGTATCGTCCGTGCGCGAGCCCTATACGGTGGAGCGCGGTTCCGTGGTGACGATGGTCTTTTCGCAGAACGGATTGATGATCACGGCCCCGGGCAGCCCCCTGAAGAATGGCACCGTCGGCGATTTCATTCGCGTGCGCAACGTCAACACCGGTGTCATGGTCTCCGGCACTGTGATGGCCGACGGCACGATCCGGGTTGCAGCGCAATGAGGTGGGCGGCGGCGGCACTCGCGATAGCGATTGGTCTTGCATCGGCCTTTCAGGCGGCGGCGGCATCGCGCATCAAGGATATTGCCTCCCTGCAGAGCGCCCGCCAGAACCAGCTTATCGGCTATGGCCTCGTCATCGGTCTCCAGGGGAGCGGCGACAGCCTTCGCGGTTCTCCCTTCACCGAACAGTCCCTGCGCGCAATGCTGGAGAATCTGGGCATTGCTACGGAAGGCGAGTCGGCCCGCGTAAACAATGTAGCGGCGGTGATCGTCACCGCCGACCTGCCACCCTTCGCAAGCGTCGGTTCGCGCATCGATGTCAGCGTCTCGTCGCTTGGCGATGCCACATCCTTGCGCGGCGGCATTCTTGTCATGACGCCGCTATCGGCTGCCGATGGAGACATCTACGCCGTTTCGCAAGGCTCCGTGGTCGTATCCGGATTTACGGCGGAAGGGGACGCGCAGACCCTCACATCGGGCGTTACCACGACGGGGCGGGTACCGGGCGGTGCGATCATTGAGCGCGAGATCCCGATGCGTTTCAGCGAAACCGGCCACCTGACCTTCCAGTTGCGCAACCCGGATTTTTCGACGGCCGTCTCGGTCGCCGACGCCATCAACCGTCATACCGGCAAGCGATACGGCCGCATGCTGGCCAGCGCCAACGATTCGACAACCGTGAGCGTTTCACGGCCCAAGAATGTCGCGCTGCCGCGTTTCGTTGCCGAGATCGAGCGGCTGATGGTCGAGACCGATGCACCGGCCCGTGTTGTCGTCAATGAGCGCACCGGAACGATCGTCATGGGGCATGACGTGCGCATTTCGAAGGTGGCGGTCAGCCACGGGACGCTGACCATCCGGGTGAATGAATCGCCCGTCATCTCGCAGCCTCTGCCATTCAGCGATGGCGTGACGGCGGTCGAACCGCTGACCGATATCACCGCCATGACGGAAGGCGGGCAGGTGGCAATAATCAACGGACCCAATCTTCAGACGCTGGTCGCCGGACTGAACAGCATCGGCGTTCGCCCCGACGGGATCATCGCGATCCTGCAGGGCATCAAGTCCGCAGGCGCCCTGCAGGCGGAACTGGTGCTGCAATGACGAAAACCGCGCGACCTATCCTGAGCAAATTGTTTGCCGCGGCCCTGGCGCTGGCAACGGGCCTCGGCGCCTGGGGTCTGCCGCTGAGCCTGTCGATTGCTGCCGAAAAGGACGACGAGGCGATCCAGAACGAGATCACCGACGAGATCCGCGCCTTCTGCACGAACATCGCCGATGCGGCGCGCGACCGGCGCTATCTGCTGCAGAAGAGCGAACTCGAACAATTGCAGTCGGATATCGAGGACCGCATCGCGACGCTGGAAAAGCGCCGCGCCGAATATGAACACTGGCTGAAGCTGCGCAATGATTTCCTGGTCAAGGCGGAAGGCGGCCTGGTCGAGATATACAAGAATATGCGGGCCGATTCGGCGGCGGAGAAGCTCGAGCTCGTCGACGTGAACGTCGCGGCCGCCATCATCATGAAACTGAAACCGCGGCTTGCCAGCCAGATCCTCAACGAGATGGAAGCCGAGACGGCCGCGAACCTCACCAGCATCATAGCCAGCGCCGCGGATGCCAACATACCGGATGAACCGTCATGAACGCCCGACTATTCGTTATATCGCTTGGGCTTTTATTGGCCGGTTGCGGTTCAAGCACCTTCAACGACATCGGTCGCGCGCCTGCGATGAGCCCGATCGGCAGCGGTCTGCGCTACGGCCAGACACCGCAAATGGCGCTTTACCCGAAACCGCCGCGCAAGCCCGGCAACGGCTATTCCCTGTGGACAGACACCCAAAGTGATCTGTTCAAGGATGCCCGCGCCATGTCCGTCGGCGATATACTGACGGTCAACATAGCCATCAACGACAAGGCGACCTTCGACAATGCCACCGACAGGGACCGCACCAATTCGAGCGGGATCAATGCCGGCGGCAACTATGCCGTCAACGGGGCGGGTTCCAACGGAGAGTTCGGTTTGACATTCGGTTCGAACACCAGCACCGAAGGCAAGGGCACGACGGCGCGCTCCGAAAAACTTGAACTGCGCGTTGCTGCCGTGGTCACCGGCGTCCTGGACAACGGCAACCTCGTGATCAGCGGATCGCAGGAGGTGCGCGTCAACTACGAAATGCGCATTCTGAACATCGCCGGCATCGTGCGACCGCGTGACGTCGATGCCTACAATACGATCGCCTATGAGAAGATTGCCGAGGCCCGCGTCTCCTATGGCGGCCGCGGCAGGCTCATGGAAGTCCAACAGCCGCCGGTCGGTCAGCAGATCGTGGATATCTACTCACCAATCTAGAGCAAACGGCCAAGCAGGGTGACATGACGACACCTGAAGAAAAGACGAATAAGAGCGGCGGATCCTTCATCGTTACGGCGGTCGTCCTGCTCGTGCTGACGGCCCTGGCCGGCGGCGGCGGCTGGTTTGTCGGGATGATTGCCGGCGCCAAGAACAGTGAAGAGGCTTCCGAGGCGCGCGAGCAGGCGGCAAGCACCGAAACGGGTGAAGACGAAGATGCGGCGGATGGTGAGGCCGAAATGGCTTCCGGTGTCGTTGACCCCCAGATTCTCACCCTTGCGCCGATCACCACCAACCTGTCCTTCCCGTCAAGCAGCTGGGTCCGGGTAGAGGTGGCGCTCGTTTTCGACAAGGAGCCCGACCCGACGCTGGCCGAGCTGATCCATCAGGACGTGATGGCCTATATGCGAACGGTCTCTCTGCCTCAGATCGAGGGACCGCGCGGCTTCCAGCACCTGCGTGACGACCTTTCCGAACGTGCCGTGATCCGCTCGAACGGCCGTGTATCGAAACTGCTCTTCCGGACCTTTCTGATCGAATGACACGATTTGTTCTGGCAGCACTCGCCATGATGGCGATGGTGGCCACAGCCGATGCCCAGATACTGGACCCGAATGTGCTGACGCAGCCGGTGGACGGTTCAGTCGCCAGCTGGATCATCCGCACATTCGGATTGCTGACGGTGCTGTCCGTCGCACCCGGCATCCTCATCATGGTGACCAGCTTCCCGCGGTTCATCATCGCCTTTGCGATCCTGCGCGCCGGCATGGGGCTAATGACGACGCCGGCAAACCTCATTCTCATCAGCCTTGCGCTGTTCATGACCTTCTACGTCATGGCGCCGACCTTCGACCGCGCCTGGGATAACGGCATCCAGCCGCTGCTCGACAACGAGATCGGCGAGGCTGAGGCTTTCGAGCGGATCGGCGATCCGTTCCGCGATTTCATGCTGGCCAATACGCGCGACAAGGACCTGAATCTTTTCATCGACCTTGCCGCCGAACGCGGCCAGCCGGTGACCACCGACGGCAAGATCGATCTGCGCGTGCTCATCCCCGCATTCATGATCTCGGAGATCCGCCGCGGCTTCGAGATCGGCTTCCTGGTGGTGCTGCCTTTCCTGGTCATCGATCTGGTCGTGGCGACGATTACAATGTCCATGGGCATGATGATGTTGCCGCCCACCGCGATTTCGCTGCCGTTCAAGGTCCTTTTCTTCGTCTTGATCGACGGTTGGAACCTGCTCGTGGGAAGCCTGGTGCGATCCTTCGTGTGACCGGTCACCGAACCGGCGTAAACCCTTTGTTAACCATGTTTTTTAGATATTCGCGCCATTGTGGCGCCGATCTGCCGGATGTTAGCCATTTCGTAACCGCTGACCGTCAAAGTGCCTGGCAACATGACGGGAAAGGTCCCCACGTGAGCGTCGGGAGGCCGGCAGGCATGATGCCGATCCGCCATCACCGGTAATCAAGTCCGGTATGTCCCCTATCGTATCGGGTAACCCGAGGGACAATTCCATGACGAGTATCAATACAAACAACTCGGCGATGGCCGCGCTGCAGACGCTGCGGTCCATCAATTCCGGCCTTGAAACGACGCAGGCGCGTATTTCTTCCGGTTATCGCGTCGAGACCGCTTCCGACAACGCCGCCTATTGGTCGATCGCAACCACCATGCGTTCCGACAACAAGGCTCTCTCAACCGTCAGTGACGCGCTTGGCCTTGGTGCTGCCAAGACCGACATCGCCTATACGGGTCTGGAAAGCGCGATCGATGTTGTTGACGAAATCAAGTCCAAGCTGGTTGCTGCCGCTGAGCCGGGCGTTGATGTCGAGAAGATCAACTCCGAACTCACCGAGCTGAAGAACCAGCTGTCGTCGATCGCCGAATCGGCTTCCTTCAGCGGCGAGAACTGGCTCTACAACGACACCGGCTCTGCTGCTGCGACCGCTTCGATCGTCGGTTCGTTCAACCGTTCGGCTTCCGGTAACGTTTCGATCGCAACACTCGACGTTGATGTCGCGGCTGTTGTCCTGATCGATACGACGACCGATTCCGGCGGCATCCTGACCAAGGATATCGATGCCGATGCGCTGCTCGACACGCCGACCGGCACCGCCGACAACTACTTCCTGATCGACGGTGGCGGCACCGGTGGTACGGGTACGGAGATTTCCCTCTCCTCTTCCACCACCGATGCCCAGATCCAGGCGATGATCCGCGTCACCGACGAGGTCATGAGCCAGCTGACCGATGCAGCATCCAGCCTGGGTGCGGTCAACTCGCGTATCTCCATGCAGGAGGACTTCGTGTCCAACCTGATGGACTCGATCGATCAGGGTATTGGCCGTCTTGTCGACGCCGACATGAACGAGGAATCGACACGTCTGGCAGCGCTTCAGACTCAGCAGCAGCTCGGCATTCAGGCGCTTTCGATCGCCAACTCCAACACCCAGAACGTTCTCTCGCTCTTCCGTTAAGAGCGCCATCCATTGATGGAATAGGGCAAGTCAGGGAGCGGCCGTCAGGCCGCTCCTTTCTTATGACAGCATCTCGTTCGGCACGATGATACGCCGTATTCCCGTCGGGGTTGCGGCGTTCTGTTTTTCGCAGGAAGGCGGCCTCGTTGCCTGGCTGTTCGGCCGCTTGCCGGGTGCCGCGCCGAAATTAGCAATCCATTAACCAAAAAAAGTAATCCGATCCCGGCTTTGTTCAGAATTGATTAACCTTAATAATGTGTTGTAGTGGCGACGAATGACGGACCGGGCCTGCGGCATTTCAAGGGCAGGCCCCAGGTGAGCATGATGCGACACCGTCGTTGCCGGTGAACTACTCCGGCATGTCCCTTAGATGTCGACTGTCAGAAGGGGCAGACAATGACAAGCATTATGACCAACACCGCCGCTATGGCCGCGCTGCAGACGCTGCGTGGCATCAACTCTTCCATGGAAATGACGCAGGCGCGCATATCGTCCGGTTATCGGGTCGAGACCGCCTCCGACAATGCCGCCTACTGGTCGATCGCAACGACAATGCGTTCCGACAACAAGGCTCTTTCAACCGTCAGTGACGCGCTCGGCCTCGGCGCCGCCAAGGTCGATGTCGCTTACACCGCACTCGACAGCGCCATCGATGTTGTCGACGAGATCAAGTCCAAGCTTGTCGCCGCCGCCGAGCCGGGGGTCGACAAGGTAAAGATCAATTCGGAACTGGCAGAACTGAAGAAGCAGCTTTCCTCGATTGCTGAATCGGCTTCCTTCAGCGGCGAGAACTGGCTCTACAACGACACCGGCGCCGCGGCCGCGACCGCCTCGATCGTCGGCTCGTTCAACCGTTCGGCTTCCGGCAACGTTTCGATCGCAACCCTCGACGTTGATGTCGCGGCTGTTGTCCTGATCGACACGACGACCGATGCCGGCGGTATCCTGACCAAGGACATTGACGCCGATGCGCTGCTCGACACGCCGACCGGCACCGCCGACAACTACTTCCTGATCGATGGCGGTGGAACGGGCGGCACCGGCACGGAGATCTCCCTCTCCGCCTCAACCACCGATGCCGAAGTGGAAGCCATGATCCGCGTGGCCGACGAGATCCTCAACCAGCTGACGGATGTGGCCTCGGATCTGGGCGCCATCAACAGCCGCGTTCAGATGCAGGAGACCTTCGTTTCCAATCTGATGGACTCGATCGACAAGGGTGTCGGACGCCTGGTCGATGCGGATATGAACGAGGAATCGACAAGGCTGTCGGCTCTGCAGACGCAGCAGCAGCTCGGCATCCAGGCGCTGTCGATCGCCAACTCCGCTTCGCAGAACATCCTGCAGCTCTTCCAGTAACAGGAAACACCCGGCCCTCTTTAGGGCCGGGTCCGCCAATACGGGCATCGCAGCCGCACGAACCAGCGATTCGCCCGGGTGCAAATTTGCGGCAGATCTGGAACCGTATCACGCAAGTGGTGCGGTTTTTCCTTTCATGGGCCTGATTTTATTTACACTTTCGTTACGAAATTTAACAACTTGCGAAGCCGGTTAATACTCTGTTAACCATAGCCTGAATAGATTTGTTAACGAATGGCGGGCTGACCTTTTCAAAGCGGATCAGCGGGCATGATGCCAGCCGCTATTGCCGGTACAACGATCCGGCATGTCCCCCTCATAAAGATTATTGGTAACAGGGGCAGCCTGATGACCAGCATTATGACCAATGCCGCCGCGATGGCCGCGCTTCAGACGCTGCGTGGCATCAACTCTTCCATGGAAACGACGCAGGCGCGAATATCATCGGGCTACCGGGTGGAAACAGCGTCGGACAATGCCGCCTACTGGTCGATCGCAACGACAATGCGTTCCGACAACAAGGCTCTTTCAACCGTCAGTGACGCGCTCGGCCTCGGCGCCGCCAAGGTCGATGTCGCTTACACCGCACTCGACAGCGCCATCGATGTTGTCGACGAGATCAAGTCCAAGCTTGTCGCCGCCGCCGAGCCGGGGGTCGACAAGGTAAAGATCAATTCGGAACTGGCAGAACTGAAGAAGCAGCTTTCCTCGATTGCTGAATCGGCTTCCTTCAGCGGCGAGAACTGGCTCTACAACGACACCGGCGCCGCGGCCGCGACCGCCTCGATCGTCGGCTCGTTCAACCGTTCGGCTTCCGGCAACGTTTCGATCGCAACCCTCGACGTTGATGTCGCGGCTGTTGTCCTGATCGACACGAGCTCGGATGCCGGCGGTATCCTGACCAAGGATATCGACGCCGATGCGCTGCTCGACACGCCGACCGGCACCGCCGACAACTACTTCCTGATCGACGGTGGCGGAACGGGCGGCACCGGAACGGAGATCGTCCTGTCCGGATCGACCACCGATGCCGAAGTGGAGGCGATGATCCGCGTGGCCGACGAGATTCTCAACCAGCTGACGGATGTGGCCTCGGATCTGGGTGCCATCAACAGCCGCGTTCAGATGCAGGAGACCTTCGTGTCCAACCTGATGGACTCGATCGACAAGGGTGTCGGACGCCTGGTCGATGCGGACATGAACGAGGAATCGACAAGGCTGAACGCCCTGCAGACACAGCAGCAGCTTGGCATTCAGGCGCTGTCGATCGCCAACTCCACGTCGCAGAACGTCTTGCAGCTCTTCCAGGGCTAGCACTGAACACGAGACATTGAGGCGGCCGTCGTACCGGCCGCCTTTCTCCCGGATTGCGACGGTTGCGGCCGCTCCGCTCCGGCTCGTCCATCACCTTCGCACAAGTTTCGATACCTATGCTTTGCGGCAAAAGCTGCATGCGAACGGACCGGCGGTACCGGTCCGAGGGTGATTGAATGGCCTTGGCGATTGAACGCTATCTGAAAGATTTCGGAAAGCCCGAGACCTTTGTCGTGTCGGACGACATCGGGTTGCTGTCTGGACCGTCCGAGCTGCCGCCGATCGAAGCGGTTGCGCCGGAACCGTCGCTTCCCGTGGCGGCACCGGTCGACCTTGAGGCCGAGGTGGCCGAAGCCATGGAGCGCGGACGGGCCGAGGGAGCCGAGGCTGCGGAAGCGCGCCTGACGGAAGCCTTCGAGGAGGAGCGCGGGCGGCACCGGGATGAAATCAACGAACTGCGTACGCGCTACGAACAGGATTTCTCGACCGTCGTTGCATCCCGCTACGACGCGCTGTGCGATGAGTTGGTGGAAACGGTGGGAGCCCAGGTTACCCGTATTCTTGCTCCGGTCTTCGAACAGTCCTTGAGCGAACAGATGGTTACTTCCCTGGCCGAAGCCATTCGCCAGACCATGAAAGACCGTTCGGCGACCGTCATGACGATCACCGGCCCCGCATCGGTTTTCGACAACCTGAAAAACGCACTCGGAGACGATGCCGCGCAGTTGGAGTTCATCGAGAGCGATGAATTCGATCTGACAGTGCGTATCGACGATGCGGTGTTGTGCACGCGCCTTTCCGAATGGGCGGGCCGCCTGCGTGAGGTGCTTCCTTGAGCGAGAGCCAGTCGAAACACCACTCCGGTGGCGAGATCATCATTGTCAAGAAACGCAGTGGCAATCACAGCGGGCATCACGGTGGCGCCTGGAAGATCGCTTATGCCGACTTCATGACCGCCATGATGGCGTTCTTTCTGGTCATGTGGCTGATCAACGCCTCCAATGACGAGACCAAGGCGGCCGTTGCCAGCTATTTCAATCCGATAAGACTGACGGACAACAAACCCGCCGAGCGGGGCCTGAAACAACAGGATCAGGCGACGGTCGGCGATGAGGTCGAATATCTGTCGGACAGCGACAAGGCCGGTTACCAGTCCGGGCCGCAATCGGGCGGTGGCGACGACATCGATTCGGCCGCAGGCGAGGAGGTCAAATACTCCGATGCCGATTTTTTCGAAAATCCTTACTCCGTCCTTGCGGAGATAGCCCTGGAAACCGGACAGCAGACCAATGTCAGCGCTGCCGGGGAGGGCGGTGCCAACACGTCCGGTCCGGCGACTGGCGCGTCCGGGGGCGAGGCCTATCGTGATCCGTTCGATCCTGACTTCTGGTCAAAGGCGGTCGAAATCGCCACCTCCGCCGATATAACGGAAACAGGCGCGGAGCGCGGGCTCCTGGAAGGCGGCAGCCGCGATGCCATCGAGGAAGCGCTGGAGGCTGCCGAACCGGTCAGCGAAGAGCTGGAACAGGCGGTTGACATTGCCGGTGAGGCGGCCGGCGGCAAAACCGGCCGCCTGGTCATCGGCGCGGATGGTGAGGTCCAGGTCGAGGAGGCCGCTGACGTCGCGGAAGGTGAGCAGGCGCCTGACGAGGAGCAAATGCAGGAGGCCGCCGAACTGAAGGAACAGATCGAGCAGGCGCTGACCGAGGAACAGATCCAGCTCGGTGACGGGCTGACGGTCATGCCGGTCGATGGCGGGTTGCTGGTTTCCCTCACCGATGAGCTGAAGGGTGGAATGTTCAATGTCGGGTCTGCCGTTCCGAAACGGGATCTTGTCCTGGCCATGGGCGAAATCGGTCGCATACTGTCCGAGCGCCAGGGGCCCGTCGCCGTGCGCGGACACACCGACGCCCGTCCGTTTGCCGGAACGAAAAACGACAACTGGAAGCTCTCGATGGACCGCGCGCACAGTGCCTATTACATGCTCGTCCGCGGCGGGCTCAGGGAGAACCGCATCGTCGAAGTCTCGGGCTTCGCCGACCGCAAGCTCAAGAACGCCGAAGACCCGCTGGCCGATGCCAACAGGCGCATTGAGATCCTGATTGTCGGACCTCCGGGGTAGGCCAACATGGCGCGCATTTTGAAGCGAAATGCTGGATTGGCCTCGCAGCGTGTGTTTCGGGCGCTGCTATTTGGCCTGTTGTTGCACAATATGTGTGTGGTGGCGGCACATGCGGCGGCCAATGAAGATGACGCGATGCTGGCCCCGTACAAGATCGTACGCTCCCTTCAATCCGTGCAGGATTCGGTGGTTCAGGGCGACCATTCGGCCGGCGAGATGCAGCGCCATCTTCTCAAGATCGTTGACGAAAATCTGCGCTCCGCCGGTCAGGAAGCCTTTGAAGACCGCCGCAATGTCGAGGCCGCCTTCATCTATGCGATGAGCGGCGGTAATCCCGAGACGCTGGTGCTTCTGGTCGAAAGAGACGTGGAGGAGCGGTTCGACCGCCGCCTTGCTGCGGCTCTGCATGCCTATTTTTCCGGTTCGCCCGAAACCGCAAGGCCCGTTTTCCAGGAACTGCTTCCCGAATTCGCGGATGGTCGCCTGGGCGCCTATCTCATGCTGGTTACGGCCAATGTCGTTGCGGCGAGAGACGAAGAGGAGGCGATGCGGCTGTTCGACTGGGCCCGCCTGCTCGCTCCCGGCACGATTATCGAGGAATCGTCCCTTCGCCGTGCCACCCACATCGCGTCGCGCACCGGCGATGTGGACCGGGCGCTCGACAATGCCGAACGTTATGTCCGCAGGTTCCTGCATTCCCCCTATGCCAGCCAGTTCGTCGACATATTCGTCTATGCCATCGTGTTCCATTCGGAGAATGTCGATTCAGACCGGGTCGATTACATCCTGTCGCTGATGGACCGTCCGAGGCAGCGGGAGATTTATCTTCGCATGGCGCGCATGGGCACGATTGCCGGCAAGGAGGAGATTGCGCTTCTGGCCGCTTCGCGCGCCGAGGCGCTGTCCGGCGAAAATCGGGATGTCGTGCGTGACCTGGCGGGCTTCTATGCCGGCATCGCCAGGGTTCCGACAGGCGATGTGACAGAGGCGCTCGAGACCATTGCAGCCATTCCGGACGACAGACTCTCGAAACGGGACCGCGCCCTGCGTGACGCTGCAAAGACCATTGCCAGGCAGGTCATGGCGCCGCCCGATGCACAAAGACTGGCAATGCCGGTTCCGTCTTCCGAAGTGGTTGTGCCGGATGACGACGGGCCGCAGAACGACGAAACGGACGCGCCGGTAACGGATACGTCGGGCCATGTTGAGTTCCTGACGAACAAGCGCGCGACCATTGAAGAGATAGACACATTACTGGACGGGAGCAGCGATGAATAGCAATCCGCCATCGAACCCCGGAAAAGGGGCATCGGACGCCGTCGCGCTTCTCGGCAAGACCGCTGGAGCCGGCAAGCGCGGACAAGCCATGTCCGGCCAGGACACCGCCTTCAGGACAGCCTTTGACGAGGCGAGCGCCGCGGCGAAGTCCGGGGGGGCGAATGTTTCGCAAACGCCGGCCGGCGGGGCGAATCAAACGGCCGGCGCAGATGCCCGGTCAGGGTCGGCGCACGCCGAATCGCGGCACGCCGCCATCCTGAACAGGCCGGCGCTCAAGGATGGCGACATCGCCCCACCGGAGCCAAATGCGGTTTCGCCGAAAACCGCCACTGAGCCCGCGCTTGCGACGTCGCAGAAAGCTGAAACGCATGTGAACCTGCGTGAAACGCCCATACTGAAGACGGAAAAAGACCCGGAAACAGCCTCCACCCCGAATGAGGAGGCAGACAGCAACCCGCCGGAATTGCCGCGCCATGAAGGCAGACGGCCGGAGCCGCAGATCCTGCCGCAGCAGGCCGCTGCGCACGGCGTGGTGCCGGCTTCCATGCCGGCAAAAGCGTTGGCGCGTCCCGTTACCGGGCCCGGTGGATCAGAACAGCCCTCGCAAGGCACCGAGATCCTGCGCCATGTCGAGTTTAAGAGCGCCGCAGACGGGGCAGCGCGGTCTCAGCGGCTTGCGGATGGCGACCAGGCCGGCGCCAGGCAACAGGATGACGCGGTTCCACCCGGCGGCGCCCGACGGGCCCTTGATCTGTTCGGCTTCGCGCGCAGCGCTGATACCGCGACACCAGGCGCCGGACCGGCGCTTGCCCCGCCCGCCGACGGTGGAGAGCAAGTCAGCCTGTCGACCGCAACGGTGACGGTTGTCGAGGCGAAGCAGTTTCCTGGATTGTCCGCCAGCCAGTCGAGTGCCGCCGCGGTCGTCAGCGCCGCAACGGGCGATGCGTCCTGGAGCGCGATGCTGCGCGGCGCGGAATCGATTTCCGCCCAGAGCCTTGATCAGGTGCAGAACACGGTCAATACGCTCAAGATCCGGCTTAATCCCGTGGAGCTGGGCAATGTCGATGCGACATTGAAACTGTCCGGCGGTCAGCTCGTCATGGAGCTGAAAGTGGAAACGATCGAAGCTTACAGGCATCTTTCGGACAGTCAGAACATCATCGTGAAGGCTCTGAAAAGCCAAGGCTATACGGTCGAGCAGATCATCGTCCAGCAACCTGGGTCTGAGCGTGGATTCGTGCAGCAATCGGCCGGTGCCGCGCAGGGCGGCAATCAGGCGTCAAGCGACGGGTCCACCCATACCGGACAGCACAATTCACCCCATGCGGGAACGGGTGACAGCCAGGGCCGGCGCGAAAGGGATGGGCAGGACAATGATCACAATGCTTCGAGCGAACAGCCGGCTGCTGCTGGCACTTCCGGTATGGCTGACGCTGTTTATCTTTGAGGCCGCGGCGGCAACCGGCTCATGTGAAAGGCAGATCGCCTCCGCCGCCAAACGGCATGGTGTGCCGGTCGGCATTCTGTATTCGGTTGGCCTTGCCGAGACCGGTCGCAAGGGGTCGCTGCATCCCTACGCCTTGAACATCGAGGGCGAGGCGGTTTTTGCAACGGATATCGCGGCAGCGCTGCGGGCCTTTCACCGCGCCCGGGCCCGCGGGCAAAAGCTCATCGATCTTGGCTGCATGCAGATCAATCATTATTACCACCGGGGTGAATTCGATGATCTGCGATCCATGCTGGACCCCGCGAAGAACGTCGATTACGCGGCAAAATTTCTCGCCGATCTGCGTCGGCGCCACAGCAGTTGGACGATGGCTGTTGCCCGTTACCACGCCGGTCCGCACAATGATCCGGCACAGAAAAAATATGTTTGCCGCGTGATCCGCAACCTGGTGGCAACCGGATATGGGCGCTGGACGGACGCGGCAAAATCCTTTTGCAAATAGCAACCATTGGTAGAGTAAGACGCTTCTGAGGGTTGTGCACCCAATTGTGTCACCGGGGTGGCCTGTCAAGACAAATTTCATTAATCGGCTGATGCAAGCGTTAACATTTCCACAGTTAATATGCACCTATCCACAGGCAGCCACTATATCTAGTGGCAAATCACGGCTCTCGTCACGTTCAACTACGAAAAAGCACCATTAACTTTCTGTAATTGTCGGAGAATCCGCCCTTTCGTTACCAATTGATTAACGGGGGTACAAAGTGATTCGGGGGCGGACTGATGATCGTTGTGGTTGATGAGCGGGAACTGGTGACGGAGGGGTACACGTCGCTGTTCGGCAGAGAAGGTGTTCCATCTGCTGGATTTGATCCCGACGAATTCGGTGAATGGGTCCACACGGCGGCGGATTCCGACATTGATGCGGTGGAAGCATTCCTGATCGGTCAGGGCAGTGACAACATGGTCCTTCCCCGGGTGATCAGAGACCGGTCCAAAGCCCCCGTGATCGCCGTCAGCGACAAGCCATCTCTCGATACCACGCTCGCCTTCTTCGATTGCGGTGCCGACGATGTTGTCCGCAAGCCGATCCATCCTCGCGAGATCCTGGCGCGGGCCGCCGCAATCAGGCGGCGCCTGGAGCCGGAACTGGAATATACCGAGATCGGCAGGATCCGCGTCTATTCGGACGGGCGCGATCCGGAAATCGACGGGCAGGCCTTCCCGCTGCCGCGCCGTGAACGGCGTATCCTCGAATATCTCGTCGCCAATCGTGGCCGCCGCGTGACCAAGGCGCAGATATTCAATGCCATTTACGGCATCTTCGACGACGACGTCGAAGAAAACGTGGTGGAAAGCCATATCAGCAAGCTGCGCAAGAAGCTGCGCATGCGCCTCGATTTCGATCCGATCGATTCAAAGCGTTTTCTCGGCTACCGCATCGACTGGCAATAGGCGCCGCAGCCTTGACGGCCCGTGCGGGCGCGCCGCCCCCATTTCGCTCTACAGCCTCCCGAAGCTCGCCTGGTAAGCCAGTTTCGCGCAAGCCTGCAGAACTACCTTGTCGCAAACGCAAACGGGGAATTGTGCGATGAGCCTCTATGGAATGATGCGGACCGGTGTATCCGGCATGAACGCTCAGGCGGCGCGCCTGGGCACGGTTGCGGACAATATAGCCAACGCCAACACCACCGGTTACAAGCGCAGTTCGACGGAATTTTCGTCCCTTGTTCTGCCGAGTGCCGGCGGAACCTACAATTCGGGTGGTGTCAGCACCTCGGTGCGCTACGCCATTTCCGAAGAAGGCGCGCTTCAATTCACCACGTCGATCACCGATCTTGCCATCGGCGGAGACGGCTTCTTCGTCGTGCAGGACAGTTCCGGCGTGTCTTTCCTCACCCGGGCGGGGTCCTTTATTCCCGACAGCGAAGGCAACCTTGTCAACGCGGCTGGCTACATGCTGATGGGCTACGATTATGCCAATGGAGCGCCCACGCCCGTCGTAAACGGATTTGACGGCCTTATGCCCGTCAATGTCTTGCAGGGCGAACTGCTTGCGGAAGCTTCGACCTCCGGGATTTTCACCGCCAACCTGGATTCAGACGCCGCCATCTCGCCCGGCCCGTTTCCGTCGACCAACTCGGCGACCGCGGACTACACGCACAAGAGCTCGCTTGTGGTCTATGACGATCTCGGTGGCGAGGTCCTGCTGGATTTCTACTACACCAAGACAGCGGCCAACACCTGGGAAGTGGCGGTTTACGACCAGGCCGGCGCCACTGCGGGAACCTCGTTCCCCTATTCGTCGGCGGCCCTGTCAACGGTCACGATCGATTTCGATGCGACCAGCGGCACCCTGTCGGGAACAAGCCCGACATCGATTTCCGTTCCCGTGCCGGCCGGCCAGAGCCTGAGCATCGACTTTTCCGGAATGACCCAGCTTGCCTATGAGTTCAATGTCGGCGACGCGAGTGTCAACGGCAATGCGCCGAGCAAGGTGGAGAGCGTCGAAATCACCAATGACGGGACTGTGTTCGCGAAATATGAGAACGGCACGCTTGAGCCCAAATACAGGATCGCGCTGGCCGACGTGCCGAGCCCGGATGAACTCAAGCCGATCTCCGGCAACGTTTTTGCCCAGAACAGCGAATCGGGTGTCGTAACGACCGGTTTCGCAGGATCCGGCAACTTCGGTGACATCGTTTCGGGCGCGCTGGAATCATCCAACGTCGATATAGCCGACGAACTGACCAGCATGATCGAATCCCAGCGCAGCTACACTGCAAACTCGAAAGTCTTTCAAACCGGATCGGATTTGATGGAAGTCCTCGTCAATCTGAAACGATAGGGCCATCAATGGCCCTGGAGGCGTAAGTCCAAGAAATGTCACTGTCATCGGCGATCAGTACTGCACAGTCCATACTGTCGAATACATCCAGACAGACCTTGGTGGTATCCGACAACATCGCCAATGCGGGCAATCCCGACTACGCACGCCGCGCGCCGACCCTCCAGACCTATTTCGGCGGCGAATTGTCGGTCTCCATACAGCGCGCCGAAAACACGGTGCTGTTCAACCAGTCGCTTGACTATCTTTCGGTGAGCAGTGCGCAGGCCATCGTCTATGACGGTCTGGAGCAGTTGAAGACGTCGATGGGCGGCAATGACTACGAGCTGTCGCCGTCCCGCTATATCGGCGACCTGCGGGACATGCTGCAGACACTCGCCGCCACGCCCGGCGATTCAACGCTGGCCGCATCCGTCATATCCGCCGCCCAGGATGTCGCCAACAGCATCAACGATGCCTCGGCCTCCACACAGCAGCTCCGTCTCGAGGCCGATCAGGCAATCGGTGAGCGCGTCGACAAACTCAACAATCTGCTGACGCAGTTCGAGGCGGTCAACAACGACGTCATTGCCGGCACCGCTGTCGGGGAAGATGTCTCGCAGGCCCTGGATTCGCGCGATTCTCTCTTGCGGGAAATCTCGACACTTGTCGGTATTCGCACGCTTGAGCGCGGCAGCAACGACATCGCGATCTACACGACCGGCGGTCAGACCCTGTTCGAGACCGTGCCGCGATCGGTATCGTTCGTTCCCACCAACGGTTTCGACGCAACGATCGGCGGCAATGCGGTCTATATTGACGGCGTGGCCCTGCAGCCCGGCGATGGGCCGCAGACAACCGCGAACGGAGAGTTGGCCGCCTATCTTCAGATCAGGGACAACGCCGCCCCGACCTACCAGTCCCAGCTGGACGAGATCGCCCGCGGCCTGGTCGTCGTTTTTGCCGAGCATGATCAGAGCGGATCTGCGCTTCCGGATTTACCGGGTCTGTTCACCTGGTCCGGAGGCACGGTGCCTTCCGCCGCGACGATCGAACCCGGTATCTCGGCGACCCTTTCGGTCAATCCCGCCGTTCTGGTGGATACCGGCAATCCGGCGCTGCTGCGTGATGGCGGCATCAACGGAGCCGCGTACATTTCAAACGCCTCCGGCGCGACCGGCTTTTCGAGCCTGCTGGACAGCTATGTGACGGGGCTGGAAGAGCCGATGTCCTTCGATCCGGCCGCCCTTGCGGGCGATGGCGCGAGCATGATCGGTTATGCGTCCGACTCGATCGGCTGGCTGGAACTTTACCGTTCACAGGCCTTTGAAGCCGCCGAAACACGCGAGGCGGCAACGGTTCGCATTTTCGAAAGCTACAGCAACGAAACCGGCGTCAACATAGATGAGGAGATGGCGCTGCTCCTCGATCTCGAGCAGTCCTACCGGGCGTCCACGCAATTGCTGCAGACGATCGACGAGATGCTCCAAGCCCTGTTGGCGGTGAGGTAGGGCGATGAAAACGACATTCGTATCGACCCTGGCCATACAAAGCGCCCTGCGGCTGACCGTTCAGCGCGCCCAGGCTGAGATGATGAATGCCCAGACCGAGGCGACGACCGGCCGCCACGCCGATATCGGGCTGGAGCTGGGTGCGCAGACGGCAAAGACCATTTCGCTGAACCGCGATGTGGCGCGGCTGCACACGATCATCGACAGCAATGCGCTCGTAACCAACCGCCTGTCGTCGTCCCAGAACGCGCTGGAGCAGATGGCGAACAGCGCCCAGCAGGTGCTCGACACGCTGATCAGCATGGTCGACATAAACGATCGGGGTCGTCTCGACGTGGCTGCCGAAACGGTGCAGACGGCCTTCCAGAACTTTACATCCTTCGCCAATTCATCGGCCAATGGCGAGTTCCTGTTCGCCGGCATCAACACCGATGTGAAGCCGCTTGCGGACTACACGGAAGGCGGCTCGGCGGCCAAGGCAAGCTTTGACGCGGCCTATCTGGCCTATTTCGGCTTTACGCAGAATGACGCCGCCGCATCCGGTATCACGACGGCGCAGCTTGATGATTTTCTGACCAATCAGGTGGAGCCTCTCATCCTTGGCGCGGGATGGAACACGGACTGGTCGAGTGCCGACGACCAGGTCATGACCAACCGCATCAACACGAATGAAGTCATCGACAGCTCCGCCACGATCAATGCTGACGGGCCGCAAAAAATGGCCATGGCCTCGACGATCGTCATGGAGATGCTCTCGACGCCGTTGTCGAGCGACACGCGCCAGGAACTTGTCGAGCGCGCCATCGACTATGTCGCACAGGCGATCACCGGAATAGATTTCCAGCGGGCGCAACTCGGCTTGTCCGAGCAGCGAATCGAAAAGGCCAATGATTCGATCCAGGTCCAGATAGACCTGATGTCGGTCTATATCGGCGAACTTGAAAATGTCGACGTTTACGAGGCTTCGACGCGTCTGACCCTGTTGCTGACGCAGGTCGAGACCTCATACACGCTGACAGCGAGGATCCAGCAGTTGAGTCTGACCAATTACCTGTAGTCGGACGCGCAACGGAGAGTAACGGAGAGGGCGAAGGTAGCTGAAATGTATCAGTTCTCATATGCGGAAGTGCAGCAAGATGCAGTTGCTGACTCCAAGGACCGCGAACGGCAGGTTCTCGACAAGTCCATCAGGATGCTGGAGGAGGCGAAAGAGCACGGTCCGAAATCCCGCGAGTCAATAGAAGCCCTGTTTTTCGTGAACCGCGTCTGGGTGCGTTTCATCGAGGACCTCGGGTCACCCGAAAACGAATTGGAGCAGGAACTGCGCGCCAATCTTATTTCGATCGGCATCTGGATACTGCGCGAGGCCGAGAAGATACGATCGGGTGAATCCCGGAATTACGAGGGCATCATCGATATTTCATCAATTATCCGGGACGGTCTGAAATGAAGAGTTCATTGCGCATTTCACTCAAGACCGGCGAGAAGATTTTCATCAACGGCGCGGTGCTCCGCGTCGACAGAAAAGTCGGCCTGGAATTTCTGAACGACGTCACATTCCTTCTCGAGAACCATGTTCTGCAGCCCGAAGATGCATCGACGCCGCTGCGTCAGCTTTACTTCATCGTGCAGATGATGCTGATCAACCCGGAAGGCGCCGAGCAGTCCCATGCGATGTTCAAGAAGTCCATCGTCATGCTGCTCAACTGCTTCAGCAACGAGCAGATCCTGACCGAGCTCAAGCACATCGACGCCATGGTCACCGAGGGTCGTGTTTTCGAATCGCTCAAGGCGATCCGCGCCCTCTACAAGATCGAGGAAGACATTCTCAACAACCGGCAGATGCCGGTGGAAACGCTGGAAGACATCAAGAAGGAGATTGCGCCATGGCGGTAGAAGCAGTTTCTAACAGCGCCCATACGGGTTCCTCGGCGGCGGCGAGCGCGGCCGAAAAGGCCACGGTCGATTACGATACCTTCCTGCAACTGCTGGTCGCCGAGATGAAGAACCAGGATCCGACCGAGCCGATGGATTCGACCCAGTACATCTCCCAGCTTGCCTCGTTCTCGCAGGTCGAGCAGACCATTCAGACCAATGCGCGGCTCGAGGAACTCCTTGCATCGAATTCCGTCTCGCAGGCCGGATCGCTGATCGGCCGCACCGTGACTTCGAATGACGGGACCGTGACGGGTATCGTCGAGCAAGTCGAACTCTATGATGACGGCATTGTCGCTGTGCTCGATACCGGTGAGAAAGTCGTCATGGGTGCCGGGCTGACGGTGTCGTAAGGGCTGGGCATGAGCGAGGCAGACGCACTCGACATCGTTCAAAAAGCCATCTGGACCATTCTGGCGGCCTCGGGCCCCGCGGTCTTTGTGGCCATGTTCGTCGGCGTCGGCATCGCGTTCCTGCAGGCACTTACGCAGGTTCAGGAAATCACGCTCACCTTCGTTCCGAAGATTGTCGCCATTCTGGTGACGGTCGCCGTCTCGGCCCCCTTCGTCGGCGCGCAGATCTCCAGCTTCACCAGCCTGGTCTTCTCGCGCATCGAAAGCGGCTTTTAGGGGTTCGGCCTGATACTTACGCTCTGAAACAAGCTTGATGCTTTTTCGAACAATCTACAAAGCTGGCGTCGCAGCGCGCAAAGGCCATATTTGGTCCGACAAGAAAAAGCGCCCGCCGGAGCGAGCGCCTTATTTGGTGCATATCTCAGCTTGTTAACGGCTGGACTGCGTTTTCTGAACAATGCGACGATAGGCTGACTCTCGACAATCGTCAAATGGGAAAGAGAGGCCGAAGCCCCTCTTTCCCGCACATGTTCAGAAACATAGTCCAGTCGCAACCACACACCTTTTCTTGCAACCATCTGGCAAGAGAGTATTGTGCTACAACTTTATGTGTCATCGATTTAGTCAGCGCCGCAACTGATCAGGCCATGTAGTCGCGAATTGCGATAGCGACCCGAAAACCCCAACACACAACCAAATTAGCTGACGCGGCCATGTCAGAATTTGCATTCATTAAGTAAAGGCGTTTGAGGAATGAATATAAGAACTCTCGGACTAGACTTAGGCACGAACTCGCTCGGCTGGGCCCTTATCGAGACGAAAGGAGAGCCCGGTGAAACCAGCGAAGGACGCGTTGTCGATATCGGCACGCGCATCTTTTCCGCCGCCGACATGGCGGGGCGCGATGCGAAGTCGAAGGAATCGCTTGCCGTCGCGCGCCGGCAGGCCCGGACCATGCGCCGACAGCGTGACCGGAGGCTGAAGCGCAAGAAGCGCCTTTTGAAGCAGCTTTCAGATTTTGACTTGATGCCGAAAAGCAAAGCGGAGCGCGACAAATTGATCCGCGACACGGACGACGGCAAGGGCGGTGACCTGTCGGAGAGCGTTCTGGCGCTGCGGGCGAAGGCGCTGGACGAGCCTTTGACCCCGTACCAGCTCGGCCGCGTTCTGTTTCAGATGAACCAGCGACGCGGCTTCAAATCCAACCGCAAGACCGACGGCCGCGATAACGAGGCCGGGAAAATAGCTTCGGGCGTGTCGCGCTTGCAACATGCCATGGCTGCCGAAGGTGCCCGCACCTATGGCGAATTCCTTTACAAGCGGCGGCAGGCCGGCAAATCCGTGCGCACCCGCTTGCGGCCGGTGAGCGAGTTCAGCAGCGATCCGGAATTGAAGGGCGACGGGTACGAGTTCTATCCCGACCGCAGCGAACTGGAAACAGAATTCAAGGCGATCATGGAGGTGCAGGCGGGCCATCATTCGGAGTTGCTTGCTCCAAATAAGGTTGACGCGTTGCGCGAAACCATCCTGTACCAGCGGGATCTGGTGCAACCGAAAGTGGGCAAATGCAGCTATAATCCCGATGAACAACGGCTGCCCAAGGCGCATCCGTTGTTTCAGGCCTTCAGGCTCTACAAGGAAGTCAATGAGCTTGCCGTGATCGGCGAGGATCAGAACCCGGTCAAGCTGACGCCGGAGCAGCGCGATATCCTGATTCTCAAGCTCAAGAGCGCAAAGACCGCCGGTTTTCCGGCGCTGCGCAAGCTTTTGAAGCTTGGCCCGGAGTACCGGTTTAACAAGGAGACGGACAACCGTACCAAGCTTGAGGGTGATGTCATCGCCGCCGCGCTTTCGCGTAAGGATTGCTTCGGCCCCGCATGGAGCGAAAAATCCATAGACGAGCAGTGGTCCATCATCGAAAGACTGCGCGAGGAGTCCGATCCGCAGACACTGCACGCCTGGTTGCGCAATGATTACGGCCTGGATGACGGGCGCGCCGATGCGGTGATGAAAGTGCAATTGCCTGAAGGCTATGGCCGGCTCGGGCCGTCGGCGCTCGCCAACCTTCTCGATGCGTTGAAGCATGACACGGACGAGGATGGTAAAGTCATCACCGAGGCCGCGGCCGCGATCAAGGTTTATGGCCGCACAAATGCCGAGGACGACCCGGATCGCGAAGCCCGCAGAACTCTGCCGAAATATCAGGAGATTTTGACCCGGCATATTCCGCCTGGCGAGGGCTCCGTCAGCGCGCCGCCCGATGACAAGGACCCAGCCTATGACCGCCATATGGGCCGGATCACCAACCCGACGGTGCATATCGCGCTCAACCAATTGCGCCGGGTCGTCAACGCGATCATCCGCAAGCACGGTCGCCCGGATCGTATCGCCATTGAACTGGGCCGCGAGTTGAAACTCACCGACAAGCAGCGCGAAGAGGTCAACCGGGCGATCGGCAAGAACACCAGAGACGCCGAGGAACGGTCTAAGAAACTGGAGGAACTCGGTCAGCCTGACACCGGCTATAACCGTCTGCGGCTGAAACTGTGGGAAGAACTCAATCCGGACCAACCGCTGAACCGCGTCTGCATCTATTCCGGAGAGCCGATCACAATCGGCGACGTGTTCACGGCCGAGGTCGATGTCGATCACATCCTGCCCTATTCGCGCACATTGGACGACAGCCAGGCCAACAGGCTGCTCTGCAAGGCGCGCGCCAACCGGGTGAAACGCAATCGCGCGCCGTCTGAGGTAACGGAATGGGACGGCGTCTACGACGATATTCTGGCGCGCGCCGGCAACCTGCCCAGGAACAAGCAATGGCGCTTTGCCCGCAACGCCATGGACCGCTTCGCCGATGAGGAAGGTTTCGCGGCGCGCCAACTGACGGACATGCAATATCTGTCGCGCATCGCGCTTTCGTACCTCGCCGCGCTGTATCCGGCCGGGCAGGCTGACATCGACGGTGTGTTGCGCCGTCACAATCGGGTCCGCGCCCTGCCGGGGCGCATGACGGAAATGCTGCGCCGCAAATGGGGACTGAACGAAATTCTCCCCGATCACAACTACACAGAAGCGGTGAAACCGAAGAACCGCAAGGACCACCGGCATCATTCCATCGATGCCTTCGTCATCGCCTGCACCAGCCGCTCGATGATTCAGAAAATCGCGTCCGCATCGGAGGAAATCGAAGCGCAGGGAACGGAAAAGGTGCTGTCGAAGATACCTGATCCGTGGCCCGGATTCCGTGACGAATTGCGCGAACGGGTGCAGGCTTCCGTGGTCAGCCACAAACCGGATCACGGCACGGTGTCCCGCAAGGGCTACGCCGAGGGGAAAGGCCAGACCGCCGGACAATTGCATAATGACACCGCTTACGGCTTTACCGGCGAGAAGGACGACAAGGGCAACGATCTCGTCGTACGCCGCGTTCCGATCACTGAGATAAAAAAAGCCGCCGATATTTTCAGGATTCGCTGCAACAGCCATGGTCACTCTGAACTGCATGACCGCCTCTGGCAGGCAACGCGAGACCTTGAAGGCAAGGCCTTTGAAAAGGCGATCCTCGATTTCGCCGGTACCGATGCGAAATTCAGGGGCATCCGTCATGTGCGGATCGTCGAGCCGCTGAAGACGATTCCTATCCGCGACAAGGCCGGGCGGGCCTACAAGGGCTACAAGGGCGACTCGAACTTCCGATACGATGTCTGGCGTTTGCCCAATGGCAAATGGGTGGCCGAGGTGGTTTCGACATTCGATGCGCATCAGCCCGGTTGGGCATCATCGGTTCGGGCAGAGCATCCCACCGCCAAAAAGCTGATCAGCCTTCACCAAAACGACATGGTGGCCGTCGAAAGGGATGGCAGGCGGGTGATCTGCCGGGTGGTCAAATTTGGCGCCAATGGTCAGATTACACTTGCGGAGCATAGCGAAGCTGGAGCGTTAAAAAGCCGCGATGCTAACGGCGCAGATCCGTTCAAATACATCTCACCGACAGCCGGCGGCCTGAAGAAACTCAAGGCCCGCCAGGTTCGCATCGACGAAATCGGTCAGGTGCAAGATCCCGGCCCACGCGAATAAGGCCGCTCGTTTACCATTTCTTAAGGTTGTTTTATTGAAGAGATGCAATTCATGGTAATTTTTGATCATGGACCGCATCGTCGACATCTCCACCGAAGATCTCCACCTGGGCGTCTATCGCGGGTTTCTCACAATTGTCAAGGATCGCGAGGAGATAGGCCGCATTGCGCTGGATGATATTGGCGGCCTGATCACCCATGCTCACGGCCTGACCTGGTCCAACACCGTTTTCGTTCGGCTGTCGGAGTGCAATATCCCGGTTGTCATCTGCGCTCCGAATCACGCACCAGTCACTTGCCTGTGGCCAATCGAGGGCCATCACCTTCAAGGGGCCAGGATGCGCGCCCAGGCTAATGCGAAACTGCCGCTCAAAAAACAGGCCTGGCAGAAGATCGTCGCCGCGAAAATTCGCAATCAGGGCGCTGTGCTGCAATCGGCCGGCCACGAGGCTGGCGCTTTCGAGATGTTGGCCAGGAAGGTTCGATCCGGTGATCCCGACAATCTCGAAGCGCAGGCCGCCCGGCGCTACTGGCCGATGCTGATGGGTGAAGAGTTCCGCCGCAATCGTGATGGCGGAGGTGTAAACGGTTTGCTCAATTACGGTTACACTGTTCTTCGTGCCATCATATCGCGAGCGATTTGCGCGGCCGGGCTTCATCCGACACTTGCCATTCATCATTCAAATCAGGCCAACGCCTTCGCATTGGCGGATGATCTCATGGAGCCTTACAGGCCGTTGGTGGATCGCATGGCGCTCAATCTGGCGCATGCGGGAAAGACGGGGGTCGACGGCGAAACCAAACAGGCGCTGGCCAATCTGGGAACACTGGATTTGGACACGGCGGAGGGGACGAGTCCGCTTAACGTTCAGGCGTCGCGTCTTGTACACTCGCTCGCGACCTCATTTACGGACGGTTCGGTGAAGCTTGATCTTCCACACCCCCCCGCCCCGCTCGTTCTGGCCGGACTCGGCCTCGAAGCTGAATGACCACTCTTTACACTGCAAGAAACGGGGAGGCGGGCGGTCCGACCCATTTGTCCGCCTATAGATTGATGTGGATGCTGGTTACCTTCGACCTTCCGGTAGAGACCAAGAAGCAACGCAAGGCGGCACATGATTTTCGCATGTTCCTGCTTGATCAAGGCTTTGAAATGAGCCAGTTTTCCAATTACATTCGCTTTTGCGCCGGTAAAGAACAGTTCGATGCTTACACCCGGCGGATAGAATCGAACCTTCCCGAGCGTGGCGATGTTTTCATATTCCAGTTCACTGACAGACAATACGAGAATATCGTCCGATTTTCGGATCAAGCGCGACGAAAACGTCAGAAAAATCCCGGCCAGTTGGCGCTATTTTGAACTCTTGGTGCATTTATGCGAAGCTGCGGCGGCCCAAAATCCCTTTGAAATCAGAAATTTGAGCCACCGTCTAGCTTAGTCGTTCAGAAAACGCAGGCCAACCGCAACTCTTTCAGAGCATCATCCAGGTCGATCCGCAGCTTAGTCGTTCAGAAAACGCAGGCCAACCGCAACAAAACGGCATGTATGCCGAAAACGGCACATAGCTTAGTCGTTCAGAAAACGCAGGCCAACCGCAACCGAACGTCCCGTCTGTCACGACGCGCATCCAGCTTAGTCGTTCAGAAAACGCAGGCCAACCGCAACGTATGAGCCTGTTCACCCCGGACGCGCGCAAGCTTAGTCGTTCAGAAAACGCAGGCCAACCGCAACTCATCGGTTGGGAAGAGCTTTGCAACTGGCAGCTTAGTCGTTCAGAAAACGCAGGCCAACCGCAACACCAGCCGGTCAACAAGGTTCGGTGCCGCAAAGCTTAGTCGTTCAGAAAACGCAGGCCAACCGCAACCGCGCGCGGCTTTTTGAAGTTTTTGACGCTGAGCTTAGTCGTTCAGAAAACGCAGGCTAACCGCAACCGTCACAAGATCTATTCGTTCAGGCATGCTAGCTTAGTCGTTCAGAAAACGCAGGCCAACCGCAACGCGGCCGAGCGGCTGACGCGGCGCAAGCTCAGCTTAGTCGTTCAGAAAACGCAGGCCAACCGCAACGACGAAGCTGACTTGCCCCGATACTTGCAGAGCTTAGTCGTTCAGAAAACGCAGGCCAACCGCAACAGACCCAGACCCTTCTCAGCACGACGAGCAAGCTTAGTCGTTCAGAAAACGCAGGCCAACCGCAACATGAGAATGGGCGTTTCGGCTACTCGTTTCAGCTTAGTCGTTCAGAAAACGCAGGCCAACCGCAACCTACGTCCGCCCATGCATTGAGAACGATGAAGCTTAGTCGTTCAGAAAACGCAGGCCAACCGCAACCTTGTGCCGGTTGCAGTCTATCGTTGCCTGAGCTTAGTCGTTCAGAAAACGCAGGCCAACCGCAACCGGATGCGTAGTTGAACGCGTTGGCAACTTAGCTCAGCCATTCAGAACCAGCCCCCGCAGGTCAGCGCCGTCCGGTCGTGCTTGCCATCGCCTTTTCAAAGATGCTGATCAGCAGGTTTCCGTTTTCCCTGCAAAGTTCCGTGACGTCTTCCCGCGCGCTGGCCTCGGCCACCGGGTCGGGGCCTGCTTTCAGCACCGGCCAGCGCTTCATGATCAGATCGGCAAGCGCGTCCGCCGAGTCCGGGTTGAAATAGTGCGCGTGCCGGTAGGCCTGTTCCCGATGGACGGCAATATCGGAAACGAAAGCCTCCTTGCCGATGGCCCGGCAATCCTCCACAAGCATTGACCATCCCTCGAACAGGGAAGGCCGCACGATCGCCGCGGCCTGGCGCATGAGCTGGATCTGCTCCTGCCGTTGCAGCACGCCCAGCCAATGGACGCGGGAGCGGAGTCCGTTCTCGTCGATGAAGGCCTTGATCCGATTGCCGTGATCGGGATGGCGGTAGTCGGAATCCCGTCCGGTCAGAACCAGTGCGATATCGCCGATATTCCGGTCCGTTACATGTTTGAGCGCTCTCAGCAATGTGACGTGGTTCTTGTGCTTCCACTGCTGGCTCGGAAAATAGAGGAATTTTTCCGGCAGATCGTATCGTCGCGCGATGTCGGCGGCGTCTGCCGAAAACCAGTCCGGTTCCGGGAATGTCCGGAACCGATAGACGCCGACATTGTCATTCTTCATCCCGGCAATCCGCAAAAGGTCCGATCGTGCATCATGACTGCTGACCAGCAACTGGGTGCAGTTTTCCGCCAGGTTCCGGAATTCGGCATCCCGTTGTCTGCATTCCTTTTCGCTGAAGAATTGCGGATACCGGGCATGCTGGCAATCGGGTATCCAGCCGATGGCCGGTGTCGGGACCGGGAAACCGAGCTGGCGGCGTATGGGGAAAACAACGTCGACGTGGTTCCTGATGATCTTTCTCAGATGAATGCCGCCCACGAGCTGGCGCAGCTTGATCCTGCGCCAGGAACGGCTTTCCAGGGCCCTTGGAAGGTCAAAACGATGGACCTCGTCGAAAGCGTCGATGAATTGCGAGAAATGGGAAAGATCCATTCCGCGCGGCGCGATCAGCTTGAGCCGAATGTCATTCCCGCCGTTCGCATGCTGCAAGGCTCGTGCTGCGGCGCCGATATACAATGTTCCGGCGATCCAGCCCGGATCGAGCGCCAGCATGCCGACCGAAATCGATTGCGTTTGCGCCATCCTATTGTCTCAGAAGAGCCGGGAGCGTGTCGGATTTCCATACGGTGTCAAGCACACGGCCAGCGCGCAAGTCGGTGGCGCTAAAACAGCGCTGTCCGGTCAGGATGTAAAATCTCCCGTCGTGATAGGCTGCGAGCTTGGCTTTCATCGGGTAAGGCAAATGGCCGATTTTGCGCCATTTTTCCGTATCCAGATCGAAGCTCAAAACGTGATCGCCCATCGTGAGGCGATCGTAGATTCCACCGGCAAGGATCACATGCGAGCCGACACTGACAACGGCGTGCTCCGTGTGTGAAATCTTCTCCGGTGCCGGTTCAAGCAAACGAAATTCAGCGGTTTTGAGATCAAACCGGTAGCATTCGTCCATCATGTGATCCAGCGGCGTGTCGAAATTGCAGACAAAGTCGGCAGAGCCGGCCACGCGCGGGACGTCGCCCTGCTGGCCGGCCAGAACATAAAGTCCGCTGCCGTGGAGGAAATTTGCCGAATGAATGCGCCCTGACGGCAGCGGCGGCTCCGATCTCCACGTCTCCTCGGTGGCCCGTCCCCCGTCGACGCCGATGCTCCAATGGTCGTTCATGGTCGTGTTGCGGTCCGGCCCGACGCCTGAGAGGCAGTGAATACGCCCATCGAGATAGTGGACCAAAGGCTGGTATCTGCCTTCCGGCAAGGGCGGAAGTGCGGCAAAGGTCTGCGTTTCGGTGTCGAAACTGTAGCAGGATGTCGTCACCGGCGAGCAATTGATGCCAAGTTGGCCGCTGATGAGGAAGACAAATCGTTTGCCGTCATTCGTCGACCCGACATGAGTCTGCGCCATGTCGTCCGGCATGCGTCCGCGACCGGTCCACGTTTCCTGCTCCAGGTCCAGCACGAGAAACTGGTTGGAAACGCGATTGAGCTGGATGTATCCGCCGAAAACGAAGAGGCGATGACCGATCTGCTCCCGTGAAGCTTCGACGCATGCGACAGGCGACCGCGGTCCAAGCCGCCATTCGAAATCACCGGGCTTTCGAGGAAATAGATCGCGGAACGCCAGATCCTCCCGGTCCTTCACAATGCGTTGAACCGGACCCGGAACGACCTGTTTGCCGAGCTTCTTGATTGTCCGCAGCAATCCCAATTTCCCGTCCTCGATCCGTCTGAAACACAGCTTGCGCAAATTTGTCCGGCCCGTGCGCCCCGCGCGCGAAGCGGGCGAAGCGGGCGAAGCGGGCGAAGCGGGCGAAATATAGCTGGAAGATCCGTATTGTCTATCGGCCTCCAGGCACAGACGCAGCAGAAAAATGTGAAACACGCGCCGATTGAGGCCAATTCCCCGGGCGCAATTTATCTGCTTGAATCTGCTGCCGAGATGAGGCCTTCCGGAAAGCAAGGCAGAGGTTGTTTGAGAGGGTCAACGGCAATCAATGATTGCATGCGGGTGAAAAAGATCGGCCACACCGCCGGGAATCGGCGTCGTCATCATTTCGGGACGAAACGCCTCTGTTCACAAAAAATAGGGCAATCAAATACTTGTGCAGTAGCAATTTTGAATTTCCGATCTATAGATCGCAAAACAAGAATGGACGTTTTTGCTGGACCTGACCGCCCATGGTTCTGCCGATTACGGTTGTCGTGCCGACTTACAACGTGATGACCATGTTGCCGCGCCACGTAGCAGCGATGCGCGCATGGATGCCGCACGTGGAAAAAGTCGTTGTCGTCGACAGCTATTCGCAAGACGGAACATCGGATTACCTCTCCGCGAACCTTACCGGCCACAATGTCGAAATTCTGCGGCATCCGCCGGGCCTCTACGAGAGTTGGAATTTCGGCGTGAGCCACGCCGATACGCCTTTTGTCTATTTCTCCACGGTGGGCGATACGATCAGCCGTGACGGTCTGACGGCATTGTGCCAGACCGCTGTTTCGCTGGATTGCGACGTCGTGATCAGCCCGCCGCGCCTGATGACCGACAGAGGCAAGTTGGCCGAACAGTCTTGGCCCATACACCAGATAATTTCCCTGTATGGCATCCGATCGCCTTTGCTGTTGTCGGAAGAGGTCGCGACATATATTTCAACGCGCTACCTGCCGGCATCCATCTTGGGCAGTTCGGCGAGTAATCTCTACCGGACAGACTGCCTGAGAAAACTGCCGTTCCCGTGCGAATTCGGACAAATAGGCGACGTTGCCTGGGGCGCGCTTTATGCAACTCAGGTCAGTTTCGGGGTCTATCCGGAAACGATTTCCGACTTTGTGCACCATAAGCGGCAGCGGCCATGGGATAGCGTCACCTATGGAAAACGGAGCTGCATGCTGTTCGAGCTCGCGTCAGACCAGGTTCTGGCCCGGCGTCAATCGGAGAAACCTGCAAACACAGCCGAAAGACACATGCCCGAAACGGATGTGCTTTTGCGGCACTGGATCCAGGCCAGCATCAAACGCCGCATGCTGGATCTTGATCTTCGTGAAGAGCGCAGCAGCGGCGCGTACTGGATGTTGAACCCGCGGGCCTGGCGGTTGCGTTGGGCGCGAAACAGGGCGCTCGCTGCGGAAAGACCTCTGGAGCGGCAACTGGACGATATGATCCGGCCTGCCATTGAAGATTCGCTTCCAACGTCCGGGCAAGCGGCCGTGTAGATTCTTCTAAGCCCGCGGATCGGCGATACACATTGCTGCGATTGCCACGAGTCAATCCGGCATTTTGCTGTCAAGGCGGCGCTGGCTCTCTCTCAGCGCATCCAGCAGTTCAGCCCGTTTTTGCTTGGTAAAGCGTGTCACGAGACCCGATACGGCCAGAGCGCCGATCAACCGGCCTCTGTCCGAGCGGACCGGAACGGCAATTGCCGCGACCTCGGGGTCGCGTTCCCCGATCGATACCGCATAGCCGGCCTTTGTGATGGCATCTTTGCCTTCACACTCGTCTTCCGAACAGGCAAGCAGCACTTTTCCGCTGGCGCCGCGATCCAGCGGCAAGCTCGCCCCCTCGGCAATCGCATGCCGTATTGCCCGCAAAGGTTCGCAACGGAAAAGGCAAACGCGGCTGTTTCCGTCACGCACGTAAAAGGACGCGGTTTCATTGGTGCTTTGAGAGAGTGTCCTGAGCTCCGGACGCATGAGGTCCGCCATGTCGAAGCTGTTGCGGTAGTTTGATCCGAGGCGCCACGTCCCCGGTCCGAGACGAAACTGGCCGTTGTCCCCGCGAACCAAAAGGCCAAAGCGCTCAAGCGATATGGCAAGGCGCAAGATCGTGCTTTTGTAGAAGCCGGTCCGTTCCGAAAGCGCCGCGAGGCTTATTTCCTTGGCGTCCGGATCGAAACAATCCAGGATTTTCAGCGCCCGCTCAACCGCCTCGACACCCTTTGCGTCGCGCAACTCCGGCTCCTCTCGCCAATTGACAATTCGGCCATTTGCTATCAAATGGTTCTGTTTAGCGCAACATAATTCTGTCAGGCAGAACCAATGCTCCCTGGAGGTGCCGCAATGCCCAAACCGCTCGACGGCGTTCGCGTACTCGATCTGACCAATGTCCTGGCCGGGCCCTTCTGCTGCCACCAGCTCGTTCATCTCGGTGCCGAGGTAATCAAGGTCGAGGCGGCGGGACGTGGTGACCTTGCCAGACAGCTCGGCGGCGATCCCGAACTTAACGAACGGGGAATGGGCGTTTCCTTCCTGGCCCAGAACGCCGGCAAGAAATCGGTGACCGTCAATCTCAAGCATGAGCAGGGCAAGGCGCTATTCCGGCGCCTTGTGGAAACCGCCGACGTCGTGGTCGAGAATTTCAGGCCCGGTGTCATGGACAGGCTTGGCGTGGGGTATGAAGCCCTGAAATCCGTCAGGCCGGATCTCATCTATTGCGCCATCTCCGGTTTCGGCCAGGACGGTCCCTGGGTTCACCGCCCGGCTTACGATCAAATCATACAGGGTGCGTCGGGCGTCATGTCGATTACCGGCGATGCCGAAAGCGCGCCGCTGCGCGTCGGCTACCCGGTCGCTGATACGGTCGGCGGCATGACAGCGGCCTTTGCCATTGCCGCCGCGCTGAATGCGAGGCCGCGCGGCACATTCATCGACATTTCCATGTTGGAATCGGTGTTGGCCACCATGGGGTGGGTGGTCTCGAACCACCTGATCGCCGGCATGGCACCGCAGCCGAACGGCAACGAGAACCCGACATCGGCGCCCTCCGGTGCCTTCGAAGCCGGTGGCGGCCTGATCAACATTGCCGCAAACAAGGACGAGCAATGGCTGCAGCTGACGGATCATCTGGGCCTGGCGGAACTGCGCGATCGACCGGAATATGCAACCCGCGAGGACCGCAAGAAGAACCGCGCGGCTCTCAAGCAGGATCTCGAGCAAGTGTTGAAGACCCGGCCCGCCCGCGATTGGGCGAAGGAACTGAACCGCATCGGGGTGCCTGCCGGTGCGGTCCTGTCGGTTCCGGAGGTCCTTGCCATGCCCCAGATTGCGGACCGCGGGTTTCTTTCAAGCTTTTCGGATGTTCCGGGCGTTGGCCGCGATATCGAGGTGGTGACCACCGGGATCAAGCTGGACGGCGCAGCGCCGGCCGTCGATGAACCACCGCCGCGGCTCGGCCAGGACAATGGTTCCGTCTGGAGGGAAATCGGCCTGTCGGACGGAGAGTTGAATGAACTCAGGCGCGGGGGCACGATATGAGCGACACACACAACGATGTATCCGATTGGTGGGCCACATCAATCATCGACATGGCGCCCGGCAGGATCCGGTTCCGCGGACATCCGGTCGAACAGCTCGTCGGCACTGTCAGCTTCGCGCAGATGATCTGGCTTCTGACGCGTGGTGATCTGCCGACAGAGGCCGAGGCCGCACTGCTTGAATGCGCGCTGGTCGCGGCGGTCGATCACGGACCGCAGGCCCCTTCGATTGCCGCTGCGCGCATGGCGGTGACCTGCGGGTTGGGCCTCAACGGCGCTATAGCATCGGCCGTCAACATGCTTGACGACATTCATGGCGGAGCCGGCGAGCAGGCCGTCGAACTCTATGGCTGGATCGATGGGGCGGCAACAAGCGGCGCGGCGCTGGAAGATGCCGCGTCTGCAATGATCGACAAATGGCGGGCCGGGCGTGGCGCTTTCATACCGGGTTTCGGACACCGCTTCCACAAGCCTGAAGATCCGCGTGCGCCGCGCCTGTTGCAACTGGTTGACGAAGCAGCGGCGGCCGGAACGGTCTCCGGCCGCTTTGCTGCAATCGGCCGGGCGGTTCAGCAAATTCTCAATGAGCGCAAGGGCGGGCCGGTGCCGATGAATATCGACGGAGCAACGGCGGTTATCTATGCCGAGCTCGGTTTCGCCGGGCCGCTCGCGCGCGGTCTCTTCTGCCTTTCACGATCCGTCGGCATCATCGCCCATGCCTGGGAACAGATGAACCAGGGCGGCAGGAACAAGGGCCCGACACCGCCGGCCTATCGCTGGACCTACACCGGCCCGGACCCGATCGGAAACTCGCGGTGACCGCGACCGTCTGATCCCACGGCCCGATCGCCACGCGCAATCACGGAGACTGCCCTCAGTCGCCGATATTCGGCCGCTGCTTCCGGGGTAATTTGAGTGTGTAGGTTGATTAATCGTTTAATTTAGGCGTTGACAAACCCCGAGCGAAGTTGATTAATCGTTAAATCAAGTGGGGGCGATGTGGTCAGCATCAAGAAAATCGCAACGGATATTGGCGTCTCGGCAGCAACGGTGTCGAATGCGCTGACCGGTAAAGGACGCGTGTCGGAAGAGATGACCGCACGTATCCGCTCGCGGGCGCAGGAGCTTGGCTACCGGCCCAACAATTTGGCACGCGCGCTGAAAACCGGCCAGACCGGCATACTCGGACTGGTCATGCCGGACCTTACGAATCCGCTTTTCCCACGCATTGCCCAGATGCTGTCCATCGCGGCGGAGCGGCGTGGCCTCGGCATATTGATTGGCGATTCCCGCGGCAGCGCGGACGAGCAGAACGAGGTGCTGAAACGCCTGGTCGACCGCGGCGTCGACGGCCTGCTGGTCGTGCCCCAGAAGGGAACATCGCCCGAGATGAATGCCGTGCCCCTGGCCATCATCAACACGGCCTCCGATCCGAGAAACACGGTTTCGGCGGACCATGCGGGCGGCGGGGCGCTCATCGCCCGTCACATATCGGATATCGGCCACAGAAACGTCGTCATCCTGGGCGGCGATCCGGTCTCGGAAGTCCAGCAGGATCGAATTTCCGGCATGCAGAGCGCAATGAGGCAGGAAATCCGGTCCAGCGTTCTGTGGGGTGATGCGGGCGTGGCGGAAGTCGCCGAGCGGGTCAGGGCAGGTGCGACGGCGGTCCTGACGACGTCGGACCTTCTGGCTCTGCGGGTCCATTCGGAGTTGACGCGTGCGCAATTTTCCGTGCCGCGCCGCGTCAGCCTGACCGGCTTTGACAACATGTCCCTGGCGTCGGTCATGCATCCGACACTCACCACGGTCGCCCAGGATGTCGAAGCCATCGCCGATCGCGCCATCGAGATCCTGACCGCCATGATCCGCGGTCAGGCTCACCCCGACACCGGCCGCACCCTGCCCATGCGGCTCGTGGTGCGTAATTCCACCTCCAACCCCGAAATCTGAATGCCAACAAGGAGACCAACGATGAAGAAACTGATGTTGATGCTCGTGTCCGCTGCCGCGCTTACCGCGCACTCGGCCATGGCCAAGGATACGCTGACGATTTCAGTCTATTCCTTCGCCCAGGACGCATACAAGAAGGCCCTTTACGATCCGTTCGAGGAGATTTGCGATTGTGAGTTGGTCATAGAGACCGGCAACAGCGTCGAACGGATGGCCAAGATCGAGGCCAATGCCGCCGATCCGGTCATAGACATGGCGGTCATCTCGTCCCATGACGCCCTCAGCCTCGCGCAGAAGGGACTGATTGCGCCGCTCGACATTTCGAAACTGTCAAACCATGCCAAGCTCTATCCGGCAGCGCAGGACCCGATCGGCAACAACATGGCTGTCGGATATACGTTCTACGCAAGCTCGATTGTGTACCGCGATGACCTCGTAAAGATCAAAAGCTGGGGCGATCTGCTCGGCAAGGATCTGGCCGGCCAGGTCTCGTTGCCGAACATCACGGGAACGCAAGGTCCGTTGACGCTGATGATGCTCGACAAGGCGCTCAATGGCGGTTCCGGCGATTTCAGTTCGGTGATCGCCAAGATCGGTGAAGATGCCGATGACATCGTGACATTCTACTCACGTTCTTCCGAGCTCGCGCAGTTGATGAACCAGGAAGAGGTGATCGCTGCGCCACTCGGCCGTTTTGCCTGGAGCCGGTTCAAGAACTCGCCCCTGTCCTTTGCCTGGGCTGAGCCTGAGGAAGGCCAGGCAGGTGGAATGAACGTGATGATCATGACCAAGGGCAACGGAAACGAGGAACTGGCCTACAAGCTGATGGATTACTGGCTGTCGACGGAAGTCCAGACCCGTATTGCCGAAGCTCTGATCGACAGCCCCGCAAACAAGGATGTCGTCGTGAGCGACGAGGTCGCCGACAATCTGACCTATGGCGCGGACCTCATCAACTCGCTCAACATCCTCAGCCCGGCGGAAATCATCGCAAACCGCGACGCCTGGGTCGAGCAGTGGAACGCTGAAGTCATCAAGTAGTTGCAGCGGGGCGGCCCAGGCCGCCCCGTGTATTCTCTGAACCGGGTCCCGAGCGATGTTTCTCAACAACAGGGAAGGGCTGGCACTGGCGCTTCCCGCGGCAATATTCTCACTGCTCCTTTTCCTTGTGCCTGTCGCAATCCTGCTGTCCGAAGCCTTCCGGTCGGACACGGGCTGGACGCTCAGCGGCTACACCGAGTTCTTCTCCAAGCCGCTCAACCAGGTGGTTTTCTTCCGAACCCTCAAGCTTGGGGTTCTCGTGGCCGGAACGGCGGCCGTGATCGGCTACGCCGCCGCGTTTTGCATCGTCAATCTCGGGCCGACGGCGCGCGGGCGCATCTTCGGTCTCGTCGTGCTTCCTCTCATGATCTCGCCGGTGGCGCGCACCTACGCCTGGATCGTCATTCTGGGGCGAACGGGCATCGTCAACGACACGATTGTCGGGCTCGGGCTCAGCGACACGCCGATCCGGCTGCTGTTTACCGAGACCGCCGTTTTCATCGGCCTTCTGCAGCTCTTCCTGCCGCTGATGATCATTTCGCTCGTCTCGGCGATGGAGAATATTCCCCGCGACGTAATACCTGCGGCCCGGGTCCTCGGGGCCAACTGGATCCAGGTTTTCATCCGGGTCATCCTTCCGCTGACCAAGGAAGGTCTGGTCATCGGCGGCACGCTGGTGTTCACCGGCGCGCTGACCGCTTACATTACGCCGGCAATTCTCGGCGGCTCCAAGGTTCTGATGCTGGAAACGCTGCTCTATCAGCGCGTCAACGTCTCCAACGATTTCGTATCGGCGAGTGTGATCGCGATGATCCTGATCGTCATGTCGTTCTCTGCCAACCTGCTCCTCAAGCGCATCGCTACGGCAAGGAGCTAGAATATGGCACGCACGACGAACTGGGTTGTCCTGGGCCTGACGCTGACATTCCTGATCGGCCCGTTCATCATCATCATCTTTGCCGGCGCTTCGGCAGGCGAATCGCTGGCCTTTCCGCCGGCAGGCCTGTCGCTCAAATGGTATGCCAAGGTTTTCACGGTGGAGAGCTTCCGGCAAAGCTTCATGCTTTCCATGTTCCTGGCTGTCTTCGGGACCCTGGCCGCCCTGCTGATCGGCGTTCCGGCGGCCTATGCGCTCAACCGCTACAAGCTTCCGGGCGACGAGACCATCCGCACCATTGTCGCCGCGCCGATCATCGTGCCGGGCATCATTGTCGGGCTGGCGCTGCTGCGATATCTGGTGGTGCCGCTCGATTTCACGGTCACCATGGCTTTGTTCTTCGCCCACACGGCGCTGGTTCTGCCCTATGCGGTGCGTGTTGTGTCCTCGAGCCTGCACAATCTGCGGGCAGACATGGAGGAGGCCGCCGTGTTGCTGGGCTGCAGCCGGTTGCAGGCCTTTACGAAAGTGGTTTTGCCGAACATTCGCGGCGGCGTGCTCGCGGCCTTCATTCTCGGCTTCGTCACCAGTTTCAATCAGGTGCCTGTCTCGCTGTTCCTTTCCGGTCCGGGCGTGCGCACCTTGCCCATAGACATGCTGGCCTACATGGAAATCACTTATGATCCGTCCGTCGCGGCGCTGTCGGCTCTGCTGGCCTTCATGTCACTTGCAATCGTATTCGCCGCCGAACGGCTTCTGGGATTTTCACGCTATGTCTGATGCATTCGTTTCTCTTTCCGATCTGACCTTGTCCTATGGTCAAACCGTTGCCGTGCCCGACCTTGATCTTGACATTGCGGAAGGGGAACTGATCGCCCTGCTGGGACCCTCCGGTTGCGGCAAGACCACGACCATGCGCGCGATCGCCGGACTGCTGACGCCGACCTCCGGAAAGATCGTCATCGACGGGCGCGATGTTACGCGAACACCGGCAAACCAGCGCGGCATAGGGCTCGTCTTCCAGTCCTACGCGCTGTTTCCGCATCTGAGCGCCTTTGAGAACGTGGCATTCGGGTTGCGACTCAAAAAACTGCCGGAACGGGAGATCCGCGCCAAGACGGAGGCCGGATTGGATACCGTGGGGCTCGCCGGGTTCGAAAAGCGCAAGCCGGCTGAATTGTCGGGCGGACAACAGCAGCGCCTGGCACTGGCCAGATCTCTGGTCATGGAGCCAAAGGTGCTTCTGCTGGACGAGCCGCTGTCCAATCTCGATGCCCGGCTGCGACTGGAGATGCGAACCGAACTGCAGCGCGTTCAAAAGGACACCGGCGTGACCATGGTCTTCGTTACCCACGACCAGTCCGAGGCCCTGGCGCTCGCCGACAGGATCGTTCTCATGAAGGATGGCAGGATCGAGCAACTGGGCACGCCCGACGAACTTTACGCCCGGCCGGCAACGGTGTTTGCCGCCGATTTCATGGGTTTCGAAAACATCTTCTCCGTAAACGGAATGGAACTCGTCTCCGAAACCGGTCGTTTGCCGCTCGGCTTCGAGGCCGATTGCCCGAAAATAGCCTGGCGTCCCGCCGGAGTGACCGTCGGCGAGGGGCCGCATAGCGGCAAGGTTGTGGCCAGCAGCTTTGCCGGAGATCACCGGGAATATGTACTCGAAACGCCCCTGGGACAGATAAAGGCCGATGCGCCGATCGAAATCGCCGAGGTGCCGGCAGGCGCCGTCGTGTCATTCGATCTGCCGCAGTCCACATCAAGGGCCCTTGCAGCATGACTGCCATTTGGGTCGATACTGATTTTGGCTTCGATGACCTTTGGGCGCTACTCGTCTTGAGACGCTTGAACGTGCGGGTTGACGGGATTTCGCTGGTTGCCGGAAACGCGTCCATGGGTCAGGTCGTGAAGAATGCGCTTGGCGCGGCCCTTGCATATGGTTTCGACACGCCCATATGGCGCGGCTCGCAGGAGCCGCTCGAGCGGGAACTGGAGACCGCCGGGCGCATCCTCGGTCCGACCGGCATGCGCAGCCGCGGCCGCACCCTGCCGGATCCGGTCGGGCAGGTTCAACACGGCGCCGTGACGGCCCTGCAAGACTGGCTTGTCGGTGGCACCGAGGAGCAAAGCCGCGATATTCTGGCGCTCGGACCCTTGACCAACATCGCCCGATTGATCCAATCCGCGCCCGAGGCGGCGCGGCGCATCACGCGTCTGGTATGGATGGGCGGCGGCAACGGGGCGGGCAATCACACGCGTTATGCCGAATTCAATGCCTGGGCCGATCCGGACGCGGCGCGGATTGTAGCGAATGCGGGTCTGCCGCTCGATATTGTCGACCTGACTTTGTGCCGCACGGTCGTATTCGGCCCGGATGATCTGCCCGTCACCGATCCCTTGACCGCAGATCTTCTGGGCGGATATCTCGATATCGCGTTGGAAAGAGGCAGGCCCGCAATGGCGATTTACGATCCGACGGCTGCTTTCGCCCTCGCGGACGAACACCATTTGCATTTTGAACCGCGTGCCTTGAGCGTTACCACGGAGCCGGGCGACCGCTACGGTGAAACGACATTTGTTCCGGACAGCGGCAGCCGGACCCGTCTGGCGATCGATGCCAGCCCACAACTGGCGGCAATGTGTCTTTCGGCGCTTGCAGGGGAGGTTTGAATGGCGCGTGACGGCAATCTGAACGACCCTGCCTTGCGCGCCAGGGCCGTTGAAGCGGCACAGGGAAAATGTCCCTTCGACCTGCTGATCGAAAACGTCCATGTGCTGGACATGGTCACCGGCCGGGAGCGCCGGGCGGATATAGGCATCGTTGGTCCGCTGATTGGCAGCGTGCTCCCGCCATCGGCCGAGCTTGACGCCGTAACGCGCATTGATGGCGAAGGCGCCTTCGCGGTGCCGGGCCTGATCGATACGCATATGCATATCGAAAGCTCGATGGTCACACCGGCCGAATATGCGGCGGCCGTTTTACCGCGCGGTGTGACCACTGCGGTTTGGGACCCGCATGAATTCGCCAATGCCTGTGGCGTATCCGGCGTGGAATTCGCGATCCAGGCGACCGGTGACCTGCCCCTGCGTGTGCTGACGCTGGCTCCGACCTGCGTGCCGTCGGCGCCCGGCTACGAGAGCTGTGGCGGCGACTTCGGACCCGAGACCGTTGCCCGGCTGCTCAAGCGCCCGGACATAAGCGGCGCGGCTGAGCTGATGACAATGCAGCCCCTGCTCAATGGCGATCCGCGTGTTGCCGGCATCGCGAATGCCGCGGTTGCAAGCGGCAAACTGGTTTGCGGCCATGCCCGTGGATTGTCCGGCGGCAATCTCGCCGCCTACGCCGCCGCCGGTGTGGAATCGGATCACGAATTGACCTCGGCGGCCGATCTTCTGGCCCGGCTCGAGGCGGGCATGACCGTCGAGCTGCGCGGTTCGCACGAGCATCTGTTGCCCGAACTCGCTCAGGCCCTGGTCTCGTTGGGCCACATGCCGCAAACGGTGACCCTGTGCACCGATGACGTGTTTCCCGATGATCTTTATGCGCATGGCGGTTTGGATCGGGTGCTTCGCCTTCTGATGGCGCATGGATTGCCCGCGGCCTTGGCTTATCGCGCCGCGACGCTGAATGCTGCGGGCCGGCTCGGACGCGCGGATCTGGGCCTTCTGGCCCCCGGCAGACGCGCTGACGTGGTTTTGATTCCCGACTTGAGGGAAGTTTCCGCAAAGCTCGTTCTCGCCGATGGAAAACCCGTTGCGCAATCGGGAACGCTTGAGGCAGCCATGCCCACGACCAGGGTTCCGCAGGAAATGAACGATACTGTGCGTTTGCCCGAACTCGCTGCCTCGGATTTCGAGATTGCGGCGGAAGGCAGCCGAGCGACGATAGCGACGCTTTCCAAGCCGCGTTTCCCCGTCTGGAGCAGGCGCGATGTCGCCGTAACCGGTGGAAGGCTTGAATTGCCGGATGACATGCTCCGCATGGCGGTCGCCAACCGATACGGTCGCGCGACGCCGGTGCGCGTGGCATTTCTCGAGAATTGGGGCACCTGGCGCGGAGCCTTTGCGAGCACCGTATCCCATGACAGCCACAACCTGACTGTGTTCGGCCGGAATCCGTCAGACATGGCGCTGGCGGCCAACGCCGTGCGCGCGGCAGGCGGCGGACTGGCGGTGGCGAGCGAAGGGCGTGTGATGGCGCAGCTTGAACTGCCCATTGCCGGCCTTGTCAGCGACCGGCCTCTGGAGGAGGTCGCCGATATCTTTTCGGAACTGCGTCAGGCCCTGGACGCGCTGATCGATTGGGAGCCGCCCTATCTGGTCTTCAAGGCCCTGTTCGGTGCGTCATTGGTGTGCAATGCCGGCCCCCGGCTCAGCGATGTCGGGTTGGTGGACGTGTTCGAGGGCCGCATTCTGGAAAGCTGCATTATCGACAGTCACGACACGTAGGTCATGGGCAAAAGGCGATACGCTCCGGTCAATCCACCTCCGCCTCGATTGCCTCCATGTCCTCGTCGGAAAGGCCGAAATGGTGTCCGATTTCGTGGATGAGCACGTGCCGCACGATGGCATCGAGAGTCTCCTCGCGCTCGATCCAGTATTCAAGGATGGCGCGGCGATAGAGCCAGATCCGGTTGGGCAACTGGCCGGTGCGGATCTCGGTCGCGCCCTGGGCCATGCCGATCCCCTGGAACAGGCCGAGCAGCTCAAAGGGGCTGGTCAGGCCGAGTGATTTGAGCACATCCTTTTCGGCATAATCGGCAACGGTGATCTGGATGTCGGTGCACAGGCCGCGGAATTCCTCCGGCAGCCCGTCAAAGGCCTCGTTTCCAAGCCGCTCGAAATCCTCCAGCGAGGGCGACAGGCGGCCGGTCCAGGACGATGTGGATTCCATGAAATCAATTTCCTTCAACAGGTTACGGCGGGATCCGTCGAGTTCAAGTGATTTCATTAAAGTAGGCATTGAGGCGTCAATCCGCCAGACCTGGTCGCATGGTCGAAGCGGCCACCTTCGCGCAAGCTTCGCCCGATAATTTGGCGCAAGGATCATCGGGACGCCGTGCGCGGCCCGCAATTGTCATGAAGAGACAAGGGCAACATGGCGGAATCAACAGCCGTAGCAGTGCCGCCGCTTGAGGGCAGGGGCCGCGATGTCACCTTCGCCATCGGCATCGTCATTATCCTGTCGATCCTGTTCCTGCCGATCCCGGCATTCCTGATCGATATCGGTCTTGCCTTCTCGATCGCCTTCTCGGTTTTGATCCTGATGGTCGCGCTGTGGATCCAGCGGCCGCTCGATTTCTCCTCTTTCCCGACGATCCTGCTGATCGCCACGATGACGCGCCTGTCGCTCAACATCGCGACGACCCGCATTATCCTGTCCGAGGGCAATGAAGGCATCACCGCCGCCGGCCATGTCATCGGCGGTTTTTCGCAGATGGTCATGTCCGGCGATTTCGTTATCGGCGTGATCGTCTTTCTCATCCTCGTCGTCGTCAATTTTATCGTCATCACCAAGGGTGCGACCCGTATCGCCGAGGTCGGTGCGCGTTTTACGCTCGATGCAATCCCCGGCAAGCAGATGTCGATCGACGCGGATCTCTCCGCCGGACTGATCGACGAGAAGACGGCACAGGCAAGGCGTCGTGAGCTCGAAGAGGAGAGTTCCTTCTTCGGCTCCATGGACGGCGCCTCGAAATTCGTCCGCGGCGACGCCATTGCCGGCCTCATCATCACGGCGATCAATATCTTCGGCGGCATCATCATCGGCTACACCCGCCATGGCATGGAGATCGGAGACGCCGCGGACGTCTTTACCAAGCTTTCCGTCGGTGACGGCCTCGTTTCCCAGATTCCTGCATTGATCGTCTCGCTCGCCGCCGGCCTGCTCGTCTCGCGCGGCGGCAATGTCGGATCGGCCGATGTCGCTGTTGTCGGCCAGTTGAGCGGCTATCCGCGTGCGCTGTTCGTCGCGGCGGGTCTGATGATCGTGCTCGCCGTCGTTCCGGGCCTGCCATTCCTGCCCTTCATGATCCTCGGCAGTGCCATGGCCTTCGCCGGCTGGTTCATTCCACGGCAGATCGAGCGCCACAACCAGGCGATCCGGCAGAACGAGGAACACGCGCTGCTGGAGCTGAAGAAGCAGGAAAAGGACTCGGTCAAGAACGTTCTGCACACCAGCGAGATCGAGCTTTGCCTCGGCAAGCACGTCTCCACCAAATTGCTTGGCGCCCATCAGGAACTTGCTTTCCGGGTCGGCAAGATCCGCAAGAAATTCGCCTCGCAATACGGCTTTGTCGTTCCCGAGATCAAGGTGACCGACGATTTCGCCGTTCCCGACAAATCCTACCAGATCCGCATTCACGGAACCGCGGTCGCGGTCAACGAACTACGTGTCGGCGAAGTCATGGTGGTGATCGGCAATGGCAGGAAGCCGGCCGTTCCGGGTGATGAAATCCGCGAACCCGCCTTTGGTCTGCCGGCGGTCTCGGTGCCCGAGAGCTTGGCGGAAGAGGTCAAGCGTGAAGGTTTCCAGCCGATCGACAATGTCTCGGTCGTGCTGACGCATCTGAGCGAGGTAATCCGCAACAATCTGCCGCAGCTCCTGTCCTACAAGGACATGAAATCCCTTCTCGACCGGCTCGATCCCGAGTATCGCAAGCTGGCCGACGAGATCTGCTCCAATCACATGTCCTATTCGGGCCTGCAGGCGGTGCTCAAGCTGCTGCTTGCCGAGCGTGTCTCGATCCGCAACCTTCATCTCATCCTGGAGGCGGTCGCGGAACTGGCGCCGCATTTGCGCAAGACCGAGCAGATCGTCGAGCATGTGCGCATCCGCATGGCGCAGCAGCTGTGCGGCGATCTTGCCGACAATGGCGTGCTGCGCGTACTGCGGCTCGGCAACCGCTGGGATCTTGCCTTCCATCAGGCGCTCAAGCGCGATGCCAAGGGCGATGTCGTCGAGTTCGACATCGAGCCGGCGCTGCTCGAGGAATTCAGCGAACAGGCCACCAAGGTGATCCGCGGGCACCTCGATGCCGGCACGCGTTTCGTACTCGTGACGGCACCCGATGCGCGGCCCTATGTGCGCATGATCATCGAGCGCCTGTTTGCAACGCTTCCCGTCATCTCGCATGTCGAGATCGCCAAGGGCGTGGAAATACAGATCCTCGGTTCGATCTCATGATCAGCGATCTGGAGGGAACGGTCCTCGCACTGGTCGCCTCCTTCAGTCGCATCGGCGCCTGCTTCATGTTGATGCCCGGTCTCGGCAGTTTCCGCGTGCCGGCGCAAGTCCGCCTCTTCGTGGCCATTGCCGCCTCGATGGCGCTTCTGCCGCTGATGTGGCAGTCGATCTACCCCAAGGTCGCCGTCTCCACGTCTGCCTATCTCTCGTTGATCTTCGTGGAACTGCTGATCGGCGCGGTGCTCGGTCTGGTTGCCCGATTCTATGTGCTTTCCCTGCAGTTTGCCGGAACCGCCGTCTCCATGATGATCGGCTACAACCCCATGGCAAGCGCCGGTGTCGAAGAGAACGAGCCGCAGACCGAACTCGGCTCGCTGATCGGGCTGACCGGCCTTCTGATCCTCTTCATGATGGATTTCCACCACATCGTCATCGAGGCGCTGACGATGTCCTACGACCTGATGCCGGTGGGCGGCAGTTTCGACGCGCAAATGGCGCTGATCACACTGTCGGACACCCTGTCCTCCTCCTTCATGATCATCTTGCGGCTGATCAGCCCGTTCCTGATCTACGGCCTGATCTTCAACCTGGCGGTCGGCATGGTCAACAAGCTGGCGCCGCAGATTCCGGTCTATTTCATCTCGCTGCCGTTCATCCTGACCGGTGGTCTGTTCCTTCTGTTCTTCGGCTCCGGCGAGTTCTTTCGCCAGTTCGCCGACGGGTTCGTTCCGGTGTTCGATGGCCGCTGACGCATTCGAGAAACGGGCCCGCAACCTGAAACGGCTTGCGGCGTTGCAGGGCCAGCTGCACAAGCTGGCGGAGACCGAACTGGCGGAGACCAACCGGCAGCGCATCGTGGTAGGCGAGCAGATTGCGCATCTCGTCGAGGTGATGGGCGGTCTCTCGCAGGTACACCGCCTGTTTCCCGAGCTTTACGCGCGGCAGCTGGACAAGCTCAAGAGCCGCGAACGCACGCTGGCGGCGCAGGCGCAACTGCAGGAGCAGAAAGTCCTGCGCGAGCGCACCAAACAGGAGCGCCTCGGTGATCATCTCGTGACAGCCAGCGCGGAGGTCGAAAGGATGCGCGAGGATGAAAGCCTGCTCGATCTTCTCGATGCGGTCAAAGGGGCCGGGCAGGAAAACCATGGCAGCCGCGCTCCAGCCTCCCGTAAGCTTCGTGGTGCATAGTTGCCGGCGACGACCGAGAGGATGATTCATTGGCAATATCACCGCCGAGCGACCTTGTTCTGGATGTGGTCCGTGCCGCCGATCCGGCCAATGTGCGCGAGGCGCACCGCAAGCTGCTTGCCAAGTCCTCTGAGGCTGCGGCGCCGGCTTTCGAACCGCTGGCGGACCGGCCAATCGGCGCCAGGGTGCAGGCCGATGCCGGCAATGTGCCGCAGGCCCACCGGGAATTCGAGGCCATGGTGCTCCAGTCTTTCATCAAGAGCATGTTGCCCACCGACGCGGAAAACCTCTACGGCAGCGGTACTGCCGGGGATATCTGGAAGGGCATGATGGCCGAGCAATTGGGCAAGGCGCTCGCTGCTGCCGGCGGTATTGGTATCGCGGAACAGCTGTCTGACCAGCGCCAGCCGGCGCAGGCCAATGAGGACCATGCGCGGTCCACGGGCGACAATCGCAACTATGCGAACGGCCTTGTGCAGCAGATCCAGCGCGACATTCTGGGCAATGCCGGCGAACAGACCGGCCCATTCCATGAGAAGACCTGACGCTCGGAGTAGACAATGATCGGGAGCCAAAGCGATATGGGCAACCAGAATGCGGATGACCGGGTGGCAAAGGTCCTGGGCCGGCTCGATGCGATCCTTGATGCTGAAAACAGCGCGCTCGGCACGGATCCGGACTTTGATGTCAACGCCTCCAATATTCGCAAGAGCCGCTGCCTCTACGAGCTGTCCTTGTTGGAAGAAGCCGTCCCGCCGCAGCAACTGAGCCGTTCGCATGGTCAGATGTTGCGCGTCATCCACGACAAGCTGGAGCGGAACACCGCCAAGGTGAAAGCGCATCTCGAGGCCGTACGCCGGGTCACGGATCTTTTGCGCGATGCTGTGCAGGAAGCGGAGGCAGATGGCACATACACGGCTGAGCAGTTCTATTTGCGTGAGGCCGGATGATCAAACTCGCCATTTCCGGGGTCTGGATCTGCGCCGTCACGCTCGCTTCGGTCTATTTCTCCCTGCAAGTCGCGTCCGAAACGTCCAATCCCAAGGAAGAAACCGAATTCTTCGGCGGACTCGACTATGTGCGCTCCGACCTCATGTCGATCCCGGCGATCTACGACGGCGAGGTCCGGGGCTATTTCATCACCCGGCTCGTCTACACGGCTGAACCGGAGATTCTCAATTCGCTCAGCCTGCCGCCTGAGATGCTCATTACCGACGAGCTCTTCAGCCTGCTGGTCGGCGAACGCGTCATCGATCTGACCAGGGTCGAGCAATTTGACCTGGACGCTTTCCGGATCGTTGTCCGCGACCGTTTGAACGATCGGCTGAAAAAGAAGGTCTTCCACGAAGTCCTTGTCGAGCAGATGGAATTCCTGACCAAGGCGGAGGTTCGCAACCGCGCACGCCAGCGGCGACTGCCGCCGCCGCCGGTCAAGTCGGTGGGCGAGGAAGGCTGAGCCGGTATCGATATCGGTTGTCATGACAGGCCGCAGGGTTCGCAAAGCACGACCTCAACAATTTTTTTTGGAAATATTGGAATATATATTTGAAATCGCGCTTTTATTTACTAAAGTAATTAACCAGTAAGTGCGTTGCATATTAGTAAGTATTGATCCGAAACGGCGAGCCGGAAGCGAAGTAATTCGTTTTGTGGGACATGAAGGCGGTCCGGAAATACGACCGCCGGCTGCGGGCATATTCTGTGGAATTCCCGGCGTCAAACTCTGCCTTTTGTGATCGGACCGCAAACGGATACAGGTAGCATGTCCTCTATACCGGCGGGCCAGTCCGGCTCGTCGGTTCCGTTTTGCCGTTACCGGCATTTCCAGTGAGCCAGCCGAGCATCGATATCCCGATTTTCCGGTGACCGCCGCGCCGGCGCAACAAGGCGTCTTGACGGCGATTGTCTGTTCACCGAATCTTTTCCGCGCAATTATCCGGTTTTGTCAGGGAGCAGCGCCGCAGTCGTGATCTGCTCCGGGCGGGCAGACGCGAATGGGCTCGAAGGGCACTGATGGACGATCCTCGATCAAACGATGCAATGGGGCGGCGCGGGTCTCTCATGAACACCGATCGGGATCGACAGACGGACACGGCCCCTGTCGACCGACAGGCACTGATCGATCGCGTCAGGGCGGCTGCCCGCGATACGCACGGACACGAAGTATCCGCAACGGCTGACGGCGATCGTGGGAAAGGCCCGACACGCCGGGCAGGGCCGACCGCCCCGGCAGCGCCGGACCGGGCAATTTGGCACAATCGTTTGCTCGTTGCCTTCACGACCATTCTCGGCGCTGCGCTTGGCGTCGCACTGGCGCTCTCCCTGCCCCAAAGATATGAGGCAGTGAGCAAGCTGCTGCTCGATCCCAGCGGTCTTCCGCGGACCGATGTCGATCTTCCGCCGGGAGCCTATTCGGCCGAAACCATGCGCGCACTTGCCGACAGCCAGGTGAAAACAATTGGCTCAAGTTCCGTTTTGAAGACCGTCGTCGAAGATCTGGACCTGGCTGACGATCCCCAGTTCAACGGCACCGGTCCGGCCGGGATCGCAGGTGCGGCCCGCCTGTTCCGCAACCTCCTTTCCGCCGGGAAAAACGAAGACCGGGCCAACCGGGAGGTCCTCGCGTTACAGTCCCTGTCGCGGAACGTGTCCGTCCTGCGCGGTGAAGATTCACTCATTGTTTCTATCTCGGCCGTGACCGGCGACCCCGGCAAGTCGGCGCTGATCGCCAACCGGATCGCCGATGTCTACATCGCCGTCCAGCGGGAGGCCCGGCTGGCACCGTCCGTGCGTGACCTGGCGGCCCTGACGCGTCAGCTCGACGTGCTCCTTGCCGATGTCGAGGCCGCGGAGCAACGGGTTGCGCAGTTCCGGGCCGACAATGATCTGGTCGGCGCCGGCGCGACATCGATCGACGACCAGCGGATCGTGCTGCTTGACCGGCGGTTGGCGCAGTTGCGTGCCCGCAAGGCGGAGATTCAACGAGCGTCAGAAACCAGCGGCGCGCTTGATATCGACGCCGTACTGTCTCAAGCCGCGCCGGAAATCCTGCAGGCTTCAATCATCGGCGAACTGCGCGCCGAATATGCAGCCGCCAAACGCGCCGCCGAAGCGCTGGCAAACAGCCTCGGCGCGCGCCATCCCCGGCGCATCGCCGCCGAACAGGCGCTGGGATCGGCGCGCCTGGAAGTCGACAGGGAATTGCGCCGGATTGCCAGGGCGACACAGGTCGAACTGGAGCGGATTGTCCAATCGGAACGGCAGCTTGCCGGCGAACGCGCGGCACTGAAAAGCGAACAGGCCGCAACATCCGCCGCCCTGGACCGATTGCGGGAACTGGAGCGCGAGGCAGATGCGGCATCGGCGCTCTATCGGTCCTTCCTGGACGAGGCGCGCGAACCTCGCGAGCTGCAGGAGCGCGATACCGGCAACATCCGGGTGATCTCGGAGGCCACGCCGCCGGTCCGGCCAATCGGACCGCCGCGACTGTTTATCGCGGCCGGCGGTCTGGTTCTCGGCTTTGCTGCCGGTCTCTTTGCAACGATGGTGATGGGTCCCGCGCGAAGCCTGACGCCCGACAAGGACGGACGCTCGGAGACCGTTGTCAAAGGGCCACCGCATCCGGTGGAAGCCCTGCCGCCGGCGCCCGGGCATCCACCGCGCGAAAGGCAGGAGGACCAAATTGCGCAGAAAGGGTTGCCCAACCCGCCCGTCCTCCAGACCGAAGACACGGAGACAGGCGATATCGAAAGCCGAAGCCGCAGAAGCAAGGAAATGCGGGAGGTGTTGGATCGCCTGCAGAAGGCCCGCGAGGAAGCGCGTGTTCGGGACACAAAAAACCCGGAACACGCCGGTTCGACAGAAAACGGCGTGGGCTGACCATTTCCCAAGCGCAAAATTTGCATTATGCAGCGGACAGGCGGCAAACGGCGCATTGGAAATTGTCCATTCGCGCCGCGCAACAGTGTATTGGGAGCATCGCAGATGACAGCAGTTACCGAAACGGCAACGGTGATTGACGGCAAGGCCGTCGCAGAGAGCGTCGTGGAGACAGTCAAATCGGCAGCCGCCGAGCTGAAGCAGGCGGCGGGCGTCGTTCCCGGCATCGCGGTGGTCATCGTCGGCGAGGACCCGGCCAGCCAGGTCTATGTCGCCTCGAAGGGCAAGAAAGCCAAGGAATGCGGCTTTCACTCCGTCCAGCACACGCTGGCGGAAGCCACCAGCGAGGCCGATCTCCTTTCGCTCGTGGAGGATCTCAACAATGATCCGCAGATCCACGGCATACTCGTGCAGCTTCCGCTGCCCGGCCATATCGATGACGGCCGGGTCATCCAGGCGATCGATCCGGAGAAGGATGTCGACGGTTTCCACGTCATCAATGCCGGCAAGCTGACCATCGGCGACATGGACACGGCCTTCGTTCCCTGCACGCCTGCCGGTTCCATGCTGCTGATCGAGCGGGTGCGCGGCAAGGATCTGTCCGGTCTCAACGCCGTTGTCGTCGGCCGCTCCAACATTGTCGGCAAGCCGATGGCAAGCCTGCTGCTGGCCGCCAATGCGACCGTTACCATCTGCCACAGCCGCACGCCCGACCTGCCGGCCACATGCCGCAACGCGGACATCCTCGTTGCCGCCGTCGGGCGGCCCGAAATGGTCCGGGGGGACTGGGTCAAGCCCGGCGCCACGGTCATCGATGTGGGAATCAACCGCATTCCCGTGCCGGAGCGCGGCGAGGGCAAGACACGGCTCGTCGGCGATGTCGCCTATGCCGAATGCGCGGAGGTCGCGGGCGCGATCACCCCCGTTCCGGGCGGTGTCGGCCCGATGACCATCGCCATGCTGATGGCCAATACGCTGGTCTCGGCCTGCCGCCATGCCGGCAGGACGCCGCCGGCTTTCTGATCCGGATCAGCTGTAGAGCACGCTCGCGCCGTTATCGGCGCGTCCGGCGATCGCCCGGAAATTGGCGAAGATCTCGCGGCCCATGCCGTGTTCGCTCTCCGTAAGGTCTGCCTTGGCCGGCGCGCGCGCCGCGAATTCGGCTTCGTCGACCAGTACCTCCAGCGTTCCCTCCACCGCGTCGAGGCGGATGATATCGCCATCGCGAAGCTTGGCGATCGGGCCTTCATCCAGCGCCTCCGGTGTGACGTGAATGGCCGCCGGCACCTTGCCGGAGGCGCCCGACATGCGCCCGTCCGTCACCAGCGCCACCTTGAAGCCGCGATCCTGCAGCACGCCGAGGGGAGGGGTCATCTTGTGCAGTTCCGGCATGCCGTTGGCGCGCGGTCCCTGGAAACGCACGACAGCAACGAAATCGCGATCGAGTTCGCCGGCCTTGAAGGCCGCCTGCAGCGCATGCTGTGAGGAAAACACCTTGGCCGGCGCCTCGATCACATGCCGCTCCGGCTTGACCGCCGAAATCTTGACGACCGATTTGCCGAGATTGCCGGTCAGCATTTTCAGGCCGCCATTATCCTGGAACGGTTTCTCGATGGTCGAAAGGATCTTCGGATTGGCGCTGACGGCCGGCGCCGGTTCGCGCGCAATGCTGCCGTCGTCGTTGAGCTTCGGTTCGATGGCATAATCGGCAAGGCCTTCGCCCCAGACCGTGCGCACGTCGTCATGCAGCAATCCGCCCTTCAGCAGTTGCGAGATCAGGTAGCCCAGGCCGCCGGCCGCATGGAAATGGTTCACATCGGACGGGCCGTTCGGATAGACCCGCGCCAGAAGTGGCACCAGGTCGGAAAGCTCGGAAATGTCCTCCCAGGTCAGCACGATACCGGCGGCGCGGGCCATGGCGATAAGGTGCATCGTATGGTTCGTGGAGCCGCCCGTCGCATGCAGGCCGACAAGGCCGTTGATCACGCTGCGCTCGTCGAACATGACGCCCGCGGGTGTGTACTCGTTGCCGAGCGCGGTAATCGCCAGTGCCCGCTTGGCCGCTTCCTTCGTCAGCGCGTCGCGCAGCGGCGTGCCCGGATTGATGAAGGATGCGCCGGGCAGGTGAAAGCCCATGAGCTCCATCAGCATCTGGTTGGAGTTTGCCGTGCCGTAGAAGGTGCAGGTGCCGGGGCCGTGATAGGATTTGGATTCGGCTTCCAATAGCTCGGCACGGCCGACCTTACCCTCCGCGTAGAGCTGGCGGATGCGCACCTTCTCTTCATTTGGCAGTCCCGACGTCATCGGCCCGGCCGGAATGAAGACCGCGGGCAGGTGGCCGAATGTCAACGCCGCAATGACCAGTCCGGGAACGATCTTGTCGCACACACCGAGATAGGCCGCCGCGTCGAACATGTTGTGCGAAAGGCCGACCGTCGCCGACAGCGCGATCACGTCGCGCGAGAACAGCGACAGATCCATGCCAGGCTGGCCCTGCGTGACGCCGTCGCACATGGCAGGCACGCCGCCGGCCACCTGCGCCACGCCACCGGCCTCGCGCGCTGCTTCGCGGATCTGTGCCGGAAACGTCTCGAATGGCTGATGCGCGGAGAGCATGTCGTTATAGGCGGTGATGATGCCCAGATTGGCGACCCGGTCGCCGGCGAGCGCTTCCTTGTCATGCGTGCCGCAGGCGGCGAAGCCGTGCGCGAGGTTGCCGCAGGAAAGGACGGTGCGGTTCGGGCCTTCCTCGGCGGCCTTGCGGGTGCGCTCCAGATAGGCCTCGCGCGTCGGTTTTGATCGCTCGACGAGGCGCTTGGTGATCGAAAGGACGGATGCGTTTGCGGACATGGTTTTCCTGCCGATGGTTCGTTTCACAACGGTTCAAGTAGGAGGCCGGTTTCTCCGGTTCTGTTCATCGTCGTCTTCTGCAGCGCTGCAATAGCTCTGGGCCTTCAGGGTGCCCAGTAGACCTGCAGCGGTCGTTTCGTTTCCCTCAAGATAGCGCGGACCGGCAAAGCCTCCACCGGACCCGGCTCGAGCGCGGCCTCCAGGACATCTCGTTTTTCCGTGCCCTCGATATGCAGGATGACGCTTTCCGCCCCATGCAGCACCGGTTGCGTCAGGGTCAGCCGGGGCTCCGGAATGCCCGGGGCCTCGATGGCCATCACGGTCTTTTCCTGCTCGGGATCGGTGGCGGCCGCCAGTTCGGGGCTGCCCGGAAACCAGGAGGCGGTGTGCCCGTCGGTCCCGAGACCGAGCACGGCAATGTCGATGGGCTTTTCCAGCGCGTCGATCTTCGACGCTGCCTCGTTGGCCGCCTCTTCCGGGGAGAAGCCTTCGCAATAAAGCGGGATGAACTGTGCGAAAGCCGCCTCGTTCTGCAACAGATGGGTGGCAACCAGCCGGTGGTTGGAGCGTTCATGGGACGGCGGAACGAAGCGTTCGTCTACGAGCGTGACGATGACCTTCGACCAGTCGATGTCCGTCCGGCTGAGCGCCTGGAACATGTTTCGCGGGGTGGAACCGCCGGAAACGGCGAGCACCGCCGCTCCGTCGCGCATGATGGCCGTCTGCAGTGCGCCGGCGATGTCCGCCGACAGAGCCGCGGCGAGCGCCTGCCGGTTGGCGTAGTTGTTGAACTGCGGTTCGTGCCTATCTGCTTTCATGCCAGGTACGGCCGTCCCTTTCGATAAGCGCGATGGCGTTGGTTGGGCCCGAGGTGCCGGCGGTGTAGCCGTGGCACGGATGGTCGGTTTCCTCCCAGGCCGTCAGGATCGGATCGACCCATTGCCAGGCCGCCTCGACCTCGTCGCGGCGCATGAACAGTGTCTGATTACAACGGATGACATCCATCAACAGCCGCTCATAGGCGTCCGGGTTGCGCACGCCGAAGCTTGCCGCGAAACTCATGTCGAGCGGCACATGGCGCAGCCGCATGCCGCCGGGCCCCGGATCCTTGATCATGATCCACTGTTTGACGCCTTCGTCGGGCTGCAGGCGGATCACCAGCTGGTTGGCGATGATCTGGCCCGTGCCTTCGCTGAAGATGGAATGCGGTATCGGCTTGAAATTGATGACGATTTCCGAGACGCGCTGCGCCATGCGCTTGCCGGTGCGCATGTAGAAGGGAACGCCCGCCCAGCGCCAGTTCTCGATCTCGGCCTTGATCGCGACGAAGGTCTCCGTGTTCGACTTGTCGTCCCCAAGTTCATCGAGGTAGCCGTCGACGGCGCCGCCGGCCGAAGCGCCCGCACGGTACTGCCCGCGCACGGTCAGCCTGGAGGCATTGCCGGCATTGATCGGATGCAGTGCCCTCAGAACCTTCAGCTTCTCGTCGCGCACGGCCTCGGCGTCGATCGAGGTCGGCGCCTCCATGGCGACGAGACACAAAAGCTGCAGCAGGTGGTTCTGCACCATGTCGCGCAGCGCCCCGGCGCGGTCGTAGTAGCCGGCGCGGCCTTCGAGCCCGACCGACTCGGCCACGGTGATCTGCACGTGGTCGATATGGGCCGAGTTCCACAGCGGCTCGTAGAGCGCGTTGGCAAAGCGCAGCGCCATAAGGTTCTGCACCGTTTCCTTGCCGAGATAATGATCGATGCGGAAGATCTGGTCTTCGGAAAACGCGTGGCCGATCGTGTCGTTCAGGGCGCGGGCCGATTCAAGGTCGCGGCCGATGGGTTTCTCGACGACGATGCGCGTATTGTCGTTGACCAGGCCGTGATTGTGGATGCGCTCGCAGATCTCGCCGAAGATCGACGGGCCGACGGCGAGATAAAAGGCGCGCACCCGCTCGCCCGCCTCGGCCAGCAGTTTTCCAAGCGCGTCCCAGCCGCGTTCCGAGCTTGCGTCGACCGAGACATAGTGCAGGCGGTCCAGAAAACGCTGAACCTCCTGCTCGTCGAATTCACCGGGTTTCAGATGCCGTGACAGCGCCTCGCCGGCGAATGCGCGATAGCCTTCGTCGTCCAAATCCGAACGGGACGCACCGATGATGCGCGTCGGCTCGGTCAGTTGTCCCGAAATCTGCCGGTGATAGAGCGCCGGCAGGAGTTTGCGCTCGGCAAGGTCGCCGGTGCCGCCGAAGACGACATAATCGAACGGCTCGACGGGAATGATCTGGCTGCTCATCGCTGCTGGCCCGTATTTCAGAATGTATCGGAATGTCCGGCTTCCTCATAATCTAATCGATTTAAAAAGGCCAGAGGAAATTCACCGGAAAGGGCGGAGTTGGTTTTCGATCCGGCATGCGCATGGGTCCGGACCGGCAGTTCTCACAGATGGTCGGATGGCCGCTTCGAGCCCATTGCGGCCATTGCAGGCTGTCTTGTGCGTATTATGCTTGTGCCTATGGAACTAGAACTCGAACACGAAATAGCCAAAAGACTTCGTCATGCGGAAGCGAACGCCGAGCCTATTGAGCCGTTTGCACATGAGATCGGCGAGCGTGAGGTGCTTCGCGCTTACGATATCCAGCATCTGAACACCCAACACGGACTCAGCACCGGTCGAATACTTCGAGGGCGAAAGATCGGCCTCACAGCAAAAACTGTCCAGCAGCAGCTAGGCTCAGGACTCATTGATCAGAGCCAGAATGCGACGGTTGCGGCGATACAGATGGCCGAGAAGAAGGTGTGGGC
>NZ_JAPJZH010000014.1 GCF_027889715.1 Allohoeflea poritis
AAACAGATCGTCCATCAAAGCCTCCAAAAAGGACTTTGAATCATAATCAAGCGCAGATTAATAGGTCCTGAGCCTAGGCGTCGACGAGCCCGACTATGGAGCACTGTTCTGCGACATGGAGATCGAAAACGACGGAGCAGTCGATCTTGATTCCATGATTGATCCGAAAGTCGAAGCCGAAATCGCGCTTGTTCTCGATCGAGATATTGACGAGGAAAATCTGTCGATTGAACAAATTCGGGAGCATGTGGCGTATGCGACGTCATCGCTCGAAATCGTGGATAGCCGACTGAAGAACTGGCGCATAGGAATTGTCGACACAATCGCCGACAATGGCGCGTCGTCGAAATTTGTCTTGGGCAAAAAACGCGTTCCCATCAGCGAGGTCGATTTGGCTGCCTGCAACATGCAACTCGCTAGGAACGGTTCTGTCGTTTCGACCGGAACAGGGGCGGCAACGCTCGGACATCCGCTTAGAGCACTGCGCTGGCTCGCAAACATTTTGGTTCGACACGGTTATCCGCTTCGCCGAGGCGATCTTGTCTTGACGGGAGCTTTGGGGCCAGTTGCGCCGCTTGCACATGGCGACATCTTCGAAGCATGCTTCGACGGGATGTCAGCCGTCCGGCTGAATGTCAGGTGAGTCCGCCCTATTCAGACACGAGTAAAAACATGCCGATGAGGATCACCGTCCCACAACAGATCAAACTGCCGGAGCCAGCCTGTTTTTGATGCAATCAATCACCACAAGACATCACACATTCAGCAGCAGATATTCCCGCTCCCACGGGCTGATGACCTCCATGAAGGTCTCGAACTCGCCGCGTTTGACACCGCCATAGATGCCGACGAATTCCGCGCCCAGCACCTCGGCAAAAGCAGCCTCGCCCTCGAGCAGCGAGACGGCCTCCAGCAGGCCGCGCGGCAGATCCACCGTGGTCCCCTCATTCGCGGTGGTCTTTGTCGGGCTGTCCGGAACGATGCCCCGCACCATGCCGAGCCAGCCGCAGGCAAGCGAGGCGGCAAGCGCCAGATAGGGATTGGCGTCGGATGAGGGCAGCCGGTTTTCCACGCGCCGGGCGCTCGGATCGGAGTTCGGCACCCGGAAGGCGGCCGTGCGGTTGTCGTAGCCCCAGGCATTGTTGACCGGGCAGGCCATCTGCGGCGTCAGCCGCCGGTAGGAATTGACGTAAGGCGCCATCATCACCAGCGCCTTGGGCACGAAGTGCTGCATGCCGCCGATGAAGGAGAAGAACTGCATCGACGGCGTGCCGTCGGCGTTGCAGAAGATGTTGCGCCCGGTCTTGATGTCGGTGACCGACTGGTGGATATGCATGGCCGAACCGGCCTGCGCCTGCATCGGTTTTGCCATGAAGGTCGCGTAGATGCCGTGTTTGAGGGCCGCTTCGCGGATGGTGCGCTTGAACATGAACACCTGGTCGGCCAGCAGCAGCGGGTCGCCATGGCGAAGGTTGATCTCGAGCTGCGCCGGTCCTTCCTCGTGGATCAGCGTGTCGATCTCCAGGCCCTGCTCCTCCGAGAAGTGGTAGATATCGTCGATCAGCTCGTCGAACTCGTTGACGCCGGCGATGGAATAGGACTGGCCGCGCGCCATGGGGCGTCCCGACCGTCCCAGCGGCGGCTGCAACGGGTAATCCGGATCGTCATTGACCGCGACGAGATAGAATTCGATCTCGGGCGCGACCGCCGCGCGCCATCCCTTCTGCTCATAGGCGGACAGCACCCGCTTGAGCACGTTGCGCGGCGCATAGGCAACGTCCTTTCCCCCCGGATCGACGATGTCGCAGATGACCTGCGCCGTCGGATCGCTCTCCCAGGGTACGGCGGCGAGCGTCGAAAGGTCCGGCATCAGCTTCAGATCGCCGTCCTGCGGGTCGTAGCGGAAATTGCCGGTTTCTTCCGGGTATTCGCCGGAGATCGTCTGCCGGTAGAGCGCCGAGGGCAGGGACAGCGACGTATTGGACGTGAATTTCGAAGTCGGCATCATCTTGCCGCGCGGAACGCCGGCAAGGTCCGGCGTGATGCACTCGATATCCTCGATGCCGCGCCAGCGCAGCCACTCGCCCACCTGCTTCCAGTTTTCAACGCCGCGCTTATTGTCTACATAGGCGGCTCTTCGCGGCGTCTTTCCGCCGTCAGCGGACTTTTCGGAAGACGTTTTCTTGGATTTCTGGGCCATGAACAACTCATCGGCGGTCTCATCTAGCGGTTCTCATAGAGCAAGCCGGGGCGATTTGGAACTGCGGCCGGATTTGCCGCGTCGCCGCAGTGGGGAAAACCATCATGCGGCGGCTTGATGTTCTGGTCCTCGGCGCCGGCGCGGCAGGCATGATGTGCGCCATCGAGGCGGGCCGGCGCGGCCGCAAGGTGCTGATCGCCGATCATGCCAGGGCGCCGGGCGAGAAGATCCGGATTTCCGGCGGCGGCCGCTGCAACTTCACGAATCTGCACACCGCGCCGGACAATTTCATTTCGGGCAATCCGCATTTCTGCAAATCGGCGCTCGGCCGTTTCACGCAACATGATTTCATCGCCCTGATCGAAAGTCACGGCATCGCCTATCACGAAAAAACACTCGGCCAGCTTTTTTGCGATGGCGCCTCGCGCCAAGTCATCGACATGCTGACCGGCGAGATGCGGGCGGCCGGCGTCGACCTTGCGCTCGCAACGGAATTTGAAAGCGTCGAACCGGCACGGGACGGCTTTACGATCCGCCTGTCCAGCGGGACCTATACCGCTTCATCGCTGGTCGTCGCGACCGGCGGAAAATCGATCCCCAAGATGGGTGCGACCGGCCTCGGCTATCGGATAGCGGACCAGTTCGGTGTGCCTGTCTCCGACACACGCCCGGCGCTCGTGCCGCTGACTTTCGATGAGGCCCTGCGTACCCGGCTGAAACCCCTGGCCGGTGTTTCCGCCGATGCGGTGGTCGGCTGCAACGGCATATCCTTTGCGGAGGCGCTGCTCTTTACGCATCGCGGCATCAGCGGCCCGTCTATCCTGCAGGTCTCGTCCTACTGGCGCGAGGGCGACGAAATCACGCTCTCATTGCTGCCCCGCACGGACCTCTTTGAGCAGTTGCGGCAAGCGCGCACGGCAAACGGACGCCAGTCCGTGCACAACGCGCTTTCGGCGCATCTGCCGAAGCGGCTGGCGCATATATTGTGCGACAATGCCGGCGTTGAAGGAAAAATCGCCGACCGGACGGATCGCGATCTCAAGCGGTTGGCACAGGCTGTCCAGGACTGGCGTATCAAGCCGACAGGGTCCGAGGGCTATCGCACCGCGGAAGTGACGCTCGGCGGCGTCGATACCACGGCGCTTCATTCGCGCACCATGGAGGCGAAGGCCGTGCCGGGACTCTATTTCATCGGCGAGGTCGTGGACGTGACCGGTTGGCTTGGCGGCTATAATTTCCAGTGGGCCTGGTCTTCCGGATGGGCTGCCGGGCAGGCCGTGTAAGGCGGCTCAGGCGACATCTGCCTGTACAACGCAGCCCGTCTCGCCCTGATCGCCGCAATAGGCTTCGATGACCGGGCCGAGATTTTGCCGCGGGATCGGCGGGCTGAAAAGATAGCCCTGCAACTCGCCGCAGTTCTCGTCACGCAGCACATCCAGCTGTTCGGATGTCTCAACACCCTCGGCGGTGATATCCATGCCGAGGCTTGAGCCCAATCCGATAATGGCACGCACGATAGCGCGTGAGCCGACATTCTCTCGGATGTTGCGCACGAAACTGCGGTCGATCTTGATTCGGCTGAACGGGAATTTCGTAAGGTAGCCCATACTTGAATAGCCCGTGCCGAAATCATCCAGCGCGATGCGCACGCCCAGGCCACGCAGTTGCCGCAGGATTTCGATATTGTCATCCGTCTCGTTGAGCAGCACGCTCTCCGTGATCTCGATCTCAAGACGATTTGCGTGCAGGCCGCTTTCGGCAAGTGCGCGTTCAACGCCGCTGACCAGCTTGCCGCCGCCGAATTGCTGTGCCGAAACGTTGACCGCGACGATCAGGGAGTGCGGCCATCCGGCAGCCTCCCGGCATGCTTCGTCCATCACCCATGCGCCAAGCTGTTCGATCAGACCGATTTCTTCGGCGACCGGCACGAATTCAGCGGGCGAGACCATGCCCCGCGTCGGATGGGACCAGCGGATCAATGCTTCAAACCCGCGCAACTGTCCGGTCTTGACCGACATGATGGGCTGGAAGTGCAGCTCGAACTCGTTTTCGATGACGGCCCGCCGCAACTCGATGGCCATTTGCCGCCGTTCGCTCTCGATGCGGTCCATCTCGGGTTCGAAGAACCGGTAGGCGCTCCCCGAGTCCTTCTTGGCGCGATAAAGTGCGAGGTCGGCGAATTTGAGCACTTGCTCTGGAACAAGCGAATCGTCCGGCACCATGGATATGCCGAGGCTGGCGGCGATCTTGACCTCGCGTCCGTCGATCCGGTGAGGCCGGTTGAGTGCGGAGATAATCGCCTGCGCGCGGTTGGCGAGACCGCCCCGCGATACGGCCTCGGGCAGGATAAGCGCAAATTCATCGCCGCCGAGGCGCGCCACGGTTTCCGTTTCGCCGGTCAGGTCCCGGAGCCTTTCCGCGACACCGATCAGAACGTCGTCACCGGCGTCATGGCCGAGTGTATCGTTGATCAGTTTGAAGCCGTCCAGATCGACAGTGACGACCGCGAAGCCCGCGTCGCCGTTCCGCGCGGCCTGCGTCGCTTCTTCCAGGGAGCGTGTGAACACGGTGCGGTTGGAAAGGCCCGTCAATGGATCATGATGCGCCATGAATGAAATCTGTGCGTCAGCACGCACCCGTTCGGTCATGTCGACGATGGTGGCCAGAATCGCCGGCACGCCCTCGTCGGTTATTTCGCGCTCATATTCGACGACATTCAGCGAGGTTCCGCAGGCGGCCTGGTGCCGCCAGCAGCGGCCGCCGGCATAGGTCGCGCCAATTTGATCGGCCTTTTGCGGCTCGGTTTCGCAGATTCGCAGATCGCACAGTTTGAGTTTGAGGAACTCTTCGCGCTGGTATCCGTAAAGGCGCAGCGCCGCGTCGTTGACCCGCAATACCCGCTGGTCCTCGCAGGACCGCACCACCATGGGAACGGGGTTGTCGTCGAACAGGGAGCGAAACAGCGTCTCGCGCGCCTTCAACTCGCCGACATCGGTCAAGGTCACGGTCAGCAGGTCCCCGGCCTTCGAGATTCCGGCCTTCAGCGAGGCAAGATGGCCGTCGATTTCATACTCGAACGTGAAGCTGCAATGATCGCCCTTTCTCAGCGCCGCCCGCAGCGCCTTCATGCCCTTTTGGAAGCCGGCACGCGTCAGCGTTTCGGACAGACGCGCCGATCGCAGCTTTTCGGCGGTAGAGCCGAGCAAATGCGCGGCGCCGTCATTGATGCTCAGGATGACAAAATCGAGCGGCTCGCCATTGCGTTGCTCCAGCACCGAAAGTGCCATGATGCCGTCCCGCGTCGAGTTGATGAGCAGGCTCGCCAACTCGATCTGGCGTGCACGTGGCCGCGCGAAAAGCAGGAAGAATTCGCCCTGCCAACGCGAGGCGAGCGGCAGCGCGATGAGCTCCACCGTTGAGATCATGCCGTCAACGGTTGAAAGGCAAAGCCTCAGGCACGGCTGTTGCGCTTGCCGGGCACATTTAAGGACGACATCGACCGAAAGGCGGTAATCGACCGGCAGCTTTGCCAGCGGCGTCGATTCGCATTTTGTCTGCACGATGTTTTCCAGGGCGTCTCCGGCGCGAACCAGAACGGGGTCTTGCCCATCGATACAGCGGACAATGGCCGATTCGTCGGCCAGCTTTCCAAGGCCGCCCAGGACAAGGTCCTCATAAAGAGGCAGCTGCGCGTCGGGGCTTTTCGCCGCGCGCCATTTGCGCAGCAGGCTCTGCACATCGCCGAATTCCGTCAGGATATCCGGACCAGGCTCAAATTGTTCGATGGGCGGCTTGTCGAAAGGCTCCCTATCCGTTGCCCGTGCGACCATCGGATGCTCTTCGCTCGCAGTCAGTGTCATCGGAGCGCTTGAATGGGGCGTACGCATAACAATTTCCTGAGCGCAAAGAGATTTTAAACAAGGTGGTTTCAGCCGGAAGCCGGCCCGGTTCGGACAAATGCTTATTGGCCGCGACCATAGTCGGCGCACGTTATTTCTACCTTAATGAAACACTCGAAAAATGCGGAAAATTGCGTGATGAAACATATGTTTAACGGACGGTTATCAATCAATGCCGGACATTTCTGACCGCAAAGGCTGCGGATTGGAAAACCGCTCTTGACCTCAAGCAGACTTGAGCCCGTATAAACGCCTTATCGGAACATCACCCAGGGAACCGGAGGTCGAATGGACGAAGAATTCTGGCAGATACGCTGGCGCGAAAACAGGATCGGTTTTCACGAAGGCAGGCCGCACGAGCAGCTTGTCGACCATGTTGAAAGCCTCGGGCTATCCGAGGGCGACACGGTCTTCGTGCCGCTATGCGGCAAGTCCCTGGATCTCGATTGGCTGTTGAGCAGGAATCTCCGCGTGGTCGGCGCGGAATTCAACCGGCAGGCCGTGGAGGAGGTTTTCGCACGGCAATCGCTGGTCCCCGAGATTCGCGACGCGGGCAGCCTGATCCGGTTCAGTGCCGATGCGCTCGATATATTTGTCGGCGACGTCTTCGCGCTGACTGCAGCCATGCTTGGGGCCGTCGATGCGGTCTATGACCGGGCGGCGCTGGTGGCGCTTCCTCCCGAGACACGGCCCGGATATGCATCGCACCTTTCCGGGATAACGGGACAGGCAAAACAGCTGCTGATCGGTCTCGACTATGATCAGGCTCAGATGAACGGCCCGCCATTCTCGGTGCCGGAGGAGGAGATACGCCGTTTGTATGAAAGCGGATATGGTGCTGAGCTAATTTCCCGACGGCCTATTTCAGGTCCCCTTGCACGGCGCTGCAGCGGAACCGAGGAGGCATGGCTGCTTATTCCGAAGCCGGCAAGCTGAGCAACGGCGCCGTCAGTGTGCTGATGTGAAGGACGTCAAATGCAATCCGCCGCATTCGGCTTTGCATGAGAATGCAGAGCGACTTTGCGGCGGATGCGGACGGGACCGGCTAGGAGGCTCAAAATAACCGGTCCGGCCGATTTTCGGTAATCCGGGATCAGGATCCCTGGGTGACGATGACGGGGATCAGGAGATCGCCCCAGTTCCCGTCGCCGCCATGATGGCGCGCGGAGCGCACGAGTTCGACCGACACGCCCGCGTCAACGGCTTTCATCACGGACTGGTTGAGCCTGTGCAGGTCGTTGGCAACCATGCGGATCGCAGCCTGCTGGTCTGCGGTCATGGAGGAGGACTGTTCCTCAGCCCGTTCTTTGACGCGTGTCTGCGGTGCCATTTTGAACTCTCCTTTACTGGCGTTTGCAGATTTGGGAGGGACGGGCGGTCACAGGTCCACCCGTCCCCGGCCGCTGATTATTCGGCGGCCGGCTTGAATTGTGCGGTTTCGGTCGATTCGCCCATCGCCGTGGTCGAGGACTGACCGCCGGTGATGGCCATGGAGACCGCGTCGAAATAGCCGGTGCCGACCTCACGCTGGTGCTTGGTCGCGGTGTAGCCATTGGCTTCGCCGGCAAATTCCGCTTCCTGCAGTTCCGAATAGGCGGCCATCTGACGGTCCTTGTAGCCGCGCGCCAGTTCGAACATGCCGTAATTGAGCTGGTGGAAACCGGCAAGCGTGATGAACTGGAACTTGTAGCCCATGGCACCCAGCTCGCGCTGGAACTTGGCGATGGTTGCATCGTCCAGGTTCTGCTTCCAGTTGAACGACGGGGAGCAGTTATATGCGAGCAGCTTGTCCGGATGCACGCGGCGCACGCCCTCGGCGAAGCGCTTGGCCTGCTCCAGATCCGGCTTGGAAGTCTCGCACCAGATCAGATCCGCATGCGGCGCATAGGCGATGGCGCGGGCAATGCAGGATTCGAGACCGTTGCGGACCCGGTAGAAGCCCTCGGCCGTGCGGCCGGCATCGTAGTCGACAAAGGGCTGATCGCGCTCGTCGATGTCGGATGTCAGCAACTTGGCGGCCTCGGCGTCGGTGCGGGCGATAACCAGCGTCGGCGTGCCCATGACATCGGCGGCAAGGCGCGCGGCGTCGAGGTTGCGGATATGCGCGGCAGTCGGTATCAGAACCTTGCCGCCGAGATGGCCGCATTTCTTTTCCGACGCAAGTTGGTCTTCATAGTGGACGCCTGCTGCGCCCGCCTCGATATAGGCCTTCATCAGCTCGAAGGAATTCAGCGGTCCGCCGAAACCGGCCTCGGCGTCGGCAACGATCGGAGCGAACCAGGTGTCGACCGAAAGGCCGTTGCCCTCCGCTGTCTCGATCTGGTCGGCGCGCTGCAGTGTCTTGTTGATGCGCTTGGCAAGCTCCGGACCGGCATTGGCCGGATAGAGCGACTGATCGGGATACATGGCCGAGGCGGTGTTGGCGTCCGCCGCGACCTGCCAGCCCGAAAGATAGATGGCCTGGAGGCCGGCACGGACCATCTGCATGGCCTGGTTGCCCGACAGTGCGCCGAGCGCGTTGACGAAATCCTCGCTGTGGATCAACTGCCAAAGGCGATTGGCGCCGTTTTCGGCGAGCGAGTACTTGATCTGCACCGATCCCCGCAGCTTCTGGACGTCCTCTGCCGAATAGGGGCGGTCGATGCCGTCGAAGCGGCCCTCGGGTGCGCTGGGAACCAGGTTGTAAAAATCAGTCATGCCGATCTCCGATCACTTGAATTCTTGAGCTTCTTGGATGATGAAGCTGCGTGTATTTTGATTTCGATGTGACTGTTTTTACACTGCACCGCACAAATGGCACAGAAAAATCCTCAAAATCAGGGCGATAAAAGGGTCACGCTGTGTAAATTGTGACAAGGCGTCGTTGTAAATTTGTAAATTCTGTAATAGTCTGATCGCATGAAATTTTGTCAAATTCTGTAAAAAATGGCCGAACAAAAGATATTTGCAGGTCCGCGCTTGCGCCGCATCCGCAACCAGCTTGAGCTGACGCAAACGGCAATGGCCGAGGAACTGGGTATTTCCCCCTCCTATTTGAACCTGATCGAGCGCAACCAGCGGCCCTTGACCGTGCAGCTCCTGCTGAAGCTCTCCTCCGTCTACAAGATCGACCTGGAGGAGCTTCAAGGCGAGACGACCGGAACGACCAGCGCGCTCAAGGAAGTGTTTTCCGATCCCTTGCTGGCCGATGCGCTGCCTGGCGATCAGGAACTGATCGAGGTGGCCGATGCCGCTCCCAATGCCGCTGCCGGCGTTGTGAAGTTGTACCGGGCCTACAAGGAGGCACAGTCGCGCCTCTCGGGCCTGTCGGAGCTGTTGGCGCGGGAAGGACACACCACTTCGGTCGCCGGCGCGCGGCTGCCGGTGGATGAGGTGCGCGAGGTCTTCGAGCGCCGCCACAACTATATCGCCGCCATCGAGGAGGCGGCAGAGACGTTCCACGAGAAGCTCAAGCCGGGCGAGGATCTGGCCGGCGCGCTGCGCTCCTGGCTGGCGCGCGAGCACGGGATCGTCGTGCGGCTCCTGCCGGTCCACACCATGCCCAACTGGCGCCGCCGCTTCGATCGCCACTCCATGCGCCTGTTCCTGTCCGAAAGGCTGTCGCCGTTCGATCAGTTGCGCGAGATCGCCGTGGAGGTCACACAGCTTGCCTTGGGCGAGCAGATTGTTGCGGAACTCAAGGCGCTCGATTTTTCATCCGACGAGGCAAGGCGTCTCGGCCGGTTCGAGTTGGCCCGTTATGCCGCCCATGCGCTGATGATGCCCTATGGCGCATTCCAGGCTGCGGCGATGCGCGCGAAATACGATCTCGACGTGTTGCGTTCGCGTTTCCACGTTTCCTTCGAGCAGGTCGCCAACCGCGTTACCATGCTGCAGCGGCCGGGCGCTTCCGGCGTGCCGTTCTTCATGCTGGAGATCGACAATGCCGGAAACCGCTTCCGGCGCGCCGGCGCGCGCGGCTTTCCGCAGTCGCGTTTCGGCGGCGCCTGCCCGAAGCTCAACATCCACGCCGCCTTCACGCAGCCGGGGCAGATCTTCGTCGATGCGGTGGAAATGCCCGATGGCGCCGAGTTTCTCGTTGTTTCCAGGACGCTGGAGGGCCCGCAGGGCGCCTTCAACGAGCGGGTGCGCCGCACTGCGATCCTTGTCGGCTGTGACATCGGCTTTCGCGATGAGATGGTCTATGGCGATGCCGTGATCGGCACGGCAATGAAGCCGACTCCGGTCGGACCCTCCTGCCGCCTGTGCGAACGCCAGGGATGCCTGTCGCGCGCCGAACCGCCGCTGGCGCGGCCTTCCGGCCTAGACGAGATGGTGACCGGTCTCAGCGCTTTCGATTTTCAGTAGTCGGCCGGCTGCTTGGCCATCATCGGATCAGGCGATCCCGTTCGTGATGAGAAACCGGGCGCTTTCGACGGCGCTTTCCCGGGCTTCGATAAAATCGAGACCCAGCAGTTTCTTTGCGCGTCTGTTCGAGGCCATGCGCCTGACACCCAGGACCGGCGCGATCGGCCTTATCTCGGCGTCAAACAGCGCCAGAATTCTTATCAGCCAGTTTGGCGCCACGCGTGTCACGATCTTGCGGTCCGGAAAGGCTGCCTTGATGGCGGTCGCCATGTCGACGAACCACATGAAATCCTCTGCTACGATGATCCGTTTGCCGATGGTCTCCGGCGTGTCGAGCGCCCGCAAATGGGCCTCCGCGACATCGCGGACATCGACGACCGGGAACCCGAAATGCGGCAGGGCCGGATCGCGGCCGTCCAGCAGTCGCTTGATGACCTTGATCGACGTGCTCAGCTCCTTGTCGAGCGGTGGACCGAGCACCAGGCCGGGATTGATCACGGTAAGGTCGATCGCCGGCGCCGTCTCCGCCACGTAATCCCATGCCGCCTTCTCGGCGAGCGTCTTGGAGCGTGAATAGGGTGTCGATACGGGATTGTTCGGGTCGGACCAGTCATCCTCGTCATATTCCGTCTTGCCCGGTTCGAGATCCTTTTCGATCATCGCATAACCGGAGGAGGTCAGAACAACGCGCCTGACACCGCCGGCTTTCGCGGCGCGCAAGGCGCGCAACGCGCCCTCGACCGCGGGACCGATCACCTCATTCGGATCTTTCGGCTGGACGAAGGGAAACGGTGACGCAGGATGGATCAACGCGTCCACACCATTCATCGCCTCATCCCATCCATTGTCATTGGACAGGTCCAGCTCAACGAAATCCAGCCGTTCCAGCGCAGACTTCGGATCGGAAAGATGCGTTGAAAGCGCATTCCGCACGGTCTCGATTTTCTTCCGGTCGCGCACCGACCCGCGCACGTAATGGCCCGCCTCGAGAGCCTTGAGGATGATGTGCTCGGCTATGAAGCCTGATGCGCCTGTAACGAATATCGTCTTTTCAGCGGTCATGCCGTCAATCCCTCCCGTTATGTGCGAAACAAATACACAATACTGCGACGACCATTCCAAATACAGGAGTCGCTTCACTTGCCACGCCAAAGGCCGGCAGACGGATCACCGCCGCGATGCAACCGAGCGGCACTGCATAGCTCCAGCCGGACACCGCTACTGTGACCTTCAAAATGGTATGCATACCAACGAGCAGCCAAATACCGGTTAGCAAACTTGACGTCGCGGTACCGCCGCTGCGTGTTTTCCAAAGGCCGATTGCAACGGCCGTCAGGCCGCCCGCGAAAAACGAAACAGAAGGACATAACGGGTCGGCCTGAACGGAACATATCACTACAGCACATGCGATGAGGTATGCGCCGGTTGGCAGCGCGTACCGCGCGAGGTCCGCGGGCCTCGGCGAGCGTTCACCGTCGCCTTCTGGAATATGTGACCGGCTTATGGCTCCAATGCCGGCATTGCCCATTTGTGGCCGTCCTCAATTTGCCGAACAGGCACCCGTACGGAGACGGGATCGCGCTCTGAGCGAAGACCCGGCGTGAACTTCACCGCCGCGCAGCGGGCGCCACGATCATTGAAACCGCCAGTCCAGCGATTTCATGGTCCAATTGGAGCATGTTGAAGAATTGTCGCTCTAAACGGCCTGCAGAATGCGCTCGAAGCGATCGAGATAGAACAGTTGGCCCGCATTCTCGACCAGGTCGAGGCGGGCTTGGGGCAGACGCCGCACAAGGTGTTCGATCGCCGCAACCGGGCTCATCAGGTCTTCATCGCCATGAACGAACACCATTTCAGCATCGACGCTCGCCAGGGCGGAGGTCCAGTCCAGGGCGTTTGCCCGCAACTCATTCGCCACCCCCGATCCGGAATAGGTCAGGACTTCACGGACACATCGCTGTATCCATCCCTCCGGCAGGAGGCGCCCGAGCGTTGCCGTGTCTGCGGTGCTGGACCGGTATGTTCTGAGAAAACCGAGTTCAGCCAGGCGTGAAGAGGTCAGGATCCGGGCATGCAGCCGCACGAATGCCTCGGCGATCAGCGGGCTCTCCCGGACGATTGGCAACATGGCGTGGACAAAGCTGCGTGTTGCGGTGTTTTCGTCATGAGGCGTCGGCGCCGAAGCAAATATCAGTCGCGACACCATCTCCGGTGTGCGTTGGGCCAATGCGCTGGCCCAGATGGCGCCAAACACCGTGGATATGACCGGAACGGGCCCGAGGCCGAACAGCTGCAGCATGGTTGCCGTGTCATCGGCCATCTGCGCGACGAGCTGCGCGGCGGGTGGCACTTGCGAGCCCTTGCGTTCCGACCCGCAATACCATGGGCGAACCGGAATCAGCAGCCTGACACCATGGGTGTCGAGTGCCTGAAGCTGGCCCTTCAGCGGCAAGACAGGAAACAGCATCGGATGATACAGCAGGCACGGCCGTCCATCCGGTGGGCCCAGTTCGAAGACACGCAGCCTGTCCTGCGATCCAACCGTCACATCGTGTACGCGCAGCGCCGCCCCATAGCTGTCCTTGAAAAAGGTGACGTCGCTTTTTTCCGGAGCCGGCATTGCCAGACGGTCGAGCAGGTAGTCCGTCAGCGCGAACCCGGCAATACGGGTAATGTCCGTCTGCCCCGAAAGACCGGCCTTCGAGGTGATCGACAAGAGCTGCTTGCGCTTTGTGTTGTAGGACAATCCGTCGGATTCGGCGGTTTCGCGGAGCGAGCGGCCGGCCAGCAGCGATGCGACGAGGCGGAATTCCGCGGCCGTCAGGGAAAGGCTTGGCCATACCCGCGCGACAAGGCGCTCGAAGGTAGGCTTGTCGATGCACAAGGCAACATACCGGGCAGCCGGATGCCCGGGTCCGCCCGGCCGCATCCTGTCTCCAAGATCGTGGATCATCAACGCGGTCGCACCCGAGGCGGTGGTGTGGAAACCGGCCGGTTGATCGCGCTCAAGCCGCGCGGGGAGTTCTTCCGACGCATCCGGATCGACATAGATCAAGCTGCCCGCCCGATCGTAGACGCCGCCCGGAAGATCCACCCGTTCGAGAATCTGCCGGTATTCCCGGGCATTGAGGTTGGCTTCCACCAGATGGGGGGAGTCGGGGCCCGTCCGGTCGCCGAAGCCGGCGGCCAGCGACGTTGCCATCTGCCACTTCAGCCCTTTGCCGCTATTTTTCCCGTTTGATTGCATTTTACCCATGTTCGCGGTGGATTTCGGTCCGCGGCCCTCAATGCCGCGGTTCAGACCACGCGGCCGTTTCGGTGCCACGATATGGCGTCTTCAACCCGGTCGTCGCCCCAGAACAGCTCATCATTGGCGATAAAGGCCGGAACGCCGAAAACGCCCAGTGAACGTGCCCGGTCGGTCAGTTCAAGATAGTCGGCTTCCACGTCCGCGGAATTGGCTGCCTCGATAACCTTTTGGGAGTTCTGGCCGATTTCCTTCAGTGTTTCGGAAAGATTGGGCTCGCTGCCAGCGGGCATGCCGTCCTGAAACCATTTGCGGTAGGTAACGGTCACGTAGTCCTTCATCCAGCCCTGGCTCTTCGCGTAGACGGCAACGCGATTGGCGAGGTCGAATTGTTCCAGCGGATAGGGCGCGGGAACGCGTGCCTTGAACCCGTATTTCTGCGCCCGCCGTTCTATATCGCGCCACATATGGGCGGTCTTCACCGGCTTGTCGCGAAACGGGATATTGTTCTGCTCCATCATGATCGCGCGGATGCTGAACGGGTTCCATTCGAATTCGATGCCGGTCGCCTGCTCGATTGCCGGCAACCGCGTCACGGTCAGATAGGTGTAGGTGCTGCCAATGGAAAACCAGAACTGAATGCCCATTTGCTCCTCCCGGCGCTGTCCGGCCATATGAGCCTGACACGTCCCGGGATTTGATCAATTTGCAGCCGATCCCGCAAGCCCCGGCCGGAACGGATCGCGACTTCACCGGTGCGGCAATGGCTGTTTCAGTTGCCGATGATCGGAGAGATGACGGGCGTCGGCCAGGAGCCGCCGACAAAGAACTGGACGCTGCTGTCGACAACCGGGGCCTGTTCTGTCTCATCGCCGGCTTCCGCTTCGCTTGCCTCGTCCAGTACGCCGATCAGCGCCAGGCCGCCGCGCTGATAGGGAATGATTCCGGTAAGGCTCAAATGCTCATCGTCCGCGTTAATCTCGCCCCTGACGATTTCCGCGATGCCATTGGCGAAGCGCGCCTCGAATTCGGCCGACGAGAACTGGAAAGAGCCGGCGGATATGCCGCCGAGACCGAAAAACCGCTCCGTCGCGGCAAGTTCCCGGAAGAGGGTGACGTCGAAAGACGGAACGAAGCCATCGATGATGGACAATTCGAATTTTCCGGAAAGATCGCTGAGGCCCGTCGCCCAGGTCGGGAACGGTGTCGAAAGGGCAACATTGATGGTCGCCGTGCCCTGTGGGAACGGACCGCTGATTTCCAGGTCGTTGAGTGCCTGTTCGAGATTGATGTTCCTGGCCGAGAAGCGGATTTCGCCACCGCCTTCGACACCGCTTTCGGCCAGTGTTATCCGGCCGAGCACGGACCCGCCATAGGCCGTTGCGTCACCGATATCGAATGTGGCGCGCCCCTCGTCGATCTTTGCCGTGGCGGCGACATTGGTCATGCTGACGGGGCCGAAACTGGCCGATTGCGAGGATAGCCGCATGTCCAGCATCAGTTGGCTGAGGAATGATGTGTCGATGGTCTGGGCGATGTCCTCTCCCGTCGTTGGAAGCGGCGTGAAAGCGCGCAGGAACGAGGCGATATCGAGCGAGTTGAACGCCAGCGTGCCGGAAATGCCGGGCTTGTCTTCATGTTGTTTGAAATCGAGCACGCCAATGCCGCGGTTGCCCTCGAGTTCGACGATCAGCTTGTCGAGCATCGCCCGGCCGTGCTGCAGTTGCAGTTCCGCGTCGAGCGACAGCGCGCCGATCGCCTCGCCCGGCTTGATCTGCGTTCCGATCCATTCCAGCGCCTGGCGCATGGACGGGATCTGCATGGCGATGGTGCCGTTGGCCAGCGGTGGATCGGACAGGCCCGCCGTGCCTTCGAAACGCACGCTCATCGGTGTCGCCTGCAAATCGACCGTGACTTCCGCGGACCGTTGCGAAAGCAGAAGCAGCGGCTGGCTGGACGTCAGGTCCAGCGTGGCGGCCTCGCCACGGTAGATACCGCTTATGTCGGCCCGCACGCCGCCATCGAGCCTTGGCCAGCTGATGGTCCCGTTGATGGCGGTGACTTTCTCCAAATCGCCGCTGTTGTGATCGATCCAGGTAAATGTGCCGTTTTCGACCGTTACGGCGCCCAGCCGGTATGCGGGTATCGGCTGCAGGTCTTCATCATCCGAGCCGCCCGTCTCCGCATTCCGGATCGAAATGTCCATGCCTTCGGCGATGCGGCCCGACCGGCTGTTCCAGCTGGTTATGCCTTCGGGAAATCCCTCGACGGTGAAAATGGGCCGGACAAGGATAAAATTCGAGAAGCTCGGCTTGCCGCGCAGCGCCGAAAGGATGCTGAAATCGGCCTTCATCTCGTCGGCAAACATGATTGGCTGGGCATCGGGAAATGTCCGCGACGAGACGCTGATGCGGTTCAGCTCGATCCGCGGAACCGGCCAGAAGCCGACGTCCGGATTGTCCAGGAGTTCCACCTCATGGCCGGTCCATTCCGATATATCCCGCTCGAGCCGGTCACGGACGAGATCCGTTGAGATCGCAAAGGGCAGGGCGATGCCGGTGACAACGATAACGACAACCAGGACGATCGTCGTCGCCAGGATCCAGCGAAACCAGCGCCTTTGGTGTAGCTTTTTGCGTTCCAAGTCCCGTCTGACCTTCCAATCGGATATGCACGTGCATCCGCCACCGGCCATAGGGGTAATTGGTTGCGTCATTGATTGCAATTGAAGGTTCCAAATTGGCTTAACGCGGACATTCGGGCTGCCGGCGCTTTATTTGTTGCGATGCAGCATGCTAAAGAGGCCGCCGATCGCAACAAAGCGCGCTGGGAGGGCAGGATGATCGACGAAAAGCCATTGTGGACGCCATCTGACGAAATGGTGGAGGCGGCCAATATGACGTCTTTTGCCCGGTTCTGTTCCGAGCGGTCCGGAAGCGATCTTTCCGGCTACGAAGCGCTTCACCGCTGGTCAGTCGAAAACCGCGCCGACTTCTGGTCCGCCCTATGGGACTTTTGCGGCGTCAAGGGGCGCAAGGGCGATGTGTTGCTGGAAAACGGCGACGCGATGCCGGGCGCGCGTTTCTTCCCGGAAGCGACATTGAATTTTGCCGAAAACCTCCTGAGCCGCACGGGCGATGACGCCGCCATGTTGTTTCGCGGCGAGGACAAGGTTCGCTCCAGTATGAGCTGGAATGAACTCCATGCGCTCGTCTCGCGCCTGCAACAGGCCATGCGCGCGCTCGGCGTCGGAAAGGGCGACCGGGTCGCGGCGATGATGCCCAATTTGCCGGAAACCGTCGCGGCGATGCTGGCCACCGCTTCGATCGGCGCCATATGGTCGTCCTGTTCGCCCGATTTCGGCGACAAAGGCGTTCTCGACCGCTTCGGCCAGATCGAGCCGAAGCTGTTTATTGCCTGCGACGGTTATTGGTACAACGGCAAACGGCAGGACGTTTCGGAGAAGCTGCGCACGGTCGAGGCGGAACTGAAACCGTTGCGGACGGTGGTCGTTCCCTATGCCGGCGACGCCGAAACGCTTGCGGCATCGCTTGAGAACGGCGTAACGCTTTCCGGTTTCATCAAAGGTTTCGAAGCGCGCGCGGTTGCCTTCGAGCAGCTTCCTTTCGAACACCCGCTCTATATTCTGTTTTCTTCCGGCACGACCGGAATTCCGAAATGCATCGTTCATTCCGCTGGCGGAACCCTGCTTCAGCACCTGAAGGAACAGCAACTCCATTCCAACCTCTCATCGGGAGACCGCCTGTTCTATTTCACCACCTGCGGCTGGATGATGTGGAACTGGCTGGCATCAGGCCTCGCCACCGGCGCAACGCTCTGCCTTTTTGATGGTTCGCCATTCTACCCGGACGGAAATGTGCTTTTCGACTATGCTGCCGAAGAAAAATTTGCCGTCTTCGGCACCTCCGCGAAATTCATTGACGCGCTGCGCAAGTCCGGACTGACGCCGATATCGTCCCATGATCTGTCATCGCTGCGCCTGATCGCCTCGACCGGCTCGCCACTGTCCCCGGAGGGGTTCTCCTTCGTTTACGAGGGCATCAAGTCGGATGTGCACCTCGCCTCAATTTCGGGCGGAACGGACATTGTCTCCTGCTTCGTCCTCGGCATTCCGCTGAAGCCCGTCTGGCGCGGCGAAATCCAGGGCGCCGGTCTCGGCATGGCGGTCGATGTCTGGGACGAAGAGGGCAGGTCCGTCACGGGCGAGAAGGGCGAGCTCGTATGCACAAGAGCCTTCCCGTGCATGCCGATCATGTTCTGGAACGATCCTGACGGCGCCAAGTACCGTTCCGCATATTTCGAGCGGTTCGACAATATCTGGTGCCACGGCGACTTCGCCGAGTGGACGCGGCACGGCGGCATGATCATTCACGGGCGATCCGACGCGACGCTCAATCCCGGCGGCGTGCGCATCGGCACGGCCGAGATCTACAACCAGGTCGAACAGATGGACGAGGTCCTGGAGGCCATCTGCATCGGCCAGGACTGGCAGGACGACGTGCGCGTGGTGCTGTTCGTACGGCTGGCCGAAGGTGTCGTCCTTGACGACGATCTGGTCGCCCGCATCAAGACCCGCATCCGCGGCGGTGCATCGCCCCGCCACGTGCCGGCAAAGGTTGTCGCCGTTTCGGACATTCCGCGCACCAAGTCGGGCAAGATCACGGAACTGGCCGTGCGCGATGTCGTTCACGGGCGTGCGGTGAAGAACAAGGAGGCGCTGGCCAATCCGGAAGCGTTGGACCTTTATGCCGGTCTTGAAGAACTGAAATAGCCGGGGATCAACCTGCGGTAAGCCGCGGGCAGGCCATTCATGGTTAACGGACGGTAACCGCAAAATTTACCGTCTTTGCCGCAACAGGCCTTTGGTTACAATTCGTGAAGCTTTGTTAAGGATGCGTTAGCAATCAGCGCTTTACGATACCAACGATTAACGTATTCACCGACGTGCCGGCGACTTTGTCCGGACAATGAATACCGTGCCCCGCAGACAGCATACGGATTTTAAAGGTGCGCCAAGCGCACCTTTTTTTTATCCGTTGAAAACAAAAGAAAAAACCGGTCAACGCCGAATGAATGGCCGGAAACGGTTGCCATTGTCGATCATGCTGCGCGATACGAATATCACCGGAACGATTCCGGCAATGATGATAATCAGGGCGGCGACCGACGCCTCCTCGACCCTGGCCCGCGAGGCGTCTTCATAGACGAGGGTGGCCAGGGTGTTGAAATTGAACGGACGCAGCAGCAACGTCGCTGACAGCTCCTTGAGCGTATCGACAAAAACAAGAAGGGCAGCAGCTACAACTGCAGGTTTCATCATCGGCAGCAGGACGGTCGTTAAAGTCTGACCGGCGCTGCGGCCGAGCGTTCGCGAGGCCATGTCCAGATGCGGCGAGAGTTTGTGGAAGCCCGATTCGATCGATCCTTCCGCCATTGTCAGGAAGCGGATGCTGCAGGCATAGACGATGGCAAGGCCCGAGCCGGTCAGCAAAAGGCCGACGCTGAAACCGAAATAGCCGCGTGTGAAATCGTTGATCGCGCCGTCGAGCGCCGATAGCGGTATCAGGACGCCAAGGGCGAGGACCGTTCCCGGAATCGCGTAGCCGAAGGACGCGATCTTGCCGGTCATGGACACAAAACGCTGCCGCGATACGCGCGCCGCATAGGCAAGAACAAAGGCCAGGAGCACGGTGCAAACAGCGGTCGCGCTGGAGACCAGCAGGCTGTCGATCAGCGCATAGTAGATTCTGCCGTCCAGAAGCTGGTCCAGCCTTTTGATGGCGTAGCTGCCCAGCACATATCCGGGAATGCCGAAGCCGAGCGCGATGGGCGTGGCGCAAAGGCCGGTGGCCAGCCATTTTCGGATACCCGTCAGGGGCACCGGTGCCACATCATGCACGGCGGCGGTGGTCCGGTTGACATTGTAGCGCTGCCTGCGGCGGCCCCAGCGTTCGACGAAGACGGCGGCAAGCGCAAGGAAGAGCATGGCGCAGGCGATCTGAACGGCGCCGGCAAGATCGCCGCGATTGAGCCAGGTGTCATAGATGGCGAAAGTCAGCGTGTTGACGCCGAGATATTCCACGGCGCCGATATCGTTGATGGTCTCCATGAGCGCCAGGGTGACGCCGATCGCAAGCGCCGGCCGCGCCATCGGCAACTGGATGCGCCAGAACACCGACATGCGGCCTGCGCCAAGCGTTCGGGCCACGTCGCTTGCCGCGCGGCCCTGCATCAGAAACAGCGCACGCGTCGTCAGATAGACATAAGGATAAAGCACGCAGGAAAGCACCAGAACCGCACCTGGAAGAGACCGGATTTCCGGGAACCAGTAGTCGGCGCGGGAGGCGAACCCGGACACCGAGCGGATGAAGGTCTGGACCGGGCCGGTGAAATCGAGGAATTCGCCATAGGCATAGGCTGCCAGATAGGTCGGCACGGCAAAGGGAAGCACCAATGCCCAGACAAGGATGCGGCGCCCCGGAAAATCGAAGGAAACCACCAGCCACGCGCTCAAGATTCCCATCGAACCGGCCAGGACGGCGACGCCTGCAAGGAGCGCGGCGGTAACCCATATCGAGCGCGGTATCACGTAGCGGATCAGGTGAGGCCACTCGCCGCTCTGCCCGGTCACGGCGAGATAAACCAGCGCGGCGACCGGCACCAGCACGAAGACCGCGATAAAACCGGCCAGCGCCAGAAGCACCGGATTTTCGCTGCGGATCGAGCGCGCGCTGATTTGCAGGAGCGGCATGGACAATTTCGACAGATCCCGATCGGGTGACTTCCCGTCGCGCTACGCTCGGATTTTCTCCGGTGTGCGCAATCCCTGCAACTTCGAAAGCAGAAATGGGCATCAACGTCAAGAAAATCTATAAAATCAATAGTTTAGAACAATTCTAAACTGATCTTTGACGGCCGTTCATTCAGCCAGAACGCGCTGTGACGGAAAGATGATTTCGACCAATGTGCCCTGTCCGGGCTGCGAATTCATGGCGAATTGCGCCCGGTTGGCCTCGGCCATGGCCTTGGCAAGTGGCAGGCCGAGACCGGTGCCTTCGCCGCGTTGCCGGTTGAAGCCCGCGACCTGCTTGAACGGCTTCATCGCCTGCTCAAGCTGGAAGCGCGTCATGCCGACACCGGTGTCGCGGATGCGCAGGCTCACATTGCCGCTCGGCTCGTAGGTGGTCGAAACGACGATCTGGCCGCCGGCCGGCGTGAAGCGGATCGCATTGGACAGGATATTGATGGCGATCTGCTTGATGGAGCGCCTGTCGGCGACAACTTCCGGCACGCTCGAAGAGAGGCTTGTGCGAACAATCACGCGCTGGCCGTTGGCCTGCGGCTGCAGGATTGAAATGGTCTCCAGTAGCGCATCGTTCAGCGAAACGGCGCCGAAATCCAGTTCCTGCTCTCCGGCCTCGATCTTGGAGATGTCGAGCAGATCGTTGACGATGTCGAGCACATGCTTGCCCGAGCGGCGGATGTCGTTGGCATATTCGACATAGCGCGGGCTGCCGATCGGGCCGAAGCGCTCCTCCGCCATCAGGTCGGCAAAGCCGATGATCGCATTGAGCGGTGTGCGGATCTCGTGACTGACCCGGGCGAGGAATTCGCTCTTGTGCGAACTTGCGGTCTCGGCCTCCCGTTTGGCCGAACGCAATTCTTCCTCGGCCCGCTTCCACTGGGTGATATCGCGCATCACGGCGCAGTATCCGTTGGAGCCGGAAAGATGGCCGATGGTCATGAACAGCGGCAGGAATCCGCCGGACGCCTCGCGTCCGATCACCTCGCGTCCGTCATTGAGCACGCTGGCGACACCGTTGCCGGTAAGGCCGGAAAGATAGTCCTGAACGGCCCGCTGGCTCTCGTGGGCAAACAGCATTGCGAAGGGGCGGCCGCTGCTTTCCGTCTCGTCATAGTCGAACAGGGCACAGGCGGATTTGTTCATCGACCGGATGATGCCGTCCTCGCCGATCAGCACGACACCGTCCGTGGCCGTCTCGAGGATGGAGCGCAGCTCATCCACTTCCACCTGAAGCGCCGATAGCTGATCGTCCGCCTGTTCGAAATCGGCCGCATCCGCTTCATCCGCCGCGTCGGCAGCATCAGCGGTGGGGTGCATCCCGGACATCGGCTGCAATGCCAGCATCAGTGCGCGGCCGTCGTCCCAGCCGATCGACCGCAGCTTGGCCCGAACGCTGATGCGTTCGCCGTCATAGGTGCGCAGAACAAGATTGCCGCCCGTCGAGACGGTTTCGTCTCCGGCCCCGCCGCTCCCGTCGTCGAACAACGCGGTCATGCCGCCGGCTTCGTTCAGCTCGGTCTTCGTCAGGTATCCGGTCAACTGCCGGAACTCTTCATTGATATAGAAGATCCGTGTTCCGTCATGAACGATAACCGGCACGGGAAGCTGTTCCAGGACCACCGGGGAAACCGTTTTGTCGCGCTGGTCCGACGCAGGCGTCTCGGCCGGCTGTTGCCGTGCCTCCGGCTCGAAGACATCCGGCAATTGCTCTTCGGTGTCCGCCTCTTGCGCGCCGGTCAGATCATTGTCGTTGGATTGCGGCTCGTCGGGGCGTGTCTGGCGCTTGCCGAAGGGCTGCGCCGGTTGCGCCTCGTCGTCCGCACCTTCGCCGCCGAGCTGTTCGGCAATTTCGCGCAAGGCCTGTTTTTCGGTGTTGCTCAGGCCGTCGCGGGAACGCTGCCGGCGCTCTTCCAGCCGGATAATCTTGTCGGTGTGACGCCGGCCGGGCGTATCGCTGATTTCCAGGGCCGGTGTTTCGGTTGAAGCGTCTTCCTCATCCGGTGCGGCCCCGGTTTCGGCGTCGTCCGGATCGGACAGGGGCGGGTCGGCCCGTGCCTCGTCCTCGCCGGGACCGGCGAGAATGTCGGTCGCGATTGTGTCTTCGGTATCGTCCTGATTTTCAGGCGCGTCCAGCTTCAGCCGGCTTTCACCTGCGAGCGCCATGCCGATACGTTCGGGATCGCTGACCGAATCGGCCGGGCGCACAATGCCAAAGCCGCGGAAACCGTCGAACTCCCGTTCGCGGGAATAAGTCGGAAGGGCCGCCAGATCGACCGGCACGCGCAGATCCGTACCCTGCACCGGCCACATGACCGTTTTCCCGGACCATGTATCGCGTTTGCGCAACAGATCGGCGATCGTGTGGTCCGGATCGATGTTGAACACCTGGGCCACGTCGGCAAATTTGCGGCCTTCCACGTCAGCGGCATTGGGGCCGACCGTATCGGCAAATTCTCTCGAAATCTCGTTGAAGCACCCCTGCGCATCGATTTTCCACACGAAGCGCGTTGGGCGTTTGTCGGGATCGAACACAAACGCCACATGGTCCTCAAGTCCGGGTTCGGCCGGCTTGTCGGAAGCGCTTTCCCTAACTTTCGGTTTCGCCGGCTTGTCCTCGCCGCTGCCTGTGGTGCCTTCCACGGGGGCCGGCGCATTCCGATCGGCATCCTGCTGCTGTTTTTCGGCTGTCCTTTCCGGCGCCAGGTTGAGCACGGATGGCACAGCGTCCGGTTTCGGTGCCGGTCTGGCGCGGCGCGCATCGCCGCCCGTCTGCCGATCTTCGGCCGATGGCGTTGCAGCGGCAGGCATGGTCTCGCCCGCCGGCAGTTCGACGGCGAACAGAAGAAACAGCGCCGGATCGTCGCAGATGCGGGCAACCGCGGCCGGAAGCTGTCCCAGCGCCGTTGGGATCGGGTGTTTCACGAGGCGCTCGTTGTCCCTGGTCACGTCGGAAACGATTTCGCGGCGGACCTCGCTGCCCAGTTGCAGCCGCCCGAACGAATGCGTCGCCTCAAGAACCGCGCCCGAGTCGTCAAGAACGGCGGCATGGGTATCCATTTCCTCGAAACCGTCGAGAATGTTCGCGGCCATTTCGCCCGGCACCGTCGCCGTTTCCCCTTCGGCCACCGTCAGCAGCAGCGCCGCCTGGCCGTCGGGCAGGGCAATCTGCTCCATGCTGGCCGAAAGCAGAGGCCGGCGAAAGCCCGCGCCCGCTCGCATGACAAAGGCGTGGGGCGCATCTGAAGGCCGGCTGCGAACGGCCCGTGCAGCCGCCTCGATCTGGCGGAAGGCGACTGTCGTCGGCTTCAGCCCCTCATCCATGCATTCGTAGAGGGAATCGTGTCCGAACAGGCGTGCTCCGGCGCCGTTGACCCAGAAAATCGCGTCGAGCGTGTTCGACAGAACCGCCACCGCCTCACCGGATGCGAACCGGGCGCGAACCTTGTCATGCACCGCGATGTCGATGAAAGGGTAACGCCCCGTCGGCATGGTTGCTCCTGCTTCGCTCTTTCAGGCTGGCGCCGGTTCCCGTGGTTCGACGGCCTGATGTCCCCGGATTTTCTGCCTTGGCCGAGATCGGAGAATGCCGATTTTCAGCCGCTTCGTGCGCAATTAGTTAAGGTTTAGTTAATAAGTCGCAATAGTGGCGGGGTCCAGAACGACCAGGCCACACGGGCCCCTTTCCTGCCAACAGGGTTAACGGAAAATTGTGCAATGCAAAATTTATGTTGCAATGCACAATAGTCGTTGCTATATACGCTACGACCAAGATTATTGTGGCGGGTGCCTTATGAAAGGGCCCGCATGAAAAGGAGCGCAGATCATGGCTACCAAAAAGACAGCAACCGAAGACGCATTCGCATTCGCAGCAATGGATCCGACCAAACTCACGGAAACCTACCGTGAATTCGCCGAAAAGGGCCTTGTCCAGTCCAAGGACGCCTACGACAAGCTGAAGACCGCCGCCGAGGATGCCACGAAGACCGTTGAGCAGACCCTCGAGAGCGCCCAGGCCGGCACCGTCGAGCTGAGCATCAAGGCCATCGAGGCCGTTCGCGCCAATGCCGACAATTCGCTGACCCACCTCGAAGCCCTTCTGGGCGTCAAGTCGGTCGCCGAGCTTTTCGAACTGCAGTCGGCCTTCATCCGCAAGCAGGCGGAAGCTGCCGTCGATCAGGCCAAGGATATCCAGGAAGCAGCCCGCAAGGTTGCCGACCAGGTCTCCAAGCCGGGCAAGGACGCCTACGAAAAGGCTGCCAAGAACTTCAAGGTCGGCTGAACAGGCTGACCGGATTGCCAAAGCGCCAATCCTGAACCGGGCCTTCGGGTCCGGTTTTTTGTTGTCCGGCCTTTGCCAACCCCTTGCCAAAATCGCTTGCGGAACGTATGTCACGCCTCTAGCATCGCGAGCGGTGCCGTGCGGTTGTAGCTCAGCTGGTTAGAGCGCTGGATTGTGGATCCAGAGGTCGGTGGTTCGAACCCACCCAACCGTACCAATTCACAGGACGCTTCAGCACCAATTTGCCGTCGATCAATTTCAGTAATTATCGGGTTGGCGGCTATGCGATCTTCCGTCGACGAAACATCGCACGTGTAATCGTGATCGGTAAGGTCAGGGTCCGCACTGCGCCGCTGAGTACCGGATGCGCTTGTCTGATCATCATTCGCGCATATTTGTCAGCCTCCTCTTCCTGATCCGGCACAGATCCGCCTTCGGTGTGGCCGCATACGTGGTGTCCGACTTCATGGTAGAACGTAAATTCAGCGCGTATGCGCCGAAGCCAGAGGCTTAAGCCCCGCAGATTGTCGGTCGGCCAGGTAAGCGTGATGCCGGAATAATAGAGATCGTATAGCCCACGGTAGTCGATCTCCGGGTGATCGGCGATTATGTCGATGCGCACAATCCCATCGAGAACCAGGTGAGGAGTACGGCTCCATTTGTCGATATTGCCCAATAACACTCCCGCTTGGCTCTCTAGATCCGGCGCGATGTATACGGGCAGGTTGTTTCCGATGCTGAAAGCTGGTTTGTCGCCGCGCCTTCGGGCCAACAGATCGACTGTCCGTCGGTGAAGTGGATGGATTTCGCCGGCAAGCAGGCGATTGATTTCTTCTGCAAATGCATCCCGGTCGAGCTCATCAAGCAGTACCAGCAGAACGCCCAAATATTGTGCCGCAGGCCCCTGTGGCTGTTCCTTCCAAAACGAAGATGTCAGTTTACGCTGCACCGCGACCACCGATGCGCTGCCGCCTTTGAGCAGGTCCCTCCAGGCGTCCCGGACCGTCTCGACGTGATGCGATGAAAGTCCGCGAAGCAGATTGTTGATCTGCTGATTTCGATCATTTGCAACCACGTTAAATTCCGTTCGCAGTGACCGTACCCTCACATTGCCGGTCCCTTGAATTGCGGGGTAGGGAGCCGATTGCAACCACAAATATCGCAATTGTCCGCTTTCGTTATCGGCACGTCTGACTTTTCCACGACGACTCTGCTAGTAGTTTGCGGACAGCGTGGACAAAGGAATGCGGACGCCCATGGCGCAACAGCAGCACCGGATCAATGTCAGAACCATTCTGACGGGCGTTTTCGCTGTCGCCGTCACCGTCTTTTCCTTCTATCTGCTGCATCATTTCGCCGAGGACGTGTCGCTTGCCGAGGTTGTCAGGGATATTCGCCAGACGCCGACAAGCCATGTTCTGCTCGCGGTTCTCGCCACGGCGGTCAGCTTCACCGCGATCGCATTCTACGAAATCCTGGCCGTGCGCACCGCCGCACCAGGCCGCGTCTCTTACCTGACGGCGTCCTGGGCGGGCGTCGCCGGATTTGCCGTCTCCGATGTTGCCGGCTTTCATGTCCTGACCGGCGGCGCATTGCGTTACCGGGTCTACAGCCAGAAGGGCCTGGAGGTGCCGCTGATCGGCCACATCGTGGCGCTCGCCTGGCTCTCGCTATGGCTTGGCATGGCCTTCACCATCGGAACGGCGCTGGCGCTCTTCCCCGACGGCGCGCTGATCCTGAAGAACCTGCCGGCTGGTGCGATACGCACGCTCGGCTTTGTCGTCCTCGGGCTGTTCGCGATCTTTCTGATTTGGGTCGCCACGGGGCAGCGCGCGATTACGCTGCGCGGTTTGCGGGTCGGCCTGCCGGGGGGTGGCACCAGCGCGCTGATGCTGCTCGCCGGTGTGGTCGATATCGGTGCTTCGGCGGCGACGCTCTACATCCTGCTGCCGGCCGACACGGTCAATTCGTTGAGCGGTTTCTTCATCGTCTACATTTCCGCCGTGATCCTGGGCGCGATCAGCCATTCGCCCGGTGGCCTCGGCGTCTTCGAGGCGACGATAATGGCGGGGCTCGGCGTTGCCGGGCGCTCCGACGTGCTCGGTGCGCTGCTGCTTTACCGCTTCATCTATTACTTCCTGCCGCTGGTGCCGGTATCGCTGACGCTGCTCTTCCTCGAGGTCACGCGCGGGCAGCGCGCCATCCGCCAGTCGATCCGCGAGATCGGCAGGGCGTCGGAGCCGCTGGTGCCGCCGATCGCCGCTGGCGTTACCTTCATCGGCGGGCTGGTGCTGCTTCTGTCGGGCTCGCTGCCGGAAAGCGCCGACCGTCACGAATGGATACGCTCGGTCCTGCCGCTGCCCTTCGTCGAATCCTCGCATCTTCTGGCAAGCCTTGTCGGCCTCGCCCTGCTGGTTGTCGCCCAGGCACTTCTGCGAAGGCGCGAGAGCGCCTTTTACCTGGCGGTCCTTCTGCTGGGTGCAGGCGCCGGCTTCGCCTTGACCAAGGGCCTGGACTATGTCGAAGCGGTGCTTCTGCTGGCCATCGTCCTGTTCCTGCTGCCGTTCCGATCCGCCTTCTACCGCAAGTCCGGTGCCTCGGTCCTCACGGTGACACCCGCCTGGCTGTCGGTCATGGTGATCACGGTCGCGGCCGCGGTGTGGCTCGGTTTTTTCGCCTACCGCCACGTCGAATATTCCAACCAGCTGTGGTGGGAATTTTCATGGAATGGCGACGCGCCGCGCTTCCTGCGAACGAGCGTGGCCGTGGTCGCAGCACTTTTCGCGCTCGGCCTGTACATGCTTCTCAACCGGCGTGCCATCCAGGTGCCGGCTCTGGAGCCGGTGCCCGACAACGTGCGCAAGCTCGTCGCGCAATCGCCCGATCCCGACTCGACAATCGCCTTGCTTGGCGACAAGCATTTCCTGGTCTCCGAGGATGAGAGCGCCTTTTTGATGTATGGCGTGTCCGGCGGCAGTTTCATTGCAAAGGGCGATCCGGTCGGAAACCGGCAGGAGGGGGAGGCGCTGGCGTGGCGGTTCCGGGAGATGGCCGACGAAGGCGGATACCGAACGGTCTTTTATTCAGCGAAGTCCGACTTTCTGCCGCTCTATCTCGACATGGGCCTGTCGATCCTCAAGATCGGCGAGGTGGCGCGCGTCGACCTGTCCGACTTCACGCTCGACGTGCCGCAACACAAGGATATGCGCTATGCACGACGACGCGCCGAAAAGGACGGTTTGAGCTTCGCCATCGTGCCGAAACAGGAGGTGCCGCCGCTGCTGCCGGAGCTGAGGCAGGTTTCGGACGAATGGCTGGCCATCAAGACCGGCGGCGAGAAAAGATTCGCGCTCGGTTACTTCAAGGATGACTACATCAGTTGCTTCGATTGCGCCGTGGTGCGCAAGGATGGCGAGGTTGTCGCTTTCGCCAATATCCTGCGCGGTGCGCAAAAGAACGAGATGTCGATCGACCTGATGCGCTACCGGCCGAAGGTCTCGCCTGTGATGATGGATTTCCTGTTTGCCGAGATCCTGCTCGATGCGCAGGCGGAGGGCTACAAATGGTTCGATCTGGGCGCCGCGCCGCTGGCCGGTCTTGCCGATCACCCGCTTGCGACCTCCTGGAACCGCATTGGCACCATGATCTACCAGCATGGCGAGGAGTTCTATCACTTCGAGGGGCTGCGGGCCTTCAAGGAAAAATTCGGCCCGGTCTGGAGCCCCAACTATCTGGCGTGTCCGGGCGGGTTGGCGGTTCCCAAGGTGCTTATCGACGTCACCACATTGCTGTCCGGCGGAACGATGAAGGTGGTACGCCGGTGAGGGCGCTGCTGCTGGCACTGCTGTTGGCGTTCGAAACGGTCCCCGCGCACGCCGACCATCCCTTTGCCGACCTGCCGGTTCACATCACGGAACCGCGGGACGGTATCCATCGCGCGGTCGTCATCCTGTGGTCCGGCGATGGCGGCTGGACCGGCACGATGCAAGGCATGGCCGATGCGTTGGCTGAACGCGGCTACGGTGTCGTCGGCATCAGCGCGCTGCGTTATTTCTGGTCCGAAAAGGCGCCGGAAACCATGGCTGCCGACACCGGCCGGCTGGTCGATCATTTCACCCGGCAGTGGCAGACGGACAAGGTGGTCCTGGCCGGCTATTCCTTCGGTGCCGACACGCTTCCTTTTGCCTGGCCGGCGCTGGATGCGCAAACGCGGGAAAGAACCGCTCTGATCGCCCTTATGAGCCCGTTTGAGAGAACCGCCTTCGAGGTCTCCATCCGCGGCATGCTGGGCATCATCCATGGCGACCACGAGGTCGCGCCGGCGATTGCGGCGCTGCCTGCGGATCGGGTGCTTTGCCTCACCGGCGACAAGGAAACCGGCATGGCCTGCAGCCTGACGGCCGGCTATGAGGTGTCGAGCGTCCCCGGCGGTCACAATTACGACCGCAACTGGCTTTTGGTCGCGGATATCGTCGATGGTGCGTTTGTCCGTCGCCAGCCGGATTGAGGCGACCGGCTACGCGCCGTTTTTGCCGGAAGCGGCAAAGTCCTCGGGCCTGAAGGATGAAACGTCGGCATCATCGACGAAATGCATCGCGCCATTCGCCCAGAAGCCGGTCTTGCCGATGGTCGGGAAATAGGCGACATCCGCGGGCGTGCGCTCGCCGCCCATAAGATAAACGAGATCCTGTTTGCCGTTGTTTTCGATGTGATGGACGCAGCCATCTGTCGGAAAGCCCACATAGTCGCCGGGTCCGATGGTCGTGCTGTCGCCGTCGATCGTCAAGGTTCCTTCGCCCTCAAGCACATAGACGAACTCCTCCTGCGCCGTATGCGCATGCGGCAGAAACCCTTCCTTGCCCGGCGGGATGCGGCCGATGCTGACACCGATCCGCGTCAGTCCGACGCGGTCCGACAATGGCATGATCCGCATTTCGGAAGCCGTGTTGAGCGGATGGCCGAAATGAAATGTCTGCTCCGGTGGAATCGCCGACGTGCGCACAACATATTGCTCGGTTTTTGACATGGTCGTAGTGCCTCACTGTGCATGTACATTGTTGCGGTATCTCGAGTGTCGCTTGTGACGGCGGCTTAGAACAGGCTTCCCTGGTCCTTGCTGGCGCGGGTTGCCTTTTTGTCGGGCTTTTTCGCCGCCGGCTTCGCAGACGCCGGCTTGGTTTCGTCCGTCGTTACGGCATGCACGCGGCCATCGGCGAATTCGAGCGATACGGCATCCCCGGCACTCAGCGCCTGCGCGCTGTCCACCGCCCGCTCTCCGGCATCGCGCACAACGGCATAGCCACGTTTGAGGACATTGCGATAGGACATTGAATTCAGAAGCCGCGCGGCTTCCTGCAACCGGCGCAGCCGTCTTTCGGCCAGCAGAGCCACCAACTCGCCGGACCGGCCCGCCAGAGCCTGCAGGCGGTCGCGGTCGCGGGCAATCCGGTCGGTTGCCGGGCGCAGGGTGAGCCGGGCCGCCGCGTTGGAAAGCCGCGCCTTTGCCCGGTCGATCCGGCGCTCCACATGGCGCTCGGAACGGGCTCCGAGCTCTCCGATCCGCTGCCGTGTTTCCAGCACCCTGCGCTGCAGCGTCGCCGGTGTCAGCTTGGCGGCCCGGCGCTCGAAAGCCTGTCTCTTGTTTGCCGTGTTCAGGCGCAGGGCGCGACCGAGGCCGGCGGCCGATTCGTCGAAACGGCGGCGCGGCAAAGCCAGAAGCGTGTCGATCGAGGGCAGGGCGCGTGCCAGCGAGCGCAATTTCTGCCGGTTGCCGTCGAGCCCGCGCGACATGCCGCCCGAAAGCCGGGCCGAAAGCGCCGCGATGCCGGCCTCCAGTTCGGCCTTGACCGGCACGGCCATTTCCGCCGCCCCGGTGGGCGTCGGCGCCCGCACGTCGGCGGCGTGGTCGATCAGCGTCCAGTCGGTCTCGTGGCCGACCGCCGATATCAGCGGGATATCCGACTCAGCGGCGGCGCGCACCACCGCCTCGTCATTGAAGCCCCAAAGGTCTTCGAGGCTGCCGCCGCCGCGCGCCACGATCAGCACATCGGGCCGCGCGATGGCGTCGCCCGGCTGCAGCGCATTGAAGCCGTGGACTGCCGCCGCGACCTCGTCGCCGCTGGTCTCTCCCTGGACGCGCACCGGCCAGACGATGACATGGACGGGAAAGCGGTCGGTGATGCGGTGCAGGATGTCGCGGATGACGGCGCCGGTGGGCGAAGTGACCACGCCGATCACCTTCGGCATGTGCGGCAGCAGCTGCTTGCGCGCCTCGTCGAACAGGCCCTCGGCGGCGAGTTTCTTGCGCCGCTCCTCCAGCAGCGCCATCAGCGCGCCGGCGCCGGCCGGTTCAAGGGAATCGATGACGATCTGATATTTGGAAGAACCCGGATAGGTCGTCACCTTGCCGGTGGCGATCATCTCCATGCCTTCCTCGGGCTTGAACTTCAGCCGCCCGAAAACCCCGCGCCACACCACCGCCTCGATGCGCGCCCGGTCGTCCTTGAGCGCAAAATAGGCGTGTCCCGACGAGTGCGGGCCGCGATAGCCGGAAATTTCGCCGCGGATACGCACATGGCCGAACGCGTCCTCCACCGTGCGTTTGATGGAGCCGGAAATCTCGCTGACCGTGTATTCGGTCAGATTGCTCGGCGAATCGTCGAAGAAAGAACCTGACATGAGCCCATAGCGCATTGATCGCGCGGTCCGGTCAAGACCGCGCTACCAACTCGACATCATCAGATGGCCCTTTTGCCGGTTGCGCCCCTTGCGGCCCGGCGAACGCGGATCGCCGCCTTCCTCCGGCGGCGTCATATTGTCGAGGCTTGCCGCGATGTGATCGGTAATCGCGTCCATCAGCACGGTTGGAACGCCGGGTCGCCGGATCATCCCGATCTCCGCCGGCGGAAGAGCGGGAAACCCGTCTGCCGGGGTCAGGATGCGCATGCCCGGCCGCAGTGCCGATTCCGGCAACAGGGAAACGGCAAGACCGGCAAGCACGGCGGAAGCGACAACCGTGGACGACCAGCTTGTGAACAGGATGCTGTATTCCCGCCCGACGGAATCCAGCGCCGCGCAGCCCAGTTGCCGCCAGTCGCAGTCACGTCGGCCGACCGCCAGCGGCACCGGCGTTTCGGTGTGCGCCGAATGGGCCATGGACGTTACCCACAAAAGCGGTTCGGAGCGCACCATGATGGAATTGCGCACCTTCGGATTGTGGGTGACGAGCGCGATGTCCAGCTCGTTGCGGTTGAGCTTCTCGATCAGATCCTTGGAAGGCTCGCAGGTGATCGTCAGTTCGACATGCGGATTGGTTTTCGCGAACCGGGCGATGATGTCGGGCATGTACCGGTCGGCATAGTCGTCCGGCGTGCCGAGCCGGATCGTGCCGGCCAGGGCTTCCTCGTCGAAGGCTGCCAACGTTTCGTTGTTGAGTCGCACCAGCCGGCGCGCATAGGCCAGAAGCCGCTCGCCGTCGCCGGTCAGCCGGTTGATGCGGCCGTCCTTTTCGAAAAGGGCCTTGCCGACGCGCTCTTCCAGCCGGCGCATCTGCATCGAGACGGCCGACTGGGTCTTGTTGACCTCATCGGCGGCGCGCGTGAAGCTGCCCATGTCGACAATGGCGATGAAGGTTCTGAGCTGGTCGAGATCGAGCGGGGCAACCATCATTCTGTCCATCAAATTTGTTGATCTTTATCATTAAAAACATTCACTGGATTAATTAGTCAAGCTCTGAGATATTCCCTCCTGCCGAGCCCTCCGGGCAAGGCAGCGGCCTGTTTCCAAAATTTCATGAACTTTTGCTGACGACGATTCATGCCGCGATCACTGGAGTCCCGACTGCCCAATGAGAGGCACGGGCTCGGAAAGGAGAGATGAAATGACCACCATTCATAGAACCCTCGATGCACAGCTCACCGGCAAGCGCGGTACGATCTGGAGCGTAGCGAAGAACGCGATCGTCTCTCTTTTCGTGCGCTATCGCAATCGTCGGCAGGTGCTTTCGCTGAACGAGTTCAACGACCACCAGCTTGCCGATATCGGATTGACCCGGGACGATGTGCGCTTTGCCCTGCGTGGCGGGGCGTTTAACGATCACTCCATGGATCTGATGCGCGCGTCGCTGCGCCGTCGTTCCCGGATGACTGCGCTCTGACCGCTTCCCGGCGGCGTCGATTTCCGTTTCGGACCCGAGTAATGCCGGCCCGCGTTCCCTCCCGGCGGGCGGCACACCGTGGCGGATGCGTATTCCCCGACGCATAGCCGACGCTGCTTCCCCAGCGGGCCGCATGCCCTGTGCCCGCTCCTTCCCGACGGCTGTTGTGACAGTCGTCGGGCTTTTTTCAGCCAGACACGACCTAGAGCAATTCTGAGTTAGCTTGGAACATTTGATGGCGGAAAATCGGTTCACTCGGCTAGGCGCGTCGCGCAGCGCGATGCAGCGTATCGGGCAAGCGGCGCAACAACGCCGATGGGCCGATTTTCCCCACCCTCGAAAGGATTATCAGGTTGAAAATCAAAGATGAATGGGCCGGGCGATTTTGGCCCCTGGCGTCGTTGGCTCCCGCTTGTGGTGGGGTGGCACCACGGCGCGCAATCCGCCTAGCCAGCGACCAAAATCGCCACGGTCAAATGATCCAAGCTAACTCAGAATTGCTCTAGTCTTTTTTCTTCATTCCGTTCATGTAGCTGTCGAAGACGCTGTCCAGGTTCTTCTGGTAATCCTTCTGGACCTTTATGCCGGCATCGAACATGTCGCCGATGAACTTCGAATAGGGATTGTCCGGTTCCTCTGCCTTTTCCGGCTCGGTCTTGTCCGACCCCGTCATGCCCGGAAAACCGGCCTTCATCATCGTATCCATCATATCGGCGAACGGATTGGCGCTCTGGCTGGATTTGCCGCCGCTGCCGAAGGTGTTCTCCATCATCTTGCCGAGCTGTTCGGTGAAATCCGCCGCCTGTTTCTGCGAGGCCGCGGCCTGCGACATCATCTGCCCCATCATGTCGGCGAACGGATTGGCGCCGGCTGTCGCGGCACCGCCTTGCGAGAAGAAACCACCGGCAAGGATCGACGCGACGACCGGAAGCATGCGGTTGAAGATGTCCTGTGCGATGCCGGTCGCCAGCGCCGCCTGCTGGGCGATCGCCTCACTGATCTGCTTCGAGCCGAAAATCTGTTTGAGCATCGTATTGCCGTCGGCGATGCCTTGCGGCGTGAAGGCTGATGCGAGATTGTTGAAATATTCGGCATAGTTCGCGCCGGCCATGGCCTGCATCAGGCTGCCGAAATCCTGAGGATTGGCGGCGCTGCGCTTGAACCCGGTCGCAAAGGCCGGCATCAGCGCCTCCATCGCCTGCGTCACTTGATCCTCGTTCAGACCGAACTGGCTCGCCATGGCGCGCATGGCCTCGCCGTTCTGGGCCCGCATCATCATTTCGTAGAGCGGCAGCATCGTCTGATCCTCCTTGGCCGCGAGCGGGTCGACCGGACCGGGCTCGTTACCCGCATAGAATCAGATTTGCAGTGGTCAGGCAATGCGTGCCGGAAATTGGCGCCGCCCATGGTGAATGCGAATTATGTCACCGGATCATGGTCTTGCGGTCCCAGGCGCTGTATTCGGGCGAGTTCTCGATATGGAGCGGGCCGTCATAGCCATATTCGATCATGTCCACCATCACCGATTCGGGACGCACGAAAACCACCGCATAGGCCGCCGGCAGATCGGACCCGGATAGAAGGTCGGGCTCGGCGAAGTTGAATGCGCCGGCATGGTTGGTGCCCCGCGGCGCGCTGAACGGCACGCCCTCCAGGGACCCGCTGAGCGGCAGGTGGCAATGGCCGAAGAAGATGTGACGGATCTTCTCGCGGTAGCGTCCCACCATTTTTCCGAACAGGTCCGGATTGCGCAGCATGATCGAGTCGATCGGCGCCTGGCCGGTGGCCACCGGATTGTGATGCATGAACAGAAAGACCGGCCGGTCGGCGAGTTCAAGCTGCGCCGAGAGCCAGGCAAGGCGCGCATCGCAAAGCTCGCCGGCATGGGTATCCGGGACCTTGGTGTCGAGGCAGAGACCGATATGCCCGCCAAGGGGAAATACGCTTTGCACGAACCCGTCATCATTGGCGCGATCGGGAAACACGGACAGGAAATGATCCCTGCTGTCGTGATTGCCGATGCAAAGATGCACGGGAAAGGGCAGCGCCTCGATGCGGGTTTTGAGGCGCCGATAATCATCCTCGTCGCCCCAGTCGGAAAGATCACCAGTGATGATCATCGCTTCCGCATCGCTGTGAAAGTTCATGACATCCTGCAGCGCCTTCTCGAAATTGGCGTTCGGATCGCGCCCGGCGATCGTTTCGCCCGGCGTCGTCAGATGGATGTCGGTCAGTTGTATAAGTTTCATGAAGCGTCTCCGCCGGCCGGCGCCGGCTATGATATGGGCGCAGCGTTGCCGCCGCGCCCAAAACAATGATGTCAGGAGCTGGAGGGAAGCAGGTCCTGCACCTCTTCGGTAAGCTCTTCCTGCAGCTCTTCCATGTCGTCATATTCACCGGTGACGATGCCTTCCAGAGCGTCATAGATGACCTGCGTGGCGGCCAGGCCGTTGTCGCCGGGATAGGCCTGCCATTCGCGCAGCAGCGGCAACTGGCGCACCGCCGTCGCCTTGGCCGGGTTCTGGTCGTAGAAATCCTTCAGGATGATTTCGTTGGCGGCCTGGTTTGGCGGCATGTAGCCCGTGGTGCGCGCGACGTCAGCGGCGCCTTCACCCGACGTGATGAATTTCAGCCACTTCCATGCCGCATCGAGTACGGCCGGGTCGTCGGATGCCGATACGAGCATGGCCGAGTTGCCGCCAGCCGGCAGACCCTTCGGACCGCCCTCGACGAGGCCGGGATATTCATTCGTCATCAGCGTGAAATCGCCCATGGACCGCTCCACCGCGCCGACGGCGGAGGTCGACCAGTACATCATGCCGATCTCGCCCGAAGCGAAGGAGGCAAGTGCTGCCTTCCACTCAAGGTTCTGCATCTCGCAGCCGTCGAAGAGATCGTTCATCGTATTGAGTGCCGTCAGGCCTTCAGGCTCGTCGAGCGTGAAATCGGCGCCTTCGACTGTCGGTTTGTCCTGCGACCACATCAGCGCCTGGAGGAACCAGTTGCCGGTGATGTTCCAGCCCCAGAACATCGGGTTCTTGACGCCGGCTTCCCGCAGCTTGCCGCACACCTCGACGACCTCGTCCCAGGTCTTCGGCAACTGGCTGACATCGGTGATGCCGGCTTTCTCCATCACTTCCATATTGTAGTAGCCGACGGGCAGCGACACCGAGAAGGGCAGGCCGTGAACCTGGCCGCCGAACGTGCCGAGATCGAGCATCGCCTTGTGATAGCCGTCCTTGGCGAAATCCGCTTCTTTGGCGATGAACGGTTCGAGCGATTTGGCGATGCCTTTCTCGACCAGGATCGCCTGGCGGTTCAGGCCCTGCATGGTCACGTCCGGCAGGTTGCCGGCCACCGCTTCGCGCAGGATCGTGTTGGTGCCGTCCTCGTAGGATTCGTAGGTCGCGCGCATCTTGACTTCGATGTTCGGATGCTGCGCGTAGAATTTCGGCAGGATTTTCTCGTAGGTGACGTCGAAAAGGTGGCTGTAGGGATAGGCGAACTCGATGGTCACCTTGTCCTCGGCGAAGGCCGCTGTGGACAAAGCCAGCACGGCAGCCATTGCAGTCAGGGTCGTTTTCATGGATATCTTCCTGTCGTTACCTTGCTTGCGCAACGGGCTGTGTTTCGGAACCGGCCGTTGCACGGGTTCATCCCGAGCGGGATATCGGTGACGGGGCCGTTCTGTCGCAAAGAGCGGCCCCATCGGTTTTTGCCGCATCTACTTCATGCCCGAGAGCGTGATTCCTTCGATGAAACGGCGTTGGGCGATGAGAAAGGCGACGATGAGCGGCGTCACGATGATCGTCGCTGTGGCCATCATCGGCCCGAAATTGTCGCCATCCGCATCGCCCTTGAATTCACGCAGTCCCAGCGGAGGCGTAAAGAGCTCGCGATTGCCCGTAATGACGATGCGCGGCCAGAAATAGTCGTTCCAGTGAGCGACGACGGAAAAGATCGCGAAGGCCAATAAAGCCGGCACCGCTGTCGGCAGCATGACTTTCCAGATGATCGCGAATTCGTTCATGCCGTCCATGCGGGCCGCATCGATCAGGTCGTCCGGCACGGTCATGAAGAATTGCCGCATCAAAAAGATACCGAAGACGGATATCGTCCATGGGATGACCAGCGCCGCGTAGGAGTTGGTCAGGCCGAGTTTGGACAACATGATGTAGAGCGGCAGCGCTATGGCGTGCACCGGGATCAGCAGGCAGAAAAGCACCATGCTGAAGACGAATTCGCGGCCCCACCATTTCAGCTTGGCCAGCGCGTAGGCGCAGGGTAGGGCGATCAGCACCTGGATGAAAAAGATCGATGCCGTTACCACCGCGCCGTTGAAGAGGTAACGCAGCAGCGGCGCCTTGCCGAAGGCCGTCGTGTAATTATAGATGACGGGCGTCACCATGCAGTCCTCGGCCGCATTGCCGAGCTTGACGCAGTAATCGTCGCGGAACGGCTCCTGCAGGCCGATCAGCCCGCCCGTGTTGGTCATGATTTCCGAGGGCGATTTGAAGGAATAGCTCAGCATCACATAGAACGGCAGCAGCACGATGAGCGCTCCGACGATGAGCACGGCGTGCTTGAGCGCCTCGCGCGACGACCAGCGCAGTACGAACTGATCGTCGGAAGATCTTTCCCGGACAGCGGCCGTTGCCGTCGCATCGCTCATGAATAGTGCACCCTTCTTTCGACGAGCCAGCGCTGCATCAGCGTCAGGAACATGACGAAGCCGAGGAAGACGACCGTGATCGCCGCGCCGATGCCCATGAGGTTCTGCTGGATGGCCTTTTCATAGATGGCGAACATCATGACATAGACCGATTTCGACGGTCCGCCGCCCTGCGGATAAAATGCCTCGACCGTGTCGAACACCTGGAACGAACGTATGCAGGTAATGGTGACGACGAAGACGGTCGTCGGCCCCAGCATCGGCCAGGTGACGAGGCGGAACCGGTCCCAGCCGGTGCGCGCGCCGTCCATCTCGGCGGCCTGGTAAAGCTCGCGCGGTACCGAGGTCAGACCGGCGAGATAAAGCACCATGTTGAAGCCGAAGCCCTGCCACACGCCGATAAAGGCGACCGTCCAGATGGCGTAGTTGCGGTCTGTCAGCCACAACGGGAAGGTCTTGGCGCAGCCCTGCGCGTACCAGGCCCAGTGTTCGAGCACCGTGCCGCAGCCCGTCGCCAGCGTCTTGTTGACGATACCGATGGTCGGATGCAGAGCGAATTCCCAGACGATCGCCATTGCCAGCAAGGCCGCCATGACGGGCAGGAAGTAGATGGTCTTGTAGAGATCGCCGAACCGCTTGAGCGAATTGATCAGGAGCGCAGCGCCCAGACCCAACCCGACGGACAAGGGCACCACGACGCCGACATAGGTGAAAGTGGCGATGAACATCTTTTCATAGGTCGAGCGGGTGAAGATGCGCTCGTAGTTCTTCAGGCCGACATATTGTGCGCCATCGTTTCCGAGACTGTAGTCCGTGAAGCTCAGCACGGCGGCAATCAGGATCGGCAGGATCAGGATGACGAACATCAGCGTCACAGCCGGCGCGACAAACCAGACATGGGCCCGCGAGCGCGCCATCACGCCACTGCCCTTGCGGCGTCTGCGCCGTTCGACTTCAGCCCGGCTGCGCCGACGCGCTTGCCGTCCGCGCCGAAGAAGATGGCCTCGCCTCGCAGCCTTTCGACGAAGACCTGGTCGCCGACATTCAGCCCGCTCGCCTCATGTGGTGCCGCGCGGACGATCAGCCGCCCGATGTTTTCGCCAATGGCCAGATGCAGATACAGATCCGATCCGAGGTTCTCACGGTAGACGAGCGTTCCCTCGATCGTCTCGGCGCTGGAACCCTTGGCAAGCTTCAGATTCTCCGGTCTCAGCCCAACCGAGATGGCGCCGCGATTGGCGGCCGATACCCGCCTGGCCAGCGTCATGCCGGCCACGCTGATGCGTCCGTCGGAGTCCACATCGCCGGGCAGGATGTTGATTTTCGGCGATCCGATGAATTGTGCGACACGGATGTCGGACGGGTTTTCGTAGATGGCCTGCGGACTGTCGAGCTGCAGGATGTCGCCGTCCATCATAACCGCCATGCGGGTGGACATGGTCAGCGCTTCCGCCTGATCGTGCGTTACATAGACGAAGGTGGTTCCCAGATCGCTGTGCAGCTCGGCAAGTTCGGAGCGCATGTGCACGCGCAGGGCCGCGTCGAGATTGGAAAGCGGCTCGTCCATCAGGAAGGCGACCGGTTTGCGCACCATGGCGCGGCCGAGCGCGACCCGCTGACGCTGCCCGCCGGACAACTGGCCGGGTTTGCGCTGCAGCAGAGGTTCGATCTCGAGAATCCTCGCCGTTTCCTCCACCTGGGCGCGCAGCGATTTGTGCTTGGCCCGCGCCAGCAGGGGGCCGGCGACCGGAAGCCGCTCGCGCCAGGACAGGTCGCGCAGCCTGAGCGGCGTCATCATGTTCTCGGCTACGGTCAGGTGCGGATAGAGCGCATAGGACTGGAAGACCATCGCAAGATTGCGGTCGGCGGCGCGCACCGCATTGACGGTGCGCCCGTCGATGCGGACTTCGCCGGTGTTCGGCTCTTCCAGGCCCGCCAGTATGCGCAGGAGGGTGGACTTTCCGCAGCCCGAGGGTCCGACCAGCGTCAGAAACTCCCCGGCCTGGATATCAAGGTCGATATCGTTGAGAACGCGGGTTGCACCGAAGGATTTGCTTATTCTGGTGAGGGTGATTGTTGCCACTGTCGCCCGCGCCCCGTTGGAGTTGGGCCAACACATAGACAGCGCGATTAAAGTACATATGACATCATATTAGTCACACTAATGTTACGCGTAGCGCGCACCATAGTGTCACAAAGACCGCAGTTAGATTTGACGGGCCTCAGACGCCGGTGAAACCCAGCCCCTACCAGATCGCAGCATTCGCGCATGTGGCGCGCGTCCGCAGCTTTTCAGAAGCCGCGCGGCAATTGGGCGTTACCCAGTCCTCGGTCACGCAGCATGTCGCCAAGCTCGAAAAACTGATGGAGTCGCAACTCTTTGTGCGCCGCCGCGACCGGTTGGAACTGACCCCGATCGGGCGTGAACTGTTCGACGTCGCCGACCGCTGGACGACGCTCGAGCAGGTGATCCAGGAGAAGGTCGAGAGCTACCAGAAGCTCACCGCAGGACATCTGAAGATCACCGCGACGGCGCCGCGACCCGCAATGCCGATCATCGCCGCATTCGCCGAACTTTATCCACAGGTCATTGTCAACTTCACCCTGACCAACTGGACCGTCAACACACATGCGGTGCGCAGCCGCGACGTCGACATCGCCATTTTTACCGACCCGGAGCACGACGAGAACCTGCTTGTCGAGCCGCTGCAGAAGACCCGTTACCTTGCCTATATGCACCGCGATCACAAACTGGCGTCGCGGGAATCTGTCTCGCTGCACGAATTGTGTGAAGAGACGGTGATCATACCGGAGGACGGTTCCCTGACCAAGCGCGTCGTCGATGGCAAGCTCGCCGGGATCGGGCGCAGCTTTTCGAAAACCGTCCGCATGACCACTTTCGCGGTGGCGAAAGAAGCCGTGCTGCACGGCGTCGGGATAGGCGTGCTACTTGAAAACAGCCTTTATCCGGCATCCCGGCTTGTCGGCATCCCCATTGATGAAATGACCGAGACCTATGAGGACTGCCTGGTTCTGCCGGCCGAGAAACAGAACCTCAAGCTTGTCAGCCGTTTCGTCGAGATCGCGCTCAATATGCGCACGGACCTGACGCGCGGTTTGCCCTAATAGGCAAATTCGGTGAACACGGGTTCGACGGAGCCGCCCCAGGCGCCGTGATAGAGATCGAGCAGCTCGCCGGCACCTGTTTTGCCCCGCGCCACCGTCTCTTCCAGCGGCGCAAGGAAATGCGCCTCGTCATTGCCTTCCTCGTTCAACTGGCCGCGCGCCTGCAGTCCCGCGCGTGCAATCGTCAGCACCTCGCGCGACACGGCGTGCAGGCTCTTTCCGGCGATTTCGGCATCGAGGCCGAGACGCGGCACGCTGTCGCGAAGTGCCCTGACGTCCTCGAAGCTCCAACCGCGAGTGAGCTGCATGGCGGCGTCGAGCGCGCCTTCATCGTAAAGCAAACCGACCCAGAAGGCGGGCAGGGCGCAGATCTTGCGCCACGGGCCGCCATCGGCGCCGCGCATTTCCAGGAATCGCTTCAGCCGCACTTCAGGAAACAGCGTCGACAGGTGATTGGCCCAGTCGCCCATATTGGGCTGCCCGTCCGGAACGGCGTTCGAAAGCGCGCCGTCCATGAACTGGCGGAACGTTACATGCGTGCAGTCGTGATAATGCCCGTCGCGCACGACGAAATACATGGGAACGTCGAGCGCCCATTCCGTGTAGTCGGCGAAGCCGAAATCGTCCGAGAACACGAAGGGGAGGATGCCCGAGCGGTCATTGTCCGTGTCGCGCCAGATGTCGGAGCGCCACGACAACAGTCCGTTCGGTTTTCCATCGGTAAAGGGCGACAGGGCAAAGAGCGCCGTCGCCAGCGGCTGCAGGCGCATGGAAACCTGCATCTTGCGGCGCATGTCGGCTTCGGAGGAAAAATCCAGGTTCACCTGGATCGTGCAGGTCCGGTACATCATGTCGAGGCCCTGGCTGCCGACTTTCGGCATATAGGCCGTCATGATGTCGTAGCGCGATTTGGGCATGCGCGGGGTCTCGTCGCGCGTCCACAGCGGACTGCCGCCGAGCCCCAGGAAACCGATCCCGAGCGGCTCGGCGATCTCGCGAAGCTGTGCCAGATGGGCGTTGGATTCGCGGCAGGTCTGGTGGATGTTCTCCAGCGGTGCGCCCGAGAGCTCGAACTGGCCGCCCGGCTCCAGCGAAATCGCGCCCATGCCGGTCGGCTCGACAAGACCAATGATCTTGCCCTCGTCGAGGATCGGCTCCCAGCCCAGAACGTCGCGCATCCCGGTCAGGAGCGCGGAGATGGACCGCTCGCCCGCATAAGGCACGGGCGTATTGTCTTTGACAAAGAACGCGAACTTCTCGTGTTCGGTTCCGATGCGGAATTCTTCCGCCGGCTTGCAGCCCTCGGCAAGGTAAGCGACCAGCTCGTCTTTGGAAGAAACGGGCGTCTGGTCCGTCGTATCGCGTGCCATGTCTTAAGTCTCGAATGTGGCCGTCTGCAATGAGGCCAAAAAGGTCAACGCGTGCAATGGATACCTCCCGCTTGGCCGTCGGCCGAATTCGCCGACGTCAGCGCTGCTTGGACTGCTTTGCGCCGCGGTGCAAGCAAAAATCATTGATCGCAGCGTTCAGAATTTGTTGATCTGGCCGAAAAGGGCTCACCAGTCGCCGATTGCCGCCTGGATCACGGCCATGGCGGCGACAGCGGCCGTATCCGCCCGCAGAATGCGCGGTCCGAGCGGGATGGCCGTGACGAAATCCCGGCTTTGCAGCAGTTTGCGCTCGTCGTCCGAAAAGCCGCCTTCCGGCCCGATGAGGACGGCAAACCGCCGCTCGTCGATTGATTGCAGGATTGGCATTGGATTGTGCGTATCGGCCGATTCATCGCAATAGATGATACGCCGGCCCGGGTCCCAGCCTTCCAGCAGTCGCTGCAGCTTTACCGGCTCGAGGCATTGCGGGATCGACAGAATACCGCATTGTTCAGCCGCCTCGATGGCGTTTTTCAACAGCCGGTGGCCGCTGATCCGGCTTGCTTGCGTGTGGTGCGTCAGCACCGGCTGCAGGACGCCGGCGCCCATTTCGACGGCCTTCTGCACGGTGTAATCGAGCCGCGCCTGTTTCAGCGGCGCGAACAGATAGACGAGGTCGGATGGCTCGGGCTGCGGACGCACGCGTTCGGTAATCCGCAAAACGAGCTTCTTCTTGCTCTCGAAACCGATCTGCGCCGACCATTCGCCGTCGCGCCCGTTGAAAACCAGCAATTCGTCGCCTTCGTCCATGCGCAGCACATGGGCGAGATAGTTGAACTGCTCCTTGTCCGCGGCAAAGCCGGCGCCGGCGTGGAGATCCGTTTCGACGAAAAGCCGCTGCATCTTGTAGTTCGCGCGCATGATTGCTGTGTGCCCGAGTGCGATCGGAAACTCAAGCGTCGGCGGACGGATGTAATTGCGCCCGGTAGCCGGCGCGCAAAGCCGCGACGGTGGATGGCGGCGTCAGCAGCCTGAGCGCATTCCCGGTATCCAGCCGGCTGGAGCCAAGCCTGCGGTAGCCGACAAGGTCCCAAAGCAGCAAAGTATCCTCGCCGACGGCGATACAGTCGTCTCCCGCCGCGAATATGGCGCCGCGCGGCAGGGACAGCGCCTCTTCCCGGGTCAGGACCACCGCACCGGCGCCGCTCAGGCAACGCTCCTTGTGCAGGATCGCGTCCATGGCATCGGCGCCGCTTTTGTCGAATTGCGATCCGCCGAAGAAGGCCGCGGCAAAGGCCTTTGCATCCCTGTGGCGGCATTCGAAGCAGGGCCTGTGGCCTGCGGCGAGGGCCGTTGCCTCGTCAAGAAAGAACAGTTCGGTATAGCTGTTCGGCTGCATCAGGGTGCGTTTTCGGCCGCGAAATTCGGTCACGCAGACGATCCACCGCCGGCTTGCCCAGCGGCGCCGCAGCAATGTTCGGCTTTGGTTGTCGTGAATGCGGCCCCCACGATTGCCCATCATGGTTCCCCGGGCCGGGGTCCGGACCAGTTCGCCGAACGGGGTCACCCGGTTCTGAAGCGGCATGGCGGCGCTCAGGCGCCCCGGCGCGCAAAGGCCGAGAAGACGCCGGCGCCGATCAGGAAACAGGCGCCGGTGCGCGTCGCGGCGCGCAGAACCGATGGGCGCCGGATGACATTTCGCGCACCGCTCGCCAGCATGGCATAGGCCCAGGCGTTGAATATGCCGAGCAGCACGAAAATCACGACGAAGACCGCCGCCTGCGGCGCGAAGTCCGCGCCCGGCGTGATGAATTGCGGCACGAAGGCCATGAAGAAGACGATGCCCTTCGGGTTCAGGAGCGTGACGAGAAACGAGTCGCGGAACGCGGAACGGCGGCCGCCGGCCACCGGCACCGCGTCGATATCGGGCACGGAGACCGGCGTCGTCCACATCTTGATGCCGATATAGACCAGATAGGCCGCACCGGCCCATTTGATGACCGCAAACACCGTGGCCGAGGCTGCAAGGATCGTCCCGACGCCGATGATCGAAAGGGATGCGGCAACGAGATCGCCGAGCCCGACGCCGATGATGCTGGCAAAAGCGACCCGGCGTCCATGCGCGAGCGCCTGGGAGACGACCATGATGATCGTCGGTCCGGGAATGACCAGAAGCACCATGCTGGCGATGGCGAATGTCAGAAGGGTTTCGGGTGAAACGGGCACGGCTCAGACCTCGATATAATGGCGTATCGAGGGCACTTAAGACACACCGACGGAGAAAAAGCGATCCAGAAAATCGCCGTACCACCGGGCAAGCGCATCGTTGTGTTCCCGGAATCCCTCATCCTGCGCCTCGAAGGAATGGGTGCCCGGCTTGCCGACATTGCCGCCGAGATCGCGTTGTCACTGATCGAGGATGACGCGCGTCACCTCCGGGTGAAACTGCACCGCCACGGTTGACGTCCCGTAGCGGAATGCCTGGTTCGCAAACAAGGGGCCTGTCGCCAGAAGCTCGGCATCCGCAGGGCATTCGAAGCCCTGGGCATTGCCGCTGAGCGTCATCATGCCGTCGGGGATGAAGTCAGCACCCGCCTGCGTGGCGGCCATGGGATAGTAGCCGAAAGCGACATGGCCCTGCGGATGAAACCCGACCAGAGCCCCTAGATGACGTGCGATCATCTGCGCGCCGAGGCAAATTCCCAGCAGCGGCACGCCGCGCTTCATGACGCCGTCGGCGAAAGACATCTCATCACGCAGATAGGGGAACCGGTCGAGATCGGTGACATATTGCGGACCGCCCTTGATGATCACGCCTGCAATCCTGTCGTCGAGCATCGGCAGTGGCTCGCCGAGATAGGGGCGCACCAGACGCACCGCCTGGCCGCGCCGCGCCAGATGCCGCAGACCATTGTCAGCCTCGGCCTGGGTGTCGTGTTCGATGACGATGATCTGTCTGAGGCTGCCGTTGTGAAGATCGCTGTTTGTTGCCATTTCCATCCCGCTTGCCGAACCCTCAATCCGGACATCTCTATCCATATGGCGGCGATTTTCGCCAATCAATTTGTGTAAGGGTACGGAATGGTTTTCCACAAGTGCGGATGGCGCAGTCGGCCGAGGTTGAACAAAATCGATAGCCGGCTCGAAGAATTCGAAAAATCAACTTATAGTATAAAATGTCGTTCGTTAAATATGAGTCCGTCTGATGGAAAGCAAAAAAGCCTCAGATGAAGGAGGTTCCGGCAACGGTATTGGCAGGCGGGCGTTTATAACAACCTTTTCTTCCGCCCTTCTGGCTTTCTCACTGCGACCGCTGCCCGCCGCCGCACACCAGAGACCGACCGTTGCGGAGGTCGCGATCGTCACCGTTCTGGGCATTATCCAGCCGGCCTCGGCCGCCGACATTCGGATTTTTCTGCAGGGGATGGTCGCGGAACTCGAGACCACCGATCCCGTGGCCGCGGCGCTGATCGCAAATATTCAGGCCGGGAATATTTCATCATCATTGAGAGATCTGGCGGGTCGTGGAAAGCTTCTGGAAATACAGATGCCGGGCGTGCGTCACTATTCGCTCACCCTGGCAGGGAACCGGTTCCTGCCGGCCGAATTTCTCGAGATAAGGGATCGCCGCCGTCTGAATTTGCTTAGGATCGTCTACAGGTCTACATTGCCACAGTCGCGCGTAGCCGCAATTGGGAGAATGGGCGGCGCATCGCCGTCTGAGATCCTAAGGTCAGCTTTAGGAAAGCCAAACATCGCCTTGCCTTCGGCAAGGCGCTATTTGGAGAAATACAGAAAAAACAGGAAACCTGTTTCTTCTTATGCGGAACAATTTTCCGGCTCCCCGTGGGCTTCGCGCGACACCCGCCTCGACTTCCTGTCTTTTGACACGGTGGAGCAGATCGGACTGGCCGGAGGCCTTGCGGACGGGGCGGACGGTCCACGGCTGACACCGAATGGCCTGGCGCTTTGTATCGGAATCTCTGGTGGTTTCCTGGATCTGATCGACCAGCATGTCCATCTGCACTACAGGATCTTCGAGATCAGGAAGCGCACGTCCGGCACGAGGACCATTCACGCGCCCCGCATCCAGCTCAAATCGATTCAGCGTTTCGTCCTCGACCATATTCTGGACCGGGAAGCCGTCCACGAAGCCGTGCATTCCTTTGTTGCCGCACCGCTGCATTCCAAGGCGTTACCACGAAGCTCCATCAGCAACGCCGCTGTCCACAAGGGGCAGAAATATGTCGCGAGCATCGACATCCGGGATTTTTTCGGCTCCATTCCGCGCGATGGGATATGGTCGGTATTCACCGGCGTCAAAAAGATCGGGCTGACGGAGGACTCGGTCAAAATCCTCCAGAATATATGCTGTCTGCCCTACCGGAGGAATACCGAGCGCGGCATTCCCCAAGGCGCCCCGACCAGTCCCGCGCTAACCAATCTGTATCTCAGGCCCTTCGATGAAGACATGGCGCAATTGGCCGGTGAGTTGGACCTGAAATACTCCAGATATGCAGACGATATCACGTTCAGCGGCGCCAGCCGGCGCAAGGCGCTCCTGGCGGTTTCGATCGCAATCAGGCGTCTCGCAGAATGGCAGCTCGAGATTGCACCGAAGAAGACCCGGATCCTGAGCTGGAATGCGCAGCAACGCGTCACGGGCGCCGTCGTCAACGAGTTGGTGCTGCCGCCAAGATCGCTGCGCGAGAAGGTCAGGGTCATGTTCCACAAGGCTTCGCGGGACCGGCTTTTCCTGGATCGGAACCGCGCCCGGTTGCTCGGATACATCGCCTATTTCAGCGCTTTCAGCGATTTTCCGCGCGACCGGATCGAACGGTATCGGAACATAGTCTCCAGCAGGGGCGGAACGCGTGATGAATGATCAAAGCCAGCCGCAGGCCGACCTTTCGGGTTTTGTCAATCAGCTGAAGAGAATTCACCTGATGCTGATGCTGGCGGCTCTGATCATCTTCACATCCGTGTATATCACGTCGCAGGACCAGCGCATGGAACGGGCGAAAGCCCAGTTTGAGCTGTTCGATTCCCTGAAGGCCGAGCATTTTGCCGACGAGGCGCATTGGGCAACGCAAATCGCTCTGGAAGCATGGAAAGAAGGCAAGCTCGCCACCAATCCGGTGTCATCGGAAAGGTTCTCCGGATGGATCGAGGTGCCCCGGGAGACCAGGAATGCCCTCGACGGCGATGGAACGGTCATCGCCGACAGCGACGGGAATATCGATCGCAATGAGGTCTTGCTGGCTTTGACGGAACAGTTGATCGTCGGCCTTTCGCAGGATCACGAACTGTTCGAAACCTCGAGCTTCATTGCCAAGAAGACGTGGACCGTAAACCGATACGAATGTGACAATGTCGTTCGCAGCAAGATCTTCGAAACGTTGTCCCTGAGTTATCCGCGCGAGTTCTGGGACAATTTCTCGCGCCTCAAGATCGCCTCGCTGGGGCACGATTTTGCCGGAAAGACCTATTCGCTCGCGATCGTATCGCAGCCCGGGGAGGACAGGCGGAACCTGGTAGGCGACAGCCCTTATTTCTGGCTCGACTCGGTCAGGCTGGCCCAGGACGACGGCAGCGTCGATGCGAAAATTCTTACCGAGTTCATATCCAACGCAGCGGTTGCCGGAAAGGCGGAAGACCAAGCGGAAGATCTCGTCGAGTACATACCGCTCAAGGCGTGTATCCTGGACCGCGAGCGAAAATTGCCGCAAAACCACATCCTGAAGGCAATCGAGCCGAAACTCGACCGGACCAAGGACCTTCTGTACCTGTTCGGGGACTTCACGGCGCAGACGAATATAGCGACCGCATTCGGTTTGCAGGTCTCGCCGGCCACCCTCGTTCTGTTTCCGCAAGACGCCGAAATCATCATCTACGACGGAAGGCCGGCCATCAAATATCTGATTGGCAGCGATGCGGAAAAGAGCCAGTTCCAGAATGTTTTTCCGGAAATGGATTATCTGATCCGCCAGACGCTGAGATCGCTTCCTGCCGAGCGCAGAAAGCTGGCCCTGGAGCACAAGGATGAACAAATCTCGGACGAAGAATATGAGGAACGGCTGGCGGAGCTTGAACGTCTCATAACGCTCCGGGAAAAGGTCAATTCAGGCGAGGTCGACTTTCCGCGCAGAACGCAGGATGCCGTGGAAATTCAGGGTCTGTCCTTCCACGTCCACGATATTGCCCTGCTGGGCGCGATCTATATCGTCCTGCATCAGATGTATTTCTTCCTGCATTTCAAGACATTCGTGTCGCGTGTTGCGGCTTCCGGCGCGAGCATCAAGCTCAGTCCCTGGTTGGGCATTTATGACGACCGGCTTTCCCGTTTCGTCTTCATAACGAGCATCGCGATCATACCGATCTGTATCTGCATCTGGCGCTATTTCGAAGCCGAGGCAACCGCCGACAATGCCCAATGGTACACGCAATTCTTCGGTTTTCTCGGCATCGGCGAGAATTTCCCGTTCGTCCTGGGCGTTGTGCTCTTCGTCGGTATTGTGGCAAGCGTCATCCTGGCCGTCAGGACCTATCTGCTCCACCGCGCATTGCTCGCCGAATTGGCCCGGCGAAGCCCGGATCTGGAAATCGTGTGATTCGTCCCCGCACACGCCTGCCGTGCCGGGCCTGACGGCTGCCGCCTATTTCGCTGCCGCCCGCGTTTTCCGGTTGTCCGGCTCCGCCGCGCCGTTCTTGCCACGCTGCTGAAGCCGCAGGCCGGCAACCCGTGCCCAGTCGTTGGCGCGTTCGGCTTCCCGCAGCGTGTGCGCGACCGCCTCGATATGGTGCTCGGCGCTCTTTTTTGCCTTGTCGGAATCGCCGGCCAGGATCGCCTCGAATATGGCGATATGCTGGTTGAGCAGGCGGTCGCCGGAGCCGGAAAACTGGAAAATCAGTGCCCGGTTGAAAAACACGCCGTCGCTCAGAAGCCGGTAGCAGGACCGCAGCGTGTGCAACAGGATGATGTTGTGTGCGGCCTCGCCGACAGCATTGTGAAACTCGACGTCGAGCGCGGCTTCCCGCTCGAAATCGGCATCCCTGTGCGCTACGCGCATCGCATCGACGATTTCAGTCAGAAGATCCGTGTCCGCGGTCGTTGCCCGTTGCGCCGCAAAGGCGGCGGTGAAACCTTCGACCTCGCGGCGGTACTCGAGGTAGTCATAGGTGGCGCGCCGGTGCCGGCCGATCAGTTCGCGTACCGGCCTGCTGAAGATCTCGCCGATGACGTCGGCAATGAATGTGCCGCCGCCGTGGCGGCTGGTGAGCAGTCCGCGCTGCTCCAGCGTCTTGATGGCCTCGCGCAGGATCGGCCGCGACACGTCCAGCCGGCGCGAAAGGTCGCGTTCTCCGGGCAGACGGTCGCCGACACGAAGAACCCCGTCGAGTATGAGGGATTCCACCTGCTGCACGACTTCATCGGACGTTCTGACATGTTCGATACGTGTGAAAATGTCGTCGGCCATCGCGTTTTCAGATCGTTCTTTCAAGGTTTCGCTGCCGAAGAACGGCAACGGCGCAACAGCCGGATGCTAGCAAGGTGGCATGAAACTGGTCAACAAATATGTCCACTTGAGCAATATGCCGTGCGGGACGGTCGGAAATGTGTCGCCCAGCGCATCATCCGCTGATTTCGTCAACCGCATCGTAAGCCGAGCGCGCAGCCACATGCATGTAGCCCCATTCCCCGTCCCAGTGCCGATTGTAGGCCTCGCCCGCGAAGTGGACGCGCCCGTCGATCGAGGCGCCCAGGGTCGAGGGCTGCGAGCGGCTGAAATACGAGTAGGTGCCCCGGTGAAACGGGCTTTTGCTCCAGTTCTGCAGCACGTGGCCCCTATAGGAAGGCGAGGCCGCGCCGCCATATAGCTCGTCCAGTTGCCGGAGGGCCTTGCGGACCAGTTGTCGTTCGCTCAATTTCACGAAAGGTGTCGCAAGCGCGCCATGGGCAAACAGGCCGAGAATGTTCTGGCGCGTCGGTTTGTCGAGTGCGGCATTGTAAAACATGAGCTCGGCCTCGGGCGTTTCATACTCGTGTTCGAACAGCACCATGTCGGGATAGAACCGGTCCTCAAAACGCATGAACAACTTGAGGCCGTCGGGCATGACGGCACCTTTGAGGGCGCGCTTTTTTGATCGTGGAAGATCCGGCGTGAACCGGATATCGCCGTCTTTCAGCACATTGAGCGGGATCGTGACGATGACATGGCGGGCCTGAACAGTTTCACCGCCGGCAAGATGGATCAGCACGGGATCGGCTGAATAGTCGATCCCGGACACCGGGGCATTGAGTTGAATGCGGTCGCGAATACCCTTGGCCATGTAGTCATTGAAGAAGTCGAACCATGTGGTTGTGATGAAACGGTGTTCGCCGCGCCATTCCAGGGCATAGCTGTTGTCCCGGTAAAGGCGCTTGCCGTCGGAGACGTCGCAGGTCACCGGCCGCCATTCCGTCGCCCGCCGGGAGGCTTGCCCGTCCTGGGAGAGCGAATTCAGCACCAGGTTCGTGGTATGGATCCATTCCCCGCCCATATCGAGGGGAAAATCGGCCAGGCTGTTGTCCTTCTTCGCGCGTCCGCCGTGGATTGCAGCGGCCTCGAAAACCTGGAAATCAAGCCCGGCACGGTCGAGCAGAAACCCGGCCGTCAAGCCCGCTGCCCCCGCGCCGATGACCGCGACGTCCAGCACGCCGGGCGCCGCGTTGCCTTGTGCCGAGAGCCGGGTGACAGTGGCCGTCAGCATTGATGCACTCACGCCGAGCAGCGCGAGCAGTTCACGACGCGTCAGTTCTTGAGCCATTGGCTCGCCCGCTTTCGTTCAGACAGTTCCACTGCCAGTTGCGTATCGCATTGGACCTGTTCCGGCTACCATCAATTTCGGTACGGCATCATGACCTGCGTCATCTTCTGCCTCGACATCGCGTTCGTCCCGGGAGCAATGTCGATTCGTCGCGCCGCTACCTGTTGCTGTTCGGGGTGATGCGGCGTAAATAGCCGGGATTTGTCGGGGGAAAGACATGGTCAACGGCAGTTTTGGATTTCCGGTCGCCAAGGACCGGACCCTGGCGCTGGGCGAGGTGCATGCCCGGCCCTATCCGCTGATCGATTCGCCGCGCGTGGTTCTGCAGCTTGCCTTCATGACCGATGGCGGCGCCTCGGTCGATAATGCCGTCCTCGCCGAGCTTGCCCGCGCGCGTGGCGTCGCCGCCCCGCAGGCCGACGCACGCCACTATGTGATGAACTGGGGTACCGGTTCTTTGCGCTGGGAGCGCCATACCGAGTTCTCCACCTATCTCTACGAGGGGCCGGTTCCCGCACGGTTCGGCGGCGAGATCGTCGACCATCCCTTTGGCGACGGTTTCAGCCCGCCCGGCAGCCTCATCTCCGGTGTGCGTCTCGAAGTGCGAAAATGGGCGGATGATGCGGAAGACATGGTCGCTACCTTTGACCCGGCCAGCCTGTGCTTCTCGGAGCTGGAGGATGGCGCGGCCGCCGCCGTCACCGACTTTCGCCAGGACAAGGACGGCCTGACCCGGATCCTTCTTTTGGACAAGGGGCTGTCTGCGGCCCGCACCGGCATGATTGCCCAGCGCCTGATCGAGATCGAGACCTACCGGACGCTCGCCATGCTCGGCTTGCCGCTGGCCAATTCCCTGTCGCCGCAGATGCGGCGCATCGAGGACGGGCTGACCGTGGTGACCCAGCGCATGCGCCAGGATGCCAAGTCCGAGAGCGATACGATGCTGGGCGACATCACGGCGCTTGCTGCCGAACTCGAGGCCGGCGCTGCCGCGAGCCTCTATCGCTTCGGCGCCAGCCGCGCCTATGACAGCATCGTGCAGGAACGCATTGCCTCGCTGAACGAAAAGGCCGTCGCCGGTTACGGCACCTGGGGCGGCTTCCTGCAGCGCCGCCTGGCGCCGGCCATGCGCACCTGCCGGTCCATCGAGGAGCGCCAGGCGAACCTGTCGCGCAAGCTCGCCCGCGCCACGGCGCTGCTCAGAAGCTGGGTCGACCTGCAACTGGAACAGCAGAACAGCGAATTGCTCCAGTCGATGAACCGCCGCGCCAAGCTGCAGCTGCGGTTGCAGCAGACCGTGGAGGGCCTTTCCGTCGCGGCCGTCTCCTATTACGTGGTCGGGCTTGTCGGCTATGTCGCCAAGGCAGCGCGGGATTCCGGCCTGCCGGTCAATCCGAGCCTTGCTACCGGCGTCTCCGTGCCCATCGTCGTCCTCGTCATCTGGCTGCTCGTGCGCCGCATCCGCAAACGCCACAAGGACGCGGACGCGCGGTAAGGCCGGTGCCGTGCAAATTGACCCGTTAGGAACGGAAAATCGGTCAAATCCGAGGTGAGGGCTGAATGATCAAACTCGACCATCTCACGGTCATCGCGCCATCGCTTGCCGAAGGGGTATCGCATATTCGCGATTGCCTCGGCCTTGATGTGCCGTTTGGAACCCGTCACGACTACATGGGAACCCACAATCACCGGCTTCAACTGGGCAGTTCCGTCTATCTGGAGATCGTAGCCCTTGATCCGGGCGGTGTTGCGCCCCCGCGGCCGCGCTGGTTTGGGCTGGACAATCAGGAAGCCGTCAGGGCTGACTGGGATGAAGGGCGTCGCTTTCGGGGCTGGGTCGCCAGCACCGTCGACATCAACGGAGCAAATGCCAACCACCGGGGCGCCTTCGGGGACAAGGTATCGCTGCCGTTCTCCGATCCGGAATTCGGGTTCTCCATCCCGCCGTACGGATCGCTGCCCATGGATGGCGCCTATCCATCGCTGATTGATCACCGCGGCAACCCGACCTTGATGGCCGAAATACCCGATCTGGGCGCACGGCTCCTGTCGATAACGCTCGAACACCCCGACCCTGCCGCTTTGCAGGCGGCGTATCGGGAACTGGCCGTCGATCGCCCGCCCATGATCGTGTCCGGCGAAAAGATACGCTACCGGGCGAAGATCGAGACGCCTGCCGGTTTGAAGGAACTCACCTAACCGATCGGATCGAAGGTGAGCTTTATTGCGGCGTTTCTGCAATTACGGCCTCGCGCCTTCCAAATTGGCCTGCCCGTATTTCCCGCTTTTGGCAGTTCAACAACATCGCGACTTGTCGCAAGGACATGCCTTGAGCGTTTTGTGCAAAGGGGCATGATTTGAACCAGCGATCAAACGAACACGGACAACCGATCGGCGGCAGCGTACCGGGCTGGACGCCGCGGGCGCGCCCCGGCCGCGAGACGATGCAGGGCCGTTTCTGCCGCGTGGAGGCTTTGAGCGCCGAGACCCATGCCGAATCGCTGTTCAGGGCGTATCAACTTGATCCCGACGGCGTGCTTTGGACCTATGTGCCCATGGGCCCCTTCGACGCGCTCGGCGATTTTCGGAACTGGATCGATGCCGCCAGCCGTGACGAAAGCCAGCCCTATTTCGCCATCGTCGATCAGGCGACCGGCGAGGCGAGGGGAATCGCCTGTTATCTTCGGCTTCAGCCCGAACATGGTGTCATCGAGGTGGGAGGCATCGTTTTCTCGCCACTCCTGCAGCGAAAGCCGGCGGCGACCGAGGCGATGTTCCTGATGATGCGCCACGTCATGGGAGAGCTCGGCTATCGCCGTTACGAATGGAAATGCGATGCGCTCAACGCACCGTCGAGACGCGCGGCCGAGCGGCTTGGTTTCACCTATGACGGTCTCTTCGAACAGGCAATCGTCTACAAGGGCCGCAATCGCGACACGGCCTGGTTCTCGATCATCGACAAGGACTGGCCGGCATTGGAGCGCGCCTACACGGCCTGGCTTGATCCAGCCAATTTTGACGAGACGGGGAAACAGCGCCGCGAGTTGGGTTCGTTGATCGCCGAATTCCGCGAGCGGTAGGGGCGCGGTCCGCTACTTCTCCCAATAGGGGCGGGGGCCGAACAGCTCGGACATGTAGTCGACGAAGACGCGCACCTTGGTGGGCAGAAAGCGCCGGCTGGCATAGACGGCGTAGACCGCCACATTGCGTGAGCCGCCATAGGCGGGCAGCACGCGCACGAGGCGGCCCTCCTTCAGCTCCCGCGAGATGTCCCAGGTCGAACGCAGGGCAATGCCGAGACCGGCAATGACGCATTCGCGGATCACCTCGCTGGAATTTGTCATCAGCGGCCCCGTCGGCCTGTAGACCAGCGCGCCGTCCGGTCCCTCCAGCTTCCACGGTTCGTTGTTGTGCGGCGCCAGGCATGTGTGCCGGTCGAGATCCTCGATGCTTTCCGGCATGCCGTGCGCGGCAATGTAGCCCGGTGTCGCGCACAGGATGCGCCGCACCGGCGCGAGCCGCCGCGCCACCAGGCTGGAATCCGAAAGCTCGGCGATGCGGATCGCCACGTCGAACCCGTCGGCGACGATATCGACGAAGCGGTCCGTCAGAGCCAGATTGACCGAAAGGTCCGGATTGGCGCGCATGAAGGCCTTCAGATGCGGCGCGATATGCATGCGGCCGAATGAGGTCGGCGCCGAAACCTTGAGCACGCCGCGCGCCTGCTGCGATCGCCGGGACACGAAGGCTTCCGCTTCCTCAATGCCTGCAAGCACCGCGACGATGCGCTCGTAGTAGCCTTGCCCGGCTTCGGTCAGCGAGATCTGCCGCGTCGTGCGCTGGATCAGCCTCGTGCCGATCCGGTCCTCCAGCCGCCGCAGCCGTTTCGAGACCACGGCCGGTGAAAGTCCGAGTTCGCGGCCGGCTGCCGAAAGACTGCCGGCGGAAACGACTTGCGCAAAGATCTCCAGATCGTCGAATTTGTTCATGATGTCGGTTTTCGCGTGGACGTTCGGGCGCCGATTTATGGACCCACTGGGCGATTTGCCGCAATCGAAAATGTCTCTTGCGCTTGACTGGTAAAAAAAATTGACCATTACTAATGCGGATACCGGGAGGATGCCATGACAACCCCGAAAATGCCGGAACCCGTTGGCGACGTCCTGAAGCGTCGTGCCGAGATAGTCGCCGATCTCCGCGATATCGTTCCGGGTGAAGGCGTGGTCGATACGACCAACGAAATGCGTGCCTTCGAGACCGATGGCCTGACGGCCTATCGCCAGCTTCCGCTGGTGGTGGTCCTGCCGCAGACGGTCAGGGAAGTCTCGAAAGTGCTCAAATACTGCCACGGCAACGGGATCCGCGTGGTGCCGCGCGGCTCGGGAACGTCGCTCTCCGGCGGTGCGCTGCCGCTGGAGGACGCCGTGCTTCTCGTCATGTCGCGCTTCAACCGGGTGCTCGATATCGACTACGGGAACCGCGTCGCCGTCGTCCAGCCGGGCGTCACCAATCTCGGCATCACCAATGCCGTCGCCGAACGCGGCTTTTACTATGCGCCCGACCCGTCCTCGCAGATCGCCTGTTCGATTGGCGGCAATGTCGCGGAGAACGCCGGCGGCGTGCATTGCCTGAAATACGGGCTGACCACCAACAATGTGCTCGGCATCGAGATGGTGCTGATCGATGGCGAGGTGATCCGCCTCGGCGGACGCCATCTCGACAGCCCCGGCTACGATATCCTTGGCCTGATGACCGGATCGGAAGGCCTGCTCGGCGTCGTCACCGAAGTGACCGTGCGCATTCTGCAAAAACCGGAGACCGCGCGCGCCATGCTGGTCGGCTTTCCCTCCAGCGAGGCGGCGGGCCAGTGCGTCGCCGACATCATCGGCGCCGGCATCATCCCCGGCGGTATCGAGATGATGGACCGGCTTGCCATCAGGGCGGCGGAAGATTTCGTCCATGCCGGCTATCCGCTCGATGTCGAGGCGCTGCTGATCGTCGAGCTGGACGGCCCGGAGGCCGAGGTCGATCACCTGATCGGCGAGGTCGAGCGCATCGCAGGCAACAACGGTGCGACCATGTCGCGCGTTTCGCAAAGCGAAGAGGAGCGCCAGACCTTCTGGGCCGGGCGCAAGGCGGCGTTTCCGGCCGTCGGGCGCATCTCGCCGGATTATTACTGCATGGACGGCACGATCCCGCGCAGGAAATTGCCGCAAGTGCTGTCCGGCATGCGGGAACTGTCCGAAAAACACGGGCTTACGGTCGCAAATGTCTTTCATGCCGGCGACGGCAACCTGCATCCGCTCATCCTCTACGATGCCAACAAGCCGGGCGAACTGGAACGTGCCGAGGAATTCGGCAACGACATTTTGCGCCTGTGTGTCGAGGTCGGCGGCGTGTTGACCGGCGAGCACGGCGTCGGCGTCGAAAAGCGCGACCTGATGCCGGCCATGTTCAACAAGCAGGATCTCGACCAGCAGATCCGGGTCAAGTGCGCGTTTGACAGCCAGCACCTGCTCAATCCCGGCAAGATGTTCCCCGAGCTGCACCGCTGCGCCGAGATGGGCCGCATGCACATCTCGCGCGGGCAGATGCCGTTCCCGGACATTCCCCGTTTCTGATGGCAGTGGCGATGACAAAGACAAGCCAGACATTCCGGCCCGACAATGAGGATCAGTTGCGCGACGCCGTTGCCTGGGCGGTCTCGGAGGAGACGTCCGTCGAAGTCCTCGGCCACGGATCCAAGCGCGCAATCGGCAACCCGTTCGAGGCGGCCAACCGGATCGATCTGTCCGGTCTTGCGGGTGTGACACTCTACGAGCCGGAAGAACTGGTGCTGACCGCGCGGGCCGGCACCGCGCTGGACGAGATCGAGGCGCTGCTTGCCGAAAACGGTCAGGAACTGCAGTTCGAGCCCATGGACTACCGGCCGCTGCTTTCCGGTACGGATTGCGGACGCGGCACAATCGGGGCGGTGCTTGCCACCAATCTGTCCGGACCGCGCCGCCTGAAAGCGGGCGCGGCGCGCGATCATGTGCTCGGCATCCGGGCTGTCACCGGAAGGGGTGAGATCATCAAATCGGGCGGCCGTGTGGTCAAGAACGTCACCGGCTATGATCTGTCGCGCGGCCTGTCCGGGTCGTGGGGCACGCTCGCAATCTTCTCCGAGGTGACCTTCAAGGTTCTGCCGCGGGCCGAAACCGAAACGACGCTCGTCGTCAGCGGGCTCAACGACGCCGATGCCGCTCACGTCATGGCCATGGCCATGGGTTCGAGCGCGGAAGTCGCTTCGGCGGCCCATTTGCCGGAAAGCGTGCGCGGGCGGTTCATCGATGGTTCGCTGCCGGCAGGGCCGGCAACCGTTTTGCGGCTGGAGGGTGTTGCACAGTCGGTCGACTATCGCGCCGGCAATCTCACGCGCATGTTCGAGGCGCACAGCCCGGTGAGCACGCTCGATGCGGATATGTCGCGGGCGCTGTGGCGCGAGATCCGCGACGTGAAACCGTTCTGTGACGGAACCGAGCGCGCCGTCTGGCGCGTCTCCGTTGCGCCCGGCGCCGGACACCAGCTTGTCGCGGGCTTGCGCCTGCGTGCCGGTGTCGATGCCTATTACGACTGGCAGGGCGGATTGTTGTGGCTGCGCATGGAAGCCGATCCGGAGGTCGATCTTGTCCGCAAGGGCATCAGGGCGCTTGGCGGCGGTCACGCCACCCTGGTGCGCGCCAGCGACGCCATGCGCCGCGAAATTCCGGTCTTCGAGCCGGCTGACCCGGCGCTCGCGGCGCTGAGCCGCCGCCTCAAGGAGCAGTTCGATCCACAGTTCATCTTCAACCCCGGTCGCCTCGCCGCGGACCTGTGATAGGGTGCTTTCGCAACGCACAACCGCAGGAGGTTTATCCATGAGCGACCAACAGCCGAACGATCTGCAAACCGAGGCGCAGAGCTGGATCGAGCCGGGCCAGAAGAACGTGCAGCTTGTCTATATCCTCTATCTTGTCAGCCTGATCACGGCCTTCCTGCCGCTCGTCGTCGGCATGGTGATGGCCTATATGAATCGCGGCAATTCGGAAGACTGGATCGACAGTCACTACACCTATGCGATCCGCACATTCTGGATGGGCCTGCTCTATTCGTTCATCTGTTTCGTGACCGCTTTTGTCTTCATCGGTTTCCTGCTGGCGCTCGCCGTGCTCGTCTGGTTCGTGATCCGCTGCCTCAAGGGCCTGCAGGCTGCCGGCCGCAAGGAACCGGTCCGGAACGTGGAATCCTGGTTCATCTGATCAAACACAAGGGACGCATTGCATGCAGACGAATTTCTCGGCCGAACAGCTTGCCGACAGCGGCGTTGCGGAAGCCGAAAAGATTTTGCGCAAATGCGTCCATTGCGGTTTCTGCACCGCGACCTGCCCGACCTATGTGACGCTCGGCAACGAGCTCGACAGCCCGCGCGGCCGCATCTACCTCATCAAGGACATGCTGGAAAACGACCGCCCGGCGGATGCCGAGACCGTCAAGCACATCGACCGTTGCCTGTCATGCCTTGCCTGCATGACGACATGTCCATCCGGCGTGCACTACATGCACCTTGTCGATCACGCCCGCGCCCATATCGAAAAGACCTACAAGCGGCCGTTCTTCAACCGGCTGAACCGCTGGCTTCTGGCGCTGGTTCTGCCCTATCCGGCGCGGTTTCGGGCGTCGGTCACTCTGGCGCGTCTGGTGCGCCCGCTGGCGCCGGTCTTCAAGGTGCTGCCCGGTTTGAAGCCAATGGGCGCCATGCTCGAACTCGCGCCGAAAAAGCTCGCGCCGTCATCCGCTCGGACCGCCTTTGGCAGCCATCCGCCGGACGGTGAGAGGAAAGGGCGCGTGGCCATTCTCGGCGGTTGCGCGCAGCCGGTGCTGGAGCCGCAAACCAACGCGGCGGCGACCAGGCTTCTCAACCGGCTCGGCATCGAGGTGGTTGCACCGGCGGGCGAGGGCTGTTGCGGCTCGCTCGTCCACCATATGGGCCGCGAGGGGCAGGCGCTGGACGCCGCACGCCGCAATGTCGATATATGGACGCGGGAGATCGACAATGGCGGTCTCGACGCCATCATCATCACTGCTTCCGGCTGCGGTACGACCATCAAGGATTACGGCTACATGCTGCGCGATGATCCAGCCTACGCGCAAAAGGCGGCAAAGGTGTCGGAACTCGCCAGGGACATAACCGAATATCTCGCGATGCTGGAGCTTCCCGAGCCGGTGCGGAAGCCGGCCCTCAAGGTCGCCTATCATTCGGCTTGTTCCATGCAGCACGGCCAGAAGATCACGCGCCAGCCGAAGGACCTGTTGCGCGGGGCCGGGTTCGAAGTATTGGAGCCGGCCGAGGGACACCTGTGCTGCGGTTCGGCCGGCACCTACAACATCATGCAGTCCGACATCGCAACGCAGCTGCGCGACCGCAAGGTGCGCAATATCGAGGCGACTGGCGCCGAGCTGGTGGCGACAGGCAATGTCGGTTGCATTACCCAGATAAGCCAGGGCAGCCGTCTGCCCGTGGTCCACACGGTCAAGTTGCTCGACTGGGCCCATGGCGGCCCGAAGCCGGAAGAGCTAAGCGGCTGACAAACCGCGCACCCGGTCGGCGATTTTTGCCATTATCGCTTCATCCGCCGCGCTGCGGCGATCGGACTTCGCCCGCACCAGGCAGGCTTCCGATTTCAGGATCACGCCGTCCGACAGGATTTTCAGATGATTGGCCTTCAGGGTCGAACCGGTCGAGGTGATGTCGACGATGATGTCGGCCTGGCCGGAGGCCGGAGCGCCCTCGGTCGCGCCGAGGCTTTCGACGATCCGGTAAACCTGGATACCGTGCTGGGCCGAAAAGAACTGCTGCGTCAGGCGCCAGTATTTGGTGGCGATCCTCAGGCGCCTTCCGTGACGGGACCGGAAATGCGAGGCGACATCGCCGAGATCGGCCATGGTGTCGACATCGAGCCAGACTTCGGGAACGGCGACAACGACGTCGGCATTGCCGAATCCGAGGCGCGCGCAGATCTCCACCTTCTCGTCTGCGGCGCTCAAGTCCTCACGCACCAGGTCCTCGCCGGTTATGCCGAGGTCGACGCCGCCATTGCCGAGTTCGCGGGCGATTTCCGATGCCGAAAGATAGGCCACCTCCACATCGGGCATGTCGGCGATGATGCCCCGATAGGAGCGGTCGTTTCCGACCGGCGCGATGGTGAGCCCGGCGCGCGCGAACACGTCGGTGGCGTCGTCCTTCATGCGGCCCTTCGAGGGAACGGCGATGGTCACGCTCATTGTGCCGCATCTCCTTCTGACCGGGCGCGCACCAGCGCGATCCGGTCGAGCCACAGCGAAAAGCCGACGGCGGGAATGGCGGTCTTGGCGCCGAGCAGCGTCAGCAGCCGGTCGAAACGACCGCCGCCGGCAAGAACCGCGCCTTGCGCCGATATCTCGAAAACAAGGCCGGTATAGTAGTCGAGCGGCCGGCCGAAGGCGGCCCGGTAACGCGCCGAGCCCGTATCGAAGCCGGTGCCGTCGAGGGCGGCCACGCGTTCGCCAAATCCGTCAAGCGCCGCGCCGATGTCGAGGCCCGCTATGCGCGCAAAGGCGGCGAGCGCGTCCGGCGCATCGGCGAGCGGCGCGTTCAGCGCCAGGAAGGTTTTCAGCACGTCCAGCGCCTTGGCGTCGAGATGGGCGCTGGAAAAGCGCGCCTTCTGGATCAGCCGGTCGGCGATCTCCGCCGGTGTCCGGCTGGCATTTGAGAGATAGCCCGTCGCATCCATGCGTCTGTCGATCAGGCTCGCGAGGCCCGTTTCGTCACCTGCGTTCAACAGGGCGGCGGCTTCGTTGTCCAGCCCCGGCACGTCGCCGGGCGGTTGCGACAGACCGGCCAGCAGCGCATCGAGCTGATCCTGATCGCCGAAGGCGCGGATCAGCCGCGTCTGCCAGCCATCCGGCAGACCGAGCGCCGCGACAACGGCTTCGAACACCGCCTGATCGCCGAGCGTCGTTTGAAGCTCTGCATCCGGCAAAAGCATCGACAGCGTATCGCCCGCATCCCTGATGGCCGCGGCATCGGCGGCGGCGATATCGGCATTGCCGAGATCTTCGATCCCGGCCTGGAAAAACTCGTTTCCGCCGTCGCGGCGCTGGCGAAACACCTGGCCCAGATAGGCGTAGCGCTGCGGCGTTCCCGATGCCAGTTCGATATGGCGCAGGCATACCGGAATGGTGAATTCCGGCCGCAGGCAAAGGCTCTGCCCGGTCTCGCTCTCGGTCAGGAAAATACGCCGCCTGAGATCCTCACCCGCCATGTCGAGAAACGGATCGGCCGGCTGGATCACCGGAATATCGACCGTCTGGGTGCTGCGCCCGGCAAACAGCGACAGGATGTCGTCCGCAAAGACGGGCAGCTTCAGTGTCATTGGCCCTGCTCGCGGTCCTGTGCTTGTGCGGCGAGGATTTTCTCCACCTCCGCGACGAGGTCGGCTTCCGGCACGGAGACCTGCGCCGGCCGCGCGGCGCGCCAGGCGGCATTGTCCTCGATCTCGCCGGAGAGCCGCTTGCCCTCGATCAGATCCTTGATCTGGACAGTGCCGTCCGCGCGCTCCTGCGAACCCTGGATGATCGCAATCGGGCTGCCGCGCCGGTCGGCATATTGCAGCTGCTTGCCGAAATTCTTCGGATTGCCCTGGAACATCTCAGTGCGAATACCGGCGGCGCGGAGCTGGCCCACAAACCGCTGATAGTGGCCCATGCTGTCCATGTCGCGGTCCATGACACACACGACCACGGGGGGCTGTGCCGGATCGTCGCCGAGCTTGCCGAGATTCTTCAGCGCCGTCATCAGGCGCGACACGCCGATCGAAAAACCGGTTGCCGGCACGGGCTGCCCCATAAAGCGCGAGACCAGCCCGTCATAGCGACCGCCGCCAGCCACGGAACCGAACTGCACGGTCTGGCCCTTCTCATTGGTGACGTCGAACAGGAGCTCGGCCTCATAGACGGGACCGGTGTAATATTCGAGGCCCCGCACGACCGAAGGATCGATCTTCACGCGTCCATCATCGTAGCCGGCGGCAGCGACCAGGCTGGCGATCTGCCCGAGTTCGGCAATACCCTCGGCGCCGCGTGCGCTGTCTTCGCCGACAACGCGCTCCAGATTGGATATCGTCTGCGCGCCATCGGCGCCGGCAGCCTCGACGAAAGCGATCACGCGCGCGATGGCCGGTTCGTCCAGACCCGCGCCCTTCGTAAAGTCGCCGCTTTCATCCTTGCGGCCTTCGCCGAGCAGCAGCCGCACGCCTTGCGGGCCGAACTTGTCCAGCTTGTCGATGGCGCGCAGCACCGTCAGGCGCGTTTCGGCGTGGTCGTCGCCGCCGATGCCGATCGCCTCCATGACGCCGTCGAGGACCTTGCGGTTGTTGACCCGGATGACGTAGTCGCCGCGGTCGATGCCGAGCGTCCCCATCGTGTCGGCCATCATCATGCACATCTCGGCATCGGCCTGAACGCCCGCCGCGCCGGCCGTGTCGGCATCGAACTGCATGAACTGGCGGAACCGGCCCGGGCCCGGCTTCTCGTTGCGGAACACCCAGCCGGCGCGGTAGGTGCGGTAGGGCAGCTGGATATCGTTGAAATTCTCGGCAATGTGGCGCGCCAGCGGCGCGGTAAGATCGTAGCGCAGGCTCATCCACTGATCGTCATCATCGGTCAGCGAGAACACGCCCTCATTGGGGCGGTCGCTGTCCGGCAGGAACTTGCCCAGCGCGTCGGTATATTCGAATAGCGGCGTTTCCACCGGATCGAAGCCGTAAAGCTCGAAGACCTTTCGGATACTGCCGATCATCGCCTCGGTGGCGCGGATATCGGCAGCCGAACGGTCGATGAAGCCGCGCGGCAGGCGCGCTTTCAGCTTTTGCGGTTTTTTCTTCTTTTCGCCCATGTCGAAGGGTCCGGCGGTAATGTGCTTTTTCTGCTCGGTGAAGCGTTTGCATCAAGCGCGGCTTTCCTAGCCGATTGCATGCACCGCAGCAAGTTTGATTGTCACTGGGCTTGAGCCTTCGGTTGCGGGCGTTTGAAGGCGCGCCGCGCCGCCTCGACCTCCTCGCGCACATGGCAGCCCTCGATGTGGTCATTGACGAGGCCCATCGCCTGCATGAAGGCGTAAACCGTCGTCGGCCCGACGAAGCTCCAGCCGCGCTTCTTCAGATCGTTGGAGAGCGCGGTGGACGTCGCCGTCTTGCCCAGTGTCATCAGCGTCGCGTGGTCGAGCCGGGCAGGGCGGTCTTCCGGCCCCGGCTCATAGGACCAGAAATAGGCGGCGAGCGATCCGAATTCATCGCGCAGCTCCAATGCCCGCTTGGCGTTGTTGATGGTCGAGACAATCTTGCCGCGGTGGCGGATGATACCGGCGTCGCCGACCAGCCGATCGATGTCGGCCTCGTTGAAACGGGCCACCTGTTCGAAGTCGAAACCGGCGAAGGCGGCGCGGAAATTCTCGCGCTTGCGCAGGATCGTCAGCCATGAAAGGCCCGACTGGAAGCCTTCAAGGCAGATCTTCTCGAACAGCCTCTTGTCGTCATCGACGGGCCATCCCCACTCATTGTCGTGATAGTGCAGATAGTCGTCCTTGTTGCCGTACCAGAAACAGCGAAGCTTGCCGTCCTCGCCTTCGATCAATCCGGAATTTGCCATGGCATTTCCTCAAAATTCGGTCGTTAACGCTTCATCCATTTCCTTTAAGGCTCCGTTAACCGGCTTTATCAACCCGCCGATAACCTTGCCCAAAGCTTTCCCGCACGAATCGCATTTTATCGGATTTGATTCACGTTTGAGTCTCCAAAAGCCGCCAGTGTCGTGGCCACAACAGTGAATTTGCCGGCGCGTTTTCTTCCGGGAACGCGGGCGGTGGAACTTTGTCTGACGAAAGGTAGAGAGTCCGTCCGATGAACATCAAAACTCTAATTGTTTCGGCGCTTTGCATCGGTGCCCTGACCTTCGGCGCCAGCGCTCAGGACCGTTACGGCCAGCGCCCGCCGGTTGTCCTCAGCCCCGATCTGACCGCGCCATGGGTTACCCAGTTGCGGCAGAAGGGCACGGCCCATGGCGCCGGCACCGTGGTGCGCAAGCGCCGTGCGATCAGCCGGCAGACGGTGAACCGGCGGCACAATACGCGCGTCGCCTCGGTTCGTTCGTCCCGCGCCAAGCAGACGCCCCAGATGAACCCCGTCTATCTGCCGCAGCTGGTCGACTATGCGACCAGCCAGAAGCCGGGCACGATCGTCATCGACACGCCCAACCGTTTCCTCTACCTGGTGCTCGGCAACGGCAAGGCGCGTCGCTATGGCGTCGGCGTCGGCAAGCCGGGCTTCGAATGGGCCGGCACCCACCGCGTCACCCGCAAGGCGGAATGGCCGGACTGGCGCCCGCCTGCACAGATGATCGAGCGCGAAAAGAAGAAGGGCCGTATCCTGCCGACCTTCATGCCGGGCGGCCCTGCCAACCCCATGGGCGCGAGGGCGCTCTATCTAGGCTCGACCCTTTACCGTATCCACGGCACCAACCAGCCCTGGACCATCGGCGCTGCAGTATCCTCGGGTTGCATCCGTATGCGCAATGAGGATGTCGTCGACCTTTATGAACGGGTTGGCAACGGCACCAAGGTCATTGTGATCTAGGGCTGCTCCGGCTCAAACCAGGGATGCATCAAATGCGGGGGATCGGAAGTAATATTCCGGTCCCCTTAAATATTCAGTGGTAGATTTTCGCAACAGCCGCCGCCCGATCGCGATCACTTTCTCATTATTTTCAGTCTCAATTCTTGAAAGCCGGCGTATCAATGGTACGCTGGCGGCAACAAACAGAAGGGGGAGAATGACAGTGAGGAAATACGTATCTCCGTTGCTCGTTGTCACGCTGGTCGTCATATCGGTCGCAGCGACGGGCGTTGCGAACGCGTTCATGCGCGACGAAGCGCTGGCCCGCCAGGACACCGGTACCGATGTCATCCAGGTATCGACCAAACGGCCCAAGCAGCAGTTTCTTCGCAAGAAAGTCCGGCTTGATACGAAAGAACGTCCGGGCACGATCATCATCGATACGAGCCGCAAGTTTCTCTACTTCGTAGAGGGCAATGGCCGTGCGACGCGCTACGGCGTCGGCGTCGGGCGCGAAGGTTTCGGCTGGGCGGGAACGGTCAAGGTCGGGCGCAAGGCCGAATGGCCGGACTGGCGCCCGCCGGCCCAGATGATCGCCCGCGAGCGTAAAAAGGGCCGCATCATTCCGACCTACATGAAGGGCGGCATCAACAACCCGCTAGGCGCGCGTGCCCTTTACCTCCACCGGGGTGGACGCGACACCATCTACCGCATCCATGGCACCAACCAGCCCTGGACGATCGGGCAGAACATGTCGTCCGGCTGTATCCGCATGATGAACAGCGACGTGAAGCACCTTTATCGGCGCACGCCCGTCGGCGCGAAAGTCATCGTCATCGGCCCGAACGGCCGCGGCGCTTCCCGCTACTACACGGAACGCGGGGTCGACATTCTGGCGACCATATTCCGCAACTGACGAGGCTTCGAGATTAAAAAAGGCCGCGGATGGTCGAGCCATCCGCGGCCTTTTCGTTGCGCTTTGTTCGTTCGGTCAGCCGGCGCGGCGCGCGTCGACCGAGATGCTGCCCGGGCCGGTTGCCGCCAGTATCAGGAAGCCGCCCGCGATCGTCAGGTTCTTCATGAACATGATCGACTCGATCTGATCGCCGAAATCGAAATGCGCCATCACACCGGAGGCAAGACAAAACAGTGCCAGCAGATAGGCGGCCGGCGCAGTCATGAAGCCGACCAGGATTGCTATGCCAGCCACCAGTTCGAATATGCCGACCAGCCACGCCATCAGGCCGGCCATCGGCAATCCGAGGGCCCCAAAATAGGCAGCAGTTCCCGCCGCGTCGCCCAGCTTGGTCAGCCCCGCCATGATGAACATTATGGACAGCAAAATCCGCCCGATGAGAATGATTGTCGAATTTGACATGATTCTCCCCCTTTCTGTGGCCGGAAATATAGATCGCTGCATTGCCGTGGATAGCTGAACAATCTGCAACAGATTGTTCATTAATTGATGACTATGCAGAGGTGCGCCGCCTGTCGTTAAACTCCGCATACGGAGAATCTTTCGAATCCAGAGACATCAACAAACACGGGATACCCTTAAATGACCGCGCTGAAATCCTTCCCGATCGCCGGACGCTGGAAGCCGAGCGACGACAGCAAGATCCAGCTCTATTCCTTTCCGACGCCCAATGGCGTCAAGGTTTCGATTGCGTTGGAAGAGCTGGGCCTGCCCTATGAGGCGCACCTCGCCCATATCGGCAAGGACGACCAGAAAACACCCGAATTCCTGTCGCTGAGCCCGAACGGCAAGATACCGGCCATCATCGATCCAGACGGACCCGGCGGACAGCCGATCGGCATTTTCGAATCCGGCGCCATCCTGCTCTATCTCGCCGACAAGACGGGCAAACTGATCCCGGCAGATCCGGCGGCCCGGTTGGAATGCATCCAGTGGCTGTTCTTCCAGATGGCGAGCGTCGGTCCGATGTTCGGGCAACTCGGCCACTTCTACAAATTCGCGGCCGACAAGATCAGCGATCCCTATCCGACGGAACGCTATATGAACGAGACGAAGCGCCTGCTCGGCGTACTGGAGGGGCGCCTGACCGGCCGCCAGTGGATCATGGGCGATGAATACACCATCGCCGATATCGCGATTTTCCCTTGGGTGCGCACGGTGCGCGACTTCTACGAGGCCGGCGAGGCGGTTGGGCTCGGCGATCTGTCGAACGTGACCGGCTGGCTTGAGCGCTGCCTTGAACGCCCCGCCTCCCAGAAGGGCATGAAGATCCCCGAGATCCCGCAATAAAACGGGACCGTTTCCGGGCAACAAAAAAAGGCGGCCATTGGCCGCCTTTTCGTATTTCGTATGGACGGGACTTAGAAGTCCATGCCGCCCATGCCGCCCATGCCGCCGCCGGGCATGGCCGGTGCCGCAGCTTCTTTCTGCGGAACTTCGGCAACCATGGCTTCGGTGGTGACCAGCAGGCCGGCAACCGAGGCTGCGTCCTGAAGGGCGGTGCGAACGACCTTGACCGGGTCGACGATACCCATGGCGATCATGTCGCCATATTCACCGGTCTGGGCGTTGTAGCCGAAGGTGTCCTTCTTGCCTTCAAGGATCTTGCCTGCAACGACCGATGCTTCGTCACCGGCATTGGCAACGATCTGGCGGGCCGGAGCCTGCAGGGCGCGGCGAACGATGTTGATGCCGGCTTCCTGATCGTCGTTGGCACCCTTGGTGGAAAGGCTTCCGGATGCGCGCAGCAGAGCAACGCCGCCACCGGCGACAATGCCTTCCTGAACAGCGGCACGGGTCGCGTTCAGGGCGTCATCGACGCGGTCTTTCTTTTCCTTCACTTCCACTTCCGTGGCACCGCCGACGCGGATCACGGCTACACCGCCTGCAAGCTTGGCAAGGCGCTCCTGCAGCTTCTCACGGTCGTAATCGGACGTGGTTTCCTCGATCTGCATTTTGATCTGGGAAACGCGGCCTTCGATTTCGGCCTTCTTGCCGGCACCGTCGACGATGGTGGTGTTTTCCTTGGTGATGGAAACACGCTTGGCGGTGCCGAGCATGTCGAGGGTAACATTCTCGAGCTTGATGCCAACGTCTTCGGAGATGACCTGGCCGCCGGTGAGGATTGCGATATCCTCGAGCATGGCCTTGCGGCGATCGCCGAAGCCCGGAGCCTTGACGGCTGCTATTTTCAGGCCACCGCGCAACTTGTTGACGACGAGCGTCGCAAGGGCTTCGCCTTCGACGTCTTCGGCGATGATAAGCAGCGGCTTGGACGACTGAACGATCGACTCAAGCACCGGCAGCATGGCCTGCAGGTTGGAGAGCTTCTTTTCGTGCAGCAGGATGTAGCAGTCTTCCAGTTCGGCAACCATCTTTTCCGGATTGGTCACGAAGTAGGGCGACAGGTAACCACGGTCGAACTGCATGCCTTCAACGACTTCCAGTTCGCTTTCGGCGGTCTTGGCTTCTTCGACGGTGATTACGCCTTCATTGCCAACCTTCTGCATGGCTTCGGCAATGTCGTCGCCGATGACGGCTTCGCCGTTTGCCGAAATCGTGCCGACCTGTGCGACTTCCTCGGAGGTCTTGATCGGCTTCGCCTTCTTCAGCAGTTCAGCGACGACGTCTGCGACCGCGAGGTCGATGCCGCGCTTCAGGTCCATCGGGTTCATGCCGGCAGCAACAGCCTTGGCGCCTTCGCGAACGATCGACTGGGCAAGAACGGTTGCGGTGGTGGTGCCGTCGCCGGCTTCGTCATTGGTCTTGGAAGCGACTTCGCGCACCATCTGGGCGCCCATGTTCTCGAACTTGTCTTCCAGTTCGATTTCCTTGGCGACGGTAACGCCGTCCTTGGTGATGCGCGGTGCGCCGAACGACTTGTCGATAACGACGTTGCGGCCTTTCGGGCCAAGGGTCACTTTTACAGCGTCAGCCAGAACATCAACGCCACGGAGCATCTTCTCACGTGCGTCGCGGCTGAATTTTACTTCTTTAGCAGACATGTTTCCTCATTTCTGGGCGGTAAGCCCGTACGCTTTAATGGGGATCGAATTTGTTGGGGATCGGATTAGCCGATAACGCCCATGATGTCGGATTCCTTCATGATAAGAAGGTCTTCGCCATTGAGCTTGACTTCGGTGCCGGACCACTTTCCGAACAGGATGCGGTCGCCGGCCTTGACGTCCATGGCGACGACGTTGCCGCTGTCGTCGCGAGCGCCGGTGCCGACAGCGACAACTTCGCCTTCGGACGGCTTTTCTTTTGCGGTGTCGGGAATGATGATGCCACCGGCCGTTTTTTCTTCCGAATCAACGCGGCGCACAACAACACGGTCATGCAGGGGACGGAAATTCACTTTTGCCATTGTCTATACCCTCGATCAAATGACAGGACCGGACGGGCGTCCGGTCTATTGACTGCTAGCACTCACAAAGGGAGAGTGCTAATCGAGGCACGACTTAGTGATGATCGATACGGGAGTCAAGATTTATTGCCGAAATTTAAGGCAATGGGTTCAGCATCGTAAACGGATTGCCGAAACCCGACTTGCAGCCCGCAGATAATGTGCGCCGTCGGCCGATTCAAGATGCTTCATCGCAATCAATGGGGCTTGTATTCTTGCCGCCAATGGTCAATGTCTCGCACCTGACCGCACCGGAACCGTCCTGGACACAAATGCCCGACAGACTGAACAGACTTGCCGACCTGAATGCCAAATATGACGTGATCTTCTGCGACGTGTGGGGGGTGCTGCACAATGGCGTCGAAGCGCGGCATTTTGCCGGCGAGGCGTTGAGCGCCTTCCGGCGTCAGGGCGGCGTCGTCGTGCTCCTGACAAACTCTCCGCGTCGCAGGGCAGGCGTGAAGGATCAACTCGGACATATCGGCGTCGATCCCGAAGCCTATGACCGCATCATCACGTCCGGGGACGTGACGCGTGACCTGATCAGGGACGGCGCCAAAGACGTTTACTTCATCGGCCCTGATCGCGATTATGCGCTGCTTGACGGCCTTGATGTCAATGTCACCGGCCTTGAGGAGGCGGGTGCCGTGGTCTGTACCGGCCTTTATGACGATGAAAATGAAAAGCCGGATGAATATGTTTCGATCCTGCGTGACTTCAGGGAGCGCGACCTGCCCTTCATCTGCGCCAATCCCGATCTTGTGGTCGAGCGGGGCCATCGGCTGATACCCTGTGCCGGATCGATTGCCGCGCTCTATCGCGATATGGGCGGTCGCACGAAGATTTCCGGCAAGCCGCACAAGCCGATCTATGAGGCGGCCTTGACCGCAGCGCTTGACCTGCGGCCGGATGTCGAGAAGGCGCGCATACTGGCCATTGGCGATGGCTTGCCGACCGATGTGAAGGGCGCACAGGATTTCGGCCTCGATCTTTTGTATATTTCAGACGGCATCCATGCGCGCGAATATACCGACGGCGCCGTGGTTGACGAGCGCAGACTTCAAGCGTTCCTTGTCGATCATGACGCCCGTCCGGTCCGCTGGATGCAGCGCTTGAGGTAGGTGGATGTCAGAGGCGACTGGTCCGATCCCGCGAATAGATACGCTGGCCGGTGTTCCGTCCACGATGCGGGGCTGCGTCGTGGCGATCGGCAATTTCGACGGCGTGCATCGCGGCCATCAGGCGGTTCTTCAAGAGGCGCTGGACGAGGCCGACAGGCATGCGGCGCCGGCGGTTCTCCTGACCTTCGAGCCGCATCCGCGCACCGTTTTCAAACCGGAGGCGCCGGTGTTCCGGCTGACGCCCGCCCCGCTGAAGGCCCGGTTGGCCGCCGCCATGGGCTTTTCCGCCGTCGTCGAGCTTCCATTCACACGCGAATTTGCGCAGAGAACCGCCGAAGCCTTCGTCGATGAGGTGCTGGTCGAGGAGCTTGGCATTCGCCATGTCGTTACCGGCTTCAATTTCCATTTCGGCCGGCAACGGCAGGGCAGTCCGGAATTTCTCGTTGCCGCCGGGGAAAAGCGCGGTTTCGGCGTCACCGTCGTCGAGCCCTATCAGGACGAAAACGCCGAACTGATTTCGTCCAGTCGCATACGGGACTGCCTGAAAGACGGCGATGTTTCCGAGGCGGCGGGGCTTCTGGGCTACCACTATACGGTCGAAGCCAGGGTTCTGAAGGGCAAGCAACTGGGCCGTACGCTCGGTTTTCCGACGGCCAATATGGCGCTGCCAAGCGAAGCCGGGCTGCGCACCGGCATATACGCGGTGCGCTTCGGCCGCGAGGACGGAACATTCCGCGATGGCGTCGCCAGCTTCGGCTACCGGCCGACCGTGGACAGCGACGGCGCGCCGTTGCTCGAGACCTATGTCTTCGATTTCGGCGGTGATCTTTATGACGAGACCTGTTCGGTCGCATTTTTCTCGCATCTGCGCGACGAAGTGAAATTCGACGGCCTTGAGCCGCTGGTCGCGCAGATGAAGCGCGATGCTGAGGAGGCCAGGGCCGCCCTGCAGGCCATACGGCCCCTTTCAGGTCTCGATCAGGCCGTGGCCTTTGGCTGAAATATCATGAACGGCATGCCGACAGCACTCATCACCGGCGGAACGTCCGGCATAGGCCTGGCGCTGGCACAGCGGCTGGCTGGCGGTCACTGCCTCGTGCTGACCGGCCGGGGCGACGGCGCCGGATTGCCTGTCGATGCCCTCTTCGTCAAGGCGGATCTGTCGCGGCCCGAAGAGGCGGTGGAGACCGTCGCATCGGCGCTGAGGAGCGCAGGGGTGAGCTCTCTGTCAAAACTGATCCTCAATGCCGGCACCGGAACCTATGCGCAAGCCGATGCCGAGGATGCGGCAACAATCCGCCGCACGCTGGATGTAAATCTCGTCGCCTCGGTGCTCATGGCCCACCGTCTGGCGCCGCTTCTTGAGGAGGGCCGGGGCAGGCTGGTGCTGATCGGCTCCGTTGCCCATCGCGGATCGGCCAATATGCCGTCCTATGCGGCTTCGAAAGCGGGATTGACGGGTCTTGCCCGTTCGCTGCGGGCCGAATGGGACGGCCGGATCGGTGTGCAGATCATCCATCCGGGCCCGACGCGAACGCCGATGCATGAAAAGGCCGGCTACGATCCGGGCGGGCTGGAGAAGATGTTCTTTTCCGCCGATGCCATGGCCGACGAAGTGGCCCGGCTGATGGAAACCGGCCGTCCGGGGGCAACGGTCATTTTCGGCGCCAGGATCCGTCGCCTGCTCACGGGAAAGCCGTCATGAAGGCGCTTGTCACAGGAGCGGCGGCCGGCCTCGGAGCGGCGCTTGTGCAGCAGTTCCTGTCCTCCGGCGGCGCGGTCGTCGCGATCGACCGCGATGAATTACAAGGCGGCGGCCGGCTCGTTCCTCTTGTCGCGGACCTTTCCGATCGCGACAGTGTCGATGCGCTTTTGCCAAGGATTGTAGAGGCGGGGCCCTATGATTTCGTCGTGCACAATGCCGGCGTCAGCGCCACCGGACCGTTCGAGCAGATTCCGCCGCAAGCCTATCGCAGGCTCCTGACCCTCAATACCGAAACGCCGATGGTCATGACGGCCGAACTGCTGCGGTCCGGATCCCTGTCGAAGGGCGCGCATGTCGTTTTCATATCCTCGCTGTCCCATGCGACCGGATATCCCGGCGCGGCGGTCTATGCTGCCTCCAAGGATGCGCTGGCGGTTTATGCGAAAAGCGTGCGTGCACAGATGAAAAAGCGCGGCGTGCATGTGACGACCGTCTTTCCCGGCCCGGTGCGAACGGCTCATGCGGAACGTCACGCGCCGGCGGGTGCCCGCGCCGACCAGCGGATGGAACCGAAAGACCTTGCCGCCAGGATCATCGCCGCGGCGCGCCGCCGGAAAAAGGTCCTTTATCCCGGCCCGCAGGCGCGCATCGGCCATATAGCCGGGCTTCTTGCGCCCCGCCTTACGACGCGGATGATGCGGCGCATCATCTTTGAAAAGCTCGATCGTACGGTTTATTGAGAAAACCCTTTATTCCGGTCGCCGGCATTGATAGAAGCACGGCTATGCTGGCCACAAACGCTTTCGGAACTGCAATACGAATTATTGGCCCGGCTTCCTGACTGGTGCCGTCGCCGGCGCGTGGGAAGTCCGGGAACACGATCTGCCACGCTGCGTGCGCGGAACTCCCTGTGGAAATCACGATACGCAAAGACGCCCAAATCGCTCCAAAAAAGGGGCGGGCGCAAGCCGAAAACACGATTGAAAAATGACCGAAACGACCGAAAAATTGGACTATTCGAAAACGCTCAACCTGCCGAGCACGGAATTTCCGATGCGCGCCGGCCTTCCCAAGAAGGAGCCGGAAATCGTCGCGCGCTGGCAGAACATGAATCTCTACAAGCTGCTGCGCGAGGCCGCCAGCGGCCGCCCGAAATTCGTGCTGCATGACGGCCCGCCCTATGCCAATGGCAACATTCATATCGGCCATGCGCTCAACAAGGTCCTCAAGGATGTCATCACGCGCTCCTTCCAGATGCGCGGCTATGACAGCAATTACGTGCCGGGCTGGGACTGTCACGGCCTGCCGATCGAATGGAAGATCGAGGAGCAGTACCGCGCCAAGGGCAAGGACAAGGACGAGGTTCCGGTCAATGAATTCCGCAAGGAATGCCGTGAATTCGCCGCCCACTGGATCGAGGTGCAGACCGAGGAATTCCAACGTCTCGGCATCGAAGGCGACTTCGATCGTCCCTATACGACGATGAATTATCACGCCGAGGCGCGCATCGCCGGCGAACTGATGAAGATCGCCAGGCTCGGTCAGCTCTATCGCGGCTCGAAACCGGTCATGTGGTCGGTGGTCGAGCGCACGGCGCTGGCCGAAGCCGAAGTCGAGTATCATGACTACGAAAGCGACACGATCTGGGTGAAGTTTCCGGTCCTGGCGGGTCCGGACGCGCTGGTCGGAGCCTCTGTGGTGATCTGGACCACGACGCCCTGGACGATCCCGGGCAACCGTGCCATCTCCTTTTCCTCGCGCATCGCCTATGGACTTTACGAGATCACGGCGGCCGAGAACGATTTTGGCCCGCAGGCCGGCGAGAAGGTGATCTTTGCCGACACCCTGGCACAGGAAGCCGCCGACAAGGCCAAGGTCACCATGCAGCGTCTGGCCGATGTTTCCGCCGGCGATTTCCGCGACATGCATTGCGGCCATCCCCTTGTGGCGATGGGCTACACGTTCGACGTGCCGCTGCTTGACGGCGATCACGTGACGGACGATGCCGGCACCGGCTTCGTGCATACGGCGCCCGGCCACGGTCGCGAGGACTTCGAGGCCTGGATGGACAATGCCCGCGCTCTGGAGGGCCGCGGCATTGACGCCTCCATCCCGTTCACCGTTGGCGACGACGGCTTCTTTACCGATCATGCGCCCGGTTTCGGCCCCTCCAGCCCGGACGGTGCTGCCCGGGTCCTGGATGACAAGGGCAAGAAAGGCGATGCAAACAAGCGTGTCATCGCCGCCCTCATCGAGGCCGACCGCCTGTTTGCGCGCGGCCGTCTCAAGCACACCTATCCGCACTCGTGGCGTTCGAAGAAACCGATCATCTTCCGCAATACGCCGCAATGGTTCGTCTATATGGACAAGCCCTTCGAGGACGGAACGACGCTGCGCTCGCGGGCCCTGGCCGCCATTGACGAGACCCGCTTCGTGCCGGCCGCCGGCCAGAAACGCCTGCGCTCGATGATCGAGACCCGGCCGGACTGGGTTTTGTCGCGACAGCGCGCCTGGGGTGTGCCGATCAGCGTCTTTGCCGACGCCGATGGCGAGGTGCTTGTCGATGAGACGGTCAACGCCCGGATCATGGAGGCCTTCGAGAATGAAGGCGCCGATGCCTGGTTTGCCGACGGCGCCAAGGAGCGTTTCCTTGAAGGCCGCAACGATCAGGACCGTTGGAACCAGGTTACCGACATTCTGGACGTGTGGTTCGATTCAGGAAGCACCCACACCTTCACGCTGGAGGACCGCGAGGACCTGAAGTGGCCGGCCGATGTCTATCTGGAGGGCTCGGACCAGCATCGCGGCTGGTTCCATTCCTCCCTGCTGGAAAGCTGCGCCACGCGCGGCAGGGCGCCCTATGACACGGTCATCACCCATGGTTTCACCATGGATGAAAAGGGCGAGAAAATGTCCAAGTCGAAGGGCAACACCGTCACGCCGCAGGATGTGATGGCGCAGTCCGGCGCGGACATTCTGCGCCTGTGGGCCATGACGACGGATTACTGGGAAGACCAGCGCCTCGGCAAGACCAACATCCAGACCAATATCGATGCCTATCGCAAGCTCCGCAACACGATCCGCTGGATGCTCGGCTCGCTCTCGCACGATGAGGGCGAAACGGTCGATCTCGCGGCGATGCCTGAACTCGAGCGCCTGATGCTGCACCGCCTGGTCGAACTCGACCAGCTTGTGCGCGAGGGCTACGATGCCTTTGATTTCAAGCGCATCACGCGTGCGCTGATCGATTTCTCGAATGTCGAGCTGTCGGCATTCTATTTCGACATCCGCAAGGACGCGCTCTACTGCGACGCGCCGTCGAGCGTGCGCCGCAAGGCGTCGCTGCAAGTCGTGCGGACCATCTTCGACTGCCTGTCGTGCTGGCTTGCCCCGATGCTGCCCTTCACCATGGAGGAGGCCTGGCTGCAGCGCTATCCGCAGGCCCGTTCCGTGCATCTGGAGCAGTTCCCGGAGGTCCCGGGGTCCTGGCGCAATGACGCGCTCAACACAAAGTGGAAGAAGATCCGCACCGTCCGGCGCGTTGTGACCGGTGCATTGGAAATCGAGCGCCGGGAGAAGCGAATCGGCTCTTCCCTGGAGGCGGCTCCCGTCGTCCATGTCACGGATGAGGACCTGCTTGTTGCCCTGGACGGGCAGGATTTTTCCGAAATCTGCATCACGTCTGCGATCCAGCTATCGCATGCCGATGGTCCAGCGGACGCGTTCCGGCTCGATGATGTCGCCGGCGTCAGCGTCGTTCCGGCGCTCGCGAAGGGGCGTAAATGCGCCCGTTCCTGGCGTATCACCGACGATATCGGCTCCGATGCGGAGTTTCCCGATGTTTCGGCGCGCGACGCCGAGGCGCTGCGCGAATTGAAGCAGTTGGGCAGGCTGTGACAGAGGTTGAATTGCCGCAATAAGTCTTTTGCGTTAAAAGAGTTGTCAAGAAATAGCCGGATTTGTTCCGCATGGGATATCCGGCTTCGAACGGGACATACCGAATGAACAGAGCAACCGGGTTTCGCACAGGGTGCACAGTGGCGGGCGCAATCGCGGCATCGCTGCTGGTTTCCGGCTGCGTCAGCAGCCCGACCTACGGCACCGACAAGACCGCGAACGCGCAATTGATCGACGATTTGTCCAATATCGTTTCGATCAGGCCGCCCAAACGCAACAGCGAGGTTGCGTATGCGCCGCGGCCGGCCATCGTTGAGCCGCCCGCGGAATCGGGCTCGGCGCTGCCGGCGCCGCAGGCGAGCCTTGCGTCAAAGGACAATCCGCAATGGCCCGAATCGCCCGAGGAAACACGCCAGCGTCTGCGTGAAGAGGCGGAAGATGCGCGCGGCAACTACCGTTCGCCGCTGGCGACGGGCAGTGGCTCGGTGACCAAGGAGCAGCAGGAGCAGTTCCGCCAGGCCAAGGCCCTGCAAAAGGGTGCCTATACCGGCCGCCGCTTCCTCAGCGATCCGCCGGTTGAATATCGCCAGCCGGCTGAAACGGCGCCGGTCGATGACCTCGGCGAACCCGAATTCAAGAAGGAGCGCGCGCGCAAGAAAGCCGCGCAGAAGGAAAAGGGCTGGAAGATCGGCAATCTTTGGCCGTTCTGATCAGGCCACCGCTGCCCTTCAAATACATCGCCCGGCTCAGCCGGGCGTTTTTGTTCAGGATCTCTTTTGCTGGAAGAATTGCACGAGCAGGTCTGCCGCCTCGCTCTCGGCAAAACCCGAATAGACTTCCGGCGCGTGATGGCATGTCGGCTGGTCGAAGAAACGCGGACCATTGACAACGGCACCGCCCTTGATGTCCTCGGCGCCGAAATAGAGCCGGCGGATCCGTGCGAAGGAGATCGCCGCCGCGCACATGGCGCAGGGCTCCAGCGTCACGTAAAGATCGCAATCGGGCAAGCGCTCGCTTTCAAGCGACGAGGCGGCGCTGCGGATTGCGACGATCTCGGCATGGGCCGTCACGTCATGGAATTCGCGCGTGCGGTTTCCGGCCCGGGCAAGGATTTCGCCGTCACGCACGATGACCGCGCCAACGGGAACCTCGCCGCGGTCGCCGGCGGCCCGCGCTTCTTCCAGGGCGATGTCCATGATGCTTTTGTTCATCGGCCGGTGCAGGCTCCTTTTCTATTAACCAGGCGGGCGCAACCTGATAAGGCTGGCGGCAGAAGTTTTCCCCGCGGCCGGCGGCCCGGCGGATTTTGAAAGGCAAACACCATATGAATACGCGTGGCAAGCCCCGGCGGGCGGGCGCAACGGGTTCCGGCGGACAGCGCGCAGCCGCGAGCCGGAAAGACCCGGAGGCCGACCGCAACGCCGAAACCATCGCGCAGGCGCCCGAGCGGATCGCCAAGCTGATGGCCCGCGCCGGTGTCGCATCGCGACGCGAGGCCGAGCGCATGATCGTCGAGGGACGGGTGCGGCTGAACGGCAAGCCGCTCGAATCCCCGGCCATCAATGTGACGATGTCTGACCGGATCGAGATCGATGGCGAGCCGATGCGCGGCATCGAGCGCACCCGGCTCTGGCTCTATCACAAGCCGGCTGGCCTGGTGACCACCCACAAGGACCCGGAAAGCCGGCCCACCGTGTTCGACAACTTGCCGATCGACCAGCCGCATGTGGTTTCGGTCGGCCGTCTCGACATCAACACCGAAGGGCTGTTGCTGCTCACCAATGATGGCGGACTGGCGCGCGAACTCGAACTGCCGTCCACCGGTTGGCTGCGCCGCTATCGGGTTCGCGCCCACGGCAAGATCGATCAGGCCGGGCTCGACAGGCTTCAGGACGGCATCGCCGTGGATGGCGTTCTTTATGGCGCGATCGATGCAACGCTCGACCGCACCCAGGGCTCGAATGTCTGGCTGACCATGGGGTTCCGCGAGGGCAAGAACCGCGAGATCAAGAACGTACTTGGCGCGCTGGGGCTGGAGGTCAATCGCCTCATCCGCATCTCCTACGGACCCTTCCAGCTCGCCGCTCTGAAGGAGGGCGCTGTGCAGGAAGTCAGGAGCCGCACGCTGCGCGAACAGCTCGGACCGAGGCTGATCGAGAAGGCCGGCGCCAATTTCGAAGCGCCGCTTTTCAATGATCCATCGGCGCAGGAGAAAAAGAAACCCGCTGCAAAAAAGGCAGCAAAAGAGGAAAAGCCGCCAACGCCCGGCAGGAAACTGAGCCGCGAGGAGAAGCGCGACCGCGATCTCGGGCGGCTCGATACGTCGAAGCCGGAAAAAGCGCCGGCCAAGAAGAGGCCGGTGAACAGGAACCGGTCTTCGAATGTATGGATGGCGCCCGGTGCACGGCCGCTTTCGCCCAAGAAGGGCGCGCAGAAAACCGCTCCAAAGGGAGCCAGGGGCAAGGGCGGGGCACGACCCGCCGGCAAGCCCGGTGGCGGCCGGTCCGGAAATGCGGATCGTCGGCGGTAGTTTTAAAGGACGCTCGCTCGCCGGGCCGCGCTCGCAATCCATCCGGCCGACAACCGACCGCACGCGAGAAGCGCTCTTCAACATCCTGGCGCACGGCTATGCGGATGCGCTTGCGGGCAGCCGCGTCCTCGATCTTTTCGCAGGCACGGGCGCTGTGGGTCTGGAAGCATTGTCGCGCGGCGCAAGCTTCGCGCTGTTTGTCGAACAGTCCGCCGAAGGCCGCGGCCTTCTGCGCGACAATATCGAAAAGCTCGGCGTTCAGGGGCGCACGAAAGTGTATCGGCGCGATGCGGCATCGCTTGGCGATATCGGTGCTATCGAGCCCTTCGATCTTGCATTCGCCGATCCGCCCTATGGCAAAGGCCTGGGCGAGAGGGCGCTCGCTTCAGCCTGCGCCGGCGGCTGGCTGCGGCGGGGCGCGCTCGTCCTTCTGGAAGAGCGTGCCGATGCCGGGCCGCAGCCGGGAGGCGGCTTCCGGTTGCTGGAGATCCGTTCCTTCGGCGACACGGCGATCCATTTCTATCGTTGCGAATCTACGGAAACGAAGTGAGCTTCGGCGATTTGGCGCTAAGCCCGCCCATACCATGTCCCCTTGCCGGTTCCGTGTTGAGACAGGTGCCCCCCCGACACCAGCGATTGCAGGTGTTTCTTGACGGTGTTGCGGTTCGCGCCGGTGACCTTGACGATTGCACCGATTGTAATCCGGCCGTGCTCTTTCGCCAGTTCAAGGATTTTGACGGACAATTCAGGGAGCGTATTGATGAACATATGCTCGCGTTCGATCTTCTTCTCCAGCCGCGCCTTTTGTTGCTGAAGAGCGTGCAGGAAATAAACCACCCAAGGCTGCCAGTCGGGCCTGTCGGTGCGGATCGTGCCCTGGGTTTTGCGCAGAGCGATGTAATAGTTCTCCTTGGTCTGCTCGATCACGCTTTCCAGCGATCCGTAGGGCACATAGGCGTAACCGCTGCGCATCAGTAGCAATGTCGTCAGGATGCGCGAGAGTCTGCCGTTGCCGTCCTGGAACGGATGGATTTCCAGGAAGACAACAGTGAAGATTGCGATGGCCAAGAGCGGGTGAAGGTGGCTTTCATCCAAAGTAGCTCGCGTCCACCCGACAAGTTCCGTCATTAGCGGGGGGGTATCGAAAGGCGTTGCGGTTTCGAATACAACGCCGATTTCTTGGCCAGCTGCATCAAAGGCCACGACGTTATTCGGATTTGTTTTGTACTCTCCCCGGTGCCATGCGTCCTTTTCGCTGTAAACCAGCAGATCGCGATGAAGCTGTTTGATATGGTTTTCCGTAAGGGTTAATTCGCCAGCATGGGCAAACACGGTCTCCATGGTTTCTGCATACCCTGCAACCTCCTGCTCGTCTCGCGTCTCGAACTTTCGGATTTCGACATTGGACAGAAGCCGCTCGACATCCTTGTCGGAGAGCTTGCTGCCTTCGATACGCGTGGACGAGCCGATACTTTCTATCGTGGCGACCCGGCGCAACGATGACAGGCGTTCCGGGGCGAGCTTCCCCAGAGCCCGCCAGGCACCCTTGAATTCATCCAGCTCGGCAATAAGCGAAAGGATCTCGCGAGTAATTTCGAGGGAAGCGGTCTTTAGCATCATACCCAAATTATTACCCATAAATATCCAAAATAGCAAATAATTTGGCCAAATAGCTGAAAATACACCCATATATATCCAAAATTCCAAGCATATCCGGCTCCTTCCGCGACGAGCCGCAAACAAGGCGGTCAATCATTCAATTCGGCGCCCACCCGTTAAGCATGATCAACCGGGCGGCGCAGGACGGGCCTTGAAGTTCGCGGGAAGGCGCGTCACATTGGGCGTGCCGGCGGTCGGATCGTATTTCCCGTCTGAGGCCGGTGACAGTTAGGAATGGCATGCGCAACGACGTGCTGATAGGCAGCGAACATAACGTGGACCGGGGGTCATCGGGCGATCCGACCGTTGCGGTTGCGTTTGGCGGCGGCGGCGCGCGCGGTGTCGCCCATGTCCACATCATTGAAGTCCTCGATGAACTCGGCATTCGCCCGGTCGCCATTGCGGGCGCCTCGATCGGCGCCATCATGGGAACGGCGATGGCAGCCGGCATGAGTGGCCGCGAAGTGCGTGCCCACACCCTCCACGCGCTCGGCCGGCGCAGCGAGGTGGTAAGCCGGATCTGGAAGGCGCGCCCCTACAGCATGGGCGACGTCATGACCGGTGGCCTGCGCCTCGGCCAGTTCAACATCGAGCGCATCCTTCGCGCCTTCCTGCCGCAGAACTTCCCGACGACATTCGAACAGCTTCAGATACCGACCCAGATCGTCGTGACGGATTTCTACGCCCAGCAGGAAGCCGTCCGCACAAGCGGCGACCTGATCAATGCCGTGTCCGCGTCAGCAGCGATCCCGGCGCTCTTCCGCCCGGTGCTTTGCGATGGCCGGTACATGATCGATGGCGGTATCTTCAATCCGGTGCCGTTCGATCATCTCGCTGGCATGGCCGACATCGTCATCGGCATCGATGTCGTTGGCGGTCCGAGCGGCGATGACGGTGACCAGCCTTCGACGATGGACCTCATGTTCGGCGCCAGCCAGTTGATGATGCAGTCGATCATTACCATGAAACTGAAATCAGGCCGGCCGGATATCTTCCTGCGTCCCGACGTGAACCGCTTCCGGGTGCTCGATTTCTTCAAGGCCGACGAAATACTGGAGGTTTCCGCCGGTGTGCGCGAGGAGCTCAAGCACGCCATCGATGCGGTGTTCACCTACCACATAAAGGAAGGCGGCTGATTATGAGCCGGGAGCGGATCAACAAGATATGCGGGCGCTTTCCAGGCGCCGAGGTCTCCGACCCCTGGGGCGGCGGCCATGACGCCTGGAAGGTCGGCGGCAAGACGTTTGCCTGTATCGGTGCGGTCACGCCTGGCGTTTCGGTCAAGACCGACAGCATTGAGACGGCGCAGATGCTGATCGATGCCGGTGTCGGGGTGAAGGCGCCCTATTTTCACCGCTCATGGATCAATCTGCCATGGGAGTCGGATGAGGACGAACTGCTCTACCGGCTGGAGAATTCCTACCGGATCGTGCGCGCCAGCCTGACCAAGAAAGCACAGTCCGCGCTCGATCCTTTCGATTGAATACAAAGACGTGGCGAGTTCGCGCCTCTATGAGCCCTGATCATCCTTGACCGAAGCGGATCTGAAGCCGTCCCAGTCCCCGATCCTTTTCTTCGTCGCATCCCAGTCCTGCTCGGCGACATGCGAGATCATGGCCTCGATCAGCGCGATAGCACCGCAATAGGAATCCCAGGCCGTGCCGCTCTCGATCGGCATCGGCAGCACCTCGGCGGCATGTTGTGAAATCGGCGACAGCCACTTGTCGGTGACCAGGACGATCTGGGAGCCACGTTTGCGGGCCGCCATTTTTGCAAGGCGCGCCAGCCGTTGCTCGTAGCGGCGGAAATCCACCATGAAGAGAACATCCTGGGCGCGCATGCGCAGCAGATATTCCGGCCAGACCTCCGGATCGGGCGGCACGTGGTAAACATCGCGCCTGATCTGCCGCAGATGACGCGCCAGCAGTTGCGCGATCGGATCGGATATCCTGCCGCCGACGAGGTAAACGGAACGCTTGTTATCCGCCAGCAGGGCGCAGATGCGGTTGAACTGCTCCTCGGTGACCACCTCGGTGACCTGCTGGATGATGTCCGCAGTGCGCCCAAGAAAGCTGTTCAGAAAGCCGGTCTTGATCGGCTCGGTTCTTCGGCGCAGTTCAATCGGTGATTGTTGCCCCTCTTTCAGTTCGCCGATCAGAAGCCTCTGGAATTCCTGGTAGCCGCCATAGCCCAGTTTCTGCACGAAACGTGTGATTGTCGGCGCGGATGTGTAGGTTTTTTCGGCGAAGGACTGGATGGATTCGAGACCGGCGAACGGATAGTCGGCCAGAAGCGCCGCCGCGAGCTTTCGCTCATTGGCTGTAAAGTCCTGGGATTTTTCCTCGATGCGTTTTCGAAGGTCCATTCTTACAACCCATACAGCGGCGGACACGGCGTCACAATGAAAAATATCCGTCAATATCCAAGAAATTGTTGACTTTAAAAATTTTCTTTCATCTACTGGGACGCTGTTGGGAGTGTTGGGATGGCGTCACCTGCCGCGGGGCGGTCAAAATCACTTTTGCTTGAGGGCGATCACTGGCCGGTCGAGGTCGTGAATGGTGACAGCGACGGCCCCGTGGTCCTTGTATGCGAGCATGCCGGTCGTGCGATTCCTGCCGCACTCGGCGATCTTGGACTGCCGCCTTCGGCGATGGATCTCCACATCGCCTATGATATCGGCGCCGCAAGCGTGGCCCGGACCGTTGCCGGGATACTCGATGCGCCGCTTGTCCTGCAGCCCTATAGCCGGCTGGTCATAGACTGTAATCGTCCGGTCGACGCTGAAGATGCCATTGCCGCCGTCAGCGACAATGTGGAGGTTCCGGGCAACCGCAATCTCCCGGCGGCCGCGCGGCAATGCAGGATCGATGAGATATTCGAGCCGTTTCACAAGGCGGTTTCCACGCTTATCGAAGGACATGAGCGGCGCGCCTTTTTCGCCATTCACAGCTTTACGCGAACCCTGGCCGGCCAGGAGCGCAAGTGGGATGTCGGCTTTGCCTCGCGCACCGATCCGAAAACGCCGGAAGCGCTTGCCGAACAGCTTGTCCGGCTTCGCCCGGAACTGAACATCGGCATGAACGAACCCTATGCGATCGACGATCAGTCGGATTGGACGATACCGACCCATGGCGAAAGATTCGGGCTTCAGCACAGCCTGGTGGAGATAAGGAACGACCATTTGCGCGATGAACAGGGCTGCGTCCGTTGGGCTGAATTGCTGGGCAAGGCGATTGGCGCGCTGATCGAGGCAGGTGCCGTGCGGTGATGCGGGGCGTCGGTCAGCATGAAACGAAAAGCGGATCAAGGAAGGAAATGAAATGAGCGATGCAGTGAACACTGTCTGGGAAGCGATCGACCGCAATCGGGACGCCGTTGTCGAGCTGACGCGGGAGATGGTGCGGATTCCTTCGGTCAATCCGAAATTCCAGGTCGATCCGGAACTCAATCGCGAGCCGGAAGTCCAGGACCTGGTGCAGAGCCATCTTGAAGCCAGCGGGTTTTCCACCGAGCGCTGGGATGTTTTTCCGGACCGGCCGAACGTCATTGGCGACTGGTCCGGATCGGAGGAAAAGAGTCTCATCCTGTGCGGCCATATCGACGTTGTGCCGGTCGGCGATTCTTCGACCTGGACCCGCGAGCCCTTTGGCGGAGAGGTCGATGACGGCAAGATTTGGGGACGTGGCGCCGTTGACATGAAGAGCGGCGTAGCCGCCTGCATGGTGGCGGCCCGCGCCATCCGAGAAGCCGGTATCGAGCTGGAGGGGCGTCTGTCGATCCACAGCGTGGTCGATGAGGAGGCCGGCGGCTTCGGCGCCATCGACGCGGTCAAGCGCGGCAAACTGGCCAAGAGGGCCATCATTGCAGAGCCGAGCTGGGGTGATGTGGTCGCCGCCGAAGGCGGGTTGACCTGGGTGCGGGTGACGATCTTCGGCAAACAGGCGCATGCCGGTTGGCGGTTCAACTCGCTGTGGCCGCAACCCCATGTCGAGAACCGGATCGAGCCCGGCGTCAATGCCATTGAGCTTGCCAACCGGTTTCTCAATGCGTTGCGCGACTTCGAGGCTTCAAGATGCCGCGATCACTGGCACCCGCTGGTGCCGGCCGGGCTTGCGACAATCAATCCCGGTGTCATACGCGGCGGTGCGGGCATGGGAGAGGACGGCAATCCGGCCATAATGACCAATGCCGCGATCATCTCGGACGTCGTGACCATCGACCTCGATTACAAATTCATGCCGGACGAGAAGTTCGAGGATGTGAAGGCCGAATTCGAGGCATTCGTTGCGAATTTCGCAGCCATGGACCCCTGGATGCGCGAAAACCCGCCGAAAATCCTCTGGGATCTCTTTGATCTCAATTTCCCGCCCATGAACACGCCGATGGACCATCCGCTGACGGATTCGCTGCTCAAGCGGGCCGGCGAAGTCCAGAAGAAACAGCCGGTCGCCAAGGGTTTCGAGGCGGTCACGGACGCGGCGCACTATGCCGGCGCGGGGGTCGACGCCGTCATCTACGGGGCATCAGGCGATGGTTTCCATGGCGACGATGAATGCGTCCACATCGACAGTCTCGTCGAGGCGACGAAGGTGATCGCAGCGGCGATCATAGACAATTGCGGCACAAAATAACCAAGCAAACCGAACAGTTTGACAGGAGGACGGAATGTTGAACAGACGAACACTTCTCGGTGCGGCTTCGGCCATGATCCTGGCCGTTTCCGCAGGATTTGCGCAGGCCGATGTCGTAAAAATCGGCGTCCTTGCGCCGGTGTCCGGCAAGGCGGCCGCCGACGGCCAGGAAATGGTCAACGGGGCGCAGCTCGCGGTCGATGAACTCAATGCCGCCGGCGGTGTCGCCGGGCACACATTCGAACTCGTGGTCGGCGATGTCGGCGAGGCGACCGCCGACGCCGTCGCGACGGCGGCCGAGCGTCTACTCGGTGACCGCGACATGGGCGCCATCATGACCGGCTATGCCTCCGGCTCGAATTTCGAGATCGAGATGATGGCCGAGCAGGACATGGTCTATCTGGTTTCGGCAAACTCCGCCCAGACGGAGGGTATTATCAGTCCCAGTCCGGACGATTTCGGAACCGTGTGGTCGATGACGCCTTCCTATGCCGGATACAACACCGAAATCGTGCCGGTCATCGAAGGGCTGGCCGCCGGTGGAGCGCTGACGCTGCCCAACAAGAAGGTCGCCATCATCGCTTCCGACAATCCCTATTCAAAGGGCATCGCGGAAGGCATGGTCGACGCCTTCGGAAAGGCCGGCTGGGAAGTGACGGAAAACGATCTCCTGCCGTTCGGCGAGATCAATGACTGGCGGGCTTTCCTCGCCAAGATCCGGCAGAACCCGCCGGCGGTCCTGATCAACACGGATTACGTCTCGGCCAATGCCGCGACCTTCATGACCCAGTTCATGGAAGACCCGACCAACAGCCTGGTCTTCATCCAGTATGCGCCGTCTGTGCCGGAGTTCCTTGAGCTGACGAAGGAAAACTCCTCCGGCGTCGTCTACAACCTGCTGGGCGGCGTGCTCAATACGCCGACCAATCCGCGCGCCGCCGAGGTGCTCGGCAAGTACAAGGCGGCATTCGGCAACGAGCCGGGCTCCTACGGGCCGGCGCTCTACGAGCAGGTCATGATCTATGCCGACGCGCTCGGCAAGGTCGGCGATCCGAAGAAGCGCGCGGAAATCGGCGCCGAAATCGGCAAGACCAACAAGCAGACCGCCATGGGCAGGATCCAGTTCGATCCGGCGACGCATCTGTCGGTTCAGAGCAATGACGGCGTGCCGATCCAGTTCTACCAGATCCGTGACGGTGAGCGTTATCTGTTCTATCCGGACGTCTACGCGACCGGCGATTTCCAACAGCCGTCCTGGATGAAATAGAGACAGGGGCGGGCTGCCGGCCTGGCGGCCCGCCGCATTCAAAGATGTCCGATCCGATCATAGACGTTCGCGATGCCACCAAGACCTTCGGCGGTCTGACCGCCGTCGACCGGGTTTCCTTCACGGTCACGCGCGGCGAAATCTTCGGCATTGCCGGGCCGAACGGTTCGGGCAAGAGCACGCTGTTCAACCTGATGACGGGCATTCCTTACGGGCCGACCAACGGCGAGGTCCGCTTCAACGGAGAGCGGATCGATGGCCGCCCGCCCCACGCCATTGCCAGATCGGGGCTGTGCCGTACCTTTCAGAAGGATGCGGAATTCCCGGATCTTTCGGCGATCGAGACACTGCAGATCAGCGCCGTCTACAGTGGCGGCCAATCCGCCGGGCAGGCCCTGGAAAATGCCCGCAGGGCCATCGACCGGGTCCAGTTCGACGAAGCCCGGGCGCATATGCCTTCAAGCGAGCTTTCCGTTTATGAGAAGAAGCAGCTCATGATTGCTTCCGCGCTCGTTTCCGAACCGTCCGTCCTCATGCTGGACGAACCGGCATCGGGACTGACGAAGCCGGAGATCGAACGGCTCGACGCGCTGCTGGTCGATGTCAATAAATCGGGCGTGACGATCCTTCTGATCGAGCATGTGCTGAGCCTGCTGCTGTCCGTTTCCGAACGGCTGCTCGTCCTCAATCAGGGTGCGATCCTCGCCGAGGGCCTGCCGGCGGACGTTGTGCGCGACCCGGCGGTCGCCGAAGCCTATCTCGGAGGCCGGGACTGATGGGCCGCCTGCTGGACGTATCGCGGGTAACGGCGGGCTATGGCAGCATCACCGTCCTGCGCGATATCAGCATCGGCCTTGATGCCGGCGAATGCGTTGGCCTGTTCGGTCCCAACGGTCACGGCAAGACGACGCTTCTCCAGACGATATCGGGCCTGTTGAAACCGACCGGCGGTACCATCTCGTTCGACGGCGCCGATATTACCGGCGCGCGGCCCCGCGACATTGTCAATGCCGGGCTGGTTCAATCGCCGCAGGGAAACACGCTGTTCGGCGAGATGCATGTTTTGGAGACGCTGGAACTGGCGTCGATATCGAAGCGCGCAAGACACGGCAAGGCGCAGAACCTTCGGCGCGTGTTCGAGCTCTTTCCCCGGCTTGACGAGCGTCGGACCCAGAAAGCCAAAACCCTTTCCGGCGGCGAACGGCAGATGCTCTCCATCGGCTGCGCGCTGATGTGCGCGCCGAGACTGCTGATGCTGGACGAGCCGACCCTCGGCCTTTCGCCGCGCCTGAAGAAGGAGCTGGCTGCCGCCGTCGGCAACATTGCCAAAAGCGGCGTTCCTCTCGTCATCGTGGAGCAGGATGTCGAGTTCCTGCTGTCGCTGACCCAGCGCCTCTACATGATCGAGCATGGCGAGGTGGTGCGCGAGATCGACGGAGACAACGCCCCGGACCACGACGCCATCATGCAGCTTTATTTCGGAGAGGCGGCGCATTGATCGACACGCTGATTGCCACCATCGTTTCCGGCCTTGTGCTCGGCTCGCTCTACGCCATGATGGCGAGCGGGTTGAGCGTGGTCTGGACCACCCTCGGCGTATTCAATTTCGCCCACGGCGCGCTGATGATGATCGGCGCCTTTGTCGCCTGGACAGTCAGCGAGGCCGTTGGCCTTGGCCTGCTTGTCGGTGTCGCGAGCGGCACCCTGGTCGCGGCGCTGATCGGCGTTTTGATCGAGCGGCTGCTCGTGCGTCCCTATTACGGCAATCGAAACATGCTGCTGATCACGGTGATGACCACTCTTGCGGCCATGATCATCCTGGAGAAGGGCGCGCAAATGATCTGGGGCGCGCGGCTGAAGCAACTGCCGCGCCTTGTCGATGGCGAGATATCCATCTTCAGCGCAACGATTTCCGCCCACGAGGCGATCCTGGTCGTGCTGGCGCCGCTCATTCTTCTGTCCATCTGGCGCTTTAACGTGCGGACCAACACCGGGCGCTCCCTGCGCGCTGTCGGGCAGAACCAGCGTTCCGCCGCCCTCATCGGCATCGATGTGCCCGTCGCCTTTGCCATCGCCTTCGGGCTTTCCGCTGCGCTGGCGGGGCTGACCGGGGCCTTGCTGGGCTCGATCCGTTTCATCACGCCTTCCATGGGCGCCGAGCCGCTGGTCAAGGCAATGATCGTGGTCATCTTCGGCGGCCTGGGCAGCCTCGGCGCCACGGCGGGCGCCGCCTATGTCATCGGCCTCATCGAGGCGCTGCTGATCCTCTGGCTCGGCCTTTACTGGACGCCCTTCGTGCTGTTCCTGATGATGATCGTGGTTTTGATCTTCCGGCCGAACGGTATCTTCGGAGGCAGGCAATGAAACCGGCTGCAAGAAACATCGTTTTGCCCCTTGTCTGCCTGGCGGCGCTGTTGCTGGTCCCGGTCTTCGCCATTGACAGCTATACGCGGCATCTGTTCATCATCGCTTTTCTCTACGCGATCATCGCATCCAACTGGAACCTGAGCCTCGGCCATTGCGGGGTGTTCAATTTCGGCCATCTCACCTTCTTCGGCGTGGGTGTTTACACGGCGGCCATCCTGGCAAAGACGCTGGGCGTCAATCCGTGGATCGCCATCCTGGCCAGCGGCGCCACGGCTGCGGCTGCGGCCTTTCTGATTGCCGCGCCCGTTGCCCGGCTGAAGGGGATCTACGTGGTCCTCGTCACCTTCGCTTTCGGCCAGCTCGTCATGCAACTGGTGCTCAGCCAGGCGCAGATCACCGGCGGCGCCGAGGGCATGGTCCGCATTCCCTATCTGCGATTGGGCGACTATTCGTTTCTGAAGGACTACAAGCTCGGCTACTATTATGCCGCGCTTTTCCTGCTTGTCGTCTCGACTCTGTTCCTGCTGGCCGTTGTGCGTTCACCTTTCGGCAAATCGCTGAAGGCCGTACGCGATGCGGAAGAATATGCGGCCGCGCGCGGTATTTCGATCTCGCGCCAGCGTGTCACCGTCCTCGTGCTCAGCGCGATCTTCACCGGAATAGCGGGCGGCTTCTACGCCATCTATCTGCGTGTCGCATCGCCGGACGTGTTCGGGTTCGGAACGCTCTCGCTGGCGCTCTCCATGGTGCTGATCGGCGGCACGGGAACGGTATACGGCCCCATTGCGGCCGCCCTTGCGCTGACTTTTGCAACGGAAGCGCTGGCGGGCATTCGCGGCCTTGAGGAGGCGCGCTTCATCCTCATCGCGCTTGCCATGATCCTGGTGTTGCGCATCGCGCCGGGCGGCCTGCTGGGAATTATCGAGAAGCTCGACTTTCGCGACCGAAAGCCCGCCGCGCCGGCGGTTGCGCGCAACGGACCGTAGCGGCCGCATCGGGTTATCACAGGGGAGGCGACTTTGAACCATCACATGATCGAAACATCGCATGCCGGCATTGCCGTTACCCAGTCGGCGGGCGAAGGGCCGCCGGTGCTGATGATCCATGGCAACTCGTCCTGCAAGGAAGTGTTCCGCAACCAGCTCGACGGCCAAATCGGCGCGGCCTATCGCTGCATCGCCATGGACCTGCCCGGACATGGCGCGTCGCAAAACGCGGCAAACCCGGAGAAAACCTATTCGATGCCCGGCTACGCGGAAGCGGCGATCGAACTGATGCGTGAACTCGGCCACGACCGTTATGCCATGCTCGGCTGGTCGCTCGGCGGTCATATCGGCCTGGAGATGCTCACCCGGACCGATGCGATCAGTGGCCTGATGATAACCGGATCCCCGCCGGTCGGGCGCGGTGAGGAACAGCTTTCAGCCGGGTTCCTGCCCTCCGAGCACATGGGACTGGCAGGCCAGCGGGACTTTTCGGAAGCGGAAATCGATGCCTATGCGCGCGCCACGTGCGGCATCAACGCGCCGTTCGAGCCGTTTCTGCGCGAGGCTGTCGCGCGCACGGACGGCAATGCCCGCGAGATGATGCTCGGAAGCTTCGTGCGGGGCGTTGGAGCGAACCAGCAGGAGGCGGCCGTCAACGCGGCGGTTCCGCTTGCCATCGTCAACGGCGGCGCGGAGCCCTTCGTGAACAATGAATTCGTCGCGGCGCTGACCTACCGGAACCTTTGGGAAGACCGCGTCCACCTGATGGAAGGCATCGGCCACGCGCCCTTCTGGGAAGCGCCGGATGCGTTCGATGTCTATCTGAAGCGGTTCCTGGAGAGCTTGTAGGCGCTTGATCAAAACCAGACACGCTCTAAGTCGCGCCCTTGCCCGAGGTGAATGGTGAGTTGGCGGCCGGTGAGACCTGGATATCCGTTGGCGGCGGCGGTTCCGTGGGCGGTTTCTGAGCGATGCCGCGGATGATGCGCAGGCAGGCGATGGCCGCCGCGATGCCGAAGAAAACCGCCCCGAGCCCGTAACCGGCCAAGGCGCCGAGGGCGCCGTAATAGTGCGATCCGATCCAAACGAAGGGAATGATGCCAAGCGTCGAACGTCCCCAGTTGAAGATGGTCGACATCAGCGGGTAGCCGAGATTGTTGAAGGCGGCATTGGCGACAAAGAGCATGCCGGTGAACAGGAAGGTCAGGCTGACATATTCGCAGAAGAAGACGACCATTTCGCCCGCCTCGCCGTCGACGCCGAACAGTGCGGCGATATAGTCGCTGCTGATGAACAGCAACATCCATACGACCAGCGTGTAGGCGATAATGACGATGAAGGAGTTGCGCATCGTGCTGTAGAGACGGTCGAAACGCAGCGCGCCGTAATTCTGGCCGAGGATCGGCCCGACCGCGCCGGAAAGGGCGAACAAAGCGCCGAAGGCGACGGGAATCAGCCGTCCGACGACGGCCCAGCCGGCAACCGCCGCGTCGCCGTAACCGGCGATCTCGATGGTCATATAGGCATTGCCGACCGGCGTGGCGAGTTGCGTCATGATGGCCGGCAGACCGATATAGAGATAGGGCCGAAGCGTACCGGTCAGCACCGGCATCGAGGGCAGGGCCAGCAGATTGTGAATGCGCCGCAGGCCGTAATAGCCGACGAATATCAGCACGAATCGCGTCAAAACAGTTGATATGGCGGCGCCGTGGATGCCGAGATCGAAGCCGAAGATGAAGATCGGGTCGAGCACCGCGGTCGCCGCGCCGGCAAACAGCGTCACATACATGGCCCGCTTGGCGTCGCCCGCCGCGCGCAACAGGCCCGACATGCACATGCCGATGCCCAGCAGCGGCATGGAAGGAAAGACGATCAGCAGGAACTCGACCGTCAGCCGCGCCGTTTCGTCCCGCGCCCCCAGAAAATGAACGATGGCGTCGAGATAGGGCAGGCAGGCAAGGGCGGCGAGCGCCATGATCACCGCCGTGTAGATGAGTGAGGTGGTGGCAAGCTCGCGCGCCTCTTCGCGCCGGCCTGCCCCGATGGCCCGCGATGTGATGGCCGTCGAGGCGATCGCCAGTCCGATGCCGATCGACGTCGTAAAGAAGATGAGCGTGCCGGCATAGCCGATGGCGGCCGCAAGTTCCTGCTGTCCGAGCAGCGAAATGTAGAAAAGGTTGAGCGCGTCCACCAGAAAGACGGCAACCAGCCCCACCGATCCGGTTGCTGCCATGACGATGACGTGCCGCATTGTCGAGCCGGTGACGAATTTCGCCGACTCGCTCAAAGCGGATTGCTCCGCGATCCGGCCGGCAAGGCGTCCTCGGCTGAAATTGGCAAGTTGATCCGCTCCCCCGAATGTGAAGCAGCCGCTTGGCCGCTGGCCGGGTGCTTCGTCATTGATGCGAACCTATCGAATAGACCGGCGGGACGCAAAGGCGGCGCGGGTTATTCGACGGATTCGGGAGGCTTTTCGAGGTCCAGCCGCTCGGCTTCCTTCTTCGGCTTGATCAACGGTTCCGGGGTCACCGGACGCGTATGCAGCATGTCGCTGCCCGCTGAAAGGCCCTCGACCGCCTGGATGCGGAGCCGCTCTTCGTCCCGTCGCCGCGTTTCGTCGATGATCGCGTCGACCCGCTCCTGGTCGAGCCCCAGCGCCTCAAGCGTCTTGCGGCTGAAGATGAAACTCGATTCGACCGTTTCGCGAAGTTCGTATTCGACCTCGCGCTCGCGCAGCGAAAGCGTGTGCGCGCGGTCGTAGGCGCGGGCGAAGATGCGTGAACCGGGAAACTCCGCCTGGATCAGATCGACGATCTTGTCCGTAGTCGCCTTTTCGTGCGTGCACACGGCGACCAGCTTCGCGCCCCGGATACCGGCAGCTTCCAGCACGTTCTTGCGCGTCCCGTCGCCGAAATAGATCTTGAAGCCGAATTTCGTGGCGCTGCGGATGCGCTCCGCCGAGTGGTCGATGATGGTCACGTCCGAGCCGCCCGCCAGCAGGGTCTGCGATACGATCTGGCCAAAACGCGAAAATCCGATCATCAGCACGTCCGATCCCGCGCCCTCGAAATTTTCCTCCAGTTCCTCCGCGCTGCCATCGTGCAGGAACCGGTTCGCCAGCACCGAGGCAAGCGGTGTCAGCACCATTGAAACCGTGACGATGGCAATCAGGATGGATGCGATCGACTGCGGGAAGATGCCGGCCGCAGCCGCCGCCGTGAAGATGACGAAACCGAATTCCCCGCTCTGCGGCAGCAGCCCGGCAATGCGGATCGCTTCATTGTGGCCCGACCCGAAGATGCGGCACAACCCGCAGATTATCAGGCTCTTGACGATCATGAGCACCGGCACGGCCACGATGATCAGCACGTAGTTCTGCGCGATCACGTCCAGTTCCAGCGACAGGCCGACCGCCATGAAGAACAGCGCCAGCAGGATCCCGCGGAAGGGCTCGATATCGGCTTCCAGCTCATGCCGGTACGAGGATTCGGCCAGCAGGACGCCGGCCAGGAACGAGCCCATCGCCATGGACATGCCTGCCGCCTGCATGAGCACCGCCGAACCGATGACCACCAGAAGGGCGGCAGCGATCATGGCCTCGCGCGCGCCGGTACTGGCGATCAGCTGCAGCAGCGGATTCAAAAGATAACGGCCGGCGACGACGATGAAGGCGATGGCCGCCAGCGCAATGGCAAAATCCTGCAGGGGCGTTGACGTGGCTTCGGCGCCATAGGGCGCTAGCAACGGCACGAGCGCCAGGATGGGAACGATGGCAAGATCCTGGAAAAGCAGGATCGAAAATGCCCGTTGTCCGTAGGCGGTACTGCGCTCGCCGCGTTCCTCCAGGATCTGCAGCGCGAAGGCCGTTGACGACAGCGCCAGCCCGAATCCGATGATCGCCGCCGATGAAAGCGCGTCCCTTGGCCAGGCGATGGCCCCGACGATGCCCAGAAGCACGATGCCCGTAATCGCCACTTGCGCCAGCCCGAGCCCGAATATTTCGCGCCGCATGGACCACAGGCGCGAAGGTTTGAGCTCGAGGCCGATCAGGAATAACAGCAACACGACGCCGAGTTCGGAGAATTCCAGAATCCGATCGCCGCCGCTGACGAGCCGCGCCACCGGTCCGATGATCACGCCGGCCGCGAGATATCCGAGGACGGTGCCCAGGCCGATTCGCTTGGCCAGAGGCGCGGCGATGACTGCGCCGCCAAGCAGAACGAGAGCGTGGCTGTAAAAAGAAATGCCTTCAGCGGCCATATATTGCGTCCTTCCAGGACCCGATATTCATCCGGTTTCTGCACTGTTCGTCGCCGGAACATTGCTCTATTAGCCTTGATGACGCCCCGGCGCCACAATAAATGGGGCGGAAAGGAAAGGCCGAATACATGTTTCAGGCGGAAAAATCACAAGAACTGATCGACAAGGCCGCTCAACTTGTCGAGCAGGCCACGCGGTCCGGCGCCGATCGCTGCGATGCGGTCGTGGCGCGCGGTCAATCGTCATCCGTTTCGGTCCGGCTCGGCAAGGTCGAAGGCACGGACGCTTCGGAAAGCGACAGTTTTTCGCTGCGTGTATTCGTCGGCAGGCGGGTGGCCAGTGTTTCGGCGAATGCCGGCATCGATGCCGCTGAACTGGCAGACCGCGCCGTTTCGATGGCGCGTGTTTCGCCGGAGGACCCCTATGCCACCCTGGCCGATCCGCAGGACATCGCCAAAAGCTATGACGATCTTGATCTGTTCGATCCAACGCAGGTCAGCAGCGAGGAGCTGACCGACGCCGCGTTGGCGATGGAGGCCGCCGCGCTCGATGTCGAGGGGGTGACGAATTCAAGCGGCGCCGGCGCGTCGGCGGGAATGGGCGGAATGGTGCTTGTGACTTCCGACGGGTTCTCCGGATCCTATGTCGGAAGCCGGTTCGGCCGCTCCGTCAGCGTCATTGCCGGTGAGGGCACGGGCATGGAGAGGGACTATGCGTTCGATTCCCGGCTGTTCTATGCCGATCTCGACGATGTCGAAACCATTGGCCGAGAAGCGGGCATGCGTACGGTCAAGCGGTTGAACCCGCGCAAAGCCGATACCGGCGCCAATGTCACCGTCGTGCTCGATCCGCGTGTCGCGCGCGGATTTGTCGGACACCTGGCCGGTGCGATCAACGGTGCGGCCGTGGCCCGCAAAACCAGTTTCCTGCGCGACATGATGGGAAAGGCGGTGATGAAGCCCGGGATGCTGGTCACCGACGATCCGCAGATCATCCGGGGCCCCGCGTCGCGGCCGTTTGACGGCGAGGGGGTTCGCGGCGAGCGCCTTAATATGGTCGAAGACGGCGTGCTTCAGTCATGGTTCCTGTCGACGAGCACCGCGCGCGAACTGGGCCTGAAGACAAATGGACGCGGTGTGCGCAGCGGATCGAACGTTACTCCGGGATCGACAAATCTTGCCCTTGAACCCGGTATGGTGTCCGCCGAGGAGCTGATCGGTTCGGTGGAGTCCGGCTTCTACGTCACGGAGGTCATCGGGCAGGGCGTCAACATGATCACCGGCGAATACAGCCGCGGCGCCTCCGGTTTCTGGATCGAAAACGGCGAACTTGCCCACCCGGTCTCGGAGGTGACGATCGCCTCCAACCTGAAGGACATGTTCATGAACGCGACGCCCGCCAGCGACATCGACCGCAAATACGGAACGGCGTCGCCGACCGTTGCAATAGAAGGCATGACACTTGCAGGAAAATGAGGAACGACTGGCAGATCTGACCCTGATCCGCGAGGCCGCTTTGAAGGCCGGTGACATCGCGATGGGCTATTTCCGCAAGAATCCGGATGTCTGGTACAAGGGCGGCAGTTCGCCGGTTACCGAGGCCGATATCTCGGTCAACACATATCTCAATGAGAAATTGTCCGCCGCCAGACCCGATTATGGTTGGCTTTCCGAAGAGAATGAGGACGACAGGGCGCAACGCCGGCAGGACAGGATATTTGTCGTCGATCCGATTGACGGCACCAGGGCCTTCGTCAATGGGGAAGATGTCTGGTGCGTGAGTATCGCGGTCGTCGAAGCAGGGGTATCGCTGGCCGGCGTCCTGGTCTGCCCGGCGCGCGGCGAGGTTTTCGAGGCCGTCGAAGGCGCCGGGGCAACGAAGAACGGCAAGAAGATCACCGTCTCCAGCGTGGAAACGCCGCGCGTCATGTCGATGCCGCAGACCGTTTACCGGCATCTGCCGGAAGCCTTCGCCGAAACGATCACGCGTGCGAAGCATATTCCGTCGCTCGCCTACCGCATTGCCATGGTTGCCGACGGGCGGCTCGACGCGACACTGGTGAAACCCGGTTCCCATGACTGGGATCTCGCGGCCGCCGACCTGATTTTGCGCAATGCCGGCGGTGCGTTGCTCAACCGCAAGGGCGAGCCCGTGCGCTACAACAAAAAGTCGGTCAGCCACGGCCTCCTTATCGCCGGACCGGACCGTGTTCTACCCGAATTGAAGAACCTGGCGAGCACCATTGACCTTTAGGGCGATTTGCAGCAAACCCGCTGATCAAGAAGGTATTTGATGCGCTGCAATCGCTGATCCCGCATTCCGGACTGGAATGCAGGCCCGCGACGGGCGCCACGGAGAAACTGATGGAGACAGAAGACAAACAACTCCTGCATCTGGTTTTCGGCGGAGAGCTGGATTCGCTGAGCAATGTCCGGTTTCGCGATCTCGGCGAACTGGATGTTGTGGGCATATTCCCGAACTACGAAACGGCTTACGCCGCCTGGAAATCGAAGGCGCAACAGACGGTCGATAACGCCCATATGCGCTATTTCATCGTTCATCTGCATCGGCTGCTCGATCCTGATGACGGCGCCGGCGATTGACGGTGGGATGCCTTGGCGCGGCGACGGAACGGCCAGGCGTTGACGGGGGTGCGGGCGCCGTCCGCAACCCTGCGAATACGAGAACACGGAGAACTGGTTTGACGACGGCATTCAGGCGTTTTGGAAAGAGGTTGCTGGCTTCCGGCACTTTTCAGAACATTGCCGCCGCTGCGGTCTACCACACCCTCCGTTTTATCTACTGGAGCAATCGCAAATCGGCCGCCTCGGATGACCTTGTCGATGCGGTCAAGGGCAGATTGCCCGTGATTATCGCGCTCTGGCACGGCCAGCAACTGCTGACGCAGTTCGTCTATCCGGACAACAAATCGGTCGCGGCGCTGGTTTCAAGGAGCCGCGACGCGGAAATCAATGCCCGTATTCTCAAACTGTCCGGCGTCAGGGTGATCAGGGGCTCGGGCGGGCGGGAGCGCGCGCAGACCGCCCGCAAGGGAGGCGTGCGTGCCCTCAAGGGCATGGCGGACGCGCTTGCCGAGGGAATGAACATCGTCATGATCGCCGACATCTCCAAGGGCGCGCCGCGGCAGTCCGGCGAAGGCATCGTGGCACTTGCGAAACTGTCGGGACGGCCGATCTTTCCCATGGCGCTGGCCACCAGCCGCTATCATGTTGTCGAGAAATCGTGGGACAAGACCACGGTCAATTTACCTTTCGGTCGTCTGTGCCTTAAACTCGGTCGGCCCATCAATGTGCCGCGGGATGCCTCGGACGCGGATCTGGAAGAGTATCGTCAAAGGGTGACAGACGAATTGAACAGCGTGACCGATCAAGCCTATCGGGCAGTCAGGAACGGCGCATGAGTCTGGTCTGGGCGCGCCTGACATTGACCGCCTATCGCTGGCTGGGCGCGGCGATCTATCCGTTTTTGGGCTCCTACCTCGCCTTTCGGGCCACCAAGGGCAAGGAAGAACATGCCCGGCGCCGCGAACGCTACGGGTTTGCCAGCTCGCGGCGGCCGGAAGGTCCGGTCATCTGGGCGCATGCGGCGAGCGTCGGTGAAACCAACGCCGTCGTGCCGCTGATCGAGGAAGTTCTGAAGCGCGGTATCTCGGTTGTCCTGACGACGGGAACCGTCACTTCGGCGACATTGGCGGCCGAGCGTCTCGGCGACCGGGTGATCCATCAATATGTCCCGCTTGACCTCAAGCCGGCGGTCAGCCGTTTTCTCGACTATTGGAAGCCGGATCTGGCGCTGATCGCGGAATCGGAGATCTGGCCGATGACGATCCTCGAACTCGGGGCGCGGCGCATGCCGCAGGTGCTGGTCAACGGGCGCCTGTCGGACCGTTCCTTCAGCAGCTGGCGAAAGCGTCCACACCTGGCGGAGGCGCTCTTCGAGAACCTGTCCCTCGTCGTCGCGCAGTCCGAGGAGGATGCCGAACGGTTTCGCGCACTCGGCGCACGGCCGGTTTCCGTATCGGGCAATCTCAAGGTCGATACCGAACCGCCGCCTTACGACGAAATCGAGCTGCGCCGGCTGCAGAGCCGCATCGGCGATCGCGGTGTCTGGGCCGCGGTTTCGACCCATGCCGGCGAAGAGGCGATCGCCGCGGATGTGCACCAGTCGCTGAAATCCAGGCACAGGGCGTTGACCATTATCGTTCCGCGGCACCCGGAGCGCGCCGACGAGATCGAGAACATGCTGATCGGCCGCGGCCTGGTCGTCGCGAGGCGGTCGCGCGGTCAGGTCATCACGTCGGAAACGCAGATTTACTTGGGCGATACGATCGGTGAGATGGGCCTTTACCTGGAACTGGCGAGCATTGCCTTCGTCGGCCGCTCGCTGACCGGGGTTGGCGGCCAGAATCCACTCGAGCCCGCAATGCTGGACTGCGCCATTCTGTCGGGTCGCAATGTCCAGAATTTTCGCGACAGCTACCGCAGCCTGCTGAAGAATGGCGGCGCCAGGCTTGTCAATGACGGCGAGACCCTGGCGAAATCCGTTGAGTTCCTGCTCAGCAACCGCAGAGCCGGCGAGAAGATGCGGGCCGCGGCCAAGAAGACCGTGGAGGAGCTCAGCGGGGCGCTGCCGCGCACCGTGCGGGCCCTTGAACCCTATATCAAGCCGCTCACGGTCAAGGCGGAGCTCTATCAGGAGGGCGGCCGGCTAGCGCGATGGTGAGCGAGGCGCCCCCCTTCTGGTGGTCCAGTGCCGACTGGCGGGCCTGGTCGCTGTATCCGGCGTCGTGGATCTATGGAGCCGTTGCCCGTTCGCGCATGGAAAACGCGCCGCGCCGCGAGGTGCGGGCACCGGTGCTTTGCATCGGAAACTTCACCGTCGGCGGTGCCGGCAAGACGCCTACGGCCCTGGCGCTTTGTGCCGAGGCCGCCAAAGCGGGGTACAATCCAGGTTTTCTGTCGCGCGGCTATGGCGGCAGCTTGCGCTCGGTCGCCCTGGTGGACCTGAAACGCCACTACGCCGCCGATGTTGGCGACGAACCGCTTTTGCTCGCCGAAAAGGCACCGACGGTTGTTTCGCCGGACAGATATGCCGGCGCCGAGAAACTGCTGTCCCAGGGCGTTGATTTCATCATCATGGATGACGGCTTTCAAAGCGCGGCGATCCGGTTCGATTTCGCCCTGCTGGTTGTGGACGCCATGCGCGGCATCGGCAACGGCCATGTCATACCCGGCGGGCCGGTTCGTGCTCCAATGGTCGATCAGATGCGCAACGCATCGGCGCTGCTGGTGATCGGCGACGGAACGGCGGCCGACCCGGTGGTCCGCATTGCCGGGCGGGCCGCCAAACCCGTCTATCTGGCGCGGCTTGCCGTCCGCAAGCCGCGCAGTTTCAAGGGAAGGCGCGTGCTGGCATATGCCGCCATCGGAAATCCGAAAAAATTCTTCAGCAGCTTGCACGGCACCGGCGCGCATGTCGTCGCCGAGCGCAGTTTCGGCGACCATCACAAATTCGGCGAGGAGGAGGCCGCGGATCTGCTCGAATCGGCGGCGAAACACAAGCTAGAACTGATCACCACAAGCAAGGATATGGCGCGGCTCAAAGACGCGCGCGGAAAAGCCGCCGAGCTTGCCGAAAAGTCCGTTGTTCTGGAGGTTCAGCTACGATTCGAGCAAGCCGGCCTGGCTCGGACATTCATTGAGCGCACAGCCGAGGCCTTCAAGAAAAGGCAGCTCGCCGTCACGCACAGGCTCAACAGAATCAAAGGGGAATAATCGCCTTACCGCTGCGTCGGCAGGATACCGGCCCGTTCATCGGCGGTGACGGAGGCGTTCACATCCACATAGGCCTCCTGCCGCATGACGCTCCAGTATTTCAGCTCGTCGAGCGGAATGATCTCACCGGTCACCGCGCACCGCACATGGGAGCCCGGCGTTATGACCTGGAAGTCGGCATCGAGATAGCGGATTTTGGCTTCGCCGGAACCGTGGCCTTCAAATCTGTTCATGTCCGTTTCCCGTCAGCTCTTCCAGAGCCCAAAAGAAATTCAGCGCCTGCCGAACAGCCTCTCGATATCCGACAGTTTCAGTTCGATATAGGTCGGCCGTCCATGGTTGCACTGACCGGACCCGGGTGTCGCCTCCATCTGCCGCAGCAGACCGTTCATCTCCTCGGCGGACAGGCGCCGTCCCGAACGAACCGAACCGTGACATGCCATAGTGGCCGCGACATAGTCAATCCTGGCCTTGAGGCCGCCCGCATCGTCCCATTCGGCGATCTCGTCCGCGAGCTGGCGGATCAGCCCGGCGGCATCCATTTCACCGAGGATCGCCGGTGTTTCACGCACGGCAACCGCGCCGGGACCGAAACGCTCGATGACAAGACCGAGCCCGGCCAGCTCCGCGGCGTGGACAACCAGCCGGTCGCAGTCCTCTTCGGCAAGATCGACAATCTCGGGGATCAGCAGCACCTGCGAAGCCACATTGCCCTGATAGAGGGATTTCTTGAGGTTTTCATATACCAGCCGCTCATGGGCGGCATGCTGGTCGACGATGACCAGGCCGTCGCCGGTCTGCGCGACGATATAGTTTGCATGAAGCTGCGCCCGTGCGGCGCCCAGCGGATGATCGACATCCCCGGCCTGCGGTTCGCTTCGCGCCGACGGCTCCGACACCGTGTTGAGCACGCTTTGGCCACTTTCGGCAAATCCCGTTACCGCCGCGTCTGCAAGCGGGCGAAAAGGTGATGCGGCGGGATCGTAGCCGCCGTCACGGAAATCCGGCCGGTACGGTGCAGCGCCATTGCTGAAACCCTGGTTTGCCGTCCGGTTTTCCGGCCGGAACGCGGATACCATGTCACGTGCGCCGACGCTGGAGGCCCGATCGCCCTGGCGGGCCAGCGCCTCGCGAATTGCGCCGACGATGAGTCCGCGCACGAGGCCCGGGTCGCGGAAGCGCACATCGGCCTTGGCCGGATGCACATTGACATCGACAAGACGCGGATCGAGCGTGAGGGAAAGCACCGCGACCGGATAGCGTCCGCGCGGCATCGTATCGGCATAGGCGCCGCGCAGCGCCGAAAAGATCAGCTTGTCCTGCACGGGCCGCCCGTTGACGAAGGCATATTGCTGCAGCGAATTGGCGCGGTTGTAGGTCGGAACGCATGTGAAACCCGCAAGCCGGACATCTTCGCGCACGGCTTCCAGCGCGATCGCGTTGTCAGTGAATTCTTGACCCAGCACCTGCCCGACGCGCGCCAGCGCATCCTCTCCGGCGGACGGATAATCCAGCGTCGAACGGTCGGTTCCCGACAGTGTCATGCGCACATGCGGAAAGGCAATGGCGATACGCTTGAAGACCTCGGTGATCGCACCGCTCTCGGCGCGGTCGCTCTTGAGGAATTTCAGTCGGGCCGGCGTGGCGTAGAAAATGTCGCGCACCTCGACGATGGTGCCGGCATTGGCGGCGGCCGGCCGGACTGCCTCGACCGCGCCGCCCGACACGCGGACCTCGCAGGCGCTGTCTGCGTCCCTGGTGCGGCTGACGATGCGCAGTTTCGAAACGGAGCCGATTGACGGCAGTGCTTCGCCGCGAAAACCCAGCGTGGCGATATCGCTGAGATCCTCCGTGATCTTGGAGGTGCAGTGCCGCTTGACCGCAAGCGCCAGATCGTCCGGCGTCATGCCGCGTCCGTTGTCGGTGACCCGCACCAGCGCCTTGCCGCCGCCCGCCGTCGCGACCTCGATGCGGCTCGCGCCGGCGTCGATTGCATTCTCCACCAGTTCCTTGACGACGCTCGCCGGGCGTTCGATCACCTCGCCGGCGGCGATCTGGTTGATAAGCGTTTCTGGAAGGGGCCTGACAGTCATTGGAACAATCATCCCGGATTCGCCGCATCAAGAAAAGCCGGGAGCGGAAAATCGGTGAAGTTTTTCTTGCTATTGCGAATGATTTGCAATACAAGTTAGCACAAAGGCGATTGATGCGTGCTTTTGCATGCCCGGTTTTACGGAGTGACTGAATGATTTTGCGCCGCACCCTTGCTCTCACAGCCATCCTGGCCGCCTCGCTGGCGTTCGCGTTGCCGGTGAGCGCAGCACGGGCCGCCGAGAAGCTGAACATCGTAGCGACCGTGTCCATGGTCGGCGATGCGTTGACGGCGATATCCGGCGACCGCGCCGAAGTGACCACGCTGATGGGCGAGGGGGTCGACCCGCATCTTTACCGCCAGACGCAATCCGATATCGCGGCGATGGTCCGCGCTGACGCTGTGTTCTGGAACGGCCTGTACCTCGAGGCGCAGCTCGAGGAATTCCTGGAAAAGCTTGCCGCGCGCAAACCGGTCTATGCCATTGGCGAGGCGGTTCCCGTCGATCAGCGCCTGTCCAACGCCGACTATTCCGACCGCTACGATCCGCATGTGTGGATGACGCCGGATCTTTGGCGATATGCGGTCGAGGCGGCGCGTGACGCGCTTGTCGAACTCGATCCGGAAGGCGCGCAGGTTTATACGGAAAACACCAAAGCCTATCTGGCCGACCTCGATCGGCTTGCGGCCTTCGCCAGGCAAAGCCTGGCATCCGTGCCACAGGAAAAACGGGTGCTGATCACCGCCCATGACGCGTTTGGCTATTTCGGCCAAGGCTACGATTTCGAGGTTGTCGGCATCCAGGGTCTTTCGACGGAAAGCGAGGCCGGCCTGCAGCGGGTCGACGAGATCGTCAATATGATCGTCGATCGCGACATCGGGGCCATTTTCGTCGAAACCTCCGTGTCGGAGCGCAATGTCCGCGCGCTGATTGAGGGCGCCGCCGCTCGCGGGCACAAGGTCGTCGTCGGCGGCCAGCTCTTCTCCGATGCAATGGGATCGGCCGGTACCTATACCGGAACCTATATCGGCATGATCGATTCCAACGTGACGGTCATAACGAATGCGCTGGGCGGCAACGCGCCCGCTGCCGGTCTCAACGGCAAACTGGCCGGTAGCTGAGATGAACGTCCACGTTGCAGACAGCGGTGCCGCGCTCAAGGTTCGCGGACTGTCTGTCGCCTATGGCGACAAGCCCGCCCTGTCGTCGGTGGATGCGGCCTTTCAGCAGGGGCGGATGAGCGCAATCGTCGGACCCAACGGGGCCGGCAAGTCGACCCTGCTCAAGGCGGCCATGGGGATCATCCCGTCGATCAGCGGCGATGCCCTGTTTTTCGGCCGCCCGCTTGACGAGGTCCGCAGCCGGATCGCCTATGTTCCGCAGCGCGCCAGTGTTGACTGGGATTTCCCCGCGACCGTCATCGATGTGGTCCTGATGGGGCTGTATCGCAGCCTTGGCCCGTTCAAGCTGATCGGCCGCGGGCAGCGTGCGCTCGCTCTGAACTGCCTTGAGGAAGTGGATATGGTATCGCTCGCCGACCGTCAGATCGGTCAGCTCTCGGGCGGACAACAGCAGCGCGTCTTTATCGCGCGTGCGCTCGCCCAGAAGGCGGATCTCCTGTTGCTGGACGAGCCCTTTGCCGGTGTCGACGCGGCCACCGAGAAGACGATCATCACGCTGCTGAAAAAACTCGTCCGCGAAGGCGGCACGGCCGTTGCCGTGCATCACGACCTTTCGACGGTCACGGCCTATTTCGATGACGTGCTCGTTCTGAATGTGCGGCGCATTGCCAATGGTCCGGTGGACAAGGCTTTCACCGAGGAGCATCTGGCCGAAGCCTATGGCGGCCGCCTTGTGCAGCCGGAACCGGAACTCGCCTGAGCGGATCGATGTTCGATATTTCCGCATTCGTCGACGCGCTCACCTTCCGCGCCGGCTACAACACAGCCATTGTCGCGATCGGGGCCATCCTGCTCGGCTGGGCGGGCGGCACGGTCGGCACCTATCTTCTGCTGCGTCAGCGCTCGCTGGTCTCCGATGCATTGAGCCATGCGACCCTGCCGGGCGTCGGCGTTGCCTTTCTGGTGATGGCATGGTTCGGCGGTTCGGGGCGTTTTCTGCCCGGTCTGCTGCTCGGCGCCGCCATTAGCGCGATGATCGGGCTTGCCTGTGTCGAATGGTTGACGCGCCGCACGCGGCTGAAATCGGACGCCGCCATCGGCGCCGTTCTTTCATCCTTTTTCGGCCTTGGCATCGTCCTGCTGACGGTCATCCAGTCCCTCGGGATCGGGCGACAGGCGGGCATCGGCAGTTTTCTGCTCGGCTCGACCTCCGGCATGCTGCGTAACGAGGCCTATACGCTGGCCGCGCTGGCGCTTTTTGTCGCGTTCCTCGTCTTCGTCTTCCGACGGCCGCTGACCCTGGTGTGTTTTGACGAGACCTTTGCCCGTACGTCCGGGATCGATATACGCCGCACCGATCTGCTGTTGATGTTTCTCGTCATGGCCGTGACCGTGACGGGGCTGCGGATCGTCGGCCTCATCCTTGTCGTGGCGCTGCTGATCATTCCGCCGGTCGCCGCGCGGTTCTGGACGGAAAAGACCGGAACGATGATCGTCGCCAGTGGCTTGATCGGCGCGGCCTCGGGATTTGTCGGCACGGCCCTGTCGGCCTCTGTGCCCAATTTCCCGGCAGGCCCGGTGATCGTGCTTGTCGCCGCGGTCCTGTTCGCCCTGTCGCTGCTCTTCGCGCCGGCACGCGGCGTTTTCTACGGGCTCTACAGGGCGCGGGCCTTCTCACGCAAGGTTCACCGGCGTCAGGGCCTGCTGGCGATCCTGCGCGGCGAGGCGATTTACGATCACGACACGCTCAAGGTCCTGAGGTCGGAAAAACTCATTCACGGCGACGGAACGCCGACCCGGGCCGGTCTGGATGCCGCCGAGACGGCAGCCCGCGAAGAGGCGCTCTGGACGATTTACGCCCGCAACAACCCGGATGCCGCCAACCGCGCTGCGCGCATGCGGCTTGATCCCATCGCCGAACGCCTCACCGCCGGTGAAATCGCCGAACTTGAAAGGCAGTTTGCCGGCCCGTCCGGCGTGCTGCCGGCGCGGTAGGAGGCGATCATGGGTGATTTCTATATCGGACTTGTGCTGGTTCCCATGACGATCGGCGCCCTCGCGGCCGTCTCCTGCGCTCTGCTGGGCAACTTCCTGGTATTGCGCAAACAGAGCCTCATGGGCGACGCGGTGAGCCATGTCGTGCTGCCCGGTATCGTCGTCGCATTCATCGTCACCGGCTCTATCTCGGTCTGGCCCATGCTGCTTGGGGCTGCCGCTGCGGCCCTGATTTCGGCGCTGTTGATCGAACTCGTCCGCAACCTCGGCAAGGTCGAACCCGGCGCTGCGATGGGCGTCGTCTTTACCGCGCTCTTTGCACTGGGTGTCGTGCTGCTTGAGCAGAGCGATACGAGGCAGGTGCATTTCGATGTCGAGCATGCGCTCTACGGAAACCTGGAAAGCCTTGTATGGCTGTCCGGCATGGACGCGCAGTCGCTGTTCGACCGGCAGGCGCTTGCGGACCTTCCGCCGCAGCTTGCTCGCCTTGCACTGGCCCTCGTCGCGGTTGTGATATTCCTGATTGCCTTCTGGCGGCAGCTTGTGGTTTCCACCTTTGATCCGGTCTTTGCGCAGGCCACGGGCGTGCCCGTCCGCCTTGTCGGTGCGGCCTTGATCTCGCTCGTCGCCATCGTGGCGGTCACGGCATTCGAGGCCGTGGGTGCGATCATCACGATTGCCATGCTGATTTGCCCGGCCGCCGCCGCACGGCTGATGACCAATCGCCTGATCCCGCAGCTTCTGTGGAGCGTGCTTTTTGCGCTGCTGTCCGCGGTAGTGGGTTTCTGGGCCGCGGGAAGCGGCATGGCGCTCATCGGCAGTGGCTTCAGTGTCAGTGCGGCCGGGATGATCGCCGCGGTCAGCGGCATAATACTGGCCGCGTGCGCCTTGGCTGCACCGCAAAGGCGCGGAGCGGCCGGCTGATATCGGGCAAGCAAACTCCGGGTTGTGCCGATCGACCGCGCAGGCCGCGTAATTTTCCGAATCGATATCCGATATTGACGGAATTTCAATGGGTTGCTGGGGCCTGATCCGAAAAGGCGTAATCGTCTGATAGTTGTTTCTTAACAAAACTGCGCCATGCTGGTGCAATGGATATGGTGTTCCTCCACCATTTGGGCGTAAGGAAGAAACGATGTCGGTTGAACTGGCCTCCGGTCGCATAAGGACCACGGGCGGGGCGGAAGCCGTCTGCTATACGGACCCTTTGACCGGTTTGGGCAACCGCGCCAGGCTGCGCGACAAGATCTCCAAGCTGGTACAGGAACGATCGCTCGATCCGGCGCCGTTTACCGTCGGTCTTGTCAATCTGGACGGCTTCAGGCCGATCAACGATCTTTTCGGCCACACGGCCGGCGATGACATCCTGTGCCAGGTGGCGCACCGCCTGCGTGCCTGCATGCCGCCGGGCGCGGTGGCCGTACGCCTTGAAAACGATGCTTTCGCCTTCGTCCTGCCGCTTGTGTTCGACGAGCGCGGCGCGGAGAAGGTCAGCGACATCTTCAAGGATGTGCTGTCCGCTCCCTATGATCTCGGAAAGCGTACGGTTCGCCTGTCGTCATCTTTCGGTTTTGCCATCTACCCTTATGCCGGCGAGGACTACGGCCAATTGATGGAAAGCGTCGACACGGCGCTCTACCGCTCGAAGCGACGCGGCCGTGGTCAGACCACGGTCTACTCCGTCGACATCGCCGAGGAAATGAAGCGCGCGACGCAGCTCGAGCAGGCGCTCCGGCGCGCCATTATCGCCGATGAGGTGGATGTGCACTTCCAGCCCATTGTCGATCTGCGCAATGGCGCCCCTGTCGGTTTCGAGGCGCTGGCGCGCTGGCATGACGACGAACTCGGCTTTGTCTCGCCAGCCACCTTCATTCCGCTTGCCGAGGAGCGTGGCATCATCGAGCCGCTTACCGAGGCAATGCTGAAGAAGGCGACACGGACGGCGTTGAGCTGGCCGGTCGAGATGTTCCTGTCCTTCAATCTTTCCTCGGCGCAGCTTCTGGATCCCACGACCCACGACAAGATCATGGCGATCCTCAGATCGGTCGGCTTCGATCCGCGTCGTCTCGGCCTGGAAATCACCGAGACCGCAATGATGGCCGACCCGGAAATCGCCAACAGCATTATCGACAGCCTGCGCGCCGAGGGCGTGTCCATTTCTCTCGATGATTTCGGCACCGGTCAGTCAAGCCTCGGCAGGCTTCGCGAAATCGCGCTCGACAAGGTCAAGATCGACCGGACTTTCGTTTCCGAGATTACCCGAGACCGGCCCTCCGAGCACATCATCAAGGCAATCATCGCACTGTGCGAAGGTCTTGATCTTGAGGTCGTCGCGGAAGGAATCGAAACCAGGGAGCAGGCGGACAAATTGCTGCAGCTGGGCTGTTCGATCGGCCAGGGCTATCTGTACGGCCGGCCGATGAGTGCTGACCGGATTCAGCAGTTTATAAGCGCTGCCGGCACCGTGCTGACCGCCCAGCAGCAATTCCGCTAGCGCCGCGTCTGACGCTGGCACCTCCAAATTTGCCGTTTTGGGTATGATGCGGGCAATTCTTGCCGTATTTAATGCGCCGGTATCGACACATCGACCGGGCTGCGCTGAACCATGCAGGATTTTGCCGCATCATTTTTCGAGGCCTTTCGGCTTGTCCTGGGGTTGGATCCAGGGCTGATCGAAATCGTCTTGCTGTCCTTGAAAGTCAGCATGACCGCCGTATTCATCGCCACGATTATCGGATTGCCGCTGGGTGCCTTCCTTGCCGTCACCCGGTTTCCGGGGCGCGGCATCGTCATCGTCACGGTGACGGCCCTGATGGGGCTGCCGCCGGTGGTCGTCGGCCTTGTCGTTTACATGCTGCTGTCCAATGCGGGGGCCCTCGGGCCGCTGCAACTGCTCTACACACCGACCGCCATGATCATTGCGCAGACGGTCCTGGTCGTGCCGATCATCGCCGCGCTCGCCCGCCAGACACTTGAAGATCTCAACGGCGAATACCGCGATCAACTCATGCTTTTCGGTCTCGGCTCGCTGGCGCGGCTGCGCACGCTGCTGTGGGAAGGGCGCTACAGCCTGATGACCGCGCTGCTCGCCGGGTTCGGGCGCGCTGTTGCGGAAGTCGGCGCCGTGATCATCGTCGGCGGCAACATCAATCATGTCACGCGTGTCATGACGACGGCGATTGCCCTGGAAACCTCGAAGGGCAATCTGGCCCTGGCGCTCGGCCTCGGTCTGATCCTTGTCATCATAGCCTTTGCCGTCAATGCGTTGGTCTTCCTGCTTCGCGCCGCAGCCGAAAGGTCGGCCTATGCATGAGGTCGTCCGCTCCGGCCCGCAGGCGGCAGCCAAACCGATCCTGCCCGTATCGGCGGAGCGGTTGTTCGTGCGCCGCAAGGGCAGGGTGCTTCTCGATATCGAGGCACTGACGATCGGCGGCCGTGGCACAACCGTGCTGGTCGGCCCTAATGGTGCGGGAAAATCGCTGCTGCTCAATGTGTTGGCCGGCCTGCGGGCGCCGGATTCGGGCCGCGTGCTCTGGAATGGCGAGCCGCCGAACCGTCAGCGTTACTGCCGCTTCGGCATGGTCCTGCAGCGGCCTGTGCTCCTGCGCCGTTCCGTGCGCGCAAACGTCGAGTTCGCGCTGCGCGCCGTCGGCAGCTCGGCAGAACAGGCACGCGCCCAGGCGCACCGGGCGCTGGAGGCCGCCGGATTGCTGGCCCTTGCGAATGCCTCGGCGCGGGTCTTGTCCGGCGGCGAGATGCAGAGGCTGGCGCTGACCCGTGCCCTGGCGGCGGGGCCTGATCTGCTCTTTCTGGACGAGCCGACATCCAGCCTCGATCCCGCCTCCATGCAGACCATCGAGGCCATGGTCAGGAACGCCAGTGAGGACGGCATGCGCATCGTGCTGATCGCCCATGATCTTGCCCAGGCCCGGCGCCTTGGCGACGAGATTATCTTCATGCATCGCGGAAAGATTGTCGAACATGCCCCGACGGACCGGTTTTTCGGCGCGCCCGCGACCCCGGAGGCACAGGCCTTCATCGCCGGCAAGATACTAATTTAGCTATTTCAGGAGGAACCATGTTCACATCGTTGCGCTGTCTGGCGGTCACGCTGACGACAATTCTGTTCCCGGTGGCCACGGTTGCCGCGGGGGAGTTCATCGTGCTGCAGTCGACCACATCGACGCAGAATTCCGGCCTCTACGAGCATTTGCTGCCCGGATTTGAGAAAAAGACCGGCATACAGGTGCGGGTCGTCGCAGTGGGCACCGGCCAGGCGATCAAGAATGCGGGCAATTGCGATGGCGACCTGCTGCTCGTGCATGCCAAGGCGGCAGAGGAAGCCTTTGTCGCCGAGGGCGGCGGTAAGCAACGCCGCGATGTCATGTACAATGATTTCGTGCTCGTCGGCCCCTCCGCGGATCCGGCGGAAATAGGCGGCAGTGCGCAGATCGGCGATGCGCTTCAAAGGATTGCGCATTCACGCGCGGCCTTTGCATCGCGCGGCGACGATTCGGGAACCCACAAGAAGGAGCTCGCGCTGTGGAACGGCATCGGTGTCGATCCTCAGGCACACAGCGGAAGCTGGTACCGCGAAACCGGCTCCGGAATGGGTGCGACGCTGAATGTGGCCGTCGGCATGGACGCCTATGTGCTGACCGACCGGGCGACCTGGATCAGCTTCGGTAACCAGGCCGACCACCGGATCCTGGTCGAGGGCGATCCGGCGCTTTTCAATCAATATGGCGTTGTCACCATCGATCCTGCCCATTGCCCCAATGTCAAGGAAGCGGCAGCCGAACGCTTTGTCGAATGGCTGCTCGGCCCCGAGGGCCAGGCGGCGATTGCCGGTTTCCGTCTCGACGGGCAGCAGCTTTTCCATCCGAACGCGAAGAACGGCGGAAGCTGACCGTCGGGCCGATCATTCGGTCTCGATGATAGCGGAGATTTCCTTGACCCGTGCGGCGACGAGGCCCGCATCGCCACGCGCTTCGACATTGAGCCGCAGCAGCGGCTCCGTATTCGAGGCGCGCACGTTGAAGCGCCAGTCGCCGAAGGCCATGCTGAGCCCGTCGATGGTCTCGACGGACGGATCGGCCGGCGCGAAATGATCGGCGATCTTCTTCAGCACAAGGTCCGAATCCGCGACGGTGAAATTGATCTCGCCGGAACAGGGGAAGGCGTCGATCCGCGCGGCGACCATCTCACTGAGCTTGGCGCCGCTGGCCGACATCTCGGCGACGACAGCGAGCCAGGGCAGCATGCCCGTGTCGCAATAGCTGAAATCGCGGAAATAGTGATGCGCGCTCATCTCGCCGCCATAGACGGCGTCCTCATCGCGCAGCATCTGCTTGAAAAAGGCGTGCCCGGTGCGGCAGATCCTTGCGGTGCCGCCGGCTTTTTCGACCGTGTCGATGGTGTTCCATGTCAGGCGCGGGTCATAGAGGATCGTGCCGCCCGGGTGGCCGCGCAGCATGGTCTGGGCGATGAGGCCGACGAGATAGTAGCCTTCGACGAAATTGCCGTGCTCGTCATAGAAGAAACAGCGGTCGAAATCGCCGTCCCAGGCAAGGCCGAGATCGGCGCCATGCTCGACGACCGCACGGCTGGCGCGTTCGCGCCGCTCCGGCAGCAGCGGATTGGGGATGCCGTTCGGCAGGGACGGGTCGGGCGCGTGATCGACCTTGATGAACGTAAAGGGCAGGTGTTCTTCGAGCAGGTCGATGACCGGGCCGGCGCAGCCATTTCCGGCGTGGCAGACGATCTTGAGCGGCTTCAACGCCAGCCCCTCGACCTGTTTCAGCAGGCGCTCCACATAGGGCGCCTTGCCGAGTTGCGGCGCCAGGAGACCGCGCTTGGAATAGTCCGCGACGACGGGAAACTTGCGGTCGGAGTAAACCAGGTCCTCGAGCGGCTTGAGCGCATTGTCGCGGGTCGCGGCGCGTGCGCCGTCAAGCACCATCTTGATGCCGTTATAGTCCTTGGGATTGTGGCTGGCCGTTACCATCAGGCCGGCATCGGCGCCGCTGTTGTCGGTGTGAAAATAAACCTCCTCGGTCCCGCACTGGCCGAGCGGAAGGACATCGACCCCGCTGTCAAGCAGCCCTTGCGTGATGGCGCTGGCCAGCGCCGGGCTGTCTTGCCGCATGTCGTGGCCGACAACGACGCTCTGACGAGGCTGCTGGGCGGCGACGGCCTGCCCGAAACGGTAGGCGAACGGCACATTGACCTGTCCGGGGATTTCGCCGCGGACGTCATAGGCTTTGAAGGCTGATGTCATTGCAGGGGATTTCCCGTTTTGTCTGGTCAGGGTCAGCAGGCCCCTGCGATATCACCGTGACGCGGGGGAGACAACCATGGTCCCCTGCGCGCCAGGCTCATGGATAACAGATTACTGCCGGAAGACCGAGACACCGGATGGCGGCAGCGCGCTGCCCCCGATGATCAGTTCGCCGTCAAGGCCGAGCGCGCCGAGGTCCGCGGCCGTATCGCCATAGTTGAACACGAAGGTCAGATCGCCGTGCCGTCGTAGCCGAACGCCCTCCGGCAGATCGACGGTCGGCAGTGCGGCCAAAGTGGTCAGTCGCGCGACAATGTCATCGAGCAAGATGTCATCCGGCCAGCCGCCGAGATAATGGGTTCGTCCCTGATGCACCAGAACAGGCCAGCCGTCCTCGGCCGTAATCTCGGCCTGACACGATCCGCCTGTGACCAGAAACTCGCGCCAGAACCGGACCGCGCCTTCCCCGTCGGCAAGGCTCACGGGGCAATCCGGCCTCAAGCTCTCGACACGGCTGACCAGGACATCGGCCAGGTTCTTCGGCAGATCCGGCGGCAAACCGTCGGGAATCGAGAAATCCCTGGTTTTCGAGCCAGATCGCGGTCCGATCAGCGCGATGCCCTCAAAGTTGCACAGCGCCGTGACAAGCGCATCGCTCCAGGCAAACAGCCCCGGAACCAGCACCAGCCCGTAGGCCGACAGGTCTGCGGTATCCGGAGCAACGATATCGATCGACAGCCCCTTGCGCCGCAGCGCCCGGTAGTGGTCGAAGACCAGACGGAAATAGTCGAACTCACGGCCCTGCGGCTGTACCTCCCAGGCCCAGGCGGATTCATAATCGAAAACGATCGCGGCGTCCGCTTTGGTGTTTGCCGTTGTGTCCACGGCCTGCAGCGCTTCGATTGCGCTCTTTGCCTCGAAATAGCCTTCCGCCTCGACACCGTCCGGACGCAGCAAGCCCGAGTGCATCTGCTCCTGTGCAAACGGTGCCTGTTTCCAGCGGAAATAGCTGACGACCTCGGCTCCGTGGGCAAAGGCTTCCAGTGTCCACAGTCGCACCATGCCGTCGCGCGGCACCGGGTTGTGGTCGGCCCAGTTCACCGGTCCCGGCTGCTGTTCCATGACCCACCAGCGGCCGCCGGATGTTGCACGGTAAAGATCGTGGTGAAAGGCCTGAAAATCGGGATCGCCGGCACGGGCGAAGCGCCGCCGCCAGTCATCATCCGCGTCCGACCGGTCCTCCAGGAAGCCGAGCGGATAGTTGTCCCAACTCGATATGTCGAGGTCCGCGCCCACCGCGAAGTGATCGAATTCGAGCGTCCGGCCCATGAAATTGTGGATGATGTCTCGGCCGGGCGACAGTTTGCGCAACAGATCGCACTGCAGCCGGTTGAACTCGACGACCTGGTCGGACGAGAAACGGTAGAAATCCATCCGGTGCGCGGGATTGATCTCCGCCGGTGCGAGGCCGGGAAGATCGATCGCGTAGATATCGGTGTACTCCTTGGACCAGAAGACATTGCCCCAGGCCGAATTGAGCGCTTCAACCGATCCGTATCTGTCGCTCAGCCAATGGCGAAATGCGGCGAGCGATTCCTCGGACCAGGACCGGGCTGTATCGTGGCAGCCATATTCATTATCGGTCTGCCAGCCGGCGACGGCCGGGTGATTGCCGAAGCGCTCCGCAAGGGTTTCCACGATGCGAAGGCATTCGCTGCGGTAGCCGCGATGCGAGAAACAATAGTGACGGCGCGAGCCGAAGCCGAGAACCTTGCCCTCCTTGTCGACGGGAAGCATGTCCGGCATCTCGTCGACCAGCCATTTCGGCGGTGTTGCCGTCGGTGTTCCCAATATCACTTTCAGGCCGGCTTCATGCAGCACGTCGATGGCGCGTTCGAGCCATTCGAGGCGCAAATCGCCGCGCTTCGGCTCCAGCCGCGACCAGGCAAACTCGCCGATACGCACATAGGTAACGCCAAGGGCGGCCATGCGCCGCGCATCATCCGGCCAGAGGCTTTCGGGCCAGTGTTCCGGATAGTAACACACGCCGATTTCAAATTTCTTGTTCATGGTCTTTCTAAAGCGAGACTTTCGGCTCGATCCTGCCGTTCACACGGCGGTCAATCATAAATGTCATGCCGGCATGCGGCTGTTCGATCAGACGCTGTTCACTGATCCCCTCGGCAGCCGATGTCAAGATCATGCGTGAAGCATCTTTGCCGACAAAGGCGGGACATGTGATCTGCGACGCCGGCAGATTGATTGTCTCGACGACCGATCCGGAAGCATCATATGCCTGAACGCAGGAACCGTCCCAGCGGGCAATCCACATCAGCCCGTCGGCATCGATGACCGCGCCATCGGCCCAGCCCGGATGATCCAGCGTGCGCACGATAAAATCCTCAGCTTGTCCCGTGGGCAATCCGGTCTGCGGATCGAGCGGTACCCGCATGACTTTTCCGGTCGGCGTGTCGGTGAAATACCCGACCGAACCGTCGGCGGAGAAACATATTGCGTTTGTAACGGTAATGCCGGTGAACAGGGGTTTCAGCTCGCCGCGGAAATAGTGATAGATCGATCCGGCGTTTTCCTTGCCGAATTTGCTCATCGTGCCGACCCAGAACGCGCCGCACGGGTGGACCCGGCTGTCGTTGGACCGCGTGGTCTCGTTATCGGCCTCAATGCCGACGATATTGGTCAGCGCACCGTCCGATGGCGACCGTTCTAAAAGCCCTTTTTCGCAGGCAATGACCTGCCGGCCGCCATCCGCGACAGCCAATGCGCTGCACAGGAACGGGAGGTCGTGCGATGCCGAATGCCCGTCACCGAACCGGTGTTCCATGAGCTTTCGACCGGTGATGTCGAACCACCACAGCGTGTCGGTTTCCGGGTCGTAGGTCGGTCCCTCGCCAAGCAGGCAGTTCGTGCTGTCCAAAATGCTGCAATCGAATCCGTTCAGATCCATCTCAGCCTCCAAATACCGCATCATAGGCCTCTACGGAGATGCGGGCGCGCCGCGATATCTCATCCACGTTCATGCCGGGTTTGTAAAGGCTCGATCCGAGGCCGAACGTCCGCACGCCAACTGTTTTGTAATCCGCGAAGGTTTCGTGCGAGACGCCGCCGACGGCGCCGATTTCGATGTCCGGCGGCAGCACCGCCCGGATCGCCGCAATGCCCTGCGGGCCGAGCACGCTGGCCGGAAAGAATTTCAGTCCCGATGCGCCGGCGGAAACGGCAGTGAGCGCCTCGGTCGGCGTAAACACGCCCGGCATGGTGACCATGCCGCAATCGGACGCGCTGCGGATGATCTCGGGGTCCGTGTTGGGGCTGACCATCAGCCGCCCGCCGGCCTCCGCCAGGCGTTCGACATCGGCAAGCGTCAGCACAGTGCCCGCGCCGATCAGGCACTCGGCCGGCGCGCTGTCAACGGCGATGCGGATGGACTCGAACGGATCGGGCGAATTCAGCGGTATCTCGATGGCCTCAAGGCCGGCCGCAACCAGCGCGCCGATGGTTTCGGCGGTTTCATGCGGCTTGAGGCCGCGCAAAATGGCGACCAGCGAACGCTTCATCGATGGCCAGGGAGCTCTGTTCGTCATATCTTGATCTATCCGTAATCCGCTTGCGTATCCGTGCCCGGCCAGAAATGCCGCGCCCCGTAGTAAAGGCCCCTTTGCACGGCCTCGTCAGCGTCGATCATCACAATCTCCCGCCCCAGCGACAGGAACGCCGATTTATAGAGCGCGGCCAGCTTTCCCGAAGCGATGAGCATGATCGGTTCCCTGGTCTCCTGCATGGAAAGCGCGGCGCCGACCTCGGAGCCGATGAGCAATCCCGAAAGCCGCTCGAAGCTGCTTGTGACCTCGCGCCCGTAAAGCAACTGGCCGCCACGAATGGAAAACAGCAGGCGCGACAGATCCGATGGGTTGGCGTGGGCGTCCGCGACGGCCTGCAGGAAATCGCCGCTTTCGGGGTCGCAATTGTCCGCGTCACCCACCGCATGGCGCAATATGGACCGACGCGCGATCAGGCTGAACAACTCGCCGGTCATATAGGTCGAAAAATCGGTGACGGACCGGTTGCTGACCTTGACCCATTTCGAATGCGTTCCCGGCATGCAGGCAAGGCCTGATGCGTGCGAGCCGGAAAAGGCGCCGAGCAACTGCGTTTCTTCGCCGCGAATGACGTCCGGACGGGCCGTTTCACGCCGCGCAAGTCCGGGCAGTATCCTGATATCGCGGCTCGGCCCGTTGACGCGCACGGCCTTTGCCGCGATATCGGCCAGTGGTGACGGCACCGTCAGATAGCGCGCCTCCTGCCAGCCCTGGCGCGATCCGGCCATGCCGCAAATCACGACCGGCAGGGTCTGCGGCGCATCCAGGGCCCGCATATGGGTGTCGAGGACGGTCTGAAAACCGGTTTCCGCCGCGATCGTCATGCCCTCATTGCTGCGTCTTTCGGACACGACACTGCCGTCTTCCGCCATCAGCCAGATGCGAAAACTCGTCGTGCCCCAGTCAATGGCTGCGCAAAAAGCTTGCAAGTTCCTATCCCGTGAATACGACGCCGCCGTCGACAACCAGAGCCTGGCTGGTCATCATTCTCGATGCCGAAGATGCGAGGAAGAGCGTCGGTTCGACGATATCGAGCGGCGCGATCTCCTCCTTCAGGCACTGCCGGTCGATATGGGCCTTCAGCGCTTCGTCCGTTACCCACAGCTCCTTCTGGCGATCCGTCAGAACCCATCCCGGCATGACCGCATTGACGCGGATATTGTCCTTTCCGAGTTCGCGCGCAAGCCCCCTGGTCAGGCCGGTAATCGCCGATTTCGACGCGACATAGGCCGGGTAGCCCTCATTGCCCATCATGTAGGAGATCGAGGAGAAATTGATGATCGAGCCGTGTCCGGCGTCGCGCATGTCCCTGGCGACCTCCTGAGCGGTGAAGAAATGCGGCCGAAGATTGATGTTGATCGCCCGGTCCCAGTCCTCCACCGAATATTCATGCAGGCTGTGGCGGTTGTCCGAGGCGGCGTTGTTGACCAGCACCGTGATCGGCCCGTGGGCGGCGCGGGCCTCCCGGATCGCCGCCAGCAGCGCATCGACATTGGTGATGTCGCAGGCGATGAACAATGGCCTGTTGCCGTATTCGGCCTCCAGCCGGTCGCACAGTTCCGTGGCATCGGATCGCTGCACGAAGGCGACCTTGGCGCCCTGGGCAACGAAGCCCTCCGTCAGCCATGCGCCGATGCCCGACCCGCCGCCGGTAATAAAGACGGACTGCCCCTTCAGATCGTTGAATTGCGCATTCAGTTTCATCCGTAACGTACTCCATCAGATTTCGATCGGTATGCATGCGCGAACCGGTCGAAACAAGTTCAAATCATTGCCGCCGACCCTCGATGACCCACATGGATTCGGGAAAACTCCAGGGCAGCGTCAATCCGTGGTTCATCAGGTAGCTGCCGCTCAGGTCAACGGATTCGGTTTTCAGCGTTTGCGTTCCGCGCGACAGGCCGACCGCCCGGTCGCGGTTGATCAGGTTTATGCGGTAGCGGGCATGCGGGTCGAGCCGTGTCAGGCGCAGGGGGCGTGGCGCGATCTGGCTGCTCGTCGCGGCCTTTCCGGCAAACACCACGAAGCGGGCGTGGTCCGCGGACAGTTGCTGTTCCGCGATGACGGCGGGATCCGGGCTTTCCAGGCGCAATATGTCGGCATTCATCATCCAGCCGCGGTTTTGCTTCCACCAGCTTACGACCTGCCGCAGCGTCTCGGCCTCCTCGTCGGTCAGCTCGCGCGGATCCATCTCGATGCCCATGTGCCGCTGCGCGGCGACCCATGCCCGAAACGACATGTCGAGAACCCGGCCCGACGTATGGCACTTTCGTGAGCCGACATGGCATCCCGTGACCGTCGCCGGCAGGAACAGGGCCGCATTGTGTTGCATTTTCAGCCGTTCAAGCGCATCGGTGCTGTCGCTGAGCCAGATCCTCTGCGTGCGTTCGAGAATGCCGAAATCAATGCGGCCGCCGCCCGACGCGCAGCTTTCGATCTCGACATGCGGAAATTCGGCGCGCAGCCGGTCCAGCAGCGCATAGGATCCGCGCGTCTGGTCCGCGTCCGGCATCGGCAGGACACGGTTGTGATCCCACTTGATATATTCGATGGCATGTTTGCGCAGCACCGTCGCGATGCGCTCGAACAGGAAGTCGCGCACGTCGGGAAGCGCCATGTTGAGCGCCTTCTGGTTGCGCCCGAGGATCTGGTCCTCGGCGCCCAGCGCCCAGTCCGGATGCGCCCGGTAAATCTCGGAATCCGGATTGATCATTTCCGGTTCGAACCAGATGCCGAACGTCATGCCGAGGCTGTGCACATGGTCGATCAGCGGATCCAGCCCGTCCGGATATTTCCGTGGATCGACCTCCCAGTCGGACAACGCGCGGGTGTCATTGTCGCGGCGGTTGAACCAGCCATCGTCCAGAACGAAGCGTTCCACCCCCAAATCCGCCGCGCGGCTTGCGATGTCCTTGAGCACCGGGAGATCGTGGTTGAAATAGACCGCCTCCCAGCAATTGTAATGAACTGGCCGCTCGCGATCGGGCTGTGGCATTTGCACGATTTCGTCGCGCAGATGGCGCTGGAAGGCGACCGCGCAGCCATTCAGCCCGTCATCGGAAAAAGTAATGTAGAGGGGGGCGGTCTCGAACTGCTTTTTGGGCGTTGCCTCCATGTGTTCGGCATGTCCGAACTGGATCTGGCGTCTGCCGTCCGGAAGTTCTTCCGCGATCATCTTGTGGCCGCCGGACCAGCCATAGTGGAAGGCGTAGGCCTGGCCCTGCGTGTTCGTGGCGCCGCGGCACGGGACGATCAGTCCCGGAAAATGCTCATGTCCGGTCCGCCCGGTCCGGTTCTCGCGGAACCGCACGCCCGGCGACCAGACGGTCCGGTTGAGCTGGAATTCGCCGCACCACCGCCCGGAGACGTCGATCATCTCGTCCGACAGTTGCGGTGCGGGCATCACTGGCGCCGACATCCAGTGCAGGTGAATGGGTTCATCCGATTCGAGCGCTGCCTGTGCCTCGATCACATGGGTCCGGCTATTGATGGCAAAGCGGGCGGAGTAGGTGAGACCGTTGTTCTCGTCGGTGTAGAACAGGTTCAGCCTTCCCGGTTCTTCTTGCGCCTGAACCAGACAGAACTTCGTCAGCAATTGCGTGCCGTCGCTGGCCCGCACGATCAGCCCCGGCTGACCGGGAAAAGTGCGTGTGGCTTCGGGCGAAACGGAAAGCTCCGGGTTCAGATCGAGCATGCCGCCGGTCACGTCGATGGCATGAACGGCAAACAGCGTATCCAGATCTTCGTCGTCCGGTAGCCTCGGCCCCCAGTAGATCACCTCGGCGAGGTGTTTCCGATGGGAGCCGAGCACCAGAGTCTGACGTCTGTCATCCAGCCGCCAGCATTGGATCATGGCCGCCTTCCAATGATCTTCAATCGCATCATTTGACCGCTCCGAGCGTGAGACCTGCGATAAAGTGCTTCTGCATCAGGAAGAACATCGCGACCGGCGGCAGGGCAGCGACGATGGCGCCGGCGCTCATCAGGTGATAGGCGGCCCGGAACTGCGCGTTGAAGGACGTGATGCCTGCCGTGACCGGCTGGGATTCGGCGCCCTGTGTCAGAACGATCGCCCAGAAATAGTCATTCCAGATGAAGGTGAAGATCAGCACGCTCAGCGCGGCGATGGCCGGCTTCATCAGCGGCAGCACGATATAGACGAAAATCCGCCATTCGGCGATGCCTTCGACCCGCGCGGCTTCGATGAGGGCAAAAGGCAGACCCTTGATGAAGTTGCGCATGAAAAGCGTGCAGAATCCTGTCTGGAAGGCGATGTGGAAAAGCACGAGGCCCGTCTTGGTATTGTAGAGTCCCATATCCACGGTCAGATCCCTGACCGGCACCATCAGGATCTGGAACGGAACGAAATTGCCCGCGACGAAGAGGAAGAAGATCCACAGATTCAGCTTGAATTTGTAGATGCCGAGCGCAAATCCCGCCATGCAGGCAAGCGCCACCGCACCGATCGCCGTCGGCACGGTGATAAGCAGCGAGTTGAGCAGGTAACGCGGCATGTCAGATTCGAAGAACACCTTTCCGTAGTTCTCGAAGCCGCCGAAGGTCGAGGGCAGGGACCAGTATTCGCCGGCCGCAAAATCGCCCTCGGGTTTGACGGAAAAGACGCCGACGGCGATCAGCGGCAGCAGCCACATGATCAGGGCAAGCGGCAAGAAGGCCTGATAGGTGAACTGCCAGTTGCGCGAGCGTTTTTGGATTGGGGTCGGAAACATATCAGCGCCCCCTCTCGTCTCTGTACATCGAGTACAGGAAGTACGCGATGAAGAACAGCATGATGATGAACAGGACGACGGCGATGGCAGCGCCATATCCCATGCGGAAGCCGTATTCCGAAAGCGCGACCTCGAACATGTAGAAGCTCAGCACCCGGCTCTCGCCGAAGGGCCCGCCATTGGTCATTACGGAAATCAGGTCGAATGAGCGCAGCGCGCCGATGATCGTCACCACAAAGGCGATGAAGGTCGCCGGTTTGAGCTGCGGAACGACGACGTACCAGAGCATCTTCCAGCCCTTGGCGCCGTCCAGCCGCGCCGCTTCGATCTGCTCGGGATCGACGGCGTTGAGACCGGTGAGATAGAGGATCATGCAGTAGGCCGTCTGCGGCCACAGGCCAGCGGCAATGATGCCATAGGTCACGTAGGTCGGATCGCCCAGAACGTTGATCGGGCCGAGCCCGACCCATCCGATAATCGTGTTGAACAGGCCGAATGTCGGATCGTAGAACCAGGTGAACACCAGACCGACAACGACCTGACTGATGACGAACGGAAAAAAGAACAGCGACTTGTAGAGCCGGATGCCGAACACGGTCTGGTTCAGGAAGAGGGCGATGAACAGGCCGGCCGGAATCGCCAGGAGATAAAGGATCAGCCAGATCAGATTGTTCTTCAGCGACGTGTAGAACGCCGGATCGTCCCATAGTTCGACATAATTCTCGGTGCCGATATATTCGCGCGGTCCGAGACCGTCCCAACTGAACAGCGATATCTCGAAGCTCTGGAAAATGGGAATGATGACATAGACGAGAAAGAACAGAATGGCCGGCGCGAGGAACAGCCAGGGCGTGACCCTGATCTCGTTGCGTTTATACCATGATCTGTTTTCCGGCGCGTATTCGGATCTGGCTAGGCTGGCAGTCGACATCGCGAACCTCATTTATGATACCGCTCGCGGTTCCGTATTGGCGGACAGGCCGGTGACCGGCTGACGCGCGGGGCGGTCCGAAAGAAAGTCGGGGCGGACCGCAAGGCCCGCCCCGATATCACTTAGTCTTTGTAGATACGCTCGCGTGCTTTCTCGAGGCGTGCCAGAATCTGGTCCACATTGTCCGGGCGGACCATGAACTCCTGGAAGCCTTCCATGCCGACCTTGGCCATCTCGGCCGGTGCGTCGCGGTCGAAGAACTGCGCGAGCGCATAGGCGTTGTTCAGCATCTCGAAGCCGGCCTTGGCGAACTTGTCTTCCGTGTTCACGCTGGACTTGTTGTTGACCGGCAGCTGTCCGAGGCTCGCATTCATCGAGGTCTGGACTTCCGGCGAAGCAACGAACTTCAGGAATGCGCGAGCGGCTTCCTTGTTGGCCGCACCCGACGGGATATGCAGCGTATCGGTCGGCGCTTCCTCCGACATCGGAATGCCCTCGGTGATCAGCGGGAACTGGTAGAAGTCGAGCTGGTCATTGGTAAGGCCGGCCGACTTGATCGCGTCGACGGCGAAGTTGCCCATCAGATAGGCGGTGGCCTGACCGTCCACCATGAACGGGATGGCTTCCTGCCAGCTATAGGCCGTGTGGTCGTCGATGAAGGCGCCCATGTCGATCAGCTCGCGCCAGTTGGCCATAGTGGCCTTGACCCGGTCATCGGTCCAGCTTGCCTTGCCGGCCGTCAGTTCCATGTGGAACTCGTAGCCGTTGGTGCGCAGGTTCAGATAGTCGAACCAGCCGGCGGCGGTCCAAAGGAACTTGGTGCCGATCGTGTAGCACTTGCGGCCTGAATCGACGATCTTCTGACAGTTGGCTTTTTCTTCCGCCCAGTTGGTCGGGACGGTCAGACCGAGCTCGTCGAAGATGTCTTTGCGGTAGTAAACGCCCCACTGGTAGTAGGAATAGGGGATGCCCCACTGCTTGCCGTCAATGGTCATTGCCGCCTTGGTCGAGGCCAGCTCTTCGCCCAATTCGCCGGTCCACAAATCCGACACGTCATCGAACAGGCCGGTTGTGACATAGGGCAGCATGCGGTTGCCGGCATACCAGGTCGCGACATCCGGAGGATTGGCCGTCAGGAAGTTCCTGATCTGGGTCTTGTAGGCTTCGCGGTCGATGATCGTCGTTTCGATCTTCAGGTCCGGATGCATTTCGTCGAATTGTGCAATGACGCCTTCGAAAGTCGCGCGCGGCGCCGGGTTCGACGTATCGAGGAAGATTTTCATTTCGCCGCTCAGTTTGTCAGCGGCCACAGCCCCTGAAACCAAAGCGACGCTGGTCGCCAGCGCCAATGCCGACGCCTTCAAAATGGAACGCATGGTATCCTCCCTTTGAGTTCCGAATAATGAAACTATAATTTACATATTGAAATTGGAGCACGATTAACCTACGCTTGTCAAGAATGTCCTCGCCGGTATTTCGTGCCGGAAGGGGACGGGGAGGATCGGAATTGGAAGCTGTACGCAAGTCGAGCGGGACTGTGGGCAAGGCGCTGAGCGTTCTTGACCTGGTGGCGTCTTTTGAGCGGCCTGTCCGGTTCAACGATGTCCTGGAAGTCTCCCCATATCCCAAGGCGACGCTCTACCGGATCCTGCAGAATCTGGTGACCGAGGGCGTGCTGACCTTCGACCGGGAATGGCAGACATACGCGCTTGGCGTGCGCCTGGTGCGCCTCGCCCATTCGGCATGGACCCAATCGTCCCTGGCGCCGGTCGCCCGGCCGCATCTGACGGCGCTCAGCCGGGCGACCGGAGAGACCATCCACCTGGCGCAGCTCGACGGGCCGCATGTCCTTTATCTGGACAAGCTGGACGCCAAGCGCCGCGTCAACATGTTCTCCGAAGCCGGCAAGGTCGGCCCCGCCTACTGCACGGGTGTCGGCAAGGCAATGCTGGCCCATCTGCCGCCGGATGAGCTGGATCGCATGCTGCCGCAACAATCCTACCACCGCTTCACGCCGTCGACGATATGCTCCCAGCAGGAGCTCACCGACGAACTGCACCAGATCCGTGAGGATGGATTTGCGCTGGACCGTGAAGACCACGAGCCCGGAATCATCTGCGTGGCCGTGCCCGTGCTGTCCAGAACGCGGCAGCTGATGGGCGCGATTTCCGTGACCAGCACGTCGGCCCGGACTTCGCTCGGCAAGCTGAAAAAATTCGTGCCCGACTTGCAGGATGCCGCAACGCAGGTGGCTGCAGCCGCTGAATACTGGCGCTTCCCCGACAATCAGGGAACGCCGGAAACAATGGAGATCTAACGAAATGTCAGGTGTAGCACTTCAAAACGTCGTCAAGCGGTACAGTGATGTGCAGGTAATCCACGGCGTGAACCTTCACATCGACGATGGCGAGTTCTGCGTGTTTGTCGGGCCGTCGGGATGCGGAAAATCGACGCTCCTGCGCATGGTGGCCGGACTGGAAGAGACCACGGAAGGCAAGATCTCGATCGGCACCCGCGACGTTACCAGGATGGACCCGGCGCAGCGCGGCGTTGCCATGGTGTTTCAGACCTATGCGCTCTATCCGCATATGACGGTCAAGGAAAACATGGGTTTCGGCCTTAAGATGAACGGTCACCCCAAGGCCGAGATCGAGGAGAAGGTTGCCGAAGCCACCCGCATTCTCAAACTGGAGCAGTATCTCAACCGCAAGCCCTCCGCACTGTCGGGCGGTCAGCGCCAGCGCGTCTCCATCGGCCGCGCCATTGTTCGCGGGCCGGAGGTATTCCTGTTCGACGAGCCGCTTTCCAACCTGGATGCCGAATTGCGCGTGGAGATGCGCGTCGAGATCGCGCGTCTGCACAAGGAAATCGGCGCGACCATGATCTACGTGACCCACGACCAGGTCGAGGCCATGACCCTTGCGGACAAGATCGTCGTTCTGCGCGGCGGTCACATCGAACAGGTCGGCGCGCCGCTGGACCTTTATCGCGATCCGGACAACCGGTTTGTCGCCGGCTTTATCGGCTCGCCCGCCATGAACTTCCTCGAAGGCACCAGCCAGGGCGATTCCATCGAGGTTCCGGCCCTGAAGAGCAACGTCAAGCTGCCGGTAACCATGCCGGCCGCCGGCACGCCCGTCGTTCTGGGAATTCGCCCCGAGCATATCGAGATCGACAGGGCGGGCGACACAATGTCCGTTGACCTGACGGAGGCGCTTGGCGGCACATCCTACGACTATCTGATTTCCGACAATGGCGAGAAGATCATTGTCGAGGAGCGCGGCGACGAACGCTCCGTCGAGGGCTCGCGGGTCGGAATCACGTTCGAACCCGGGCGCGCCATGCTGTTCGACAAGGAAACGGAAGCCCGCATCCGATAGACGGAAAACAGCGGTTTAAGGTCCATCTTCCGGGCCGGTTGCCGAAACAAATAGCAACAAAAAGGGCGCGCAGTCAGGATTGCGCGCCCAATGCACGTCCGGCGACATGGACGCGCGGCTATCGACGGTCAGTTGGAGGGGAGTACGACGGCGTCGATAACATGGATGACGCCGTTGTCGGCGATAATGTCGGCGGACACGACATTGGCATTGTCCACCGTCACGCCGGCGGACGATTTTTCGACCGAAAGCGTCTTGTCACCGGAAGTCTTCAGCGTCTTGACGTGAATGCGGCGGCCCGGAAGGTCGGTGGACATCAGCTTGCGCGGCAGCACGTGATAGCTGAGGATGGCGGCAAGCTGGTCTTTGTTTTCAGGCTTGAGAAGGTTCTCGACCGTGCCTTCCGGCAACGCGGCAAAGGCCTCGTCAGTGGGCGCGAAAACGGTCAGGTTTTCGCCTGTCGCAAGTGCATCGGCAAGTCCGGCGGCCTGAGCCGCGGCAATCAGCGTGTTGAATGTTCCGGCGCCCTGCGCGGTTTCAACGATATTTGCGGCATTCGCGGGTGCGGCTGCGGCAATTCCCATTGCCACGGATGCGGCGATAATCAGTTTCTGCATGTTCATCTCCTCTGCAGGTGTAGAGGCAGTCGACCGCCGGATGATCCGGGTTGCTAGCTGGCATGGATTACGCCACGGGACCGCTGTCGGATCACCCGGTTTCGAGAAAATTGTCCTTCCCGCGAAAAATGCTGATAAATTTTGATTGGCCGTGATCCGATGTCGCGCGGTCAACGTAATGGGTCCGGTTAAAACAGAAGGCCGGACGATGCTGAAAGTCTTGCGGATGGAAGAAACGACCGAGGATCCGGGACCAAATACGGATCAGGCGCGACACGAGGCGCTGATAACGGCCGTTGCCGACAACCGCGACAAATCGGCGTTTGAATCCCTGTTCGTAAGGTTCGGCCCAAGGATCAAAGGAATGATGCTCGGCTCAGGGGCCGGCGAAGACCTTGCGGAGGACCTGATGCAGGAAGTCATGCTGACGGTTTGGCGCAAGGCCGCGCTCTATGCGCCTGAGCGCGGCTCAGTTTCAACCTGGATATTCACGATCGCCCGCAATGCGCGGATCGATCGGCTGAGGCGACAGCCCGTTCAGCCCTTCGTGGATGTCGAGACCGTGTCAATCGCCAGCGATGCGCCGAGCGCGGAAAGCGAGATGATTGCCGGTCAGCATGGAGAGATCGTCCGCGCGGCTTTGCAGAAACTGCCGCAGGAGCAGCGCGATGTGATTGACCTGGCCTTCAACCAGTTCATGCCGCAAAGCGAGATCGCAAAAAAATTGAACCTGCCGATCGGCACGGTGAAATCCCGGACCCGGTTGGCTTACAAGAAACTGAAGGAAAATCTCGAGGATTTGAGATGAGCATTCATCATCATCTGGATGCTGCATCGCTGATGCGCTACGCAGCCGGGGACCTTGACCCCGCATTTGCGGTGGTCGTGGCCTCACATATTGCCATGTGCGACGAATGCCGGCAGGCGGTCCGTCTGGCCGAGGCCGTCGGCGGAGCCTGCTTGTCCGACATGCCGGAAGCGGCGCTTTCGGACGGCTCATTCACGCGCCTGTCGCGAATGATCGATGCCGCACCGGACACCGCAACAAAACGACGGCCTGTCGAGGCAACGCCGGCAAATGATCCGGACGGCGATGTTCCGCTGCCCCTGAGCAGCCTGATCGGCGGATCGCTGGACGATGTGCCTTGGCGTCTCGTGGTTCCGGGCGTCTACAGACACAAGATCGAACTTGCCGACACCTCTTCGTCATTGTTCATGCTGAAGATCGGTTCGGGACGCAAGATGCCGGAACACGGCCACGGCGGAACCGAGATGACGCTGATCCTGCGTGGCTCCTACAGCGACTCGATGGGCCGTTTCGGTCCCGGCGACGTCGCCGATCTCGATGAGCATGTCGAACACCAGCCGGTCGTCGATTCGGACGATCCCTGCATCTGTCTGGTCGCGACTGAAGAGCCGACGCGCTTCAAGGGCATTGTCAGCCGGTTGATGCAGCCGCTGGTCGGAATCTGAGCCGCTATTGCTTCCCGCGATGGCCAAATCGGGCAAGTCTCGGCTGGGCAATGTCTGGATCGTTGGGGCGAGTTCGGGCATCGGCGCCAGCCTGGCGCGGCTTATGGAGGCGTGCGCCGACAATGTCGCGATAACGGCGCGATCCGCCGACAAGCTCGAAGTGATGCAAAGCGCCGGCAAGCGCCTCTCCGCGTTTCCCGCCGACATCTCCGACAAAGAGGCGATCGCCGATGCGGTCGCGGAAATCGAGAAGCGCTTCTCCGGCATTGACCTCGCGGTTCTTTGTGCCGGCGTCTGGGTGCCGATGGCGGCGGACGAGATGGATGTGGGCGAAATGCGCCGGGCGATGGATATCAACTATTTCGGCGTCGTCGACACGGTCAACGCCCTGCTGCCCGGCATGAAGGCGCGGGGCGGCGGCCGCATCGTGATTGTCGCGTCCGTGGCCGGTTATCGCGGTCTGCCGACCTCAGCCGCCTATGGTCCGACAAAGGCCGCGCTGATCAATCTGGTCGAGACGCTGGCGATCGAGCTCAGCGCATGGGGGATCGAGGTGACGATCGCCAATCCGGGTTTCGTCGACACGCCGATGGCGCGGGTCAATCAGTTCAAGATGCCGGGCCTCATCAGCGCCGACACTGCCGCGCAAAAACTTCTCGACGGGATTATCCGGCACAAGCCGGCAATCTTCTTCCCGTTCGGGTTCACATCGGCAATCCGACTGATGAATTTCCTGCCCACCGGCCTTTACTATGCACTGATAAGGCGCATGACCGGGGCCGGAAAGCGGAAGGGCTAAGCTGCGATCTGTTGGCCTTTATCGGCGGCCGGAACCGTAACAGCCGAAGCCGGCGGCGGCGGTTTCCTGAAAAAGCGCAGACGTTTCTTCCAGAGCTTCAAGGCTTCGAAGTGGATCCCGAGCCAGACCTTGGCGGTCATCAGGCCGTGGGTGACGGCAAGACGTGCCAGCGACGCGTCGGTCAGCGGAACCCGGCTTCCGCTGAACTGTGCCGCAAGCAGCGGTCCGTCACTGTCCTTCAGCAGGATCGCGATATTGGATGTCTGCTCCGGCAGACGGGTTTTGAAGGCGTAACGGCCCCGCACCTCGTTGAAGGGCGATACATGCAGCACCTTCTCGCAGCTCTGGCGAATGCAGCCATTACCGTCGTCCTCAACCGGGATCGCATAGCTGTGCCGCTCGCCGAATGTGTTCGTCACCTCGTAGATGACGATGCTCGGCCGCTCATCCGCATCGAGGCCGTAATAGACGGTCAGCGGATTGAAGACATAGCCGAAAACGCGCGGGTAGCACTGCATCAGGAATTTTTGCGTGCGGCGCGCGCCGAGTGCCTGTCTTGCCAGTTCGTGAAGATGCGGCTTGAGGGCGCCACCGTCGCCGAGATCGCTTTCGTGAACGGAATAGACATTGAACCGGTTGTGGGAGAACAGGCGCAAACGCCTGCCGAGTTCGGGCAGACGGTCGACGTCGATCAGCATCGTGAAAACGGAATAACGGAATCCGTGCGGCTTCGGGCGCAGCCGACGGTGCATGACGGTACCGACATAGATTGCATCGCGGATCGTGCTCATTCGGCCACCTGCAGGTACTCCTCAAAGCCGCTGCGGCGCACGTCGAATGCCGGATCGCTCGCCCACGGCCTTGCAAGACCGCCCAGTTTTTCCGCCACCGCCAGCCCGCTGGCTATACCGTCCTCGTGAAATCCGTAGCCCAGATAGCTGCCGCAATACCAGGTGCGCCGGTAGCCCTGCAGCGTCGGCATGTTCTCCTGCGCCCGAAAGGCTTCGGCGGTAAAGACCGGGTGCTCGTAGCGCATTTCCCGGATGATCGTTTCGGACGCGATCTCGCGGATCGGGTTGAGCGTGACGAAGATGTTTTCGCGCGTCGGCAGGGACTGGAGCCGGTTCATCCAGTAGCTCACGCAGAGTTCGTCGGCTGATTTGCGGCCCGCCTTGATGTAGTTCCAGCTCGACCACAGCCGGTTGCGCTTCGGCATCCACCTGTCGTCCGTGTGCAGGATGGCCGTGTTTTCCTGATAGGGAAACGCGCCAAGCAGCGATGTTTCCGCCGCGTCCCTGTCATCAAGCAGCGCCACGGCCTGATCCGCATGGGTTGCCATCACCACGTGATCGAAAAGCTGTGTGACGCCGTCACGCATGGAAATCAGCACTCGGTCCGGTCGACGGGTCACGGTCTTGATGTCGGCGCCAAGGACCGTGTGGAAATGTCCGTCCGCGACAAGCTTTTCCACATAGTTGCGGCTGCCGCCCAGGACCGTGTTCCAGTCCGGTCGGTTCTTGAACTGCAGCATGCCGTGATTGGCGTAGAAATCGATGAAAGCACGGGCCGGAAAATCCAGCATCCTCTCCATCGATGTCGACCAGATCGCGGCCCCCATGGGGATGATATGATCGTCGATGAAATCGCGGGAATAGTGCTCGCGTTCCAGGAATTCGCCGAGCGTGGTGTCCAGGTGATAAAGGCCGATCCTGTGTTTGGCTTTCCGGAAGAAGCGGTTGATCTCCTTCAGCAGCATCCAGTGCTGGACATTGGCTATGTTGCGCCTCTGGCCGAAATAGCCGGAGCCGTGGCCCGCATATTCATAGCGGCCGAAATCATGCGTAAGCGAGAAACTCATCTCCGTTGTCGCACATTGCACGTCCAGGTGCCGGAACAGCGCGCAAAGATTGGGATAGTTGGCCTGGTTGAAGACGATAAATCCGGTGTCCACGGGAACGATCCCGTCCGCCGTCTCGACATCGACCGTGTGGGCGTGGCCGCCGAGGCAGTTGCTGCGCTCGAAAAGCGTGACATTGTGCCCCTTGCTCAACAGCCAGGCCGCCGATAGCCCCGATATCCCACCGCCAATGACCGCAATATTCAGTTTACGCAACGGAAGTCTCCCGCATTTGCCGCATATACCAAACTCATACGCCATCCCGAATGGCTCGGATCACCCGGAATGCCGATTTTCGGCGCCGCTCGCGATCCTGTGATCCGAACCAGCCCGCGGCCCGTAATTGAGACGGCAACATATTGAATTGGAACGCAATGCAGCTTTTTATCAAAGCCTATCTTTTTACGGCGGTCGTCTTCTTCGTGATCGACTATCTGTGGCTGGCCTATATTGCGGGCGGATTTTACCGCAGTCAGCTTGGTTCCTATATGCTGGACCAGCCGCGGCTCGGCGTGGCCGCTGTCTTCTACATACTTTACGTCGCCGGCATCGTGGTTTTCGCAGTGCTGCCGGCTCTGAAAGAACAGTCTCTCCTGACGGCACTTTTGCTTGGCGCTTTGCTCGGGCTTGTCGCCTACGGGACCTATGACGTTACCAACTACGCGACGCTTCGCGACTGGCCGCTGGCCGTCGTTGTGGTGGATATTGCCTGGGGCACCGCACTTACCGCTTCCGCCTCGGCCGGCGGCTATATGCTGACGCGCACCTACTGGGCCGGCTGATCGATGCCGGCCCTCGACCGGACCACTATACGGTTCAGGTGTCGGGAAAACGGAAATCCTTGAACTGATCCCGCAGCACGGTTTTCTGGATCTTGCCGGTTGCCGTATGCGGGATCTCGTCGACGAAGGCGACATCGTCCGGCATCCACCATTTCGCGATCTTGTCGCGCATGAAGCCCAGGATGTCCTCCTTGCCCGGCTCGCGGCCTTCCTTGCGGACGATGACGAGCAACGGTCTTTCGTCCCACTTGGGATGCGCGATACCGATCACCGCCGCCTCGGCGACATCTTCGTGACCGACGGCGAGGTTTTCCAGTTCGATGGACGAAATCCACTCGCCGCCCGATTTGATCACGTCCTTGGCCCGGTCCGTGATTTCCATATAGCCGTGCTTGTCGATATGGGCGACATCGCCGGTATCGAACCAGTTCTCTTCATCGAACTGCTCGGCGCCGCGACCCTTGTAGTAGGACGAGGAAATGGCGGGCCCCCGCACCTTGAGCCGCCCGAAGGTCTCGCCGTCCCAGGGTAGGGCGTTGTTGTCGTCATCCGTGACCTTCATTTCGACGGTGAAGGGCGGGTGGCCCTGTTTGGCCTGAAGGTCGAGTTTGTCATCTCCTTCCAGATGCGCGTAATCCGGCTTGATGGAACACAGCGTTCCCAGCGGGCTCATTTCCGTCATGCCCCAGGCGTGGATGACGTTGACGCCATATTTGTCCTGGAAGGCCTGGGTGATGGCCCGCGGACAGGCGGAGCCGCCGATCACGACATTTTCCAGATCGGGCAGCGCGCCGCCGACCTTTTCCAGGTGCTGCAGCAGCATCAGCCACACGGTCGGCACCGCCGCCGTCATGGTCACGCGTTCCTCGGTCAGGATCTGGTAAATCGATTCTCCGTCCATGCCGGCGCCCGGCAGCACCATTGTCGAGCCCACCATCGGGCAGACGAACGCCGTGGACCAGCCATTGGCGTGGAAGAACGGCACGACCGGCATCATGCGGTCGCGGGAGGACAGGTTGAGCATGTCCGGCTGTGCTGCCGCCATGGCATGCAGGACATTCGAACGGTGCGAATAGACGACCCCCTTCGGATCGCCTGTCGTTCCGGAGGTGTAGCACATGCCGGCTGCGGTCGTTTCATCGAAATCGCGCCAGGCGAAATCGCTGTCGACTTCCGATACCCATTCCTCGTAGGCAACGGCGTTCTTGATCTTCGTGTCGGGCATATGGGCCGCGTCGGTCAGCACGACCACCTTCTCGAGGCTCGCGACTTTGTCTGCAACGGCCTCGACCACCGGAAGGAAGGTCAGGTCGACGAACAGCAGCCGGTCTTCCGCGTCGTTCATGATCCAGGCGATCTGATCCGGAAACAGCCGCGGATTGAGCGTGTGATAGACCGCGCCAAGTCCGAGGATGCCGTACCAGACTTCCATGTGACGCCAGGTGTTCCAGGCCATGGTCGCGACCCGGTCGCCGAATGCGATGCCGTCTTTCTCGAGCCGTTTGGCGACTTGCCGCGCCCGGTTGCCGATGGCGCGGTAGTTTGTGCGATGCATCGGGCCTTCAACCGACCGCGAAACGATCTCCCGTTCGCCGTGATAGGTGGCTGCGTGGTCGATAATCTTGTGACACAGCAGCGGCCAATCCTGCATCAGTCCCTTCATGTTGATTTTCCTCCCGGATTCCAAGTTTCTGTTTTACCGACCAGAGTATGGCGTTCTTCGCTCCGCAGTAAAGGGAGCAGCCATCGATTTATTGCCCGCCGCCGCGGTCAAGGCTGCGGACAAAGAACTTGCTTCGCCCGCGCCGCCTTGCTAAGGCGTCGGCGCGCAAAACCGTTGATAATCGGCAGGTGCCGGACGATCCGGCTGACGTCCTGCAAATATCTGTTTCGGCTTTCACTTTGGCTCGAATGCGGAACCCCGCACCAAGGCACGTCCATGATCTCCATTGTCATCCCCTGCAAGAACGAAGCGCCGAACATTCCGCCGCTGCTGGACGAGATCGCCGAGCATCTCGGTGACCGCGAAATCGAGGTGATCGTCGTCAATGACGGATCGACCGACGATACGCCGCAGGTGCTGGAAGTCGAGGCTGGCAAGCGCGCCTTTGCGGTCCGGCATCTGCGCCATGAATCCTCGGTCGGGCAGAGCCTGTCGCTGCGCAGCGGGGTCCTGGCTGCGTCCGGCACGGTCATCGCCACCATTGACGGCGACGGCCAGAACGACCCGAAATATATCGGTCAGCTGGTCGACAAGCTGATCGAGAGCGGGCCGCAAACCGGCATTGCCTGCGGCCAGCGCATCAAGCGCAAGGATACCAAGCTCAAGCAGCTTTCCTCGCGTTTCGCCAATTGGCTTCGCGGTTCCATCCTGAACGACCGCACCCGTGATTCCGGCTGCGGTCTCAAGGCTGTTCATGCCGATATTTTCCGCCGTCTGCCGTTCTTCAACGGCACTCACCGCTTTCTGCCCGCACTGGTGATTCAGGAGGGTTACGACGTCGTCGCCATCGATGTCCTCGACCGGCCGCGCCGGTACGGGCAGTCCAATTACGGCATACTGGACCGCGGATTGCGCGGCGCGCTGGACCTTTTCGGCGTCTGGTGGCTGAAGCGGCGCCGCAAACTGATGCCTGTTGTTGAGGAAATACGTTATGAGTGAGCTGTTTGCACCCTTGTTGGAGTGGTTCCGGGTTGTTTTTGTTGAGCAATTCAATGCCTGGGTGCTGCTCGGCTTTGTCGCTCAGGCGTGCTTCACCATGCGCTTTGTCGTCCAGTGGATCGCCTCCGAGCGGGCAAAGCGCTCGGTCGTGCCGATTGCCTTCTGGTTTTTTTCCCTGTTCGGCGGAGGCATGTTATTCATTTATGCGATTCAGCGTCAGGATCCGGTGTTCATCGCCGGACAGGGCATGGGTTTGATTATCTATATTCGCAATCTCTGGCTTATCGCCAATGAAAGAAAGGCCGCCATGGCCCAGACGGACTGACAAGAGATCGGATCGAGTTGAAGCATTTGACGCAGCAGAATCGGTTCATTCGGCTGGGCGCGGCGGACGGACGGGCGGGCCTGCTTCGCTATGTGATGCTGTTTTTCCTCGGTCTGGCCGTGCTTGTGCCCGGCATAGGTCAATTGCCGCCGATCGATCGCGACGAGGCGCGCTACGTCCAGTCCACCAAACAGATGGTCGAAAGCGGCGATTATGTCGATATCAGATTCCAGAACCAGCCGCGCTACAAGAAACCCATCGGGGTCTACTGGCTGCAGTCGCTGACCGTCAGTCTGACGGGCGAGGGGGGCGAGGCGCCGATTGCGGCCTATCGCATTGTTTCCGTTATCGCCGTTGCCGCATCCGTTGCCGCCCTATACTGGGTCGGCCAGGCCCTGTTCGGTCACACGGCCGGGCTGATCGCGGCGCTTATGCTGGCCGGCATGTTCGGCGCCGGGTTCGAGGGCCGCCTTGCAAAGACCGACTCTGTCCTGTTGTTGTTGACCATTGTGGCGCAAGGGTGCCTTGCCCGCACCTATGTGGCGAACCGCGAGGACAAAGAGGTTCCCGGCCAACTGGTCTGGTTGTTCTGGATCGCCCAGGGCGCGTCGATCCTCGTTAAAGGTCCGATCACCCCGCTTGTCAGCGCATTGACGGTCCTGTTCATCGTCATTTTCGACCGCGGTCGCTCGCGTGCCTGGCTGTCCGATCTCAAGCCGCTGCGCGGCTTAGCGCTTGCCGTGCTTATCGCGCTGCCATGGCTGCTGCTGATCACCTGGAAGAGCGGCGCCGCCTTCTGGCAGGAAGCGATCGGCCGGGACATGCTGGCAAAGGTCGCCTCCGGCCAGGAATCGCACGGTGCGCCTCCGGGCTATTACATCCTGACCTATTCGCTGTTGATGTGGCCGTTCGGGCTGATCGCCGTTATCGGCGGCACCCATGCCTTGCGGCGCATGTTCGCCGATGCGCGCATGATGTTCTGTGTCGCCTGGTATCTGCCGCTCTGGCTGTTCTTCGAACTTATACCGACCAAGCTGCCGCATTACGTTCTGCCGTCCTATCCGGCGATCCTGCTGCTTGGCGGCTGGTTTCTCGGTCTTGCCGCCAGCGAAGCGCCCAAACCGCTCATGTGGCAAAGGATATTGCACGGTCTGACCGGCTTCGGTGTCATCGTCGTGACCATCGCCTTTGCCTCGCTCGCCATTATCGTTCCGGTCTACATCGCCGGCAGTTTCTCGTTCTGGAGCATTCCGGTGGTGCTGCTGCTGGTGATGGCCTGCTGGTTCAGCCTCGGCTACGGGCTTGAGCTGGCGCCCGTGCGGCGGGTGCTGGTGGCGACACTGACGGCGACGACGGCCTACGGGCTGGCATTTTCGGCCATCCTTCCCCAGGTCGATGAAATGTGGGTCAGCCGGCAGATCGTCGAGCGGTTCGAGGCCGAGAAGGCCTGCGCCGACTCGGTGCTCGCCTCGGTGACCTATCATGAGCCGAGCCTCGTGTTCCTGGCCGGAACGGAAACGCTGCTGACCGGACCCGGCAGCGCCGCCGAATATCTTCTGAGCGATCCCGACTGCGCCATTGCCGCCGTGCCGGAAGAGGACGCGCCGGCCTTTTTGACGGCGCTCAGCGCCGGTGGCGCAAGGGCCGAAGGCGGGGAGCCCATTTCCGGCTTCAACTATTCGAAGGGCCGACGCCTTTCGATCACGCTCTACCGGATCACCGGACAATAGCCGGCCGCCGGACTGCGGCATTGCCTTTGGCGGTTTTGCGATTTCTGTCACAGACCCGTTGCCGAGCCGTGTTACGGCTGGCGGTGAAACCTACTCGGTAGTATGGTGGAGATCCGTTCCCGCAACGGCAACTGGAAACGCGAAGACAGGGATACACTATGAAACATGCAATTGGGGTCGCAGCCTTGACGGGGTTGCTGTGCACGGCAGCTCTTGCCGAAGACAACCGCGTCGACCTGATACGGCCGGACGCGCCGGCTCTCGCCGCCCATGGGGACAGCCCCATCGGTGTGCGCACGATTGAGGTCTCCAATCCCGGACAGATCGATATCCTCAAGGTGGAAGACGGCAAGGACCTGCCGCGCTACGACCGGCCGCTGACGCTGGAAGTGTGGTATCCGGCCGCGATCGGCACCGGCTATGAGGGCGTCTACAAGGACGTGTTGCTGCGCGACGGCGTCACCAAGGTCGATCTCAAGGGCCGGGCCGTGCGCGACGCTGAACCCGCGACGCCGGAAACCGCCTATCCGCTGATCATCGTCTCGCACGGCTATCCCGGGAACCGTTTCCTGATGAGCCATCTCGGCGAGAATCTGGCCACCAAGGGCTATGTCGTCGTTTCCATCGACCACACGGAAAGCACCTATGACAACCGCGCGGCATTCGGCTCGACCCTCGTCAACCGGTCCATCGACCAGACCTTCGTCGTCGATACGATCGACAAGATGTCGAAGGCGGACGGCAATTTCCTCAGCGGCCTGGTCAATGCCGACGACACCGGTCTGATCGGATATTCCATGGGCGGCTACGGCGCGGTGATCACCGCCGGCGGCGGCGTGACCCAGGCGAGCACCGAATATGAATGGGGCGCGCCGGCCGGAACGCTCGAAGCGCATCTTGCCGGCAGCGATTCCCATGAGGCGCTGATCGATCCGCGCATCAAGGCCGCCGTCTCCATAGCGCCCTGGGGCATGAACACCGGCTTCTGGGACGCGACGGGCCTGTCGGGTGTGCGCATTCCCATGTTCTTCATCGCCGGCAGCGACGACGATGTGTCCGGCTACGAGAACGGCACGAAGGCGATCTTCGATCTGAGCACCAATACGGACCGCTATCTGCTGACCTTCGAATATGCCAACCACAATGCCGGTGCGCCCATTCCGGCGCCGGCGGAGGCCTGGCAGCCCTCCGAGCATCTCGATTTCATTCCCTTCGACCATTACGCCGATGCCGTGTGGGACAACACCCGCATGAACAACATCACCCAGCACTTCGTCACCGCATTCTTCGGCCAGTATCTGAAGAGCGACGGCGCGTTGGGCGCTTATCTGGATGTGATCGAAAAATCCGGCGACGGCGTCTATGCCGTGGAAGAGGACGGGACGTTGAAGCCCGAGCACACCTATTGGACCGGTTTCCCGAACCGGACGGCAAAGGGCCTCAGCCTGATGCACAAGGAAAAGGGCAAATAGGCCCGAAAGAAAGGGACCGCCGCAAGGCGGCGGTCCCGTTTTCGAGATCGGCTTATTTGACCAGAAGGATCCAGGCTTCGCCGGGTCCGTCCCAGTCGCCCTTGATCTTCGGCCGGCTGGCATGTCTGCGGTATCCGAGCCGCTCATAGAGCCGCCGCGCGTCGCGGTTCGCATTCGAGACGATCAGGCTCATCGTCGCACCCTCGATCAGACCCTCGGCCTGCGCGAGCAGCCTGCTGCCGATGCCGTTGCCGCGATGCTCCGGATAGACCGCAAGCACGTTCACATGGTGCGATCCGACGACCATGTCCTCCAGCTCCAGTAGCGGGCGGAAGACCGCCGGCGCGCCGGCATGGTCCTTCTCTGTCGACGGCGCGTCGATCATGTAGCTGGAGACGCATCCGGTCACCTTGCCGTCCTTCTCGGCGACCATTGACTTGGTATAGGAGAAGCCGGCCTTGTCGCCCGCGGCGCGGCGGATGCCGATGGCCCAGGGGTCGATGTCATCGCCATAGCCCGCGGCCAGGGTCTGCCAGTGATGGTAGGCAAGACCGTCGCCGGCGAGGTTGACCAGCCTGGCAAGATGGCGCGCATCCTCGTAGGTCGCCGGTCTTGATGTGTATGTCGGGTTCAACATTTCGAGCTCCACTCAAAAAGCGTCAGAGCGCGGCCTGGTGACGGCAATATTCATGCGCGGCGCAGGAAAGTCTGTGGCCTGCGCCACAACAAACGGCAGAAAAATCAGGATCCGGAGGTCGCTCGGCACACGCCCGAAAACCCTTCCGGCATGCCCTGCGCCGACGCGAGGCGACAGGCCGATCCGATGAGGGTCGGCGACCGAAGCCCGTTGAACGCTGACGTCCGGAACAATCTGATCGAATACGGGTTTACGGGTGCGAAGACACGCATGCCGGGCCTGAAAGTGATTGATGTGAAACGGCAAATTCCGATTGCAGTGGCAGCGCATATCGGTTATCCAGACTTCCGTGTTCGCGTTCCGGCGCCAGGCACCCGTAGCTCAGCTGGATAGAGCGCTGCCCTCCGAAGGCAGAGGTCGCACGTTCGAATCGTGCCGGGTGCACCATCTCCAAATTTCTACCTGCTAAAGCACCTAAGATTTTGAAAGGAAAGGTAAGATTTGCCGTTCTAAGTCCGCTCTTTCGGCAATAGCTTAAGCGATCTTTGAAGGCGAGTTTGAGAACTGTTTGTTTGCCCTCCAAACGCTCCGAACGCCAGAGAATCTGACCCAGCCCCATGAATTCGGGCCATTTAGGTGTGAGTGATCCGTCCAGGAAAGGATTGAGCGTGAAACGCAGATTTTCCGACGAGCAGATCATTGGAATGATCAAGGAATACGAGACTGGGTCGCAAGTCACGACGGAACATATGATTAGACATGTTTTCAGTGTTGTTTGGTTGGGCTGAGATACTTCGCAACCATCCGCCAGGATGCCCGCATTTCCCAAAATCAACATCCGCATCATCCAACATTCCTGCATAGTGCGATCCAAAGTTTCCGTGTCGCTTTCCACAGGCTTTCTAGCCGGCTTTGCAACTTTTAGTGATTTCCACTTGCAGATAGTCCGTTTAACGCGTTAGCCGTATTGCGCGAATTCGAGTGATTCTCACAACTTGGCGATGGGATGGCTCCGGAGGCAACTCCGGTGTGGGGATACTTGTGCCTTGTTGAGATTTGGGTGGCAGTCGAGGGATGAATGCGTTGCCACCGAAGAAATTTTGGGGGCTTTCATGCACAGCCGATTTTCGGTGACAAATTTCGCGATCCACTTTTCTGGATTTGTCGTTAGGCAGATTGCTCTGGGCCTGATCGCCGTGGCCACGGTAGCAGTTTTCTTCACCGGGATATCCTCAGCCGCGCCCGAGGCGGGCGATCAAGTTACAATTCCCGAAGGCAGTTTCCCGACGGCCTCTGGCCGTGGCAATGCGAGCTATGAATACGGTCTTGATCTTCCGGGTTACCGCGGTCTCGAACCGAAGATTGAGCTTCGCTACGATTCCGCGCGCAAGACCAAGCGGCAGGGGCTCTACCAGGGCTGGCTGGGCTATGGCTGGGGCGTCGACGGCTACGATGTCGTCGAACGGGTCAGCGAGGGCAGGGGCCTTGCCTACTATGACGATACCAAGGACGTCTTCCTGCTCAACGGCTATGAG
>NZ_JAPJZH010000015.1 GCF_027889715.1 Allohoeflea poritis
CCTGTTGCTCTCGGCAACAATGCCAGCATTGCGCTGCATTATGATATAGAGGCGCGAGAAGACTACGTCGATCAAACCGCCTTCGTAAAGTTCGGGAGAAAACTCTGAGGCCCAATTTCAGAATCCGTTCAGATAATGGCACACTGAAACAAGATCATTGGGTCGTTGCTGCACATGCGGCATTTGAGGATTGAGCGTCGTGCGTCGCCGGGCAAAGTATAGCAGTCAAAGCTGCCCGATTCGTATCCCGCGTCGGCCGAAACTTAAAGCGGTCCCGAGCGAAAACGGGTCGGTTCTCTACACCAGGCGCGACTGCTCCAGCGCGGCCTCGATAAAGGATGCGAAAAGCGGGTGCGGATCGAGTGGCCGGGACTTCAGCTCCGGATGGTACTGGACGCCGACAAACCAGGGATGATCCGTATATTCGATGGTCTCGGGCAGGACACCGTCCGGCGACATGCCGGAAAAGACCAGGCCGTGTTCCTCGAGCGAATCCACATATTCGTGGTTGACTTCATAACGGTGGCGGTGCCGCTCCGATATCTCGGTTGAGCCGTAGATATCGGCGATGCGCGTTCCCTCTTTCAAATGCGCCTTGTAGGCGCCGAGCCGCATCGTCCCGCCAAGATCGCCGGATTTCGACCGCTTCTCCAGCATGTTGCCCTTGAGCCACTCGGTCATCAGCCCGACGACCGGCTCGGATGTTTCGCCGAATTCGGTGGATGACGCGCTGCTCAACCCTGCCAGGGACCGGGCCGCTTCGACGACCGCCATCTGCATCCCGAAGCAGATGCCGAAATAGGGCACCTTGCGCTCACGTGCGAAACGGGCGGCGAGGATCTTTCCCTCCGCGCCGCGCTCTCCGAAACCGCCGGGAACCAGGATACCGTGCACCTTTTCAAGCCACGGGGCCGGCTCCTCCTTCTCGAAGATTTCAGACTCGATCCATTCGAGCTTCACCTTCACATGATTGGCGATGCCGCCGTGATGCAGAGCCTCGATCAGCGATTTGTAGGCGTCCTTGAGCCCCGTATATTTGCCGACGATGGCAATGGCCACCTCGCCTTCCGGCGTACGGATCCGTTCGGCGACCTCTTCCCACCGTTCCATACGCGGCGCCGGCGCCGGATCGATGCCGAAGGCGGCCAGCACCTCATCGTCCAGGCCTTCCCGGTGATAGGAGATCGGCACATCGTAGATATTGTCGACGTCGAGCGCTTGGATGACCGCCGAAGAGCGCACATTGCAAAAGAGCGACAATTTGCGCCGCTCTTCCTCCGGGATGGACCGGTCGGCCCGTACCAGAAGGATATCGGGTGCGATACCGATCGACTGGAGCTCCTTGACCGAGTGCTGCGTCGGCTTCGTCTTGAGTTCGCCGGCGGCAGGAATCCAGGGCATCAGCGTCAGGTGGATATAGATAGCATTGCCGCGCGGCAGGTCATTGCCCAACTGCCGGATCGCCTCCAGAAACGGCATGGCCTCGATGTCGCCCACCGTGCCGCCGATTTCGCACAGTACGAAATCGTAGTCGTCATTGCCGTCCAGGACGAAGTCCTTGATTTCATTGGTGACGTGCGGAATGACCTGAACGGTCGCGCCCAGATAGTCGCCGCGGCGTTCCTTGTCGATAATGTTCTTGTAGATGCGCCCGGTCGTGATGTTGTCCGCCTGTACGGCGGACCGGCCGGTAAAACGTTCATAGTGCCCCAGGTCAAGGTCGGTCTCGGCGCCGTCATCGGTAACGAACACCTCCCCGTGCTGATAGGGGCTCATCGTTCCGGGATCGACATTGAGATACGGATCGAGCTTTCGAATACGTACGCTGTAACCGCGCGCCTGCAAGAGCGCGCCGAGTGCGGCGGCTGCAATGCCCTTGCCCAAGGATGAAACCACGCCGCCAGTGATGAAGACATATCGCGCCATGGGCTTATTCCGTTACCGCGTTGTGACCGATTCCACCAGCCCCAAATCGATAGGCCGGTGTGTTTTTGACAAATTTTTGCACAGGCAAATCAATCGACGGGGCGTAAGCCTGCCATGCACAGCAAAAACCGGCGGCGCTGGTTCGCCGCCGGCTATCTTGTTCCGGGCTTTGTGTTACTGGCTCGTCGGGACCTGGGTATCACCCTCACCTGACGTCGCCGGCTGCGGGATATCGGCCGAACCGCTGTCGTCCGACGATGCGGGTGAGCCGCCGATCTGGTCTAGAACCGACTGACCGCCGCTTGGCGATGTCTGTTCAATGCGGTCGAGAATATCCGTCGGGCTCGATTCGTAACGGGCATAGATCCCGAGCGCGATGGATGTTGCGAAGAAAGCGGCCGCGAGAATGCCCGTTGTGCGCGTCAACGCATCGGCCGCGCCGCGCGCCGACATGAGACCGCCTGAACCGCCGCCGATGCCAAGCGCCCCGCCCTCGGAGCGTTGCAGCAATACGACGCCGACCAGGGCGACCACGATCATGAGATGGATAACGATCAAAACCGTTTGCATGGATTACTGTTCCTGCCGTTCACGGCGAAATGGAAAATTCGCGGCTGTGTACACGAGGCTGGAACGCATTCCAACCCCCATCGCCATATCGCGCGCCCGCAGGCGTGACGATTTGGCGGCGCGTTACCGATATGCCTCACAAATGGCGAGGAAGTCGTCCGCTTTCAAGCTCGCGCCGCCGACCAGCGCGCCATCGACATTGTTGACACTCATCAACTCACCCGCATTGGCCGGCTTGACGGATCCGCCATAAAGCAGCCGCATGCCCGCGCCATCGCTTCCGAAACGGTCTTCCAGTTCCCGCCGCATGAAGGCATGCGCATCCTCCACATCCTGGGCGGTGGGCGTTACGCCAGTGCCGATCGCCCATACGGGCTCGTAAGCGATCACGGTATTTTGAGCGCTTGAGGCATCCGGTACGGATGCGTCGAGCTGTTTCTTCAGGACATCAAGCGTCTCTCCGGCATCACGCTCACCCTTCGTCTCTCCGATACACACAATGGCAATCAGGCCTTCCGCATGCACCGCTTCGGCCTTTTTCCGGACGATAGCGCTGCTTTCTCCATGATCGGTTCTGCGCTCGGAATGTCCGACGATGATATGCGTGGCGTTGGCATCGGCCAACATGGAGGCTGAAATATCTCCGGTATGCGCTCCCGAGGCCGCCCAGTGACAGTCCTGCCCGCCGATGCTCAGTCCGGTGTCCTGAACGGCTGCGGCGGCTAGGTAAACAAGCGTCGACGGCGGGCAGATCAGGGCATCGATCTTCTCGCTCAGCGCCGTATCGATCCCGCCCGCAATCGCGGCAATCTCACGCAGGGAATCCCGGTCGCCGTTCATCTTCCAGTTGCCCGCAACGAGCGGTCTGATACCAGGTGTCATCGAATTTTCCTTCCAGGTCCGTCGGACAATCTGACAGGGACCTACCAAATCCGCGCGATAAATCAATCGGCGCAACCAATGGCTCATCAAAAAGAGTTGCTCGGCGGGCGGTAACGCTCTGTGCCGTTCGGCCTTGCGGCGTCCGCAATCGATGCGTAAAACACGGCAAATACGGGAATTGGTCGAACAGACCTGTTGATGTTTTCTAGGGAGAATTCATGCTCGACGCTCTTCGCAACAGTGCAAGATCCTGGGTCGTAAAGATATTCCTCATGATCCTGGTCCTGTCCTTCGGTGTCTGGGGGATCAGCGGCACAATCTTTCAGGGGGTCGGCAGCTCCGTCGTCACCGTCGGCGATACCAATGTGACGCCCAGCGATTTCCGTCTCGCCTATGATCGCCAGATATCGATGCTGTCGCGTCAGTTCGGGCAAAGACTGACACGCGAGCAGGCCCGCGCCATGGGCATCGAGAACCAGGTTCTGATCCAGGTCGCGATGAACGCCGCGCTGGACGAGCAGTCGCGCCACATGAATCTGGGACTTTCCGAAGACCGGCTGGCATCGCTGATCGCCGACGACCCTGCCTTTCAGGGTGTCGACGGCCGCTTCGACCGCACCACATTCGCCGCGCTGCTGCGCAACGCGAACATGACCGAGGAGGATTATATCCTCAGCCAGCAGAACGCTGCCGTCCGCACCCAGATCATCGAAGCGATATCGGACGGCTATGAAGCGCCGGCGACCCTGCTGAAAGCCGTGCATCAGTTCGACAATGAGGCGCGGACGCTGGACTATGTCGTCCTCGACCGTGACGCCATCGACCCCGTCGCCGATCCGGCGGACGATGTTTTGAAGGCCTATTTCGAGGAACGCAAATCGACATACAGGGCGCCCGAATACCGCAAGATCGCCTATGTCACTTTGCGGGCCAGCGACATCACCGACCCCTCGACGATCAGCGGGGAGTCCGTGCGGGCCGATTACGAGGCACGTATCGACCGGTACCGGACCCCGGAAACGAGAACCGTCGAACAACTGAGTTTCACCGACGAGACGGCCGCCAAGGCCGCCGCCGACAAAATTGCCGGCGGAGCAAGTTTCGAGGAGATCGTTGCGGCCGAGGGCAAAACCATGAGCGATGTGGCGCTCGGAACATTTGCGCGTGACACCATGCCAGATCCGTCTATCACCGAGGCCGCCTTTGCCATCGCCGCGGAAGGCGGAACGAGCGGTGTGGTCAACGGCGCCTTCGGCCCGGTCATCCTTCGCGCCAGCAAGATCACCCCCGAAACCACGGCAAGTCTTGATGAGGTCGGCGACGAAATCCGCAACGAGCTTGCGCTCGTGGAAGCCGAAGCCATTCTCTTCGACGTGCATGACGCCTATGAAGACGCGCGCGCCGGCGGCGAAACGCTCGAGGAAGCAGCGCGGAAACAGAAGCTCACGCCCGTCATTGTGGAAGCGGTCGACCGTTCGGCACGCACGCCCGACGGCACCATCCTGCGCACTCTTCCCGAGTCGCAGGATCTTCTGGCCGAGGCGTTCGACACCGATATAGGCCTCGAATCCGCACCGTTGAACCTGAACGGCGAGGGTTTCCTCTGGTTCGAGGTTCAGGACATCATACCGTCCCGCGACCGCGAATTCGACGAAGTTCGCGACTGGGTTCTGGAAGACTGGAGACGTCAGCAGGAATCAGAGGCGCTTGGTGTATTGGCGAGCGCACTGCAGAAACGCGTCGAAGACGGCGAGGAACTGACCGCCGTCGCCGCCGACCAGGGTCTGGTCACGCAAACCAAGTATGACCTGAAGCGCCGCGACGAGGATGCCGTCATCGGCTCTTCGGCGGTCAATGCTGCTTTTTCCGGACCGGACGGCCTAGTTGCCGTCGCCGATGATGCCAGCGGCACCGCGAAGATCCTGCTGCGGGTGTCGCAGGTAACGTCACCCCTGGCATCAAGCGGATCGGGACTGGCGCCTGGCGTGGAAACATCCCTGTCCCAGCGCATGGGCGATGACATGCTCACCCAGGCAATCGGATTGATGCAGGAGGAATTCGGTGTTTCGTACAATCCGAATGTCGCCGATCTCGCTTTGTCAGAGTATTAGAGCGAACAGGCAATGTCCGAACTCAAAGACTACATAGCGATCGCGGCGAGCGGGCAGCACCTGACGCGGCAACAGGCCGAGGAAGCCTTCGGCATCATGATGTCGGGCGAAGCCACGGCTGCGCAGATCGGCGGATTTCTCATGGCGCTGCGCGTGCGCGGCGAGAGCGTTGCCGAGATCACCGGCGCGGTCGCGACCATGCGCGACAAGATGCTGCGCGTCGAGGCGCCGGATCACGCAGTCGACATCGTAGGCACGGGTGGCGACGCCTCGGGATCGTACAATGTATCGACCTGCGCTGCGCTGGTCGCAGCAGGCGCCGGCCTGACTGTGGCCAAGCACGGAAACCGCGCCCTGACGTCGAAATCGGGCGCGGCGGACACGCTTGTGGCTCTCGGCATTCACATCGATCTTGATCCCGGCGGCATCGAGGCCTGTATCCGCGATGCCGGCATCGGCTTCATGTTCGCGCCCGGCCATCATTCGGCAATGCGCCATGTGGGCTCTGCCCGGGTGGAACTGGGAACACGCACCATCTTCAATCTGCTCGGTCCGCTCTCCAATCCGGCAAGCGTCAAGAAGCAGCTTCTCGGTGTGTTCGATCCGAGATGGTCGGAACCGATTGCCGAAGTGCTGAGGGATCTTGGATCGGAAACCGTCTGGGTCGTTCATGGCGACGGCCTCGATGAGATGACCACGACCGGTGTCACGCAGATCGTCGCGCTCGAAAACGGCGAGATTCGCAAGTTCGAAATCGCGCCCGACGCTTTCGGCCTGCAAGCCGTGACCATCGACAAGCTGAAGGGCGGCGATGCGCAGCACAATGCGGCCGCGCTCCTGGATGTACTTCACGGCACAAAGGGCCCCTATCGCGATATCGTACTTCTGAACACCGCGGCATCGCTGGTCATTGGCGGCGTCGCGGAAGATATCTCGGAAGGCATCGCGAAGGCCGAAGAAGCAATCGACAAAGGTGCAGCGAAAGCGGCGCTCGACGCGCTGGTAAAGACCTCCCAGGCGCACGCCAAAGAACCCGACGAATGACCGATATCCTCAAGAAGATCGAGACATACAAGCGCGAAGAGATCGCCGCCGCGAAAAGCGCCGCGCCTCTGGCCGAGATCAAGGACCGCATCGCAGACGTCGAACCGCCCCGCGGTTTTCTGAATGCGCTGGAGCAAAAAAGCAGAACGGGCAATTACGGTCTGATTGCTGAAATCAAGAAGGCCAGCCCGTCCAAAGGACTGATCCGCGCCGATTTCGACCCACCGTCTCTGGCCCGCGCCTATGAGGTCGGCGGCGCTACCTGCCTATCGGTCCTGACGGACAGCCCGTCCTTTCAGGGCGCTCCGGAATTCCTGACCGACGCCCGGGGCGAGACCCACCTGCCGGCGCTGCGCAAGGATTTCATGTTCGAGCCCTATCAGGTGTTCGAGGCACGCTCCTGGGGAGCCGACGCCATTTTGATCATCATGGCATCGTTGAGCGATGATGACGCGCGGGCGATTGAAGACGCGGCGTTCGAACTTGGCATGGACGCGCTGATCGAAGTGCATGACGAGGCGGAAGTGGAACGGGCCCTGCGCCTGAATTCGCGCCTGCTCGGCGTCAACAACCGCAACCTGCGCACATTCGAGGTCAGCCTCGAGACGAGCGAGAGACTGGCCGGCTTGGTACCGGATGACCGGCTGCTTGTCGGCGAAAGCGGCATATTCACCCACGAGGACTGCAAGCGGCTCGCGAAGTCCGGCATCACCTCCTTCCTCGTCGGCGAAAGCCTGATGCGCCAGGACGATGTCGCGACGGCGACCCGCATGCTTCTGACTGGTAAAGACTAAGGCTCCGAGATGTCCAGTGACAGCAAACTGACCCATATCGGCGAAGACGGTGCCGCCAACATGGTCGATGTCGGCGGCAAGGCCGACACGGAACGTGTTGCCGTGGCGGAAGGATTCGTCAAAATGGCGCCGCAGACGCTGACGCTGATCCGCGACGGCGATGCGAAGAAAGGCGACGTCATCGGTGTTGCGCGGCTGGCCGGCATTATGGGCGCCAAGCGGACCTCCGACCTCATCCCGCTTTGCCACCCGCTCATGCTCTCAAAGGTCTCGGTCGACATTTCCGAAGAACCGGATCTGCCCGGCCTGCGTGTCGAGGTCATGGCAAAGCTGTCCGGCAAGACCGGTGTCGAGATGGAGGCGCTGACGGCCGTTTCCGTTGCCTGCCTGACCATCTATGACATGGCAAAGGCGGCCGACAAGGCGATGGAAATCACAGGCATCCGGCTCGTATCCAAGACCGGCGGCAAATCCGGCGCATGGCAGCGCGACGGGGACACGGCCTGATGTCGCTGCTTCCCGTCGACGAAGCGCGAACACGTATTCTGGCGGATGTCGAACCCATCGGCGATACGGAACAGGTGCCGCTGGCAACGGCCATCGGCCGGCGTCTTGCGCAGGATGTGACGGCCATCCGCTCACAGCCCCCCTTCCCCGCCTCGGCCATGGATGGATATGCGGTCCGTTCTGCCGACACGGATACGCCGCCGCGCGATCTGGAGGTCATCGGCGAAGCGCCGGCCGGCCACGGCTTTCCGGGCAAGATCGGTCCGGGTCAGGCGGTGCGCATCTTCACCGGCGCGCCGGTGCCCGAAGGTGCCGATGCCATCGTCATCCAGGAGGACACCGAGCGCCCCGACAACCGCACCGTCAAAGTCGGCATCACGGTTCCAGGCGGAAATTATGTCCGCCCCGAAGGATTGGATTTTGCACGCGGCGACGTCGTGCTTCGCGCCGGCCAGTTGCTCGACGCCGGCCGCATCACCGTCGCCGCCGCGATGAACTTTCCGCAATTGCCGGTCAAGCGGCAGCCCCATGTCGCCATCCTCGCCACGGGAGACGAACTCGTGGCGCCGGGCGGTGAGCCGGGCATGGACCAGATCATCGCCTCGAACGGATTCGGCGTCCGGTCCATTGTTGAAGCGGATGGCGCAACTGTCACCGATCTCGGTATCGCCGAGGACCGGCAGGAGGTGATCGAAACCGCCATTGAACGCGCGATCGCCGAAAAGGCGGATATACTGGTGACGCTCGGCGGCGCCTCCGTCGGCAAACACGACCTAGTGCAGTCGGCATTGGTCGCACGGGGCATGGCGCTGGATTTCTGGCGCATCGCCATGCGGCCGGGCAAACCCCTGATGTACGGAAAACTCGGCGCGCTGCACGTGCTCGGCCTGCCCGGTAATCCGGTCTCCAGCCTGGTGTGCAGCCACCTCTTCCTGCGCCCGCTGATCGCCCGCCTGTCGGGCAGCAGCGAGGTGGACCCGCACCGTGACGCAGTGCTTGGCCGCGATATCGCCGCGAACGACCGAAGACAGGATTACCTTCGCGCCAAGCTCGAAAAATTGGCGGATGGAACGCTCGTCGCGACGCCCTTCGACAAGCAGGATTCCTCGATGACCCGAATATTCGCCGAATCCGACTGCCTCGTCATCCGCGCCCCTCACGCGCAAGGCGCAAAGGCCGGGGACACGTGCCGCATTTACCTGCTGCGGGAGCCGGCGCTCAGCGCTGCCCCTTGAACCAGGGCTGCAACAGGGCGCGTGGATAGTCCGCGCCGCGCGCGGCGATCACCAGAGCGATGATCGACAGGATGTAAGGCATCATCAGGAATACCTGCGACGGCACCAGCGCGCCGACTTCCGTCTGCAGGCGCACCTGGAGCGCATCGAACGCACCGAAAAGCAACGCGCCGATAAGGGCCTTGCCGGGCCGCCAGCTCGCGAAGATCACAAGGGCGATGCAGATCCAGCCGCGACCATTGATCATTCCGAAGAAAAAGGCGTCGAAGGCGGACATGGTCAAAAACGCACCACCCAGCGCCATGAGCGCCGAACCGGCCACGATGGCGCCGATCCGCAACCCGTAAACCGAAAGGCCCTGTGCATCGACACTGCTCGGATTGTCGCCGACAGCTTTGATCGCAACACCCAGCGGCGTCCGGTTGAGCACATACCACACGACAGCCACCATCAGCAGCGCCAACCATGTCAGCGCCGTCTGCTGGAACAATACCGGCCCGACGAAAGGCAGATCCGACAGAATCGGGACGTCGAGCGGCCGGAACGGCTCGATCCGCGGCGGCGACGAGACGTTGGGCAATGCCGTCCGATAGGTAAAATAGCTCACCGACGTGGCGAAGAGCGTCACGCCCAGCCCCGAAACGTGCTGGGACAATCCGAGCGGCACGGTCAGCAGCGCATGGATGAAGCCGAAGAACCCGCCGGCCAGCGCGGCCACGAGCACGCCGCCCCAGAGCCCTGCCCCCAGCCAGACCGCCATCCAGCCGGACATCGCGCCGGCAACGAAGATGCCCTCGATGCCGAGGTTGAGAACGCCGGCCCGCTCGCAGATCAGGGCGCCCAGAACGCCGAAGATCAGCGGCGTCGCGATACGCAGGCTCGCCGCCCAGAAGGATTCGGTGAACACGATCTGGAGAATATCCATCAGGCGCCTCCCGCCGAAACGCGTGTCCGCACGATCCGGAATCGCGCAAAGAATCCACCGACGAGAACGCAAAGCAGGGACATCGAAACCACCAGATCCGCCAGATAGGACGAAACGCCCATGGCACGGCTCATACTGTCCGCACCGACAAAGACCGACGCGATGAACAACGCCGACAGCACGACACCGGCCGGTGACAAACCGGCCAGCATCGCCACAACAATGCCCGTATAGCCAAACCCGGGCGACAGATCCGCGGTCAGATAGCCTTTCAGCCCGGCAACCTCGCTGACGCCCGCGAGACCCGCGAGCGCGCCGGAGACGATCGCAACGCTGAACAGCAGACGGTTGACCCCGATCCCCGCATGCCTGGCTGCCGACGCATTCTCGCCGACCGCCCTCAGCCTGAAACCCCATACGGATCGCACCAGCATGAACTGCGCGATGACCGCGGCGACAATCGCCAGCACCAGACCCGAATGCACCCGCATCCTGTCAATCAGCGTCGGCAGCATGCCCTGATCGAGGATCGGCGGGCTCTGCGGCCAACCGAGCCCCATCGGATCCTTTATCGGACCTTCCAGCATCATCTGCAGGAAAATCAGAATGATGAAATTCAGCAGCAGCGTGGTCACAACTTCGTCGGCGCCGAACCGCGTTCTCAAAAATGTGGGCAGCGCCATTCCCGCCGCGCCGGCGGCGGCGCCGCAAAGGATGATCAGCGGCAACAGGAAAATTCCCGGAATATCGAAAAGCCCCGTGCCGACGGCAATGGCCGCCATGGCGCCGAGATAAAGCTGGCCCTCAGCGCCGATATTCCAGAGCCTGGCGCGAAAGGCGACGGCCGCCGCCAGCCCGGTGAATATCAGCGGGGTGGCGCGCGTCAGCATTTCCGAGAAAGCGAAGATCGAGCCGAAGACACCGCTGAACATCTCCCCGTAGGCCGTCACGACATTGGCACCCGCCGATGCCAGCGGAATAGCTGCCAGCGCCAGTGCGACAACGGCGGAAAGAACGGGAACGCCGTATCTCAGGAGAGGACCGCTGTCCTGGCGTGGCTCAATGCGTATCATGCCATTTCCCCCGCCATCATCAGGCCGATGGATTCCCGGTCCCGCGACGGCGCGGTGCCGAGCTTCCCGTCATGAATCACCAATATGCGGTCGGCAAGACCAAGCACTTCATCGAGATCCTCAGAGATCAGGATGATGCCCGCACCCCGCGCCCGCGCTTCCAGCAGCCTGCGGGCGACTTCGGCCGCTGCTCCCATATCGAGACCACGTGTCGGCTGGTTCGCAAGTATGAGGCTCGGCATTTGCTCGAACACACGGGCAAGGATCAGCTTCTGAATATTGCCGCCGGAAAGCAGCCTTGCCGGCGCCTGGACACCCGGCCCACGCACATCGTAAGCTTCTGTCAGGCGTTCGGCATTGCGCACGATCGCCTCGCGTCGAAGCAGGCCGTTTTTCTGGACCTCTTCATCGTCCAGCCGTTCGATCACCATGTTTTCCGCGACGCTCATCGAGCCGACAATGCCATCGTGGTGGCGGTCCTCCGGGATACGCCCGACCCCGGCCCCGATCATTGCTGTGGGGCTGAAGTCATGCAACGTTTTGCCACCAATCTCGATCGTGCCCGATTGCGGTTGCACGGTTCCGGAGATAACGCCGGCAAGCGCCGCCTGACCGTTGCCGGAAACCCCGGCAATACCGACAATTTCGTTACCGCACACATCGAGTTCCGGTATCTCCAGCGTGTCGCGCTCGGAGCGCCCCGGAACGCGGATATCCCGCAGTGAAAGAACGGGCGCGCCGGGCTCCATGGCGCTGCGCTCAGTCCGCTCTGTGTCGGCACCGACCATCATGCGTGCAATTGTGCGTTCATCGGCATCGGCCGTGGCGATCTCGCCGACATTGGCGCCGTGGCGCAGAACCGCGATCCGGTGCGAGAACGCCAGCACTTCACGCAGCTTGTGCGAAATGAAGATCACCGACAGCCCGTCCCGCGCCATCGCTCCGATATTTTCGAAAAGCGTGTCGGCCTCCTGCGGCGTCAGCACCGCGGTCGGCTCGTCCAGCACCAGAATACGCACATCGCGGTACAGTGCTTTCAGGATCTCCACGCGCTGGCGTTCTCCGACAGACAGCCGCCCGACGGGAACATCGAGCGGCGCGCTGAGCCCGCTGCGCGTCATGATAGTCTGGATCTTTTCCGCGGCTGCACGCCGGTTGCGGTGAAGCGCCCGCAGATTTTCCGAGCCCATGACGATGTTGTCGAGTGCATTGAGGTTCTCGGCCAGTGTGAAGTGCTGGTGCACCATTCCGACACCGGCTGCGATCGCCGCCTGCGGGTGGCCAAGCGGCAAGGCACGCAAGGCGCCGCTCTCATCGGCCACCTCGACACTGCCCTCATCCGGCAGATAGTGACCGAACAGCATGTTCATCAGGGTCGTCTTGCCGGCGCCGTTTTCGCCGAGCAGAGCCAGGACCTCGCCCTTGTTAAGGGTCAGGCTGACATCGTTGTTGGCGACAACCGAACCGAAGCGCTTGCTCAGCCCGTTCAGCGACAGGACCTTGTCGGAAGCCATGATTGACTAATTCTGCAAGAGATAAAGAAACGGGCCGCGCATGGTGCACGGCCCGAGGGTCTGTTCTAGTTGTCGGAAACCGGCCGCGCGTCATTGACGTTGACGCGGAAGAGCCCATCCATGATCTCGGCTTCCTTTTCCCGCGTTGCGGTCACGACCTCCGCCGGAACCAGCGCCTCGTCAAGAACGAGCGAGCCGCCGCCATAGCCCATGAAGCTGAACTGGCCGTAGTCGGCGGCCTCGAAGTTGCCGGACTTCACATTGGCGATGGCCTTGTCGATGGTCGGCTCCATGTGCCACAGCGCCGAGGCCAGGATCGTACCGGGATAATCGCCTGAAGTATCGATGACGTTTCCGACCGCCTTGACGCCGCGCTCGACGGCGGCGTCCGAGACGCCGAAGCGCTCGGCATACATGATGTCCGCCCCGGCATCCATCATGGCGAATGCGCTTTCCTTGGCCTTCGGTGGGTCATACCAGCTATCGATGAAGTTGACGATGAACTTGACGTCCGGGTTGACCGCGCGCGCGCCGTCCATAAAGGCATTCATCAGACGGTTCACCTCCGGGATGGCATAGCCGCCGACCATCCCGATCACGTTCGATTCCGTCGCCGAGCCGGCGATCATCCCCGAAAGATAGGACGGCTCGTGAATCCAGTTGTCGAACACCGCGAAATTCGGTGCCACCGGACCGAAAGACGATCCCATCAGGAATGCGGTATCCGGGTAGTCCTTGGCGACTTTCCGCGCCGCCCGCTCGAGGCCGAAGACCTCGCCGACGATCAGGTCCTGACCCTGCTCGGCATATTCGCGCATCACGCGCTCATAGTCCGTATTGGCGACATTTTCCGAAAAGACATATTCGATATCACCGCGTTCGGCGGCCGCGTTAAGCGCCTTGTGGATGCGGCTGATCCATTGCTGTTCCACGGGCAAAGTGTAAATTGCCGCGACCTTCACGTCCTGGGCGGCCGCAATTCCCGTGCCGAAAACCATACCCAGGAACCCCGCGATAAGCAGAAGTCCCCTGCGCGTTACACCAAGTGCTGATTTCATTTTGTTTCCTCCCTGCCATGAAAAGAGTTTCATAATTTTATCAAAAAGTCAAAAATTTGAAATTCGTTACAGCAAGAAAACTCTGGACAATAATTCAGTCAAGCCGAGATGGATTTCGGTGCGATCAACCAGTGGTTTGCGGCTGTTCCAGACGACGCCAGCGCCCCAGCAGATAATGAACTGAAATCCCAAGAACATAGCAAAGCATGATCGTCATGATCATGCCGTCATAGCCGAGGGAAACCAGGATGGCGAGCGTGACCGGCGTGCCGCAAGTGTTGCCGAGATTGCCCGTTTGCGCCATGGCGCCATTGGCCATGGCCTGTGTCTGCGGGGTCCGGTTTAACTGCGGAACCGCGGCGAAGCTGGCGCCCTGAACAAGTCCGAGCGCGCCGAACAGCAAGATGCAAAGCCAGGCATTACCGGGGTCAAGCCACAATGCGGCTGCGACGCCCAGTGCAATCGCAAAACCGGCGATTACGACATTGACTGCGCTGGTGAAACGCAACATCGCCATGCCGGCCGTCATCGAACTGACGATACTTGCGAGCGGCATGGACGCTGCAACGAAAGTCCTGTTTTCAGCGGAAACCGTGTCCGGCAACAGGGTCAGAAGCGAAACGAAGCTGAACGTGTAGAAAAGCCAGCCCAGCGCAGGCGCCGCCATATGCGGCGACCGGTAGATCGCCCCGTGCTGCTTGAGGATGTGGACGATACCGGGCATCGTCCGCTCGGCGTCCGCCGGCAAAACCGTCGGCAGCCAAAAATAGAGCAGGATGGCGACAATCGACGTCACGGTCGCATGGGCGATAAACATCACGTGCAGCCCGTGCGCCGAGACCAGCGGAATACCGAGCCAGGCGACCACGGAAAAGGCCACGCCGAAAAATGTGCCCCAAAGTGTCAGCGTATACGGACGATGCCGTTCGGCGCTGATCTGCGCGATCAGTGTCGGGGCCGCGACGACGATGATGAGATGGGATATGCCTTCAACGAAACGGCTGATCATCATCAGGCCGAACGGCGGCAACGTGGCCTGGTATGCCGAAACGGCGGCACCGAGAACCAACGCCCACAGGAGCAACCGCCGAAAGCCCAGGCGGGCGATGACCATTCCGGCCGAGGTCCCGAGCACTATGCCAATGAAGCTGATGATGGAAACCAGAAAACCGACTTCCGCGCCGGCCCCCGGATAATGTTCCTGAACGGTCGGAAATACGACGGCCATCTTTGCAAACTGCGCCGCCGCGCAAAGCCCGGCCGCCCAGAGCAGGATAACCAGTCCGAATCGCGTACCGTCTTGCCCGTTCATGGGTGAGCGTTTACCGCGAATACGCTGATAGCCGCCAGACTATTTTGCTGTGCAGCCGCGACCGCCGAGCAGGAATTCGGGCTTGCAAAGAAACTGCCAGGTTTTTCCGGCCGGTTTGCTGACGATTTTCCCGCTGGCATCTTCAACCCAGATTTCGGAACCGCCCCTGCGCAGCCTGCCGCGAATATAGTAATCGGCGCCTTCCCGTGCCTTGAACGACAGCTTGCTCTCCACAGCATAGGTCGCACGACCGGGTCTGGCGACTTTGCGCGGATCGAAATACTCCTCCCCCGAAACCACAACCACAATATCGCTGGCCGGAATTGCTCGACCGATAGGCCCGACATAGACCGGATTTCGTGGGTCTTCCGTAAAATGCGTGCGGTCGGTGATGTCATCAAATGTGTGATATATCTTGTCGTTGTACTCGATCTTCTCCACATAAAAGAGATCGACCTTGGTCGGCAGCAAATCGACTTCCTGTTCATCACCGAGCAGCGATTCCTCTGTGCCGCCACCCGTTCTGTACTGCCATTCGGGCCTGTTTGAGTCGGATTTCTTGAATGTGTAGATATTCGACCAGCTATCGTGCAGTGTTGCCTTGGGGCCGGGTACCGGAATGTCCTGCCCGGGAGGAATGGTCACGTGTTTGCAGGCCGCCAAAGACAATACCAGGGAGACAACGGCAATGGTGCGAACGATGCCGAGCCGACCCAAAAGTGTTTTTGTGAAAAAGTACATTCCATGAGTCCATTTGTCCGCATGCGTCGGGCGCGCGGCCGTTACGCATTTACAGGTCCGATCGGCGTTGCAACTCATAGTGGGTAAAATTTCGAAGGCAAAGGCTGCGCCATTCGGCACACCAATTAGGTGTATGATGTGACCTCAATACAACACGCCTGAATCTCACACCTCGTCGAAGTCGAGCACCACCTTGTCCGTCAGCGGGCGCGACTGGCAGGCGAGCACGAAGCCGGCTTCCAGTTCCCATGGCTCGAGCGAATAATTGGCGGCCATTTCGACTTCGCCTTCCTTGAGGCGGCAACGGCAGGTGCAGCACATGCCGCCCTTGCAGGAAAACGGCAGTTCGATCCCGTGGCGGTGCGCAGCATCGACGACATTGTCGTCCTGCGCGCCCATGACGAATGCCTGTGAAGCGCCGTCAAGCACGGTTTCGATGGCAACGCCTTTCTCCGCGGCTTCCTGCGCCTCCCTGGACTTGGGTTTCGGCGGCGGGCTTCCCTCGGCGGGCGTGAACAGTTCAAAGCGGATGCGCTCGGACGGAACGCCGAGCTTTTCAAGCGTGGCGCGGCTCGTCTCGATCATGTCGCCCGGCCCGCACAGGAACACATTGGCCACCGCGTCCGCGTCGAACAGGCCCGTTTCCGCGAATTTCTCGATGCGCTCCGAATCCAGCCGGCCATGCAGCAGATCGACGTCCTGTCCCTCGCGGCTCAGAATGTGGATCAATGTAAAGCGCTCCAGGAACCGGTCCTTCAGGTCTTCGAGCTGCTCACGGAAGATCACCGAGGCGCGGTCGCGGTTGCCGTAGAACATCGTGAAGGTGCTATCCGGCTCGCGGCTCAGGATCGTCTTGACGATCGAGAAGATCGGCGTAATGCCGGAACCCGCCGTGAAGGCGACATAATGGTTGCGCGCCTCGGCGGATGGCTGTGCCGTGAAGCGTCCCTGCGGCCCCATCACATCCAGCGCCATGCCGGCTTCGAGATTGTCATTGGCGAAATTGGAAAAGACACCGCCCTCGACGCGTTTGATGGCAACGCGTAGCTCCCCCTCGTCCAGCCCGCTGCAGATGGAATAGGTCCGCTGCACCGGCTCACCGTCGACATTTGCTTTCAGGGTCAGATACTGCCCCGGAACGAACGTAAACGCATCCCGCGTTTCTTCCGGAATATCGAAAGCAACGGACACGGCGTCCGGCGTCTCGCGACGCACATCGGCAATCCTCAACGAATGAAAGCGGGCCATGTTTTATCCCTCAAAGACATTTGAAATAGTCGAACGGTTCCTTGCAGGCGGTGCACCGGTGGAGCGCCTTGCAGGGTGTCGAACCGAATTCGCTGACGCGCTCTGTTTCGGATGAACCACAGCGCGGGCAGTTGACAATGGTCTCGCCGAACAGCGCCCGCTTGGAGTTGGACGTCTTTTCCGGCGGTGCGATGCCGAACTGGCGAAGCTTCTCCTTGCCCTCGTCGCTGATCCAGTCAGTCGTCCAGGCGGGGCTGAGAACCGATTCCACGCGCGCATCCTCAAACCCGGCCTGCTGCAGGGCCTCCAGCACCATCTGCTCGATGAGCTGGGTCGCCGGACAGCCCGAATAGGTCGGGGTGACACGCGCGAGAATGCGGCCATCGGCATCAGTTTCCACCGAGCGCAGAATCCCGAGATCGGCCACGGTGACCATCGGGATCTCGGGATCGGGGACGCAAGCCGCCGCGTCCCACGCCCGCGCGCGGATGGCGGCGTCATGGCCCGTCTTCATGTCGACGACCTCGGCCATCACATGATCACCACGTCAGGCCCGGATAGGCGCGCTGCATATATTGCAACTCGCTCAGGATGTGGCCGAGATGCTCGGTGTGAACACCGTCGCGGCCGCCTTTCTGCATGTAGCCGGCGTTCGGAAGTTCAAGCGTTGCCTCGCCCAGCACCTGCACGACGGTCTGCCGCCACTCGTCCCGGAGCGCTTCGGTGTCGACACCGTAACCACCCGCAATTGCAGCTTTGGCGATGGCGTCGTTCTCGAAGAGCTCGCCCGTATAGATGATAAGGCCTTCCAGGGCCTCGACCATGCGCTGATGGCTTTCTTCCGTCCCGTCGCCGAGGCGCACCACCCACTCCGCCGTGTGGCGCAGATGATAGGCAACTTCCTTGCTGGCTTTCGCGGCAATGGCGGCCAGTTGCTCGTCGTCCGACTTCTCCATTTCACGCCAAAACGGAACCATGAAGGCTGCGATGAAGAACTGCCGCACGATCGTGTGGGCGAAATCGCCGTTCGGCTGCTCGACGATCAGCGCATTGAGATAATCCCGCTCCGGACGGGTGAACGCGAGTTGGTCTTCGTCGCGCCCCTGCCCTTCAACGGCACCGGCATAGCTGTAAAGCGACCGAGCCTGGCCGATGAGATCGAGCGCGATATTGGTCAGCGCCAGATCCTCCTCGAGCGTCGGCGCGCGCCCCGTCCATTCGCCCAGACGCTGGCTGAGAATGAGATGATCGTCCGCAAGACGCAGCAGATAGGTGAAAAGCGTGTTGTCCTTGGCCATCATCGCCTCACATATTGCCGACGTCTTCGGGGATCTCGTAGAAGGTCGGGTGGCGGTAGATCTTGCTCGCCGTCGGCTCGAACATCATGTCCTTGTCGACCGGATCGGAAGCGATGATATCGCTGGAGCGCACCACCCAGACACTCTGACCCTCACCGCGCCGCGTATAGACATCACGCGCCGCCTGCAGCGCCAGTTCGGCGTCCGTGGCGTGAATGGAGCCGGCATGCTTGTGGCTGAGGCCGTTGCGTGCCCGGATGAAGACTTCCCACAAAGGGGTCGCTGTTTCGGTCATCGGAATACCTTTCCGCAAATCGGGATAAATTCTGGGAATGCCCGCCGGACTATTCGGCGGCGACGCGTGCGGCGGCTTGGCGGTCAGCGCGTTTCTGCGCGTAGGCATGCGCCGCCTCGCGAACCCAGGCGCCCTCGGCTTCGACACGTCGCCGTGTGCGCATGCGTTCACGGTTGCACGGACCATCGCCCTTGACGACACGCCAGAACTCGTCCCAGTCGATTTCACCGTGATCGTATCCCTGTTTTTCCTCGTTCCATTTCAGTTCCAGGTCGGGAACTTTCAATCCAAGGAATTCCGCCTGGGGCACGGTGGCGTTGATGAACTTGTCGCGCAGGTCGTCGTTGGAAAAGCGCTTGATCTTCCACAACATGGACTGCTGGGAATGCACGGACTGGCCTTCGGACGGGCCGAACATCATCAGTGACGGCCACCAGAAGCGGTTGAGCGCATCCTGCGCCATTTCCTTCTGCTCGTCCGAACCGTTGCACAACGTAATCAGGATTTCGTAGCCCTGGCGCTGGTGGAAGCTTTCTTCCTTGCAGATGCGGATCATCGCACGGGCATAAGGACCATAGGAGCAACGGCAAAGCGCGATCTGGTTCATGATCGCGGCGCCGTCGACCAGCCAGCCGATGGCGCCGATATCGGCCCAGGTCAGCGCCGGATAATTGAAGATGGACGAGTACTTGGCAGCGCCGGAAAGAAGTTGATCGTACATTTCCTCGCGGCTGATACCGAGCGTTTCCGCCGCCGAATAAAGATAAAGCCCGTGGCCGCCCTCATCCTGCACTTTCGCCATGAGCGCCGCCTTGCGTCGAAGGGATGGCGCGCGGCTGATCCAGTTGCCCTCCGGTTGCATGCCGATGATCTCGGAATGCGCATGCTGGGAAATCTGCCGGATCAGTGTCTTGCGATAGCCCTCGGGCATCGGATCGTTCGGTTCGATCTTCTGCTCGGCATCGATACGTTCCTGGAAAGCGGCAAGGAAGGCCTCGTCCTCATCGGTCTTGCCGTCGGCGCCAATAAGCCCCTGAGAATACATATCCCTGATCCTTCTTTAAGTTTAGAAGGATTATATGTTACGAAACAGGAAATGTCAATCATATTTTCGTAACATATTAACGATTCACCGCCTCAAATTCCGAACCGTTCCGCCACCTCGAAACCCGGTTTCCTGATCGGCTCACCATCCGAGTCCGGACAAGCATCGAGCCAGGCCTCACTGGCCGCTGCCAGCTTGCGGTAAATCGAGGAAACCAGCTCTCGGGCCTCTTCGCCGCGCCAGTTTTTCGGCGTGAGTTCAGCCGGAAAAGCAGGATCGCGCAGGGCCATGCGCCGGAAGTGATGGATCAACAGGCTGCGCGCCGCCATCGCCGAGAGCGGATCGAGTTCTCCATTGCCAAGGGAGCGTTCAAGCGGCGTGAATGTATCGATCAGCTTGCCATAAAGGACTTCGACATCCTTCAGTTGCCAGGCATGAGCAACCATGTCCTTGGCGTCCGAAGCCGGATCAAGCTTCGAGTGAAAAAGGACCTCGCCGTTCTGCAAGGCCGGCGGTGCGGCATTTTCGCCTGTATCCGGCCTCAGAAATACCGTCGGGCTGATGGCCCCGAAGCCGGCATTGCGCAATTGCTGGCGCCTTGCTTCCCGCCCTTCCCCTGCATCCGTGGAAAGCGACAGGACGAGCCAGTTGCCGGACCAGTCGATACGGCGTGGCCGATAGATGCGTCGTGCGGCCTCTTCGAATTCCGCTTCCCCGGCCTGCGCCAGCCTGTAGTAGCTCTTGCGCCCGATCCGCAGCCGGGTCAGCCATCCATCGGCCGTCAGACGCGACATAGCGGCGCGAACCGCGCCCGGCTCGATGCGCAACCGTTCCATCAGTTCCTGGAGCGATCCGAGCCATAGCTCGCCGCCGCGCGGAATGACCGCATCGCCGAATATCGTTATGACGAGCGACCAGACCCGGATGCGTTCGCGGGAATGGAAATCATCGATAAGCCTTTCCAGCTCCCTGGACACGGAATCAGACATGCCGTCTTTATTGCCTGTCCGGTCCGCCAGGGCAACGTCAGAAGCAAAAATTCCGCGATAACAATAGCTTGGACTAAGCGAGGCCGCGCGCGCCATCAATGATCAGACGGCTGGCGATGCGCGCATAGTCCTCACGGGTAATCCCACCCTCCGGCCGGAACCACATATAGTGCCAGTTGAGCATGCCGAAGAGCGACATGGTGACGGGCTTGATCAGACGCGCATCGAGCCGCGGATTGATTCCCGTAACGGCGGCGGCAAAGCGTGCGACGAGCCGCCTTTCCAGATCCTTCAGCGCTTCCTGCTGATCGCCCGGCAGGTGCTTCATCTCGTTGATCTGCACCTTGTGCTCATGATCGGCCTCGCGATAGGCATCAAGCAGCGCGGCTATGAGAAGGTGCAGGCGCTCTTCCGGCGGCGCGTCCGGCCGATCGGCGCCCTCCACGGTCAGGCAGAGATCCTTCAGATGCGCCCCGATGACATCATACAAAAGCGCGTCCTTGCCGGAATAGTAGTGATAAAGCAGCGCCTTGGATACACCGCAAACCTCGGCAAGCTGTGACATCGACGAACGGTCATAGCCGACCTCGGCGAACAGCCTGGCCGCTTCCTGTAAAATGGCGCCCCGCTTGACTTCGTAGTCGACGGCTTTTGTTCTGGCCAAATGCGAATTCCCGAGCTTCGTTGTCTGTTCTTAGTCGGTTTTGCGAAGGTCGACAACGCGCCGGGCCTTGCCGGCGGACCGTTCCACACCACCCGGAACGCGCACGTCAACTTTCGCCGTAACGCCAAGCGTGCTCTTCACATGCGCGGCGAGTTCCGAACCGCTTTTCTCGCGTGCCGCGTCATCCGCCGCGTCCGGCATCGATTCCACCATGATCGTCATCGTATCCATCCGGCCCGCGCGTGTGAGTTCGATCTGGTAGTGCGGTGAAAGTCCGGCGCATTTCAAGAGTTGCTCCTCGATCTGCGTCGGGAAGATATTGACGCCGCGCACGATCATCATGTCGTCGGAGCGGCCGGTGACTTTCTCCATCCGCCGCATGGTGCGTGCCGTGCCTGGCAGCAGGCATGTGAGGTCGCGCGTGCGGTAGCGGATGATGGGAAAAGCCTCCTTGGTCAGCGACGTGAAGACCAGTTCGCCCTTTTGACCGTCGGGAAGCACCGCGCCGGTATCCGGATCGATGATCTCCGGATAAAAATGGTCTTCCCAGATGTGCAGGCCGTCCTTCGTCTCGACACACTCATTGGCAACGCCCGGACCCATGACCTCAGACAGGCCGTAAATGTCGACCGCGTCCATGTTGAAAGAGTCCTCGATTTCCTGCCGCATGGAGTTGGTCCACGGTTCGGCCCCGAAGATGCCCACCTTGAGTGAAGATTCACGCGGATCGATCCCGGCACGGCGGAATTCATCGAGCACCGATAGCATGTAGGACGGCGTGATCATGATGATTTCCGGCTTGAAATCATCAATCAGCGTGACCTGCCGTTCCGTCATGCCACCGGAAACCGGCACCACCGTGCAGCCGAGTTTCTCCGCGCCGTAATGGGCGCCCAGACCGCCTGTGAAGAGACCGTATCCGTAGGCGACATGCACCATTTCACCCGGCCGACCGCCGCTGGCGTAGATCGAGCGGGCGACGACCTGCGCCCAGGTATCGACATCCTTCAGCGTATAACCGACGACCGTCGGCTTGCCCGTGGTTCCCGAGGACGCGTGAATGCGGGCCAGTTTTTCCCTCGGTACGCTGAACATGGAAAACGGGTAATTGTCGCGCAGGTCCTGTTTCACCGTGAACGGAAAGCGGGCGAGGTCCGCGAGCTCTTTCAGATCGTCCGGATGCGCGCCGTGCGTGTCAAAATGCGCGCGATAGAATGAAGAATTCTCATAGGCGCGTTTGAGGGTCTCCTTCATGCGCGAAAGCTGCACCGCCGAGATCTCGTCACGGGACGCCGTTTCGATCGGCTCCAGGCCGCCCTCGCCCTGAATTGAGATGGAAGCCGGTGCGCCGAGATCCTTGTCTGACTGTGCCTGCATTTGAAAATCCTCCTGACTGCCGCTTTGTCTGGTCACCCGTCGACCGGCAGATGCGTTCCCTTGACGGTACGTGAGTGACCGCGAAACTCGGCCACGGTTTCACCGTCTTCCCGGGTGACGCGAATGTCGTAGATACCGCCACGGCCGGCCTTGTGCACCTCGCGCGCCACAGCCGTCAGCTTCTCGCCGCTGTGCACCGGCAACAGGAAGGAGACGGCGCAATGTTGCGCCACCGTATTCTGGTTATAGCTGTTGCACGCGAAGGCAAAGGCACTGTCGGCGAGCGTGAAGATGAAGCCGCCGTGGCAGATATCGTGCCCATTCGTCATGTGGTCCAGCACCGTCATCGACAATGTCGCGGTGCCGGCCGACACCGATTCGATCTCCATGCCGAGATGCTTAGAAGCGTTGTCGTGCGCCCACATGGAAGCCGCACAGGCCCTGGCCAGTTCGTCAGGCGCCATTTCAGATGCTTTGGGTTCTTCCGAGGACATTGCGCTCATCTCCGGCCGGTAAACGCGGCAGGCCGTTTTTCCAGAAATGCCGTCACGCCTTCCGCATAGTCCGGCGTGCGGCCCGCTTCCCGCTGCGTATCGCGTTCAAGGTCAAGCTGCCGGTCGAAAGAGTTCGCACCGGATGCCTGGACCAGCATTTTGGTCAATCCAAGCCCGACCGTCGCGCCTTTCGCCATGCCGGCTGCAAGGCTGTGCGCTTCGTTCATCAGTTCGCCATCGTCGACCGCCCGCCAGATCATGCCCCATTGTTCCGCCGTTTCGGCGGTGACGGGCACACCGGTCATCATGATCGCCTTGGCCCTGGCCTCGCCGATCAGGCGCGTGACGGTCCAGGTGCCACCGCTGTCAGGCACCAGGCCGATTTTCGAGAATGCCTGGATAAATTTCGCCGATTTCGCCGCCAGCACGATATCACACGCAAGCGCCACATTGGCGCCGGCCCCTGCGGCAACGCCGTTAACCGCACAGATGATCGGAAGCTGGATGGCGCGCAGCTTGCGGACCAGCGGATTGAAATAGGTCTCAATGGTCTGGCCGAGATCCGGCGTGCCCTCGGCCGGATTGCGCTCGCCGAGATCCTGACCGGCGCAAAAGCCACGGCCCGCGCCCGTCAGGATAATTGCGCGGCAGTCCGGGTTCTCGTCGGCAGCGTCAAGCGCTTCCATCAAGCTGTTGTTTTGTATGGGCGTAAAGGCGTTCAGCTTGTCCGGACGGTTAAGCGTGATCACGACATAACCGTCGCTGTTTTCCACCAGAACACGATCATCGCTCATTGCACTTCTCCTCCAGAAAACGCGGCCGAGCGGCGTTGTTTCGATAAATCATCTTGCATAAACCGACCGGTTGGTCAATGATTAAGCATTACGGAATTTGCGATCGTCCGATCAGCAGGAGGAAAGAATGAGCGGTTTTTTCGAAACGCACAAGGCGACGCTGGACAAGGCGCTGGAGGCAGCCAGGACTCGCGACTACTGGTCGCCTTACCCGGAAATAGCCAGCGGCAAGATTTACGGCGAAACGGCCAAGGACGACGGTGCAGCTGCCTTCAAGTCAACGCTGGGCAAGCCCTTTGAGTTAGGTGGCCATCCTACAGACGGCGGAACGGTGGGAATGGAACAGTCTCCCTACGGTCTTGAACTCGGAATCACCTACCCGAAGGTATCCCCTGCCCTGCTTCTGGAAACCGCGCAAGGCGCGTCGAAGAGCTGGGCGAAGGCTTCGGTGGAAGACCGGGTCGGCGTTTGCATGGAGATCCTGCACCGGCTGAACAAGCACAGTTTCGAAATGGCGAGCGCCGTATCCCACACAACGGGCCAGGCCTTCATGATGGCGTTCCAGGCCGGTGGCCCGCATGCCCAGGACCGCGGTCTTGAAGCCGTTACCTATGCCTACGCTGAAATGACCCGCACACCTTCTTCGGCTGTCTGGACCAAGCCACAAGGCAAGCACGATCCTCTGGTCCTGCAAAAGCAATTCCGGGTCGTGCCGCGCGGCGTGGCGCTGGTGATCGGCTGCGCCACCTTTCCGACGTGGAACTCCTATCCCGGCCTGTTTGCGAGCCTTGCCACCGGCAATGCGGTGATTGTCAAACCGCATCCGGGCGCAATTCTTCCGCTTGCATTGACCGTGAAAATCGGACGCGAAGTACTGGCCGAAGCCGGTTTCGACCCGAATATCCTCTTGCTCGGCGCCGACGAACCGGGTTCTGAAATCACCAAGCAACTGGTTTGCGATCCCGCTATCCGCATCATCGATTTCACCGGTTCGAACGCTTTCGGCGACTGGGTCCGTGAGAACGCGGCCCGCGACACGCAGATCTATACCGAGGAAGCCGGCGTCAATTCGATTGTCATCGCCTCGACTGACAATTTCCGGGGCATGTGCTCGAATATCGCCTTTTCGCTCTCGCTCTATAGCGGCCAGATGTGCACGGCACCGCAGAATATCTACGTGCCGGAAAGTGGTATCGAGACGGACGAAGGCCACAAGGATTTCGATGCGGTTGCCGAGGGGATTCGGATCTCGGTCGACAAGCTTCTGGGCGATCCGGACCGGGCAGCGGGCGTGTGTGGGGCGATCGCCAGCGACGCAACGCTCAAGCGTGTGGAATCGGCGGCTGGGCTCGGCGCGGTTTTGCGCCCCTCCTCCACGCTGGACAGGCTGCAGGGCGCGCGAACGGCAACGCCGGTTATCCTGAAACTGCGCGAAAGCGAAAGCGACGCACACCATCAAGAGCAGTTCGGCCCGATCAGCTTTGTCGTCGCCGTCGCCGACGCGAATGAAGGCATTGCGAAAGCCTCGGCACTGGCGGCGGAAAAAGGAGCGATCACGGCATCCATCTACGCCACCGACGATGAAACGCTCGATCACGCGGCGGACGCCTTCGCCGAGGCCGGTGTCAGCCTGTCGTGCAACCTGACCGGCGGTGTGTTCGTCAATCAGAGCGCGGCGTTCAGCGACTACCACGTGACCGGCGCCAACCCGGCCGGCAATGCCGCGCTGACGGATGCGGCCTTTGTCGCCAATCGTTTCCGCATCGCTGCAACGCGCCGTCATCTGGCCGCTTGATATTTCACGGCGGCGCCGTTTGGCGCCGCTGCCCGGAACAAGACCGCGCAGGGCCGCCTATATTTTTCATCAATTTTGATAAAAAACGCTGGGTTTCATCCAATTTGCGGTTGTAACAACTGTAAATGGAGATATCGTCTCGCCGGCGTGAAATTCAGATTGGACCTTAATATGCGCAAAACATTTATTTTGGCGGCATCGGCCGCACCCCTTATCCTGACGAGTATCGCAAATGCCGAGGATTTGAGCTTCAAACTCGTCAATGAGTCACCCAGCCCGATTACCGGTTTCTATGTCTCGTCCGAAAACAACCGTTCCTGGGAACAAAATCTGCTCTCGGGCGGCATACTCGATGTGGACTACGAGGTCGACGTCATTATAGCCGACGGCCTGAGCACATGCGTTTACGACATCCGCGCCGAGTTCCAGGACGGTGAGGCGCTGGAGGACTACGGTCTCGACCTGTGCGATCTCGGCTCGTACGTCTTCGAATAAGCGGCCGGCACAATCCGGGGCGGGCAATATCCGGGTATCGGGCCGCGCATTCCCAATGGATGCGCGGCCTGTTTGATTCCGATCGTTGGCAAGGGACCCTGTCGGCAACAAACAAACGATCCGCACGAACATGCGTGGATCATCCGCACCTCAAAAAGCCCCGACACGGACGCATCCGGACGGGGCACAAGGGCCGCTTCCATTGTTGGTTCCGCAATTGTTTGAAAGCGGCGGCTTGGCACGCAGATGGGAACGCATTTAAGGCTTTTCCCGGGCAATCATGCCCGCTGACGGTTGAGCCATTTGCGACACGGCATATGGCCTGAAACATCTGAAACCTTCCGCAACAATTGAAACACCAAGTCTTGCAAACCGACACCGGTTTGAAATCCACGGCATCCAGATTTGCGAAAGGTAAGCCGCGAGGCCTATCGCCAGGGAATGACCCCAACGAAATTTTGAGGATGCTCAGATGACACAAGCTACATTGACCAAGACCAAAACCGACAACGGCGTCAACGTCGAAGCGTTGATGGGTGCGCGCGATGCGCTCGAGGCAACGCCCGCTGCCGCACAGTTCAAATGGCGCACGACCTGCCACTGGGTGAACGGCACGCACAGCCGCTCGACCATCAACAGTTTCTTCGGTCTCGGCGAAGAACAGGGCCGGCCCCGCACCTTCACCATCGATGCGGACCACCCGGAGATTTTCGCCGCCGAAGACAATGCTCCGACCCCGGCGGAACTTGCGCTGACCGGTCTGGCCAGCTGTCTGATGGGTGGTGTTGCCTCCGTCGCACAGCATCGCGGGATCCAGCTCTATTCGGTTCATGCGACCGTCGAAGGCGACATGGACCTGCAGGGCATTCTCGGCATCGATGACGAGGTCCGCAACGGGTTTGGAACCATCCGCGTGACGTTCGATGTGGATGCCGACGCATCGAAGGAAGAAATCGAGGCGCTGGTCGCTCAGTCGCAGAAGCGCTCGGCAATCTTCGACTGCCTGACAAACCCGACCAACGTCGTCGTCGACGTTGCCTGATATGGCTCAAAGGGAGGCGAGTGTCGTGAACAAGGTAACGACCGTCATTATCGGCGCCGGACAATCCGGGCTCGCCATGAGCCAGCAACTGACGCAGCGCTCCATCGACCATGTGTTGCTGGAGCGCGGCGACATTGCCAATTCGTGGCGCACCGAGCGATGGGATTCGCTCCGCCTGCTCACCCCCAATTGGCAAAGTCGCCTTCCCGGCTACCGCTACAGCGGTCCGGATCCCGACGGATACATGGATATGCCGGAGGTCATCCGGTTCCTCGACGGTTATGGAAAACACATCGATGCGCCGGTGGAGACACAGACGAAGGTCGGCTCCGTCCGGCAGAACGATGGCGGATATCGCGTCGAGACAGATCGCGGAACCTGGCAGTGCCGGTCCGTGGTGGTCGCGACAGGCGCCTGCAACATCGCAAATGTTCCCCCACTGGCACAGCAGCTTCCGAGCGGCATCGACAGCGTAACCCCCATGCAGTACCGAAATCCCGGCCAACTCGCCGACGGGCGTGTCCTGGTCGTCGGTGCTTCGGCGACCGGAATGCAGCTCGCCAGGGAAATCCGCCGGTCCGGACGCGACGTCATCATGGCGGCCGGCGAGCATGTGCGGGTACCCAGGACCTATCGCGGCCACGACATCAAATGGTGGATGGATCAATGCGGCCTGCTCGACTTGCGCTATGACGAGGTGGACGATATCCGGCGCGCAAGGCGCGTCCCTTCCCTGCAACTTGCCGGATCACCCGACCGCGCCACTCTCGACATCAATGCGCTGGCTGAGATGGATATCGAAATCGTCGGCCGGCTCGCCGGTCTGAACGGCGGCAAGCTGCTGTTTTCCGGCGCCCTCGGCAACGTTTGCGCACTGGCGGATCTGAAGATGAACCGCCTGCTGGACACCATTGACCAATGGGTCGATGAACACGCGCCGGACAGCACGACGCAGGCGCCTTATCGTTTCAAAACGACCAGGATCTCTTCATCGCCCCGCCTTGCAATCGACGCCGCACGTGATGGCGTAAAGACGATTGTTTGGGCCACGGGATACCGTCCCGACCATTCATGGCTCGATGTTCCGGTCTTCGACCGCAAGGGCAGATTGCAGCACGATGGTGGCGTCACCGGCGCTCCCGGTCTTTATTTTATGGGACTGCCGTTCCTGCGCCGCAGGAAATCATCCCTGATCGACGGCGCCGGCGCCGATGCGCTGGACCTGGCGGATCATCTGCAGTCCTTCCTGGCCGACCGCTCGCTCGCTGCTTGATTGGCCGGCCGACTTACCCGAAGTCACCGATATCCGCTGGCATCCGGTCGCAGGTCTGCCTGCCATGCCGCCGGGCGACACCCGTTCGATTGTTGTGAGATAGGAATCAGAAGGCGCCGGCACTGGAATTCAGTACCGACGCCCCTGGGAGGTTCGTGATGTGTCTTGTTTGTCCGGGCTATCCGTCGGCGTCGCGAAAGACGCCCCTGCCGGTCGAAATACCGAACGCGACTTCGCCGCGTGTCATGCCGATATCGTGCAGTTCGTAGCTCGACATGGCCATCAGTTGTTCGTGTTCGCGCCGCATGCGGCGCTTCGCACGCGCCCGTTCAGAAAAACGGTTCATCCATTGCAGCGCGGCTGCGGTGATCGCCATGGTCCGGGTACCGGGCCGGTTGGCGCTGTGGTCTATGATTACAGTCATTTCCAGCTCCTGTATCTTGTTGTGTTTCGCTCATGCCCGGTTCATTTCGGATTTGGGCACCGCCTGTATGATCAAGATTTAAGAGCCCGCTGTTTCACTTGGATTTCCAAACGAACCGCCGCGTGTTTCATTTGTAATCGGCGACCGAGAACCGTTATCCGTAAAAACCGTTTATTTGCCACTGGTTAACCGCCAAACACAGCGACAGTTCAAAGCCTGCTGAAACAATCGAAACATGGCGCCTCCGCCTGGACATCGGCGAAAGGCAGGGACGGCTATGAAAAGTTCGATAACTGGTCTTGCTGATCGCATTGGTACCGCGCTGACCGAGAATCGGCCGCGAAATTGCCGTCTGGCTGCTTCAAAACAACGGCTTGGACGTCATCGGTCGACCGTTTCGAGAGCAATAAAAAAGAGACGCTGGGGTATTGGGTCCAACCCGAGGTCATCGCGCATAACGCGGTCTCACACTAGTATGTCTGCTGTCGCCCTGTGCTCCTGTGCAGGCCCTCGGGCGGCGACCGCGAGGAGGTTCGGCCTGCACGCTGACTGGGAGGAGACCTATGAAAAAGGCACTTCTCGCCACGGCCATGGCCGCGGCGATCGCGCTGCCGTCAATGGCGATGGCGCAGGACAACACGATAAAAATCGGCATTCTCGTCGCACTCGAAGGCGCGTTTGCCGAAGGCGGTGCAGATGGCGTGCGCAATGTGGAACTCGCCCTCAGCCAGGCAAACAATATGGCGGGCGGCAAGAAGATCGAAACCATCGTCGCCCCGACCGATACCACGCCTGACACGACGGTTCGCCAGGCCCGCAAGCTGATCGAGCAGGACGGAGTCGATATCATTATCGGCCCGCTGTCCGGTTCCGAAGGCATTGCCATGCGCGACTATGCCAAGACGATCCCCAACAATACGGTGATCAATGGCATTTCCGGCGCGCTGGAAACGACCTGGGTTGATCCGGCGGACAACTTTTTCCGCTTCAATCTTGACGGCGCGCAGTGGGGCGCCGGCCTCGGCTCTTACGTTGTCGATGAAAAGGGCTGGAAACGCGTGGCGACAGTCGCCGCCGACTATTCCTTCGGCTACACCAACTTCCTGGGTTTTGCCGTCGACTTCTGCCGGTCCGGCGGAGAAATCGTGGAACGGTTCTGGGTACCGCTCGGTTCGTCGGATTTCGGCGGCGTGATCGCCGCAATGCCTGAGGATATCGACGCCATCTATCTTGGCGTCGGTGGCACGGACGCCATCAACTTCCTCAACCAGTATGAGCAAGCTGGCGCCGAGACCAATCTGATCGGCGGCACCATCATGGCCGACCAGACAGTGCTGACGTCACGCGGGCGCGCCAAGGAAGCACTGGTCGGCACGCCGACATCAGGCGCCCTGGCCGAAGACAATCCTGATCCGGCTTGGCAGAACTACGTCAAAGCCTATCAGGACGCCTTCCCCGAAGACGAACGGTTCCCGTCCCCGTCTCTGTTCGGCGTGGGCTATTATGTCGCCACACTGGCTGCAATTCAGGCTCTGAATGCAGTGGATGGTGATCTCAGCGACGGTCAGAACGCTTTCCGTGAAGCACTGGCAACAACGCCGCTGGAAACCCCGCTCGGCACCGTTGAACTCAACGAGAACCGTCAGGCATCGGGTACGGTCTATATCAACGAAGTGGTTGAAGGCCCCGGTGGCACGCTCGTCAACAAGATGGTCGGCAAGGCGGAAAACGTCAACCAGACCCTCGGCATGTCAGCGGATGAATTCCGGGCCATGGGCCTGCCGTCCAGAGACACGCCGGACTGCGCGGCGTTGGCGCAAGGCGGCTGACGACGCATCATCTGTGGCCGGGCTCAAAGCCCGGTCATATCGCTCCATGCGGATCGCCGCATGGAGCATCCAACGCGATTTCGTGGTTAGTCGAAATGTCGCTGATACAACTTGTATCTCGTATCCACTTTGCCGACAGTGTGCTTGAGGATGCGCTGCCCGACGCCATCAAACGCCTGAAGGCAAGCCGGCCCCTTATTCTGACCGATGAGGATGGGCGGACCGGCGATAGGCTGGAACGGCTGTTTGATGCGCTCCCCGCCGACTGCGTGCCGGAAGTCTTTCCGAATCTTCCGATCCATCCCGACAAATCTGAATTCGAGCAGGCAGTGCGCTCCCTCAAGGCGGCACGTTGCGACGTGATCATCTGCCTGGGCGGTATCGCCGCACTGGATTTCGGACGCTTTCTGGCCGCGTCGCAAGACTGCGGGTGCCTGCCCGTCATCGCGGTGCCGAGTACGGCGGCCAATGTCGGCCTGGGACCTGTTCACCGACCGGGCCTTGGCAATGCCGGCCGCGTCGAACCGCCGGCCTCGGTCCTGTGCGATCCGACACTGACGCTCGACACGTCGCCTGAGCGCACCGCCGCCCATGGGTTCGACGCACTGACCCATTGCATTGAGGCGTTTCTTGCGACGGCCTTCAACCCGCCGGCAGACGGCATGGCGCTCGAAGGCATCCACCGTTCGACCCTGTATCTGGAACGCGCCGTTGCCGATGGGGAGGATCTGGAGGCGCGGCGGGAGCTGCTCGCCGTGGCGCTCAATGCGGGTCTAGCGGCGCAAAAGGGGCTCGGCGGCGTCGAGGCGCTGGCCCGCGCAGCGGATGGCGAATGCGGCGTCGCCGACCGACACGGCGCTCTCAATGCGGCCCTTCTTCGGCCCGTATTGAATTTCAATGCACCGGCCGTCGGCAATCGTTACGCGCGCATCGCCGCGGCCATGAATCTTTCACCCGGCGCGGATGTGACAGGCGCCCTCGTCGATCTCGGGCGGCGCATCGGGCTGCCCGACCGGATCGGTCCCGTGTGGAGCGGCGCAAATCCGCTGCAACAGGTCGCCAAGTGGGCGGCAGCCGATCCGGCGAACCAAACGAATCCGCGCCATGCAACGCCGGACGACTATGTCTCGCTCCTTCAGGAAGCCATGTGATGCTGAGAAATGCCAGGACGGCAACGGATTTGTCAAAATCTATTAATGGGTTATATTTCGCCAACCAAAGTAACTTAAGAAAAATTGAGGGAGGAGTGTGAGTACAGCGATCGCCGTGTTTCACGGTGCCTTCGGCCGTGTCTGCCTTTATTCCATGGATCGCCGGATGGCGCCTCATGGGCACCGGGAAGGTCACCTGATATTCCATGTCCAAGGACCACCGGCGCAGATGGTGGTGGAAGACAAGGTGTGGCCATTGTCTGCCGGTCAGGCTGTGGCCATCAGCCCGTGGCAAGGGCACTATTATGAACCCTTGTTATCCGATACGCCGACCCTGGCTCTGGTGATGTATATTCGTCCGGATTGGTTTCTGGAGGCTGCGAGACAGGTTTCGGCCTCAATGCAGTTCGGGCGTGTCGGCATAGAGGTAACCGACTATCTGATGCGGATGGTGGTGGAAACCGCCAATGTCATGCTCGATCCGGATATCGATGACCCGCTGATTGAAGACCGGCTGTGTTCCTTGACCCAGGCAGCGTTTGATCAATCCTGGCAGTGGACGGAAAGCGGCCCGGTCTTTACCGGGGCGAGACGTACCGCACATGATTTTCGCATTCGCAAGGCGCTGCGTCTGCTTCGGGACCATGTTGGCGATGATCTGGAGCTCAATAACGTCGCCAGTGAAGTTGGTCTGTCCAGGCCGCACTTTTACAAGCTTTTCAGGGCGCATGTGGGCCTGACGCCAAATCTTTATCTGAACGCGTTGCGCATGGAACGCGCAATCGATCAGCTTGCCCAAACCCGTGCCGCAGTCGCCGATATCGGTTATGATCTGGGCTTTTCCAGTCAGGCGAGTTTCTCGCGCTTTTTCATCTCCAATGGCGTTGTCCCTCCTTCAGCATACCGCCGCTGTGTGCATTCTGTTGAACCGGCGTGAATATGCGGCAACGGCATGCGTTTTGCCGACGTTCGGCGCAATGAACAGACTGTCGGGTATGCCGCGGGGTCGGCGACCGGTTTAGGGTACAGTCAGGAGGAACGGCGCGCCCATGCCAGTTTTTTTTGAAAAGCACCCCATCTGGTCGCTGCTCATCGCCATTGTTGTCGCGGTGGTTCTGTGGCTGATTTTCGCGCCATGGCCGCCGGGCCTTGTCGAGGTGCTTGGCCGCAAACGGGTATTCCTGAACGCAACGTTCGGCGGCATCACGCTTGGAGCGCTCTATTTCCTCGTGGCGTCCGGCTTCACGCTGATTTTCGGCCTGATGCGCAATGTCAATCTGGCCCATGGCTCGCTCTACCTGCTTGGCGGCTATATCGGCTTTGAGGTCTCGGAGGCGACGGGCTCCTGGCTGATCGCCTTCCCGGTCGTGTTTGTCATTGTCGCCGTTCTTGGCATGCTGCTGCAGCACCAGGTTTTCCGCCGCATGGAGGGCGAGGAACTGCGCCAGACGATGGTGACGATCGGACTGTCCGTCGTGCTCGCCGATCTGATGCTGTGGTGGTGGGGCGGCCAGAGCTATACGATTTATTCACCGGACTGGTTGTCCGGCCCAGTCACGCTGCCCATCGTTTCAACCGTCCGGGAATCGGGCGACATCATCTACCTGCGCTATCCCGCCGTGCGCATTGCGATCCTGGTGGCCGCCATTGCCCTCGGGGTCGGCATGTGGCTGCTCCTGAACCGCACCCGGCTCGGCATGCTGATCCGCGCCGGCGTCGACGATCGCGAGATGCTCGCTGCCTCCGGCGTACGCATCCAGTATGTATTCCTGGCTGTTTTCGCCTTTGGCGCGGGTCTGGCAGGGATAGCTGGAATTGTCGGAGGCACATTCCAGTCGCTGAGCCCCGGCGAGGACACGCGGTTTCTGCTCGCATCGCTCGTGGTCGTCATCGTCGGCGGCATGGGATCGATCCCGGGCGCGGCGATCGGCGCGCTGGTGATCGGGCTGTCCGAGCAACTGGGCCTCGTTTATGCGCCCACCTATTCGGTTGTCTTCACATTCCTGATCATGGCCGGTGTGCTCGCATTCCGTCCCCAGGGTCTCCTGGGCAGGACGAGGTAGGCCATGGCGGTGATCGACAATACGGACCGTTCCACGGCTCCGGAAAAGGCGTCGCCAGGCTGGTTCGAGAGCGTACCGACGGCCGCCTGGGCGCTCGCTGCGATCATGCTGATCATGCCGTTATTGGCCAATGATTTTATCCTGTTTCAGGTGTTCGGCTGGACATTCATCCTCGGCATGATTGCTCTGTCGCTGATGTTCCTGGCCGGCTATGGCGGTATGGTCAGCCTCATCCAGATGTCGGTGGCGGCGCTCGGCGGCTACATGGTCGCCATCTTCGGCACGTCCGGCATGACGGATATCAGCATCGGCCTGCCGTGGTGGGTGTTCATCCCGATTGCCATCGTGGTCGCGACGATATTCGGCACCATCGTCGGAGCTTTGGCCGTCCGCACCGAAGGCATCTACACCATCATGATCACGCTGGCGATCGCCTCGGCCTTCTTCTATTTCACGCGCCAGAACTACGCGATTTTCAACGGTTATTCGGGCTTCAACCTCATCGTGCCGCCACAGCTTTTCGGCGTCGACTGGCGCTCGCCCATGCCGTTCTATTATCTGACTCTGGTCTGCGCCGTGCTCAGTTATCTGCTGGTTGTCTACGTGTCGCGTTCACCGTTCGGCCTCGCCCTGCAGGGCATTCGCGACAATCCGAGACGCATGGCGGCGCTGGGCTATAACGTCACCGCCCATCGTATCGCGGCCTACGCCTTCGCAAGCGCCATCGCCTCCGTCGGCGGCATCCTGCTGGTCTGGCAAAACGCGCAGATTTCGCCCGGCACGGCCGGCATCCCTGCAGTCATCGACATTCTGGTCATCGCCGTCATCGGCGGCATCGGCCGGCCGATCGGACCATTCATCGGCGCACTTATCTATGTGCTCCTGCGGACATTCTCGCCGGATGTCCTGACGACGTTCGGCATGTCGGGCGAACGGTTCAAATTGCTGATCGGTCTCGGCTTCCTGGCGCTGGTCTTCTGGTCGCCTGACGGTGTTCTGGGCATGTGGGATCGCTGGAAAGCGCGCCGCGCCCGCCGCGCCGACCCGTTGACCGGGGAGACGGAAACATGAGCGCGCTCGCCGTAACGGAACCCGCAGGTCGGCTGGAATCGGTCTCAACCGGCAGCGCGCTTGAATTGCGCGGCATTACCAAGATGTTCGGCGCGCTGGCGGCAATCGCCGATGTCACCATGACCGTCCAGTCCGGTGAGCGCCGCGCCGTTCTGGGTTCCAACGGCGCCGGCAAGACAACCCTGTTCAATTGCGTCACCGGTGACTTTCTGCCCACCAGCGGCACCATTCGCCTGTTCGGCGAGGATGTGACGACCTTCCCGGCGCATGAACGGGTTCGGCGCGGACTGAGGCGCACATACCAGATCAGCTTGCTGTTCGGGGGGCTGACGGTTGCCGACAATGTGTATCTGGCCTGCCGTGGCGTCTCTCGCGGCCGCTTTTCGCTGCTGCGTCCACGGCGGGGGGATCCGCTGCTGCACCGCGCCGAAGAACTGATCGACGCGGTCAATCTGAGCGAATCGGCCGGCACATTGGTCGCCGAACTCAGCTATGGTCAGCAAAGACAGCTTGAGATCGCGCTTGCCCTTGCCGGTGCGCCGCGGCTGATCCTGTTCGATGAGCCCGCTGCCGGTCTTTCACCGACGGAACGCGCCGAGCTCATCCGCATTCTGACCAGCCTGCCCGGCCATATCGGTTATGTCATCATCGAGCACGACATGGATGTCGCGCTCCGCGTCGCCGAAAGCGTGACGATGATGCACAATGGACGCGTTTTCAAGGAAGGCACGCCCGAAGAGATCGAAAACGATCCCGAGGTCCAGGCACTATATCTGGGGGGCGGCCATGGCTGAGCGGCGCGGCGCCCCTGCCCTCGAAATTCGCGGGCTGAATGTCTATTACGGTGCCTCCCACGCACTGCAGGGTGTCGACTTGCGGCTTGACGGCGGCGTTCTTTCCGTCGTCGGCCGCAACGGCATGGGCAAAACCACGCTTTGCAAGGCGATCATGGGGCTCGTGCCCGTCACATCCGGCTCCATCAGCTTTGCCGGGCAATCGCTGGTCGGCCTCAGCCCCACGGAAATCGCGCGGATGGGCATTGGCTATGTACCACAGGGCCGCCGGCTATGGCCTTCATTGAGTGTCGATGAGCACCTCAGCATGACCGAGGTGAAGGGCGGAGCCTGGACCGTGGAGCGGGTCTATTCGGCCTTTCCGCGCCTTGCGGAGCGGAAAAACAATGGCGGCGGCCAGCTGTCCGGCGGCGAGCAGCAGATGTTGGCCATCTCGCGCGCCCTGCTTTCCAACCCGCGGCTGCTGGTGATGGATGAACCGACCGAGGGCCTTGCCCCGGTCATCGTCGACCAGATCGAGGAGATGCTGCTGCGGCTCGCTGAGGACGGCGAGGTCGAGGTTCTGGTGATCGAGCAGAATATCGGTGTGGCCTGTGCCGTTGCCGAGACCGTGGCGGTCATGGTCAACGGACGCGTCAGCCGCCGGGCGGCGGCGGCGGAACTTGCAAACGACCTCGACCTTCAACAGCGCCTGCTCGGCGTTGGTCGCCACGCGCATGACGACACGCCGGAAACCGGTGAAGCCGAGCCCGGTGTCAACGGGCACGGCGACGGAGAATCGGCACAAGCCGGAACTGTGCATGCCGCAAAGATCTATCAGTCCAATCCCAAGCCGCCGACACGTTGGTCCCAGCCCGTGCCGGTCGTGCAGCTCGAGCGCCTGGCACGTGTTGCGACAACGGCCGCAAGCCGGCCGACGTCGACCGCCGACCAGATAGAGATCCATTCGCTTGCGGCGCCGGGCCAGAATGTGATCCTCGTGGCCGGCACGATGGACACCAAGGGCAACGAGTTGCGTTACATGCGCGATATTATCCGCGCGGCCGGTCTGCCCGTGAGGTTGGTTGACCTGTCGACAACAAATGGACACAGCGGCGCCGAAGTGCCGGCCCATCAGATTGCCGCCTTTCACCCCCGCGGCGCCTCGGGCGTGTTCACCGGCGATCGCGGACAGTCGGTTGCGGGCATGACCCTGGCGTTTGCCCGCTGGATTGCGCGCCAGCAGGGCATCGCCGGCATCCTTTCGGCCGGCGGCTCCGGCGGCACTGCAATTGTCGCACCGGCCATGCGCGCCCTGCCCGTGGGCGTGCCGAAACTGATCGTTTCGACGGTCGCCTCGGGCGAGGTCTCGAAATATGTCGGCCCCGCAGACATCATGATGATGCACTCGGTCGCCGATGTGCAGGGCCTCAATGTGTTGACCGAAGAAGTCCTCGGCAATGCCGCCCATGCCATGGTCGGCATGGTGGAGGCGCGCCGAACAGCCAAGCCGAAACCGGCAACCAAACCAGCCATAGCTCTGTCCATGTTCGGCGTCACCACGCCGGCCGTGCAGCAGATTACGGCAAAACTCGAAGACGACTATGACTGCCTGGTTTTCCACGCCACCGGCATCGGCGGCCAGTCGATGGAAAAACTGGTCGATTCAGCCAAGGTGACCGGCATCATCGACATCACCACCACGGAAATCTGCGACATGATGGTGGGCGGCGTTTTCCCGGCCACGGAAGACCGTTTTGGCGCGATCATACGGAGCAAGATGCCCTATATCGGCTCCGCCGGCGCGTTGGATATGGTGAATTTCGGCGCGCGTGACACGGTGCCTGAAAAGTTCCGCAGCCGCACCCTCTACGAGCACAATCCGCAAGTCACCCTCATGCGGACAACGCCCGAAGAATGTGCCGAGTTTGGCCGATGGATCGGCGGGCGACTGAACGAAATGGAAGGCCAGGTGCGGTTCTTCCTGCCGGAAGGCGGCGTGTCGGCACTTGATGCTCCCGGGCAACCTTTCCACGATCCGGCGGCAGACAAGGCACTCTTCGATACTCTCGAGGCAACCGTTCGCCAAACGGCGGCGCGCCAGTTGGTCCGCGTACCGCATCACATCAATGACCCAGAATTCGCGGCCACCATCGTTGCAGCCTTCCGCTCGCTGCATGGCGGCGCGCCACTTCGCAAAAGGCAGGCCCGAAAATGATACCACGCAAGGACCTATTGGAGCGCTTTCGCGCCATGATCGCCGGCGGCGAGCCGATCATCGGCGGCGGCGCGGGAACGGGACTGTCCGCCAAATGCGAGGAGGCCGGCGGTATCGACCTCATCGTCATCTACAATTCGGGCAGATACCGGATGGCCGGACGCGGAAGCCTCGCGGGTCTCATGCCTTATGGCGATGCCAATGCCATTGTCCTGGAGATGGCAGGCGAAGTGCTGCCGGTGGTCAAATCGACACCGGTCCTGGCGGGTGTTTGCGCCACGGACCCGTTCCGGCTGATGGATGTGTTCCTGGACGAGCTCAAGCGCGTCGGTTTCTCCGGTGTCCAGAATTTCCCCACCGTCGGCCTGATTGACGGCACGTTTCGTGCCAATCTCGAGGAAACCGGCATGGGCTACGGCCACGAGGTCGACATGATCACCAAGGCGCGCGAGCGCGACATGCTGACGACACCTTACGTCTTTGACGAAGACAGCGCCGCGGCGATGGCCGGTGCGGGCGCGGATATCATTGTCTGCCATCTCGGCCTTACCACGGGCGGCGCCATCGGTGCGGAAACCGCCCTGAAGCTGGAGGATTGCCCGGCGCTGGTCGATGCATGGGCCGAGGCCGCACTGAAGGTCAACAAGGATGCGATCATCCTTGTGCATGGCGGTCCGGTGGCGATGCCGGACGATGCGGAATTCATTTTGAAGAACAGCGTGACTTGCCACGGCTTTTACGGCGCCTCCTCCATGGAGCGCCTGCCGACGGAAGTCGCGATGACAGAGCAGACCCGCGCTTTCAAGCGCATCAACGGCCGCTGACACGAGCGGCAGGGGAGGAACAAATGACCGGACAGATAATCGGAGAGCTGATCCTGTGGCTGATCTTGGCGGTGATCGTCATCGCCATTGTCTACTGGGTCATGCAATGGTTGTATCGCCGCTCAACCAAAGAGGTTGCCTTCGTGCGGACCGGTTTCCTGGGCGAGAAAGTCGTCATCGACGGCGGCGCATTTGTCTGGCCGATCATCCACGACATCACGCCGGTCAACATGAACACGCTGCCTTTGGGGGTCAGCCGCACCAAGGACACGGCGCTGATTACCAAGGACCGCATGCGCATCGACGTGGAGGCCGAATTCTATCTGCGTGTGCGCCAGACCCGCGAGGCGGTCGCCATGGCGGCTGCGACGCTCGGCCGCCGGACACTGGAGGCCGAAAACCTGCACGGGCTGCTTTCTGGCAAGTTCGAGAGTGCGCTGCGCGCCGTGGCTGCCGAGATGGACATGGCCGAGGTTCATGAAAACCGCCATGCCTATGTGGAACGCGTCAGGCAGCTTGCCCAGGAGGACCTCGAAAAGAACGGTCTCGAGCTGGAATCCGTTGCGATCATCGATATCGACCAGACGGCTCTTGAATATTTCAACCCGTCAAACCGCTTCGACGCGGAGGGCCTGACCTCGTTGATCAAGGACATCGAGGAACGCCGCAAGCTGCGCAACGACATCGAGCAGGAAACGATGATCAAGATCAGATCGCGCAACCTGGAAGCCGAGAAACAGGCACTCGATATCGAACGCGAGAGCGAGGCTGCGCGCCTTGCCCAGGAGCGCGATGTCGAATTCCAGCGCGCTCAGCAGCGTGCCGAACTGGCGCGCGAGCGCGCCGAGCGCGAAACCGAGGCGGAAAGTGCACAGATCACGGCCCGCGAGGCGATCGAGAAGGCGCGGATCGAAAACGAACGGTCCATTGCCGAAGCGCGTATTGCCTCCGAGCGCGAAGTGCGCGCCCGCGAGATCGCACGGCAAAAGGATATCGAGACCGAGGAGATCACTGCACGGGAAACCACCGAGACCACCCGCATCCTTCAGGAACGCGCCATCCAGGAAGCGCGGATCGCCAACGAAAAAGAAACCCAGGCGCTCGAGATCGCCCGCCAGAAGGAAATCGAAGCCGAGGAAATCGCGGCCCGCGAGGCCACCGAACGTGCCCGCATTGCCCAGGAAAAAGCTGTCGCCGAGGCCCGTATCGCCAAGGATCGGGAAACGCAGGAACTGGAGATTGCCCGACAGAAGGCAGTCCGGGCCGCCGAGATCGAAGCCAACGAAGCCAATGAGAAACGGCGCATGGCGCAGGATCTTCTCCTGGCGCAGACGCGCATCAAGGGCGAAGAAGACATCAAGCAGCGCGAAATTGCCCAGCAAAAATCGCTCGACGAGGCCGAGATCACCTCGCGCGAGGCGGTCGAGAGGCTGCGCATCATTGAGGCTGCGGCGGTGTCGGAAGCCCGCATCGGCGAAGATCAGCGGGTCCGGGAACTGGAAATTGACCGCAAGAAGGCTGTTGAGGCCGCCGAGATCGCGGCATCGGAAGCCGTCGAGGCAGCCCGCATCGCACGCGAGAAGGAAATCGCGGCAACACGCATCGCCGCGGATGAGGAAACCCAGGGCCGCGAAATCGCCCGCAATCAGGCCATCGATGCAGCACGCATTGCAGCGGACGAGGCGGTCGAGCAGGCCCGCATCGCTCAGCAGCGGACGGTCGAGGCCGAGCGCATCGCCGCCGAACAACTGGTACGGGCCCGTGAAATTGCCCGCGAAGAAGAACTGGAGGCGGCAGAGATCGACCGTCGCGAGGCCGTCGAGAAAAAGCGGGTTGCAACGGAGCTCGCACTCGAGGAAGACCGCATTTCCAGCCAGCGCACGCGCGAGGTCATCGAGATCGAGCGCAAGCGTGCCGTCGAGGAAGCCGATGAGCAGCGCATCGTCGCGCTGGCCGCGATGAAGGCCGAACGTGCTGCCGCGGAAGCGGATGTCAAACAGGCCGAAATCGCGGCGGAACGTGACGTCGAAACCGCGCAAGTCGGCCGGGAGAAAGCCGTGGAGGCTGCCCGGATCGAACGCAAGCGTTCGGTCGAGCAGCTGGAGATCGCACGCATGCAGGCGCTGCGCGAAGCCGAAATCGCCAGCCAGGAAGAGATCGTACGCGCCCAGGTCGCCTCGGATCGCGGGCTCGACGAAGTGCGCATCGGGCAGGAAACCGAGCGCCGCCGCCTCGAAGTCGAGCGCGAACTGACCGTCGAAACGGTGCAGATGGAAAAGGCGATCGCGCTATATCGCAAATCGCTTGACGAAAGCGCGGCCCGCGTCGAGGCGGAAGCGGCTCGCGCCCAGGCCGCCGCAGCCGAAGAAAAGGTCGTCACGGCCCGCGAAACGGAAGCCGCCAACCGTCGCAAGTCGGTCGACGTGCTGATGGCCGAAAAGGCGGCCGCGGAGGCCAAGCATATCGCCGAAGCGGAAAAGCTGCGCAGCACGGTCGAGGCCGAGGCGCAGCGGCTGATCAACGAGGCGGAAAATGTGCTGACGGACCCGGCGCGCGCATCGCTGTTCCGCCGCAAGCTGCTCGAGCATGTCGAAGGGATCGTTTCGGCCAGCGTCAAGCCGCTCGAAAAGATCCAGGACATCCGGATCATGCAGCTCGATGGCGTGACCGGTCATGGCCACGGTCACGGCGACGCCAGCGGCTCGCCGACCGACGAGGTGATCAATTCGGCACTGCGCTACCGCGTGCAGGCGCCGCTGATCGACAGCCTGCTCGCCGATATCGGCATCGAGGGCAGCAACCTGGCCAAACAAGGGGGCCTGATCCGCGAAGCTTCCGACATGACGCGCGTTTCGGGTGAACTGGCGAAGCAGGCCGGTCGTGGCGATGGCGGCGGCAGCGGGGGCGGCGATGACGGCGGAGGCGGATCGACTCCCCGCTCCGGCCGCGGCAAGTCAAGAAGCAGCAAGACGTCCGGCGGAGGCAAGTCGTAAATGGCCAGGGTCTATATCTCCTCGGTGATCGACGTGCCGGCCGCCCGGGTCTGGGAACGCATCCGGGACTTCAACGGCCTGCCCCGGTGGCATCCGGCCATCCGGGACAGCCGGATCGAAAACGGCGAGCCTGCCGACAAGGTCGGCTGTGTCCGTGACTTCTACCTGCAGAACGGTGACCGCATCCGCGAACGGCTGCTGGGACTGTCCGACTACGACATGTTCTGCACCTATTCGATCCTCGAAAGCCCGATGCCGCTGACCGATTACATAGCCACGTTGCGGCTGACGCCGATTACCGATGGCGACCGCTGCTTTGCCGAATGGTCGGCAGAGTTCGAATGCGACGAGGCGGAAGAAGAAGGCCTGGTGACCGGCATCGGCAGTGATGTTTTCCAGGCCGGATTTTCCGCGCTCAAGCGGCAACTGGCGATTTGATCGAGACGATGGTCAAGGTAGTCAAAAGCACGATCCTGGAAGCACCCGTCGAAGCGGTGTGGGAGGTCTTGCGCGATTTCAACGGCCATGACCAGTGGCACCCGGCCGTAGCCGACAGCGAAATCGAGCACGGTCAGCCCTCCGACCGCGTGGGATGCGTGCGTCGCTTCCACCTGGCCGACGGGTCCGAATTGCGCGAGCAATTGCTGACAATGTCCGACATTGACATGGCCTTTTCCTATTGCCTGCTCGATACGCCCATACCGCTTTTGAACTATGTCGCCCATGTCCGGCTCGCTCCCGTGACCGACGGCGATATGACCTTCTGGCACTGGGAAAGCCGTTTTGACACACCGGCCGGACGCCAGCGCGAATTGGGCGAGATGGTGGCCGAGAATATCTACCAGGGCGGGTTCGATGCGATCCGCGAACATATGGGGCTGACGGCATGACCGTGGTGGAGACCTATCCAACCCTTGCAGAGGCCGCCCGCGCGATCGGCTCCGATGCCGCCTATATGGGCGGTGGAACGGTGATGATGCGCGAGGTCAATGCCGGTGAGGCGCCAGCGCGCCTGGTGCGTACGAACGATCCGGCGCTCGCCCAGATCAGGGCGGCGGGCGACGCCATTTCACTCGGCGCCGGTGTTACAATGTCTGCCATCCTGGCGGACTCCGGACTGGATTTCCTGCATCCGGTGGCGCGCCAGATCGGCAGCCCGCAGGTGCGCAATATGGGAACGGTCGGCGGCAACATTTTCTCGCCGCACCCCTATGGCGATTTCGCTGTCGCGCTTCTTGCCCTGGACGCGCGCGTGACCATGGCGGCCGGCGGTGCGCGGCCGATCGAAGAGTTGCTGCGCGGGCGGGACCATTCACCGGGTCTGGTGGCCTCCATAGACGTGCCGCGGCCGGCGCCTGGCGCTTTCGGCTTCAAAAAGGTCAGCCGTGTCAAACCCAAGGGGGTATCGGTGATAACGATCGCGGCGCTGGTCAATCGCACCGGCGGACGCGTGCAGAATGCACGCATAGCCTGGGGCGGCATGGGGCCGGGCCCGGTGCGCGGTGCCGCCGCCGAACGCGCCCTGCAAGGACAGATGATTGACGACGCGATGCTCGACCGCCTCGCCCGAACCGCCGCCGAAGGCCTCGATCCGCCGACCGACCCGCTTGCTTCGTCCTGGTATCGCCGGGAGGTGGCGGGCGTCCACCTGGCAAGGCTGCTACGATCCATGGAGGGCAGATGATGGCCAAGATGCCGGTGACACTCACACTCAATGGCATGGAGCGGGCCGGATTTGCCGATCCCGGTCAGAATCTGCTGGAATTCCTGCGCCGTGGGCTGGGTGACCTTTCTCCCAAATATGGCTGCGGTCAGGGCACGTGCGGCGCATGCACCGTGACGATCGACGGCGAGACGCAACTTGCCTGTCTGGTGCTGGCCGAAACCACCGAAGGTCGCACGGTCGGCACGGCCGCCGGGCTTGCGAACGGTGCCGAGCTTGATCCGTTGCAAACCGCCTTCATGGACCATTTCGCCGCGCAGTGCGGCTATTGCACACCGGGCATGCTGGTGTCCGCCCGGGCGTTGCTCGACCGCAACCCCAAGCCGACGCGCGAAGACATCATCGAGGCAATTTCCGGCAATCTGTGCCGCTGCACCGGATACGAGCCGATCATCGAGGCGATTCTCGCCGTTTCCGAAGGGAGGACCGGCCCATGAACGCCAGGACGGGCGGTTTTGAATTCCGCAAGGAACTGTTCGCCGATGAACGTGATGACGACCTGAACGAGATCGGCAAGCGCATTCGACGGCAGGACATTGAAGGCCATGTAACGGGCCGCTCTCCGTTTTACGATGACCACCTGTTCGACGGACTCCTGCACATGCGCTGCGTGCGCTCGCCGCATCACCACGCACGCATCGGCCGGATCGACACGGCCGAGGCGGAACGCATGCCGGGCGTGGTGCGGATCCTCACCGGAAAGGACGTGCCGCAAAATCTCAACACACTCTTGTCGCTGCTTGATTTCGGCCTCGACGACGAACCGGTGCTCTCCGTCGACAAGGCCGCCTACAAGGGCGAGCCGGTGGCGGCGGTGATTGCCCAGACGGAAGCCCAGGCGCGTGCGGCGGTCAAGGCGGTTCGTGTCGACTGGCAACCGCTGCCGCATGTCCTCGACCCTGAAGAAGCGCTAAAACCGGGCGCACCGACCGTGTGTGAAACCTATCCGGGCAACGCTTTCGTCTACCACGGCAAGTACGATCACCAGAAACTGCGTTACGGCGATGTCGAGGCGGCGCTGCGCCAGGCCGACCATATTGTCGAAGGCCGCTACCAGATGTCGCCGATCGAGCAGGCCCCGATTGAAACCTGCGGCGCGATCTCGGCGCCCGAGCAAAACGGCCGCTGGGTCTGCTACACCGGCACACAGGCCCTGTTTTTCTCGCTCGGCACGGCGTCAAAGGTACTCAATCTGCCCTCCTCCCGCATGCATTTCATCGGCGGCACGGTCGGTGGCGGCTTTGGCGGCAAGGTGGATTCGATCCACGAACCGCTTTCGATCCTCGGCGCGATGCTCACCGGCAGACCCTGCAAGTCGCAATGGGATCGCGAGGAGGAAATGCAGGTCGGAGCGCCGCGCGGCGCGGAGCGCTGGTACATCACCGATGGCGTGATGAATGACGGGCGCATCGTGGCGCGCAAGTTCACCGGCTATTTCGATGGCGGCGCCTATACGCGCCTGACGTCCTACGCGGTGATCAAAGGCGTCGGGCATCTGCCGGGCCCCTACACGATCCCCAACGTCTATGCGGATGCCTATTGCGTTTACACCAACCGCACGCCCGCGACCGCGATGCGCGGCTTCGGAATCACCGGTGTCGATTTCGCCATTGAAGCGCATATGGACAAGGTGGCCGAGACCGTCGGCATGAATCCGATTGAGCTGCGGATTCTCAACGCCTACCGCGACGGTGACATGAAAGCGCATCGGCGCGAGGCCAAGAACTGCGCCTTCATCGAATGCTGCCAGGTCGTCGCCGAAAAGGCAGGTGTCACGATTTCACCGGAGGCACGCGCTGCGTCCTCGAAGACGGGTGGCGGCGGGGAACGCGCGCGCCTGCCGGCCTTTACCGCCACCGACGAACACGGCCGGGTCGAAGGCTTTGAGTCAGGCTCTTATGCCCGTAAGGGCGGCGCACCTGCGGCGCCCGGCATTCCGGCCGAACTGACGCCGGATCGCCCCTCCCCGCCAACACTGCCAACGGCAAGACCGGTCGAAACGCCGCCTACCCCAGCACCGGCGCCCACTACACCAGACCAGGAAAAACCGGCAGCGCGGACACCGCAGCGGCGTTCGGGAGCGGTGCGGTTTTCCTCGATTTCCGGCTTCAGGAGGCGTTGATGGCTCTGCACCGCGGCCGCGGCTTTGCGGCAATCAACTACCCGATCGGCATGAACCTTGGCGGCGACCCGTCCCAGGCCCTCGTCCATTCCAACCCGGATGGAAAGTTCACGGTTGCCCTGTCGGCGATCGATCTCGGCCAGGGCATGAAATCCGTTACGCGCCAGATTGCCGCCGAAACGCTGGGCGTACCGATTGCGGATGTTTATGTCGACACCGCCGACAGCGACACCGGCCCGCACGATATGGGTTCCTTTGCCAGCCGCGGCACGCACCGCATGGGCAATGCGGTGATCATGGCCGCCAAGGAAGCGCGCTCGGTGATGCTGGAAGCCGCGGCCGAAGAACTTGAAGTCGACGCCAGCGATCTGGTCACCGACGGCAAGGGCAATATCCATGTGCGCGGTGCACCGTCACGCACGATCACCACCATGGCGGCCGCGCAGGCGGCGCAGTTCAAACAGGGCCGCACCATTGCCGGCCGCGGCATTTTCCTGATCCCCCTGTCCGATGTCAATCCGGAAACCGGCGAGATGTCACCGGTGACCACATTCGCTCATGCTGCCTTGCTGGTCGAAGTCGAGGTGGACGACGAGACCGGCGAAGTCGCGGTCACAGACATGCAGTCGGCCTATGAAGTCGGACGCGCGCTCAATCCGGGCCTCGTCGAACAGCAGTTGCGCGGCGGCGCCTGGATGGGCATGAGCCACGCCGCCTGGGAGACGACCGAACCCTATTATCCGGACCGCGATCACGGCGCCGTGGACTTCAATCATTATCTGATGCCGGGGCCCGGCGATCTGGCGCCGCATCATATATCGGTTCTGGAGCGGCCGGCGGCCGATGGTCCTTTCGGAGGCAAGGGACCGGGCGAAATGTGTGCCAACCCTGTCCTGCCGGCGGTTGTCAACGCGGTTTACGACGCGGTCGGCGTGCGCATCGACGAACTGCCGGTCACGCCCGAAAAGGTTCTGCGCGGGATCAAGGCCAAAGGTGGAGCCAGACCCCGGCAGGCAATCCAGAGCGCATCTTCAGCAAAACAGGAAAATTTCTAGTGCCGATCCGCCGCCTGCCAGCCGGCCTGGACGGCCCGGACCCGCTCGCCGACGCATTGCGCGATGCGCAATACATCGCGTCGGAAGGGCTGGCGACGGCAGCATTCCTGGCCTTGACGCTGCAAAAACCGCTCCTGTTGGAAGGCTCGCCCGGAGTTGGCAAGACCGAGGCAGCCAAGGCCATTGCCTCGATCCTGGGGCGTGAACTGGTCCGCCTGCAATGTTACGAGGGCATCGATTCGGCGGCCGCCATGTATGAGTGGAATTTTCCCCGCCAAATGCTGGCCATCCGCCAGGCGGGCGACGATCACATCCATCTGTACGGCGATGAATTCCTCATCGCACGGCCGGTGCTTCTGGCCCTGCAAAACCCGCGCGAACGGGTGCTCCTCATCGATGAAATCGACCGCGCCGACCATGAATTCGAAGCGTTTCTGCTCGAGTTCCTGTCGGACTTCACGCTGTCCATTCCCGAACGCGGAACAATGCGTGCGCCGGAACCGCCGGTCGTTGTCCTGACCTCGAACCGCACACGGGAACTGCATGAAGCGCTCAGGCGCCGCTGCGTCTATCACTGGATCGACTATCCGGACCCGGTTCTCGAGGCTCAGATCGTGATGATGCGCGCCTCGATCGTTGCCGAGGACACGGCGCGCAAGGTCGTCGCCGCGGTCGGCCAATTGCGCGAAGAACCGCTGGCCAAACCCCCGGGCGTCGCCGAAACGGTTGAATGGGCGGAAGCGGCAACGCTATTGCACGGTCAGGGCGTTGCCTGGCCGCGTGCCTTTGCCCGCGCCATCGGCGTTGCCCTCAAGGACCAGGACGATCTGGCCTATATGGCTCCGCGCATCGACCAGATGCTTGAAAAGGTGACCGCATGATCGCCAGCCCTCTACCGCGGGCCATGGAGCCTTTTCTCGAGTTTGCCGTGGCATTGCGGCGGGCGGGCTTTGCCGCTGCTCCGGAACAGAGCGAGACCTTTATCGCATCGGTCGGTTTGCTTGGGCCTCGGGCGCTTGATGATGTCCGGCTTGCTGCCCACGCCGTGTTCGGCCCCGGCCCTGACCGGCGTACGGAATTCGACGCGGTGTTCGACACGGTCTTTCTCGGCCGCAGCTTCGCTGCACCGGCCGGGGGCCGTCCGGAGGACATGCCCGACGCCTTTGATGGCGGTGATTTCGACCTGATGCCCGAGGCGGATGAGGAAGATCCGTCCGGAGCAGATGCAACGCCGGCCGAGCGCCTTTACCAGCGCCAGCTTGCAGCCGGTGACGAGGACACGGCCTTGCGCGCCTTTGCCCGCCAGGCGCCCAATGCGCTTCCACGGCGCGTTTCGCGCCGCACCCGCGGCGGCAAGGGTCGGCTGCCGGATGCAAGGCGCACGTTCCGCGAGATGCTGCGCCGGGACGGCGAGATCATCGCGCTCCCGACCCGCACGAGGCGCCATCGGCAGCGGCGCGTCCTCATTCTTGTCGACGTTTCAGGATCCATGAAAGCCGGCACCGAGGGCAGCCTGCGCCTCGCCCACGCGCTGGTGCAGGCGGGCGAGCGCGTCGAGGCCTTCACGCTCGGCACGCGGCTTACCCGGGTCACACGCGCGCTGCGCCATCGCAACCGCGACCAGGCACTGCAACTGGCTTCCGGCCTTGTTGCGGACTGGGACGGCGGGACGCGTCTCGGCGAAGCGTTGGCGGTGTTTCTTTCGGTGCCGCGCTTTGCATCCTTCGCGCGCGGTGCACTCGTGGTGATCGTTTCCGACGGGCTCGAGCGCGGAGGGCCGGAAGTATTGCACGCGGCGATGACAAAACTGCGCGGCCTTGCCTGGTCGGTGCTCTGGCTGTCGCCGCTCGCAGGCGACCCGGCCTACCGCCCGGAAACCGAGGCGATGACCGCCATTCTGCCGTTGATCGATCGGCTCGGTGACGGTTCGAGCCCGCAATCTATCGCCCAAGAGGTCCTGCATTTTTCGAAGGGGGCACGGGCATGAACCAAAGACGGTTGAGAAGAGGATTGGCCACGGTCGGTGTGCCAGACAAGAAAGAGGGAAGGAAAACGTCATGAGTTTGGAAATCAGGGTGCTCGACTATGGGGATATCGAGCTGGAATCAAGCTTTCTTGTGCTCGGCCGCGACTGCGGGCGCACCAGACGCGTACCGGTCTACGGCTTTCTGATCCTGGGCGGCCAATATCCGATCGTCGTCGATACGGGCTACCGCGACAATGCCATCATGGAAACGCTCGGTATGCGCGGGCTCCAGTTCCACGAGAACATGATCGAGCGTCAACTGGACAATCACGGCGTCAAGCCGTCCGACGTTCGCTACGTTCTGCATACCCACCTGCACATCGACCATGCTGGCAAGGATGACCATTTTCCGATGAACACGACGGTGGTCATCAACCGGCGCGAGCTGGAATATTCGGTCTCCGGCCTGATGCATCCGCAATATCCGAAGCCAGACATCATGCACCTGGTGGAACGTTTGCATACGCCGGGCGCCTTGAGGCTGGAAGATCTGGAAATCTCGGGACCGGTCGAACTGATGCCCGGCGTCTTCCTCGAAGCAGCGGGCGCGCACACCGAAGGCTCGATGAATGTGCATGTCGACACCGCAGACGGCCGCGCGACGATCTGCGGCGATGTGATCTATGATTTCAACGACCAGATCATCAATCCCGTGCGCTCATTCGGTCCGGAAGAATACCAGGTGACCGGCAATCATGGCGGCTCCAAACGGGGCGAAAAGGGCGCGATGCGCAAGCTCATGCATTCAGGCGCCAAATATCTGCTGCCCGTCCACGACAAGCCGGCAAAGATTGAAAACGGCCAGGTTGTCGGCCGCCTCGACATGCAGATCCCGGGACCGGTGACCCAGTCCGTGCCGACACGCGACTGGTTCCCGGCATAATGCCATGGCGCACGAAGCTCTCGACCCCGACTTTCACCGCCTGATCGACGAACACGCGCCGGTGCGTCAGGCAGGCTCCGGTTTCACCTTTACCGAAGGGCCGATCTGGCATCCGGTAGACCACTATCTGTTGTTTTCCGACATGCCGGGCGATGTGCGCAGGCGGCTGGACCGCAGCGGCGTGCGCGAGGTCATGAACCCGTCCCACAAGGGCAACGGCATGACCTATGACACCGGTCTCAACCTGCTGGTCTGCGAACATGCCACATCCTGCGTGGCACGATTTGATCCGGACGGGCGCCGCGAGGTTCTTGCCAGCCATTTTGAGGGCCGTGAACTGAACTCGCCCAACGACATCTGCGTCAAGTCGGACGGCTCGATCTGGTTTACCGATCCATGGTACGGGCGCATGGCCGGCTATGGTGTCGAGCGTCCTCGGGAACTGGGCTGGCAGGGCGTCTTCCGCCTGCCCCCTGACCACAGGCCCGGCAACGAACCGCAACTGGTGGTGGACCGCTACACCTTCACAATGCCCAACGGCCTGTGCTTTTCGCCCGATGAAAGCCTGCTCTACATCAACGACACCGAGCAGGCCAATATTCGGGTTTACGATGTCGAGGGCGACCGGCTGAGCAATGGCCGCGTCTTTGCCTCAGGCATCAAGGACAGTCTGCTGCCAGGCGTTCCCGACGGCATGAAATGCGATGCCGAGGGCAATGTCTGGTGCACCGCACCGGGCGGGCTTTGGGTCTACAGCCCGGAAGGCAGGCTGATCGGTAAAGTATCGATCCCCGAATTGCCGGCCAATTTGCACTGGGGCGGCGCTGACTGGCGGACGCTTTATGTCTGTGCCACGACCAGCGTCTACGCAATTGATGTGAAAGTCGGCCCCCGCAATGAGCCTTTCATGCGCGCCCGTGGATCGCAGCCGGCAGGCCCGGCAGATTCCACTGCACCGACCGCAGACGAAACGTCAGGTCCGCTGAATCTGGATGCCAACCGCTTCGCACTGATCATCCAGGACATGCAAAATGACGTGGTCATGGAGGGTGGCGCGTTCGCCGAATCCGGCTCGCCCGGCCATTGCCGCGAACAGAACGCGATCGCCAATGTCGCCCGCCTTGCCGAAAAGTGCCGGCAGATGGGCGTGCCGGTCATCCACGTTCACTTCGTCGTACCGCCAGGTGCCCAGGGACTGACGCTGAATGCACCGCTGTTCGAGGGTGTGATCGACAACACCGCCCTTGTGCGCGGCACCTGGGGGGCGGCGGCCGTGCCGGGGCTCGAGCCGAAAGACGGCGATCATATCGTTGAAAAAATGCGCATGTCGGCCTGGGAAGGCACCAATCTGGAGACGATCCTGAAGGCTGAGGGGCGCGACATGATCATCGAGACCGGAGCGTGGACCAACATGTCGATCGAGCACACGGCGCGCACCGGCGCCGACAAAGGCTATTTCATGGTTATTCCGGAGGATGGCTGCTCGACGATGAACGCGGATTGGCACAACGCCTCCATCAATTACGCGCTGCAGAACGTGGCGCTGGTAACCCGCACCGACGACGTGATCGCGGCCCTGTCATAGAGCAAGCTGGAAGGATGAAGCCATGAACCGGTACGATCTCGATGGACAGGTTGCCGTTGTAACCGGTGGCGCGCAAGGCATCGGCCAGGCAGTAGCCAAACGCCTGCACGCTTCAGGCGCAACGGTGGTGCTTTGGGATCTCGACGCCAATCTTGCGGCCGACGCCGCCGCACAACTGGGCGACCGGGCCGAAGCAAGCGGCGCTGATGTTACCGACTACGATGCGATCGCTGCCCTCGCCGGAGACATTGCCGAGCGCCACGGGCGCATCGACATCCTCGTCAATTCGGCCGGCATTGCCGGTTCGAACGCGCCTGTGACGGATTATCCGGTCGCCGAATTTCACCAGATCGTGGCGGTCAACCTGCACGGTATCTTCCACTGTTGCCGTGCCGTTCTGCCTGCGATGGTGAAGAACGGCTATGGCCGCATCGTCAACATCGCTTCGGTCGCCGGCAAGGACGGCAACCCGAATGCCGGCGCCTATTCGGCCTCCAAGGCGGCGGTGATGGCCCTGACCAAGTCGCTCGGCAAGGAACATGCCGGTCAGGACATCGCGGTCAACTGCGTGACACCGGCGGCGGCACGCACGCGCATCTTCGACCAGATGAGCCAGGAACATATCGACTACATGTTGTCGAAAATACCGCGCGGGCGTTTTCTCGAAGTGGATGAAGCCGCCAACATGATCGTCTGGCTGTGCACGGCGGAGAATTCCTTCACCACAGGCGGCGTGTTCGACCTGTCCGGCGGTCGCGCCACCTACTGAACAGTCTGCCGATTGATTCCGATGCAGACCACCCGTGACGGGCGGTCGACGCACGACCTGTCTTTGCTCTGCTTTCAAAACCCCAAACGACTCAGCACGTTCGGCAATTTTGGGTCTCACCCAACTCCGACGCATCCATTTCGGCGTATCGTTTACGAAATATAAACACTTGAAGAACACAACTGGAACATATAGTGTATGTTCCGTATTTGTTTCTCCGACTCGGGAGCCCAGGATGCTGACGCGCAAACAACACGAACTTCTGCTTTTCATTCACGAACGAATGAAGGAATCGGGCATCCCGCCCTCATTCGACGAGATGAAGGAAGCGCTGGACCTGGCGTCGAAATCGGGGATCCATCGTCTGATTACGGCGCTCGAGGAACGCGGCTTCATAAGACGCCTGCCCAACCGGGCAAGAGCCCTGGAAGTCCTGCGTCTGCCAGAAACCATGATCCCGGGCGGGCAACCCCGCAAAGGCTTCTCCCCCAGCGTGATCGAGGGCAGCCTCGGAAAACCGGCAGCGGAAGAAAAGGTGCAGCCTCTTCGCCACGACGAAGATGCGGAACCCGCAGCAAGCGTTCCGGTCATGGGACGTATCGCTGCCGGTGTCCCCATATCGGCGATCCAGAACATCACCCACACGATCAGCGTGCCGCCCGAAATGCTCTCCAGCGGCGAACATTACGCGCTTGAAGTCAAGGGCGATTCGATGATCGAAGCCGGCATATTCGACGGCGATACCGTGGTGATCAAAAACGCCGCAACGGCCAACCCCGGTGAAATCGTGGTGGCGCTCGTCGATGACGAAGAAGCCACGCTCAAGCGCTTCCGGCGCAAGGGCGCGTCCATTGCGCTTGAAGCGGCCAACCCGGCCTATGAAACACGTATCTTCGGACCGGATCAGGTCAAGATCCAGGGAAAGCTGGTCGGCCTCATTCGCCGTTATCACTGAACAGGCCCGTCCGGCGGTTAATCGGCAAGCCAGGACGGTTTTGTGCGCTTGTATGTACGGCTTCGCCAATCGTAGAAACGCTGCCGCGTCCAAGGGCGGTTTGTCTGCCCGATGGCCGATTTGACCAAAAGCGCGCCGTCCCGTTCCACCAGTTCCAGCGAACCGGTCTGCCGGAGCATGCGTCCGGTCACCAGCATGGCGCCGGAATAACACCGGTCGAGCGCAATCGCCCTGTGCGTTACGACCAGATCGGCACTGTCGCATGCCGGCCCGAGAAAATGCAGATCCTCAACGACCGCCACAACGGTGCCCGCTTCGGTTTTGCCCACACAAAACTGCTTCTTTGCGCATGAGAAGCCGGGGCTTTCAGCCGAAACACGCAGGAACCCCGAAAGCAATTCGGGGGGACCGCGGGCGTCTGCTTCATGACCGGAACTGGTCGGGCGCAGCGTATCCGGCCGCCGCAGAGCATGCTGCCACTGCTCGAATACGAACGTGCTCGGCCTGGACCGGTTGGCGGCAAGTGCCCCCTCGGACACAAGCGCCACAAGCCTTCCATCTTCCGCAACCAGGATATCCGGGTCCTCGCCGGCAAAGACGACCATGGCGACGGCAGCGCAGGCGGCAACCGCCAGCCCGATCAGCCTGAGCTTGGAGCGCCCGAGGACAAACAACAGGAAACCGCCGGTCAGGACCAAGAACATGCCGAAACTGACACGTCCGACGACGACATAACCGCCGAGACTTTCGACGGTGTGCGCAATCCACATCACGACGTCCAACCCTGCCCCCATCGCCAGCAGCGGCCAGTATTCCAGCCCGAAGGGCATGGCCAGCATGGATGCCAGCCCCATCGGCATGACAATGACGGTGACGATCGGCATCGCAGCAAGGTTTGCGAGCAGGCCATAAGCCGCAATGCGGTGGAAATTGTAGACGGCGAATGGTCCCGTCGCCAGGCCGGCCACGAGCGAAGTCACCGCAAGTCCGGCGAAGAAAAAGACAATCATCCGCAGCACCCCCGGGACAGCGATGCCACCGGTCGCGTATTGCGTGGATCGCCGCCAGAACGAATAAACGGCAATCAGGGCCGCGGTTGCCGCAAACGACATCTGGAAGCCCGGCCCAAGCACAGCCGACGGTGAAATCAGGATGATGACTATGGCGGCCAGTGCCACGTTGCGCATCGTCAGTGCCGGACGGTCGGCGAGGACAGCGACGAGCATGATTGCCAGCATGATCCAGGCACGCTGGGTCGAGACACTGCCGCCGGATAGAAACAGATAAAATGTCGCCACCACAAGCGCGCCGGCAGCAGCGATCTTCTTGACCGGATATGCCTGGACCACGGACGGAAACAGACTGAATGCCGTGCGTAGCAGCAGGAAGAACGTCACCGCGACCAGCGCCATGTGCAGTCCCGAAATGGCAAGAACATGAGCCAGTCCGCTGGCTCGCAGCGCATCGACCGTATCCGGGCTGAGGCCGCGCCTGTCCGCAACGGTCAGCGCGCTGGCAAATCCGCCAGTATCACCGGGCAACACCGATCGAATGCGTGTAGAGATCGCCGCGCGTAGGCGTGACACGCCGAGCTGAAAGCCGAGCGCCCATCCGGTTTCGTCTACGCCATCGGACTCAATGGCCTCAGGTGCTCCGTAGAAGAAACCGTAGCCCCCCAATCCGTTGAAGTAGGAATGGAAAGAAAAGTCGAATCCGCCCGGCAGGACAGGACCCGACGGCGGCTGCAACCGCGCCAATCCGGAAATCCGGCCGCCGATGTCAATTGGCGTATGGCCGCCCCGCGCAACGAGCCTGACCCGCTCGGGCGGCCGCCCGATCTGCGGATCGAATGTCCTTTCTATCTCAACCGTATAGCGCCACCTTCCGGCATGATCGACATCCCGGTTGATCACCCTCCCCTCCAGCCGGGTCGTGATCTCGCTGTCGAGAAGCGTGGTGCCGTGCCGGCGGACCTCGGCTTCCGATGCCAGCATGCCGACAAGAAATCCGGCCGCGAGAACAAACGCGCCGCGCCAGCGCCCTTCGTCCTTGAGGAACAGCAACAAGACAACCGCCGCGAACAGGATGGCAACCGGCAGGATCGCAAGCGTTTCGTCGCTGCTGAACCACAAGCCGGCGCCCAACGCCATGCTCACGGGCAACCACAGGATTGTCTGGCCAACCTCGAACTCCTCGCGCAGCATCTGTTCGAACCGGGCAAAATAGCCGGCATTCCCATGATCGGGTATTGCATCGGAATAGGCCTCGACCGGCAGGTGAGCGGCATCGCTTTCGCGATACCGGGATCGATCCTCAGCGGCCTCGGTCCTGTCCATCAAAACTGTGCCTTTCCCCAATCTGCCAGTTCGATCCTACACAGCCTATGATTGCCGGCAAAGCTTGCGCCTCGGGGCCTTGCACTCTGACCGGTGTGTGTTACATGAGCGCCACGTTCCAGACAGTTTGCAAAGAACAGGAAAACTCCATGTCCGGAGAAGTCATAACCCGTTTCGCGCCCTCCCCGACCGGGTTCCTGCATATCGGCGGCGCTCGGACCGCCTTGTTCAACTGGCTCTATGCGAAAAACCGCGGCGGCAAGATGCTGCTGCGCATCGAGGACACCGACCGCAGCCGTTATTCCGAAGATGCCGTTGCGGCCATCCAGGATGGCCTCGAATGGCTGGGTCTCTCATGGGACGGCGATGCCATTTCCCAGTATGAAAGGGTCGAGCGTCACCGCGAGATCGCGCAGCAACTGCTCGACGCCGGCAAGGCCTACAAGTGCTTTGCAACGCCCCAGGAACTGGAGGAAATGCGCGAGAAGGCACGCGCCGAAGGCCGTCCTCCGCGCTATGATGGCCGCTGGCGCGACCGTGATCCGTCGGAGGCGCCCGAAGGCGCCGTGCCTGCCATCCGCATAAAGGCGCCGCGCCAGGGCGCCACGGTGGTCGCCGACAAGGTGCAGGGCGAGGTTTCCTTCCCGAACGGCGATCTTGACGATTTCATCATCCTGCGTTCGGACGGCAACCCGACCTACATGCTGGCGGTCGTTGTCGACGATCACGACATGGGTATCACCGACATTATCCGCGGCGACGATCACCTGACCAACGCCGCCCGGCAGACGGTCATCTACGAGGCGATGGGATGGCCGGTTCCGAATATGGCCCACATTCCGCTGATTCACGGCCCCGACGGCGCCAAACTGTCCAAGCGGCACGGCGCGCTCGGTGCCGAAGCCTACCGGGCGATGGGCTATCTTCCCGAGGCCCTGTGCAATTATCTCGTCCGTCTCGGCTGGAGCCATGGCGATGACGAGATCATATCCATGAAGCAGATGATCGAATGGTTCGACATCGCCCATATCAACAAGGGCGCCGCACGCTTCGACATCAAGAAGCTCGACGCGATCAACGCCCACTATGTCCGCAACAGCGCGGACGGCGATCTCGTCGACGCACTTGTCGAATTCTTTCCGTATATGGAAGACGGCGAATACTATCGGCGGCGCCTGACCCCGGAGATCAAATCGAAGCTGAAAGCCGCCATGCCCGGCCTGAAGGAACGCGCCAGAACACTGGTGGACCTCGCCGATGGCGCCCGTTTCCTGTTCGCCGAACGTCCTTTGCAGAACGAGGACAAGGCGGAAAAAATCCTTGCCGATGGCGGGCGTGAGGTGCTGCAAAAACTCTTGCCGATCCTGGAATCCGTCTCCGACTGGCAGGTCGAAACCCTTGAGGCCGTCATCCGAGACTTTGCCGAAGCCGGAGACCTCAAGCTCGGCAAGGTGGCCCAACCGCTTCGCGCCGCGCTGACCGGAAGAAGCACATCGCCAGGTGTCTTCGATGTTGTCGCGGTTCTCGGCCGTGAAGAAGCGCTTGGCCGGATATCAGACCAGCTCAACGCCGATTAGTCGCTGACACTGGAAATCGACGGTGCAGTGCGATATCTTCTGTCGTGGTGGCGGCTCGCGCATTTCACGATAGCGTGCGAAGACAGGCAAATTCGTTGATGCGGTCCGCCCGCAAAAAGCCGTTCTTCATGGAAAAACGCCCCTTTTTGCAACCGCTTGGCACGTTCCGTGCCAACGCGCCTGTCGGCTGCACCGTCCGCGTTGCAGTGCACAATTACACCATTGCCGAGCTTGGCAGCGCGTGCGAAATCGGCTAGCAACGGCGCACGAAGTTCCGGTTTGATCCGCGGAAGCCTCCGAGGGTCGTTTTTGATTGATAGTATAAGGGGACCAATATGACGGAATCGAAGGCAAAGCTCTCTGTCGATGGCAAAGACATCGAACTGCAGGTACGCGGCGGAACGGTTGGTCCGGATGTTATTGATATCGCAAGCCTTTACAAGGAAACAGGCACCTTTACCTACGACCCGGGCTTTACCTCGACCGCCTCCTGCGAATCCAAGATTACCTATATTGACGGCGAAGCAGGCGTGCTTCTGCACCGCGGCTACCCGATCGACCAACTGGCCGAACACGGCGATTTCCTCGAGGCCTGCTATCTGCTTCTGTATGGCGAACTGCCGAACAAGGCGCAGAAAGCTGACTTCGACTACCGTGTGACCCGCCACACCATGATCCACGAGCAGATGTCGCGCTTTTTCACCGGCTTCCGACGCGACGCGCACCCGATGGCCATCATGTGCGGCGTTGTCGGAGCGCTGTCGGCGTTCTACCACGACTCCACGGATATCACCGATCCGCATCAGCGTATGGTGGCGAGCCTGCGCATGATCGCGAAAATGCCGACGATCGCCGCGATGGCGTACAAGTACCATATCGGCCAGCCCTTCGTTTATCCGAAGAACGACCTCGATTACGCCTCCAATTTCCTGCACATGTGCTTCGCGGTTCCTTGCGAGGAGTACGTGGTCAACCCGGTTCTGGCCCGCGCAATGGACCGGATCTTCATCCTCCATGCCGATCACGAGCAGAATGCCTCGACGTCCACGGTCCGTCTCGCCGGCTCATCCGGCGCCAATCCGTTCGCCTGTATCGCCGCGGGCATCGCTTGCCTTTGGGGCCCCGCCCATGGCGGCGCGAACGAGGCCGCGTTGAACATGCTTTCGGAGATCGGTTCGGTCGACAACATTCCCGAATATATCGACCGCGCCAAGGATCACGACGATCCGTTCCGCCTGATGGGCTTTGGCCACCGCGTGTACAAGAACTACGATCCGCGCGCCAAGATCATGCAGAAAACGACACATGAGGTTCTGGCCGAACTCGGTATCAAGGACGACCCGCTTCTCGACGTGGCCATCGAACTGGAACGCATCGCGCTCACCGACGAGTACTTCATCGAGAAGAAGCTCTATCCGAACATCGATTTCTATTCGGGCATTACGCTGAAGGCGCTGGGCTTCCCGACCACCATGTTCACCGTCCTCTTCGCGCTGGCACGCACCGTCGGCTGGATTGCGCAGTGGAAGGAAATGATCGAGGACCCGCATCAGAGGATCGGCCGTCCACGCCAGCTCTATACCGGAGAAACGAGCCGGGACTACATTCCGATTTCCAGCCGTTCCTGATGGCCTGCGGGTAACCGCGCCCCAAACCGACAATCGCTCCGGCCGGATGAATCCCGACCGGGGCGATTTTCGATTGAAAACGGCGAAATCCCGGCTTTCAAGGCGCGAATATATACCTCGTTGAAGCGCGCGCACTCGCAACAGACGTCCGATTCTGGCAGACTCTGGCCGATGCGAATCAATGAAAATCTCCGGTCGGAAATCCGATCCGGGTATTTTCGGATCGGAACAACGAGGACCCGCCCGCTCGATGGATGACAAGACCGACCTATTTTCCGACCTGAGCGCACCGCAGGCGACGGACGACACGGCCAGTGAAAAGGAAATCGGCAAGACCGGATCGAAGCGAACACGCACGAACAGGGCAGCAGCAATGAAGGACAATGCCGAAGCGGCTTATTCAGCTTCCGACATCGAGGTGCTCGAGGGACTGGAACCGGTTCGTCGCAGGCCCGGCATGTATATCGGTGGAACCGACACCAAGGCCCTTCACCACCTGTTCGCCGAAGTCATCGACAACGCCATGGACGAAGCCGTTGCAGGCCATGCCAAGGTGATAGAGGTCGAACTGGAGGCCGACGGATTCCTCAGCGTCAGCGACAATGGCCGCGGCATACCCGTCGATCCGCACCCGAAATACAAGAACAAGTCTGCGCTCGAAGTGATCATGACGACGCTGCACGCCGGGGGCAAATTCGATTCCAAGGTCTATGAGACGTCGGGCGGCCTGCACGGCGTCGGCGTTTCGGTGGTCAACGCCTTGTCCGATCATCTGGAGGTCGAGGTCGCCCGCAACCGGCGGCTCTACCGTCAGGATTTCTCGCGCGGTTTGCCGAAGGGCAAGTTGCAGGATCTCGGCGAGGTACACAATCGGCGCGGCACCAAGGTCCGTTTCCACCCGGACGCCGAGATATTCGGAAAGAACGCGCATTTCGAGCCTGCCAGACTGTTCAAGATGGCGCGCTCCAAGGCCTACCTCTTCGGCGGTGTGGAAATCCGCTGGAGCTGCGATCCCTCACTGCTGGATGAAAAGAGCGAGACGCCCGCCAAGGCCACCTTTCATTTCCCTGGCGGCCTCAAGGACTACCTCGACGCCACCATCGGCCCGGAACACAAGGTCACGCGCGACATATTCTTCGGCCGCTCCGAAAAGACCGGCGGCCATGGAACGGTTGAATGGGCCGTCACCTGGTATACGGGCGATGCCTTCATCAACTCCTACTGCAACACCGTGCCGACGCCCGAGGGCGGCACCCATGAAGCCGGCTTTCGCCTGGCGCTGACGCGCGGCCTGAAGGCCTATGCGGAACTCACCGGCAACAAGCGTGCATCGATCATCACCACCGACGACGTGCTGATCTCGCTTGCTGGCATGCTGTCGGTTTTCGTGCGCGAACCGGAATTCGTTGGTCAGACCAAGGACAAGCTCGCAACCGTCGAGGCGCAGCGCATCGTCGAAAATGCCGTGCGCGATCCCTTCGATCATTTTCTTGCCGATTCCCCGCAGGAAGCGGCCAAACTGCTCGACTGGGTTCTGGAGCGGGCGGACGAGCGCGTGCGGCGGCGCAAGGAAAAGGAAGTCAGCCGCAAGAGCGCGGTCCGCAAGCTGCGGCTTCCCGGAAAGCTTGCCGACTGTTCGCAAAATGCCGCCGCGGGCGCCGAACTCTTTATCGTCGAGGGCGACTCCGCCGGCGGCTCCGCAAAGCAGGCCCGCAACCGGGCCAACCAGGCGATCCTCCCGCTCAGGGGCAAGATCCTCAATGTCGCCAGCGCCGGCCGCGACAAGCTCGGAGCCAACCAGCAGATCGCCGACATCGTCCAGGCGCTGGGCTGCGGGACGCGCTCAAAATATCGCGAGCAGGATCTGCGCTACGACCGGGTCATCATCATGACGGACGCCGATGTCGACGGCGCGCATATCGCCTCGCTGCTGATCACATTCTTCTATCAGGAGATGCCGGAACTCATCCGCGAGGGGCATCTATACCTGGCCGTCCCGCCTCTCTATCGCATCACCCAGGGCGGCAAGACCCTTTATGCCCGCGACGACGCCCACCGGGCCGAACTCCTGGAGACCGAGTTCAAGGGAAAAGGCAAGATCGATATCGGCCGCTTCAAGGGGCTTGGCGAGATGCTTCCGGCGCAGTTGAAGGAAACGACCATGCATCCCGACAAGCGCACGCTGCTACGGGTCGAGATCGATGAGTCGATTGCCGACGATACGCGCAAGGCGGTCGATAACCTGATGGGGACGAAGGCGGACGCACGCTTCCAGTTCATCCAGGAACGCGCCGAATTCGTCGAAGACCTCGATATCTGATTGAATTCAGATGCCTTTATGCGGCTTCGTAAGTCATTGACACCGCATAATCCTTTGCCGCCTGTCGGCGGAATTCGAGATTCATGCGCTCCACCAGCATGAGCAGATCCGAGACCGCACCGCCCTCTCCCGCACCGGCATGCTGATCGACCAGCGATTCGGTAATCCGCAGCGCGCTCGGGCTTGTATCGACACGGGTTGCCTGACGCCAAAGCAGCGTCGCTGAAACGAAGACCTCCGCCACCGTGCTGTCCAGACCTCCGGACGTGTAGAGCGCCACAATCGCATTGCGACGGCCATCGACCAGTATGCTGCGGACGCGGTCATCGCTGACACCGGAAACGGAGCCGATCGCTGCCGCGAAGAACTCGATATTGCCGATGCAAAGCGTGTGCATGAGGAAGGCCGGTGTCAGCCTGCCGGCAAGACGCAGATGTTCCACCAGCGCCGGAATTTCGTCCCCCGTTATGCTTCCGGCCAGTTGCAGCGTTGCCGACTGGCATGCGTCGTCCATGATCCGTTCCGCGCGGCTTTGGCCGATGATGCCGGCAACGAAGGCCGATTGCGTCAGCGCATCGCCCACTTTCATGATAAGCGCATGGCGCACGTCACAGGGAAGATCGCCACGCTCCAGCAAACGCGCGCGCAGTTCCGCATGATCGCCGAAGCGTTCGGTGATCCGGCGCAGCGTCACTTTCGCTATACGCGCTGACAGATTATCCAGCATCTCCGCGATCGGGTGCCGTCCGGCAACTTCCGCAAGTGCGGCGCACACGGCCGGGCTGAGATCGGCGCGGTTGGCAATCGCGCTTTGTATGCCCGGCCTGCCATCGGCGGCCAGGTCGACCAGATCCTGCTCCCTCAGAACCGGCGAGCAACAGACGACAACACCGGCCACATCGATCTGATCCCGTGCAAGACTGCAAATGACCGAGCGCGGCGCCTTTTCACTGCCGGACAGCGCTTCCGCCATCGATTGCCGGACCATCGGAGACGGATCGTCCAGCAGCAATGCCATTGCCGCCTCCGCCGCGCGCGTTTCTTCCACCGACAATTCGCTCATCACAAAAGCACGTGCCAGTGCGCTTGCCGCGCGGGCTCTGTCCCTGGAACCCGCGGTCTCAGACCATTGCAAGAATTTTCGGACGATCATTCAGTATTTCCACCCTCAAAGCACCATTGCCAACGACCGTAAAAGCAAAAGGTTTACGATCGGTTCACTATATTTGTTAACCGCTTGCGGCAGTTCGGGCCCTCGCCTATCTTGCCGGCCAAATGGAGGGCCCCGATGCCAGGATTGTATTTGCAGGAGTTTTCACCCGGTCAGGTGATCCAGCACGAATTGCGCAGAACAATTACCGAAAGCGACAACATGTTGTTTTCCAACATGACGCTGAATCCACAGCCCCTGCATATCGATTTTGATTTCGCGGCCAAGACGGAATGGGGCAAGCCTCTCGTCAACTCATTGTTTACATTGGGATTATTGATCGGCATTTCCGTCAACGACACGACAATCGGGACAACGATCGGCAATCTCGGCATGACGGATGTGGTCTTCCCGCACCCGATGTTCCACGGCGATACGCTGCGGGTCGAAACCGAAATCATCTCCGTGCGCGAGTCGAAATCCAAGAATGACCGAGGCATCGTCGAGTTCGAGCATCGCGGGTACAATCAGGACAATGTTCTGGTGGCAAGCTGCCGCCGGCAGGCAATGATGCGCAAGAAGGCGGTCTGAACGTGCGCTCTTATCTTTTTGTTCCCGGTGATTCGCAAAGAAAACTGGAAAAGTCCCTCTCGAGCGGCGCCGATTGCCTGCTGATCGACCTCGAGGATTCGGTTTCGGTTTCACAGAAACCCGTTGCCCGGCAGATGGCCCGTGACTTCATCGCTCAACTGCGCCAGGACGACACGCGCGACACGCCGGGGCTGGTGATTCGGGTCAATCCTCTTGGTTCCGCAATGACAGATGAGGACCTTGCCGCGGTCATCTCTGCACGACCGGACGGCGTTTTGCTGCCGAAATGCGAGCACGGCGCGGATGTCCAGAACCTGTCCGCGCTGATCGCGGTTCACGAAGCGGAAGCCGGCATCGCGGAAGGTGCGACCGATATCCACGCCCTCGTCACCGAGACAGCCAAGGGCACATTGAACGCGAACACCTATGGGGCCGTTTCGGATCGGCTGCGCACCCTGTCCTGGGGCGGAGAAGATCTTTCCGCCGATATCGGCGTCGAATCCAACCGGGATGAAGACGGGCGCTACACGAATCTCTTCCGCCACGCCCGCACGATGACACTGCTCGGCGCTGCGGCTGCTGGCGTCGAGGCGGTTGATACGGTCTATGTGGACTTCAGGAACAGTGATGGTTTGGAACAGGAATGCCGTGAGGCCGTCCGCGACGGATTCTCGGGAAAAATGGCGATCCACCCCGCGCAGGTGGACATCATCAACCGCATCTTCACACCGTCGGATGCGGCGGTGGAGCGCGCAAAACGCATTGTCAGCCTGTTCGAGGAAGCCGGTGAGGATGCGGGCGTTCTGTCTCTGGACGGACAGATGATTGACCGCCCGCACCTGAAGCAGTCCCTGAAAATACTCGAACGTGCGCGCGTGGCCGGGATCGGCTAGCCGCTATCCGTCCTCGTCCCAGGTCGGTCGGGTCATCTCGAAAGTTGCGGCCCCGTCGCTGTAGTCGCGGTAACCCAAGCGTGCAAGCGGCGCGGCCTTCGCCATATCGATCCTGCCGTCTTTGATGACTGCCTCATCGATATGGATGCCGACCACCTGGCCGATGACGAGGATGTAGTCCGATATTCCGCCTGAAAGGGTCTTGGGACTGAAGATGTCCACCACCTTGCACTCGAGCGCAGCGAATGCCTCGCGCACATGCGGCGCATCGATCAGCTTTCCAGGCGCTGCCGTCAGACCGGCATACTGGAACTCGTCGATATGGGCCGGTGCGTTGACCGAACTGGCATTGACCTTCTCGGCATGAACGCGGCTGGCAAGGCTTGCGGAAAACTCGCCGGTGGCCTCGACATTGGTGACCGTATCCTTGCGCCCGTCGGAGGCGAACATCACCATTTTCGGACCGTCGCCAATGGCGTTGAAGTAGGAGTAAGGGGCAAGGTTCGGAGCCCCGTCGGCGCTGAGCGTTCCAATCCAGCCGATCGGCCGCGGTGAAACCAGCGCCTTGAATGGATCATGCCGCAGGCCATGATCGTTTTCATGCGTTTCATAGAACATGTTGTCCTGCCTCTCCCGGTCGCGGCATCCGGCAATGGGTGCGGACCGCCATCTGATGGCGGCAATGAGTATTCAACGCCATCGGATCACTCGACCCATGTCGTCAGCTGATCGACATCCGGGCGCGGGCGCTCGCTCGGCGGCATGCCGGGCGTTCCGATATGCAGCATGCCGGCAATGCGTTCGCCGGGTTGGACTCCCAGGATTTCAAGCGCCTCCGGATCATAGCTCATCCACTCGCTCAGCCAATTGGCGGAAAATCCACAGGCATTGGCGGCCATGAACAGATTGAGGCAGACCGCCCCCGCCGACAGGACCTGTTCCCATTCGGGAATTTTCGGATGTTCGCCCGCTGTACTGACGACAGCAATGACGACAGGAGCCCGCGTCATGCGTGTCTCTTCCTGTTCGCGCCGTTCCGCGAGCATGTCGGGTTCCTTGCGCGACGCCAGTTCCGCCAGCCTTGCGCCAATCCGGTCCCGCCCCTGGCCGCGAAACACGATGAACCGCCAGGGCGCAAGTTTACCATGATCGGGAACGCGCGTGGCAAGGGTCAGCATCTCTTGTATGGTGTCCCGGTCGGGGCCCGGTTCCGTCATCACATTGGCCGGAATGGACCGGCGCGTCTCGAGATAGGTTTTCAATGCTTCATTCATTGCCATGTCCTTGCCATACCTGCACAATTGCCTTGAATTTGCCATTTGCATGGGTTTCAAACCTCTGACAAGTGATATCGGGATTCGGATGTTACATTTCAGTCTTCGAACCGCATTTTTGCCTGTTGCGTTGCTGTTGTGCGCGACAGCGGGCTCGGTATCGGCACAGGATACGCAAGCGCCGGCCGGCGATGCAAACACATTGGACCTTCCCGGACTGACCGAATTCGCGCCGACCGGAAACGTGCCCGAGATCACCGCTCCATCCGATGAATTGCGCAACGTGGATCTCGATGCACGTCTAGTCGAGGGTGCCGCACCCCTGGAACACGGCCTGATCTGGCGCGTCTATCACCCCGTTCCGGACCGCGACGGCAAGCTGCCAATCCTGGCGACATCGGAAGGCGGTTCAGCGCTGATTTCCATGGAGCCGGGTGAGTACTTCGTTCACGTGTCATTCGGTCTTGCAGGCGTGACACGCAAACTCGTGGTTCCGCCGCGCGGACCGGTGGACACGCAGGATTTCATCCTCAACGCCGGCGGCCTGGTGTTGAACGCCGTTTCCGGAAACGACGTGCGAATTCCGCCGGCCAAGCTGAAATTCTCGATCTATTCCGAGGAACGGGACGCCAACGGCCAGCGGCAGCTCATCATCGCCGATGTGCGGCCGAGCAAGATCATTCGCCTTAATGACGGCATTTATCACGTGGTTTCGGAATATGGCGAGGTCAATGCTGTCATCCGCTCCGACATCTCCGTGGCCGCCGGCAAGCTGACCGAAGCGACGATCCAGCATCGCGCGGCGCAGATCACGTTGAAGCTCGTTGCCGATGAAGGCGGCGAAGCCATTGCCGATACCGCATGGTCCATCACCAACTCGGCCGGCGACCTGATCAGCGAGAGCGTCGGAGCCTTCCCTTCGCTTGTGCTCGCTGAGGGCGACTATACGGCCATTGCCCGCCACAAGGAGAAACTCTACCGGAGGGATTTCAAGGTGGCGGCCGGATTCAATTACGATGTCGAGGTGCTGCTGCAGTAAGCGGTCCGCACCGTACATCTTCGCGAGGCAGATGTGGAAACCCGTGACGGCGGAAAACCCGCAGCAGTGCATAGAATAGTCAAGGCGGTCATCTATTCGGTTGTCGTCCTGCTTGGCCTCATCGCCGCCTATCTCACCGCTGCGGTGGCGGGAACATTGTGGACGGCGCCAGGCGCGGCGGTCGCGGCCACGGACCGATCCAACGTCGTATATGTCCTGTCAAACGGATTTCACAGCGACATCGCGCTGCCGGTCGTGAACGGTCAACCACCAGCAGGCATTCCTGTGCGCGATGCCGACTTGCCTCACGGCCTGGCTCAGGCACATTATCTGATTATCGGCTGGGGATCGCAGACGGCCTATACCAGCCTTTTGGCCCTGACGGACCTGACACCCGGCATTGTCGTTCGCGCACTCGCCTTCGACAGGACGGTTGTGCATGTCCTCCCCATCCCGGGCGCTCCTTACGGTGATGGCGTATACCGGGTTGAACTGGATGACGCACAGTATGAACGGTTGGTTCGCTTCATCGCGGATGCATTCAAGACCGACCCGGAAGGCGAGGCCGAACTGATCGACGGGGTCACCCAGGGGTTCGGTGACGTGTTCTATCGCGCGAACGGCCGCTTCAGCCCGTTTTACGGCTGCAATGCATGGACCGGACAGGCACTGAGAAAGGCCGGCGTGCCGGTAGGAATCTGGACGCCGTTCGCGCAGTCCATAGAGTGGAATATGAGCCGGCTATCGAGATAGCGCCTGCAATTGAATTGTGACAGGACTATCGGCGCCTGCGACAACATTATGCATCACAGTGACACAATTCTTGAAGATCGAACGTCCAGATTGCGGCAGCATCGCGGTGTGTTCGCCATAGTTTAGGCCGAAATTCGTTCTCCACTTGATTCAGGCCGGCATCAGTCGGGTTGATTTGGGCGGAATGGTGTTTTGGGAGCGCCCCATAATGCCGAATTAACGACCCCTACGACGCTGCAGGATATTTCTGCGGTGGCGTCAGGGCAGGCGAATTATTTCCAAAAATATCCAGATCTTCCGGATCGAGATCGACCTCTCGTTATTCGTATTTTTCGGCTTTCCCGAGGCAGAAAGTTAGAAAGTTTATGTATTATGTATAAAGTACACGACCCCAGAGGAAACACAGTCACCGGCCTGAAACAAAAAGCATCGACGCGGCCACCGCTCAACAACATCAGGCTGGTACACCCGAAAAGCAGACAGCAATCCGGCAAGGTGCTCGCACCCAAGTTCAAGTGGGAGGACGATACCGACTCCGCGCTGGACATTCCGGACTTCCTGCTCAAGGACCCGAACGAAAACGCCCGCAACGAAAACAAGCACCGCCGACTGAAACAGGCAACAGTCGCAGCTGCCGCTGTTCTGCTGCTCGCGATCAGTGGCATCGGCATCTTCACCGACTATCTGACGGCGGATGTCGGTTTGATGTCCCGGGACAGCGCCCCGGCGCAGGCAGAACCATCGCAGGCCGCACCATCGCAAGCGGCATCCGTTGAGCCGAAGACACCGTCAATTTTTGATGAGGTAAGGGTAAGCCAGGCTCAGATTGTCGCGGCGGAGCCGGTTCCGGCGCGACCAGAAGAACCGACCGCACCCGCCACCGCTCCGAAAGACAATGATGCGGCCGCTGCGCCGGCCGGCGCAATCATGCCGGCCATGGTCACCATCGCACAGGGTGAGTATCTCGTTCCGAAACCCGATGCCCAGCAGAGCGATTTTCAGCTGCGGAACATAACGCTGAAAAGCTTCCGGATCGCGACAAGCGAAGTCACGCGGCAGCAATGGCAAGCCTGCGCCGCCGACAATCGCTGTTCGGTCGAAGGGTTTCCGGCCGAATACTTCAGCCAGAACAAACTCGCGCTGCCGATTACCGCGATCACGGCCGATCAGATGATGGGTTTTATCGACTGGATCAACTCGAAGCGCGGCTCCAACGAGCCGCCGTTCCGGTTGCCCAGCGATGCGGAATGGATCGTGGCAGCCCGCGGCGGCGAGACGGGACACAGCAATTTCGCATGGGGGCAGAACTTCGATCCGCAGAAAATCCGTGCAACCGACATACTGATCCCCGTCGAACATGGTGAGCCCGTGAACGGTCTTTATGGCATGTCGGACAATGCCGCCGAGCGCGTGTCCGGATGCTGGATAAAGGCGCTCGCCGGCGGAAAATGCTTCCGCAATCTGGGAACGGTTCTTGGTCCCACGCCCGGCAAGATCGACAACCGGACGACCGCCCTCACCCACCGGGTGGGCCGGTCGCAAAACACGCCATACCAGAACATCGGTTTTCGCCTGGCACAGTAACCACATTGAGGAGCCTTCAGTGAATAAGATTGCCCGTAGTCTACCTGGAATAGCAGCAGCAATGTTCCTTGCCATCCCGGCGGCAATGAACAACGCGACATCTGCCTCCGCAGCGCCCTCCGCCTGCAACAATACAGTTCAGCAGTATTTCGTCAGTGCCGGCGACACATTGTCGAAAATCGCCGAATCCGCTTTTGGCGATCCACGGCAATGGCCGCGCATATTCGAGTATCCCGGCAATACCGAAGCGATCGGCCGCAATCCCAATGTTCTGAACATCGGCGTCAGGCTGCAGATTCCACCCTGTCCCGGGGCCATCCAGAGCATTCCGCAGGAAGCCGCGCCGGCCAAGACCGCGCGGGTCGGCAGGAACACCGGCAGCACGACGACCACTCTGCCGATCAAGCTTTACGTCGTAACCGGCGATGACTGGCCCCCCTATGTCTCGACCGACTGGCCGAAGGGCGGCATGGCCGTCGTCATCGTCGAGGCGGCTTTCGAGGCGGCCGGCATGAGCGACAATGTCGAGATACACTATGTGAACGACTGGTCCGCGCAGCTCGAAACGCTCACCAAGACGAACCGCTATCAGCTGACCTTTCCCTGGTACTACCCGAAGATGGAATTCTGGCAGTCCTGTGACCGCCTGCCGGAGCCCATGCAGATCCGCTGCGAGTACGATCACTCCAATCCGATCGCCAATGTAACGCTCGCCTTCTTCAAGGAAGCCGGCCGCGCCGATCTTGCGCAGGACACGCTCGAGGGCATCAAATCGAAACGCCTTTGCCGGCCGAAAGGCTATTCGACATTCGAGCTCGTCGAAAACGGCCTGTCCGTCGACAACCTGCACATTGAGCTGTCCCCGACAGATTGTTTCCTGCGGCTCCTGGAAGGGCGCGTCGACTACGTGCTCCTCAACCGGTTCACCGGCCTTGCCGTCGCGGCTGAAATGGGGATCGGCGACAATGTCGAGATGGCGGACATCACCATTGCCAGCCCAATCCATATCCTGGCTTACCGCAACAATCCGATGGATACGGTCCAGTATCTCGATGAGTTCAACAAGGGCCTGCAGACCATCATAGACAACGGTGTTTACGGACAGATCATTTCCTTCTTCAACGACGAGTTCACGCGGCGCCTGACCCAGTAAGGGGATAAGGCCCGCCGCCGCTCGCCGAAAATGCTGCCCGTGAGATCGGGGCAGTTGGCATCGATACCGACCACGGACTGATGCCCGCCAAAATTCGAACAGGATCACGCGCTGCGACGCCGTCAGCGTGCCGGTTCAACGCGTTCTCATGAACCCCCGGGCCGCAATCCGGTGACCATTGCGGCCCGCACGGAAACCCGAACCGTCACCCGCCACAACGCGCTGAGACTACGAGCAAAGAAATCCACCTGAACCGCAAACCCCACGATTAGGAGTATTCAGTGAAAACCCGACTTTCCCTCTCTTCCGGCCTGGCAGTGGCTTTATTTGCCGCGGCCCAGTTCACCGGCACCACTGCGACACCGGCCCAGGCGGCACCCTCGGCCTGCTCGGATTCCGTTCAGGACTATTCCGTCGCGTCCGGAGACACCCTGTCGAAAATCGCGCGGGTATCCCTCGGGGACTCGCTCATGTGGCCGCGTATCTACGAATATCCCGGCAATGCCGACGTCATCGGCAACAATCCGGATCTGCTGCTCATCGGAATGCAGTTGCGCATCCCGCCCTGCCCTGGCTCGGTCGCGAGCCTTCCGAAAACCGCGTCGGTCACGACCGAAGCCAAGTCGGATGCGACAGGCGACGAAACCATGACGATCTATGTTGTCACCGGTGACAACTGGCCGCCATTCACCGATACGAAATGGCCCAATGACGGCATGGCGACGGAAATCATCCGGGCTGCCTTCCAGGCGTCCGATATCGGCGCCAATGTCGAGATCGACATCATCGACGACTGGAACGCGCAGGTCACGAGCCTGGTCAAGAAAGACCGCTACCAGATGACCTTTCCATGGGCGATGCCCAACATGGATTTCTGGCAAAGCTGCGACAAGCTGCCCGAACCCATGCAGATCCGCTGCGAGTACAGCAAGTCCAAGCCTATCGTTAACACCACACAGGTCTTCTTCCAGGAAGTCGGCCGTTCGGACCTCAACGACACGTCACTCGACGACGTCAAGAAGCGCCGGATCTGCCGGCCCAAAGGATATTCGACCTTCGACATGGTTGAAGCCGGATTTTCCATCGAAGGCCTGGTTGTCGGCAGTTCGCCGCAGGACTGTTTCCAGCGCCTGTTGGAGGGCAGCGCGGATTACGTGGCTCTCAACCGCTTTGTCGGTCTGGCTGTGTCCTACGATATGGGCATCAGCGACAGCGTTGAAATGTCCAATTTCTCGGTCCCCGGTACGCTCCATCTCCTCGCTTACGCGACCAATGACGAGTCGAACCGTTACCTCGAGGAATTCAACGTCGGACTCGACCGGATTATCGCCAACGGCGTCTACAGCCAGATCGTTTCCTTCTTCAACGACGAATTCACCCGGCGGCTGGTACAGAAGTAAGCCGGGCAAAAAACAAGGCGGGCCGAGGCCCGCCTTGTTTAACCTTTTTCAGGAACCGTCGCTCAGTCGTTCCGCAGATCAGGCGGTGTCGCTTCATCCGAAAGCGCGACAATGGCATCTTCAAGCGGCATCGACGCCTGATCCCGGCTTCCGAGCCGCCGCATATTGACGCTCCGCTCCTCGGCCTCGCGCTTGCCGCAAACGAGGATTACCGGCACCTTGGCCATGGAGTGCTCGCGCACCTTGTAATTGATCTTCTCGTTGCGAAGATCCGTCTCAACCTTCAGGCCCGCCTTTTTCAGCGCAGCCGCCACTTCCAGCGCATAGGCATCCGCGTCGGATGTGATGGTGGCAACGACGACCTGGACCGGAGCGAACCACAGCGGCATGTTGCCGGCATAGTTCTCTATCAATATGCCCAGGAAGCGCTCCATGGAGCCGCAGATCGCCCGGTGCACCATCACCGGCTGCTTCTTCTCCGAGTCGCTGTCGATGTAGAATGCGCCGAACCGTTCCGGCAGGTTGAAATCCACCTGCGTCGTTCCGCACTGCCATTCGCGGCCAATTGCATCGCGCAGCACATATTCGAACTTGGGTCCGTAGAACGTCCCCTCGCCCTCATTGACGCCGGTCTTGATGCGGCCGCCGGACTCCCGTTCGATCTGCTCAAGGATTTCGCGCAGCACGTTTTCGGCGTGATCCCACATCGCGTCCGTGCCCACGCGCTTTTCGGGCCGTGTCGCCAGCTTGACGGTGATCTCGTCGAAACCGAAATGGCCATAGGTGGACAGGATGAGGTCATTGATGCGCAGGCACTCCGCCCGCAATTGTTCTTCCGTACAGAAGACATGCGCATCGTCCTGTGTGAATGCACGCACACGCATCAGACCATGCAGCGCTCCGGAAGGTTCATAACGGTGAACCGCACCGAATTCTGCCATCTTTACAGGCAGTTCTTTATAACTCTTCAGACCGTTCTTGAATATCAGGATATGTCCCGGACAATTCATCGGCTTGAGCGCGAAGACCCGATCGTCTTCCGTCTGCGTCGTGAACATGTTTTCCCGGTACCAGTCCCAGTGACCGGAAGTTTCCCAAAGCGCCTTGTCGAGCACCTGCGGCCCGTTGACCTCGTCATAGCCATGCTCGTCCAAGCGTCGGCGCATGTAGTTGACGAGATTCTGGAACATCCGCCAGCCCTTGGCATGCCAGAAAACCACACCGGGGCCTTCTTCCTGGAAGTGGAACAGATCCATCTCGCGGCCAAGCCGTCGGTGGTCGCGCTTCTCTGCCTCCTCCAGCATGTGAAGATAGGCGTCGAGCTGCTTCTGGTCGGCCCAGGCGGTGCCGTAGATCCGCGTCAGCATCGGATTGTTGGCATCGCCGCGCCAGTAGGCGCCGGCCACATTCATAAGTTTGAACGCATTGCCGATCTGGCCGGTCGATGCCATATGCGGTCCGCGGCATAGGTCGAACCAATCGCCCTGACGATAGATCTTGACGTCCTCGCCTTCCGGGATCGCATCGACCAGTTCGACCTTGTAGGCTTCGCCCATGTCGGAGAAGACCTTTTTCGCCTGATCGCGCGACCAGACTTCCTTCGTGAACGGCTGGTTGCGGGCAATGATCTCCCGCATCTTCTTTTCGATCTTCGGCAGATCATCCGGCGTGAACGGCTCGTTGCGCGCGAAATCGTAGTAAAAGCCGTTTTCGATAACCGGCCCGATCGTCACCTGCGTGCCAGGATAAAGCTCCTGAACCGCCTGGGCCATCACGTGAGCGGCATCGTGCCGGATCAACTCCAGCGCACGCGGATCCTCGCGGGTGATGATCTGCAGGTCTCCGTCCGTGACGGGGTCCGACAGGTCGCGGATTTCACCGTCGATCGCAACGGCGACAGCCTTCTTGGCCAGCGACTTGGCAATGCTCTCGGCAACGTCACGGCCGGTGCTGCCGGCGTCGTACTGACGCTCTGAACCATCGGGAAATTTAAGGGAAACGGAATCGGCAAGCGTATCTGCCATGGGTCTTTCTCCTATCCAGTCCCGCCAACGAATGCGGGTGGTTAAATCGGCCGGAACATCTGTTCCGGCGCCGGCCTTTTAGCCCGGCCCGATGTGTATTGCAATGCGAAAGCCGCCTGGAATCAGGCTTGTCCGGCACCCTTGCGGAGGAAGTAACGCCAGGGCATGAACCAACGTGCACCCGGCGGCGGAACATCCGGAACCGGGTCGTATCCGTGTGTCCCGCCCGGCCCGCAGCGAATGACTCGGAAGAACGTCATCCAGCCGCCCGCCCACAGCCCGTGCCGCGCGATCGCCTCATAGCCAAATTCCGAGCAGGTCGGCAGATGGCGGCAACTGTTTCCGACAAAACCAGACAGCGTCAGTTGGTAAAGTCGAACCAAGCCCATGCCGAGAAGCCGGCCGGGCGTTTTTCTGAATGGTCCATGATAATTCCGGCCGCGCGCGCCGGATTCGCGAACACGCCGGCCCGATTGACCCTGCGCACACATATTCGACTCAGGCCGCAGCGCCTGCCGCGCGCCGTTCCTCTATCTGGTTGATCGCATCGACGACCGCATCGAAGGTTAGAAGCGTGGACGCATGTCGCGCCTTGTAGTCGCGTACAGGCTCCAGGAATTTCAGATCCGAAAAACGACCTGTCGGCGCAGGGCCGTTTTCCTTCAGCATGGCGATCATCTGATCCCGCACGGTCCGCAGTTCCGCGGTTGAAGCGCCGATGATATTGCTCGCCATGATCGACGAGGATGCCTGGCCGAGGGCGCAGGCTTTGACCTCATGTGCAAAATCGCTGACCTTGTCGCCATCGAGCTTCAGCCACACCTTGACTGTCGAACCGCACAGCTTTGAATGCGCCCGTGCGCTGGCATCGGCGTCTTCGAGTGTGCCAATTCGCGGAATATTGCCCGCAAACTCGAGAATTTTGGCATTGTACACTTCATCGATCATGTGGCGGATTCCCGGTCAAGATTCGTGCCCGTTAACGCCAACCACCTATTTCCGACGCCATAACGTCGTCATTCTGTTGGCTTTTACGCGTCCTATACCCTATTTTGGGAGATGGCGACACCATTGCAAGTGGTCGTTGGCCTGAGATAAGGAAACCGTGCTCTCATTAAGAGCCCCGGAACCTTGCCAAAGTTCCCGTGCCCGGCTAAGTCCGAGTTTCGGCCAGAGGCGGTTGGTCCGAAAAGCTTGGCTGCAAGCGCAGCCGCGGAGATACATGTGACGATGGACGCCGTAATCAAGAGTTTTCCCAATGGCATGGGTGAAGATGCGACCGCGCAGGACCATGCCATTGAAAGGCCGACGGAAGAAGAGGCACGCGCCGCCGTCGACGTGCTGTTGCGCTGGATCGGCGAGGATCCGCAGCGCGAAGGCCTGCGTGACACGCCCAAGCGCGTTGCAAAAGCCTATAAGGAACTGTTTTCCGGGTACGGCCATTCCAGCCAGGAAATTCTCGGACGCACCTTCGAGGAAGTTTCCGGATACGACGAACTGGTGCTGGTGAAGGATATCCCGTTCTTCTCCCACTGCGAACACCACATGGTGCCGATCATCGGAAAGGCCCATGTCGGCTACCTGCCCGACGGCCGTGTCCTGGGACTGTCCAAAATCGCCCGTGTCGTCGATACGTTCGCACGCCGCCTGCAGACGCAGGAAGCCATGACAGCGCAGGTCGCCGGCGCCATCGACACGACGCTCAAGCCGCGCGGTGTCGCTGTCATGATCGAAGCCGAGCACATGTGCATGGTGATGCGCGGTGTGCAAAAACTCGGATCAACGACCCTGACATCGACATTCACGGGTGTCTTCAAGACGGAGCCGCAGGAGCAGGCGCGCTTCATGTCCATGCTGCGCGGCAAAGACTGAACCCATGGCCGATACATCCAATCCTGCATCGCCCTTTCCGCCGGCGCCGAAAGACAAGGCTGCCCTCGAGGAAGGTGATGACCTGACGCCGCGCTTTGACGCCAATGGGCTTGTCACGGCCGTCGTGACCGATGTCGCCGACGGAACGGTACTCATGCTTGCGCATATGAATGCCGAAGCACTGTCAAAGACCCTTTCGACCGGTATCGCCCACTATTACAGCCGCTCGCGCGCATCGCTCTGGAAGAAGGGCGAGAGCTCGGGAAATCTCCAGACCGTGCATGAAATCCGGACCGACTGCGACCAGGACGCCATCTGGATGAAGGTGAGCGTCTCCGGACATGGATCGAGCTGCCATACCGGACACAACAGCTGTTTCTACAGGCGGATCGAAACCGGAAACGGCACTGTGCGCCTCGTTGCGGATGCAGAAGATGTGCCGCGTTTTGACCCCGATAAGGTGTATTGAAGCACGCCGGGCCCGTTCCTGGTGACATCACGTGAAATCAATTGAAGATGACAACAGGTCGCTTCCTGGTGATTGCCATGGCGTGCCAACTTCATCAATCTTAAATAATATGAGCGTTCAATGAACGTTAACGTAAGGTTCGGCGGTCTAACCGGAGGACCTAAAGACCGTCCTGGTTGAGGAGAATGTCGTCGTGCTGCAACAGGCACCGGAAACAACCATTGCACTGGCGCTTGGCGGCGGCGCGGCGCGCGGCTGGTCGCATATCGGTGTGCTTCGCGCACTCGATGAGGCCGGCATCAAGATCGGAATGGTCGCCGGAACGTCCATCGGCGCGCTCGTCGGCGGCTGCTACCTCGCCGGCAAGCTGGACGAGCTGGAAGATTTTGCCCGCAGCCTGACCATGCGCAGGATCGTCGCGCTGCTTGACTTTGCCATTGGCGGCAGCGGCCTGCTCGGCGGCATGCGGTTGAGCAAGCGCATGCGCGAACATCTCCAGGACATCGACATCGAGGACCTTGATCGGCCGTTCACCGCGGTGGCCACCGAAATCTCCACCGGTCACGAAATCTGGATCCACAGCGGCTCTCTGACCACCGCCATCCACGCCTCATACGCCCTGCCGGGCATTTTCGAGCCGGTCGTCTGCAACGGCCGCACGCTTGTCGACGGTGCGCTGGTCAATCCGGTCCCCGTTTCCGTCTGCCGCGCCCAGGAAGAACGGCTCGTCGTGGCGGTCAACCTGCACTACGACCTTTATGGACGCTCGGCTGTCGTCAAGCATGCAGCTTCCGCAACCCAGATCGCGGCCGAGCCGGCCCGCACACGCAAGGAAAAGAGAAAATCCGCGCGCATCGGCATGACCAATGTGATGGTCGAAGCCTACAACATCATTCAGGATCGCATCTCGCGCGCGCGTCTGGCGGGCGACCCGCCGGACATGCTCCTGATGCCCCGCCTGTCCGATATCGGCCTTTCGGAGTTCCATCGCGCTGCCGAGGCCATTGATCGCGGCTACGAAGAAACGAAGTCCAAGATCGAAGATATCAAGCGGATGAGCGAAGTTCTCACCTGACCGCTATTGCAGATAGATGATTCCGGCCACCAGGATCACCTCGGCTGACACAATCCCCGCGAAGATGTTTTTACGGGCACCGAGAAATGCCAGGAAGCCGACAATCACCGCCACGACCCTCAACATCACGGGGGTCGCCTCAAGCGATCCGGCCGGGTAGAGAATAAGCCTTGCAACGACGGCCGCGACAAGCGCGGTTGCCACAGAACGCACCCAGATCAGTGCCACGGAGTCTTCCGAAATGCGGCTGCCGAGCAGCACGCCGAGCCAGCGCCACATATCCGTCGCAAGCCAGCCGGCGATCGCGATATAGATATAGGGCCACAGGAGGTCGAGCGTGCCGTCAGGAGGCATTCTTGCGCTTTCCGCGCGCGGCAACGATCCGCTCCAGCAGGAAGGCCAGTGTGCCGCCCACCACGCCCGCATAAAGAATACCGAGTTCCGCGTCGGCCGTGTGGAACAGCGGCCCGAGCAACAGCCCCGCGATCATTGCGAAATAGACCTCGATGCCGCGCGCCGATGCCCAGATCGACGTGATGAAATAGATCGGCGTCAGGAAGAAGAGCGCACCGCCGATCATGGCGGGCAATTGGCTGATGACGCCGTAAAGCACCGCCACGATCATCAGGTTGGCGCTGGTGATGGCGCAGCCAAAGCCTGCGAAAAAGGCCACCCGCCCCTCCCGCGGCACCAGATGGACGCGCTCCATGGTGAAGACCCAGGCCGTCACGGCGACAAAATGCGATACCACCAGCAGCACCCAGGTTGGCGTATCCTTGGACCTGATTTCCGGGACGAGAGAGGCCACCATGGGCATCAGGCGCATTGAGGAAAGCGCAACCGCAAGAGCCGCCGCCGGCAGCGATGCGCCGGCCACGATCGCCCCGATCAGGACAAACTGACCGGGAAGCGCCCAGACCATGCCGGTCATGAACAGCGCTTCACCGAAAGGAATGCCGGCCTCATAGGCAAAGCCGCAAAATCCGACAAATGCGCTCATCAGAACCAGCGCCGGACCGGACCAAATTCCACGCATGCCCATGAGGAACCAGGGCATTTTCTTGATTTCCGATGGCGTGCTCATGAGGACTTGTTAGAGTCCATCGCGTCGAATGAAAAGCAAAAACCGTTATGACGGAAGCTGCTTTTGAAGACGCCGCGCTCGTGCCGACAGCGCCTTTCGATCTGAGCGCAACGCCTCATCCAGAACTCCACGTGCACGGGCGCTTTCAATGCGCCCGTCCCGTGCCAGGTCGACGATTCCCTGAAGGGAGCAGGCCGCGACGATATTGGAGCGGTTTTGAATATTGGCCGAAAGGATCTCACAAAGCTTGTCTGCCTGCTGATCGGTCAACGGCAGGCAAACCAGGATCTTGGGAAGCTGTTCGCCGATCTCCCACTGCCTCAGTTGTTCCAGACGGTCGAGCAGCGCGTCGGCGAATGGATCGAAGAGCGATGATCGGTCCTGCGCGATCTGCATCAATGCATGGGATGTATGCGCGACGACCGCCGCATCCTCGTCGTCGAGCAAACCGATGAGCGCGCCGAGAAGCTCAGGATCACCCTTGACCAGATCGGCAACGGCACCCGCCGCGCCAGCAACACGGCGATCGCCCTCCTTCAGGCGATCGCGCAAGATTTGTGCTGTCACTATTTCTTCCGCGGAACTTTCGGAACGGTCCCGCCGCGCGGTTTCTGTGGCTCACTCTTGTTCTCTGTCGCTCGGCCATTGGATTTCTTTGTGCCTTCGGCAGCTTGCGAAGCGGCACCGTCATCCTTGGCTTTCGCGGTGGCGGGCTTTCGCTTGGCAGCGGTTTCCTTGCGTGGCTTTGCCGGCGCCTTGTCCGGGATCGCCTCCAGCTTGAGGCCCGGCTTGCCATCTGCATCGGGCGCCACCGTCACCTTCACGGTTCCGCCCTTCTTGAGTTTGCCGAACAGAACCTCGTCGGCGAGCCGCTTCTTGACGTGCTCCTGGATGACCCGCGCAAGCGGCCGCGCGCCCATGCGCTCGTCATAGCCCTTGTCGGCAAGCCATGCCACAGCGTCCTTCGACAGATCGAAAGTAACGCCACGTTCGGCGAGCTGCGCTTCAAGCTGCATGACGAATTTCTGGACAACCTGGTGGATGACCGGCGTCGGCAGCGAACCGAACGGTATGATCGCGTCGAGCCGGTTGCGGAACTCCGGGGAGAACATCCGGTTGATGGCCTCGACGTCGTCGCCCTCGCGTTTCGAGGAACCGAAACCGATTGCCGGCTTGGCGAGATCCGCCGCGCCCGCATTGGTCGTCATGATCAGGATGACATTGCGGAAATCGATCTGCTTGCCGTTGTGGTCCGTCAGCTTGCCGTGGTCCATGACCTGCAAGAGGATATTGAAAAGGTCCGGATGCGCCTTCTCGATCTCGTCGAGCAGCAGCACGCAATGCGGATGCTGATCGACGCCGTCGGTCAGGAGGCCGCCCTGGTCGAATCCGACATATCCGGGCGGTGCGCCGAGCAGCCGCGAAACGGTGTGGCGCTCCATATACTCGGACATGTCGAAACGCAGCAGTTCGACACCAAGGGAGCTTGCGAGCTGACGTGCGACCTCGGTCTTGCCGACACCGGTCGGGCCGGAGAACAGGTAGCTGCCGATCGGCTTGTCCGGTTCGCGCAGTCCGGCGCGTGCCAGCTTGATCGCCGATGCCAGGGCTTCGATCGCGTTGTCCTGACCGTAGACGACGCGGCGCAGTTCCTTGTCGAGATTGGCAAGAACCTGCTTGTCATCCTTCGACACCGATTTCGGCGGAATACGCGCCATCGTCGCGACCGTTTCCTCGATCTCCTTTTCGGTGATCGTCTTGCGGCGCTTGCTTTCCTCGACGAGCATCTGCGACGCGCCGGTCTCATCGATCACATCGATCGCCTTGTCCGGCAGCTTGCGGTCGTTGATATAGCGGGCCGACAGCTCAACGGCGGAGGTAATCGCCTCGTTGCTGTATTTGACCTTGTGGTAGTCCTCGTAATAGGGCTTCAGGCCTTTCAGGATCTCCACGGCGTCGTCGATGGTCGGCTCGTTGATATCGATCTTCTGGAAGCGGCGAACCAGCGCCCTGTCCTTCTCGAAGAACTGCCTGAATTCCTTGTAGGTGGTTGATCCGATACAGCGGATCGTTCCGGATGACAGGGCCGGTTTCAGAAGATTGGAGGCATCCATCGCGCCGCCCGAAGTCGCGCCCGCGCCGATGACCGTATGGATCTCGTCGATGAAGAGCACCGCGCCCTCCATTTCCTCGAGTTCCTTGACCACCTGCTTCAAACGTTCCTCGAAATCACCGCGATAGCGGGTTCCGGCCAGCAGCGCGCCCATGTCGAGCGCATAAATCGTCGCATCGAGCAGCACCTCCGGCACATCGCTATTGATGATGCGCCGCGCCAGCCCTTCCGCGATTGCCGTCTTGCCGACGCCGGGATCGCCGACATAAAGCGGGTTGTTCTTCGAACGCCGGCACAGAACCTGTATCGTCCGGTTTACCTCGTCGGTACGCCCGATCAGCGGATCGACCTTACCGTCGGCGGCCTTCTGGTTGAGATTGACGCAATAGGCGCTCAGCGCGTCCTGGTTCTTGGGCTTGCCGCCATCCTCACTCTCGCTCGGCGCCGACGGGCTGTCCGAATCGGACTCTTCGGCTCCGCGCACCGGCCTGCTTTCCGAAACGCCGGGCCGTTTGGCGATGCCGTGCGAAATGAAATTGACCGCATCGTAACGGGTCATTTCCTGCTCCTGCAGGAAATAGGCGGCATGGCTCTCGCGCTCGGCGAAGATAGCCACCAGAACATTGGCGCCCGTCACCTCGTCACGGCCGGAGGATTGAACGTGTATGACCGCGCGCTGAATGACGCGCTGGAAGCCGGAAGTCGGCTTGGAGTCCTCGTCATAGCCGGTGACGAGATTGTGCAGTTCATTGTCGATATATTCGGTTACTGTCGAACGAAGCGCGTCGAGATCAACGCCGCACGCGCGCATCACCGCCGCCGCATCGGAATCGTCCATCAGCGCCAGCAGCAAATGCTCCAGCGTCGCATATTCGTGATGGCGGTCATTGGCAAAGGTCAGTGCCTGATGCAGCGCTTTTTCGAGGCTGTTGGAGAATGTCGGCACGGCTATATCCTCATTTCTTTTCCATCACGCATTGCAGCGGGTGCTGGTTCTGACGCGAGAAGTCCATCACCTGTGTGACTTTGGTTTCCGCGACCTCATAAGTAAAGACTCCGCACTCGCCCACACCGTGATTGTGAACATGCAGCATTATTCGCGTGGCAGCCTCCCGGTCCTTCTGGAAGAATCGCTCCAGCACATGGACGACAAATTCCATCGGGGTGTAATCGTCATTCAGAAGCAGCACACGGTACAGACTCGGTTTCTTCAGCTTCTTTTGCGTGCGCGTAATAACCGAGATACCGTTTCCGGCTCCATTGCCGTCGGCATCACCGCCATTGTCGTCTTCATCGCCGCTCATCGTTGCCCATAAAGGCTTCAATGCCATTATTCCCCTGTCCTGACTCACCCTTGTTTCGCGCTGATCTTGATACAGTCACGATCCGTTTTCCAGTCTACTCTAATCTATACCGAATTTGTGCAATTTTAAGCCCCGGACGGCGGCTCGCTTTGGCAGGCTGTCACTCTATTACATAGGCATGAAATTCCGTCAGCCCAGAGGCACCCGGGTCAAAATTTGATGATGTCTGCAAAACGCCTCATGCACGGCACAAAAAACCCGGCTGCCGAAGGCCGCCGGGTCGGATCGTCCCGCAACTGGCTGAAACCAGTCGATTAAAGTCAGGAACCCTTCTTGGCAGCCGGAGCCGGTGCCGGAGCAGCGACAGCAGCTTCGTACGGCTTGTAAGCATTGCGCGCCGCATCGGCGTAGATTTCGCTCATCTTCGTTGCCTGGGCAACAAAGCCTTCATAGCTGTTCTTGGCATATTCGCTCTGAATCTCGAATGCCTTTTCAAGCGTCTTGGCGCCGAAGAGCTGCTCGATCACGGCAGCATTTTCCTCGTAGGACTTCTTGGAATAGTCGGACGCTTCCGTCGTCAGCGTCTGCATGCCCTGAGCCATGGCAGAATAGCTTTTGAGCATGTTTTCCATGGCGTCCTTGCCGTACTTGCTCGCATCATCAAAGGAGAACATCTGGATATCCTATTGTTCGGTGGGGTCTGAACGCATTCGCGAAACGGGGCACTGCCCCGATATACGCCCGGATAATATGTGCACTGCAGCAGAAAGTCAATCGAATCTTGTGCATTGCAGCAATACTAAAATCCGCCGGCAGCACCGGCGCCGGCTGAAAGATTTCAGCAACCATAAACGGATTGGTAACGCAGTCTGCCTACACTTCTCCGAAATTCGGGGTCAGGTGATCCCTCATTCGTGCTTGCGTAATTGATGGGACTGTAACGTGTACAGAGCTTCCTTCGGCAGCTTCGGCTCCGTCCAGACAAAAAACAGCCTGGCAAAAACAATAAGACTGCTTGCGGCGGCATTGCTTGTTATCGTGGCAGGCGCGAGCGGCGCCGCGGCCAATCCCAAATATGCCGGTTTCGTCATCGATGCCAAGACAGGCAAGACGCTCTACGCATCGAATGCCAATTCGCTTCGCTATCCCGCTTCGCTGACCAAGATGATGACGCTCTACATGGTGTTCGAGGCCCTCGACAGCGGACGTATTTCGAAGAAAACGCGCATTCGGGTTTCAAAGAACGCCGCAGCCGAACCGCCGTCCAAGCTGGGCCTGAAGCCTGGCCAGACCATTTCGGTTGAACAGGCCATCTACGCTCTGGTCACGAAGTCCGCGAATGACGCATCAACTGCCGTCGCGGAACATCTCGGCGGCTCGGAGAGCGGTTTTGCCAGGCAGATGACAACCAAGGCCAGGGCTTTGGGCATGAAGAGGACGACATTCAGGAACGCCCACGGCCTGCCCAACTCCGGCCAGAAAACCACCGCACGCGACATGGCGCGGCTCGGCCTCGCCCTGCGGGAGCATTTTCCGCATCACTATCATTATTTCTCGACCCGTTCTTTCAAATACGGCAAGACCCGCTTCGGCAACCACAACCGGCTGCTCGGCACCGTGTCAGGGGTCGACGGCATCAAGACCGGCTATACGCGCGCGTCCGGCTTCAACCTTGTCAGCTCCGTGCGCAAGGATGGTCGCAGCATTGTCGCCGTCGTGATGGGCGGCAAGAGCGGCGCCAGCCGCAACAAGCATATGACGGACCTGATTTCGCGTTACCTCAAAAAGGCATCGCGCAAGGGTGGCGGCAATCTCATTGCAAAAGGGCCGGCGACGACCCGCATCGTGCTTCCCAAGAAGGGTCCTGTTCCGAAGTTCCGCGATGTGACGGAAGTCCGGGTTGCGATGGCCTATGCCAAGCCGCAGAAGACATCCAGCTTCCCCATTCCCCTCGACAAGCCTGTGGTCGGCAAGGATGCCTTGATCGCAAGCCTGAACAAGCAACGTTCCGTTGTGGCGCCCGTGCCGCGTCCAAAGGAACCGGTCGGCGCGCAGGCAGATATCGCGCAGACATCGTCTTCCACCGTTGATGCGGTAACCACATCCAGCACGGGTCAGCCTTCCGGCTGGGTCGTACAGATCGGGGCAACACCGACGCGGCAGGCCGCCGAGCAACTGCTCGCGGAAGCCAAGGCCAAAACCGGCGGCATGATCAACAGCGCACAGCCCTTCACGATCGTGACGCATCGTGACGGCGAACAGCTTCACCGTGCCCGGTTTGCCGGCTTTGATGGCAAGTCCCATGCATGGAAAGCCTGTAAGGCACTCAAGAAAAAGGGCTATGGCTGCTGGGCTACACAGCAGTAACCGAGTTGGTAAAGATGCGACGGCCAGTCCCGGCGCATCCTCGAATTGTATTGAGTATTGAGGACTGACTAATGTCGACGCAACAGCACATCTTTGGCCTCGTTAATACGGGCCGCCAGAAAAACCGAACCACCGGTATCGGGATGAACGCGCTTCATCAGGCGGCGATGCGCCTCGCGGATCTGCGCCTCGGAGGCACCAGCCGCAAGACCAAGGATCTCGTAAGCCTCCTCCTCAGTCATGGAGCCAGAAGCTGGCGCGGCGCCCAACCCGTCGTCCGGGTCCGCCTCAAAGCCGTCACGCCAAGCGGGAGCACGGCGGTCAAGATACGCCTCTAGGACCTGCACACTCTCCGGATCGCCCCGCAATTCGGTGTGCAGAAGCATGAGGTCGCTTTCGCTGAGCGCATCGAGTTCGCGCCCTTCGAACTGACCTGCCAGCACAAGCCCGTTCATCGCTCCACTGTCCAGATCGAGTTCCATCTCAAGCGCTGCGGTTCGCACCCGCGATGTCTGACGGGCACTGCGTGTGGCGCGTGACCTTGCACGCGCCCTGCCAAAAAGGGCAGCCGCAAGTCCGAACAGACCCAGCGAAATGCCGGTGCGTCCAAGCAGGATGAACGCGACACCCAGTATCGTCAGAAGGACCGGGATGAAATAGCGCAGCACAACGGCAAGCCGTCGTGGATTCATGTGCACGAACAGCGCCGCTGATCCGGCCAGCAGCAATGCCGCCAGAACGATATAGAACAGGATAAACACCTATTTGCCGCCCTTCCCTCCGGAAAGCTGTTCCAGCAGCAGGCGCGACTCACGGCTTTTATCCTGCTGCAAGGCGGTCATTCCTCCCGAGGCATAGACAGCGACGGCTTTGAGAAGATTGAGGAGCGCGCCGGCCGCATTGCCATCGAATCGCAGATATGCACCGCCCGAAAGGCGCGCGATCTCGCGAAATGCCGTCTGCGCGGCAGCATCGCCGCCTTCCTGGAACATGAAACACGGCACCTTGCGCATACCCAGTTCACCGGCCAGCTGGCACAGCTTGTCGATATTCTCCTCCATGGCGTCACCGATGAACACAAGCGCGCTGACCGGCTTGCGGACTGTTTCGTCACGCGCATGCTTCAGGACCTTGGCGATCTGCGTATGACCGCCGCGACAGTCGATCCGCACCATGAGGTCGCGAAGCTGGGTGGTGTCTGCGACCCATTTGGAGGCCCTGCACTCGCCAAAGCCGCGAAAATAGACCAGTTGAACGTTGAGACCGCCTGCCCGACCCACGGCATTGAACATTTCGCCCTGCAGCATGCACGCCGCGTCCCAGGTCGGCTGCCGGCTCATTGTGGCATCAAGCGCGAAGATCAACCGCCCGCCGCCGCCATCGACGGGTTTGGCGATGGTGCGTGCAGCATTCAGGAAATCGGCGATGTCCGTTTTTGACGATTGCGCATCGCCACCCGGCACGACCGGTTTCGAACCGCCCTTGTCCGTAATGTCGCGACCTGGCATCGCGTGACTCCCTGAAAACAGTATCGCTGTGCGCCGCGATACATCGGCTTACACAAATCTAGAGCGAGATGTGTTCAAATTGAAGCACTTGGAGACGAAAAGCTGCCGGGACCGCTAAAGCAGACCGAGATCGGCAAGTTCGCGCCGAAGCTCCGGTGGTAGTGCCAAAATCCCCGAATCGCCGGCGGTAAGGTCGGCAGGCGCGTCCTTCACGCTCAGATAGCGCCAGCCCTGAAACGCCCGTCGCGGCTGCCAGACGGTCGGGATAAGACGGGGTTCGAGCACGATGCGGCAGCGCGAGATTCCGGCCGGATCGGTGAACGGCCGGATTTCCTGAATATACTGACGTACCTGGATATTGCCCTTTATGACCCAGTAAAGGGATCCGCCATCCAGCAGTTCGTCGGCCCGCTTGGGAACCATGCGGGTCGTATGAAACTGGATAACCTCGACACCGCGGCTCTTCTTGTCGGCAAGGCCGAAATCGATCGAGGCCTGCAGGTCCTCGACACTGTCGACGCCGACACACAGTTTCACGAGATTAAGGATCATGCCTCTGAGGTATAGGTCTGACGCCGCGCGTCAAGCCCGGGACGACGATGTCCACAAATCCGGGTGCTTGCCGTCAGCACTCCACGACATTGACCGCAAGCCCGCCTTCGCTCGTTTCCTTGTAGCGCTCGTTCATGTCGAGGCCGGTCTGGCGCATGGTCTCGACGCAGGCATCGAGCGGCACGAAATGCTGTCCGTCGCCCTTCAGCGCCAGGGATGCGGCGGTCACCGCCTTGACGGCGCCAAGCGCGTTGCGCTCGATGCATGGCACCTGGACGAGCCCGGCGACGGGATCGCAAGTCATGCCGAGGTGATGCTCCAGCGCGATCTCCGCAGCATTCTCGATCTGCTCCGGCGACCCGCCCATCACGGCCGCAAGCCCCGCCGCCGCCATCGCCGAGGCCGAACCGACCTCGCCCTGGCAACCGACCTCGGCCCCGGAAATGGACGCATTGTGCTTGATGATGCCGCCGATGGCGGCCGCCGTCAGCAGGAAATCGCGGATGCCCGCGGCGTCGGCACCGTCATGGAACTGCGTGAAATACTGGACCGTCGCAGGAATCACGCCCGCCGCGCCATTCGTCGGAGCCGTGACGATCCGGCCTCCGGCCGCGTTTTCCTCATTGACGGCCATGGCATAGACGCTGAGCCAGTCATTGGCCAGCAACGGATTGGCCTTGTTCTGCTTCCACTCGTCCTGCAGCTTGTGGTGGATGTCCCTCGCGCGCCGGCGAACATTGAGGCCGCCTGGCATGACGCCATCCTGCTGCAGGCCCCGCTCTATGCAGCCATGCATCGCCGACCAGATCGCGTCGAGCCTCTGATCAAGGTCGGCGCGCTTCATGTGGGTTTCCTCATTTGCGCGCTTCATCTCGGCGATGGAGAGGCCCGACTCCTTGGCCATGACCAGCATTTCGGCGGCGTTATGAAAAGGGTATGGAACGCCGGCTTCGACCGGCGTCTCCGCCGCGCCCTTCATCGCTTCCAGTTCCAGCTCGGTCACCACGAAACCGCCGCCGATGGAGTAATAGATACGCCGCAACAACAGACGGTCATCCGCATCATAGGCGCTGAATGTCATGCCGTTGGCATGCCCGGGAAGCGGGTTCTTGCGGTCGAAGATCAGATCCGTTTCAGGGTCGAATTCATAGGCCGGATGACCGGCCGGGGTAACTTTCCGCTCGGCCTCGACACCGGCGATAATGCCGTCCATCGCATCCGGATCGACCGTATCGGGTTCATGTCCCATCAGGCCAAGAATAACCGCACGGCCGGTACCATGCCCGATCCCGGTAAAGGCAAGCGAGCCATGCAGGCTGACCTCCAGCCGGCTCACGCTGTAACCGGCCGGCCGCGGCCAGTCGCCATTCAGTATGTCATCAAGGAACCGCGCGGCCGCAACCATCGGCCCCATCGTATGGGAACTCGACGGGCCGATACCGATCTTGAAGACGTCGAAAACGGAAAGGAACATGCTCTGCGCATCCACTTGTCGCCACGAGGTTTCACTACTTTACGTGCACAATCGCCGCCCGTGCACCTGCACGCCGACATCCAGTTGATTGCGCGCGACACGGCGCGGATATCTATACAAACAAAAACAGCGCGGGAGGACCCCACGCTGTTTTCAAAACCTTGGTGTGTAATTCCGGCTTAGATGCCACCAAAAAGGTAGATCAACGCCAGCAAGCCCACAAACCCTATCACTGCGCGGGCGGTAATGCCCCAGCAGGACTTTTGGACTGTATCTTCCATGTTGGCTCCGAGTGATGCCTCATCAGATCCACCGGCCTTGTTTTCTGCCGTGTGGTGGAGAGGTCTTCTAGAGGAACCTATTTGCCTTCGCAACTGCAAAAATGGCGGCTTGGTGGCAGATTTTCTGCAATTGATTCAGACTTTGTTAAACATATCAGCCATTTCAACCGCTTACGAAAAAGGCACCGGTGTCGTTTTTTGTGCACTTTGTGGCGAAAACTACAGTCGCGGCCAGGAATTCCTGCCGTACACTTTGTCAATTCGACGACTCATGACACATCTTCAGCATGAGCGAACTCGATATCATTGCCGTTCTGATCTGCTTCCTGGCCTGGGCCGTCTTTTCCTGGGCGACGGACCGAGAGCACGGATTTCTTCCGGTCAGCCTGACCCAGGTCATGAACATTCATCGCGCAGCCTGGCTGGAAAACAGCCTGCGCCGCGATCTGCGGATGATCGACACCAGCATCATGGCCGGCCTTCAGCAGGGCACGGGTTTCTTCGCTTCGACGGCGCTGCTGGCGATCGGCGGCTGCTTTGCCTTGCTTGGCGCGACCGACCAGGTACTCGGGGTTCTGTCCGACATCCCGCTCGGCGTTCCGGCGGATCGTCAGGCATTCGAGCTCAAAGTGGCCGGGCTGATCGTTATCTTCTGCTACTCCTTCTTCAAATTCGGATGGTCCTACCGCCTGTTCAACTATTGCCAGATCCTTGTCGGGGCCATCCCCATGGTTGAGGATGTCGAGGCCGACCGGCAGCACGCCGATCACTGCGTAAAGCGCGCGGCCGCCATCAACATTCTTGCAGGCAAACATTTCAACGCCGGTTTCCGCGCGATCTTCATTTCACTCGGATATATCGGCTGGTTCATCGGCCCGGTCGTGTTCCTGTTCACTACATTGCTGGTCATGCTTGTGCTCATCCGGCGGCAATATTTCTCGGCGGCTCGCAAGGCCCTGATGTCCGGCGTTGACATCTAGCCCAGCGGCCTTCAGTTTTCGTCGGTCACATTCGGGAAACTTCGCGGTTTGGCCTCATCGCCAGTGACGGCAGCCGGTTCCCTGCCGACACAGCTCGAAGCATCGAAAGGAAATCCTTGGAAAGGATTGAACGCGCAACGATCGCCGATCTGCTGCTGATCGGGCTGACGGCCGTGATCTGGGCTTCGGCGTTTACCGCCATCAAGGTGGCGGTTCCGGAAACCGGGGCATACTGGCTGGCGGCAATCCGCGTTCTGCTGGGCTTCATCGTTCTGCTTCCCTATGCCTTGTGGAAGGGGTTCATCTTTCCGAAAGACAGCAGGACATGGTGGCTTCTGATCGGCATGTCTGTGCTGAACGTGGTTTTTCCTTTCCTGCTCATCTCCTGGGCGGAACTGTCCATTGATGCGGGCGTAACCGCGCTCCTCATGGGCACCGGACCTTTCTTCGCCCTTGTCGGAAGCCACCTCTTTACCGATGACGACAAGCTGACCGCCACAAAGCTCATCGGCGTCGCCTTCGGATTCTGCGGTGTCATGGTCATCGTCGGCTACGACGCGCTCGCGGGTCTCGGACGATCGAATCTTCTGGCGCAGTTCGCCTGCTTTCTCGGCTCCATGTGCTATGTCGTGGCCGGTCTCTTGATCCGCCGCATCGATATCCCGCCGGGCCGCCTTGCCTGCCTGGCGCTTGGGACCTCCAGCATCGCTCTGGTGGCGCTGGCCTTCGCGGTTGACGGCGCCCCCTCGGCAGACCTGTCCCCGACCGCCGCTTTCGCGCTCGTCTATCTCGGTATCCTGCCCACGGGCGTGGCGTATATTTTGCGCTTCCATCTGATCCGAAAAATCGGCTATTCGACCTTCGCGATGGGTCTCAATCTGATCCCGGTATTTGGAGTATTCCTCGGAATCTGGTTGCTTGGCGAGCCGCTTTCGGCACGCATCATTCTTGCGCTCGCCCTTGTGGTGTGCGGACTGTTTATCGCCAGGATCGAGCCGAGGAACCGAACGCCGGAGCATGCAGCCCATGACTGACGCGCTATCGGAAAGGTCCCCAAAACAGCGTCTGGCCCTGATTGACGTGGCCAGGGGTACGGCACTCCTGGCCATGGCGATCTACCATTTCACATGGGACCTCGAGTTCTTCGGTTATGTCTCACCCGGCCTGACCACCGAAGGCGGCTGGAAGCTGTTTGCACGCCTCATCGCGGGCAGCTTCCTGTTTCTGGTCGGCATCAGCCTGGTCCTCGGGCACAGCAACGGCATTCGGTGGCGGTCCTTTGGAAAACGCCTCCTGATGATCGCCGCCGCCGCGCTTGCCATCACCATTGCCACGCGATTTGCCACGCCGGACCGATACATCTTCTTCGGTATTCTGCATTGCATCGCCGCTTCCAGCCTGTTGGGGTTGGCGTTCCTGCGGCTGCCGCCCATCGTGACCGCCATTGCAGGCCTCGCGGCTATGCTTGCGCCCTATTATCTCGCTTCCGGCTTTTTCAGTCAGAACTGGCTTCTGTGGCTCGGCCTCTCCTCAGAACCTGTCCGGTCCAATGACTATGTGCCGATCCTGCCATGGTTCGGACCTGTGCTGTTTGGCATCGCAGCGGCACGAGCCGGCCAGGCCTTCGGACTGTTTGCGTGGATTGCGTCAATCGACCGCAGGCAAATCGCTGTTGAAAAACCGCTGGCCTTTGCCGGCCGCCACAGTCTTGCCGTCTATCTCATCCATCAACCGGTTCTGATCGGTTTGGTCTATCTTGCAAGCATTGCGATTCCGGCTCCTGCTGCGGATCCGGCGGCGAATTTCTCCGCCAGTTGCAACAGCTCTTGCGCGAGCGAGAACCCGGCCGATTTCTGCAATCGCTTCTGCGAGTGCACGCTCGGCGAACTCAGAAATGCGGGTTTGCTGGAAACGTTGCTCACCTCGGAAGCGGATGTAGGACTGACACCGGGTGTAACGGAGATCGTAAACGCGTGTACAGCATCAGTCTTAGAGGGAAACCGGGCGGAATGAGCGCATACCGGGCAAAGCCAAGCAATGTTCCATGGCCACCGATCATAGCTGCCGCAGCGTTGCTGCTTTCAATCCTCGCTGGTCGCGTTTTTGCCCTGCCGCTGCCCGACACGGCCTTCCTCCGCATGATCGGCGTTTTGTTTTTACTGGCGGCCATCGCGGTCGATATCTGGTCGATCACCACCTTGCGGGCTGCCCGGACCACTATCATGCCGACACGCAAATCGACATGCCTCGTCACCGCCGGGCCCTATGGTCTCAGCCGAAATCCGATCTATTGCGGCTATGTCCTGTTCCTGATTGCACTCGGGCTGATCCTGGCGAACGCCTGGTTCGTGGTATTTGCTGCGGCAACGGCCTATGGCATCCAACGCTTTGCGATCGAACGTGAGGAACTGCATCTGCTGGCAGTATTCGGGGCAGAATATGAAGCCTATTGCCGCCGTGTTCGGCGGTGGGTCTGACTCAGGTTCCGACGCGTAATTCGGCCAGCCGCGCCAGGCAGGCCTCATCGACACTGTCCAGCTCGGCCAGCGTTTCCTCGATATCCCTGCGCTTCTGATTGAGCTGCTCGCGCTTTTCGGCAACACGTTGCATCATCAGTTCGAGTTGACCGAGTTCGCCGGGCGGTCCCTTGTAGATTTCGATGATCTCACGGATTTCCGCGATGGTGAAACCGAGACGCCGTCCGCGCAGAATTTCCTTGATCAGGTGACGGTCGGCCGCACGGAACAGGCGGGTGCGCCCGCGCCTGTCCGGTTGAATGAGCCCCTCGTCCTCATAGAAGCGCAACGTCCGCGTCGACACGCCGAATTCGCGGGTCAATTCGGTAATGGTATAGTATTTGCGCACATTGATTCCTGTATTTTTTGACCTTTAGGAATTTTGTCTTTCTTTTACGTAAAAGTCAATTAAGCCGGATCTAGATCAGACCGAACCACCAGCCTGCAAGGCCAAGAAAGGCGAAGAAGCCGACAACGTCGGTTACGGTGGTCACGAACACCGCCGACGCAATGGCCGGATCGACATTGACCTTGTCGAGAAGCAGCGGCAGCAGGATTCCCGCAAGGCCGGCAGCAAGCATGTTTATGATCATTGCCGCGGCAATGATGAAGCCAAGCTGACCGTTGCCGAACCAGGCATAGGCAAGAAGCCCGACGACAAAGGCGAACAGAATGCCGTTGATGAAACCGACGAAGAACTCACGGCGTATGATGCGGGCCGCGTTGTAGATATCGAGGTCGCGTGTCGCCAGCGCGCGGACGGTGACGGTCAGTGTCTGCGTTCCGGCATTTCCGCCCATCGAGGCAACGATCGGCATCAGCACAGCCAGCGCAACCATCTGCTGGATTGTGGCATCGAAAAGACCGATGACCATGGAGGCGAGCACCGCTGTTCCCAGATTGACCATCAGCCATGGAAAACGCGAGCGAACCGTCGCTGCGACATCGTCCGAAAGCTCCTCGTCGCCGACGCCGCCGAGCCGCATGATGTCCTCTTCGGCCTCCTCCTGGATCATGTCGACGACATCGTCGATGGTCAGGACGCCGACCAGCCGGTCGTTCTGGTCGACAACGGCGGCCGACAAAAGGTCATATTGCTCAACCAGTTGCGCCGCCTCTTCCTGGTCCATCTCGGCCGGGATCGGATGGCTCGTCTCGTGCATGATGGCTTCGATCTTCACCTCGCGCTTGCTGCGCAGGATGCGGTCAAGGTCCACGGCGCCGAGCAGGCGGAAGGTCGGATCGATCACGAAAATCTGCGCGAAGGAGTCCGGCAGATTGTCCTCTTCGCGCATATAGTCGATTGTCTGCCCGACACTCCAGAACGGCGGCACGGCGACGAATTCCGTCTGCATGCGCCGCCCGGCGGTATCTTCCGGATAGTCGAGCGAGCGCCGCAGCCTGATCCGCTCGGTGAAGGGCAGCTTCGCCAGGATGTCTTCCTGGTCCTGCTCGTCCAGGTCCTCCAGGATGTAGACGGCGTCGTCGGAATCGAGGTCCTCGAGGCCCTCCGCGACCTTTTCGTTCGGCAGGTCGTCGACGATCTCGCGCCGGATCGCCTCGTCCACCTCGGTCAGAGCGGTATAGTCGAAATCATCGCCAAGAAGGCGCACCAGCGCATGACGCTGCTCGGACTGAAGCGACTCGATCAGGTCGCCGAGTTCCGATTCGTGCAGACTTCCGACATGTTCCTTTAAAAGCAGCGTGTCCCGGTCGGCGATCGCCGCACCGATGCGAGCGACGTAGTCGGCGCGAATAACGCCGTCCTCGTCGTAGATCTCGGTGCGGTCCGGAGTCTGATCTCCGACCGCCGAATGGACGCTGTGCTCGTTCATAAAGGCCGAATCTGAAGCGCTGCATGTCGGTTCGGGCGACCTTAGAGCAAGTCTTGACTGGATTGAACCATTTGACAGGAGCGATTCAGCGCGCCCACATCAAATTTCGGCAGCCGCAACGAGATAATAGTTTCTTGCCGTTGCGTTGATTTCCTCATTCGCCCGGGCGCGCAGGCAGGAGGCCTTGAGCAGCCGATACTGCGTGTTTCCGCTGTCAATGGCGAGCAGCCGGTCCAGCAGCTCCAGCGACCATTGGTGATCACCGTCCCGATGAGCGGTCAGCGCCGAATCGAACAGCGCCGCCTCGCCACCAGCAAGCGTGACCATGCGTTCGGCTTCCCGTCGGGGTGGCAGCCGGTCGAGATTGGTCGGATTGCCGTCAAACCATCCCAGTGTCCCGGCGCAATAGGCGCGAACCGACCATGAGATCTTTCCGTAGAACTCCTGCAGATGCGGCTTGTCGGAAAGCGATGCGGGAAGTCCGATCTTGTCCGCCAGCTCATCGGCCCCCTCGCCCCGGTCCAGACCGGCGACGGTCTCGGCGACGACATGCCGGATGGCATCGCGGTAATCCGTCAGCACGCCGCGCACATTGTCCGCTCCGATTACCGGGCGCGTGTGACCGGGCGCGAGGATTTCGGCATTGAACGCCAGGAGAAGGTCCAGCGAATCCACCCAGGCATCAAAATCCCGATAGGGCGTACCCCGTATGGCATAGAGGTTGGGAAACGATTTGTAGAAATTGTCGCCGCAGATCAGGATCCCGTTGCTTGCATCCCAGACAACCAGATGATCAGGCGTTTCGCCCGGCGCGTGGACAAGTTCCAGCTCTATCCCGCAGATGGTGCGCCGGATCCGTTCCTCGCTGACAAGAGTCGCCGGTGGGACGAAACCGGCGCCAAGCCCTTCGAGCGGCCGGTCGCCCGGACCGCATCCGAGATTGACGCGCTCATCCGGGAACGACAGTCCGATGCCGAATTGGCGCTTTGTCCGGGCGGCAAGCGCCTTGTTGGGCAGCGGCTTGTTTTCATCGACGGCCACAAGGTCGGAGGAGAAGCGATGGCTGGCGATGATCTCCGGCTCGCCCGCACCGGCAAAAACCCGTGCGCCGCTGATATGATCGCGATGGGAATGGGTGTAGATGATCGCCTGGATCGGAAGATCCGTGATGCGGCGAAATTCATGCAGGATGTTCTCTGCCGCCTTCGTCGATTCCGTCGTATCGACGATGATGACGCCCTCGTCGCCGACGATCATGTAGACGTTCGAGGCGGCAAAACCGATGGCCGCATGGACATTCGGCGCGAGCGCAATGACCTCCTTGCGAAATTCGTTTGAGTGATCTTTCAGGCGCTGCAGCGGCGTCATGGGGATGCCTCCAGAATTTCTCTAACCGGCATCCTCATCGACACCGGTGTAACGGCCCTGCGCCCTCCCCCGGTAGACTTCGGTGAGGTCAGGGCTTGCCTCGGTCCCGTCATAGAGGCCGAGCAGCACACCGGAACGGCGCGATCCGCCGCGACTTTCGACAATCGTCTCGTCGGAGATGGTCGTGCGCTGCGAGGCGCGACGGGCCCACCGCGCCAACCGCTCATACATGAGGTCGATGATTTCGGCATATTCCGGATCATCGCCGAGGTCTTTAAGTTCCTGCGGGTCATTGACCAGATCGAACAGCATCGGCCGGAAGCCGCCTTCTGCGTGAATGAACTTCCAGCTCCCGTCGGCGACCATGAACAGACGGGCCTGTTTCGGCGACAGATTGAGCGCGGCTGCCTGGGAGCTCGCGGAATAGTCATATTCGCTGATGACAAAGTCGCGCCAGTCGTCGACGGTTTCGCCGCGCAGCAACGGCATCAGCGAACGGCCCTCGATGATGTGGTCGGGAACCTTGCCGCCCTCCGCTTCGACAAACGTCGCCGCCAGATCGATGCTCTCGACCAGCGCATCGCACACGGTTCCGCGCGTGCCGTCCGCAGATGAAGACGGATCGCACACGATCAGCGGCACCTTGACCGACTGCTCGTGGAAGAGGTCCTTTTCGCCCAGCCAGTGATCGCCGAGATAGTCGCCATGGTCCGACGTGACCACGATCATCGTGTCGTCCATGCGTCCTGATTGCTCGAGATAAGCCAGCAAGCGGCCGATCTGATCATCGCACTGCTTGATCAGGCCCATATAGGCGGGGATGACCTTTTCACGCACCTCGTCGCGGGAAAACGCCTTGCCGATGGCATTGTCCATGTAGGCGGCATAGACCGGATGCGGATTGATCCGCTCCGCTTCGCTTCGGATGACCGGCTGGATCTGGTTGTGCCCGTACATCGCATGATAGGGCTCTGGAACGATATAGGGCCAGTGCGGCTTTATATAGGACAGGTGACACAGCCACGGCCCGCTGTTCTCGCTTGCCATTTTCTCCATGAAATCAATGGCACGGCCGGTCATGTAGGGCGTTTCGGAATCCTCCTCCCGGATATTCGCCGGCTTGTCCGCATGCTGCATGAACCAGCCGGAAGCGACGGCGCCATCGTCCTCGACACCGGAATTGGCGTAGTCATGCCAAGGGTTTTCCGCTTCGTAGCCCTTTGATTTCAGATATTCATTGTAGGGCGAGCGCCGGGAATCGTAAAAGCCTTCCGGTCCCTGCGCCCACAGCCCGTCATCGCGCTCGAAAACATCGAAACCGCATTCCGAGACGCGCGCGCCGATGATCGACTGCGACGATATGCCGAGCCGGTCCATCCCCTTCTGGTCGACCTTCATATGCGTCTTGCCGACAAGCCAGGTTTCCACCCCGATCTCGCGCAGATGGTCGCCGAGCGTCATCTCACCGACCTTGAGCGGAAAATTGTTCCAGGCCGCGCCGTGGCTGTGCACATAGCGGCCCGTATAGAAGGACATGCGCGAGGCCCCGCAGATCGGCGACTGGACATAGGCATTGGAAAACCGCACGCCCATCGCCGCGATACGGTCGATATTCGGCGTCTCCAGAGTCGCATGCCCGGCGCAACTCAGATAATCGTAGCGCAACTGGTCGAACATGATGAAGAGGATGTTTTTGATCGTGCGCTGCATCTTTGTCCTTCGTTGAACGATGTCTGTGACGGGCCGCGCCGCGGCCCGTCCTGTTGGATTGGCTTATTGGGCCTTGGTTCCATCGGGAATTTCAAGACCGATTTCCTCATAGTAGCGCTGCGCGCCGAGATGGAGGCGAACACCGCCTTCCTGCACCGCATAATCAAGCGTCACACGGTCGAGCCAGGGCGCGTCTGCACGCATCTTCTCAGCACCTTCCCAGAATGCCTTGGTGATCTTGTAGACCGTATCGTCGTCGAGATCGGAGCGTGTTACCACACCGACAACCGCGCCGAGCGAGTAGACATCATCGGTGTTGGTCACCCCGTCCCCATAGATCCCGGCCGGGATGACATCGAGGAAACGACCGAGCGCCTTGGTTGGCTTTAGCTGGTCTTCGCTCTGGTTGTCGACCTCTTCCTTGCTCGGTCCGAGGATTGTCAGCTTGTTTGTCGCGGCAAGCTGCTCGACCTGCGGGAACGGTGCGATGCCGCCATTGATGTAGACATCCACCTGTTTGTCCTGGAACGCCTGGAACGCCGATGACCAGGACCCCTTGAAATTCTCGTAATCCTCACCGACCTTGTAGCCGGTCTGGGCTTCGATCCACTGGTTGGCGGCATTCCATGCACCGCCGCCGGGCGGTCCGAGAAACACTTTCTTGCCCTTGATGTCTTCAAGCTTGGTCATACCGTCATCGGCATAGGTCAGCACATGATATGCCCCATAGGGATACCAGAAGACCAGGCGAACATTTTCCGAAAGCTCCGGCGCCTTCTTGATCTTCTGATACATCGCCTTGCCGTTCTTCATCAGGAAGTAGACGGTCGGCGAGGTCATCACCATGTCGAGTTCGCCCTCGGCCATGTCGATAATGTGCTTGGTCGCAGCGCCCGTGGCGTCGACCTGGATCTCGTAATCGTCCTGCTCCTGGTTGACGATGCTGGCCATCGTGGATTGCGTCAGATAGGCCGACGTTCCGGGTGCGATCGTCGCCATCTTGATGACATCGGCGGCCTGCGGTGCGCCTCCCAGCGCCAGGACGGCGGCGCCGGCCAGCGCCCATTTCTTGAATGCGTTCATGCTTTTTCTCCCTGTTTCGCGGTTTTTGAAGATGCATCCCGGGAGGATGCGATTTTGTGCTCGAACAAAAGAAGCAGACCGCCGGCGGCACCGGCCAGGCTCAGGACCGGTTCCGGCACCAGCAATGCCGCCGCACAGACGAGCCGGGCGATGCTCTGCCACGGCGGCAGCGCCAGCCGTTCGAAACGCGCCATGGCGCTGGCAATCAGCCAGGTCGCCAGCAAAAACGCGCCGATCGCCCAGGCAAGTCCCGCCACGGTGAAACCGTCGATCAGCAGGATGTCCGTGTGATAGACGAATATAAACGGAATGATGAAGCCGGCGATCGAGATGCGCAGCGCTTCGAAACCGGTCGCCATCGGCTTGGCGCCGGCCAGCGGCGCGGCTGCGAACGCCGCCAGCGCAACGGGCGGCGTGACCACCGAAAGCACACCGAAATAAACCATGAAGAGATGGGCTGAAATGGTGGTGACGCCAAGCTTTCCGAGCGCCGGCCCCATGACCACGGCGATGATCAGGTAGGCCGGCACCGACGGAACGCCCATGCCCATGATCAGGCAGCCGATCATCACCAGCACGAGGCTGAAGAAGAGGCTCGAACCGGATACGGACAGAATGAGCTGCGCCATCTTGAGGCCGACTCCGGTCATGTTGATGACCCCGATAACGAAGCCAACCGCCGCGACGATTACCAGCAGCGTCGCCGCCGTCCCGCCCGCGGACACCAGCGCCCGCCACCAGGCGGAGGGGTGTCTGAAGCTCGGGAACAGGATCAGCGACAGCACTGTCGCCGCGATCAGCGCGTAGAAACCCGCAAACTGAACCGTCCGCCCCATCGCCAGAAACACGACAAGCAACGCCAGCGGCAGGAAGAACGACATGCTGTTAAGCCAATCCCGCGACGTCATGGTCTCACGCTCCGCCGGCGGAACCGCACCGATGCCGAGCTTGCGCGATTCGATCAGCACGACCACGAACAGGCTGACATAATAGAAGACAGCCGGGATCAGGGCCGCCAGAACGATGTTCACATAGGCAATGCCGGTCACATCCGCCATCATGAAGGCGACGACGCCCATGACGGGCGGCATGATCTGACCGCCGGTCGAAGCCGCCGCTTCGACACCGCCGGCAAATTTCGGCTTGAAGCCTGCCTTCTTGATGATCGGGATGGTGAAGACGCCGGTCGAGACGACATTGGCGACGGCAGCGCCCGACATCGTGCCGAACAATGCCGAGCCGACGATCGACGCATGCGCGGCCCCGCCGGCAAAGCGGCCGGTCGCCGCAAACGCCATCTTGAGCAGCACACCGCCTGCCCCCGAGGTTTGCAGGACCGCTCCGAAAACGATGAATACGAGCACCGTGCGGCCAACCACCTCGACCGGTCGTCCGAAGACCCCGTCGCTGGAATACCAGAGATTTTCGGCGACCCGCGTCCAGTCCTCTCCCGCCCCGTAAAACCGGGATGGAAGAAGCACATAAAGCGCGACCAGCGCGAAGACGATCAGCATCGGCAGGCCGAATATCCGCCAGGTCGCATAGGCCACGACAGCAAAGGCGGCCCAGGCCAGGATAAGCTGCCATTGTTCAGCGTCGAGCAGGAATTCCTCCTGCTCCAGCATGAAGCCGATCCACACCCAACTGATATAGACGAACAGCACGGCCAGCGCCGCGTGGAAACCAAAACGCAACGCGCTGCCTTCCTGCGCATCCCAGCCAAGAATGGCGATCGTCATCGCAATCGCGACGATGCTGCCATAGTAGATGACATTGTCGAATACGCCGAAACCGGCGGTATAAATGGCCCCGCAAGCCAGGACCACCGCCAGCATGTCGGCAACGACACGACTTGTCATGCGCAGGGCGTTCAACCCGTTTCCTCCCGCGGACTATCCCTTTGCCGGAACTTCGTTCCTTTTTTTTGCAGACAGTGCGGTAATCCCCATTCTGCGGCAATTCTTATTCGCTTATCGTGCCACTGTTTGGCACGTTGTGGCATTTGGCACGCCCGGGTGCCATACTCTCCACCGGAGGGGGAGCAATGGACGTCGTTCGAAACCGATCGCTGGACCGCGGCATCACGCTGCTTGATGCACTTGCCCGCAACGGCGCCTGTTCGCTTGGCGAGCTGCACAAAAGTACGGGCATCGCGAAATCGACGATCCGGCGCCTGCTGGCCACCATGATCGACCGTCAGATCGTCCGGCGCAGCCTGTCCGACGGCAAGTACCGCACCAATGTATCGATGCCGTCAGGCCATATCGAAGCGCCGACATTCGAACAAATGCTGATGGTCGACATCGCCATGCCATACCTCATGGAACTGACGAAGTCGGTTGAATGGCCGTCGGACCTGCATCTGCTTGAAGACGACTGGATGCGCATTATCGATTCGACGAGACCGCTCAGTCCGTTTCATCTTTATCGCGGACAGATCGACCGCAAAATCAACCAGTTCGGCGCGGCGGGAGGCATCGCCTGCCTGTCGGCGATGAGAGACAGGAAAATCGCGTATCGGATCGAACGCCTCGGAAATCACCGCATATGGGGCCTGGCTCGTTTCAGTATGCTGCCAGAACAATTCTGGCAGGAAATAGAAACAGCGCGCGGCAGGGGATACGGCGCACGACTGCACGATTATCTCGGCGACACCATCATCGACGACAGCCTGTCGGCGATCGCGGTTCCCATCATATGGCGTGACCGGCCCGTCGGCGCGGCAACGATGCTGTGGCCACGCACTTATCTTTCAGCCGAGGAATTCGCCGAATCTTTCCTCAAGCCATTGAACGAGACGGCGGCTGCGATCATGAAGGAGCTCGATGCCCATGATCGCAAGTCCGTTCAAGGTTCTTGAGTTTGGCCGGTTAGAGCGCCCTCGAGGTCATCAGCCCTGTCGAGATATGTGGAAAAGGCGGCACGATCGACATTTCCGCCCGACAAAACGACGACAATCGTCTTGCCGGCAAAGCGCTCGCGCTGCTGTACCAGGGCCGCGAAGGCGGCCGCGCCGCCCGGTTCCACGACGAGTTTCAGGCGGTCGAACAGCGCCGCAACGGCATTCATCACCGCGTGGTCCGAAACCGCGAAACCACCGGACACAAGCCGTTTCATGATTTCGAACGTAATGCTGCCGGGCTGCGGCGTCACGATGGCGTCGCAGATCGAGGCCGCGCCCGGCTCAATCGCGATACGCGATCCGGCGGCAAGTGAACGGACCACGTCGTCATAACCGGCCGGTTCCGCGCACCAGATACGGGTCATGGGAAGCTTTGACTTGAGCGCGGTCGCTACACCGGAAAGCAGCCCGCCACCGCCGACCGGACACAGGACCTCGTCAACGCCGATATTGGCATAGTCTGCCTGCCGCGCGATCTCCAGACCGACGGTCCCCTGCCCTGAAATAATATCGATGTCGTCGAACGGCGGAACGATGATTGAACCGTTCCTGCCTGCGATCTCCTCCGCGATGGCCTGCCGGTCTTCGCTGTGGCGCTCATAAAGCACGATATCCGCACCGTAGCCCCGTGTGTTGTCGATCTTGATGCGTGGAGCATCGCTCGGCATGACGATCGTCGCATGCATGCCGAGCTGTTGCGCGGCAGCCGCAACACCTTGCGCATGATTTCCGGAGGAATAGGCGACGACACCGCATTTGCGTTTGTCCGGGGCAATTCGCGAGAGTTTGGTATAGGCGCCCCGAAATTTGAAGGAGCCGGTGCGTTGCAGGCATTCGGGCTTGAAAAACAGGCGCATGCCCAAGGCTTCGTTGAGCTGCGCCGACTCCAGCAATGGTGTCCGCACGGCAAGGCCGGTGAGCCGTTCCGCCGCATCCTCGATAAGATCAATCGTTACGTTTTCGGTGTTCATATGGGAATTCGGCAAGGGCTCAACGCTCCGCATCGCTGGCGAGATAATCAAGCACGGCATCGGCCGTCGACGGGCTGCAGGCCATCGGAAGGTCGTAGACAATGGCAAGGCGCGTCAGCGCCTTGACGTCGACATCATGCGGCATGGGCGACATCGGATCGACGAAAAACACAAGCCCGTCGAGCGCCTCCTCGGCGATCATGGCGCCAATCTGCTGATCGCCCCCGAGTGGACCGCTCTTGAGCCTCGTTACGGAGATTTCAGGATATGCCTCGGCGATTCGCCCGCCCGTCGTGCCCGTTGCGACGACGGACATGTGCCTCAGGCGACTCAAATGTTTGCCGGCCCAGGCAACCATCTCGTCCTTGCAGGCGTCATGCGCGACCAGCGCGATTTTCTTGGCGCTCATGCTTTGGCGGCCTTCCTGTATTCACCGTGAAACTAAGCTTCGACACTGCCGCCGAAGTCCTTACGCATCGTGACCTTCTCGATATCCTGCTGCAGGCTGGAAGAATATCTGACCGAAAAGGACGTCACCCTGTAGCCTGAATGCTCGTAAAATGCGATGGCCGACGTGTTGCGCGCATGCGTTTCGAGTTCGGTGAACGCGTAGCCCGCGGCCGCCACGGCATCCTCCAGCGCATTCAGCAAGACAGTTCCGACACCCTTGCGATGGTGCAGCGGATCGATCCAGAGATCCGAGATAAGCTGGTCCAGATTTTCACGCGCGCCCCACCCGAGAATGCTTCCGCGGGACTGCGCCACCACGATCCGGTCCCAGTAGTTGGCGGTGAAATCCCGGTATGCGGCGTGCGCATTGTCCCTGATCCTAGCCGCATCTTCGCCCCACGATGTGATCGCCGCTTCCCAGGACCGGATACCGATCAACGCAAGCTGGCGGGCATCCTGCGCATGGGCATCGCGTATCTCGATCATGCCGCCTCCTTGCGGGCCAAAAAGCCTGGTCCCCTGCCCGTCCCGTTTCGTCCGGCGCCGCTTATATGCTTGTTTCCGGTAGCCAATTAAGCAAAACGTGCTATTGAAACTGGCATATCATGATGGGCGATTGCAATATCCACCCATTGTCCCGATACACACCGATCCATTGGCGATGATGCGGCACCCGTGCGCGTTTGGAGGCAATTGTGGCCCCACCCAGCGATAGGCCGGAACCAGGCGTGAAAGTTTTCATGAACGCTGCCCCCGTGGCCGTGTTTTCCGTCCTCGCCGACATGGAGAACCGCGCGGCAGTCCTGAAGAGCGTGAAGCGTGTTGTTCGCGTTGGTCCACTCCCCATCGAAACGGGCACACGGATAAGGGAAAAACGCACCGCAGGCTCCTTGTTCAAAGGACCGTTCAGGATCGTCGACTACCGGCCGCCGAACCGGATCTCATTTGCATACCGCTGGCTGGGAATACCGCTTCGGGTGGATGTGGCCTTGCGGGACGAGCGTGGCGGCACGCTGGTCACGGTCAGCTCGCCGTCGGGTACGGTCGGACCGTTTGGGCCATTGGTCCAAATGATTGCAACACGCCTGATCGCGCAATGGGAACGGGACCTGTCGGACGTCAGGCGCCACGTCGAGCCGCGCGCGAATCCGGCCTGGCGAGCGGGTCTCGGCGCATAACGAAACGCTAGGCGGCGAGCCATCAAAATGTCGCGCTCGCATGCAACCATCCGGTTAGTGGCGGATTCCCCGCCCCACGGAGATGGCGACAATGAACATCGAAATTCAGCAGCCCCGGCCTTTCGACCTCGTCGGTCAGGAAATTCTCATTGCAGGAAACGCGGTCGGCTTTGAATCGCACCTCACCGTCACGGTCAGCGAAGGCCATGACGAGGTCGTCGGATCGGCAACGGCCGGCTCCACCTCCATTCGTCAGTTCCAGGCAAGCATCTTCATTCCGGACAATGTCGGCTTCACCCTCAACCGCCTCTTTGTCACGGTTGCGGATGACAGCGCCGGCGGCGAAGGCGGCATTCCCACTGTCACCGTGCCGGTTCTTTACGGGCCGATGATCCTCCCGAGATATACCGGCTACTTCCAGCATGAAGTGGTCCCCGGCGATTCGCTCTCAGCAATCGCCCAGCACTATTATGAGGGCAGCTCGGACTGGCAGCCCATCATGCAGGCGAACCAGCATATCATCGCTAATCCCGACCTCATCTTTCCCGGTCAGGTTCTGCGCATCCCGCGCAACGTCTGAGGCCGGGGCGCGGACCAGTCCGTTTCGACCGCAAATTCGTGCTATAGCGCTCACAGACGAGATGGTGCGCAATGGCGGATTGCGCGGAAAACGCAGGCGGAACATGACCGACGCAATTGAGATACGCGACAGCATGCCAGACGACCTTCGCGCGATTGAAACGCTCTATCCGGACGCCTTTCCGGATGAGGACCTGCTGCCTCTCGTCAAAAGCCTGCTTGCGGAAACGCAAAGCATTCTCTCGCTTGTCGCAATTGCAGACGGTGCTTTTGCGGGACATGTCGTATTCACCACCTGTGGCGTCTCCGGAGCATCCGGCAAGGTCGCGCTCCTTGGTCCACTGGCTGTCGCTTCCAGCCGGCAACGGCAAGGCATTGGGAGCGCGCTCATTCGAGAAGGGCTGAGGCGGTCCGCAGACGCAGGAATGCATCGGGTCCTCGTCCTAGGTGACCCCGCCTATTATGGACGTTTCGGCTTTGCGCCCGATGAATATGTCGCGCCGCCCTATGCGTTGCCGGACGAATGGCGCGGCGCCTGGCAATCCGTTGACCTGCCAGGCAATACGCAGTCGCCTCGCGGGAAACTGGAAGTTCCGCCACCCTGGCGCCATCGCGCCCTGTGGACACCGTAATTCGCGGCTCCTCGCAAAGCCGCACGGCGTTCCACACGTCGCAATGAACGTTCACTCCGCAACATTGCCCCTTTGTAATGCGGCAGACAGGCAATGGTCATATTCAGTTACCAGATAAGGTCTACCGAAAGGGGGTGAATGTGATGGAACATAAAACCGCACGCTATTCCCATTCTTCGACCGTGGGTTTTGACAACATCAACAACCACATTCCGCCGAGGCGGACGAAGAACAGCTGGTTGCACCGCGCTTACACCAGGCTGGTAGGCGCCGTTTCAGGTTCCAGGTAAATCCTGGCCGGCGAACCGGCTGAAAAGCAAAGACCCCGCCGACATTGTCGCGGGGTCTTTCAATTCAGGTGATTGCCGGTTTCTCGGGCGGCCTTAACTGTCGGTACGCACCACCGCGTCGCCCTTGTCTGCAAGCGCCTGCAGGTCGGCGGGCTTCAATTCGACCGATTCACCACAGCCGCAGGCCGACGTCTGGTTCGGATTGTTGAAAACGAAACCGGAGCGCAGCTTGGTCGTCTCGAAATCCATCTCCGTTCCAAGCAGGAACAGCACCGCTTCCGGCGCGACATAGACCCGGGCGCCATCCTTTTCGACCATGTCGTCCTTGTCGTTGTGCTCCGTGGCCAGGTCGACCGTGTATTCCATGCCGGCGCAACCACCCTTCTTGATGCCGATGCGCAGACCTTCGGCCGAGCCTTCGGAGCCGGAAACCAGGTTCCTGACCCTTTCGGCGGCCTTGTCTGTCATTGTCATGACTTCAAATCGGCCCATTATTCGTCTCCAAACCTTTGGCGTTCCGTTTCAAGGACACTTCACCAAGAGGATAGTGTCAGGCGGCAAACAATCAATCAGTACCAGCCGACAGCGATCTGCGCTTCCTCGGACATGCGGTCCGGCGTCCATGGCGGATCGAAGGTCATATTGACGTCCACGCCGGATACACCCTCCACCGTGCTCACCGCATTTTGAACCCATCCCGGCATTTCACCGGCCACCGGACAGCCCGGCGCCGTCAGGGTCATATCGATCTTGACCGTGCGGTCATCCTCGATGTCGATGCGGTAGATCAGACCAAGCTCATAGATGTCGGCCGGGATTTCCGGATCGTAGACGGTCTTGATCGCCGCGATGATATCATCGGTCAAACGGGCCAGTTCATCCCGCGGAATGGCCGACGCGGTAAAGGTACCGCTGTTGCTGTTTTCGCTCATCTGTACATCGTCACTCATCGATCCGGTCCCGGTCCTGAATCAGGCGAAAAAGTCGCGCGCCTTGAGCAGCGCATCGTAAAGCGCGTCCACCTCGTCGCGCGTATTATACATGCCGAAAGACGCACGGCACGTCGAAGTTACGCCGAACCGCCTGAGCAGCGGCTGCGCGCAATGGGTTCCCGCACGCACGGCAATCCCGGCACGGTCGATGACCATCGAAATGTCATGGGCATGGATACCCTCCATCTCGAAGGAAACGATCGCGCCTTTATCTGGAGCTTCACCAAAAATGCGCAGAGAATTGATCTTGCTCAGTTTTTCGTGCGCGTATTGTTGAAGTTCAGCTTCATGCGCCGCGATTCGCTCTCGACCGATACCATCCATATAGTCAAGCGCGACACCCAGTCCAATAGCCTGCACGATCGGCGGTGTTCCGGCCTCGAACCGGTGTGGCGGATCATTGTAGGTGATCACGTCCTCGCTGACGTCGAAGATCATTTCGCCGCCGCCCTGGAACGGGCGCATCTTTTCCAGCATCTGCTTCTTGCCGTAAAGCACGCCGATTCCAGACGGGCCGTAGACCTTGTGGCCGGTAAGGACATACCAGTCGCAATCGATGTCGCGCACGTCGACCGGCATGTGCACGGCTGCCTGGCTGCCGTCGACGAGCACCGGAATGCCACGCTCGTGAGCAATGCGGCAGATCTCCTTGACCGGCACCACGGTGCCCAGGACATTCGACATATGCGTGATGGCGACGAGCTTCGTGCGCTCGCTCAGTTGCGCCTCGAAATCGTCGAGATGGAACTGGCCCTTGTCGTCGACAGGCACCCATTTGATGACGGCGCCCTGCCGCTCGCGGATGAAATGCCAGGGAACGATATTGGAATGGTGTTCCATGATGGTAAGAACGATCTCGTCGCCCTCACCGATTTCCGGCATGCCATAGCCATAGGCGACCGTGTTGATCGCCTCTGTCGTGGATTTGGTGAAAACGATCTCTTCCACCGACTCGGCATTGAGGAAGCCGCGGACCTTCTCGCGTGCCGCTTCATAGGCGTCCGTCGCCGCATTCGAAAGAAAATGCAGGCCACGGTGCACATTGGCATATTCATGCGAATAGGTGTCCGACACCGCATCGATGACCGCCTTCGGTTTTTGTGCCGAGGCTCCGTTGTCGAGATAGACCAGCGGCTTGCCGTAAACCTCCCGCGACAGGATCGGAAAATCCCGCCGGATTGCCTCGACATCATACGCACCGGTCTTGCCGATGACGGCCTGCTGGAGTTCAGCCATGATGGTCCAGCCATTCCTCGAAACGCGCTTCGAGCGCCTCGATCAGCGCCTCGTCCTCCAGTTCCTCGACAATCTCGGCAATGAACGCGTTGACGAGCATGGCGCGGGCTTTCTTGTCGCCGATACCGCGGCTCTTCAGATAAAAGAGATGGTTCTCGTCGATATCGGCGACGGTTGCGCCGTGCGCGCACTGGACATCGTCTGCAAAGATCTCCAGTTCCGGCTTCGATGAGAATTCACCGTCATCCGACAACAGAAGCGTGTTGCAGGCCATTTGCGCATCGGTCTTCTGCGCGATCTGCGCCACACGGATCTGTCCCTGGAAAACGCCGCGTGCCCGGTCGAAGACCACGTTACGGAACGTTTCGGTGGAAACGCAATTGGGCACAAGGTGATCGAGCGTCATCGTCACATCGGTATGGCTTTGGCCGCCGAGCAGATTGACGCCCCGCAGGATGAGTTCAGATCCTTCGCCGCGCGCCCGGATATGGATTTCCTGGCGCACCAGTTCCCCGCCGGAATTGGCGACGAAGAGCGTCAGCGTCGCGCCGGCTCCGAGCTCAATATTGATCTGCCCGAAATGCGTATCCTGAAGACCACGCTCCTGCGCGATGACCCAGACGATCTCGGCATTGTCGCCAACCTTCAGATCGGTGATGGAGGAGACAAGCGCGCTGTCGTCAGAAACCGAAACATGCCGCTCGACAAAGGTTCCCTTGGCGCCGGCGCCGATAGTTACGGGAAAACGGGCATGTCCCTGTCCGCCGCCCTGAACCATCTGGATTTCCAGGGGCTTTTCAAGCGAGACGCCGTCCGCGATGTCCAATGCAAATCCATCCCGCGTAAGGGCGCCGTTGAGCCGCCCGATAACATCGTCGGCCCCGTGCACAGCCATCCGCGATCGGGCACTTCCATCACTTAAAGCATCCCGGTACTGGCTGATCTGGATTCCGTCGGCTGCCACCGCGTCGTCAGCCTGTCCGGCCGCCACGGCCAGGACATTCGAGCCTGCAACCAGCGGCTCCACTGGCCCGGCAGTATCGCCGGTATCCTGCGGAACCGTTTTCAGCAGGCTGCGCAGATCCGTATAGTGCCACGCCTCAATCCGGCGTGTTGGCAGTCCGTCACGCTTGATATCCTCGATATAGCCATCGCGGATTTCCGTGATCGTCTGATCGCCGGGCAGGCTGCCGAGCCTGTTCACGAAACTGTCGACAAGCCCCTGTTCGGCGGCGGTGATCGGTCGTTTGCTTTGCATGTTCATCACAAAACCTGTTCCATCAGCCGCAATCAGGCCGCGTCCTTGATGATGTTGGAATAGCCGTTGTTTTCCAACTCCAGCGCCAGCGCCTTGTCGCCCGACTTGATGACCTGTCCCTTGTAAAGGACATGGACCGTATCCGGTACGATGTGCTCCAGAAGGCGCTGATAGTGGGTGATGACCACGATTGCCCTGTCCGGCGAACGCAGCGCATTCACGCCATCGGAAACAATCTTCAACGCGTCGATGTCGAGCCCGGAATCGGTCTCGTCGAGAACGCACAGATTCGGCTGCAGCAGTGACATCTGCAGGATTTCGGCGCGTTTCTTTTCCCCGCCCGAAAAACCGACATTCAAAGGCCGCTTCAGCATGTCCATATCGATGTTCAATGCTCCGGCCGCCTCGCGCACCTGGCGGATGAAATCGGGGGTCGTCAGCTCTTCCTCGCCATGGGCCTTGCGCTGTTCGTTCATCGCGACCTTGAGGAACTGCATCGTCGCTACACCCGGTATTTCCACGGGATACTGAAACGCGAGGAAAATGCCGGCGGCGGCGCGCTCGGCGGTGTCCATCTCGAGGATGCTCTCGCCATTATAGAGGATATCGCCTTCGGTGACCTCATAGTCTTCACGACCGGCCAGAATGTAGGAAAGCGTCGATTTGCCGGAGCCGTTCGGCCCCATGATCGCGGCGACCTCGCCTTTCCCTACGGTCAGGTTAAGACCGCGGATAATCTCCGTTCCATCTTCGGCGATGCGTGCGTGCAGGTTTCTGATTTCAAGCATTCTCTTGTCCAAACTTGTAGTGGTCGGCACCGTGGCCGTTTCTGTCTCGGTGGCGGTCGGCGAACGGATGATCGATCAGCCGACGCTGCCTTCAAGGCTGATGCCGATGAGCTTCTGCGCTTCGACCGCGAATTCCATCGGCAGTTCCTGGATCACTTCCTTGACGAAGCCGTTCACGATCAACGCGATGGCTTCTTCTTCCGGGATGCCGCGCTGCATGCAGTAGAACAGCTGATCCTCGGAAATCTTGGATGTGGTCGCCTCATGCTCGAACTGGGCTGTGGCGTTCTTGGCCTCGATATACGGCACCGTGTGCGCGCCGCAATTGTTGCCTATTAGGAGCGAATCGCATTGCGTGAAATTGCGGGCATTGGTGGCGCGGCGATGCGCCGAGACCTGGCCGCGATAGGTATTGTTGGAACGGCCTGCCGAAATGCCCTTCGAAATGATGCGGCTGGACGTGTTCTTGCCCAGATGCATCATCTTGGTGCCGCTGTCGATCTGCTGCCGCCCGTTGGAAACGGCGATCGAATAGAACTCGCCGCGCGAGTTGTCGCCGCGCAGGATGCAGGACGGATATTTCCAGGTGATCGCCGAGCCGGTTTCGACCTGGGTCCAGGAGATCTTGGAGTTGGCGCCACGGCAATCGCCGCGCTTGGTGACAAAATTATAGATGCCGCCCTTGCCCTCGCTGTCTCCGGGATACCAGTTCTGTACCGTCGAATATTTGATCTCGGCATCGTCAAGAGCGACGAGCTCCACGACGGCTGCGTGCAACTGGTTCTCATCGCGCTGCGGCGCGGTGCAGCCTTCCAGATAGGAAACGTAAGCGCCGTCTTCGCAGATGATCAGCGTACGCTCGAACTGACCCGTGTTCTTCTCGTTGATGCGGAAATAGGTGGACAGCTCCATCGGGCAGCGAACGCCCTTTGGAACGAACACGAATGAACCGTCAGTGAAAACCGCGGAGTTCAGCGTCGCATAATAGTTGTCGGTGACCGGTACGACCGAGCCCAGATATTTGCGAACCAGCTCCGGATGCTCGCGAATGGCCTCGGAGATCGACATGAAGATCACGCCAGCCTTGGCCAGTTCCTCCTTGAAGGTGGTGACGACAGATATTGAATCGAAGACCGCATCCACGGCGACTTTCGATTCCTGAACCCCGGCCAGTATCTCCTGCTCGCGCAGCGGGATACCGAGTTTCTCGTAGGTCGCCAGCAGCTCCGGGTCGACCTCGTCGATGGTCTTCGGGCCGGTCTGGTTCTTCGGCGCCGCGTAATAGTAGATATCGTTGAAGTCGATCTGCGGATACTCGACCCGGGCCCAGGATGGCTCTTCCATCGTCAGCCAGCGGCGATAGGCGTCAAGACGCCATTCGAGCATCCATTCCGGTTCATCCTTTTTGGCGGAAATGAAACGGATGATGTCTTCGTTCAGCCCCTTGGGGGCCTTGTCCATTTCAATGAGGGTTTCGAAACCGTATTTATACTGGTCCACATCGATCTGGCGGACCTGATCGATCGTCTCCTGCACAGCAGGCATTGGCGCTCTCCAATCTCGCCGGGGTCAAGGTCCGGCAGTTGTCAACGTCATATGTAGTCGGTCCGGCTAAAGTGCCGCGCCATATCAGATTTAGTGTGCGGGAAATCAGATTTCCATCGCTGCTGCAGCTTGTAAGCTGTATTTTGTAACTTTTCTAGACTAGCGCTCCTTTTTCTTGCGTATTTTTCTCACGTTTGGCGTTGATTTTGTCGAAAACGGTCAGGAAGCGGTCGACATCTTCGGCTGTGGTTGCATGCCCGATGCTCACACGGATACCCCCGAGATTGGCGTCTTTTCCCATCGCCTGAAGCACGTGGCTAGGGCCGACTTTGCCGGAGGAACAGGCCGAACCGGCCGAGACGGCGACGCCTTCCAGGTCGAACGCAATCTGAGCCGTTTCCGCCTTTAGACCCGGAAGCGAAAAGAATGTCGTATTTGCGAGCCGGGGCGAATCGGCTCCGTGTATGACATAGTCCGCCGCACCTGCCCTGATACCGGCTTCCAGGCTGTCACGCAGCTCGGCCAGGCGGCGTGCATTTTCATCGAGCTCATTCAAGGCAAGCGCCGCCGCGGCCCCGAAGCCGGCGATCGCCGCCGGATTTTCCGTTCCCGACCGGTGCCCCTTTTCCTGTCCCCCGCCGGGAATCAACGGTGACGGCATCATGATCTCGCCTGCGCATATGAGGGCGCCTGCCCCCTTCGGCCCGCCGATCTTGTGCGACGACAGCAACAGGAAATCCGCTCCCAACGCCTCGATATCGATCGTCAGCCGTCCGGCCGCCTGGACGGCATCGACAACGAGGATAGCGCCGTGTTCCTTTGCGATGGCGGCGGTCTCCTTGATCGGCTGCACCACACCGGTTTCATTGTTGGCGAACTGGATCGCCACCATCGCAAGCCCGGTGGATCTGTCATGCGCCCGCAACTGCCGGGCAAGATCGTCCAGATCGACGATGCCCTCGCCGTCGACCGGTACGCGTGTAACGCAGTCCGGCGAAAACCGGCCGCCGCAAAGCATGCAGGGATGCTCGGTGGCAAGCACATGGAGATGCGCGATGCGCAGATCGGAACGACCCATCTTGAATTGCGGTGTGAGCACCGTCGCAGCGGCCTCCGTCGCGCCGCTGGTGAATATGACACCGCCGCTGCTTGCGCCCGTCAATTGCGCCACCTGGCGACGCGCCTTGTCGATGAGAGCCCGCGCGGCTCTGCCCTCCGCATGCACCGAAGACGGATTGCCCACCAGATCCAGGGCCGCGTCCATGGCGCTGCGCGCGGCAGGCAGCAGAGGCGCCGTGGCATTGTAGTCCATATACAGTCGTGACTTGCTCATCGAACAGACGCCCCGCACTTGGTTCATTTTTCTTGTAATTCCGGATGCCGATGCCTTATGACACGACGTTATATCCGGAAGGATAACTAAAAACCAATTCGAACCTACCTAAATAGAGTTGGTGGAAACGCATGCAAAGCCCGCACCTCGGGGCAAGCTTCCGCCGCCACTCGATTTTGAGCCGGAGACACAATGCCCGAAGTCATTTTCAACGGTCCTGCAGGAAGGCTGGAAGGCCGCTACCAGCCCGGCAAGGAGAAGAATGCGCCGATCGCCATCGTGCTGCATCCGCATCCGCAGTTCGGCGGCACGATGAACAACCAGATCGTCTACCAGCTCTTCTACATGTTCCAGCAGCGCGGCTTTACGACACTGCGTTTCAATTTCCGTTCCATCGGGCGCAGCCAGGGCGCCTTCGACCACGGCACCGGCGAACTCTCCGACGCCGCCGCGGCCCTCGACTGGATCCAGAGCCTGCATCCCGACAGCAAGAGCTGCTGGGTCGCCGGCTATTCCTTCGGCGCCTGGATCGGCATGCAACTCCTGATGCGGCGGCCGGAAATCGAGGGCTTCATGTCCATCGCCCCGCAACCGAACATCTACGATTTCGCGTTCCTTGCCCCCTGCCCGTCTTCGGGACTTATCATCCACGGCGATGCCGACCGGGTTGCTCCTGAAAAGGATGTGCAGGGCCTTGTCGAGAAGCTGAAGACGCAGAAGGGCATCATGATCACCCAGAAGATCATGCCCGGCGCCAACCACTTCTTCAACGGCATGGTCGACAACCTCGTCGATGAATGCGCCGATTATCTGGACCGCCGGCTGAATGGCGAACTGGTTCCCGAACCGGCGCCCAAGCGGATCCGCTGAAACGCCGGAGAACGCCATGAACAAACAAGCGCGGCCCCGATCGGTAAAGTCGGCCGCGCTTTTTTGCCTTGCCTGGGTTTCGCTTTTTGCAGCGCCGGGCATGGCCGATGACGCTTTCCCGCCGCCCGGTTCCATCGAGATACCGGCAGGCCCGTTCATCATGGGTTCCGACGCCGCGGAACGCGAGGCCGCTTACAGGCTCGATGAGGCGGCCTATGGCCACAGTGTCACCCGGCAGCGCGGCTGGTACGACCACGAGCCACAGCGCACGGTCGAACTCGACGCGTTTCGGATCATGGAGACGCCGGTCACCAATGCGCAGTACGCCGTGTTCCTGAAGGAAACCGGCCATACGCCGCCATCCGTCGGGCGCGAGGAATGGGACGGCTACGGCCTTATCCACCCCTATGAGCGGGCGCAGCCCTATATCTGGCAGTCGGCAGCCCCGCCGGCAGGCAGGGAGAACCACCCGGTGGTCATGGTCAGCTATCAAGACGCAATCGCCTATGCGTCATGGCTGAGCGGCAAGGCAGGTAAAGCCTGGCGGCTTCCGACCGAGGCCGAATGGGAAAAGGCAGCACGCGGCCCGGACGGCAACTATTTCCCCTGGGGCAACACCTTCAATGCCGCCCTGTTAAACAGCCACGACGCCGGACCATTCGCCACCATACCGGTCGGCAGCTTCCCGGACGGCGCCAGCCCATACGGACTGCTCGATGCCGCGGGGCAGGTCTTCGAATGGACGGCGACGCCCGCCGGCGATACCCGCCATATCGTCAAGGGCGGCTCCTGGGATGACAAGGGCTGCGGCGTGTGCCGCCCGGCCGCGCGGCATTCCCGGTCGGACACGATCAAGCACATTCTCGTCGGCTTCCGCCTCGTCAGCGATTAGGCTTCTTTCGGTTTCGCCAGTACGCCGCCGGTTACCGGTTTTCTGCAGCCGGTTGTCGTCGGCCAGCTCAACGGCAATCCATAATGCGCGCGGATCGCGAGATATGCCCATGCCTCGGCCTCGATGGCATCGCCATTCAATCCGACATCCTCGGCTGCCAGTACAGTCCCGTTCTGGCTTGCGGCAAGATCGGAAAGATCGCTCATGATCATCCGGTTGCAGCGCCCGCCGCCGCAAACGATCCAGGTCTTCGGGGCCTCCCGCATGGATCGCATCGATTTCATGATTGCCTCGGCCGTCAGCCGTGCCAGGCTGCGCGCTCCGTCTTCCAGGTCCGCGGAAGCCGGGTCGGGCGGCAGGAAGTCGTTACGGTCAAGGGACCGGCGGGACCCGTCACTGAAGAAATCGTTTTGCAGATAGGGGTCGACGAGCCGGCGCAGTATCTGCCCCTCGCTCGCAATGGCACCGCCTTGATCGAACGGAATGCCCGCCTTCGTCTCGACCCATTGGTCGATCAGCGCATTGCCGGGACCGGTGTCGAAGGCCTCGAGTTCATCGTTCTGCCCGATGAGCGTGATATTGGAGATGCCGCCGATATTGACAAAGACGATCGGGCCGGGTCGGTCCAGCGACGCCGCCAGCGCCCGGTGATAGGCCGGCGCCAGCGGAGCGCCCTCGCCGCCGGCTTCCATATCGGCCGCCCGCATGTCATGGATCACCGGAAGCCCGGTCTCAGACGCCAGGAGCTTCCCGTCGCCGATCTGGACGGTCAGACCCTTCTCCGGCCTGTGCAATACCGTCTGGCCGTGAAAGCCGATGAGATCGACCGATTCCAGCGGAATTCCGGATTGCCTCGAATAGGCAAAGACGGCCTCGGCATGAAGCCTCGTCAGTTCTTCTTCAAGCGCGCCAAGCGCGCCCGGCCTTTCGCCCCGCCGCCCGATTGATTTCGCGGTCTCAAGCCCGTCCGCAAGCCGGCGCCTGAATGCGGGACTATAAGGCACCGTCAGAAACGGGCCGCGTTCGGCAATCGTCGCGCCGTCGCTCCTGATCAGGGCAACGTCGATCCCGTCCATGGATGTGCCGCTCATCAGACCGATGGCGGTCTTCACTTCCGCACCTGTCTTTGAAACTGCCATCAATGCCCCCGATCGGTGCCATTCAAACAAATGGCGTGAAATCTGCCGGAAAGGATGATAAACGCGCCGCCGAACAGACAGCAAATACGCGTCCCGTTGCCGGATGCCAAGGGAAAGAAAACATGTCCGCCTTCAAGTCCGATTTTCTCCACACGCTCAGCGAGCGCGGCTTCATCCACCAGACATCGGATGACAGAGGCCTAGACGCCCTGCTGCAGAAGGAGTCGGTCACGGCCTATATCGGTTTCGATCCGACGGCGTCGAGCCTTCACGCCGGCTCCCTCATCCAGATCATGATGCTGCACTGGTTCCAGCAGACCGGCCATCGTCCGATCGCGCTGATGGGCGGCGGAACGGGCATGATCGGCGATCCGAGCTTCAAGGACGAGGCCCGGCAATTGATGACGCCGGACAGGATAGACGGGAACCTTGCCGGCATCCGGCGGTGTTTCGCCAACTATCTGCAATTCGGAGACGGCTCCACCGACGCGCTTATGGTCAACAATGCCGACTGGTTGATGGACATCAACTATGTCGCGTTTCTGCGTGACGTCGGCAGGCATTTTTCCGTCAACCGCATGCTGACATTCGATTCCGTCAAGCTGCGCCTCGATCGCGAACAGTCCCTGTCATTTCTCGAATTCAACTACATGATCCTGCAGGCCTATGACTTTGTCGAGCTGAACAAACGCTATGACTGCCGGCTGCAGATGGGCGGCTCCGACCAGTGGGGCAACATCGTCAACGGCATCGATCTCGGCCACCGGATGGGAACACCGCAGCTCTACGCGGTCACCTCTCCATTGCTGACGACGTCATCCGGCGCCAAGATGGGCAAGTCCGCCAGCGGCGCCGTCTGGCTGAACGCCGATCTGCTCAGCGTCTATGATTTCTGGCAATACTGGCGCAACACCGAGGACGCCGATGTCGGCCGCTTCCTCAAACTCTACACGACGCTTCCCATGGATGAGATCGAGCGGCTTGAGGCGCTCGGCGGCTCTGAAATCAACGAGGTCAAGAAGGTTCTCGCCACGGAAGTCACCGCCATCCTGCACGGCCGCCAGGCTGCAGAGGAGGCCGCCGAGACGGCGCGCAAGACATTCGAGGAAGGAACGCTGTCCGAAAACCTTCCAAGTATCGAAGTGCCCTCAGCGGAGCTCGGCGAAGGGATCGGGCTGCTCAGCCTGTTCGTCACGGCAGGATTTGCCGGCTCAAATGGCGAGGCACGGCGTCATGTCAAAGGCGGTGCCGTGCGCATCAACGATGTTGCCGTTTCCGACGAGCGGCGCATCGTCGGCAATGAGGACCTGACGGATGACGGCGTGATCAAACTGTCGCTTGGCAAGAAGAAGCACATGCTTGTCCGGCCGGTCTGAAGGATCACCGGGTCTCGGAGCGGAAATTATACTTGCCCTGGGCACCTGAACCGACACCGTCGCTTCTGAACTGGAAGATCTGGCGGAAAATGCCGGGTGCGATCAGCGAAATGGGATTGATGGTCAGGATCGGATCGTCAAGGCTTCCGGTCATGCGGAACGTGATGCCGATAAGACCTCGATCCCGTCCATTGCCCAAAATGATTCCGAGTACCGGAATTTCACCGAATATCCTGTTGAGGCCGTAGGCCGGCATGAACGTTCCAGCGATATCCATGCCTGTCCTGGAATCATAGACAGCGCCCTGAAAGGCAAATCCCACTTCGGCGCCGCGCGCGATTCCATCGCCCAAACGAAGGTAGCCCGGCCCCATGTCGATGCGCGCAAAGGCATGCTGGAAGCGCGCGCGCGAGACATCGATTTCCCGGCGCACCGCCTGGTTGAGGCTTTCCCCGCCTTGTGGGTTGGACGAAACAAGCTTCTTCAGATGTTCATCGTCGACGACATCGAAATTGCCCAGATTCACTGTCCCGATATAGGGGCCGTTTCCGGCTTTCGTCAGCTGAATATCAAGGGTCCCGCCCTCAATATTGTCGTAAATATCCGCAAAGCGCGCAACCGCGCCTGCGTCGTCGCTGGCAATGGTCAGGATCAGTCCGGAGCCGTCATGCCTGCCGACCCCATCGACCCCGCGCCCGGTATCGGTCACCGCCTTGAGTTCGAGGCCCAGGATGGTGTTGCCCTTGCCGGTATAGTCCAGCCGGAATGGCTTCAGGACTTCGCCGCCGAAGCCACTAGCGCGGTCGGCCCTGACCTTCAATTCAACCTTTTGGTCCGCCGCTGACCCGGGTTCGCTGTCGGTCTCGGCAATCAGGTGCTTGATGGAGGATCGCAGATCGATTGATTTTCCAGCGACATCGACATGATAGGTTCCACCCTTCAAAGCGATGTTGACGGCAAAACTGTCATTGCGGCTCAGCGATACCCGCGAGACAGCGGCATTGACCAGCTCTCCGTTGAGAAACTCGAAATCGCCCTTGGCCGAAAACCCCTCGCCCGTCAGATCGAAATTCCTGATGGCAAAGGCATCCGGCATTCCCAGGCCGTGCTGCCCCGCATCCTCCGGATCGTCCGCCGCGTCCGACACGCTCTCTTCTTCTTCCGATTCCTCTGGAACCATCTCGAAAGTCGCTGTCGCCTTGATACCCTTTCCCTTGGACCAGCCGATCCATGGCAGGATCAGTTGCGCCTCGGTGAAGTCCGCGTCGACGATCTGCCGCCCGCCTTCTTCGAGCTTGGCGGTCAGGAAAACCGTGCCCTTGACCATTTCGTTCAACTGCGGAGCGAATATCGCCCTGTCCGCTTCCGTGACCTGCATCTTCACGACCCGGTCGGTTTCGACACCGTTTTCAGCCTCCAGCGGTTCCGTGAACTCAAGCTGCGACCGCATCCCGTTCAGATCGGCCTCTGCATCGATTTTTATCGTTGTCGTGTCGACATGCATCCTGCCGGTCGCATCGGTGACTTTGACACCGTCCACCTTCGGCCCGATGCTCACGCCGTTGAGATCGAGTTCGACGTGCCAATCCGGGCTGGGTGGATTCTGGTTCTGAATGAGCCCGAACGTCACGCGGACCTTCGACGATACCGAACCCTCGAAATCCTCGGGCTTGTAAGGTGTTTGCTGGAGCGCATTGATGGGGCGGTAGGAAATCAGCTCGGCAACCGCCGCCGCCTCGCCGGTCACGTCAATATCCAGGCTTGCCATCAGGGGACGCGCATCGGTGTGATCGATAACGAATAGTCCGTTGGACACACCGACATTCCGTCCGGTCGGGAAATAGGAGGTCCCCTTGTCGATTCTCAGTTCCAGATGCTTTCCCCGGAGCGTCAGGAGACCGTCAGCGTTCCTGACCGGGGGAATATCGCCGGCGACATCGAACCGCGCGTTCTCGATATTGAAATCGATCTGGAGCTGGCTTCCGTTCAGATCAAGTGAATTGGGTAGAGCAGCCGCCATGCGCCCTTCCGGTATGAAGACCCTGATCGCGCCGTCGCTGACCGTTCCGCCGAACAGGTTTTCCAGCACCCAATTGCGTGCCTGTTTGGCGATCCAATAGGGCCAGAGTTGCTTGACGGACGTCGTGTCCATCTTTTCGATATTGGCGACAAAGCTGATCTCCGGGCTCGTGTCGGAAAAACGCACACTGGCCGAGGAGAACATGGTGCCCGTCTTGCCGGACACGATGAAATCGTCAACGTAAAGACGCCGCTCCGAGCGCAAGAAGCGTGCGAAGACCTTCATCGCGACATGAACCGCGGGCTCGCTCGAATCCGTCGGAGCGACCACCGCATCATCAACCAGCAGATCGACGGCAAAGCCCTGTTCCGTTTCGCCCGGGAGGTTCTGAAGATCGATTATTCCGCCGTTGAAGCTGTAGGAGGATGAACTGATGTCGAGCCGGGAAGGTTCAATCTCCAGCTTCTTGTTTTGGGGATCCAAAGCAAGCTTGATATAGCTTGGGTCCAGTTCGGCAGCGACACCATCCATGAAAAGTTCGCCCGCCGACAGATCTAGCTCGGCCTTGGCTTCCACCGGATTTTGCGCATCCCCTTCCACGGCCAAGAAGTCAATCTCGACCCCGCTTTCCATGCGGAACTTCTGACGTTGATTTCCCGAAAGGCCCCCGATCAACTTGCCGAGATGCACGCCTGTGACCTGCGTGCTGAGCTGCATGCGGCCGTCTGCTTCAGCCTTCGGCGACGCACGCGCCTCGAGGCTGATATCCTGCCCGGCATGCGCAATCTTCGCCTGGATATCAACGCTGTCGACTCCCGTCTCCATGACCTCGGCGGAAACGATGGTAATCGGAACATTGGCGCTGCCGACACCGGCGATTGCCGTGTTCGCAAGAAAGATCCTCTGCGTACCCAGCCGCCTCAAGGCATCGGAAAACGAGCGGACAAACGCCAGTCCCCGCGCTGTTATCGGCTCAAGATCGGCGATCTCGAAAGGCCGGTCAGTCCCGGTGCTGTTGCCGGCCCCGCGTCCGATGAGCGCCGCGTCGACGAAGCCGCCATCGACCTCGACATGGGACACGGTCAACTTGCCCGAAAGGAGCGGCATGACTTCGAGGGCTATTTTAACCTTCGTTGCATGAACGACTTCCGTATCGCCATTCGCCAGCCACAGTCCCGCCTCGCGTGCCTCAAGCGCGATCAGGCCGCGTTTGGCGAGCCTGACGCGACTGCTTTCGACCCGTGCGACGTAGCGGTCACCCACGGCATTCTGCAGCAGGGTCTGGGCGCGGCTCGTCAGCGGACCGTCAAAAGCGCCGATTTCCAAAAGCAGGAAACAACCGCCAACGAGCAACAAAATTAGTCCGGCAAATATCGTGAGCGCGCGCGCGCATCGACGCAGGAAACCCCGTGGGCGCGGCGTATGGACGATCAATGGATCCCCGTCATGTGCGGACGAAAAGTCCTGCGGCATGGGAGCCCCAAGCCGGTCGCCACCTTTGTGTCCGCCTTCATTTTCCGTCATGGAACGCGGTTCCGTTGCCCAACTTCATCGCCGCCAACTCCACGATCATCGCGGCCCGAACTGGACGACTCTGGTATCAACTATATATAGCACGGCGACCGTATCAACATCTTCGCGTTTCAAGAAAGGACCTCACCCATGACAGCACCTTCGGAAGGAATGGATGCACCGCAATTCTCATTGCCGCGCGATGGCGGCGAAACAGTGGCGCTGAAGGATTTTGCCGGACGCAAACTGGTGCTGTTCTTTTATCCGAAGGACGATACGAGCGGCTGCACGGCGGAGGCGATCGCGTTTTCCGGTTTGCAGGACAAGTTCAACGCCGCCGGAGCCGCCATCCTTGGCATGTCACCGGACAGCGCAAAGAAGCACGACAAGTTCATCGCCAAGCACGAATTGACCGTTCCGCTGGCATCGGACGAGGAAAAGACGACGCTGGAAGCCTATGGTGTCTGGGTCGAAAAGAGCATGTACGGAAGAAAATATATGGGTGTCGAAAGATCCACCTTCCTGATCGACGAAAACGGCAAGATCGAAAAGGCCTGGCGAAAGGTGAAGGTACCGGGACACGCCGAGGCGGTCCTCGAAGCTGTTACCGGCTGAGCCCGGCATATTCATGAGCGGATCACCGGCTCCGGAATTCGACACGCTTCGACAGGGCGCCAATCTTGCGATTTCGGCGATATGCCTCGACAGCAAGACCGCGATCACGCGGGAGGCGGCCTCGCGCTGGTTCTCCCGCAGGCTGTCGCTGCGTTCGCCGATGGACGATCCGGTGGCGGAGCGTCCCGGCAGGCCGGACAGGCCGGAGCTGCTTCCGCCACGCCTCGTGAAGAAACGCAATCTCAATACGCCGGCGGGGCGCATAGCTCTGCTGCACGCGCTGGCGCATATCGAGTTGAATGCAATCGATCTGGCGCTCGACATCGTCGCCCGGTTCGCCAGCGAATCGGTCCCTTTGTCTTTCTTTGATGGCTGGATGCAGGTCGCCTTTGAAGAGGCCAAACACTTCAACCTCATCCGCGACCGCCTTAAGGCGCTCGATGCCGACTATGGCGATCTGCCGGCCCATGATGGTTTGTGGCAGGCGGCGCACGACACGCGCAACGACCTGACCGCGCGCCTCGCCGTCGTTCCGCTGATCCTCGAAGCGCGCGGCCTCGATGTGACCCCCTCGCTGCAGGCGAAGATGGTCGAGACGGGCGACACCGAAAGCGCTGAAATACTTCAGGTAATCTACGACGACGAAAAGAAACATGTCGCCATCGGCGCCAAATGGTTCCGTTTTCTGTGCCATCGGCAGCGAAAGAACCCGGATGAAACTTTCCGTCATCTGGTCCGCGCAAATTTCCGCGGACAGCTCAAGGCACCCTTCAACGACATCGCCCGCGCGGAAGCCGGCCTGACCCCGTCATTCTACCGCAGCCTGTCGTCTGTGAACGCCTCCTAAAAACGCCTGCCTTCAAAGCATTTGTTAACCTTAACAGAGTCTAATATCGCCGATACGGTTTTCAGGCATTAGGGGGTTTGTAGTGCCGCACAGTTCCGTAAGCCGCGTATTCGGCAAGCGCTCCAAGCAACACACCATCATTCTGGCCAGTGGTGACGAGATTCGGCACTGGACGATACGTCCATGGATGCTCGGCATTGCGGCAAGCTTCCTGGCGGTCACGGCGATCGGTTACCTTTTGGGAACGACCTATCTGGTATTGCGCGACGATCTGATCGGCGCGGCGATGGCCAGGCAGGCCCGCATGCAGCATGCCTATGAGGATCGGATCGCGTCCCTGCGCTCGCAGGTCGACAGGATCACCAGCCGGCAATTGCTCGACCAGCAATTGATGGATGACAAGATGACCCGGCTGATGGAACAGCAGGCTATGCTCAGCACGAGACACGGACGTCTCGACATGCTGTTGAAACGTGCGGACGTCGTCGAGGTTGTTCCCGCGCAGATTCCGGTTCCGACGGCACGGCCTGAAAACGCGGCGCCCACGGAAACGAAGAAACAGGCATCGGCCGAACAAAACGGAAAGAAGCAGCGTCTGGCGCTTGGCTCCAACGACCTGTCGCTGCGCACGACAAGCCGCATGTCATACGCGGAAATAGCTGAGCAGCCCGCACATCAGGCGGACGAGATATTCAACAATGTGCTGTCCTCCCTGCAGACGATGGAACAGGAACAGCTCAAGAAAGTGCGTGCGCTGGCGACGAATGCCTATCAGACCGCCGAGACCATTCACTCAATCCTGCGCGATACGGGTGTTTCCGCCGGTACCAACGGCGGCGTTGGCGGGCCTTTCATAGACCCGGAATCGCCGGTGGCCTTCGACGCGACGCTGAACAATCTCGGAGCGGCGCTCGACACACTCGAACAGGCGAAAACCTTGGCAACCCGGATACCGGTCGGCAATCCGGTGCCGAACCATCCGGTCAGCAGCCGTTTCGGGCAGCGGCGCGATCCGTTTCTGAAACGCATGGCGCATCATGCCGGCATCGACTTCAGGATCCCCTACGGACAGCCGGTATATTCCACCGCATCGGGCAAGGTCACCACCGCCGGACGCAAGGGTGGCTACGGCAAGATGATCGAGATCGACCACGGCAACGGCATCACCACCCGCTACGCGCATCTTTCGCGCCTTTCGGTCAAGGTCGGGGACACGGTCACAGTCGGCGCCAAGATCGGCGCCGCCGGTAGCACCGGCCGCTCCACGGGCCCTCACCTGCACTATGAGGTCCGTATCAACGACCATGCCGTGAACCCGCAGCGTTTCCTGACCGCGGGAAAGCAGCTTCAATCCTACCTGTAGGGTCGGCCGGCCAAGACAACAGACCGTGTCGGCCGCATAATCGCGCTGAGATCGCCATTGTCGAACTCTGTTTTGCGGGCAAATTTGGCCGCGGCGGCAGATGCCGCTTATTTGTACACAATGCTACAGAATTAACGCTATTTGCCACAAATCCCCCATAATTCTTATGGATCGGGTACAAATTCCGTGATTTCCTTGACTTGCAGGATTGATCGGACTAGTGGGGCGCATGTTGAGGCGGGGCATAGGGCGCCTCAAACCTTTATCAGCTCTCAAAACGGAAACGACATTCCCTTTGGCAACATTTTCTGAACTTGGCTTAAGTCAAAAAGTGCTTTCGGCAGTCGAAGACGCCGGCTACACCATCCCGACACCGATACAGATCGGTGCAATTCCTCCGGCACTTGAAGGACGCGACCTGTTGGGGATCGCGCAGACCGGTACCGGAAAGACCGCCTCGTTCGTGTTGCCCATGCTGACAAGGCTGGAGAAGGGCCGTGCGCGCGCCCGCATGCCGCGGACGCTCATCCTTGAGCCAACGCGCGAGCTTGCCGCACAGGTCGAAGAAAATTTCATCAAATATGGCAAATATCACAAGCTGAACATCGCGCTCCTGATCGGCGGTGTCTCCTTCGATGAGCAGGACCGGAAGCTTGAGCGCGGCGCCGACGTGCTGATCGCGACCCCCGGCCGGCTGCTTGATCATTTCGAACGCGGCAAACTGCTGCTGACCGGCGTCGAGATTTTCGTGATCGACGAGGCCGACCGCATGCTCGACATGGGCTTCATCCCCGATATCGAGCGCATCGCAAAGCTTATTCCGTTCACCCGCCAGACGCTCTTCTTCTCGGCAACGATGCCGACGGAAATCCAGACGCTCGCCGACCGCTTCCTGCAAAATCCGGAAGAGGTCAAGGTGGCGCCGCCTTCGACGACGGCCAAGACCGTCGCGCAACGGCTCGTCGCAGCCGGCGGGAAGGATTTCGAAAAACGCGCCGTTCTGCGCGACCTCATTCGCGAACAGGATGACCTGAAGAACGCCATCATCTTCTGCAACCGCAAGCGCGATGTATCGGATCTCTTCCGCTCGCTGGAAAGACACGAATTCAATGTCGGCGCACTGCACGGCGATATGGACCAGCGCGCCCGCATGACGATGCTGCACAATTTCAAGGAAGGAAACCTGCAGCTTCTCGTGGCCTCGGATGTGGCCGCGCGCGGCCTGGACATTCCCGATGTCAGCCACGTCTTCAATTTCGATGTGCCGATCCATGCCGAGGATTATGTGCACCGTATCGGCCGGACCGGCCGGGCCGGACGGTCCGGCGCATCGTTCACGCTTGTGACAAAGCGCGACGGCCGGCATCTTGACGCCATCGAAAAACTGATCGGCCAGACCATTGAGTGGCACAAGGGTGATGTGTCTTCGCTTCCCGCTGAATCCGAAGACACCGAAAAGCCCAAGGCAAAGTCCCGGCGCGGATCGAAATCCGAGCGCGCTGAGACACAGAACAGCACGCGCAACGACAAATCGAGTGCCTCGGGATCCGGAAAATCCGAGCCGAAGAAAAAAGCCGCAAACAACAATGAGAACAAGCGTGGCAAGCGCCGGGAAAAGGGCGACCTGCCGACCCCGGTAGGCTTCGGCGACGACATTCCGGCATTCATGATGATCGGCGCCAAGCGCTGAGCCGCAAACCCAGCGTCTTATCAAGACATGAGCAGACCTATTTCGATCTGAGCGCTGCCTCCCAGGCGAGCATGACCCATTTCTTCATCTCGTCCGGATCGTCCAGCGCTTCATCCGGGATCGACCAATAGGGCATTCTCGCCGGCTTGTTCTTGCCCTCATAGACCCACTGACGGGAGCCGGCGGCCGTGAAAGCATCGGCGCTTTTCGCATCGGCCTTTAGCAGGATTTCTCCATCGACCTCCAGCGCCAGGATGCGGCCCTGATGGTAGATGCCCTTGCCGCCGAACATGCGCTTGATTGTGACCGGGCCAAGGCCCTCGAACATGTCGTGAATGGCGTCATTGTCCATTGCGGCCTCCATCGATGCGACAAACCCGGATGTTCGGCGTTGCGTCTGTCGGACAACATTGCCCGGCCTGAGAGATAGGTAACAAAACGTACCGGACACATAGGTAACACTTTTCGCTTTTGCGTGAGGTGTCGAT
>NZ_JAPJZH010000016.1 GCF_027889715.1 Allohoeflea poritis
CATACGCGTTCCGCCGTAGGCGCCCAGGGCGTTGCGGTTGAGCGAGTCGAACAGGACGAACAGGACTTTCATGGGAACCTCGAGACTATTTGAGACTGCCGGAGAGCAAACCGCGAATGATGTATTTCTGGCCGACCAGAACGAAGATGAGCGCCGGGATGATCGACAAAACCGAGCCAGCGGCCATTTCCCCGAAGCGGATATCGTACTCTTGCGCGTAGCTTGAAATCGTCACCGGTACCGTTTGGGTGTTACTGGAGGTCAGGTTGGCAGCGACAATGAAATCGTTCCAGATGAAGATGAAGACCAAGACGCCAGCAGCAATCATTGCCGGGCGCATAAGTGGCAGAACGATCTGGCGAAACAGGTCGGCGTCTCGGCAGCCGTCGAGGCGTCCGGACTCAAGCAGCTCTTCCGGTATTTCGTGGATGAAACTGTACATCAGCCAAAGCGCCAATGGCAGGTGCAATACCGTTTCGGCCAGGATCAGGCCCGCCAATGTGTCGAACAAGCCCATGGACAATAGCTGGACGAACCAGATCCCGATGAACGTGATCGGCGGCAGGATGTGAAAGATCATCGCCCAGGTGAACAAGAAGAACTGCACCCAGCGACCGACCCGCAACCGGAACAATGTGAAGACGGCCATCGAGGAGATGGCAAGGACGAACCCTGTTGAAATCACCGAAACGACAATCGAATTTTTCAGGCTCGGGAGGAATTTCGAGGATTTGCCGAAAAGCAACTCCTCGAAATTGGTCCAAACCGGTGTGAAGATCACCTGACCCATTAGAATTGAAATCTGGGTCTTGAACGCGATCGACACGATCCAAGCGAAAGGTAATAGTACCAACGTGCCGTAAACGATCACGAGCACAATGCCGGCGGTGGACGCGTTGTTGGATCGTGCCATCGTTATGTCCCCGACCGCCCGATCATGTATCTCTGGAACCAGAGCGTGGCCAGCGCCAGACCGGCGACAACGCTTAGCGTAAAGAGCGACATCACCGAGCCCAACCCCACGTCGTCCTGACCGAAATAGGCCCGCTGGATCGAAAGGCTGACCACTTCGGTCGCGGTCCCGGGGCCGCCGGAGGTCAGCAGGTAGATTTCGTCAAAGACCTTGAACGACAGGATCATGCGCAGGATCAAAGTCGCGATGATGACCGGCATCATCAGTGGCAGTGTGATGTGGCGCAGGATTTGCCAGCGGTTTTGTGTATCCAGTTCCGCCGCTTCGTAGACCTCTTCCGGCAACCCCTCGCGCCCGGTCAGCAGCAACAGGAACACAAAAGGCGTCCAATGCCAGACATCGACAATGATGACTGCCCAAAGAGCTGTGTCAGGGCTGGAGATCCAGTTTTGTTTCGGCAGGCCGACCGAGGACAGGAAAAGGTTTATCGCCCCGAAATCAGCATTGTAGAGAAGGTTCCAGACCGCACCGATTACAATAGGCGGTGTCACGACGGGCAGGAGCATGACAAAGATCGCCACAACCCTGACCCAGCCTTTCATCCCCGCGACCGCCAGCGCAAGCGAAAGACCGATAATGAACTGGATGACCACGGCAAAGAACGCGAAGTAAATCGTGTTCCAAAGCCCCGGCCAATAGAACAGATCGGCGATAAACTTGCGGATGTTGCCCAGGCCTCCGAATGTTGTGACCGCCTGTCCGTCCGACCATTCCAGCTCGTGGAAGACCATCCAGAGAATCTGCAGCACCGGTAACATGGTGAAGACCACCAAAAGCGTCGCCAGCGGGCCAAGGGACACAATTTTCCAACTTCTATCGCCGATCATGTCATGCACTCTTTGGATGGGCGGTCCGATCAAGCCGCCCATGCTAGGACCATTGCGCGTTACTGCAAGGGTGGAAGGGCCCCGGTGTTGTATCCTTCGCGTACCATAACCGCGTGGATTTCCTCAGCCGCCTTGTTGAGGGCTTCGGCTGCCGTCATCTCACCCACGACGGCAAGGTTCAGGTGCAGGTCGATGATCGAGTTGATCTCGTTCCGCTCCGGAACGGCAGCATAGAACAGCGCGTTCCTGGCGTTCTGCGACGTGGCGTCGAGGAAACGATACTTTTCGGCATCGTCGAAATCAGACGCGCTGAGGCCTGTCGAGACGGGGACCGAGCCGTTTTCGACCATGGCGCGCTGACCGTCAGGGGTGTTCAGCCATTTCATGAAGGCCAAAGCAGCCTGTTTCTTTTCGTCCGGAATGTTCTTCGGTATTCCGCCGATGAAATGGCCGGTTGATGAGTAATGGTCGCCGCCCTCGACGGATGGGATCTCAGCCACGCCCACCTTTCCGGCGACAATGGATTTGGCAGGGTCCTCCAGACCTGCCCAGGCCGCGTTCACCATGATCGTGTGCGCCGAGCGGCCCGTTGCCATGAACTGGATCATTTCGGCCTGACCGGTTGTGCCTGGGTCGTCGGGGCCGACGTCATTGGCGAAGCTCAGGAAGGTTTCAAAGGCGCTGAGCGCCTCGGGGCTGTTGAACGTCACGGTATAGTCGCCCGCGGCCTCGTCGGCAAAGATCTTGCCGCCATGACTGTAGATGTACGGCATCGCGTTCCAGCCGATGTTCTGACGCGATCCACGCACGGTGAAGCCGACCCGTTCGGGCGGATTGTGAAGGGTCTTGGCATTGGCCATCAGCTCGTCCCAGGTCGTCGGCACTTCAAGGCCGGCTTCCTCGTAGAGGTCCGCACGGTAATAGAGCAGTTGGATCACGCCCGCCATCGGCAGGGCCATCAGTTTGCCCGATCCGATGGACCGGGTCTCTTCATCCCAATAGACAGACCCGCCAAAGTCGGAGATGTCGCCCCTCAGCTTATAGTCAGGGTCGATGTCGGACACGGCCTCGAGAAAGCCGCCAGCATACATTTCAATAATGCCCAGCGCGTTGATCGTCAGCAGGTCATAGACGCCTTCTTCGGCACGGACCGAGTTCCGCGATTTCTCGAGGAGCACGGGGAACGGCACAGCCTCGATATTGATCGTGTTGCCCGTTGCTTCTTCATAAGCTTCAACGGTGGCCTCAAATCCGGGGAACCAGGGGGACTGGTTGATGATTAGTTGAATATCCGCCTCTGCGAATGCCGCAGTCGGCATTCCCAACAGCAGCACAGCCGCCGCCGTGGATTTCAGAAAGTTGCGCATAATGTCCTCCTCCAAGGGTGTTAGTTCAGCCGTTTTCCGGTCTTTTCGCTGAACAGGTGAAACTGGCCCGCACGGGGCGTAACGGTGACGGCGGTGTCAATCGCAAGCGTGGTGTCCTGCGCACGATCGACAAGGGCGGCAACACGGCCCAAACTGCCGTCACAGTGAATGATTGCCTGGTGTCCGAGTGTCTCGGTCGCCACGACGGTTTCAGAGCCATCGCCGCCTGCTACAACATCCAGATGCTCCGGACGGATGCCGCAGACGACCGCTTCACCAGGAGCACCGGCAAGCGGCCCCAACTCGACCTGATCCCCACCGGGCAAGACGAGCCGGGCATCCCCGCCCTCATATTGCAAAGTGCCGGAAATCAGGTTCATCTGCGGTGCGCCGATAAACTCGGCGACGAAGAGATTATCGGGCCGGTCATAAAGATCGGTGGGTTTGCCGACCTGCTGAATGACACCCTCATTGAGCAGTACGATGCGGTCCGCCATTGTCATGGCTTCCACCTGGTCATGGGTCACGAAAATGGAGGTCGCGCCCAGCCTGCGGTGAAGCTGTTCGATTTCGACCCGCATTCGCGCGCGCAGTTTTGCGTCAAGGTTGGACAGGGGTTCGTCGAACAGAAAGACCTTCGGATCCCGGACAATGGCGCGGCCCATGGCAACCCTCTGGCGTTGGCCGCCAGACAAGGCGCGGGGCTTTCGATGAAGAAGCTCGCCAAGCCCCAGAATGTCCGCCGCTTCGTTGACGCGCCGATCGATCTCCTGCGTATCCGTGCCGCGCATCTTGAGCGCAAAGCCCATGTTCTCGGCCACGTTCATGTGCGGGTAAAGCGCGTAGTTCTGAAACACCATCGCAACGTCGCGATCGCGCGCAGGCACGTCGTTGACAACCGTGCCGTCAACGGCGATATCACCTCCGGATACCTCTTCAAGACCCGCGATCATCCGCAACAGCGTGGACTTGCCACAGCCTGAAGGCCCCAGCAGAACGACGAATTCGCCTCTCTCAATCGAAAGCGACAGGCCGGAGATGACTTCGACCTCACCGTAACGCTTCACCACTTCCCGAATTTCTACCGAACTCACCCGTTCCTCCACAGCGGGCAGCCCGCGAAATTGTTGTTTAGACATAAACGCGTTGGGCAGCTAGAAATCAAATTCATAAAATTCAGAATGGTATGAATATGACGACTGCCCCTGCTCTTCTTTCGCGCAAGCTCCATGTGTTCGCCGCCGTCTACGATACGTGCAGCACCACGGCCGCGGCCGCGTTGATCGGACTCACTCAATCGGCGGTGTCTAAAAGCATCTCGCAACTGGAAGCCGACCTGGGTGTCAAACTGTTCGAACGCACGTTGCAGGGGCTGCGGCCGATGCCGACGGCGGACGCCCTTCGGCGGCGTTGCCGGTGGATTGAACGGGAGCTTGACCTTGCCGCGTCCGAATTGCATAGCGCTGCATCGCTTGAGAACGTCGTCTTGCACATCGGGTCGGGACCAGTGTGGAACGTGAGGCTTCTGCCGGCATTTCTTCCTGGGTATTGCGCCGATAACCCGCAAGTTCGGCTCGACATCGTAACGGGATCAGGTGACTACCTTGTGCCTCGAATGATCGATGGTACGTTGGATGTCTATTTCGGTGTCCTCTCTGACGAGCTCGACCGGCCCGGATTGCATTGTGAGCGACTGCTCAGCATGGAACTGCAGGTATACGCCCGTTTCGGCCATCCGATGCTGCAGGAACCGCAACCGCCCCTGGATAGCCTCGTCAATTACCCATGGATCGGATTCTCCAGCGACAACAAGCTACAGAAAAACGTCAGCGAATGGGGGCGGAAGCTTGGTATCCCGACCCAGCTGTTTTCGCTTAGACTGATGTCTTTGGCGGCGATGATGTCGGTCGCAAAAGAGAGCGACCACCTGATTTTTGCCGTGGACGCGCTCGAGCACGAGCTCACTCGAAATGGGCTTGCCAGGGTTCCCATTCCTTTCGGGCCAGGCCAAGTTATCAGTGGGATAGCCGTCCGTTCGAGTATCGCCGAATTGCCGCCAATTGAAGATCTAATGGAACGGGCCAGAAAAGTTCGCCAAACAAAAGACGGCATTCCTTCATAGCGACCAGTCAGGTGCCTTCCGCCCCACTTTGCTGCCTCGATAAAATGCTCAACCTAGCAATCGCCCGACATATCACCTGACCTGCTCCCCGCCAGGCCAAGGGCAGGTAATGAGACACCACCCAACGCTCTTGCGCCCATCAGACCGATGCCGTGCGATCGACCGCCTTCGCGGTACGCAAGATTTATGTGCGGTCTCCGGTAACGGCAAGTAACGTTATCTGGAGGCAGCAACCATGCGGAAGCTCGGCAATATGCGCATGACGCGCCGGACGCGCGGTTTCATCCGGATACATTGCGATCCAGTGCGGATTGACAAACCGGCGGTCCGCCTTGTCGTTAAAATACAGGTCCATCCTCACCACATCCTGCGGTGTGCAGCCGGCCGCATCGAGCACCGTTTCGACATAGCCGAATGCCAGCGCGACCTGGACAGCCTTGTCCTGCGGGTAAGCGCCCGTTTCGACGTCGAGCCCGGAAATGGCGGAGCTTGCGAGCAAACCGCCCTTTAATGCGGCCGCCGGAATGGGATTCTTGTGACGCGGAACGCCGGGCGGATCGATGGAGCGAACCATCACGCACCTCCCTTCTGATGCTTGATCGGGTTGCGCAACAGTCCAAGCGGCTCGATGGCGATGCCGATGGTGCCCTGCTCCTCGCCGATCAGAACGCTTTTGTGCCCGCGCGGGAAACGGCCGGCGCCCTTTCCCGTCGTGCCGAAGGAAATGAGATCGCCCGGCTCCAGGGTGAAGTAACGGCTGGCCTCGGCAATGCAGGCCTCGACGCTGAAACGGTAATTGCCGGTGTGGTCGCGCGTGAAGACCTCCTCGTCGAGGGTTCCCACCACCGTCAGGTCATTCGGATCGGCAACCTCGTCCCGCGTCGTGATCCAGGGCCCCATGGGGCCGAACGTGTCCGTGCCCTTCGACCGGGTGTGATAGACATAATAGGCATCGGTATCGTCTGGACCGGAGCGGTTGCGCCAGCCGTAGAATTCCGGGCGCGCCATGTCCGGGTCATAGGTTACGGCGATGCTGTCTTTCTGGAACTTCAGCCCGTGCGACGTGACATCATTGTGAATGAGGTAGCCGAACACATAATCAAGCGCTTCGGCCTCGCCGATACGCTTGGCGCGCCTGCCGATCACGGCACAGACCTCTGGTTCCGGAATGACCGCTCCCCATTGCGGATCGACCACAATCGGCTTGCCGTGTCCCTGCAGCGCTGACGGCGGCTTGAGGAAAAAATTCGGCACACCGGGGTCACGGTGGGCCTTCTTCATCAGCTCCCGGTTGTTGAAGGCGACACCGAGGATCTTCGACGGGTTGGGCAGCGGCGGCGCCCAGTCGAGGTCAGCCGTTTCAAAGCCGCGAACGGCATCGACCGCTGCGGTTAGGGCAGCAAGGAGTAGCCCATCGGTTCCGCTTCGGGTGACCAGGTCCAGCATGCCGGCCGGACACGCAACACCCGCGGCCGAAGCGACGTCGGCAAGCCTTCGCGCCTTGCCATCCTTGCCTTGCAGGATGGTTACGCTGGCGCCGTGTTCATAAATGGTTCCGAACTTCATCGCCGCTCACCAGCTTTCAAGGAATGCTTCAAGCGTAACGGGCGTCGCGTCCATCAGAGGCTTTTCGACCGGAACGCCTTCGAACGCGCTAGCCTCGAAAAACCACTTCTTTGGCGCCGGGAAGCCCCAAAGCTGCGACCGGCGGGTATCGCTCAGATCCCACCGCTTCGGCGTGTGATCAACATCGATCACATTGTAGTGGCTGGTGAAGATCTCGACACGGTGACCGTCCGGATCGCGGAAATAGATGAAGAAGGCATTGCCGATCCCGTGGCGGCCGGGCGCGCGATCCATCGTGTCTGCCAGCCCGAGAGACGCCATGACGTCAGCGGCATGGATCACATTGCCGACCTCCGGCGTATGAAAGGCGAAATGGTGCAGGCGCGGACCGGCCCCATTGCCGAAAACCACGTCCTGCGTGTTGTTCTTGCGTTTCAGCCACACGCCCCACATCTCGTCTGTTCCGTCCCTGGCGGTGTATTCGGAAAGACGGAAGCCGAGGTCGGAATACCAGGCATAGGCGCCTGCCACGTCATGGCAGGCGATCTGTACATGGTCCATGAAGGCCAGCTTTCCGCCCGCATGCATGTGGAACCGCTGCATTCGCGATTCCGCCTGCTCCATGGTCGCGCAGAACTCGATCGGCACGCCGACGCCATCGGAAAGCTGCAGTGTCGGGCCCTGATAGGGCCGTTCCACGAACTCTGCCGTCTTACCGCGCGACTGGAAATAGTCCCGCGCACGTTTGAGATCGTCATTCGTGTAGGCGCGGTAGCCGATGCGACGGCACAGGCCAGGGCCTTCCGCATCCGTCTTCTCGAAAAGCAAGGAGTGGTGGCCGGTCTCCTCAAGCGCGCGCAGGCACAGGCGATCGGCGTCATGGGCGGTCACTTCGAGGCCGAGGCCCGTCTCGTAGAAATGCCGGGTCCTGTCGAGATCGCGGCTTGTCAGAACGACATGGCTGACCCGTGTCGTGTTGAATGGAGGGCTCGGATTTGGCGTCAATACGGACATCATGTGCTCCGGAACAACTGCGTTGCCGGAAATCCTAGCCGGGAATGCCGGATCGATTGACGCGCACGGTCTGTTATTTCAATCTATGAAATTAACGTATATGCGGAATCATCATGGCTTCATTCGAGAACATCAGGGCCGTCGAGCGCACCATGCTGGTTCTGCGTGAGCTCAACCGGCGCTCGATCAGCACAGTGAAGCTCTTGCACCACGAAACCGGACTGCCCTCCCCGACGCTTGTTAGGATCCTCGAAACGCTCGAGAGCTTGGGTTACGTCAAAAATGTCGGCCGGCGCGTCGGCTATACATTGACCGAAAAGATCGTCGAACTGAGCGGCGGCTTCCACGGTTTTCCGGTGATCTACAAGCGTGCCGAAAAGATCCTTTCGGACCTCACAGACCGCGTTTTATGGCCGGCGGCGCTGGCGACCCTCGATGGCGACGCCATGGTGGTTCGGCTGAGCACGATCCCACGAAGTCCGCTGTCGCACACCCATTCGACGCTGCAAAAACGACTGGAACTGCTGTCGCGGGCGCACGGACGCGCCTATCTGGCGTTTTGCCCGAAGGAGGAACGGGACCGATTGATGAAGCTGCTTGTCAAAAACGGCTACAGCCGCATGGATGCATCCGCTCTTGAGGAGCGGATGCGACCGATCCTGAACAATGTACGGCAGCGCGGCTTTGCCGTGCGCGACCATGAGATCGACCCCCAGACGGCGACCGTCGCCATGCCCGTCATGGTCGGGAAAAGGGTCGTCTCGACGGTCGGCCTGACATTCTTTCGCAGCGTCAGGTCAAGCCGCGACGAACTGGTGAAACAACTCGCCATCGCCACCCGGCAGATTGCGGCACTGGACAGTTCCGGCCACAAAGGGTCTGTGGGCGGCTGACCTGCGTCCGAAGCGGCGCGATGTTGCGCCGCCACCAAACCCGTTCACCCTTCCCGAGGCGTGACCTGGACAGTCATCTCGATCTCGATGGGCGCATCGATCGTGAGCTGATCCTGGTAAAGCGCCGCACGTGCGTGGGTGCCCTTTTCTTCGCCCAGAAGCTCCACCCAGAAATCCGAAGCGCCGTTGAGGATCTGCGGTGCGTCCTTGAAGCCCGGCTTGGCGTTGATGTAACCGATCATCTTGACAACCCGCACCAGCCGGTCGAGATCGCCGATGACGTGCTTGATCATCGAAAGGTGATTGATGGCCGTCAGGCGTGCGGACTGATAGGCATCCTCGACGGAAATTTCGCCGGCCTGTCCAGGATACGGATTGTAATCCTCGCCGTCTTCACCGACCTTGGTGCCGACGGTACCGGAGATATAGGCGATATCCCCGACCTCGACGCCGCACAGATAGTTCGCCACCGGCTTGGGTGGACGCGGAAGTTCAATTCCCATTTCGGCGAGACGTGCTTCGATCTTGGACATGCAGCCATTCCTTCTTTTTATCGAATGTTGAACGTGATGGTCTTGGCCTCGGTGACGGCGCGCAGCGTATGTTTGCCGCCCAGCCGGCCGATGCCGCTGGCTTTCCCCGGCGCTCCGCCGAACGGCAGGTGCAGTTCCCAGTAACAGCTCGGATTGTTGATATTGACGAGACCGGCTTCGATCTCCTCGCCGAACCGGAAAGCGCGCGACAGGTCGCGGGTAAAGACACCGGCGGCGAGTCCGTGCCCGGCCGAATTGGCAACGCGGATCAGGTCGTCGTCGTCCTCGCAGACAATAATCGGCGCGACCGGCCCGAAGGTTTCGGCGTTGTTCAACAATGCGTCGGCCGGCACATTGTCGATAACGGTCGGCTCGAAGAAAAGATCCGATCCGAGCTCGGGCAAGCCCTCTCCGCCGGCAACCAGCGTGCCGCCGCGGCGGACACCATCGGCCACGTGTTCGGCAATCTTCTCGACAACGGAAGGATTGTTCAGCGGCCCCATCGTCGTTGTTTCCTCAAGCGGATTGCCGACCTTGATCGCCTTGGCGCAGGCGGCGAGTTTTTCCGCCAGCGCCTCATGGATGTTGCGCGTTGTCAGGATGCGGCCCGTTGCGGCACAGACCTGGCCCGCATTGAAGAAACATCCGAAGGCCGCCGCCTCGGCGGCTCCGTCGAGATCGGCATCGTCCAGAACGATCACCGGTCCGTTGCCGCCCAGCTCCAGGAGCATCGGTTTTCCCGCGCCGCGCCGGGCGATGATTTCACCGGTGCGCGGACTGCCGGTAAAGCCGATTCCGTCGGTTCCCGGATTTGCGACGATCTCGTCACCGACCACATCGCCCGGCCCGTGGACGAGATTGACCGCGCCTTCCGGCAGCCCGGCGGCGGCGATGCACTCCATCAGCACCGAGGCACAAGCCGATGTGGTTGGCGCCGGCACCCATACGACTCCATTGCCCGCGGCAAGGCAGGGCGCCAGATACTCGACCGGAATGTTGACCGGGAAGTTCCAGGGCGTGACGACCGCGTAGACGCCACGCGCCTTGCGGAAACTGATGGCGCGAACCCCGGGGGTCTCCACCGGAATATACTCCCCTTCCATCCATTTGATCAGTTCGCCCGCTTCGCGAAACCCTGTGATGGCGGCGTCGACTTCCCCGAATGCTTCCGTCACCAGCGGCTTGCCCTGCTCGCGGGCCAGAATATCGGCGAGATCCGAGCGGCGGCGTGTCATCTCGTCTGCGACCGCGTTGCACAGGGCCGCGCGCTCCCAGGCGGTGGTGCCGGCAAGTGCCCGATGCCCCTTGCGGGCCGCTTCGATGGCCGCCTGGGCATCGACCCGGTCGCTTTTCGCCACCTGACCCAGCGTCGAATTGTCGGCCGGATTGAAAGTCTCGAACGTCTCCTGCGAGCGCGCGTCGCACCAGGCGCCGTCGATGAAGTTGCGGTAGGTCTCAATTCCCATGGTCTGTTGCCTCGGATCGGGTCTGTTGCGGATGGTCGGTGTCGTGCGGCGCTTGCGGGACACCGCGGGAAATCAGGTGACGGCAGCTCAGCGCCTGCGAAAAGGTGACTTCCTCTCCGGTCACGTCGACCATGGGAAAGCGCCCGCCATCCCGCACAAGCACCGCGATGTTCGCAACATCTCCAACGGCGATGCGGCCGAGCTCCGGACGCCCGATAATTTGTGCCGGCCTGGACGTCGTCGCCGCCAGGGCGGCGCCGAATTCGACCCCAAGCGCCAGCAGCTTGTTCATGGTCGTCAGGGCATCGTAGGCGGGACCGTCGACCGACATGCAATGGATGTCGGAACTGACAAGGTCGGGCACGAAACCGGCCTCGACCATCGTGCGACAGGTCGCGAAGCTGAAACCGCCCATGCCGTGACCGATGTCGAACAAGACGCCACGCTCCTTGGCTTTCCAGGCCGCGTCGCGAACACGTCCATCGTCAACGGGCGCGTTGGGTTCCGGACGGCAGCAATGCGTGACGATATCGCCGGGACGCAGACTGTTCAGAATGTCGACAATATGCGGCGGATCCAGGTCGACGTGACACATGAGAGGCAGACCCGCCTGTTCGGCCGCTTCCAGCCCCAGCCTGAGGGCTTCGGTGCCGTTATCGCCGGCCGCCAGCCGGCCCGCCCGCACTTTTACTCCTACGATGATGTCGGCAAACTCCCGAACCGCCTTGACACATGCCTCGACGTTGAGAAGCTTCGGATTCTCGCCCTCGCCCACCATGAGCCTGGACGAAAAACCATAGATGCCCGGGTACGAGATGTTCAGATATGCCAGGATATTGTAGGGGCTCGGGTGCTGAATGAACTCCTTGAACCCCAGGATGTTGGCGGCGCCAGCCGAGCCCGCATCGACAAAGGTCGCCGTTCCCGATCTGTGCGCCGCGATTTCAGGCCGCACACCGAGTGATGTCGCGCCCCAATAGACATGGGCGTGAATGTCCGTCAGCGCCGGAACCACGACACACCCGGAAGCATCGATCACTTCGTCGGCGGCAGGCATGTCACCGGTCGAGATTTGCGCGACGACGCCGTCCCTTATCAGGACATCGCCTCGCGATCCCTTGCCGTTTCCGTCAGCGAAAATCTCGCCGCCTGAAATCAATATGTTCCTGGCCATCTCCGGTATGTGCTCCCAGCTGCTGCGAATTGGGGTGATCCTAATTTATCGCGGCGCTGTTATCGAGGCCTTCCCTTCGTTAAAATCCGACTAGTCAGTCAATTACTAGTTACTGACTAGTCAGTCAATATTGACATCGAAATAACTTTGACCTAGGAATCGCCTCGTCTTGTGACGGCTGGCGGGCCGTCGAAACCAACAGGAGACGACACCAATGCCTAAAAGAAACATAAGAGGATTATGGGCCGGCATTCTTGTGGCTGCGGGAGCAGCCACGCTCGCTGCCTCCGTACCGCAGGCCGCACTCGCCAAGGATACTGTCCGGGTTCGTTTTGCCGAGTACAGCACGAAGACCGGGCCGTTTTTCAAGGACCTGGCCGCACAGTTCAACGCAAGCCAGGATGAAATCGAAGTGGTGGTGGAACATCTGCCCTGGCCGGAAATGCAGCAGCAGCTGATCACCGATATCTCGGCCGGCACGGCGCCGGATATCTCGCATATGGCGACCCGGTGGATGGCCGGCTTCGCTGTTGACGGGGCGCTGGCTCCGATCGACGATCTGATGTCCGAAGGCTTCGCGGAAACCTTCGTGCCCACTTTCCTGGATCTGCAGAAGATCGACGGACAGACCTGGGGCCTGCCGATCGCCGCGTCGGCCCGCGGCATGTTCTACAACAAGAAACTGCTGGAACAGGCCGGTGTCGACGTTCCCACGACATGGGAAGAGACGCTTGAGGCCGCAAAGAAGATTTCGGCGCTGAACGATGAAGTCTACGGCATCGGCGTTCAGGGTTCGGGCCTCGATACCGAGGGCTACTGGTTCTACTCCCTGTGGACCCATGGCGGCGACATCACGGACGAGAACGGACGAAGCGGATTTGCCTCGCCGGCCGCCGTCGCAGCGACGCAGAACTATATCGACCTGATCGAGGCCGGCGTGACCCAGCCGGGTGTCCTTGGTTCGAACAGGGAGGACCTTCAGAACCTCTTTACAGCCGGCAAGCTCGGTATCGTGCTTTCCGGTCCCTGGCTGAACGCGCAGCTGGCCGAAGAAGCGCCGGACCTTGAATACGGCATTGCCGAAATTCCGGTCGCCACGGACCGCGCAACCTATGGCGTGACCGACACGATCTCGATCCTGGCCGATTCCGAGGTCAAGGATTCTGCGATGAAGGTGCTGGAGTTCTTCTTCAACGACGAAAACCGGTTGGCCTTCGGCAAGAATGAGGGTTTCGTTCCGGTGCTGAAATCCATGGCGAACGAGCCATACTTCACCGAAGACCCGAACATGGCCGTCTTCCTCGACATGTCGCCGGTCGCTAAATTCGCACCGCTCGTCCCGCAATGGGAAGAGATGGCCGAGAGCCTGAAATCGGCGCTTGCCAAATCCTATTCGGGTGATGAAGATCCGGCCGCGGCACTGACATCCGCTGCGGACAAGATGAACGCCCTGCTGGACGAATAGTCCTCCGCACCACCTTCGCCCGGCAACTTGACGAGCTCAAATTGCCGGGCGGTTTTTGCAGGCGATCGAGCCTGTGTCTAAAGTTGACCGCTTCACCACCGGTCCAACGGGTCCGAAAACCAGACGACACAAATGGAAATGACCCAGACGACACCAGCGCAAGCTTCCAGACCGCAATCCGGTGCCCGCATCGGGCGTAACCTGACAAATCTGGTCTTCATCCTGCCGAGCGTCCTGCTGTCGCTGACAATCATCGGCTACCCGATCTTCGAGGTCATGCGCATGGCCGTCAGCGACGTCAATCGCTTCGGAAAGATCCGCGGCTTCGAAGGGCTTGGCAATTTCCTCAAAGTCTTCCAGGACCCCATTTTCATCCAGTCCAGCTACCAGACACTGATCTGGACCGTCGCTGTCGTCGGCGGCACCGTTCTGATCGCCATTCCCGTCGCCATTATCCTGAACGAGGATTTTCACGGACGCTCCATCGCGCGCACGATCGTACTCCTGCCCTGGGCTGTTTCCCTTGCCATGACGGCGCTTGTCTGGCGGTTTGTCGTCAATGGCGATTTCGGAACGCTCAACCTCGCACTGACGCAGCTTGGCCTGCCGTTCAACAACCACCCGTGGCTCGCCACGGCGGCCAGCGCCTTCACCATTGAGATTCTCGTGGGAATTCTGGTGTCGATCCCCTTTACCGTCACCATCTTCCTCGGCGGGCTGACATCGATCCCCGTGACGTTATACGAAGCGGCCGCGATGGACGGCGCGACACGGTGGCAAAGCCTCACCCGCATCACCTTGCCGATGTTGCGGCCCTTCCTCCAGATCGCGATCGTCCTCAACGTGATCTATGTCTTCAATTCTTTTCCCATCATCTGGATCATGACCAATGGCGGCCCCGCGAACGGTACAGACATTCTGATCACCTATGTCTACAAACAGGCCTTCGCCTTCGGAAAGCTGGATGTCGCAGCAGCCGCGTCGGTGCTGATGTTCCTTGTCCTTCTCGGGTTTTCGGTGCTTTACCTGTTCATGACCCGCCAGCGCGGGGCGGCTGGCCAATGACACGCAAAGCAAAACGTTCCGCCTTGTGCTGGCTCGGCCTGTCGCCGCTTCTGATCGTGGTTCTGTTCCCCTACGCGACCATGCTGTCGACGGCGCTCAAGCGCAAGGACGAGATCTTCCAGTTCGAGACGACATGGCTGCCGGACAGCCTTTATTTCGGAAACTTTATCGAACTTTTCGCAAACCGCGGCTTCGGCCGTGCACTGTTGAACTCGCTCTATATCAGCTTTGGCGCGACGCTGGTCTCGCTGGCGGTGGCGCTGCCCGCGGCCTATGCGCTCTCGCGCCTGCGAGTACCCGGGAAAGGCACGTTCAGGACCTATCTTCTGGTAACGCAGCTGATCTCCCCGATCGTGCTGATCGTCGGCCTGTTCCGTCTCTTCGCTTATCTGGGAATGATCAACGATCTCAACGCGCTGGTCTTCGCCCACAGCGCCTTCTACATGGCTTTCGCCGTCTGGATGCTGCAGAGCTATTTCGACACCATCCCGAAGGACCTGGAAGAAGCTGCCTGGATGGACGGCGCCAGCCGCCTGAAATCCTTCCGCCGGGTGTTCCTGCCGCTGTGCCTGCCCGGCATTGCCGTGACATCGCTGTTCACCTTCGTCAACAGCTGGAACGAATATGCCATGTCGCTGACGATCCTTCGGGAAGGGTCCCTGCAGACAGCACCGGTGAAAATCGCGTTCCTCACGGGAACCCTCTATGAGACGGAATGGAACATCATCATGGCGGCGACCCTGGTCGCCACCGTGCCGGTGGCGATCGTCTTCGCATCGATCCAGAGCTATTTGATCCGCGGTCTCTCGCTTGGAGGAGTAAAGTAAATGTCGTCCATAGCGATCAGGAATCTCACCAAGTCATACGGCAGCGTCCAAGTATTGCACGGGATCGATCTCGATATCGCGGATGAGGAATTCGTGGTGCTTGTCGGGCCCTCGGGCTGCGGAAAATCGACACTGCTGCGGATGATCGCAGGCCTTGAGGATATCACCGCCGGCGATCTGCACATCGACGGAACCCGCATGAACGACGTCAGCCCGCAAAAGCGCGACCTTGCGATGGTCTTTCAGTCCTACGCGCTCTACCCGCACATGACCGTCGCGGAAAACATGGCCTTCTCCCTGTCGCTGCGCGGCAAGCAGAAATCGGCAATAGAGCGGGAGGTCGGGGACGCCGCCAGAATTCTTCATCTGGAGGACTATCTCGACCGTTTGCCCAAAAGCCTGTCCGGCGGACAGCGGCAGCGCGTCGCCATGGGCCGCGCCATCGTCAGACATCCGAAGGCCTTCCTGTTCGACGAACCCCTGTCCAATCTGGACGCGAAGTTGCGAACCCATATGCGCGCCGAGATCAAGCAACTGCACCAGTCGCTGGGCGCGACCTCGGTCTATGTGACCCATGACCAGATCGAGGCCATGACGCTTGCCGACCGCATCGTCGTCATGAATGCGGGCCGCGTCGAACAGGTCGGGACGCCTCTGGAACTGTTCGACCGGCCCCGGACGCGATTCGTTGCAGGCTTCATCGGGGCGCCGGCGATGAATTTCTTCGAAGGCAAAGTCGAACTGAATGAGCAGGGAAAACCACATACGCATATCGGCCCCTCCCCGGTCGCACTCCCGGAGGGTATGGAGAGCCAGGCGGGCGCCATCGTCACCGTGGGGCTGCGGCCCCAGCACATTCCGGTTTCGGCGGCATCAACTGACGGCAACGCCAGGGTCGAGCTGGTCGAACAGACCGGATGCGAGACCAACCTGCTGTTGAAACTGGCCGGGATCGACTTTACCGTCCAGACCCGGGACCGGCTCGAGGTCAATGCGGGTGATGCGGTCAACCTTGAGTTCGATAGCCGGAACATGCACGTTTTCGACAGCAATAGCGGCCAGAGACTGAACTAGAAGCGAGCACGATATGCCAAAACCCGCGGCGCGTCCTGTCACGAGAGACCCGGAAAAAAAATCGAAGATCATACTGAAGGCCGCCCGGAAGGAATTCGCGTCCGCCGGATTCGACGGCGCGCGGGTCGACAGGATCGCGGCCAAGTCGAAACATTCCAAGGGATTGATTTATCATCATTTTCAATCCAAGGACGAACTCTTCCGCTCGGTTCTTGTGCAAATGTACCAGGAGCTCAGCGAGGAGAACAAGGAGCTCTTTCTCGAGGAGTTCGAGCCGCAGGCGGGCGTGATCCGGCTTATCGAGCACACATTCGACTACTTCGCCAACAATCCGGATTTCATCATCCTGATCAATGCGGAAAACCTGATGAAGGCGCAGCACCTGCGGAAATCCGAGGATGTCCGCAAATCCTTCGAGCCTCTCAGAGCCAGCCTCGACGCGCTGCTGAAAAAAGGAGCGCAGCAAGGCATATTCCGGCCCAATGTGGATTCCACCGAACTCTATATCTCGATTGTCGCGCTGGGCTATTTCTACCTGTCCAACATGCACACGCTGAGCGTGGTTTTCGACAAGGCGCTCGGCGACGAGAAGGCGATCGCGGCGCGCAAGCAGCACATAAAGGAACTCGTACTGGGCTTTTTGCGCAACAAGGAACCGGACACTTGACCGGTTCCGTCCTGGCCGGTTTTCCGGCGACGACGATCCGCTGGCGCGACCAGCTCGACACGCCGGCGGTGGTCGTCGACCTCGACATCGTCGAACGCAATCTGCGGCGCGGCGCCGAATTCGCGGCATCGGCCAGTGTCGATTTCCGCCCGCATATCAAGACGCACAAGATTCCCGCCCTGGCCCGGGCACAGCTTGAACTCGGCGCTTGCGGCATCACCGCCCAGAAGGTGTCGGAAGCCGAAATCATGGCGGATGCCGGTCTCGACGACATACTGATTTCCTTCAACATTCTGGGCCGCACGAAGCTGCAGCGGCTGCGCGCCCTGGCCGAGCGCGTGCGGCTGAGAACGGTCGCCGACAACGCTACCGTCATCGACGGCCTGAGCTCCGCATTCTCGGGCACCCCCGACCGGTTGGGCGTGCTGGTCGAACTCGACGGCGCCTTGAAGCGCTGCGGCGTACCCACGGTCGAACATGCCATGGACCATGCGCGCAAGGTGGACCGCGCCGCCGGCCTCCGGTTTGACGGTTTCATGATCTATCCGGCGCCGGATCATTGGCAGGACGCGCTGACCTTTCTTGCCGCCTGCAAGGATGCCGCGCTGCAGGCCGGGCTTGACCCACGCGTGCTGTCGACCGGCGGCTCGCCCGACATGGTCAAATTCGCACCTGACGCAAACGTGACCGAATACCGCGCGGGAAGCTACATCTACAACGACCGCGCGCTGGTTTCGATGGGCGGCGCTTCGGTGTCCGATTGCGCGCTGACGGTCCATGCGACCGTCGTCAGCACGCCGACGCCGACACGCGCCATCATCGATGCCGGCAGCAAATCACTGTCTTCGGACCTGTTCGGCCTGTCGGGCTTTGGAATGGTCAGGAACCGGTCGGACGCCGACATCTTCGCGTTGAGCGAAGAGCACGGGCACATTGAATTTGCCGATGGCGCACCGGCCGTCGGCGATCATATCGCGATCATCCCCAACCATGCCTGCGTCGTTTCAAACCTGACAGATCATGTGCAGTTCGTGCGAGGCGATTACTGGGTCGGCGAGCAGCGTGTGGAGGCGCGTGGCACGGTTCAGTAGTCCCAGCCGGTTTTCATCCTCAAGCTGTTTCAGTCGCTTCATCTCCAACGGCATCAGACCGACGTACTGTTGCTTTGCATTTAATTGGGTTCTTCTTCAAAGTGTGTGATTGAGCGGCATCATTCTCGCCCGCATCAATTCTGGCCCGGCGCGTCCGTACATGGCCCGTTTTAGCGTTTTGAGGCGGTTGATCTGCCCTTCGGCTTGTCCGTTGCTCCAGGGAAGTTCGATGGCATTCTTCACGGCCTCGAGATCCCGGTGCAAAATCCGGGCAAACCGTACGACTTCGACAAGCTGTGTTTCGATTGCATCGTCGATCCATTCTTCCACAAAACGCGCATTACTGCTGCGCAAGATGCCGTTGAAACGCATGGCTAAACTCCGCATCGTGGCAAAGGCTGCGGAGCCTTGTTTAAGCGCTTCGACCTTTCTCGCCTGGCTTTCTGTCAACTTGCCCCGCGGTTTGATGCACAAAGCCGCTGCGATAACGGACGAGATCATGCGGCCGGTATCAGGATCGCGGACAGGCTCTGACACTCGGACTTTGAGGGCCGCCTCATTGGATTGAGAGTTCTGAGCGCTACGCCATTCCTTCAACAGCCGTTCCAGATTGGAGCGACTGCCTGTGTAGCCACGGTTCTTGACATCATGAAAGAGATGACGCCCGTTGCGGTTTCCGTTCCTCCAACAGTCCGTAAGAAATTCTTCAAAATATAGAGGAGAGGTGGTTTTCAACGCGGCTCGTTTTCGGTCCCAAGGTGCACTTGAGGTAAGCCAATTCGTCACGCTGCGACGACCATACCCTGTCCTTCTCGCGATTTCGCTGTATGAGAGGCCCCGTTGGCGCATAGAGTGTAGCGTATCGAATATTTCCTGACGCGATTGTCTGTGTGCTAGACGGGCACGTTGGAAACAAGCTCTGGTGCTGGCGATAGAGTCTTCCGATAAGACCGGTCTCACGTTGGCGTGCCCATAAAGGCTCATTTGCGCCTTGATCGCCGCCCGAAGGTTTTGGACCAGATGGAAACGATCAGCTACCTGTTTAGCCTGTGGTGCACCCTCTCTAGCAACCTGAGAATAAAGACCGCAGCAATCTCTGCTGGCGACTTCGATGAAAGGCCGTTCTTGCAGCCACGCTTTCACGCCTTTGACACTGCGATCATCCAGAACATCGACGACAGATCGTTTCTCGAGATCGACCATGATCGTTCCGTAATGCGAGCACCTTCGCCAGTTCCAATCATCAATTCCGAGGACGCGAACGTCGTTGTTTTGCACAGAGTTCGGCGCGTTCTGTTTCAATTAGCGCAGGATCGTATTGTCACTGACAGGCATCCCCAGCCGATGCAACAGGCTTTCGGCCGGACGACCACCCATGCCATGGCCCACGAGACCTACGATTTCAGCCATCCTCGACGTTCGGTGCGCATATGGTGGCGCAATCGCTGGAAGCTGATCCGAGAAAGTGCGCCGCCTGCATTTGCGGTTCCTGCACTGCCAACGCAAAATCGTCAGCGTCACCTTCACCGGGCACCCCTGGATTGGCAAATATGCAAATCGACGGTTGCGCTGACCGTGACGATGACGACTTCGGCAGCCGCAATCCGGGCAGATACCAACCGGTTTTGCTTCGACCGAAACAATCCAGTTTTCTTCATCTTGGAAGGTCATGCCCTGAACTTTGACCCTTGGGCCGGGCGACCATTTTGATTTTGTTCGCATGACTTCAAGTCATACGACGGAAGCGTCCCACAATCACACACTTTGAAGAAGAACCACAAGAATTGTACACGTGACCGTTTAAGTGATTGAAAAATATGAATGGACTTTCCAGTCCATCACCGGACCTCCGAACGAAATCTGGTCGGTCGGCAATTAGCCCAAATTTGATTTCAGTTGGTACCCATATGGTACCCAATCCCGAATAGAGCATGTGAGCAAGAAACAAAAAAACCGCTATCCTATCGGGATAGCGGGTTAATTTTGGTTGCGGGGACACGCAACCATCGACAGCAGCAGGGACTTTTCCATACAGCAGCGTGACGATCCAAGTTAATCCAATAGAACATCCAAGTCACTGGCTTAATGTGTATCTATCGTTACTGGCAACCACATGCTGAATTGACTATGATGGATAGTTGTCATTCAATATTCAAACATTTATGGAATTTAAATAGATTTATAAATTTGTAATCATTTTCTAAAAATTTCCCTCACCTCATTATATTGTGCCTTTGATTGATTTTGAGAAATTCTTACTCCGAAATCGAATTTATCAAACAACAATTAATTATACCGGAGAACAAGCTGTGGCCGGTTCATTTGTACGGCCGAGTCTAACGATAAAACTAAGCGTTGATCGCTTCGATTTTGACATTGGATATCTTGAGGGGCCCAGCTATTTTGATGAGCCAGTCTTCAGGGTTCTCATCCATGAGTTGACCCACTTTTGGCAGACAGTTTCTATGAATTTTCTCGTAAAAGCTGCCCTATCTGAGTGGCGGCAGCTCATTGATTATGAAACTTCTGGAAACACGCAGTCTCAAAATAGATTTGAGGACAAACTTGAGCAGCGCGACAAAACCTCTGGTCTGAAACCCAATGATCTGTTGGAAGCTCACGCCCTTTATTGGGACGTCAGTATCCTCGGTGTTTTCAACGTAAAGAATTGGCGAAACATCAATCGCAGTATGGTTGATGTTGGAGACAGAAAAATTCAACGGTCACCATCAAGTCCTATCACCAGTCAGTCGGGGGGCTCATTTGATGAAGTCATGTTATCGGATTCATTCTATTCCGATCCCTACAGAATGCTGCACAACAGGACGGACAGCTTTTTTGCAGCTCTGACGTTCCCAATTGTGGTTTATTTTGCGTTTCAAACAGACGATCCAGTCATCGCTTATACGGAAGCTGTCAAAACAATCCGCCCTCTTGTAGATGGCATTTATGGCTCGCCAGATCTTGAAAAACGGCAAGAAGTTTATTTCCTTGCGATCCAATCTCACGTCATGCGGGCGGCTGAAACGAAAGGGTTGAGCTTTACAGAACCGAGAGCAGTTTTGACCGATTTGTTGAACGAAACAAATCAAAGCCAAATCAATCCTTTACTTCTCCATTACGCCGCAAAAATGCACACCTTGGAAGAGCAGGCCAAGCAGTATGGAGCCGATTTGAACCGCTATTTTGCACTCTGCGGGAATGTACAATACCGGAAGGAACTTATGGGCGGAGGCCCAATGCCTCCATTGGTTCAGTTTGCGGATGGAGAATGGCCACTACAGGCAATGATAAATCAGTTCATGCGAACAGGAGCATATGATGAAACGGAAAATGACGAACTGGCAACTATCGCGAAGGATATTGGTCGCCGGTGGAGCAGCTACCGTATCGCTGCCTTTGTGGCTAATTAACTCAAAACTGGTTTTTGCACAATCCCACGATAAACAAGTCAGTGTCGCTCTAATTGTCGGGCAAAATGAAGTCGATGGATTGCGGAAGATTGATCCAGGAGTTGAGCTTGGCCCGGCCAATAAATATGAAAATCCGGATGGTGACAGTCCTGATCCCGGATTTGCGCCGTTGGTAATTATGGTGGCGGCTGTAACAATCGGGTACCTGGCCAAGACGGCATTTGAGTTGTGGGAAAACTACAAATACTGCGGATTAATTGTTGATCTGCGAAAAGACCCGGTTCAAGTGATTGAAAATACCAACCTCGCACGCGGCACTTTGCTGGTTGTAAATGCTGATGGTTCAACCAAGCTACATACGCCTGAAAATGAAAGCGCATTGCAGCAAATACTGACTCAAGTTCTCGCGAAATGAGCGGATTAACCGACTGATTTTGGTGAAAAACCGTTGCGTGTTGCTTGAGGAGAATTTTGTAGATTGCCACTTCCAGAGCCGCAACCTGCTAGGGCTTTTTCTTCTTGCCAAGTTTCTGGGCTGGTCTCGACATCCTCGAGTAGAATATCCGGAACCGGCAGCATACACGGATGTTTTTCTTGCAATGTTTGATCCGCAGAGCCTTCGGGATTTGCCGGAGCTCCAGACAACCAACCTATGAATTGTGACTTCGCCACACTGTCCTTTACTAATTTTGAAGCCCTATCGCCCGATTTGCGCGGCCGTGAACTCGGCATTCGGTTGGAAGCTTTTGCCACCCATGAAGACAGCTTCGATCAACAGTTCGGCGGATCGAAGTCGCCCTTGAAGGTCTTTTGTCATTAACATTACGCCACCTTCAGATCGGCAGCGCGCGCATTTTCGAGGGTCCCATCGAACATCGTAAGTGGTGGATAGGCGGCGGGGTCGGTCTGAATGTCAATCAGCGTCGGTCCATTCGAGGCCAGTGCGGATTGAATGGTACCTTCCAAATCTTCTGGGTTCTTGACGATTGCGCTTGGACAGGCGCAGGCGGCGGCGACGGCCGCGTGATCGACGGTGCCAAAATAACACGCACCGGTATGGCGGCCAAATTTAACATGCTCGGCGTCTTTCTGATAGCCCAGTGTCCCGTTGTTCAGCACAAGTATCGTGACGGCGATGTCCTCTCGCACAAGGGTTTCAAGCTCCGACCAGACATGGCCGAAACCACCATCCCCGACGAGACAGACAACCGGTTGATCCGGAGCGGCGAGCTTGGCCCCCATTGCCAGCGGCAGCCCCCATCCGAGCCCCGCCAAGCCGCGCGGTGTCAGAAATCTCATGCCCGGCCTTTGAGCCGTCAGATAGCTGTTTACCCACACTGAAGAGTAGCTGGCATCCGCGCAGACAATCGCATTGTCAGGAAGCAGGCGATCAAGCTCGGCCATGATCCGTTCCGGCCGGATCGGTATGGCGTTGGATGTGATCAAGGGCTGCGAGGTCGACGCTCGGCTCACCCTTGCGACCGCAATCATGCGCTCGAGGGCCACCCTTTGCTCCGAGCGCTTCGCCAAGTCGAAATTATTTAGCGTTTCGATTAGGGCGCCGAGCGTGCACTTTGCATCGCCTTGAAGCCTGAGGGCATGGTAGTTTCGGCCGATCTCCTGACCATCTATGTCGAGATGAATGAAGGGCGTGGTTTTGGGAAAAACCTGCCAGCTGTCGGTTCCGTTCTGGTTGGTGCGGTTGCCAATGAGAAAGACGACATCCGCTTTGTCGACAATGGCGCGTGTGTGCTTGCCAATCGATCCCTTCCCCATGACATTGCCAATAAGTCCAAGGCTCAATGGGTGTGTTTCATTAATAGCTCCCTTGCCCATCATCGTCGTTGCCACCGGCAGATGCGCCAGTTCCTGTAGTAGCGCCAACTCCTGGCACGCTTGAGCCCCGTGGACGCCGCCGCCGGCAACAACAAGTGGCAGCTCCGCTTCGGCCAAAAGCTTAGCCGCTTCTTCGATCCTCAATGTGTCGGCACAAGGGCGATCAAGCGGATACCTTCCGAGCAAACTGCAGCTCTCAATGTCGGTCGCATCGATCTTTTCCAGAAGCAAATCGGCCGGAAGCATAAGCGCGACCGGCCCCGGCCTGCCGCTTGTCGCCGCGGTGAAGGCCTGGCGCATATAGTCATCGATGCGGCCTGCGCAGCGAACTGTTCGTGCCCATTTGGTACAAGATGCAAAAAGCGATTGATGGTCGAACTCCTGGAAGGCGTTTTTGTCTGTCTGATCGCGCGGCACTTCCTGAACGAGCGCAATAACCGGAATACTCGCTTTCAAGGCTTCGGCCAGGGGAGGCACCAGCAATGTTGCGGCGGGCCCGTTCTGCGCGCAGACAACGCCAACCTTGCCCGAGATGCGCGCGAAGCCGTCTGCCATCGTGCCGGCGGCGTTTTCGGTTCGATAAGTGATCTGTCTGATTCCGGCGTCTTCTGCAGCCAGAACCACCATGCTCGGCAGGCTTTGGCTGAACATCTCTGTTACACCGTAGGCGCTCAAAAGATGCGCGATCCGCTCGGCGACGATAATCGATTTTAGTTGAGTCATGATTGGTACGTCTTTCGTTGGTGGCCGACACGCTGAAACATTGCCATTGGCCCTCACCATTTCATTGCTTGTTGTTCGATGTCGTCATGCCCATTGGCAGAAAAATTACCCGGGTCTACGGGAGCTGAAAAATCCCGCCGCACGATGCTTGACCGCCGCTGTTACCGAAAAAGTCCCTCCGAAACGATTGCGTCTTCCAACTTCGCGGTCAATGCATCGATGTGGCTTTCATTCATTGGCGTGGACAATGCGATCAGCCCGGTGTTGGAGATGAGTATGCCGCGCTCCAACAGGGCAAAGTGAAGGTCCTGCATGAACTGCTTTTCAGCCGGCGACTGGAAGTATTGAGCATAGGTGGAGGGCGGACGGGCTTTGGGATGAAGCCTGATAAGAGAACCCAGGCCCGTTGCACTGAGCGTGCATCCGAGATCGCGGGAGAGCCTTTCAACAGATCTTCGCGCGTAATCGCCAAGCACCTCCAGCCGCTCGAAAGCCGGTCGATCGAGTGCAATAAGCGACGCGTGTCCAGCCACCATTGAGACAGGGTTTGCCGCAAAAGTTCCACCTTGAGGCACAACGGAGCCGCGAGAGCTATCAAAGACCCACACGATCTCTTCTCGCCCGCCGATCGCACCAATAGGCATTCCACCTCCGATCACCTTGCCGAGCGTTGTCAAGTCCGCTCTCAACCCAAATCGTTGCGCGGCCCCGTGATAACCCAGGCGAAAATTGAGGACTTCGTCAGAGATAATGAGCGTATCATTCTTCTGCGCGTACTCATTCAGTAGTTCGACATATTCTGACTTAAGCGGAATCAAGCCGGGACGGCTCGGCATTGTGTCGACCACAATTGCGGCCAATGAGCATTCCTGCTCGGACAGAATGGATCGGGTCCGCTCAAGATCGTTGAACGGCAGAACGACGACCTCCGACGTCACGGAGGGCGGCATCCCGATATAGTTGGCACGGGCTGGCGGGTTAAGATTGTTCCCATCGGGTGTGGTCGTTTCGGAAACCTCTGCCCAGTCGTATGCGCCGTGATAGGCGCCCTCGAACTTTGCTATCTTGTGGCGACCGGTGAACGCCCGGGCCGCCTTTATGGCAAACATGACGGCTTCGGTCCCGGTGTTCACAAATCTGATCTGATCGATAGAAGGAACCCGGCTAACAATCAGTTCCGCCAGATCAATCTCCGATGAAGTCGGATTGGCGAAACAGGATCCCAAATTGAGCTGTGCGATTGCCGCTTCTGTCACCGGGCCAAAACAATGGCCATGAATGAGTGTTGTGAAGTTGTTTGCAAAATCGATGTAGGAATGACCGTCTTCGTCAAAAACTCGCGCACCATCTCCCCTGTTCAGGTAAATCGGGTGATCACGGAACATAATTGTCGTACGCGTCGTTCCGCCGGGAAAGACGCGTTTGGCCCTTTCAAACAGTTTCCTTGACGATCTCGACACTTCAGTTGCAACGACCAACGCACTAACCCTCTTTTGACGTATGAAATATGATACATCAAAATTATAGAAATAAAAGCACCAATCGGGGCCTTCATCAAGCGATGAGTTCGGACAGCCGTGCGTATCCGGCTTCAATGTCGGATGTGATCCAGTTGGAAGCCTCGAATGGCTTCTCTGCTTCAAGCGCTGCCAGCAGGGCGTTGTGATTGCTGATACCTGCCCTGCTAATCGAGAATTCCGGATAAAGAAGGTTGAGAGACGGCCCTATGCGCATCCAACACGACTCGATCATTTGAACCGCGTACATGAAGCCGCTGCAACGGTAGATCAAAAAGTGAAACTCCTCGTTTTGTCTCAACACTTCTCGAAAGTTTCCCCGGTTCATTGATTTCTCGAGACGGTTTTGGATCCTGTGCAGTTGCGAGACCTGAGGTTTTGATAACCTTTGCGCACCGAGATCTGTAACCAGAGGCTCCAAGCGTTTACGTATGGCGGTGACCTCCTCCAGCGCATGGCGATTCAGAACCGGCACCACGACGGTTTTTGGTCCCTCATATTCGAGAGCTCCTTCAATAATCAGTCTGCCGACCGCTTCCCGGGCCGGAGTGAAGCTTACCTGCGCAGCGTCGGCGATCGCGCGGATCGTGACCTTTTCGCCGGGTTTGTAGACACCGGTCATCAAAGCGCGTCGTAGCTCCAGATAAACTCGAGCACTGAGGCTGTTTTCGCGCTTTACCGGTCTAATTGTGGACATCTCTGAGTTTCTTGTCGTTGCTTTCAACAGCCATGATCACCGCGTGGAACGGTAAACTATGATTTTTGATACATCAACACACTTGCGACCGGCCCGCGCTCAAAAACCAATCCCACGCAAGTGCCTCTCTTGACAATTTTCGATGTATAATATTTGATACATCAAAATTGAATGGGAGGATAAATGACATGATCTGGATTGGCAAACATCAGCTTGTCGGCATAAGCGCTGCCGCGTTTTCCTTGGCGCTGGGAACGGCCTTTGCGCCAACCGATGTGCGCGCCGAGGACGACGTTCTGGTGATGGCGGCTACGGGCGGCAGCTATCAAAATCTTATGAAGGAACACATTTTTGATCCCTTCACGGAAGAAACGGGAATCAAGGTGGTGTTCGTATCGGGCTCAATTGGCGAGCGTTGGGCCAAGATCGAGGCAATGACCAATGCCGGCAATTTTGAATGGGACCTGATGGAATCCGGCGCGGGTGACATCTTCAATCCCGCACGCACCAAGTTCCTGGAAAATCTAGGCGAAAACTGTGCGAAGGTACCCAAGGCCTACACGGATGGATTGCCCACGACCTGCGCCGAATACGGCGTGCTCGTTGGCGTCGGCTCAACGCAGCTGACTGTCAACACCGATGCCTTCGGAGCTTCATATCCTACGACATGGAAGGATTTCTGGGATGTCGAGACATATCCCGGGCCCCGCGCGCTTCAGAACTTCGGATCGCCCTGGAGGGTCCTGGTCGGCGCTCTGACAGCGGATGGCGTGAGCAAAGAAGATCTCTTTCCGTTGGATCTCGATCGTGCTTTTGCAAAGCTCGATGAAATCAAACCCCAGATACAACTGTGGTGGAACTCCGGAGACCAAATTCAGCGTGCTTTCCGCGAGGAAGAAGTCACGTTCGGCATGATCTGGGGAACGAGACTAGCTTTCCTGAAGCAGGAGGGAGTGCCGCTGAAACCTCTGTGGGATGGTGCAACGCTCAATGAGGCGCACTGGGTTGTCTTCAAGGACGGGCCGCACAAGGACGTCGCGCTCAAGTTCTTAAACTGGCTCTATGACAACCCACAAGCGCAGTACAACTTCACCGTCGCAGGCTCAATCTCGCCGGCAACCAAGTCGGCAGTCGAATTTTTCAAACCGGAAGAACAGGTGGACCAGCCCGGCCATCCGGACAATGTAGGCGGAATCCTCCCGGTCGACTACAAGTACCTTGCAGATAACCACGAGGCGATCCTAGAGCGCTGGAATACCTGGTTGGCTAACTGACGGGTATTGTCGTCACAACTGATGGGCCCGAAGGATGATCTCCTTCGGGCCTTTTTCGTGGTGTGTCCGCACCATTCGACTGGTTGTGTTAGCCTAATGGCAACCCGGAGGGTATGGGCTCTGCAGTCTCGATTCCCTACGGGCCGCGATGCAGGGAGACGACGGCTCAACCCAAACAAAGAGCACCGATATGAGATGGAAGCACAGGCCCGAGGGTTCAAACTGGGGCGAATTCGGCGCCGATGACCAGCTTGGGAGACTGAACCTTATCGACGATGCTTGCAGGCTGCGGGCTGCAAGGGAGATCAGGTCCGGAAAGAGTTTCTGCCTGAGCCTGCCTTTGGACGTTCCCGAAACAGGTTTCTCCGAGTTGAGAAAAAGACCTGTGCAACATTTTGCGCAACGGGCAAACGGCCAGGTTAACGTGAATTATCCGCTGCGAAACGAAGACCCCAGATACACGGACATCGTCTCGGACGACCAGTTCACGATCTCGACGCAATACTCCACTCAATGGGACGCGCTTGCCCATGTCGGCAGCGCTTTTGATGTCGAAGGGGACGGGATCCCGAGGCCGGTTTATTACAACGGGTATCGCGCGGGCACCGACGTGGTGAGCCCGCGTGACGATTCCGGACTAGCTGGCGCACATGCACTGTCGGTTGATGTCATGGCTCAACACACAATGCAGGGAAGAGGGATCATGATTGACCTGGCCGGACGCGTGGGAAATCGCGAATTGCTTGTCGGCTTTGCGCAGGTAGCAGCCATTGTCGACGAGGAAAAAATTACGGTAGGATCCGGCGACATCCTCTGTTTCCATACCGGGTTTGGCGACGCGCTCGCCAGAAGCACGCATGACAAATCGGTGGATGTGGACCCAAGGCGGTATCCAAGCCTTGACGGCAGAGATGCTCGACTTTGCGATTGGATCGACAAATCCGGCGTTGCTGCGATCGCAGCCGACAACGTTGCCGTGGAAGCCTATCCCAATATAGGTCCGGCGCAGTCCAAACCCTGCGCGGGGTTGCCGCTCCACGAGCATTGTCTTTTCAAGCTCGGCATCCCCTTGGGAGAGCTGTGGTATCTGACCGAGCTGAGAAACTGGCTGAAGGAAAATTCACGCAACAGATTCTTTCTGACATGCCCCCCGCTGCGCCTGCCGCGCGCGTTCGGGTCGCCGGTCACGCCTGTCGCGACGGTTTGAACCTACGCGGTGCTTTTGCGCCAATATCGAATGTCTCGCGCGCCGATCTCGTCGTTCTCGGGATACACATCCGTTCTCTTGCGGAAGGGTAGCGTGCCGGCGACGTAGTTCGAGACGCCGGGCGTGTCGGCGACGATGCACGGTCCGACATCGGCGAACGACAGTTTGAAGTGATAGCCCGATTTCGTTACGACCAGATCGAAGTCGTTGAGCCGGACCCCTTGGCTCTCGAAAGCCGCCGGATCTTGCGTGAAACCCGGCTTCGATGTCGCCAAGACCGTCAGGTTGTTAGACTGCAACACAGCGGTCGGCCCCAGGCTGGATGGCTCGTTCGCCATGAACGGTCCTTTGTTTATGAACTCACCGTCCCCGAGTCTGTTTACCGCCCACGCCGCCTCCAACGATTGCGTCCCCCGTGACAGCCCCCCACCGATCGCTCTTTCGAGAATGGCACCCTCCCCGGCGACCCGCGCGGCATCGACGGTGTCGGGGTCGGTCATCGGTATGACGGCGCGCACATCGCGAGCCTGCTCAACCATCACCCGCGCGATGTAGGTGCCGTCGCCGGGGGCGCCCGCCAGAACGCGATCGCCTTGATCGCCGACGATGACGGGCTCGTTGGCCGATGACTGTCGTATTCTTCGCAGGATCTCCGGCAGAGCCACGAAGTTCGGCGAGAAGTCGTGCCTTGATTCCCAGATGAGGCCGGAAAGTTGCTCAAGCGCGTGGGACACCGCGCGTTTTTGTTCTGGCGCATGCATGATGGTCACGCATTGGCCGGTATGCGCGGCGTCCACCAGGGAGGTCGTGTTGAAGATCGAGATGTCGTGGATCCGCGCGTTTTCGCTTTCCAACTTACGAGCCCGAGCGTGAATTTTCCTGAGGGGGTCCGATGCGGTCTCAAGGCCGGCGCCCACAAGCAGCGGAACCCAAGCCGCGGATGAAACGATCGCGGCTCGCGAGGTCAGCATATCGTGCAGCAAACCGCTCGCCTTGGCGCCGGCCAAGTCATAATCGGTATGCGGGTTTTCCTTGCAAGCAATCAGGATGTCCGCTTTTTCGAGCATCCTGGGCGTAACGTGGCCGTGCAGGTCCAGGTCGGCGGCAATGGGAATGTCTGCTCCAACCGTCGCACGAATCGCCGACAAAAGATCACCCTCCATGTCGTCAAGTGACGTCGACATCATCGCACCATGCAGATCAAGGTAGACGGCGTCCGGTTCGCAAACGCCTATTTCCATGAGAAAGCGGCGCTTCAGTTCCTGGTATGCATTATCCGTGATCGGGCCGCCCGGCGCTGCAACGGCGGAAAACCCATGCACCAATTCATGGCCTCGGCTCCACAGAAGTTGTGCCGCAGCGGCCAATCCCGTGTTGGAACTTGCAAGCTTCGCCGCCAGATCATCGCCGGCGACAATGGTGAAATTGTCCAATTCCGTGGCAAGAGTGCTGAAGCTGTTTGCTTCATGAAACATCCCGCCCAGATAAACGCGTGCCATTGATTTAGCCGCGCTGCCGGTTTTGCAAAAAATGTACGGCCGTCATCAGAAGCAGAGAAGCGCCGACAATCACCGTCGACACCGCTGCGATGATCGGCGTCAGGTTGAAATCAATGTCTTCGAACATCTTTCGGGTGATGGTCTTGCCCTCCAGTCCGGAAATGAAGAAAGCGACAGTCGCTTCATCGAACGATGTCAGGAAGGCGAACACCGCGCCAGCAGCGACGCCTGGTACGATTCCAGGAAGCATCACATGATAGAATGTCTGAATGCTGTTTGCGCCGCAGCTTTGCGCGGCAAGTTCCAGCATCGGGTCAAATCTCTGGAGCGCGGCCGAGACGGTCAGCACCACGAACGGAACCGCCAGAAGCGTGTGCGCGATCAGAAAACCATAGAAGTTTCCCGTCAGACGCAAAGGCGCGAAGAAAAGATAGAGTGCAACGGCAATTACAATATGCGGAATGATCATCGGGCTGAGCGTTAGCGCATAGATCAGCGACTTGCCGGGCAGTCGGCCTCGAACCAGGGCGATCGACGCCATTGTTCCGATCGCGGTCGCTGCCAGGGTGGTCGCGCACGCAACTTTGAGACTGAACCAGGTCGCGCCCATCCACTCTTCGTCGCCGAAATAGGCCACAAACCAGTCCAGCGTGAACCCTTTGGGTGGAAATTCCAAATAGTTGGACGTCCCGACCGACATCGGAAAAACAATCAATGTGGGAAGGACCATTAGAAACAGAGCCAACGCAATGAAGCTCGCGAAAAGGATCTTTGCTGCAATACTAGTACGCACAACCTTGGTCCCGCTTAGTCGTGTTCCCTCGCGCCTTGTGCCAATCAGATGCCACTGCTGAATCCTCTATTCTTTGCCAACAGAGTGCGGAACATCACCGCCAAAACCACCGTCGTGATCAAGAGTATTGTTGCCAGCGCCCCAGCAAACGGCCAATTCAATACTTGCGTGGTTTGCTGCCCGATGAGTGTCGCCATCATGAGAGAATTCGGACCGCCCACCAAAGCCGGGGTGATATAGAATCCCAAAGCCAGAATGAATGTGATCAGGCAGCCAGCGAACACCCCGGGCAAGCTGAGTGGGAAAACGACTTTCCAGAACACCTTGATGGGCGTAGCGCCCAAATTGTACGCGGCCATCGGCAAGTCGGCCGGTATGGTCTTGAGGGCACCGTAGACTGGCAGGATGAGGAACGGCAGCAGGACATGTGTCATGGCGAGTATGACCGCAAACTCTGTATAAAGCAGACGCAACGGCTCCGAGGTCACTCCGAGGTCAATCAAGAGTGTGTTGATCAGGCCCTTACGCTGCAACAGGACAATCCAGGCATACGATCTCACCAGGATACTCGTCCAAAACGGGATGAGGACACAGGCCGCAACAACCATTGACCAAGGCCGGACCAGCTTGGATATTGCATATGCGATTGGGTATCCGACAAGGAGCGCGCAAACCGTCACGATGAGCGCAATACGGAGGGTTCTTAGCAACACCGCGGTGTAAAGCGGCTCCGTTACCGCGCGCTGGTAGTGTACCAGTGTGAAGCCGTCATCGAAAAAGCTGCCAGACAGCAACTTGAATACAGGATAGGCAAACCCGACAACCAAAAGCCCGAGCCAAGGCAATATCAAAGACCATGACATACCCGCGCCGTATAGAATCCGACTATCTGAACGACCGGCATTGTGTGGTTCCTTGATCGACATGTCTCTTAATTCTCATCCGGGCCATGCGCAAAGAGCGAAGTCCTTGAACCATCGAATTCGAGGTAAGCGACCTCGCCGGGTTTGTAGGACGCATCTGCTTCGGTCTGCACATAAACAACCTCGTCTTCGGGCCCTACAATGACCTGAACCATGGTCATCGAGCCCATGAAAACACATTGATGTATGGTGCCTTCGAGCAGGGTCCCGCTCGTCTCGTTGCGCCTCGACAATGCGATTGTCTCCGGCCTCGCAGCTATTTTCATCGGACGTTCGGGGTCGGGTGTCGACACCGCCAGATTTTGGATGGAAAACCTGTTTCCCCCGGCTGTCTTGAGAAGCGCTCCCGATGCCGTCTGGTCGACATACGTCACCTCGATCAGGTTCATTTTGCCAACAAAGTCTGCCACAAAAGGAGAACCGGGCTCCCTATACAGGGTTTTGGGGTCTGCTATTTGCTGCATTTCACCATGATTCATAACCGCGACACGGTCGGACATGGTGAGTGCTTCTTCTTGATCATGGGTGACGTACACCATTGTAACACCAAGTGATTGCTGGAGATTCTTGATCTCGAATTGCATCTCTTCGCGAAGTTTTTTATCCAAAGCACCCAGCGGCTCATCCATGAGCAAGACCGGCGGCTCGAACACCAACGCACGGGCGACAGCCACCCTTTGTTGCTGTCCGCCTGAGAGTTGGATTGGCAATCTCGAGCCCAAATCCCTCAACTTCACAAGGTCGAGCGCTTGCCCTACGCGAGATTCGATCTCAGACCGGCGAAGTTTTCGCATTTTCAATGGAAAAGCGATGTTTTCGAACACGGTCATATGCGGAAAAAGGGCGTATTTCTGAAACACCATACCAATGCCGCGCCTGTTTGCCGGCACGGCCGTTACATCTTCATCGCCGATCAGGATCTTGCCGGACGTCGGCTGCAAGAAGCCGGCGACCATCATCAGGAGGGTCGATTTGCCGGAGCCCGACGGCCCCAACAGAGACAGAAATTCGCCAGCTTGAATTTTCACGGTGGCGCTGCGCACCGCGTCAAAACCACCAAATGACTTCCAGACGTCTTTGATCTCAACAGATTGACCCAACGCTTGATGACTCCATTGACTCAGGACATGTTCTCCAAAAAGAAGCCATCTCCATATTTTGATACATCAAACATCATAATTCCTTCACTTGTCAACCATGAACGCTCTTTTGCTTTGACTGGGGCTGCCTGAAGCAACGGCCAGTACCAGGAAGACCTGCACAAACAGTGCGCCGGCGTTAAAATGACCCGTCGCAAAACCGAATCTTACCTGGCAACAGAAGGGGCTGAACCCGAGCACCTTGGGTCCAGCCGCCAAACGAGCCGTAAAGGTTGCAGACAATACGGTTCGCCGGTTTTCGAAGGGCGCAACGGCACGTCAGCTTGGTATCGCGTATCGCAAACAAATTGCCGAATTGGAGAACCCAAGATCCGGCAAGGCGTTCCTCAAGAACAAAAAGCGGTCGGGACCGTTTTCAGAAGGTCTTCAAACCGGTCGATCACGATCGGCGCGCCTGCATGCTGAAGTCGTTCGGTATGATTGTCGTCGCAGTGAGCTCCGCCAACGAAGCCAATCGGCTGCATGCCGGCTGCAACGGCGGCCTCCACGCCGGCGGTGCTATCTTCGATGACGATGCATCGCTCCGGTGCCGTTTTCATTTTGCTGGCCGCATGCCTGTAAGATTACGCAGAGCCTCAATGAGCCGATCAATATCGGAGGTTCTGTTGAAGTAGCTCGGAGAAATTCTAAACCGCCCGTCACGGATTGCGAGATCAACACCAGCATCTCTCAGACCGTTCTCCACTCTTGCCAAATCGATACCCGAACGGGAGAAACACAGAAGGCCAGATCGTTCTGAGCGAACCGGGGACCTGAGAGTGTCAAAGCCCAATTCCTGTAGACGCTCGGCCGCGTCATCTACAAGACCGAGGATGTGCTGCTCGATGCGTTCGCTACCGATTGACAACTGGAGCTTTACGGCTGCATCCAATCCCCAAATGCCTGGGAAGTTGGCGAGCGCCTCCTCAAATCGAGCGGCGCCATCGCGATAGACGAGGCCATAGTCCAGATGCGCTTCGCCCTTATCCGTGCTGTGATAGCCAACATTGGGAGGCCTCAGCTGATCCAGTGCAGATTGGTTGCAGTAGAAAATACCAGTGCCGATTGGTGCGAGCAGCCATTTGTGTCCTCCGGCTGACATGAAGTCGACGTGATACTGGCTCAGGTCCAATGCCATCGATCCAACCCATTGAATGGCATCGAGATTAAGCAGAACGCCTTTTTGACGGCAAAGCTCACTGGTCAAAGCAAGATCGTGGCGGAACCCAGTGGAGAATTGAACCGGGCTTATGGAAACAATCCGGGTTCGCTCGTTGATTGCATCACGAACGGCATCGACGGGATAGCGGCCGTCTTGAGACCTGGCCCACCTGACCTCAACCCCGTGGCGCTCAAGATGCGTCCAGCAATAGACGTTGGAAGGGTATTCGCGATCAGGCAGGACAACGTTGTCACCGCTTCTCCAGGACAGCCCGTTCGCAACATTGCATAAGCCTTCGGTCGTGTTCTTTACGAATGCGATTTCTGATCGATGGCATCCTATCAGTCGCGCAATCCGCGATTTAATCTGTGTCTCCGCATAGTCGCACCAGTGCGGGTAATTGTTTCTTCCATGGTCCCGCACATCTTCCAAGAACCCATTGACCGCCTCGATTACGGGAGTGGACATCGGCCCTATGGACGCGTTGTTCAGATAGCTGCGAAGCCCCGCTATGGGAAAGAGTTCAGCGACCTCCTCAAAGGTGCCCAATGCAGAGTGGTCCTCAACCGATGCCACTTCCATAGTATTCGCACCCTCTAATCCTGTTTTCTCCTTCCCAAAACGTGTCACGCCATATCTCATCCGCCTAATTCATAGTTTGGGGCGCCTTATGCATAAATCTTCATTTCTGCACTGAAACTGACGGCGAAAGATGAGCCAGGGCAGAGGTCAGGGATCACCCTCATGCACGAACCGCATTTAGCGCCCCGCAATTCTCATTTGGGAGAGGCTTTGCTCCGATGTAGTTTGGGAGGTTAAGGGCGCGCCGCAGATCAGGGTGTGCACAAGACCTGCGTAGATGGGGTGATGATGCAAGATCAATTGAGAGTGTCGGTGGACGTTGGAGGAACGTTTACAGACATTGTTGTTGAGTCGACGGACGGGATCAGTGGCTACAAGCTGCTCACCGATCACGCTGCACCGGAACAGGGAATTGTCGAAGGGGTGGCTCGTTTGCTTTCAAAATTGGGCAAGTCCTTCGCCGACATTGATCTGTTCTTGCATGGAACAACCCTTGCGACAAATGCCGTTCTGGAGAGAAAGGGGGCAAAAATCGGGTTTCTGACAACGGCCGGCTTTCGGGATGTGCTCGAAATCGGATACGAGAATCGCCACAACCCGATGGACCTCAATCTCACCAAGCCTGTGCCTATCGCAACACGCGAACGCCGTTTCACGCTGACCGAGCGTATTGCGGCTGATGGGACAATATTAAAGCCGTTAGACACGGATGAACTCGAGGCGCTCGTTCCACAAATAGCGGCTGGGGCGATCGAAAGTTTAGCCATTGGCTTTCTGCACTCCTATCTCAACCCCGTTCACGAGCGTTTCGCTCAAAACTTTTTTGCATCTCGGCTCCCGGACCTTCCTGTGTCGTTGTCGAGTGAGATATGCCCGGAGATCCGTGAGTACGAGCGGTTCTCCACGGTTTGCTTAAACGCCTATGTGAAACCGGTCATCACAAATTACTTGTCTCGCCTGGGCAGGCATCTGGCCGGACTTGGTCTTCGGTGCCCGATTCTAATTATGGCGTCTTCCGGAGGTCTGATCCCGGTATCCCACGCGATCGATGCGCCCATCCAATTGATCGAATCCGGGCCGGCCGGTGGCGCGGTTCTCGCCTCTAAGATTTCCGCGGAAATAGGAGCAAGCCACGTCATGTCCTTCGACATGGGCGGGACAACAGCGAAGATCTGCTTTCTTGAGGACGGGCAGCCTAACGTGACGCGGCTGTTTGAGGTTGATCGCACCGAACGGTTCATGCCGGGCAGCGGTCTACCGCTCCGCGCACCCGTCGTCGAACTCGTCGAGATCGGAGCCGGTGGCGGTTCGATCGCTCGTGTGGATGCGATGAAGCGGATCATCGTTGGACCCGAGAGTGCCGGGTCCTCGCCGGGACCAGCTTGCTACGGGCTGGGTGGCGTTGCGCCGACAATCACAGACGCAGACCTACTTCTTGGAAAGATCGATGGCGAACGATTTGCGGGAGGCGAGATTCAATTGAGCAGGTCACATTCGTCGGATGCCGTTCAAGAGCACATCGCTACGAAACAAGGCGTGTCCAACATTGAGGCCGCATTCGGTATCACTGAGATTGTGGATGAAACGATGTCAAACGCCGCACGCGCGCATGCGGCGGAGCTCGGCCGGGATTTATCCAGCCACACGATGATTGCCTTCGGCGGGGCCGCCCCCCTGCACGCGGCCCGTATAGCGCAAAAGCTTGGCATAAAGCGTTTGGTCATCCCGACGGCAGCCGGGGTCGGATCGGCTGTCGGATTTTTGCACGCGCCTGTCGCCTTTGATGTTGCCGTAAGTACGCCCGGATTATTGAGTGCGTTTGATCCATCTCGCGTGTCCGAGGCGGAGGACATAGCGGAAGACCGTATTCGATCTGCGCTGCTGGAAGTCGGTGTCAACGAGGAGGCAAATAAACGCGCTTTCATGGATCTGCGATATATCGGCCAGGGGCATGAGGTCGAAATCGAACTCCCCGAAACCCTGAATCGTCAAGAGCTCAAACGCGCGTTTGAGAAGCGATACAAAGACCTGTTTGGTAGGCTTCTTCCAAATACGGAAATCGAGGTCGTATCAGTCCGTGTACGAGTTTCCGTCGATATCTCAAGCCGAAAGAAGCAGGGTTTCAAATCAAGCTCAGGGAGCGCGGAACCAGAGATATCTGAATTGTTCGACGCGAACTCGGAAACCTTCCAGCCTGCCAAAGTGCTCGAAAGGTCGGCAATCAAAGTGGGCGACGTCGCCGCGGGCCCGGCCCTGGTGCGAGAGGATCAGACTACCACTGTGGCTCCACGCGGATTTGATCTGTCCATTTTGGCAGGTGGTCACTTGATGCTCACCGCGAGGGAGGAAAAATGATGGAACTATCGCCGCTGAAAAAGCAGGTGGTCTGGGAGCGATTGATCGCCATTGTTGAGGATCAGGCGCGCGCGCTTATGAAAACGGCGTTCAGCCCCATCGTTCGCGAATCTGGCGATCTTTCGGCGGGAGTTTTCGACGCCTCGGGTTGTATGCTCGCGCAAGCCAGAACCGGAACGCCAGGACACATCAACACAATGGCAGAATCTGTAGGAAAGTTCCTGACATTCTTTCCCATTGATGAATTGTCAGATGGCGATGTCTTGGCGACAAACGATCCCTGGATCGGAACCGGCCACCTGAATGACTATGTCGTTGTAACCCCGATTTTTGCCAACCAGAACCTGATCGGTTTTTTTGCCTGCACTGGTCATATGACTGACGTCGGCGGAATCGGTCTTAGCCCGGACGGTTTGGACATCTTCATGGAAGGCACGCGCATTCCTCCAGTAAAGATTGTCGAACAAGGAAAACTCAACGAAGCCATCGTGCAGATTGCAAGGCAAAACTCGCGCCTTCCCGACGAGATCGAGGGTGACATCCATGCGCTGATCGCCTGCAACGCGTGGGGCGATCGCCGACTCAAAGAGATGTTTGAGGAAGTCGGCCTGTCCGATCTGGAACTGATCGGAGAGCACATCATCGAACACACGGACAAAGCGTTCCAGGAAGCTATCCGTCCGCATGCCGGCACGACCTCAACCCATCAAATGACGATCGATGGATATGATGAGAAGCTGGATCTAGTTGCGACCGTTTCCATTCACATAGACCATGTCGAGGTGAAGTGGGATGGGACATCATCGGCCTCAAAGTTTGGAATCAATGTGCCTCTCGGATACGCCGCAGCGTACTCGAGCTATGCGGTCTTGTGTGCGTTGGCGTCGGACGTTCCGAACAATCACGGGACGCTTCAGAATATTCGGGTCTCCGCACCTAAGGACACGGTCGTGAATGCTGTTTTCCCGCAACCGGTGTCATGCCGGCACATCGTTGGCGGCTTACTGCCAGACGTCGTGCTCGGCGCTATCGACAAGATCATTCCGGGGAAACTGCCGGCAGAAAGCGCATCTGCCCTCTGGACATTGACGTTCAAGGGTGGCGGGTCAAACCCGTTCACGACATCAATTGTTACAAATGGCGGCACTGGTGCCAGGCCGCACAGAGACGGACTGTCGGCAACGGCCTTCCCGAGCGCGGTGCGCGGCACTCCGGTGGAGATGGTGGAAACAAAAACGCCGCTCATCTTTTGGAGGCGAGAGCTTCGGATCGGATCCAGTGGCGAGGGATGCCATCGGGGTGGCTTGGGGCAAGAGATCGAGATTGGGACGTGCGATGGCAACCCGCTAACGCTCGTTGCGGCGTTCGACCGCATAGAGAATGCCGCGCGTGGCAGGGAAGGTGGCCAACCTGGCGCAAACGGGGCACTGTGTACGTCCGATGGTCTGCCCTTGGCTGGCAAAGGAACCCATACGCTCCCGCCTGACAAAACATTTGTTTTCAGGTCTCCCGGCGGAGGCGGATATGGCAGCCCCGAAAGGAGGGATCCCAAAGCCAAAGAGGAGGATCAAAGATTTGGGCTCATATAAGCGTGGAATTTTCCGATGAATCTCCTTTGGCTCCAGGCATTCCGGGCAGTTATGAAGACCGGCAGCGCGTCCGGGGCCGAAGAGATCATGCTGCGCACACAGCCACAGATAAGCAGGATGATCGGCCAACTCGAGAAGGAGTTGGAGATGAAACTGTTCGAGCGTGTCGGGCGACGTCTTGTCCCCACGGAACAAGCGGTCGAATTTCTCAAAGGCATTGAGCCCCCTCTTCAGGGCATCGATGCGATACCGGCGATCGCCGAAGATATTCGAAACAAGCGAGCGCGTGGCTTGACAATGGCGGTCGAGCCATTTCTCGCCCAAGCGCTGTTGCCGACAGCCCTTGAAACAATCATCAAAGGGAGCGGAACCAGGATCGCGGTCGACCTTTGTTTGCGCAGTGTCGGATTTTGGAGCACGAACAAATCGGCTGATGTGGGTGTTGTCGCCCTTCCCTTCGCCCAGACGGATCTGAAGTCATTGCCATTCGTAGAAGCCCGAGTGGTCGCTGTCGTCCCGAAAGATCATGAGCTCGCACAAAAGAGCCTCATCACGCTTCGCGACTTCCGAAAGGAGCAACTGATCTCGTTTCGCTCCTCGACCCTTCTGCGCTCCCAAATCGACAGCGCTGCCGCGACCAGCGGTGTTGCCTTGCTCCCTCAAATCGAAGTTAGCACCGGACCGTTGGCGTGCGAATTGGTTGCACGAGGGCTTGGGGTCTGTATCGCTGATCCTATTCTCGCTTTGTCGACCGACAGGGACAGCGTGACCGTACGCCCTCTGGCCGAACGGATTGATCTGACTTACGGATTTCTTGTTTCAGACCCCAAACTTAAAGACCTCCATCTCAGAAAAACGCTCTCCGCGATCGCTGACACGGCCGTGCAGATCGGAGGCGCCTATGTCGACATCCACCCCATTTGGGAACGTTTGATCAAAGAGGAATGACAGAACATGGAACTTATCAACTCAGACAGTGCTCCAACGGCCGTTGGCCCTTACTCGCACGCATCGGTCGACGCCCAAGGCAACATATATGTTTCGGGATGCCTGCCCATGAAAGCGGATGGCAGTCTGGTGGAGGGATCAATTGCACAAAAGACCGATGCAGCACTTTCCAACCTCGAAAGTGTCCTCAAAATGGCCGGTAGCGACAAGTCGAAGGTTTTGAAAACCACGATCTTCCTGGTGGATCTTGGCCAGTTCGCCGAGGTGAATGAGGCCTATGCGGACTTCTTTGCCGGCCACAAACCGGCCCGATCCTGTGTTCAGGTATCGGCGCTACCCAAGGGGGTGGATATCGAGATCGAGGCGATAGCGCAGGCCTAACAAACAACGACTAACGAGCGCATATCCTGGTCTGAACGGACCTTGAACCTGTCGATATGAGAACAGGTTTGCTTTGGGCCAGCAGACATAAGGGTTCTAATGATCCGATCCATCTTAGTCGACATGATCATGATCTTGGTTGGCCTGCCGGGTTCACCGTCGGGCAGCCACGAATCGACCTCGCGCTGTGCTGGCGGACGTCTTTACCCTGTTGGTCAGCCAAACTGGAACAGCCGCTGTTCTTGCACCCAATCAAAGATAGAGATCGAGTTGCCGGGACGATGATCTGGTTCCAGGTTCTTCAATGTTTGCCAAAGTGTGACCTGGTTGCTTGTGAGTATCTGCTTGCCAAATTGCTTCTCCCATCTGCCGACATGGCGGAATGAATCCAGATCTGTGCAGCTAACGAAAATCACTTCGGCTGCGGTATGTGATGCTTCTTCGACCAGATTTTCCACGTCCGAGACGGGCGTCGGCCTGACGTCTTTGCCGGACCTCCCAAGACCCTTGGAATAGACGACATCCAATCCGTTGTCGCGCAGAAACGCTTCTTCACTGTTTGTCACCTCGTCCAGATAAGGTGTGACCAAAGCCACTTCCGTTGCACCACACTGAGAGAGAGCAGCCAGCATGGCGTGAGACGTGGCCACAGCGGGACAACCCGTTGCAGTATTGATCTTAGTGATCAAGGCGTTCAGCCCGTCAGTGCCGGCAACAAAACTCCCACTGGTGCAGGCATAAACAACAAGGTCGGGTGTCGTCGAGGAGAGAAGTTTACAGGCTTCACCGACGGATCTGTTCATGGTCTCAAGATCATCAATCGATGTCTCAGCCATGAAAATGCGGGCACTGTGAAACGTTACACCGGAGACAACAGCTCGATAGAATTCCGGTTCGGTGAGGGTGTTTATCGACGGAAGAATCAACCCGACGCGGTAGGGACCAGAAGTGATCTTTTTCTGTTCGCTCATTCTTGGCCTCCGACACAACTAATTTATCACAAAGCGGGTCACAAGAACGACGGAAGCCACAGCGCAATACCGGGAAATGCGATGAGAACGCCAATGACCAGGAGCAATGCCACGACAAAGGGTAGACTGCCATAGGCAACGTCGCTGATGGCCCCCTTTTGGCGTACGCTCTGAATGACAAAGAGATTGAAGCCAAACGGCGGCGTTATCATCCCGGTTTCCGTCAGCAGCATCATGATCACGCCAAACCAGATGGGATCGTAACCGATAGCGACAACAATCGGGACGATTACGGGTGCCGTGACCACCATGACCGAGAATGCGTCCATGAAGCATCCCAGTATGATGTAGAAGACGCAAATGGCGAGGATGGTTCCGAGCGGAGACCATCCCAGTTGCTGAATGAACTGCACAAGTTGTCCGGTCAGTCCGATGCTTGATAGAACAAAATTCAGGAAGAATGCGCCGACCACGATGAGCATCGTCATGCCCGTTATTCTAAACGTGCCTTCGACGGCCGCCTGAAGCACGTTCAAATTCAACCTCTTCTTATATGCGGTCAGACCGAGCGCCGCGATGACACCCAGGGCAGCCGACTCTGATGCTGTCGCCCAACCGGCATAGATGGAACCGATAACAAGTATGAAAATACCAAGTGGTGGGACGAGATCCGGGAGGGCGCTAATCTTCTCGCGCCAGGTGAATGAAGCCCCGCGCGCGCCCCAGCTTGGCTTGATGATACAGGCGATGGCGATAGCGCCCATAAATGTCAGAGCCAAGACCAGACCGGGAATAAACGCCGCTAGATAGAGTTTCGGGATCGAGGCTTCTGCCAGGACGCCATAGACGATCATGTTGATGGAAGGCGGTATCAGAATGCCAAGGGTTCCGCCGGCCGCCAGCGATCCAAGGAAGAGCCGCTCGTTGTAGCCATATTTTTTCTGCTCCGGCATGGCGAGCGTGCCAATTGTGGCCGCGGTCGCGACGCTTGATCCGGATGTCGCAGCGAACATCGCACTTGATGCGACATTCGAATGCATCAAGCCACCGGGCAACCAGCCCAACCACTTGATGATTGCTGCGTACATACGCTCGGCGACGCCGCTGCGCATCAGCAGTTCGCCCATGAAAACATAGAGCGGCACTGCGACCAGCAGGAACTCTTGCGAGGCTGACCATGAGATCTCGCCGATCGCCCTGTGGAGCGGAAACGAGCTGAAAATCGCGGACAGGGAGACGCCGAGCAATCCCAAGGCCGCAGCGACCGGAATACTCAGGGCAAACAGGACAAGAAGGAGGATGAGCGTCGTTGCGAGCATGGATCAGTCTTTTGATTGGTTGAGGTCTTGCGCTCGGGATCGGCTTTCGGAAAGCTGCTCCTGAACCTCCTCGTCCGTGGATGCAACGCCGATGAAGTGCTCAAGTTCAGGTAGCTTGAGGCCCACCATGGCGGAGACTGTTGTGACGATCGCCGCCAAGGTCGTGATTAAGAACACGACCAATCCCAACAGCCAAAGTCCTTGCGGGATCCAAAGTGGTGTCAGCAGCGGCGTGTTGGCGCGTGAGCCAAGTGAGAAAGACTTCAGGAACATCGCGTTGGCGTACCATGCGACCAGCGCGACGAAGGCAAGAAGGGCGACAAGCGACAGGACATCGAGGACGTAGCGGCCTCGCTCAGTGAGGCGCGAGTAGGCCACGTCCATGCGAATGTGGCTGCGTTTGAACAGCGTAAAGGAGGCAGCCCAGGCCGAGGAAATAGCCAGGAAGTAGCCACCGATCTCGTGTGCGCCGCCCAGGCTAAAGTCCAGCAACTTTCTGGAGAGAACATCGAAGCCAATTAAAAAGGCAACTCCGACTAGCAGTACACCATTGAACCAAACGCCGACTTGGACTATGCGCTCGAGCCCTCGAACCGTAGCAACGAGTGATTGGCTGATTGTTGTGCCGCTCATAGGCCCCTCCCCCTAAGGAACTTGGCGCCAAGTTTGATCTCAGCGCCAAGTCTCCAGTGCCAGATTACTGGTCTGGTTTGTTCGTTCAGTTGACGGAAAGTTCCATCCCAACAACTTTTCCGACCGTTTCGTTCCACGTGCGGGTACAGTCCGCACCACATCTTTCCGCCCAGCTCGGTATGACGGAGTCAAGCAGAAGGGCGTTCAGCTTTTCCTTGTCCTCAGAGGTCAGATCGATCAGCTTCATGTCTGCCTTTTCGCCAAATTTGCATGGATCTTGGCCGGTGTTGCAGGCGACACCAAACTGGTTTTCTTCAGCGGTGAATGTCCAGATGTCGTCTTCCATCTGCGTGATCGCTTTGGTGAGATAGTCCTGCGCAGCGGGATCCATAGCGTTCCAGCTATCGGCGTTGGCCGCATAAAAGTTGATGGCCCATCCCGTCGGCAGATTGTAGAGATGCTTGGCAACTTCGTACCACTTTGCCGTATTGCCGGCCGTGATACCGGTGACCGCACAATCCACAACGCCGGTTTGCAGCGCAGGAACCACTTCATTGAAGGGGATCGTCACAGCGGTCGCACCCGCGGCTTCGGCCATTTCCGCTAAGCTGCGGCCATAAACGCGGATCTTCTTTCCCTCAAAGTCTTCCAAACCGTTTATGGGCGTGGAACAGAAGAAAACCTGGCTGGTGAAGGGAAGCACGGCCAAGAGCTTCAAGCCGTGCTTTTCTTCCAATGACTTGGAAACCACCGGCCGGTAGGCCTCAGAAATGGCGCGGGCGGTTTCGATGGTGTGCGCCAGGCCAGGGAGGTCGATTCCGTTGAAGACCTCATCATCGGCCGCGACGGTCGTAAATGTGCCGTGAGCAATCCCAAGGGCTCCAGTGCCAAGCAATCTGATGATCTCTGGCCCCTTTAGCCCGCTTGTCTGCAAGCCCTTGAAGTCGACTTTGATCGCATCGCCCGATCCGCCCGGCACGGTTTCGGTCCAGAATGGCTTCTCAACAAATTTGTGCATGTTGGTGGATTCTGAAGACCCAATCACGGATATCTCGGTCGGAGGTATTTCCTCTGCTCCAACGGTTGATGCTATAGACACCCCTGCAACACAGGCTGTCATTGCCATCAAAGACCTGAGTGGTCGTTTTCTCATTTCACTTCTCCCTTTCTGGATTCTGTTCAAGTGCGATGCCCCGTCGAGCTGACCGCCTATCGGCCAACGCACTTGTCGTCTGGGAAAAGCTATCAGGTCGACTATGTCCCCAAGGTCTTTTTCGACAGTGTACAATGTCGACCATCTTGCCTGTGATCGCTCCTTCCCAACAAGAACCTAAGGAAGGTTCCTTATACATCAAAATGCGAAAGGCTCTGCGGCATATGCGTGCAGCGCATATGAAATGCCGAAAGTCCAGGTGCGCTTGCCGCGCAACTCCGCGCGACTGTTAGCTCATTGATTGTTGTGGCTCGCCTATACGCTTATCGAAACGGCCAAGCTGAATGATGTTGATCCGCAGACTTGGCTCACAGATACGCTCGCTCGCATGTCGGACTACAAGATCAACAGGATCGATAAACTATTCAATAGCTTAGCAAGCTACGTGGTGCTCTCACTGCGCCTATGTCGTGGATAGTTGACAACGAAACCACCATGTGGAATCGTATAAGGAACACTGTTACGATTATAGGAACACATGTCAAACTCAAACCAATCCCTCATGCGCGGTCTGGCCATCCTCGAACTGCTCGATAAGACGCCTGACACGCTTGGCATACGAGATATCGCCAGAACCTTGGACCTTAGCCCGACGATCGTTCAGCGATTGGTACACTCGTTGGTAGACGCGAATTTTGCCCGGCAGGACCCCCAGACACAAAAATACACAATTGGCTACCGTGCTTTGGCGCTTGGCCGCTCGTTGATGACCGAAGAGCGCCTCGTACAAAATGCGCTCCCGGAACTCACAGCGTTGGCCAACGACCACCATTTGAACGCCTATCTAAGCGTTATCTCGGACGGTGAGCTCACCTACGTTCTTGCAGAGCAAAGTGCAGGACCAATTGCGATCAAGATCAGGCCAGGCTCGAAGGCGCTCTATCACACCACCGCGATGGGCAAGGCGCTGTTGGCAGGCAAACCGCGCAAAGAGGTCGATGGCTTGCTGGCAAACGAACCGCTTACAGCCGTCACTAAAAACACCATTACCGATCCTGATTTGTTTTTTGCGACCCTGGAGCGGGCGGATGCTCAAGGCTATGCGCTTGCCGAAGGGGAAAACCTCGATGGTGTGACATCCGTTGGCGCCCGTATTCGGGATGTTCACGGGAATGTTGTCGCGGCGATTAGCGTTGCCTATGCCCCCAGCCTTCAACCTGCGACCCAGATGGAGACGGTTGTCAACCTGGTCACGAGTGCTGCTTGTCGTATCTCTCTCGCGCTTGGCTGCCCAGAAGAGAAATTGGACCAAGTGACACCGGTCGTGGAGGCTTCTGGTGCTGCTTAATCATGGTCGATTGGAAGACATCGCAGTCGAAGAAGGCATTGATGCGCTGATTGCGACATCGCCTGAAAATGTAACTTACTCGAGCAATTACTGGGCTCTGTCACAGTGGATCCGGAGAGGGCCCCAGACTTATGTTGTGCTGCCTGTCGCCGACATGAAGCAGTCGCGGATCATCGCTGCAACGTCCTTGATCGACTTGCTGGCGGATCAGGATGTTTGGATCGACACGGTCCAAAGGTTTGGTTTTTTTCAGGCAGATCGAGCACCGGATTTGACAGACGATTTGGATAAGCGTCAGGCCGCACTTTATGATTTGCAAGCCGATCCCAGTGCACTGGAAGCCCTGAAGCGCGCAATCGGTGAGTTGAAGCTTGAGGCCTCCGTCATTGGTCTGGATGAACTGGGCCTCCTCCCGGGCGCGTGGGAAGAGCTTCAAGCAGCCTTTCCACGCGCCACTTTCAAAAAATCCTCTGAAACCTTCCGAAGAATCCGCGCGATCAAAACGGAAGCTGAGATTGATCGGCTGCGCAGCGCGGCGCAAATCACCGAGCGTTCTATCGCGGCCGCTCTGTCAAAGGCGAAAGAGGGTGCTACCGAACGAGAGCTTGCGAGAGCCTTTCATACCCAGGGCATTCTTGAAGACGCCATGCCGGTTCTCGGATGCATCGGGTTTGGGGGCCGTGGCGCCATGCCGAATGTGCAACCTAGCGATCGCAGGTTGGAAAACGGCGATGTGATCCGGTTCGATGTGGGCGGGCGGTACCAGCACTATCGAGCCGATATCGCGCGCAACGCGGTCCTCGGTACACCCTGTGAACGAACCCAAAAATATCATTCTGCGCTGCATACCGGCGTTGCCGAAGCGCTGGCGTTGATCAAGCCTGGCGTTGCGGCAAAAGACATATTTTTAACCGCGGTGGCGGCGACGAGGGACGCTGGAATTGCGGATTATCAACGTAGTCACGTGGGTCATGGGATCGGCATCGATGGCTATGATCTGCCAATTCTGTCTGCCGATAGCACCGACATCATCGAAGAAGGCATGGTGCTATGTGTTGAGACCCCTTACTACGAGCTAGGCTGGTGCGGCCTGCAGGTCGAAGACACAGTTGTCGTGCGCGCCAATGGTGTCGAGACATTTATGAACACTGACGGTCGTTTGCAGGTGCTGCAATGACCCGATCAGACCCGAACAGTTTCGACCGCTCATCGCTCATTCGTGCACATGCGCGCGAGACCCGGTCTGCGGCCAGAAACGGCTCGCTTTCCTATGTCACGCACGGACTATCGCGCGGACATGTGCAAGCCAATCTCGCAATTGTCCCTCAGGACTATGCGTTTGAGTTTCTGACGTTCTGCCAGCGCAATCCCAAGCCCTGTCCAATCATTGAAGTGCTGGACCCCGGTGAGGTCGAATTCAAGATATCTGCGCCGGGCTCAGATGTGCGCACAGACTTGCCGAGCTATCGGGTTTACCGCGACGGAGCCCTTTCCGAAGAACGCGTCGATATCACTGAAATATGGCGTGATGACCATGTCGCCTTTCTTCTGGGATGCAGCAACTCATTCGATGAGGTGCTTGAGCGCAATGGGATACCACAGCGTCACCTTGAAAAACCCGACGGCCGCATTTCTGTCTACCGATCCAACATTGCCTGTTTGCCAGCCGGGAGGCTTCACGGAAATGTCGTCGTGACGATGCGTCCAATTCCGCATCAAGAAGTCGTGCGCGTGACTGAATTGTCATCGCGGTTTCCAATCGCTCATGGCGGGCCGGTTCACATCGGTGATGCTGAACAAATCGGAATCGCCGATTTGTCCAAGGTGGATTGGGGCGGCGTCAACCCGCTGCGCGCGGGTGATGTCCCGGTCTACTGGGCTTGTGGTGTGACGCCGCAAGATGTGGCGCTCGCCAGCGGCATTCCCGAAATGATCACACATGCGCCCGGGCACATGTTCGTCACGGATCTTTACATCGACGATCAGCGAAAAGGCTGACGGACAGCTCTACAACAAGGAGGAAATCATGAACCTGAAGCTTACGGCACTTGCGCTTATTGCGATGACCACCTCGGTCAGCGCAAAAGACGTGAACTTACCCCAAGACCTGTCATGGACAGCGTTTGGAACGACATCGTCAGGCTACGCGCAATCAGTCGGTATCGGCCAGATGCTTGATGCCAAATACAATGTGAGCCTGCGCATTATTCCGGGCGAGAACGACGTCGCACGAATGATCCCCCTACAGCGTGGGCAATCGGATATCTGCGCTTGCGGTATCGCCTCTTACTTCGCTCAGGAAGGCGTACTCATGTTCGCGGACAAAGACTGGGGGCCGCAACGGCTCTACACATTGTTCAACAATGTGGGCGTCAACGGTCAAACCGCGGCCATAGCTGGCGACATCGGTGTGGAGTCCATCTCGGATCTGCGCGGCAAGCGCGTGACCTGGATCAAAGGCTCACCAGCCAACAATACAAACATGACGGCGTTGCTGGCCTTTGGCGGACTGACCTGGGATGATGTCGAGCGTGTCGAGGTTCCAGGCTGGAAGCAGTCTATCGAAGCATTGCTTAACGGGCAGACAGACGCCTCATGGGCGTCAACCACAACCGGTACCTTGAGCCGGATCGCCGCATCACCGCGCGGGCTCATGTTCCCCAACCTGCCGCATGATGACGCCGAAGGATGGGCGCGGGCACAAAAAGTCGCCCCGTGGTTTGCCCCAAGCGTTGTTGAAGCCTATGTCGCTGACGCGGGGGTGGATGGCCCCTATGAAGGCATGAACTACCCCTATCCGTTGTTTGTTTCCACGCCGAACATTCCCGAGGACACCGCCTATGGCCTCACAAAGGCGATTATGGAAAACTTTGATGCGATCAAGGACGCGGGACCAAGCATGGCGGGCTATGCGTCTGACCGTCAAATCCTGGATTACATCTTCCCGGTACACCCTGCGGCCGTGGCCTATTACAAAGATGCCGGCATTTGGACCGATGCTCATCAGGCCCATAATGACATGCTGAACAAACGCCAGGACGTGCTCGAAGAAGCGTGGCAGCAAATGGAAGGCTCCACTCTCGATGGAGATGCATTTGCGGCCGAGTGGATGAAAGTCCGCGCCGCCGAGCTGACCAAGGCCGGCCTGCCGGTGGTCTTCAACTGATCATCCTCTAATGCGCCAAACGACGAGAGGCAGTCCTTGCCTCTCGTGCCTACCCTTTGCACGAAAGCCTCCACAAGATGAGTCCGCCCGATATACCAACCAAACACCAAGACCCGCCTGCTCAAAAACCGACTAAACTGTTGACGGTCATTATCTCAGGTGCGGCGGTTCTCAGCTGTTTCGCCGCCGCATGGATCATGTTCGGGCTAGGCCATGTGACCGGCTTGTTCGTGCCGCTCGAAACGCAATATCTTTATGTCCTGATCGCACTCTTGCTGCCGGTCGTTTTCCTCTGTCACAGCGCATCGGGAAATGCTCGCGTTAACGGCGTTCCAAGTTACGACTGGCTCCTGGCCCTTGTGGCATTCGCGATCCCGTTCTCATTCGCTTTGAGCGCGGATACGATGCTGGTTGAGGGTTGGGAGTATGCCGCGCCGGATTATGCCCGCTGGATGTCCTATGTGTTCTGGGCACTTATTTTGGAGGCACTTCGACGCTCTGCTGGGTTTGCAATTTTTGCGATCTGTCTGATTTTTTCATTTTATCCGGTCTACTCTGAGGCCCTGCCGGGCATTTTGCGCGCGCAATCTACAGATCTTGCGACCACCGCCGGGTTCCACATCTTTGGCAGCGAGAGCATTCTCGGCGTGCCCATGAGCGCTTTCGCAACCCTGGTGATCGGATTTCTGATCTTTGGAGTGGCGCTGCAATACACCGGCGGTGGTGCGTTCTTTCTCAATCTGGCATTTGCGCTCCTTGGCACCAAAAGAGGTGGTCCCGCGAAAGTCGCGATATTTTCTTCAGGCCTCATGGGATCAATGAGCGGATCAGTGATCACCAATGTGCTGACAACGGGTGTCATGTCGATCCCTGCCATGAAACGTGTTGGCTTCAGCGGGCGGTACGCCGGCGGCGTTGAGGCCTGTGCCTCAACCGGCGGCGTTTTGATGCCGCCAGTCATGGGCGCTACTGCCTTCATCATGGCGACATTTATCGAGGTGCCTTATTCGGAAATTGTCATTGCCGCGGCGATCCCGTCGATCCTCTACTACGCGGCGCTCTTTCTCCAGATCGACGCTTATGCGGCTCGCAATGGTATCCAAGGTCTGCCAAGGGGCGAACTCCCGAAAGTCAGGGATGTCATTCGAGATGGATGGTACTTTATCTTTGTCCTGACGCTGCTGGTATTTATGCTGCTCTATCTGCAGCGTGAGGCACAGGCTCCCTTTTATGCCACCGCGCTTTTGATCGGTATCAATCAAATATCGAAACAGCATCGCTGGAACGCCCAGAAGCTCCTTGAATTTGTCATGGCAGTGGGAAAAATGCTGGCTGATCTGGCGGCTCTTTTGGCAGGTGTCGGGCTTATCATCGGTGCCCTTACTTTGTCTGGAAAGGTCGGGAGCATCGCCTATGAGCTCGTCAAACTTGCAGGCGACAATGTGTTTGTCCTGCTGCTCATGGGTGCCTTGACCAGTTTCGTTCTGGGGATGGGGATGACTGTCACCGCAGCCTATTTGTTCCTCGCTGTAACCCTGGCACCGGCTTTGACATCTTCCGGCCTCGACAAAGTCGCGGTCCATCTTTTCATGCTCTACTGGGGAATGGTTTCCTTTATCACACCGCCGGTCTCACTTGGGGCATTTGCAGCGGCCTCCATCGCAAAATCCAATCCTATGAAAACAGGACTTGAGGCCATGAGGCTGGGATCAATCATCTATTTCCTACCCTTTTTCTTCGTCCTCAATCCGGCGTTAATTGCGCGCGGATCATGGGGAGAGGTTGCTCTTGTCACAGCCACAGCGTTTGGCGGCATTGTCGCGATCGCGGGAGGGCTACAAGGATATCTGCCAGGCTATGGCAGGGTCACAAATCATCCTATGGTCTCCATCGTCATTCGATGTGCACTTCTGATTGGCGGTGTGGCTCTGGCTCTGCCTGGTGGTGAGCTGACCGGATTGTCGCACAGCACTTTGCTGCTCGGCGGCGTTGCTTCGATTGTTGCGGCGCTAGGCCTCAATTCCATGCAATTGAGAAGCTCTTTGGCCGCTAAGAGAGATGGCGTGTGATGGACCAATTGTCTCCCAACTCAAGCAATGGGCAGGTTGAGACTGCCGGCTGGCGGAGCCTGTCGCCGGCAACCTATCGTGGCTCGACTATCGTATATCCGGACTATGAGAGCTTTCTCAAACGTGGTGAGGGTGGGCGCAAGGCGTTCACCTATGGACTGGCCGGTACGCCGACAAGCCGGTTACTGCAGGCACGGCTGACCGAGATGGAAGAAGCCGTCGACACTTTCCTGGTGCCGTCGGGATTGCTGGCGATCACTGTTTCGATGCTGGCGCTGCTTAAGCCCGGCGATACGGTTTTGATCCCAGAGACGGTGTACGGGCCGGTGCGTCGCTTTGCGAGCGAAACGCTTGCTGTGATGCGCATCAACGCCCAATACTATGACCCGCGCTCCACGAATAACATCGCGTTCGACGATCCCAAGCTCCGTCTTGTCTGGGTTGAATCGCCGGGGTCCATCACCATGGAACTCCAGGATATTGCCGATATCAGTAGGCGCGCCAGGGCTCGCGGGATCCTTGTTGGCTGCGACAACTCCTGGGCCTCGCCCTATCTCTGCAAACCGATTGCGCTTGGCGCTGATATTGTTGTCGAAGCCGTTTCCAAGACCCTGTCCGGTCATTCGGATTTGCTGATGGGTTCGATCAGCGTTGCGTCAGAGGCTATCGCAGATCCCATTCATAGAACGATACGTTCGCTCGGCATCGGCGTTTCTCCGGATGACTGTTTTCTGGCGCTGCGCGGTCTGGAGACCGCTGAACTTCGGATCAAACATGCGGGGCAATCAGGGCTCCAATTGGCCAGGCATTTGTGCGACACGAAGCGCTTTCCACTCATTGAGGCGGTGCTGCATCCAGGGCTGTCAAACGACGCCAATCATGCGCTTTGGACATCGCAGTTTACCGGATCCAATGGGGTGTTCAGCCTCGCATTGGCCAAGGAGAATGGCGAAGCTCATGGGCGACGTTATCAACGGCTGAAGACATTCTCGCTTGGTGCCTCATGGGGCGGAACACATAGTCTTCTTGCACCGTCGGTCATTGTCGATGGGCGCTGTGCCGGCAAGTATGACGGAAAGCGGTTTCTACGCTTAAGCATCGGATTGGAGCCGGTATCGGTGCTTTTGTCCGACTTGGATGCGTTTTTCTCCGAGGCGGATGGATGACGGATGATGTTAATCTGTCCATTGCCGAATTACGCACCATCGCCGCTACGGCATTGGTGCGTTTTGGCGCCGAAAAGACCAATGCCGAATACGTTGCGGAGGCAATATGTCATGCCGAATCCCGCGGTATTCGAGAATGCGGTGTGCCCCACCTGATCGATTTTTGCGGGCATCTTCAATCCGGACGCGTCGATGGAACCGTCCGTCCGTCTGTCCAACAAGTGGCTCCTGCCGTGGTTCATGCGCATGCAAATGGTGGTTTTGCTCAACCGGCCTTTGCCGCCGGGTTTCCTATAGCGAGCGCCAAGGCCTTTGAACTGGGGTGCGCCGTCCTTGTTGTGTCAAATTCCCATACATGTGGCGAGTTAGGGTTTTTCACAAAACAATTCGCCAGTGCCGGCCTTGTTAGTCTGGGTTTCACAAACGGAACTGCGCTTGTGGCGCCTCCTGAGGGAGCGCGCCCCGTGCTGGGAACCAATCCAATTGCCTTCACGGTCCCCGGACGAGACGGAGAGCCAAGAATTCACATTGACCAAAGCACCAGCATTGTAAACCGGGCCATCATTGCGCGGACTGAACAGATGGAGTCTGTTCTTATGCCCGGCTGGGCCAAAGATCGTTTCGGGCAACCAACGCAAGATCCGCGAGAGGCACTGAACGGGAGTATTCTCTCAGCCGGCGGCGCGCGCGGCTTCTGTCTGGCGATCGTTGCTGAAGTTCTGTCTGCAATGGTGACCGGTTCCAGGCTGTCGATCAATACACAATTGCTGAAGGCGCCAGAAGGCAAGCCGCACCACCTGGGTCAGTTTTTCCTTGTTTTGGACCCGGGAATCATCGGTCAGTCTGAGTTCTGGACCTCTCTTGAGGTGTTTTGTGACGCCGTTGAAAGCCAAGCCAAATGTCGGCTCCCCGGTTCGGGAAAGGCCGATATCGCTGAAATCACACTGCCGGACAAGCTTTGGCAAACTTGTTTAGGGCTTCTGTCTGGGTGAATTTCACTCAGTGACTCCCATAAATGACTCTACCACGACACCACCAAACGGACCCTGGGCAGTGGGCCGTGGTCATCGAGGACAAGACACTCCCCAAAACCACGAATTGGTTCAGGAGATAAAAACCACCCTTAACTCAGCGGGTTCCGCCGACTGTCACCGCATGGTAAACGGCCGGGCGCTGACCGGCTTATTTGCCGTGTCTTGCGAACTCATGGACCAGGAAGTCCTTCAGTGCTTCCTGCATACCGTCGGCATCCGCATTGCCTGCAGGGACGATGGGCAACATCGCGCTGCCGCGCAAATAGTTGAGCGCGAAATGAAGGGCTTTCACGCGAGGATCGTCGCGCGCGCGCGGCAAGTCGAACGCACGGCACCACACATCTTCGCATTTTTCCACGGACGCGTGGCGATGCATCGCCACACGCGGATGAAGATCAGATTCGCCCCGGCTTCCAATCACGATCTCCCAAACCGCCATGTAGCGCCGGTCCGCGTAGAATTCGGACCACAGTAGGTCGACGAAGGCATCGATCTTTTGTCGGGTCGTGCCCTCGACATGCTCGGCGCGATCGAGCACCAGCGACATCTCAGCCATGAGCGTGTCGAGTGCGGCGAGGATCAATTCATCCTTCTTGCCGAAATGGTGCTGAAGTGCGCCCGCCGTGATTTTGGCGCGCCGGGAAATCTCATGCGTCGTCGTCCTCGAATAACCGATCTCGCACAGACATTCGATGGTCGCCTCGATCAGCGCCTTGCGCGTTTCGGCGGTGCGTAGGGCGTTCGGGCGACGCCCCTGTTTGGCGGGCCTGTTGTCTTTCAAAACACTGTCACCCATCGCGAGCCTCCCTTGGCTGCCGTCATGATACCCGCTTTAGGACATGCGCGTCCGCGAGGAAAAGGGGTAGAGCTTGACAAATACATTTTACATGTAATGTATGTTTCTAACATGGTAAAGGTCCTGCGGATGTTAGATGACGTCATAGACAGATTAAAGATGCTGGTGAGCTTCGCCACGGTCGGCACTGACGGCAATGGCGACATTGTCGACTGGATCACCGAGGAAATGCGCAATATCGCCGCCGATATGCGGATTGTCGTCGACGGCGATCCGCCGTTGCGGTCGATCTGGATGCGGTTCGGCCCGGCCGCGCCTGGTGGCATCCTGCTTTCCGGACATCTTGATGTGGTGCCACCCACCGACGGCTGGTCCGGCGACCCCTGGCGGCTCGATGCTCGAGGCGAGCGGCTCCATGGCCGGGGAGCCTGCGACATGAAGGGTTTCGTTGCCTGCCTGCTTGCCGCCGCACATGCCTGGAAGGCCCGTGACCTGAGCGTACCGATCCATGTCGCCCTGTCATGCGATGAAGAGACGGGTTCAAGACGCCTGCCGTCGCTCATCGCCGACATGAAACGTCACAATGTCGAACCGGAAGCGGTCGTTGTCGGCGAACCGACGGAGATGCGAATCATTCGCGGGCACAAGGGAACCTTCGGCGCCCGAACCCGCATCCTTGGTCGGGGAGCCCATTCCTCAGATCCGCGGCACGGTGTGAACGCGAACTTTGCGGCTGCGCGATTGCTTGTGTTCCTCGAAGAGCTGCAGTGCGAATTCGCAACCGCCCCACAAGCCGGTTCCGATTTCGACCCACCTTTTACAACCATCAATCCCGGCATTGTCCATGGCGGTCGCGCGCGCAATATCGTCGCCGATTGCTGCGAAGTGCAATGGGATTGCCGACTGATGCCCGGGCAACGGCCCGCTGATATTCGCGCGCGCATCGACAATTTCTGTTCAGCCACTTTGTTGCAACACGGCCGTGCCATTTCGAGCATGACCGAGCAATTGACCTTTATGCCGCCGCTGGAACCAAGGGCGCCCTGCCCGGCCACCGAACTGCTTGCCGGTCTGCGGCAGTCGGCGGTCAATGCCAGTACGAATGCGAATGATTGCGTGTCCTATGCGACTGAAGCCGGCTTCTTCCAACAGGCCGGCTGGCCGACGGTCGTCTGCGGACCGGGATCGATCGACCAGGCGCATCGACCCGACGAATATGTCGAGACGACGCAACTCCGACAATGCCTCGACATGCTGTGTGCCCTGCCCTCGGCGCTCGAGCGCCATCGGGAACGGCAACACGCCGGCAGGTTCGCTTCGTGATGTTTCAGTCATCGACATGGTCGCCGCAGCGCTCCGCATGGCTGCGCACGGCGGCGCCTCAACCGGCAACATCAACACTCGACCGTCCCACCACAACCGAGGTGCTGATCATCGGCGCCGGCTATGCCGGCCTGAACGCGGCATTGCGGTTGCTGGAGCGCTCGATCGACGTGGCTGTCGTCGACGCACATGAGCCGGGCTTCGGAGGTTCGGGCCGGAATGGCGGTCAGGTCATCGCCGGTCTCAAGCATGATCCGGGCGAACTTCTGTCGATCTTCGGGGAAAGCCGCGGACAGCACCTGGTGAAATTCGCCGGCAAAGCGGCCGACGCAACCTTCGAAATCATCAAATCCTATGGCCTGCGATGCGACGCCGAGCAATGCGGCTGGCTTCAGCCGGCAACCGATGAGAAAACCCTGGCGCTGGTCACGCGGCGGGCGCACGCATGGTCCGAGATAGCCGGAACGACGCCCCGTCTGGTCGACCGGGTCGAGATCGAGCGACTGACCGGAAGCGCATTCTATTGCGGCGGCTGGATCGACCCGCGCGGCGGCCAGTTGCAACCGCTGAGCTACGCGCGCGAGTTGGCCCGCGTCGTCGGCGACGGTGGCGGACGGGTATACTCACGGTCCCGCGCAGGCCGCCCGCGAGGCCGAAACGGACGATGGGAGACCGAAGTCAACGGGCATGTCGTCCAATCAAAGGCGGTCCTCCTTTGCGCGAACGGCTATGCAAGCGACGTGGTCGACGGCCTCGACCGCAGCCTCATCCCGGCATCGAGCGTCATGGCCTCGACAAAACCGCTCCCCAAAACGTTGCGGTCACAGGTGATGCCGTCGAAACTGCCCATCTCGGATGCGCGTCGCATCATGAACTACATCCGCTTCGATCCGTCGGGACGGCTGCTGATCGGCGCAAGGGGCTCGTTCGGCCTGCATGAGCCGCCGGGCGATTTCGCACAGTTGCGTCAGGCGGCCGAACGTCTCTTTCCGCAGATTGAAGGTGTCGAGTGGGAAGATGCCTGGGGCGGTCTGTTCTGCCTGACCGCTGATTTTCTGCCACACCTGCACCGTCCCGCACCGGGCCTGTATGCCGTTGCCGGCTGCAACGGGCGCGGCGTCGCGCTGATGTCGCAACTCGGCCGGCTGCTCGGTGACCTTGTCGGCCGCGACGGCGACGTCGAAACGCCGCTGGCGTTGACCGATATCCGCCCCATTCCATTGCATGCGGCGCGCCGCCTTGGCCTGGAAACCGTCCTCATCTGGTACCGCATCCTGGATCGCCTTCATGTCTAGCCCGATCGATGCCGACAACGGCCTGCCTGCGGCGGACCCCGCCGCCCAAGACGCTCAAGGCGAGCGGTTCGGAATATTCGATTTCGGACTGTCGCACGTCGAGGAAGAGCGCGCCGGCCGTCTGCACGCCGAGGCCGTCATTGTGGACACGCTGTGCCAGGGCCCCTGCGGCCGACGATCCTTCACGCCGGCGATGATCGCGCGACTTCAGGGCGAATATGAGCAGCATCGCAACGCCCAAAGAGCGGTGCTCGACACCTGGAGCCTTCCCAACCGCCTCGCGCTTGCGGACTCCTTCCCGGATCTGCGGCGCGTCTGGGAGGCATCGGGCCTCACCGGCGCCTCCCGTCAGACAATCGGCTTCCAGAGCACGCCGGATGCCGATGCCTATGTCGAAACGATGCCTTGGTTCGCACTACACCAAGCGCAGTTCGACCGTTTCGACTGGCTGGACAAGGCTCTGAACGCCGATGATTTCTTCCGCGCCAAGCGCTCCGGTAAAAGGGTCGGCTTCCTGAACACGCAGAACACGCTCGATCTCGGCACTAATGTCGATCGGATCGATCAGTTCCACATGTTCGGCATGCGCATGATCCAGCTCACCTACAATACGGTCAACTTTGTCGGCGGCGGCTGCATGGACCGGGCCGATTGCGGTGTTACAAGCTTCGGCGCCGAGGTGATCGGCCGCATGAACGCATGCGGCATTATCATCGATGTCAGCCATTGCGGCGACGCCACGACATTCGATGCGTGCAAGCTCTCGCGCGACCCGGTCGTGATCTCCCACACGGGCGCACGCGCTTTGCTGGAAAATCCACGCAACAACTCCGACGATACCCTCAAGGCCGTCGCGGATACCGGCGGATATGTCGGCATCTTCTGCGTACCGCAATTTCTAACCGATGACGCCGAGCCGACCATCCGGCACTTCCTCGATCATGTCGAACATGTTGCCAACCTGATCGGCGTCGAGCATGTCGGCATCGGAACGGACTGGCCGCTGCAATCGCCCGACTGGGGCATGGCCCGCTTGCGCGATTGGCTATACGGCCTTGGCTTCTCATCGTCGGACGGTTTCGATGCACCGTCCACCCTGCGCGGCTTCGACGACTACCGCGACTTGCCCAATATCACACGCGGTCTGGTGGCCCGTGGTTTTTCGGACCGGGCCGTAAAGGGCATTCTTGGAGAAAACTTTCTCAGGGTCTTTCGACAGGTTTGCGGATAGTGCAACGATCCGCACTTGAACCGCCATTTTAGAGGCTTCAGCATGGTTGACAATAAACATACTACATATAATGTATCTTTTTTATGAGGCGTGACCTTGGCCGAACCCCGTTGCACCAACAAGGTGGCGGCGGGTCCGGCCGGCAGCAAACCAAACAAGACGATCGAAGCAACAAAGGGAGGTCGATCATGAAAGTTGGACGTGTGAGTATGGGCCTGGCGGTGGTGGGTTTGGCCGCCGGAATGGCGTTGTCGCCGCGGCCCGTTTCGGCGGATGAAACCGTTTGGCGCATGCATGCGGCGGCGGCGGAAACCCGCGTAGAAATTCAAAACACCCAATGGTTTGCCGACCGGGTGGGAGAACTCTCCGGCGGCAAGATCAAGATCGATTTCTATCCGGGCGGTGCGCTGGGCGTCAAAGATGCCGACATGCTGCAAACCCTGCCGCCCGGCAATGTGGTCCAGGCCGCATTGCTCTATCCGGGCTATCTTGCCAGAGACGCGGCCGAGTATGCCGTGACACTGCCGCCTGGCGTCCTGTCGCAAGCGTCCATGGTGGAAGACGCGCTCGCCACGCTGAAGACGATCTATGACCGGGTTTACAACGCGTCTGGAATTCGGCTTGTCGGATTTATCGGCCACGCGGCATCGCAGACGCACATCTTCTGCAGCGAACCGATCAATTCACTGGAGGATCTGCGCAGCCGAAAACTTCGGGTCTGGGAAGAGTTCCAGATTGCGACCTTCGGCGAATTGGGCATCGCGGCCCAGATCATCGGGCAAAACGACCTTTATGTGGCCCTGAGTACCGGCGTCGTCGACTGTGCCGTCTACCCGGCACAGGCCGCCGAGACGATTTCGCTTCAGGAAGTGGCTCCTCATGCGAGCTATCTCTTTCCGTTCGTCCTGCATCCACTAACGATCGTCGTGTCGGAAAGCGCCTATGAAAGCCTGGACGATACTCAGAAATCCGCTCTTCAGGACGCGGCGAATGAAGCAACCGAGCGCAGCTTTGAAGCCTATGTCGCCGCGCGCTACGATGCGCCCGCCATCGAACGTCTGAAGGAAAACGGGCTGACAGTTCTGCCCGACTTCAGTGCCAAGGACCAGGCCGCCTTTACCGAAGCGGCGCTGAAGGTCTGGCGCAGGAAGGCAAGCGATATCGGCGATCAGGCGGTTGCCGATGTGTCGGCTGTGACGGAAGCGCTGGGCCTGCAATAATCAACCGAACGCGCCCCGCAATTGTCAAGCTTGCGGGGTGCGCTGCACTGGGGATTCTGGCTGGTAAAACGATAATGACGATTGCATGGAGAATATTATCATTCATCGCGCGCGGGCTTGAACTGGCGGCGGTCGCGATGATGGCGGTAATGGCCGGCTTCGTGGCGCTGAGCGCAATCATGCGGTATGCTTTCAGCGCACCCTTCGCCTTTACCGAAGATATCGTCGGCCTGCTTTTCTGCGGCATTGTCTTTTCCGCGCTGGCCAATGTCGAATTCGAGAATCGCCATATCCGTATCGACCTGCTCGAAGGCGTGTTCGGCGATCGGCTGGCCGTCATCCAGTCGGCATCCCGGCACCTGCTTGCGGCCGGCTTCTATCTTTGGTTCGCAGCGGAAGCGTTGCAATACTTCTCCTTCGTCTACAAGGCCGGCTCGGCGACCGTCATCGGCAATCTGCCGCTCTATCCATGGGTCGGCCTGATCGTCCTTTGCCTGGCCACGACATTCCTGATCGTCGTCGCCAGACTGATTTCCGGAAATGGCGCGCGCGCCAGGGGCGGTGCCTGAAGCATGGTCTGGCTGTTTTTTCTCGGGGGACTGATCGTCACCGCGCTGACCGCGGCGCCTTTGGGCATAGGGCTTGCGCTTTCCGGTCTTCTCGTGCTGCATTTTCTTCTCGGCGGCGCCGGCAATCTCGGTTTCATAGCGGTTTGGAACGTCTTCAACGAATTCACGCTCAGCGCTGTCCCGCTCTACATCCTGATGGGCGAGATCCTGCTGCGCAGCGGCGTCAGCAACAGGGTCTATGAAGCGTTCTCGCCGCTGTTCCGCTTCATTCCTGGAAAATTGCTGCATACCAACATCGCCGTTTGCACGCTGTTCAGCGCGGTCAGCGGCGCCAGCATGTCCACCGCGGCCGCGGTGGGAACAGTCGCCTATCCGGAACTTGCACGCCGCGGCTATCACCGACCCTTCGTCGTTGGAACGCTCGCGGCGGGCGGAACCCTTGGTCTGCTCATTCCGCCGAGCCTGGGCTTCATCATCTATGGGGCCACACAGGGCGTCTCCATCACGGCCCTGTTCATGGCAGGCCTCGTACCCGGTTTGATGCTCGCCTTGATGTTCAGCGTCATCATCGCCGCGACGGCGCTGTTGCAGCCCAGCAAGACGCCGCTGGAGAATGCCGCCGATCTCCCGGTCGGCGTCGCCCTCATCAAGCGGCTGGCCGGCATATGGCCGCTGTTTGCCTTGATCTTCTGTGTGCTCGGCACGATCTATCTGGGTCTTGCCACACCCACGGAGGCTGCCGGCCTCGGGGTCATCGCCGCGATCGCAATCGGCATGTTCTGGGGCGATCTGCGCTGGACGCAGCTCATTGAAGCGCTCTATGGCGCAACGCGCACATTCGGTGCGGTCATGTTCGTGGCGCTTGGTGCCTTGGTGCTCGCACAAGCGTTCAGCGCGCTTGGAATTCCTCGCGACGTCATGCGGTCGCTGACCGGGATGGATCTGTCGGCCACCCAGGTGCTGATCGGCATGGTGCTGATCTACATCGCTCTCGGCTGCTTCTTCGACGGGCTTTCGCTGCTTTTGATGACGGTGCCCGTCGTTTTCCCGGTCATGACCGGATTCGGTTTCGATCCGATTTGGCTCGGCGTCGTCATCGTTATCTGTATCGAGATCGGCATGCTCACGCCGCCCGTCGGCGCCAATCTCTTCGTATTGTGCGGCATCACAAAGGGCGAGGTTTCCATCTCCCGGGCAGCGATCGCCGCCTTGCCGTTCTGGATTGCAATGCTGTGCGGTGTCGCCCTACTCGCCGTCTTCCCGCAGATCGCACTCTTTCTTCCGAACGGCGCAGGTTGAAGCAGCTAGTTAAATGCATGATGCGACGAGGCTATGCTCGGGCCGATGTAGCTTTCCAAGCCGGTGCCCACAGATCGGCCCATTCACCAGATCGGCTTTCCGTAGCCGTTTTGGATCAATAATTTCCAGTTATCGTTACGCCAGTTGCAGCCAGCAGTATCTATTCTCAACGCTCGAATGTTCAGTGCGCCAAATCGGCGACAGCATCCAGGTTCCCAACAACTCTAGCGCGCAAGGGCCTATAACCAAAACGTTTTATCTGCACGGCGTGATTCATAGTGCCTAGTTGGATCTTGTTAAAAGATTCTGTCAGAGGTCCGCAGAACTCTTTGAAGCGTGCGGCTCCATCTGCATGGCAGATGATGTTTGGACTGATCCGACTTAAAGTTTCGGGGCCTTCTACCAGAAAGTGGGCACCCGCAGGAGCCCGAGCCGGCGGCCGACATGTCGGTCAATGTCGCCGGCGATGTGGTGGGACCGAGTGCCAGGCCAACTCGGCGTTAACCGCGCACCCGCAGGAGGTCCGCCGGCGGACCGGGACCGAGCGCGCCGCCGAATTGGTCACCGCAAGGAACGCATAGGGGAAAGATGCTCAACAGGCCGAGATTGCATGGATGGGTTCCAGGTCAATCCGACATAAGCTATCGGACAGCAGATTGCCAAATTCGCGCGAGGGCGTTCATCCCTCTGGCAAGGCCTCCACGTAAAACCACCGGCCGGCCTTCTTTCTGAATAAGCTTAGTTCCCTGTGCGTATGCAGTTGGCCGCCCGCCAGGTACTTTGCCTCGAACAGCACCGTACCTTCGCGGTCGGAAGGGCCGCCGTTGCGGGCATCAACCACCTTCAGACCAGTCCAGTGGTTGTCAGACGCCCAACGGGCAACACCGTGCTCATCAAAGAACGGCTGTTTTTTGGGCCAGAGCGTGTCGCAGAGATAATCAATGCGCTTTTGTACATAAGCAGTATAGCGTGAGCGCATCAGCTCTTCGGCGGTTCGAGACTGCTGCTCTCCGTCCAGGAACCGGTTGCAACAATCAGAAAACGGCAATCCGCTTCCACAGGGACATGGATTACTCATGATGTCCTCTTGGCTGTGTCTCGGCTTCGCAAAATTGTCCTTGCTCATTCAGAGCCCGTGCCTGCCAAAATAATCATCCCAATACGCGACTGCGGCATGAAGGACATCATCCATCCATGCGGTCGACCCGCCATCAATCTCGAGTTTCAGGCCCGAGACATCAAAATCACGACTGAAGTCTTTGGAAAATGCCCCTCGATGACGTTTCGCAGCTCTCAGCCGCGGCTTGTACATGGTGATCGTCTTGTGCTTGTAGGAAACAGCCAGATCCTGCAGATAGGCCAACTCAACACAATTCACCCGGACATCCTCCTGAAAATCGCCAAGCCTCGTAAACCCAGTCGCCGTCCCGAGTTCCTTGAACACCCAATCGCAGATCAACCAGCCGGCATTGGCACATTCAAGCGCAGGTTCTCCATTCAGATCATCTCCAGCAAATGCCAATACCTTCCGCCGGAAATGCTCCAGATGAGCCCATGAATCCATGTCGAAGGTGAGTGACATTTCGGTCCTCCACTGTTGTGCTCATCCATGCGTCACACCGGTCGGTCATGTCGCTTGAATTGCCGTAACTGTTCATGACCGACCGCCGGTCACCGCGTCCGCGAATATCTGGGTCTGATTAAGCAGATCTTCACGCGAAAAAAACTAACTAACAGCGGCTTTTATACGACACACATTGCCGTCGGTAGGCCGCCATCAACGGTGTTAGTCCCGTGATCCAAGCAAGAAATCTGTTGAAAAGGTCCACACAGAACTCTCGTCGAAATTGGCTCAAACTTGATTTCATGTGGTGACCAGGTGGTGACCAACCGAATTGCTTGAGGTCCGCCTAAATTTCTGACGACTTAACTTATTGAAATTCTTTTCAAATTTGGTGCACCCGGCACGATTCGAACGTGCGACCTCTGCCTTCGGAGGATTTAATACCACCTTTCCGAAATACACGATAGAGCGCGACGCAGTACGATAAAGCCATGATTTACATTGCTTTATCCAAAAAGCGGACCGAAGTCTCTATCCAACCACAGGCCGCGATTTCCGTCCAGCTGCTTACGTAGTGCTTACACGGAGACAGGCCGGAAAGGTCTGCCGTCCGATGCCGAAGCTCTCCCAGCCTGCGTTAGTTGCGCTCCCGAAGCATGCCGTTCAAAAAGCGAAACGCCTAAGTAATCTTCGAGTTTCTGAATACGTCGGCTTACCGCAGATTGACCGACTCCAATTCTGTTTGCAGCTCGTCGAATGCTGCCACTCTCGGCAACCGTGACGACATCCAACAACTGCTTCGTCTGAAGCTTCGTTAGATCGGACAATTCCAATCGCAGCGAATCGATATCGATTGCCATGGGCTGCCTCACCGGTCTGCATTATCGGCAACCGATCGAATAGCCTCGGACACCATATCTGCGTGTTCAGTTTGCGGCCAATGGCCCGCGCTTTCGATCACTTGCAGACGCGCATTTGGAAGCAGGTCTACGAGATTTTTCGAGCTTTCGAGTGGAACGATGCCGTCTTGTGCGCCTTGCAAAACTAGCGTCGGGAGGTCGATGGCGCTCAGACGTTCGTCTGTGAAGATGCCTTTTTCATCTTTGATTGATCTCGCAAGTGAACCGATCACATATTCTCTGTTTAGAGTTGCATGTGCGTCGAGCAGCTCTCTGATCTCACCTTCGTCTGTAGGCGGCTCGAACAATACCCGACCGAGATAACGACGCATCCCGTCTAGGTTTGTCGGCAATGCGCCAGCGGCCAAATCCACCGCAGACACCTTTGCGGGCAAGCCCTTAAAGAAGGCCGGTGCGATTAGCACGAGTCCGTCCACCCGTTCAGGAAACTGTTCTGCAAATGCCAGTGATACCCAGCCGCCCATCGAATTGCCGACGAGCGTTGCCCGCTCGACGCCCCGGCGATCCATGTGCGCCACGACCTGATCGACGAAGACGTCGACATGATAGTCCATGGCGGGTTTGTCCGATGCGCCAAAGCCTAAAAGGTCCAGAGCAATCACCCGGTGATCTTCCGACAATGCTTCGAGGTTCTGCTCGAAGCGGCTCATGTCGGCGCCAAGGCCGTGGATCAGAATGATCGCATCGCCTTCGCCTTGATCAGTAAATGCTGTGCGGTGGCCAAGGGTCGGAGCGAGTTGCAGAGACCCGGTCTGCGATAGCGTCTTTTCAATGCGAAAGACATCATAAGGCGGTCGGGAAACGTCCGAACCGTCGTTGAAGACGTCCAGACGATGGAACTGCGCTTCGGTAGTATAGATCGAGCCATCGGGGCCAAAAGCAATCGCATCGGGCCATGACAGATCCGGCCCGCGCGCAACGATGGTTATGGTTCCATCGGGTTCTAGCCGACTGATCGCGTTGCGTTCCAAATCGGTAAAATGCACACGGCCTTGCGGTCCCATCGCAATGCCGTCCGCGATTACTGCCGACGCTTCGAGCCGAACTGCAGCGAGGATCTCATCATCATCCTTGTCGAAATCGCGAAGCGTTGCGGCGGGGATCGATAGCAAAGATCGGCTCCCGGCCAGCGGACGATACATCACGAAAACCGTCTCGCCGTCATGGCTAAGCGCGATGCCGTCTGTCGCCGGAGCACGCGGGGCGCCGGTCTTGTCGCCAAGATTAATGCCCTCAACGACGGGTGTGATCAGGCCGTTCTCGTCCAGGAACGGCGTACCGTTCATCACTCTGCGATGTTTACCGGTCGCGAGGTCCATAACGATGACGCCGCCGCGCACCGAGTCCGTTATGTAAGCAAAATTCGTACGCGCATCGACGCGCACATCGTTTACATAATCGGAACCTGAGACAACCTCAGGACTGAGGGGATAGCTGCGAACGACATTGCGGGTCGCGATATCGATCTCGATCAGTTTCGCGCCGCTTTTCACCACGCCTTTGCGGCGTGGTGAACCGGTGTCGAGAAGCCAGAGACGGTCTCGGCCGTCGATAGTAAGGCTCTGTATGTTCACGAAGCGGATTTGCGCGGGTCGGGTTTTCTCGTTCCAGCTGTCCGCGAGAAGTATCGTGGTCGTTCCATCGGATGCTATTTCGACGACAGCAGCTCCATGGCGCTCATCCGAGAATCCGGAATAAGGGAAGTTTACGAAGACCCGACCCGTCGAGGACACGGCAACTCCGGTGGGACGGTTGTCCTGGAAGCTGGCGATTGCTTGGAGTGCCTTATCCTCTTTTGGAGCATCAGCGAAAGTTAATTCTTGGGCAGCGAGCGATGTTCCGAAGATCAGCGCCGCGAAACTAGCAAGAGCGTGTTTCCAGAAAGATGTCATCGGCTTGCCTCCACTCCGACAGGGTCGAGACGGCGCAAGGTCTCGATGACAGCCAACTCCCCTTTCTTGCCTTCGATGGAATTCGCGAACTCGAGTCCGATATGTCCCGCAAAGCCTTTGCGCTTCAAAGCCGCGAAGATGCTGCCATAATTGATCTCGCCAACGCCGGGTTCGACGCGTCCGGGATTGTCCGCGACCTGCACATAACCCATCCGGCTCTCGACCGTATCGAGCGTATCTAGAAGATCGCCGCCATCGATCTGTTGATGATAGAAATCGTAGATCAAGCTGACGCTGTCCATGTCGACTGCATCGACGATCATGAATCCGTGCGGCACATTGGTGACGAAGGTGCCGGGCCAGCCTTTAGCATTGATCGGCTCAACCGCGAGGATCAGCCCTTCTTGTGCAGCGACATCACCGGCCCACTTCAGATTCTCGATCATGTTGCGGGTCTGGATATCGCGCGGGATCGACGGATGCGCGGTGCCGGACAGAGTGGTGACATAGGTCGAGCCTACGCGCCGCGCGACCTCGGCCGTATCGTGCACCTCCTGCATCAGGCGTTGCCGTTCGGCTTCATCGTCGAGGACAAAGGTCGGGCGATCATAAACCATCGTGTTGACCACGACGCCCATCTCCAGTCCTTGACGTTCGATCTCTCGGCCGATGCGGCGCTGCGTATCGACATCGCGGATCTTCATGAAATTGTCTTCGATCGCACGGAAGCCGACCTCGGCCATGAACGCGACCTGTCCAACGGGATCGTCGCCGCCGTGGTGCCGGAACATGCCATCGGTTGTGCTGTTGAGCCCCAGATGCGGGGCGAACTTGAGGGAGAACGCGTTTCCAGCCGGCGCGGTGGCGTTCTGAGCGCCTGCCATGCCGGGCATTGCTAGGCTTGCAGCGCCAATGGCGGCAACGCCACCGGATGCTATGAATGTCCGTCTATCCAAGGTCATTATACTGTCTCCTTTGTATGGTCATTCGCGAGCCATGATTTGAGTGCCCGGGTTGCCAATGGCATCGCGATGTAAACCATCACGGGCACCAGCATGGCGGTCAGAAGCAGGGTGCGAAGGTAAATTGGTAAACCGGTCAGGACCGGGTCGAGTATTGTGAGAAGGGCGGTAATCAGAGGATAGACGACCGCCCATGTGAGGAGCGCCTGCCTATGCATCGTCGCCTCCGATCAATTCCAAGACGCGGGCGTTCTCTTCGGCGTGCGTCGCCGAGGTTGTGCCGGGGATCGGCAAGATATTCGGCGCTCTTTCAAGCAAGTCGCGTATGGCGCGCTGCGCCGGCGTGAAGCCGTTTTGCGCGTTACCCTCGGCCAGGGGCGCGCCGTGTATCATCGGATTCGCGCCCAGCGGACCCCAGGGAATGAAGGCGATGCCGTTCCCGGCGGTGAAATCGATTACGGCCTCATCGCCGCCGTCCGCCGGGTTGTAGCGGTTCTGGACCGCGTCGATCCGGGCGACCGCCATGGAGCGCTTCAGTTGATGGAGATCGACATTCGAGACGCCGATCCGTGCAATCTTGCCTGCCGCCTGAGCCGCGGCGAGCGCGCCTATGCTATCCTCGATCGGCACATTGGGATCGACCGAATGCAGATAGTAGAGATCGATCCGCTCGACCGCCAAGCTGGCAAGGCTCTCGTCGACATGCCGGGCGAGCGCTTCGGGGCGTCCGTCGCGCTTGATGAACTCCACGCCTGGTCCGGCTTTTTCGATGCCGCCTTTGGAGGCGATGAAGACACCGCCGGCGTGCGATCCCAATGCCTCGCCGACAAGGCGTTCGGAATGATGCGGACCATAGGCCCTCGCCGAGTCAAAATGCCGAACGCCAATATCGGCGGCGCGGCGCAGGAGCGCGACGCCCGCGTCCCAGTCCTCATAGGGCCCGAAGTTCCCCGGTTGACCGGTCAGACGCATCGTCCCGAAGCCGATGCGGGGAATTGTGGTTCCGTCCTTGAAGGTGAAGTCCTTGGCGATGTTGGTCATGTCTCGTTCTCCGCATTCGAGTTGTCGCTTCGTTTCTGAGGACGAATATGACCCACCCGTATGATTTGCGGTAGGCGAGTAATGCAATTTACTGTTATACGTCTAAAGTATGAGCAAAAGCCTTGATCGCCTGACGCTGCTGCACACCTTCGTGCGCATTGCCGAGCGCGGCGCGATCAGCGCCGCGGCGCGGGATCTCGGCCTCAGCCAGGCGTCGGCCAGCCGCCAACTGGCTGAGCTGGAAGAAAGACTTGGCGTGCAGCTCGCCTTGCGCACCACCCATAACTTCTCGCTAACGGAAGCCGGGCTGGACTGTCTCGCAGACGCGCGAAACCTGTTGAGCGGCTGGGAAGCGCTGGTGGAGCGCCACGCCGATGACAATGCCTCGCTCTCCGGAAAGCTCAAGGTTGTGGCGCCGGTCGCACTTGGACAACTCGATCTCGGCGATGCTGCGCTCGCCTTTCAGGCAGCGCATCCGGATGTCGAAGTGATCTGGGACCTGCAAGATGGTCCGATCAGGTTCGCGGAGGTCGGCTGCGACCTCTGGGTGAAGATCGGCAAGGTGCCGGATGAAACGTTGATCGTCCGCCCGCTTGGAACGGTCGAGCGCTTGATCGTCGCCGCGCCCGAACTGATCCTGGGACGGGCTATTCAGCACCCCGACGATCTCGCCGATCTGCCATGCGCGGCGCTCTCCCCCTTTGAGGGCGGCACCATCCGACTCGCTGACGCGAATGGCGAACCCGCTTCGATCACTGCGAAAGTGGGCCTTGCCACCAACAACATCTTCTCGGCGAAGAAGGCGGCTCTGACGGGACTCGGTTACGCCATCATGCCACGTTGGTTCGTTGCATCGGAGCTAGTCGACGGCCGGCTCGTGGATATCCTTCCCAACTGGCGCGCCGCAGAACTGACCATCAACGCCGCTTACCTACCCGCGCGTCGGCAGACCCGGCGGCTCAAGGCTTTAATCGACCATCTCTCCGATGCGGTCGCGGCCATGCCCGGAGTGCAAACTGTTTCAGCCTAACCTGCGGTGACAAAGCTATGCCCAATTACACTTAAGAGAAAATGCTTGGGGCTTCACGTAAGCAGCGCGTAAGCAGAAATCCAGCGACGCGCAGAAATCACAAGTTATTGTTTTAAATATAAAAAATGGCGCACCCGAGAGGACTCGAACCTCTGGCCTCCGCCTTCGGAGGGCGGCGCTCTATCCAGCTGAGCTACGGGTGCATACCGTTCGCGAGATGCTTACTCCATGCTTACGCGAGATTTTCGTTGGCATGAAGAGTGAACCCGATATCCACTCAAGCCATTGTTTAGTCAGTTCCTTTTTCCAGCATCCACTAACTTCGCCAGACTTGACATCCGCCTTCGGAGGGCAGGGCTGCAAGCCCAGTTTCCAGAGTAAAGAAATGCAATCTAGCGTAAGCAATTTCACAGACGAGTCGAGTAACCGCTTGTTGGACAATCTTTCTGCGAAAGCAATTGAGTTCACGTAGCGAATGCACCTAATACTGCCGCTCAACAGCAGTCTCTGCCCCCAGATTGGCCGATCGGACAACAGCAGAAAATTGACGGAAACCAAGACAAGTCTTGAAACAGATCTTCTCTATGGAGCCAAAGCAATTGCAAAGGTATTGGGCTGCCGACCGCGCAAAATCTATCACCTTGCTGAGCGCGGCCAGATGCCAATCTGGAACGAACCCGGTATCGGCCTTGTCGCCCGCAAGTCATCGCTCGAAGCATATTTCAAAAAACGCGAGCAGCAGGCACTTGAACGTGACGGCAAATAGACTCAAACTCCCAACATGGCAAAGATCAGAAAGCGATCCTGGACAACTAAAACGGGCGAGAGACGAACCGCCTGGCAGCTAAACTATGTCGATAGCGATGGCAATCTTCAGCAAAAACAGTTTGGCACCAAACGCGATGCAGACGACGAACGAATTCGCGTCGAGGGTCAAATCGCACGCGGTGTTCATGTGCCCGACAAACGATCAGCAACGGTTGCTGATGCTGCCAAGGCGTTTCTCAGTGATTTTGAGAATCTCGTCGAAACCGGCAAGCGGGCCCGAATTACGCTGAATGGATATGATCAACATGTCCGTTTGCACCTACTGCCTTTCGAAATAGCCAATTCGAAAATCTCCCGCCTGAATGGACCGGACTGCGTCAACTACGCCCGAGAGCTTGAGAGCAACCGCAGCGACGACCTCGCCCAGCGTGTATTCTCAACATTTCGTATGATAATAGATTACTCACTTGGCCAAGGCTGTATTGGCAGCAATCCGGCGAAAGCAGTTTCGGTTCGCACGGCTTCCGGTTGGAACACCGACGATGAACCTCTCGATATCCCGCCGCTTGTGACCTTGAAAAAAGTCCTCCAGGTTTCTAGTACGTTCGACAAAAGAGGCCGCGCAGAGGCGTTCGTCAGCGTACTGCTATTTCAAGCTCTCCGAGCAAGCGAATTGCGAGCACTCACGAGACGGTCCATCGTATTGAGCAACCCGTCGCCTGAAATTCAGGTTCGGCGTAAAGCGGATCGCTGGAACAATATTGAGCGTGTGAAGACGAAAAACAGCATTCGCAACGTGCCAATTGGACCGCGCACCGTAAAAGCACTTCGAAAGTGGATGCTCGCCTGCCCTACCAGCAAAGACGGACTCATTTTTGGAAACGGCATTGGTAAGGTGGAAAGCTACGCCAACTACTACAACCGGCTGTGGGTGCCACTCCTTATTGCATCAGGAATTATTGAGGGGGGCGAACCGCCTCCCTTCGGGATGCACAGCCTGCGCCACGCCGGGATTTCGCTGTGGATCAAGAATGGCGCCACACCGAAACAAGTGAAGACATGGGCAGGTCACGCAAGCATCCAAACCACGTGGGATATTTACGGCCATCTTTGGCGTGAGTATCAGGATGAGCGAAAAGCTGCGAAGGCAGCCGAGCAGGCTCTGTTTTCCCGATAATTCCTACCGCCGGTTTCACACGAAAGCAATCCGGGGATTCATTGAACAAAGCGAGCACAAACGGCCCCTCGCATGTCAAATGCATGTCAAACGGAAAATACGTAATTCCTGACAATCGTTGAAAAATAAGGGTTTTTCGCGTTAGCGCGAAATCGGTCGTTTTTCGGAGAATATCAGCTAAGTTGTTGAAAAGATTGGTAGCGGGAGAGGGACTTGAACCCCCGACACGCGGATTATGATTCCGCTGCTCTAACCACCTGAGCTACCCCGCCATACCGGTAAGGAACGGCGCGATATAATGGCGCACGCTCGCCGGTGTCAAGCAAAAGCTTGCACATTTTGCCGCCCGCCACTTGCGCCCCCGGCCCCGCGCCGATATGGCATCGCGGGAACGACAAGCAAGGTGCAGAACAAAGCAATGAAGACCGATCCCGCCATCGCCGTCATCGGCTGCGGCTACTGGGGCAAGAACCACGTGCGAACGCTGAGCGAACTCGGCGCGCTGGCCGCCGTCGCCGACGCGGATGCCGCCCGTGCCGAGGCGCTTGCCGGGCAGTTCGGCGTTCCGGCGCGCGATATCGAACGGATCCTGGAAGACAGGGATATCGATGCGGTCGTGCTCGCCCTGCCCCCGCAATTCCATGCGCAATTGGCGCTGCAGGCGATTGCCGCCGGCAAGCATGTGCTGGTCGAAAAGCCCATCGCGCTCAATGTCGACGATGCGCAGAAGGTTGTCGATGCCGGCATCGCCACCGGCGTGACGGTCATGACCGGCCACGTGCTGCGCTTCCACCCGGCCTTCGAGGCACTTGCCGACATGGTCGCCGAGGGCGCGCTGGGCACCCTTCAGTATATCCATTCCCACCGGGTCGGCCTCGGCAAGTTTCACGCGCAGAACGATGCGCTTTGGGATATCGCCCCGCACGACCTGTCGCTCATCATTGCGCTCACCGGCGAGGAACCCAGCGACATCCGCGGCGAGGGTTCGGCCGTGCTCAATCATCTGAGCGATTTTGCCCATCTGCATCTCGCCTTTCCGGGCGGCATCCGCAGCCATGTCTTCGCCGCGCGCCTCAACCCTTATCGTGAACGCAGGCTCACCGTCATCGGCGACAAGGCCATGGCGGTTTTCGACGATGTCGCGCCCTGGGCCGAAAAGCTCGCGGTCTATGATCACAAAGTATGGAAAAGTGACGCAGGCCTCGAATTCGAGACCGCCGATCCGCGCTATGTCGCTGTTCCAGACGGCCTGCCGCTGACCCGGGAAATCCAACATTTCATTCACTGTATCCGCACCGGCGCGCCCGCCAGAACCCCCGCCGAGGAGGGGCTGGCGGTGATCCGCATCCTGTCGGCCGGCACCGTCGCCCACGACTGAAACCGTCTTTCGGCCGGCGAAAATTGCCTAAAATGCCGATCACCTGCGGTTACAAACTGCATGTTTGTGTGAATGCGGCGGGGTAGAAATATGTGTAATGACAGCGTATTAGCTAGATTTGAAGGGATTTGGCGTTATTGTTGGCGGGGTTGCAGTTATCCGGCGTGTTGGGGCCCGGATAACTGCAGACATTCCGTCGATCGCTGATTGACATTTCCACGGGCGGCCATCAGTGTTTTCCGCAGGGGGACAGACCAAAGCATGCAATTCATCGATCTTGCCGCGCAAAGGGCGCGCATTGGCGCACGCATCGAACAGGCCGTCTCGAAGGTCCTGACAGAAGGCCGTTACATTCTCGGCCCCGAGGTCTCGGAATTCGAGGCAAGGATCGCCGATTATCTGGGCGTCCGGCATGCCATCGGCTGCGCCAACGGAACCGACGCCCTGCTCGTCCCGCTGATGGCCTGGAAGATCGGCCCCGGCGATGCGGTATTCGTTCCGTCCTTCACATTCGCGGCCACGGCCGAGGTGGTGGCGCTCACCGGCGCGACGCCCGTTTTCGTCGAAATCGCCCATCAGACATACAATATAGACCCGGCGCGTCTGGAAGAGGCCATCATGGCCGTCAAGGCTGAAGGCAAGCTCAAGGCGAAGGCCGTCATTCCGGTCGACCTGTTCGGCACGCCCGCGGACTATCCCTCCATCACGGCGATCTGCGAGAAGCACGGTCTCTATGTGCTCTCGGATGCGGCCCAGAGCATTGGCGGCGCGACCCCGGAAGGCCGCTGCGGCTCGTTCGGTCATGTTTCCGCGACCAGCTTCTATCCGGCCAAGCCGCTCGGCTGCTATGGCGACGGCGGCGCCATGTTCACCAATGACGACACAATGATGGAAAAGCTCCGCTCCTATGCCTTCCACGGCAAGGGCGAGAGCCAGTACGACAATATCCATGTCGGACTCAATTCGCGCCTCGACACGATCCAGGCCGCAATACTTCTGGAAAAGCTCGCCATCTTTGACGAGGAACTGGCATCGCGCCAGAAGGTCGCCGACTACTACCGCGACAGCCTCAAGGACCATGTACGGGTTCCCCATACGCCGGACGGCCACGTCTCGGCCTGGGCGCAGTTCGCCATCGAAACGGTCGACCGCGACGCCCTCAAGGCCCATCTCGGAGAAAACGGCATCCCGTCGGTGATCTACTACGTAAAGCCGCTGCACCAGCAGCCGGCCTATGCGCATTATCCCAAGGGTCCGGGCGAGATGACGGTCACCGAGCAGTTGCCGAATTCCATCCTTTGCCTGCCGATGCATCCCTATCTGCAGCGCGAAGACCAGGATCGCATTATCGAGACGATCATCGCTTTCGTCTCCGCGCGCCAATCGGTGGCCGCCGAGTAGCGCGGTCCCAACGTCAATTGTCCGAAGGCCGGCCATTGCGCCGGCCTTTTGTTTTGAGGGCGTTACGCCGAATGAGCAGCTGCCGCCGGCGTATCCTTGGAAAGCAGCGTCTGCAGCTGACGCTCCGCCGCGTCGGTCCGCTCCGTCCGCTCGATGAAGCCCCCGCCGAAGACGCGTGCATCATCGCCATCGCTCGAATAGAGCACGCAGGCCTGTCCCGGCGCGATGCCCGCCTCGCCGTCCGCCAGCTCGACCATCAGCGTTCCGTTCCGGAACCAGGCGGTCGCCGGGCGCGGCGGGCGTGTCGAACGCACCTTTGCGAAACAGGCGAATCCCTCAGACGGCAGAGCGTCGACCGGGCCGTCGCCGAGCCAGTTGATCTCGCGCAGGAACAGCCGGTGTGTCTCCAGCGCCGAGCGCGGGCCGACAACGACACGCGCCGTTGCCGCATCGAGATGCACGACGTAAAGCGGCTCGCCCACGGCCACGCCGATACCCCGCCGCTGGCCGATCGTGTAGTGCATGATGCCGTCATGCCGGCCAAGCACGCGCCCGTCGATATGCACGATCGCGCCCGCCCGGGCAGCCTCGGGCCGCAACTTGGTGATTACATCGCTATATTTGCCCTGCGGCACGAAGCAGATGTCCTGGCTTTCGGCCTTGTCGGCCACGTTCAGCCCCATGCTCGCGGCCAGATCCCGCGTTTCTGCCTTCGACATGTTGCCGAGCGGGAAACGCAGATAGTCGATCTGTTCCTGGGTCGTGGCGAACAGGAAATAGCTCTGGTCCTTGTCGCAGTCGATCGGCCGGTAGAGCGCCCGGTGCGCCCCATTGGCGCGCGAGCGTATATAGTGGCCTGTCGCCAGCGCATCGGCGCCAAGCTCGCGCGCGGTCTTCAGAAGGTCAGCGAATTTGACGGTCTGATTGCAGGCAACGCAAGGGATCGGCGTCTCGCCTGCCACATAGCTTTCCGCGAAGGGATTGATGACCGCTTCGCGAAACCGCTGCTCATAATCGAGCACATAATGGGGGATTCCGAGCGTCTCGGAGACGCGCCGCGCGTCGTCGATATCCTGTCCCGCGCAACACGATCCTGCCCGGTGCACCGCCGCGCCATGATCGTAGAGCTGCAGCGTCACGCCGACGACGTCATAGCCCTCACGCTTCAGCAGGCCGGCGACAACGGAAGAATCAACGCCGCCCGACATGGCGACGACGACCCGCGTGTCTTCGGGCTTCTTGTCGATATCAAGTGTGTTCACGTTCTTGTTCCGCATTCAAAGGCGTTAAAGGCGCCAATCAAGCATTGGCACTGATATATGCAATTGCCCTGGCCGCGGCAAGTTCCGATGTACTTCGATATTGATTCGATCCATTGGCGGGAACGGCCCCAATTCACCGTTGCATAAAGTTGCGGCGGTTTGTTTAGACAATCTTTAAACCTCAATCTGTATGGTGTGGGGAGTTAGGTCTTTGAGTGTGTATAGAGAGTCCAATGACCGAGATGGTACGACCCAGAATAAAGTACGTGATTGGCCCGGACGGCAGTCCGCTGACAATCGCCGACCTTCCGCCCAGCACCACGCGTCGCTGGGTCATCCGCCGCAAGGCGGAAGTGGTCGCGGCTGTCAGAGGCGGACTGCTCAGCCTCGAAGAGGCTTGTGAGCGCTATACGCTGACCGTCGAGGAATTCCTCTCCTGGCAGGCTTCGATCGATGCGCATGGTCTTGCGGGCCTGCGCACCACACGCATTCAGCAATACCGGCACTGATATTGCAAAGCCGGCCGCCTGCTGGCCGGCTACCCGACTTTCTCCAAAATCAATCGCTTCTTTCGCCCACCGGTGCACTGGCGCTGCGCGCCTGCAGCATCCAGTGCGTCACTGTCACGGCCAGGGCCGAAGCGGCATAGAACCACAGGCCGGGCTGCGTGAACGCATCGGCGACGCCGCCGGTCTTTGCCGCGACGATGACCAGCGCCACGAGCAAAACATCCATCATCGACCATTTTGACAGCAGCGGTATAAAGCCGCTGAGCAGTCCGGGCCGCCGCGCTTCGCCGTTTCCGCGAACCGCCGCCTCGTAGAAAACGACGAGTATCTTGGCAACAGGAAAAACCGCCGAGAAGAGCGCGACAAGCAGCGCCAGCAGAAAGCTGCCGTCACGCCACAGTGTAACGACAATCCCGAACAGCGAAGGGGTTTCTTCGAAGAAATAGAGTTTTTCGAAGCGCACCAAGGGCAGCGTCAGGCCCAGCGCCAGGAAGAACGGTCCGGCAAAAAGCAGGGGAGGCAGCAATAATGGATAGGGCAAGGACCAACCTCGGCCGCATTGGCTGTTTGATCGCAATATGGGCGAATCATTGTGCGCGCGCAACCGAGTGCATCACACGGCCGCTTCGAAACGCGACCGGACGAGCGAAACACACCCGGGCCGTCTCAAGCCTTCGGATGCGTTCGAAATCCCGCAAGGGCGTGGACCGGATCAGCCCACTTTCGTGCTGCGTGTATTGGCGTCGCGGCTTTCAAGGGCCGCGGCCTTTTCAAGCTCGGCTTCCGCCTCTTCGACCGCCAGTTCGGCCGCATCCTGCTGCACCCGCAACTCGCGGATAGACCCCTGCAGATTGTCGGCGCGCTGGCGCGCCGCCTTGGCAAAGGTCGGATAGGCAAAATGAGTCGGATCCGAGATCCCCGCCTTTTTCTCCTCGGCGGCGATCTGATACTCAAGTTCGGCGGCCATGCGCTCGAATTCGGACATCATCAACTGAATCTGATTCAGTTGTCGACGTTTGTCGTTGACCTGAAACTCCTTCAGGCGAACAAGGCTCTCACTAGACTTCATACGCAATACTCCCGTGACGCGAGATCCCGGCATAACTGTTTTTCATCCGCCCCTCCGGCACCCGATCTCTTGCCCAAAAGCCTGGGAATCGGCCTTATTGGCCAATTTGGTAACCTTTCGTTTACGGACATCGTTAATCATAGGGCCAATCGCTTAAAACCGGGTAAATGAAAGACCGCTACAGGAACATTTCTTTCGTGAGTCTACCGAGTCGGTTATAAGCATTTCTTAATGTGATTGATTAACTTTTGGTTTTTCAATTATCATTAAGATTCAATGGGTTGCGCAATGCAACTGACGTGACAATTAAGGGTTGCCTTACTGAATTAGAATTTGTTAACCATTTGATGGCAGGTTTTCGGCAGGCAACGACTCGATCCGCAGGGTGGCATAGGCCGTTGCGGCCTTCTGCGGCGGAAAAGGGGAAATTCATGCGGGTATTATTGATCGAGGACGACAGCGCGACAGCGCAGAGCATCGAGCTGATGCTCAAGTCGGAGAGTTTCAATGTGTATACCACCGACCTCGGTGAAGAAGGCGTCGATCTCGGCAAACTGTATGATTACGACATCATCCTGCTGGATCTGAACCTGCCCGACATGTCGGGTTACGAAGTTCTGCGGACCCTGCGTCTTTCCAAAGTCAAGACACCGATCCTGATCCTGTCCGGCATGGCCGGGATAGAGGACAAGGTCAGAGGCCTCGGTTTCGGTGCCGATGACTATATGACAAAACCCTTCCACAAGGACGAGCTGATCGCCCGCATTCATGCGATTGTCCGCCGTTCGAAGGGCCACGCCCAATCGGTCATCACCACCGGCGACCTGCTGGTCAATCTCGATGCAAAGACCGTTGAAGTCAGCGGCCAGCGCGTTCATTTGACCGGCAAGGAATACCAGATGCTGGAACTGCTTTCCCTGCGCAAGGGTACGACCCTGACCAAGGAAATGTTCCTCAACCATCTCTATGGCGGCATGGATGAGCCGGAACTGAAGATTATCGACGTGTTCATCTGCAAATTGCGCAAGAAACTGGCCACTGCGGCCGGCGGCCGGAACTATATCGAGACGGTCTGGGGCCGCGGTTATGTGTTGCGCGAGCCTGAGGACAGCGAGATTCTCGAAAGCGCCTGAACCGCCAACGGCACTCCACGTCACAGCATGACCTGACCCGCCCGAAGCCCGGCTTCCGGCGGGTTTTCCTTGCCATTGCGATATTAATCCGACCGGTAAACGGCCCGTTAACGTCGATGGCGTGTGACGCTGACACTGATCCGGCGAGGCCTCATGGGCTGTGCTGAGCTTGTTGTCGGAAAAACAGATCCGCCGATATGGCGAATCAACTGATTCAAAAATGAGGGAAGACAATTGGGCAGGCGCTTCAAGGCCTCGCGGAACCGCGGGCCAGGGCTGGCCCGCCTCACCGCCATTCGTTCGGCGTCAAACGGATGATGCCGCCACTCAGGCGGCAGTCTTGGACTGGTCCGAAAAGACCTTCGTCAGGATTTCCCGATCAAAAGGCTTGAGCAGGAAATCATCGGCGCCGGCGCGTTTGCCCTGCATCATGTGCTTGAACTTGCCCTCGATCAGGCAGTAGTAGATCTTCACCTTGTCGCCACCGGGAAGTTCCCGGACCTCGCCGATGAGGTCGGTGGCGCCCGGCAGACAGGCGTCCACGATCATGACCGCCGGTACGCGGCCCTTGCAGATCGAAAGGGCTGTTTGCGCGTCGTCCGCTTCCGAGACCAGAAAACCAAGGTCGGAAAGGATGCGCTTCGCCACCTTGCGAATGATTACCGATTTATCGACCAGTATCAGCCGTTGCATCGTCATATCTCCCCAAAACAGAGACCCTCGGGCGCACGCCGCTTTCAGCCGGCTGGCGCCCACAAAGGCAGACAAATTGCCGCCCCGCCATGGGTATGACTCTAATTGTCAGAGAGTAAGAATTGGTTACCAGAAAGGATTAATTTCCGCTTAACGCACGCCCCGCGCCGACCGCTCATGCGGCAGCGAATACGACCTCATCAGCGCCGGCGGTGGTGTTGATGGTCATACCGGCTGCCTCGGCCAGAAGCACTGTGTAGTAAGGCTGGATCGAGTGGGCATCGATGGGTTCGCTGCTTTCGCCGCTGTGAATTTCCAGGAATTTCGGCGGCACGCGAACCATCTTGCCGGTCGCCTTGAGCGTAAACTTCGGCGCGGTTTCCAGATCTTCCAGGATAATGGAAATCGCGCCGCCCCGCGGGATCGAGCCATAGGCGACCAGGAACAGGTTCAGAAGGAGTTTCACCTTGTTCTTGGCGATAATGGCCCTGCTGCCCTGCCAGTCTATTTCGGTCTTGTTGTCGGCGCTGGCAAAGTCCATGACCGCTTTTTCGGCCTCGCCGGTGTCGATCGAAGCCCCGACCGAGCCGGAGGCGCCGAACGCCAGACGCGCGAATTTCAGCCGTACGGACGCATTGTGGGCACTGGTGCGAATCAGATCCATGGCGTCATCGTCGGCCCCGCCTTCATCAAGCAGTTCGAGACCGTTGTTGATGGCGCCGACCGGAGAAATAATGTCATGACACACGCGGCTGCAGAGCAAAGCCGCCAGGTCGGGTCCCGATAGCGTCAAATTGGGATTTGATGACATTGTTTGCTCCTTCTTTGGCCCGCCGGCCACATGCCAGAAATCGGTTGTTTGTGGCACTCTATATGCACGAAACGCCACAAAGACACCACAGTTGGTAAACCGACTGTTAACGTCCTCACGCGATGATACGCACGCATTATGAGCGCCGGGTTAATTCCGGGATGGAGATATAGGATGAACCGCACATCTGGTGCAATTGCCAACGCCGTCCGTCAGTTTCTGGTTGTCGTTTTTGTGATCGTGATTGGACATTCGCCCGCCATGGCACAACAGGCCCAGCCAGTGGGCTCGGAACCCTACACGATGCAGGAAATCGTCGACCAGGGGCACAATTATTTCGGTCAGGCGACCGATGGCCTGGCGCGGGTCGTGGAACGCTCGTTCGAACAATATGGCCTGCCGAATGGCTATGTGCTCGGCGAGGAAGGCTCCGGCGCCATCGTCGGAGGGCTGACCTATGGCGAAGGCCAGCTCTACACCAAGAATGCCGGCGAACACCCGGTTTTCTGGCAGGGGCCGTCGCTCGGCTTCGACTATGGCGGCCAGGGCAGCCGGGTAATGATGCTCGTCTACGAGCTTCAGAGCATCGAGGACATCTACGGTCGTTTCGCCGGTGTCAGCGGGCAGGCCTATGCGGTCGCCGGTGTCGGCATGACGGTGCTACAGGGCAGCCGCGTGGTGATTGTTCCGATCCGTACCGGTATCGGCGCTCGCATCGGTATCAATATCGGCTATCTGAAGCTGACGCCCCGCCCCACGTGGAACCCGTTCTGAGACCCGTCGGCAGGCTCTCCTGAGCAACGAACAATTGTAGATATGGCACACCCGGGCGGGAATTCGCTCCGGGTGCGTCTTGTATCGCGCATTCTTTACCCTTTTCTGATACCATAATTCATGAATTTTGGGGGTGTAATCCGAAGGCGTGTATTATTGACCTGCGATCTCGGTCGTGCAGGCCGTAACGGCGGGGGGTCGAAATACAGTTTCTTCGGCATTACCTGTATCTGGTAACGAAAAAGAAGTCCGCGGAATTATCGGGTGATTGAGTTTCTTCTCATATTCGCATTGGGGTTCCTTGCGGCGGCGATATTGGCAATGCTGATAACGCCGACCATCTATGGCCGCGTCGTCAAACTCACTGAAAAGCGGATCGAGGCCACCGTTCCTCTCAGCCTTGCCGAAATCAAGGGCAAGGCGGACCAGATGCGGGCCGGCTTTGCCAGCGAATCCGCCAAGCTCTCGACCCAGTTGCGACATGCGCAGGATCAGCTTGCGCAGAGCAATGTGCGTTCCGACAAGCTGCAGAGCGACCTTGCCACACTGGCCGGCGACAAGCAGCTCGCCGACCAGAAGATCGAGGAACTGGTCAATCATGCCGGCGAGATGCGCTCAGACACGCGCAAGAAAGAGCAGCTGATCGACAAACTCTCCGAGACGGTGCGCGAATTCGAGCGCATGAAGAAGATGGACAATTCGGAGATTGCGCGCCTGCACAACGATCTGATCACCATTTCCACCGAAGTGGAAAGCATGCGGATCGATCTGGCCGCGAGCCACACCGAAACAGTGAACCTGCGCTCGCAGATCGATCAGGTCAGTATCGAGCGCGATCAGCTTCTGAACGATATCCAGACCATTGCCGATGCCGCCCAGACAATGGAGCAGAACCTCCAGCAGGAGCAGGAGAACCACAATCAGGCCCGCATAGACCTTGCCGCCGTTCAGACCTCGCTTGCCGACCGCGATGCGCAGCTGCAGGAGACGCTGGATCTGCTCGAGCTGCAGAAGCAGCAGCTGGATGGCGAAATAAGGACCCTGGAAGGCCAGCTCAGCGTAGCCGCGGATGCGGCGAACGAGCAGGACAGGGTCTTGCATCAGGAAAGACAGGAGCACGAGACGACCCGCATCGAACTGGCGGCGGCCCAGTCAACGATTGCCGACCGGGATTCCCAGCTGATCCAGGCCGATGATGCGATGAGGGATCAGGCACGCGATTTCGGCAAACGGATCGAAGTGCAGAACAAGGAAAAATCGCGCCTGGAGTCTGATCTGGCTACCGCCCATGACAAATCGGATTCCCTGCAGAACGACCTGCAGCAGGAAAAGAAATCCCACAAGGAAACGCGGATCGAGCTGTCGGCGGGTCAGTCGCTGCTCAACGACAGAAACCGGCAGTTGGCGGAAACAAACGAACTCGTCGAGCGACATGTACAGGAATTGCGTGAGGCCAGCGAAGCAAACCGGGTCAGCCTGCAGGAATTGCGCAAGGCGCAGCGGCGCATCGACGCCTTGGAAGGCCGGGTTGAAAACACGAAGGCCGCCCTTGAAAAAAGCAAGAGCATGGAAAGGCAGGCGCGCGAGAAGATCAGCGAGCTGAAATCCGAAGCACGGGACCTTCACAAGACCTTCAAGGCCGTTACGTCGCAGGCCGACGAACTTGAACGCCGGCTCGGTCTCGAGCAGGAGCAGTCCACCCGCATCGCCGAGTCCCTCAAGACAAAGGAACAGGAGCTTGCATCGCGCGGAAAACAACTGGAGGAAGCGCTCGGCAACGCATCGCGGCGCGAAAGCCAGCTCGAACTGGTCCGCGCCGAACAGCAGGACAAGGATCGCGCCAGAGAGCATGCCGAAAAGCGTGAGCTGGAGCTGATAGACCAGATCAACCTGTTGAAGACCGAACTCAAGCAAAGCCATGCGACGTCACGGCAGTTCAAAGAACAGCTGAACAAGATGCGCAAGGATGTAAAGCAACTGCACAAGGGCGCAGAGGTCGGTGGAAACGGAGCAGCCATGTCCGCACAGGAAATCCACCCGAAAAACGGCGAGGCGGTTGAACGCAACGGCGCCGTCAACGGCCGCGTTGAAAACCTGAAGCAGCGCCATGCCGAACTGATTGACAAGATCAAGGAAGCATCCGATCCGAATGCCGATTCCGGCGTGCGCGAGGAGATCGCGGAGATCGCGGCGGCGGTGGTCGGCATTTCCGGACAGCGCGAGGGCGAAGCGTCTCCGATACACCGCATCATCTCCGACGCGCCGGCATCCGCCAACGCGCCATCAGGCCGCGTCAGCCTTGCAAGCAGGGCGAAATCAGAGCTCGAGAACTAGCGCAGACCTGAATTGCGCCCTCTCGCTAACGCACGCGGCCCAGTGCGGAAGCGATGGAAAACAAGGCGATCGCCGCTGCTGTCCCGACATTGAGACTGTCAAGACCCGGTGCCTGCGGGATTCGCGCCGTATCGATCCTTTTCAGCAGCGACTCCGGGAGCCCCTCGCCTTCCGTTCCGACCACAAGCGCGGTTCGCCGCTTCGGCTTCACATCATCGATGGCACGCACGCCTTTTGGCGAAAGCGCCAGGAGCTGAAAGCCCGCGCCATCGAGCGTATCGGCCATCTCTCCAATCCCCCCGCCCCGCGCGTAAGGCACGGTCAAAGCGGCGCCAACGGACACGCGAATGGATTTGCGGTAGAGCGGATCGCAGCATTGCCCGTCAAGGCATATGAGATCGACACCGAAGGCTGCAGCGTTGCGAAACAGACCGCCCATATTGTCGTGATTGGAGATGCCGCTGCAAACGAGTACCAGAGCGTCGTCTTTCAGACCGGCGAGCGCCTGCGCAATGTCTTGCGGTGGGTCGCTGCGGCCGATCGCCAACACACCGCGATGCATCGGAAATCCGGCAATGGCATCGATTACCTTGCGATCGCAAACCATGATGGGCGTGTCGGGATCGAATGCTTCGAGAATGTGCTCGATCCCGCTGACCCGGTTTTCGAGCACCAGGATCTTCTCGGCGCCGAACCGTCTTGATCGCGCCAGCATGCGCAGCACCACCGTTCCCTCGGCGATGAACCGGCCGGAACGCCCCACGAGATCGCGCTCGCGGATATTCCTGAAATCGGCGATCCGCTCGTCCTTGGCATCGGTAATGCGGATGAGGCGATCGGCCGGGTTGCTCATTTCAAGGAGATGTCCGCAACCGTGCGGCCAGTGGTGATGTCGATGATCAGTGCCCCAGGAGAACCATCGGCCTTACGGCCATAAAGCAGCATCCGCGCGCCATCGAGCGCCACCGTGTCGACGCTGAATCCGGATGGCAAAGACGCCGTGACGTCCAGCGGCGCGCCGGAAGGCACGGTCAAGGGCTGGGCCGCAATGGTTTCCGCTTCCGTTTCGGGTGTCATCACCTTGTAGACAACGCCGGCAAGGACGGCCATAACTCCGAGAATCATGATGCCGATGGAAACGACAAGAAGCCGGACCATCTTCTGCCGCACCCTTTCCATTTCCGGATCGAGCGGCTTTTCCTCGTCCTGCTCCAGTTCCACCTTGGTCATCACGGCCCCTGTTTTGCGCGGATTGCAGTTTTATGACTGAACCCTTTACCCAAGCGCCGGGCGAGAGGAAAGTGCTCATCGCCGATGAATCCGCATCGGGCCGGCTCGACGCATGGCTGGCGGCCGCCCTTGCCGGGGCCGTTTCCCGCAGCCGTATCCAGGCCCTGATCAAGGAAGGATCGGTGTCGGTCAATGGCAGCCCCGTGCGCGAAGCCCGCCACAAGATATCACCTGGTGACAGTGTGGAGTTGCGGCTGCCGGAGCCCGAAGATGCAACTCCGGAGCCCGAAAATATTCCGCTCGACATATTTTTCGAGGATGACGATGTCATCGTGATCGCGAAGCCGGCCGGGCTCGTGGTGCATCCGGGCGCGGGCAACCATTCCGGAACCCTGGTCAATGCGCTGCTTTATCACTGCCGGCAATCCCTGTCGGGCATCGGCGGCGTCAGGCGTCCCGGCATCGTTCACCGCCTCGACAAAAACACCAGCGGCGTCATGGTCGTCGCAAAGAACGATTTTGCCCACAACCGGCTGGCGGAGCAGTTTGCCGATCACGGCCGTAACGGCCCGCTTCGGCGTGCCTACCTCGCGCTTGTCTGGGGACGACCGGAACAGCTCAAGGGCACGATCGACGCGCCCATGGGGCGTTCGGGGTCGGACCGCACGAAACGATCCGTCCACCATGCCGGCCGGACAGACAGCCGCCATGCCGTCACCCATTATGAAGTGCGCCGGCGCTACGGCGAATCCGGCGACAGACAAGCCCTCGCCTCGCTGGTCGAATGCAGCCTGGAGACCGGCCGGACCCATCAGATCCGCGTTCACATGCAGCATATCGGGCACCCGCTGATCGGCGATCCGGAATATGGCGGCGCCTTTCGCACAAAGGTCAACAAACTGCCGGATCAGGCCGCCGCTGCCGTCACGGCCCTCAGGCGTCAGGCGCTGCACGCCTATCTCCTTCAGTTCGCTCATCCACGCGACGGGCGAACCCTTCGATTCGAAGCACCGGCTCCATCTGACATGGCGTCGGTTATCGATGCGTTATCAATGCTTTAGGCGGAATTCTCAGCTGCGCCAAATTGTCGCAGATCGGGCGCACAAATTTGACCGAATAGCCCATAGAATCAAGACCATAAAGCGATATACGCCCGACTGGCTTGATCTCGCCTTCAATCGTAACTATCTCAAACGTAAATGTGCCCGCACGACAAGGGGCATGGCGGGCTTGCCTCGAAGAGGGAGCCGAAAAAGCGAAAGAGGGGTGCTGTAATGGCCCGAAACACCTTACCGACGGTGACCGCTGGCGAAGGCGGTCTGAACCGTTATCTCGAAGAAATACGCCGTTTTCCGATGCTGGAACCGCAGCAGGAATACATGCTTGCCAAGCGGTATCACGAGCATCACGACACCGATGCAGCCCATACGCTGGTAACCAGCCATCTGCGGTTGGTGGCAAAGATCGCCATGGGGTATCGCGGCTATGGCCTGCCGATCGGGGAAGTCATTTCCGAGGGCAATGTCGGCCTGATGCAGGCGGTCAAGAAATTCGATCCGGAACGCGGTTTCCGTCTCGCCACCTACGCCATGTGGTGGATCAAGGCATCGATACAGGAATACATCCTGCGGTCCTGGTCACTGGTGAAGATGGGCACCACCGCCAATCAGAAGCGGCTCTTCTTCAACCTGCGCAAGCTGAAGGGCAAGATCCAGGCGCTGGACGACGGCGACCTGAGACCGGATCAGGTCGCGGAGATCGCCAACAAGCTCAATGTCAGCGAGGACGAGGTCGTTTCCATGAACCGCCGCCTTTCCGGCGACGCCTCGCTGAACGCGCCGATCAAGGCCGCCGAGGGCGAATCCGGCCAGTGGCAGGACTGGCTGGTCGACGACAGTGAGGACCAGGAAACATTGCTCATTCAGCAGGATGAGCTCGAAGATCGCCGTGCCATGCTGGCTTCGGCGCTCAACGTTCTCAATGACCGCGAAAAGCGGATATTCGAGGCGCGACGCTTGTCGGAAACGCCGCTGACGCTTGAAGAGCTCTCCGGCGAATTTGACATCAGCCGCGAACGGGTCCGCCAGATCGAGGTCCGTGCCTTCGAAAAGGTACAGAATGCGGTCCGCAAGGCAGCCCTGGAGCGTGCCAGCAGTCTTCAGCCTGTCGCTGAGTAAGAAAAATGCATCGCCGGCAGCGCGCTATTGCGTGCTGCTGGCGGTGCGCGCTTCCCAAGCCCGGATCACCTGATCGAACACCTCGGCGCCCGTTGTGCCCTTTTCCAGAGTCAGCAGTGCCCGGCGACCATTGCCGTAGCTGACCGGCAGGTCAATCCACCGGCGTTCCCGCAGCAGTTTCAGATTGAGCTGCACCGCCTCGACATAGTCATTCAACGCGATCATGAAGAAGCTGTCGGTGATTTTGGCCGGCACGGCGATCAGCGAATCGCCGGTGTCCTGTTCGGTCTGCTTCAGTGCGAAGTTCTGGATTGCACCTATACCATTGCCGTCGAATTCTTCCGTCAAGGCGAACACGATCTCGATCAGGTGACTGGCCGGCAGCGACTGATCCGCATTGCGCTTGATGGTCATGATCGCGCTGAGGCCCTTTCCCGGGACCGTGATCTGCGCTTCGATCGCCGGCTCCGGCGGCAGGTTATCGCCCGGCGATTCACGCACAATGCTCCAGATTACATTGCCTTGCTCCGCCGTCGGTGCCTGCTGGCCGAGACGTTCCTCGTAAAGAAACATCTTCTGGCTGACCCTGAGCGGCTCGGCGAGTGATTCGGTGTTCTGCTGCTGGGGCTCAGCAGATGCGGCAGGTGCCGGCTCGCCCGCTGGTGCGGGTTCGGGCTCCGAAAGGTCAAGCGCGGCGACGGATTTGCCTTCAGCGTCGCTCGCAAGGCTGGAGCCGGCCGCCGGCCCCTCGTCGGTCTCGGAACCGTCCGGCATAAGCCGCTGGGTGAATTTCGGCGGTCCATCCACGGCGGTACCGCCTTGTGTCTGCCCGTCCTGTCCGGATGCACCGTCGGATTGATCCTGTCCGGCATTACCCGAATCTGTCTGCACTGATGTCGTCTGCACATTGGAGGAAGATCCGCCGAATAGCGCCGACAGGCTGTCGCCGAACATCCAGATGCCGATCCCGGCGGCGACGAAGACGACAAGCGTGAGAACACCACCAAGGACAACGCCCATCGAGCTGCGGCGCCGGGGCTGCAGATAATCCGCGACCGGGCTCTCGCCCATACGGCGGGGCTCCGGTTCAATCGAATCGTCGAAGCCGCCGCCGTATTCGTCATCGTCTTCCTCATCGTCGTCATCGTCCATTTCCGGCCCGAGCGCCGGCGCTGGCCTGGCAGCAGTCCGATGGGCAGGTCTTGGCGCGGCAACCGGCTCCTCCTCGCCGATATCGTCCTCGTCGATCTGTCCGTCCGAGAGGATGTCGGCAAAGGCATCTTCATCGATGTCGGGGAATGCATCCGCATGGCGGTCCTCGATTTCAAGGATCGCTTCCTCGAGTCTCGCAAGCTGTTTGTCGCGAACCGCATCGCTGACTGGTGGGTCGATATTGTCCAGTTGGCGACGGATCGCGCCGCGGGCCTTTTCATAGACCTTCTCACGCATTTGCGGCGTGTTGTCGCTCAACCCGTCGACAGCTTTTTCAATAACCGCTACAAAATCCACCATATAACTGCTCTGTACAAATCGTCCCGGCGGGACTTAACACGTATTCTTGTCGTTCTTTCCTAAGCCTAGTCTTCAAACGGATCGGTCACAAGGATTGTGTCATCGCGTTCAGGACTTGTTGACAAAAGAGCGACCGGTGCGCCGATAAGCTCTTCGATGTGTCGCACATACTTGACCGCCTGCGCCGGCAGCTCGTTCCAGCTGCGCGCGCCGACCGTCGAGCCCTTCCAGCCCTCCAGCGTCTCGTAGATCGGCTCGACCCGCGCCTGCTGGCCCTGGCTTGCCGGCAGGAAGTCCACTTCCTGACCGTCAAGTCGGTATCCGACACAGATCTTGAGCTCGTCCAGCCCGTCCAGCACATCGAGTTTCGTCAGCGCGATGCCGGTAATCCCGTTGGTCGCCACCGCCTGGCGCACCAGAACCGCGTCGAACCACCCGCAGCGTCGCTTTCTGCCCGTTACCGTACCGAATTCATTGCCACGCTCGCCCAGGAACTGGCCGACATCATTGTTCTGCTCGGTGGGGAACGGCCCCTCCCCGACACGCGTTGTATAGGCTTTGGTTATTCCCAGAACATAGCCGACCGAACCAGGTCCCATACCCGAACCCGCGGCCGCCTGCCCCGCCACCGTGTTCGACGAGGTCACGAACGGATAAGTGCCGTGATCAATGTCAAGCAGCGTGCCCTGGGCGCCCTCGAACAGGATGCGCTTGCCGCGCCGGCGCTTCTTGTCGAGCAGCCGCCAGACGGTCTCCCTGAACGGAAGAATGCGGCCGGCAACCTCCTTGAGCTCGTTCATGATGGTGTCATGCCCGACTTCCTCCTGGCCGAGGCCGCGTCGCAGAGCATTGTGGTGCGTCAGCAGCCGGTCCACTTTCGCCGGCAACGTCTCCATATTCGCCAGGTCCATGACACGCACCGCGCGCCGGCCGACCTTGTCTTCATAGGCAGGCCCTATACCGCGCCGCGTTGTACCGATCTTGGTTCCGGAATTGGACGCGGCATCCTCGCGGATGCCGTCGAGTTCCCGGTGCAACGACAGGATAAGGGTCGCGTTGTCGGCGATGCGCAGGTTTTCCGGCGAAATGCTGACGCCCTGCTCGCCAAGCCGGTCGATTTCCGCCACAAGCGCATGCGGGTCGATAACGACGCCGTTGCCGATCACCGCCAGCTTGCCTTCCCGCACGACACCCGACGGCAAAAGCGAGAGCTTGTAGCTGATCCCGTCGATAACCAGAGTATGGCCGGCATTGTGACCGCCCTGAAACCGCACGACGACATCGGCGCGCTCCGACAGCCAGTCAACGATCTTGCCCTTGCCTTCGTCGCCCCACTGCGAGCCGACCACCACGACATTCGTCATGAATTCCCCTTGTCTGGCCGGCAGCCTGTCGCTGCCTTCGATTCAAACCGGCGCATCTATAGCGCATGTTGAATCCAAGGGAAATCTCCCGGCTGAATTAAGCTTGAACAACAGACACATGTTCGGGCGAAATTAACGGTTGTTTCTCAGCGCTTTGCCAATTGAGTGTTGACATCGCGTACCGGTTGCCAGATGTGTGCGCCTTCTTTTCCCGATGAGATTGTCCATGGCGATCAGGGCCTACATTCTGCTGACGATCACGATGCTTGGCTGGGGCGGCAACGCCATTGCCGGCAAGCTGGCGGCCGGCCATATCAGTCCGGCCCTTCTGACCAGCGGGCGCTGGCTGATCGCGCTTGCCATTCTGCTGCCCTTCGCGCTTCCGCAGATGCGCCGGGAGTGGCCGACGATCCGCCGCCATTTCTTGCTTCTGCTTGTGCTCGGCGTGGTCGGCTTCGCGCTGTTCAACAATTTCTACTATCTGGCGCTGAACTATACCAGCGCAATCAACGGCGCGATCGAACAGGCCTCCATGCCGCTGCTCGTCTTCATCGCCAACTTTCTTCTGTTCGGCCAGCGCGTCAGCGCAGGCCAGATGGTCGGCTTCTTCATTTCGCTCATCGGCGTCACCCTGGTGGCGACCCACGGCAATCTGGCCGGCATCCTGCGTCTGGATGTCGGCTATGGCGACGCACTGCTGATCCTGTCGATCGCGTTTTACGGCGCCTATACCGTGTCACTGCGCTGGATGCCGAAGCTGCATTGGTTGAGCGCCATGACGGCGCTGTCCGTCGGCGCCATTCTCGGCGGCATGCCCTTTACCGCCTGGGAGGCCTATTCCGGCAGCCTGGTCCTGCCTGATCTGCAGGGCTGGCTTGTGCTCGCTTATGCGGCGGTCTTTCCGTCCATCGTTTCACAGGCCTGCTTCATCCGGGGGGTCGAATTGATCGGCGCCAACCGGGGCGGCCTGTTCATCAACCTGGTGCCCATTTTCGGCACGTTCTTCGCCGTCACGCTGCTCGGCGAAGAACTCTTTGCCTACCACATCATCGCGCTGGTTCTCGTGCTCGGCGGCATCGCGCTCGCCGAGCACAAACCAAGCCAGACGCAGACCGGCTAGCCGATATCGAAGACCAGCGGCTTGGCGGACTCGATTTCCTCGTGGCCGCGCACCATGTCCAGCACATCCTCGCTGACCGGCTCGTCCACATAAAGCAGCGCGATGGCATCGCCGCCGGGCCGGTTTCTTCCCAGCGAGAAGTTGGCGATATTGACGCCGGCCTTGCCGAAGACCGTGCCGAGCAGGCCTATAATGCCGGGCGCATCGGCATTCGTCGTATAGACCATGTTCGCACCGACCTCGGCATCCAGATTGATGCCCTTGATCTGGATGAACCGCGGCTTGCCGTCGGAAAAGCAGGTTCCGGCGATCGAGCGGGTTTTGTTGGCGGTCCTTACAGTCAGCATAATGTAGCCGTCAAACACACCCGACTTGTCGCGCCGTGCTTCCGACAGGATGATGCCGCGTTCCTTCACCATGACCGGCGCCGATACCATGTTGACGTCCGCAACCTGCGGGCGGATGAGCCCGGCAAGCACGGCACTTGTCAATGCGTTTGTGTTCATCTGGGCAGTGGAGCCATCATAGAGGATGTCCACTTCCTTGATGGCGCTTTCCGTCACCTGCCCCACAAAGGCGCCGAGCACCTCGGCCAGCTTGACGAACGGCTTGAGACGCGGCGCCTCCTCGGCGCTGATCGACGGCATGTTGATGGCATTGGTCACCGCGCCTTTTAGAAGGTAATCGGACATCTGCTCCGCCACCTGCAGGGCGACATTTTCCTGTGCCTCGCTGGTCGATGCACCCAGATGCGGCGTGCACACGACATTCGGCAGGCCGAAAAGCGGGCTGTCCGTCGCCGGCTCGGTCTCGAACACATCGAAGCCGGCGCCCGCCACCTTGCCCGACTTCAGGGCTTCGGCGAGATCGGCTTCCATCACAAGCCCACCACGCGCGCAGTTGATGATGCGCACACCGTCCTTCATTTGGGCGATGGCTTCGGCATTGATAATGTTGCGTGTCTTGTCGGTCAGCGGCACATGCAGCGTGATGAAGTCGGCGCGCGTGAAAAGCTCGTCGAGTTCGACCTTCTCGACGCCGATTTCCTCGGCCCGCTCGACGGAAAGGAACGGATCGTAGGCGACGACCCGCATCTTGAGGCCGATGCCCCGCGCAGCGGCGATCGAACCGATATTGCCGCAACCGACGACACCCAGCGTCTTGCCGGTGAGCTCGACACCCATGAAACGGGACTTCTCCCATTTTCCCGCCTGTGTGGAAACGTCAGCGGCCGGAATCTGGCGCGCGACGGCCATCAGCAGCGCGATGGCGTGCTCGGCGGTCGTGATCGAATTACCGAAGGGTGTGTTCATGACGATGATGCCGCGACGCGACGCGGCCGGAATGTCGACATTGTCGACGCCGATGCCGGCGCGTCCGACAACCTTCAGATTGTCCGCCGCCGCGATCAGCTTCGATGTGACCTTGGTTGCCGAACGGATCGCAAGACCATCATACTGGCCGATGATCTCGAGCATTTTCTCTTTGTCCTTGCCCACATCGGGCAGGAAATCGACGTCGATGCCGCGGTCCTTGAAGATCTGGACGGCGGTTTCTGAAAGCTTGTCTGAGACAAGTACGCGCGGTGCCATGGAAGGCCTCCCTTTAAATTCGCAAACGTATATGAAAAAGGCCGCAACCGTGCGGCCCAAAACTAAGTCAGGCAGCTGACTCAAGAACCGCGATCTGCGTTTTGAAGGCCCAGTCGAGCCAGGGCATCAGCGCTTCGAGGTCCGATTTCTCGACGGTTGCGCCGGTCCAGATCCGCAGACCGGCCGGAGCATCGCGGTAGGCGCCGATATCGAGCGCAACCCCTTCGGCCTCCACAACTGCCACCAGTTCCTTGGCGAAAGCCGCCTGCCGGTCTTCGGAAAGCGCTTTGAAGCGCGGATCGACGATTGTCAGGCAGACCGAGGTATTGGACCTTGTTTCCGGCCTTTCCGCCAGAAAGTCGATCCAGGCCGTCCGCGCGACGAAATCGGCGACAACGCCGGCATTCTCGTCGGCGCGCTGCAAAAGCGCTGGCAGACCGCCGATCTGTTCGGCCCATCCGAGCGCATCCAGATAATCCTCGACGCACAACATCGAGGGCGTATTGATTGTCGCCCCCTCGAAAATGCCCTCGATCAGCCTGCCGCCCTTGGTCATGCGGAAGATCTTGGGCAGCGGCCAGGGCGGCGTGTAGGTTTCGAGGCGTTCAACGGCACGCGGGCTTAGGACAAGAACACCGTGACCGCCCTCGCCGCCGAGCACTTTCTGCCAGGAGAATGTGACCACGTCGAGCTTGTCGAAGGGCAGGTCCTGCGCGAAGGCGGCGGAGGTCGCATCGCAGATGGTCAGGCCGGCACGGTCGGACGGAATGAAATCGCCATTGGGGACCCGCACGCCCGAGGTCGTGCCGTTCCAGGTGAAGACGACGTCGCGGTTGAACTCGACCTGGTCGAGATCCGGCAGTTGGCCGTAATCGGCCTCAAGAACCTCGACATCGTCGAGCTTGAGTTGCTTGACGACGTCGCTGACCCAGCCGGAACCGAAGGATTCCCAGGCGAGCATATGGACGCCGCGGGCGCCGAGCAGCGACCAGAGTGCCATCTCGACGGCGCCGGTATCGGATGCCGGAACGATGCCGATGCGGTAGCCGTCCGGCACGCCGAGCAATGCGCGGGTCTTGTCGATGGCCTGTTTGAGCTTACCCTTGCCGACCTTGGCGCGATGGGAGCGGCCGAGGGCCGCATCACGCAACGCGTCGGGCGTCCAGCCAGGGCGCTTGGTGCAGGGTCCGGATGAAAAACGGGGATTGGCCGGACGCAGGTCCGGCTTGGCAGTCTCAGTCATGTGGCTATCCTTCCAGATAGTTGCCCCTCGTTGGGGAGGGGTGTCCCACGGACGGAGATAGCCAAAAGCGCCTTGCGGTGCAAGCTTCAATTCGGAATCGATTGTCGCAGCGCAAGATGTGCATAAGATCAGCGGTGAATTGACGCCGCCGATCCGTTCAAAAACTATTGGCCTGGTTTCAACGGCAAGCTTGGCATCTGGGAACAGGTAACGTGAACGACGACCGGTTCAAGTTAATAGACCTCAATCCGATGATCTCTCCCGATCCGGCCGTGTTGAGGCGTCAGGCGCGAAGGCCGATGAACTTCCGCGATGCCGATTTCGACGAGAAGTTTGACGACACCACCATATTCTACGATGTCTTCGAGGAACGGCCAGGATCGCTGTGCCTGATCGGCCCTCCGCTCTGGAACCTTTCCGAAACCGTTTTGAAGGGACGGTTCAGCGTTGGCGGAGAAGCGGTATCGGCCGCGCCGGAAGCCAGGGCACTGGACCGGTGCTGCGCGGTCGAACTGGCGGCCGGGCCGAACGGGCACCCCATCCTTGAGATCGAAACCGACACCGCAGCATTGCAAAGTACGATCGGCAAGTCCCACAATGATACGTTTCGCGGCTCCCGCGCGATGGTTACAATGTCAAGGGACAACGAACTGTCCTGGATCGACGAGTGGGTCCGATACCATGTCAGGATGCAGCGGGCGGACAGCTTCCTTTTCTTTGACAATCAATCGACCAAATATGACGCCCGTGAGATAGTTGATCTTGCCCGCCGGATCGACGGAATCCGGAACTTCTGGGTGGTCGACTGGCCTTTCAAGTTCGGGCCGAGTTTCGGACAGCTTCGCTTTCGAGGCCTTTTCCGTCCGGGCATCCTGACATTGCCCTTCGATCTTTGGCGCCATGGCCGCAAATACCAGCTATGGGACTCCAACTTCAGCAAATACGCGGCTTTGGAACTTGCGCGCCGCCGCTTTCTTCGCAATGCGTCATCCGTGCTCAACGCCGACATAGATGAACTGGTTCTGCCGGCATCGTCCGGGCAAACCGTGTTTGAAGCCGCCGAACAGTCGGCCAACGGCTATCTTCAATACGCCGGCACCTGGATATCATCGGCAATCGATGGTTATACACCTGGACAGGGCTTCAGACATCGCGACTTTAAATACAAGAAGCCGCAAGCCGGTCCCAGCGCCCTAAAATGGTGCGCGGTGCCGCAAAAAATCCCGCCGCAAAGCCAGTGGAAAATCCACTGCGTGACCGGCATGCAGCCCGGCACAGACGCCGGGATCGATTATCTGCATTTCACCGGCATCAACACGAACTGGAAATATGAACGATCCGTTTTCGCAACGCCGCCAGACGCCGGATACGAGGTCGACGACCGGTTGAGCGGCTTGTTCGCAGCCTGACGCTTACAACCGGTACCACTGACCTATCTCCGGCGTTGCGCGACACCCGCCGTCTTCATCAATCATTAACTTGACCGGTTACCCGCCCGGCTATCTAATATTTCCGTGCTCAACCAGTTGAACAGGACAAACCCATGAGGAAGCTATTTCTAGGGGCAGTGGTGGCCCTGATAATGCCTCTGATCGCCACGGCGGCGCTTGCACAGACGACCGGCTATACGACCGCGACCGTGCATCTTCGCGCCGGCCCGGGAACCAACTATCCGGTCATCGCAACCCTGCCCCAGAATGCAACCATCGAGGTTTATGGCTGCCAGTCCGGCTATGACTGGTGCGACATATCCTGGAATGCGGCGCGCGGCTGGATCGCGTCGTCATACATCCTTACCGTCAACAACGGTCAGAGAACCGTTCTGACACCGCAGGTTGCAGTCGCGGTGGGCATTGGCATTGTTGTCTTCAACCAGGCCTATTGGCACGCGCATTACCAGAACTATCCCTGGTACCCCTACTGGAACCGGTACTATCATCCCTACGCGCCCTATCATCCGTACCACCCGTACGGACCCTATGGACCATACGGACCGTATCATCCCTATCATCCGTACCATCCATATCATCCATATCATCCATATCACCCGTACCATCCGTACCACCCCTACGGGCCTTACGGACCGCTCTACAGCCCGCATCACGGCGGCGGACATCCCGCCCCCCATCACGGCGGTGTTTGGCACCGGCGCTGACGGATAGCCCAATAGTTGTGGCGGCACGATGCGTGCCGCCACGTCCGCGGGTGCGGTCAGAGCATTTCTGATTTTGATTGACGCAACAAAAAAGGCGGGCCGATGGGCCCGCCTGTCTTTGATACGGTCCGGTTCCTACCAGAGGGCGTAGCGCAGCGAGGCCGTTACGGCATGGGTCGAATAGCCGTTGTCGGAGCTCTGAACGCCGGTGGCGCCGGCCGCTGCCGAAACACTGTCGAAGCCATAGATGTCGCCGCTGCCGACATTGGTATATCTGTAGCCCAGATCCGCCTTCAGATTGCGGACGAACTCATAGGAAACACCGGCCATAAGCGCGTAGGTAAAGCGCCAGTCGGCCTGTCCCGCATGCGAAACCGTAACCGGCGTCGTTCCGCCGGGGCATGCGCCCACGCAGGTTTCCGACGCGACATAACTGTCGTAATCCACCAGCGTCAAACCTGCTCCGGCACCGACATAGGGCGTAAAGCCGGAATAGGTGCCGAGGTCGACATAGCCGTTTGCCATCAGGCCATAGGACTCGAAATCCGCAGCACCGCTGGTGTCACAACCGTCAGCCAACAGACCCGTACAGGGAACAGCCGCCGAACTGCTGGTCGCGCTGAAAGTGCCGCGCTGATAATTCAGCATTGCTTCACCGCGCAGCCAGTTGGTGAACTGGTAGCCGAGGCCGAGGCCGACACCCCAATCCGTCTCGAACGAGGAAGATGAATAACCAACCGCCGGACCTTCGGTGCTGGTGTTGAAATCCCAGGACCTGAAGGACGTGGCGTCGCCGCTCGTTGAAAAATCGTAGCTGACGTCACCGCGCAGATACCACCCGTTTCCCACTTCCACGGGCACGGTCCTCGGCAGTTCCGGCGCATAGATGATGTTGTCCAGATCCGCCGCAAGCGCCGCGTTCGACGCGCCCACGAGCAGCGCGGCAATCAGTGAACGGGACAATACACTTTTGATCATTAAACCAGTTCCTCTGCCAGGCTCGGAGTGTGAATCGCCACCGCGAGCTACGTCCATGAGATGACTATCGGGCAAACTGGTTAAGTTGCGGTTAAGCATGTTTGTTCACCACGTTCATTTACGGGTGATTATCCATGAACACGAAGAAAATCCTCCACAACGCAAAACCGCCCGGCTGGGCCGGGCGGTTTCATAAAAGCGTGATTGCCGGATTTACTTGTAGACCGGCGGAACGACCGGCGGCTCGTAAGGCGGCTCGCAGTCGCGGCCCGGATAGTAGCGCAGGCCGACATTGACCATGTGCGCGCTGAAACCGGAGTCCCAGCCAGGTCCTGCACCGAGCGCGTTGCCGAAGAAGTTTCCGCCCTCGATACGGCGATACTTGTATCCGGCTTCCCCGGCGAAGTCGCAGCGGAAGTAGTAGGAACCACCGGCACCGACTTCCCAGGCAAATCGCCAGGAGCCGCCGCCCTCATGGGTGACCGTCGGATCACAGTTTGTCGGATCGCCCACTTCACAGGAGGTGTTCTGCAGATCGTCCCAATTGACGTAGGAACCACCGATACCGCCGCCGACATATGGGACGAAGTGACCCCAGGCGGAGCCGTGACCCCAGAAATCAAGATCGACATAGACGCTGGCAATCAACGAGTAGGCATTCCAGCTCGACAGGTCGGTCGATACGCAATCTGCCGCGACGCCGCAGCTGCCATAGGTTGAACCGGTGAAATCGGAATCGAACAGATAGTCGAACATCAGTTCCGTTCTCAGATACCGGTTGATCTGATAACCGGCGCCGACGCCTGCGAACCAGGTGTTGTCGACGGAATGCGTGGCGAAAATGTTGGTACCGCCACCAACTGCATAGGTCGCGCCGCGGATCGCCGGCCAGGCATAGCCGACCTGCCCCTTGACATAGGCGCCCGACCAGTCGCCATCGGCAACATGGGTCGTGCCACGCATCTCGGAATGATAAACCGGTACCGGCTCCGGCGTCGGTGTTGGAATCGTGTCGGCAGCCCATGCCGGTGCGGCAACGAGTGCCGTTGTGGCTGCAATCAGGTAAACTCTCATTTTACTACTCCGCGCCCACCAAACAGGACGGACCCCCAATGCCCGCGCCGTGGCGATGTTTGAATTGCACGCTAGGAAGTGTCGCGTAAAAAGGTTAAGAGCCTGTTATCTATGTCCGTTTACCGAGGAATCGAATTTTCTGTAATAATTACAATAAGTAACAGCAAATAAAAATCGCATATTGCTGTTTCTTGGAAGCACGTTGATCAAAAAAAGATCCCCGCCGAACGCGTCACGGTCGGAGGAAGCACCGGGCGTGATGTACGTGAAGAGAGAGCCGGAAACCGGCCCTTTTTGGGTCTCAGGCGGCGCTGCGGACGCCTGAGATAACGTCGACGATCTGGTCGACAATCCGCTCGATCATGTCCTTGTCATCGCCCTCCGCCATCACGCGGATCAGCGGTTCTGTGCCCGACGGCCGGATGACTAGGCGGCCGCTTTCGGCCAGCTCTTCCTCGGCGGACCGGATGGCCTGCTGCACATGTTTGTTCTCCAGCGGCTTGCCGCCGGATATCCGGACATTCTTCAAAAGCTGCGGCACCGGCTCGAACCGGCGGCAGACCTCGCTGACGGGACGGTCCATGCGTTTGACGCAGGCGAGGATCTGCAGAGCCGCGACAAGCCCGTCACCGGTTGTCGCGAAATCAGACAGGACGATATGGCCGGACTGTTCGCCGCCGACATTAAAGCCGTTGGCGCGCATATGTTCCACCACATATCGGTCGCCCACCTTGGTGCGGGCGAGTTGCAGGTCGTGGTCCGTCAGGAACCTTTCCAGACCGAGATTGGACATGACCGTCGCGACGATGCCGCCGCCCGACAGCCTGCTGTCGCCCGACCAGGACTCGGCGATGACCGCCATCAACTGATCGCCATCGACGACGGCGCCTTTCTCGTCGACGATCAGCACACGATCGGCATCGCCATCGAGGGCGATACCGATATCGGCGCGCACCTCGTGGACCTTCTTGGCAAGCGCCACCGGATGCGTCGAGCCGCAGTCCAGATTGATATTGTGGCCGTTCGGCTCGTTTCCGAGCGTGATGACCTCGGCGCCGAGCTCCCACAGCGCCGCCGGCGCAACCTTGTAGGCGGCGCCGTTCGCGCAGTCGATGGCCACCCGCAGCCCGCTGAGCGAAACGTCGCGGGGCATCGTCCGCTTGGCAAATTCGATATAGCGGTCGTGCACGCCGTCGATACGCTTGGCCCGGCCGATGCTCTCGGACTTCGCCAGAAGCCGCGACATATCCGCCTCGATAAGCCGTTCGATCTGTATCTCGATCTCGTCGGACAGTTTGAAGCCGTCCGGCCCGAACAGCTTGATGCCGTTGTCCACATAAGGATTATGCGATGCCGAGATCATCACCCCGATGTCGGAACGCAACGAGCGTGTCAGCATGGCGACAGCCGGTGTCGGGATCGGGCCAAGAAGGAATACATCCATGCCCGAGGCGGTAAATCCCGCGACAAGCGCATTCTCCAGCATATAGCCCGAAAGGCGGGTGTCCTTGCCGATCACGACGCGATGGCGGTGGTCGCCCCTGCGGAACAGCTTGCCCGCCGCCAGCCCAACGCGCATGGCGACATCCGGCGTCATCGGAAACGTGTTAGACTTGCCGCGAATACCGTCTGTTCCGAAATACTGACGTGACATGGGTCCCTCGATTCGATCTCAATACGTGCGGCAGGTCACTACCATTCTGACCGGCCAAAGTGGATCAGATATCGTTTGCAAGTCTTTCAAACAAAAACGGCCGCATCAAGCGGCCATTTTCGCAACTTTTTCTTGACGGTCCGTTACTGGGGCTGTGGCTCCATTCCCGTATCCGGATTGTCGGGTTCTTCCTTGCCGTCCTGGCTTTTTGCGCCGGTCTTGGGCACCGCCGAACCGCGCGAAGGCGGCGTATCGTCGCCCATGTCGCGGGAAGGCTTCTCGCCGCGCAGCAGAGCGGTGATTTCGTCGCCGGACAGGGTTTCGTATTCGAGCAGGCCCTCGGCCAGTGTTTTGAAATCGTTGTTCTTCTCGGTCAGGATCCTGCGCGCCGTCGCATAGGCATCATCGATCAGGCGATGGATTTCGCTGTCGATCTTCTGCGCCGTCGACTCCGAAACGTTCTTCTGCTGCGCAACGGAATGTCCGAGGAAGACCTCCTGCTGGTTCTCGCCATAGGCGACCTGCCCGAGCTCGTCGGAAAAGCCCCATTGCGTCACCATGGCGCGGGCAAGCTTCGTCGCCTGCTCGATATCCGAAGCGGCACCGGAGGTGATGTTGTCCTTGCCGAAGGTGATTTCCTCCGCGACACGACCGCCCATCATGATGGCAAGACGCGACACCATGTATTTATAGCTCATGGAGTAGCGGTCGCCTTCGGGCAGTTGCATGACCATGCCAAGCGCCCGGCCGCGCGGAATGATGGTCGCCTTGTGGACCGGATCGGCCGATTCGACATTGAGCGCGACAATGGCATGCCCGGATTCATGATAGGCCGTGAGCTTCTTTTCCTCCTGCGTCATCGCGCTGGAGCGTCGCTCCGCACCCATCATCACCTTGTCCTTGGCATCCTCGAATTCGAGCATGGTGACAAGACGCTTGTTGCGCCGGGCGGCCATGAGAGCCGCCTCGTTGACGAGGTTCATCAGGTCGGCGCCCGAAAAGCCCGGCGTGCCGCGCGCGATCACCTTCAGATCGACATTCGGCGCCAGCGGAACATTGCGCACATGAACCTTCAGAATGCGCTCGCGGCCGATGATGTCCGGATTCGGCACCACCACCTGACGGTCGAAACGACCGGGACGCAGCAGCGCCGGATCGAGAACGTCGGGACGGTTGGTCGCGGCAATCAGGATGATGCCCTCATTGGCCTCGAAACCGTCCATTTCGACGAGCAACTGGTTGAGCGTCTGTTCGCGCTCGTCATTGCCGCCGCCGAGGCCGGCGCCGCGATGGCGTCCAACGGCGTCGATTTCGTCGATGAAGATGATGCAGGGTGCATTCTTCTTCGCCTGTTCGAACATGTCGCGCACGCGGCTGGCGCCAACGCCGACGAACATCTCGACAAAATCGGAACCCGATATGGTGAAGAACGGCACAGCCGCCTCGCCGGCCACCGAACGGGCCAGCAGCGTTTTACCGGTTCCGGGCGGTCCGACCAGAAGCACGCCGCGCGGGATGCGCCCGCCGAGCCGCTGGAACTTTTGCGGATCTCTCAGGAATTCGACGATCTCCTCGAGGTCTTCCTTGGCCTCGTCGACACCGGCGACATCGTCAAACGTCACGCGTCCGTGCGATTCGGTCAGGAGCTTCGCCTTCGACTTGCCGAAACCCATGGCGCCGCGCGACCCGCCCTGCATCTGGCGCATGAAGAAAATCCAGACACCCAGAATAAGCAGGATCGGCAGCCATGAGATCAGATAGCCGAAGAATGTGTTCGATCCGTCGACTTCCGGCTTTGCCGTTATGCCAACGCCACGGTCCTCGAGACGCTGCACGAGGCCCGAATCGCCCGGCGAATAGGTCTGGAACGATTTGTTGCCATCGGCATAGACGCCCGTAATGGTGTCGCCAACGATGGTGACATTGCGAATCTGCCCATTGTCGACGTCCTGCAGGAACTCGGAATAGCTGATTTCACGCGACGCGCTGCGCTCATTCGGCCCCTGAAACATATTGAAAAGGGCGATAAGCAACAGCGCTATGATTGCCCAGAGGGCAAAATTCCTGAAATTTGGGTTCATGCGGTACCCCGAAACAACCGGCGGCCCGCCATTTGGCGGGCATTTTCATGTGGCAATAACATAGGTCCCCGACGGTCCGTTGCCAAGACCACCCGGAGCGCAGATGCGACAAGTGCGGCAATTAATAGCCACCTGCACTGAACGCTTTGTTACAAAGGCGGTTCCGGATAGGGCGGCAAACCGAACAAAGCGGCGCATTCATCGGCCACGCTACGCTCGAAATCGGGCAGAAACAGGTCGAAATGCGTGAAGTATCGGATCATCTCAAGATAACGCGACCCGAATGCTGCCTGCCGCGTTTCCGGCGACTTTGCAGCGGCCGGCACAATCAACGCAGGCCGGGCACGGGCTGCCCTTGAAACAACCCCCGGCGGCAATTGATCCGACAGGTCCGGCGGAACAAACCCGCCGGCATCGTCCGCGGGCCCGATCAACACCGATCGCCGCTTGTAGCGACTGACCAGCCGATAGCGCCCGTCCCAGATGATCTGCCCACCCGCCGGCAACCGCATCGTCGGTATAGATCGCCGCTCGCGATAGACGAATACGCGCCGTGCCCGCCTGTCGATCACCGAGCGGCTCAGATTGACGCGCGGCGGCCCGCCGCCGGCGACCAGCCGCGCAATCTGGTCCTGCGAGCGCGAGCCCGGAAGATAGGCGCGCCCGCCGAGCAGCGCCGCCATGAGCGCCACAGCCTGCTGCAGCACGTCGGACAGGCCTTCCGGAACCAGCGGCAGTTCGGCAAGCATATCGCCATGCACGACCACATCGTCATGGAGGAACCGCGCCAGCCGCTCGCCGTCCTTGCGCCGCGCTGCGGCCATCGCATCGACCATCGACAGCAACCCGCTGTCGATTTCGGGACTGCCGCCCTCCTGCCGCACGCGCACCCGCTCGAAGCGCCGGTCATCATTGCTCGGATCGTCGATCCAGCCGATGCCGTCGCGCTCCAGCGCGGCGCGAAGATCGCCCCTGGAAACCGTCAGCAAGGGCCGCAATATCCAGCAATCGCGCCGGAAAAGCACCGCTTCGGCCATCCCCGAAAGCCCCCGGCCCATACCCCGCCTTTGCCGCATCCGTATGGTTTCGAGCTGATCGTCGCGCGTGTGCGCGCTGATCACGGCGGCTGCGCCGACGGATAAAGCCGCCTCGCGCAGCAATTCATAGCGGGCATTGCGGGCCGCGTCCTGCAGGCCGCTTTCCGGTTTTTTTCCGGTCCACTGCTTGGTGATGTGCCTTATGCCGCGCGATTTGCAGAAATCGGCGACCTGCTTCGCCTCCACGGCGGAGGCCGCTCTCAGGCCGTGATCGACGGTGACCGCGACAAGCCGCGGCCCGCCAGCGTGTCTTACATATTTGTCGAGGAGGTGCAGCAGCGCCGTCGAATCGCTGCCTCCGGAAACGGCGACGCACAGGGTCTTGGACGGCCGCAGCCTGGAAATGAATGTCTCAATCGCGACTTCCGGCTGGACCCCAGACACCTCACCCCATTCTAGCAGCTCATGCGGCTTTGCTCGACGGCGACCTTGCTTTTCACAGCATCCGATGCACTCGGATAGCGCGTAAGCACTTCGCGATAAGTGGCGCAGGCCGTATCGCGATTGTCAAGCGCCGCAAGCGACATGCCGAGCTTCAGCAACATCTCCGGGGCCTTTTGCGCGCTCGGAAACTGCTTGTGCGCAGTCAGCAACGTCTTGGCCGCTTCATGATAGGTGCCCTGCGAATACTGGGCTTCACCCAGCCAGAAATAGGCATCGGCCATTTTCGGCTCGCCCGGATGCTGGTCGATATAGTTCCGGAAGGCCGCTTCCGCCTGGGGATAATCGCCCGACAGGATGAACCCATAGGCCACGCGGTAGAGTTCCTCGGAATCGGACGCTGGCAAAGCCGCCGTCTGCGTCTGATCCTGGCCGGTTTGCCGGTCATCGACCATTTCACCGTTCTGATCGAATGTGATTGTTCCGAGATCTTGCGTGCCGTCCGACTGTTTCGCCGGATCGAGAACGACAACGTTTCGTTCGCCCTGCGGCTGCGGAGGCTCCGCCTCGGTGCGCTCGCCGCTGACATTCTCCAATTCCTGGAACCGGAACTCGTTGTCCTCCTGCATCTGGCGCATCTGCTCCTGCATCTGCAACAGCTGGAAGTTCATTTCCTCGATGCGCCCGTTGAGAATTCGGACCTGCTCCTCGAGCTGGCCGATGCGGAAGGTGGCGTCGCCCGCCTGCACCAGAACAATCGGCGCCTCGGGCACGGTTTCCGGAACCGCGATGCCGGCGGTTGCGGACATCGCTGCCCCGGCCGCATGAGCGAGCCCCGGTGCGATCGCCAGCGACAGGCAGGCGGCGAATATGCGGGAAGTTGCGATCATTGTTCTTTACCCTTGCTTTGACAGCGCTACCCCGATGCCCCTTACCATGCCTGTTCTAGCTGCCTACGCCGGAGACGACTGTTACGGCGCGGCGGTTCTGCGACCAGCAGGAAATGTCGTCGCACACGGCAACCGGCCGTTCCTTGCCGTAGGAGATCGTCTTGATCCTGTTCGACGAAATGCCCTTGGAGATCAGATAGGACCGGGTCGCCGCAGCCCGCCTTGCACCCAGCGCAAGGTTGTATTCGCGCGTACCGCGCTCGTCGGCGTGACCTTCGATCGTTACCGACTTGTCCGGATATTTCTTCAGCCATTGGGCCTGCCGGTCGAGGGTTGTTGCCGAGTCCGGCCTGATAGCCGCCGAATCGGTGTCGAAAAAGATCCGGTCGCCGACATTCAGCGTCAGGTCCTGCTGCGATCCGGGCACGGCGCCGCTGCCCCCCAGACCAAGTTCGCCCGGACTGTTCGGAAGCGTCCTCTTGGACGAGCAGCCTGCCAGGGCAAGCACGGCAACCAGCGCCAGCACAGCCGGACTGCGCGCTATGCTCATCATCAGGTTCATGGTCGTTCTCCTCGTTATGACGACACTGGAATTGTTCGGTGCCCGACTGACAGGCAAAGCGCCGCGTGACCCTTATACAGTACATTGCGGCATCGATGCGACTGGTCTGTGCCTATTTCAACAGCGGCGACCAGGCCGGATCGGAACCGTAATTGGGCGTTTCCACCCTCTGCTCGTTATAGCCGGTCAGATCGATCGAATAGAGCTGCGGCCCGGAAGCGCCCGCCGGCTGACGGAAAAACATGATCACCCGACCGTTCGGCGACCAGGTCGGTCCCTCATTGTGGAAACCCGTCGTCAGGATGCGCTCGCCGGAACCGTCCGGTCGCATGACGCCGATCGAGAATTTGCCGCCGGACTGTTTGGTGAAGGCGATCAGGTCGCCGCGCGGCGACCAGACGGGCGTCGAATAGGACCCGTCGCCGAAGGAAATCCGCTGCTGGTTGCTGCCGTCGGCATTCATGACATAGAGCTGCTGGCGTCCGCCCCGGTCGGATTCGAACACGATGCGGTTGCCGTCCGGCGAATAGGATGGCGACGTGTCGATGGCTGCCGTATCGGTCAGGCGGGTTGTTGCCCGCGTGCGCAGGTCCATGGTGTAGATATTGGCGTTTCCGCCCTGCTGCAGGCTCATGATCACTTTCTGGCCGTCCGGCGAAAAGCGGGGCGAGAATGTCATTCCCGGAAAGTTGCCGACAATCTCGCGCTGGCCGGTTTCGAGCTGCAGCAGATAGACGCGCGGCTCGCCGTCGGCGAACGACATATAGGTGACCTCCTGGCGGCTCGGCGAGAAACGGGGCGTCAGCACGAGGTCGTTGCCCTGCGTCAGAAAGCGCAGATTGGCGCCGTCCTGATCCATGATGGCAAGCTGCTTCTGGCGTTCATTGCGCGGCCCTGTTTCCGAAACGAAAACGACGCGGGTGTCGAAATAGCCGCGCTCGCCCGTCAATTCCTCATAGATCGCATCGGCAATGATATGCGCAACGCGCCGCCAGTTTTCCGGCTGCGTGAAAAATTGCTGTCCGATCAGCTGCTCACCGGCAAATGTGTCCCAGAGGCGAAACTCGGCCCGCAGCCGTCCGTCGGCCTCCTTGCTCACGCGGCCGACCACCAGCGCCTGCGCATTGATGACACGCCAGTCCTCGAACCGGGGCGCAAGATCCGGATTGGAGATCTTCTGGATGAACGCTGCCTTCTGTATCGGCGCGAACAGACCGGACCGGCGCAGATCATCGGCGATCACGCCGGATATTTTCGGCCCGAGGTCATCTTCGGAAACAAAATCGGTGACCGCCATTGGCAGCGGTTCGACATTGCCCTGGTTGATATCGATTTCGACAAGCGCGCTGGCCGGCAGGGCCGTTGCGGCAAGGCCGCAAATGATGACCAAGCTCCTCAGGAGGAAACCGCTCAGCACGGCAATTGGCGTCGGAAGAAGTGCGGTAGGCATCGTGCTCAAGGAATTTCCCTCAAAACAGCTGTGACGGGTCGAAGTTAACCACAACATCGGCCCATGTCTCGTATTTTTCAGTCGGAAGGTTGTAGGGCGCGCAGCGCAGGACGGCCCTGCGGGCATCGCCCGAAAGAACCCGTCTCACATTGGCCGTCCCGCCCGAAGCTTCAACGGCGGGTGCGCCCTCGATTTCGCCGTTGCGGTCGAGGCGCATCGTGACCCGCACGCGGATGTCATCCCCATCCGCCATGCCTGGCCGGATGGTCCAGCAGCGCTGGATCTGCCCGCGCAGCGCATCCATCTCGGATTGCGACAATTGCAGGCCCGAGGTGGTTCGCTGACCGCCGAGCGCGGCCTCCTGCTGGCTGCGCCGCGCCCCGCCGCCGGCCGGATCCTCGCGGTTCAGAAGCGCGGCGATCTCGTCCGCATTGAAATCGCTGTCGCGGGTCGAGGCCACCTTGGATGTCTGCTGGCGGTCTTCGTTGATCTTGCGTTCCGGCGTCTTGGCGGTCTGCGCCTTGGGCGGCTGCGGACGCAGTTTCGGCGTCGGCACCTTTTCCGGCAGCGGCTCGAACTCCGGCTTCGCCGTCTCGGCGCGGGAAATAGCTTCCGCCACCGGATCGGGTGCGACCTCACGCTGCGGCTCCGGCAGGGCCGCGACTTCCGTCGCCGCCACCGGTTCAGGCTTCTCGGCCGGCCTCGGCACCGCTTCGGGCTCCGTGGACGGAAGCGGTTCGGCAATATCGGCCCTTTGCGGCTCCGCTGCTGCTTCGACAACCCTTTCGGACGGCTGCTCGGCGGGCGTCGGTTTCAAGTCTACCGTATTGTCGCCGACATTCACCGCATCCTCGACCGGCTTCGGACGGCTTGTAGGCCGCGGCGCTGCCCGCTCCGCCGCCGATGCGGAACGGTCGCCCTCCTGAATCTCCGTGATCGAGGAAACGGGAATGATGTCGACGGGCACGGCCTCGATTTCCACGGCCTCGTGCGAATCAGGCGCGGAGAGCCAGAACAGACCCCAGCCTAAAAGCATCGCATGAGCAAAAGCGGATATGAGGACGCCGAGTTTCATCGCCGATGATCAGCCATCCTGCTCCTGCAGGGTGACCAGGCCTAGATTCTTGTACCCTGCGGAGGAGATGCGCGCCATCACGCGCATGACGGTGCCGTAGTCGGCATTGCGGTCGCCGCGCACATAAATGCGCTCCTGATACCCGGTCGTTGCAATCGCCTGGAGTTTCGGAACCACTTCATCGAGCGGAATGGAGGTTTCCTGCAGGAAAATCTCGCCGGCCTCGTTGACCGACACGGTGATCGGCTGGGTCTCGGAATTGAGCGCGCTGGCTTCCGTCTCCGGAAGATCGATCGGCACGCCGACGGTCAATAGCGGCGCCGCGACCATGAAGATGATGAGCAGCACCAGCATCACGTCGACAAACGGCGTCACGTTGATTTCGCTCATCGGCTTGCGCCGCCTGCCCTGCCGGTGTGCGCCACCGCGACGGCGGACACCGGAGGTTGATGTATCTGTCCCCATAACCATTGATGCAAACCCTACTCGGCTGCCTGGCGCGGCTGCAGCTTTTCGTCGATCTGGCGCGACAGGATGCCGGAGAACTCGTCCGCGAAACCTTCCATGCGCGCGGTCAGCTTGCCGGCATCGGAGGAGAATTTGTTGTAGGCGATCACAGCGGGAATGGCGGCGAGAAGACCGATTGCGGTGGCCAGCAGCGCTTCGGCGATACCGGGCGCAACAACCGCGAGATTGGTCGATTTGGATCCGGCGATGGCCTGGAAGGAGGTCATGATGCCGACCACGGTGCCGAACAGGCCGATGAACGGCGCCGACGATCCGATCGAGGCGAGCGAACCCAAGCGCGCCTCCAGCTTCTCGCTTTCCCGTGCCAGGGTCACGTCCATCGACTTGTCGATGCGCATCTGCAGGCCCATGGGCGAGCGCGCCCCGCGCTCGAAGGACTTTTTCCATTCCCGCATGGCGGAAACGAAGATCGAGCTCATGCCGCTCGTTTTCCGGTCGGAGAGCATCTGATAGAGATCTTCAAGCGACTGGCCGGACCAGAACACCTGTTCGAAGCGGTCGAATTGACGCCGCGCGCGGCCGAAATTGATCGTCTTGTCGATGATAATTGCCCAGGTCCAGATCGACGCGGCGACCAGTCCCACCATCACCAGCTTGACCACGAAGCTGGCTTCAATGAAGAGTGCCCAAAGCGTAACCTCGTTAGTGGCAGCCAGACCTACCTGTTCCATACCGTCCGATCCTAGAATTAGAATGTTGCGCCGCCGCACGCTTGCAGGATCCGCGTCGATAGACGCTTGATGCGGTCCGGTTTCGCTTTTACTGCTCGCACCGTCTCACTCACCCGGGCCTGCCTTGTCGCGGCAAATTTTGGTCAAAGGAAGGCGCAAGAAATGCGCAATCCCTCAAATTCCATTAAGGCACGGTTATGGTTAATGACAGGTTAGGAAATAAGGCAAGTGTTAATTCCGTACAATGACGGGAACGTGAAATTATCAAGTATTTCCGGGGCACAAGGGTCAAAGGCAAAACAATTGGGCGGTCTCCTTCGGCATCCGCGAAAGCCGGCCTTGCCGATCGACCGTCGCCACGGTGACCGTTGCGGCAATTAACTGCTTGTCATTGCACGCTATTTTCTGTTTGAGCACGAGCCGCACGCCGGTCAGACGCTCCGGCTCGGTGGTGATCTCCAAAATGTCGTCCATTCTCGCCGCGGCGCGAAACGCGATATCCATGTGGTAGACGACGAATGCCAGCCCGTCCTGCCCATCGGCCAGGGCGCTCTGATTGACGCCGAGGCAGCGCAGGTAGTCGGTGCGGCCGCGTTCGAGGAAATTCAGGTAGCGCGCGTGGTAGACGACACCGGAAAAGTCGGTGTCCTCGTAATAGACCCGCTGCAGAAGCCGGTGGCCGTTTCCGACAAGTTCTCCGGCAAGCGCCTCTTTCAACATGGCCTCCATCAACAACTATGGGTGTTCGCGCGGTTGACCGAACACAATTTCATTGCCAGAGCAATGCCCGATTGACACACAAGTGACATATGGGCCCGCTGGTCATTGTATTCCTGTCATAATTGCGGTCTAACGCTCGCCAAAGATGCGAATGGAGGATATTCCCATGAAAATTGCGGTTCTCGGTGGTGACGGATTTGTCGGATGGCCGACATCGCTTCACCTTTCGGAACAGGGACATGACGTTCACATCGTCGATAACCTCTCCCGCCGCTGGATTGACACGGAGCTCGGTGTGCAGTCGCTCACCCCGATGGATTCCATTCAGGAACGCACCCGCATCTGGCATCACGAGACAGGGCGGCGCATCCACTTCCACCTGATCGACGTCGCGCGCGACTACGATGTCTTCAAGTCCTGGCTGGCGGCCGAGAAGCCGGACGCCATCGTCCACTTCGCCGAACAGCGGGCCGCGCCATACTCGATGAAGTCCGACCGGCACAAGAACTACACGGTCAACAACAATGTCAACGCGACGCACAATCTGCTCAACGCCCTGGTGGAGACCGGCGTCGATTCGCATCTGGTCCATCTCGGCACGATGGGCGTTTACGGCTATTCGACCGTCGGCGCGGCCATTCCGGAGGGATATCTGGAAGTGGGCATCGACACCATGGCTGGCGATACGGTCCGGCAGGACATCCTCTATCCGGCCAATCCCGGCTCGATCTACCACATGACGAAATGCCTGGATCAGCTCCTGTTCCAGTTCTACGCCAAGAATGACGCGGTGCGGATCACCGACCTGCATCAGGGCATCGTCTGGGGCACCCACACGGAGCAAACGCGCCGCCACGAGCAGCTCATCAACCGGTTCGACTATGACGGCGACTACGGCACCGTGCTCAACCGCTTCCTGATCCAGGCGGCGATCGGCTATCCGCTGACGGTCCACGGCACCGGCGGCCAGACCCGGGCATTCATTCACATCCAGGATTCCGTGCGTTGCATCGAGCTTGCCTTGCAAAACCCGCCTCAGGCCGGCGACAAGGTCAAGATCTTCAACCAGATGACCGAAACCCACCGGGTCAAGGATCTTGCGGAGCTGATTTCGCGGCTGACCGGCGTCGACATCGCCTACCTGCCCAACCCGCGCAAGGAAGCGCCGGAAAACGATCTCGTCGTACACAATGAGCAATTCCTCGAACTCGGCCTCGATCCGATCACGCTGGAAGAAGGCCTGCTCGAAGAGGTTGTCGAGGTGGCCAGGAAATACTCCTACCGCGTCGACCGCAGCCGCATTCCGGCCGTATCGGCCTGGACCAAGGACATCGAGCCGACGATCAACCGCGACCCCGAAGGCAAATCGCTGAAATCGGCGTCGTAACCGGGACAATCGCGCCGTGGATGAGCATCCGGAGCTGATCGCGTCGAAACCGACGGGCAGCAAGACCGCCTATGTAACGCTTGTCACCAACAGCGACTATGCGGCGGGCGCGCTTGCGCTGGTCCGGTCCATCGTGCTCACCCGAACACGGGCCGACATTGTCGTGCTGCACACCGGCGCCGTGCCGGCCTCCGACCTGCATGCGGTTGAGGCTTTAGGCGCGCGGCTGATCAGGGCCGAATTGCTGCCCACCTCGGACGGCTTCAATCAGCGCCACGCCCGCGCCCGTCTGCATGCCGATGCCCCCTTCACCAAAGGCCGCAAGCCGGACTTTCACACGCCGCTCGACAATTTCGTCAAGCTGCGGCTGTGGCAGTTGGAGGAATACGAACGCTGCGTGTTCATCGACGCCGACGCCATTGTCCTGCGCAACATCGATCGCCTCTTCGGTTATCCGCAGTTTTCCGCTGCGCCCAATGTCTATGAATCGCTCGCCGATTTTCACAGGCTGAATTCCGGCGTCTTCGTCGCCGAACCGTCCGCAGCGACGTTCGGCGACATGCTGGCCGCTTTGGACAAGCCGGACATCTTCTGGAAACGGACCGACCAGACCTTCCTGCAAGACTACTTTCCGGACTGGCACGGGCTGCCGGTCTTCTACAACATGCTGCAATATGTCTGGTTCAACATGCCCGCGCTTTGGGACTGGCCGTCCATCGGCATCCTTCATTTCCAGTATGAGAAACCCTGGGAGAAGGATCACCCGAAGGCCGGGCGACTGGCACCGCTCATTGCGCTGTGGCAGGCCTATCTGACCGGTGACACCATTCCCGATATCCGATCGCTGAAAAACCCGTCGAGCGGCGCATGACACATGTTCTGGTGACCGGCGGCAGCGGAACGGTCGGCCGCTTCATCGTCGACGACCTGCTCGAACACGGATACGAGGTCACGATTGCCGGCAGGAACGCCCCGGAGCCGGACGTGTTCCGCGCGCCCGTGCGCTTCATCCCCCTGTCGCTCGATCCGAAAGCGCATTTCAGCCAGGTCCTGGCCGGTTGCGACATGCTCGTCCACGCCGCCTTCTCGCATGAAAAGGGCCGCTATCGGGGCGGTGAAGGCGATGATGTTCCCGGCTTCTGGCGCAGCAACTTCCTGGCGACATTGCTTTTGTTCAATACGGCGGCACAGGCGGGCATAAAACGCGGCGTGTTTCTTTCAAGCCGCGCAGCTTATGGGAGGCAAGCTCCGGGTGCGAGGCTTGTCGAAGCGATGCCGTCGCATCCCGACACCCATTACGGCGCCGTGAAACTGGCCTGCGAACGCCATCTGCGGAAACTGAACCGCGAAAGCGGGCTTGTCGTCGCCAGCTTGCGTATCACCGGCGTTTACGGATCGTCGGCACTAGGCGCGGCACATAAATGGCAATCACTTTTTGCCAATTACCTGGATGGGCGACCGGTTGAGCCCCGCTGCGGCACCGAGGTCCATGGCCGCGATGTCGCGAGCGCAGTCCGGCAAGTGCTGGAGGCCGATGAAATCGAAGTGGCCGGAAAGGTCTTCAATGTCTCCGACCTGCTCGTCGACCATCATGACCTGCTGGAAATCGTTGCTGCCAACACCGGCTGCAACAATCCGCTGCCGGCGAAAGCCGACAGCGCGTCCTGCAATGTCATGGATACAACCAGGCTGCGGAGACTCGGCTGGCGGCCGGGCGGTGTGGACTTGTTGAAATCCGAAGTCGCCCGTCTTGTGGAGAACTAGAGCAATTCTGAGTTAGATTGGAACTGGTTCCGCGCGGCGCTCGCTGACAGAAGCACTGAAGCCTTCATGCCCTCGTCGAAGAACCGCAAGATCGAAATCTCGCAGGACGGGGAACTCTGCCGCCAGCGCCACCAGATCGACTACATGTTTGGCAAGCTCAAGGACTGGTGGCGCATCGCAACAAGCTACGACCGATACGCCCACACCTTCTCTCAGCTTTTGCATCGCCGCAACCGTCGCGTTCTGGTTGTTATCAATGAGCCCTGAGCTTAGTTTCCCTCCAGAAGCGCCCGAAACCTTTCTTGCATTTCTTGCGAGTTATATTCCACAGCAATTTCAAGCGGAGAAAGTCCGCTGTCCGATTGCGCATCGAGTACAAGGCCGTGCTCAAAGAGAACATCCAGCACATCGGGATTTCTACCAAATCGGGCGACAAGGTGCGCTGCGGTCCAACCGAGACCGTCTCGGGCGTTTGGATCGGCTCCCGCATCGAGCAGTATCAGATAGGTTTCGATATTTTGGCTGTGGGCGATCGCTGCCATGAGCGGCGTAGCGTATTTGTCGTCCGTCCAGTGAGGTGAGAGACCCTTTTCGAGCAGCAGTTTCAACATGCCTGTGTGATCATTTCTTGCCGCGTGATGCAGGGCCGTGTTCCAGATGCTATTGGGTGCTTTGCCCTCCACAAGGACAAGAGGCTCTTGCAGCCTTTCCGCCTCCTCGAAAAAAACCTCCAAGGTTGCCGGGTCCGGGTTCTTGTAGGCAATCAAAAAAGACAATCGCCCACCTGACCATGAGCGGCCATTGGGAGAAACACCGGTGGCAAAGAGCCGCCGAACATCGTCGACCTTTGCAGATTCGGCCCAATCCAGATCACAGGTCGGACAGTCCTGCGCCATCACACTTTTCGATGCAATGGCGCACAAAATGAAAATGGCGACACAAAGTCCAGTTCCTGCTTTTGCGCAAATCGCAACCGAAGGATACATCGTATGCTCTCCTTGGCACGGTCATTGATCTTTGTTCTCGAGCTCTCCACAGCGCCGTGCAAGTATTCCCATTAGCGAATTGGAATGCCATTTTCGGAAAAAATGACACCATCATTTTCTGACTTAATGCCATACTCCAGCTTTTTGCGACCTGCCAATGCGGATGGTCTTGACCTTCTCACTGAAAGCGGTCGGTGGAGCGCTTCCGGCAAACGATGGTAGAACCCGCAACTGAGACATCACCACCTGCATCGCAAGTATCCGGTGACGACTGGTTGTGGTGTACTCCGTATTTGTGAGTACGCCGCCTGGCTAGGCTCAGGACTCATTGATCAGAGCCAGAATGCGACGGTTGCGGCGATACAGATGGCCGAGAAGAAGGTGTGGG